>CBDICC010000008.1:0-141175 GCA_965277185.1 Cytophagales bacterium | reverse complement strand
CAACGGACTCCGGTGTTGAATTTAGACATTCAAATGGAACACAAGGGATCGGCATTGGGTTTAGAGGAATTTATGCTACCGGTTCCAATGCAACCCAAGATTTAGAAGTACATTCTAAAGGTATAGGACTTGTTCATTTTGCGACCAACTCAGTAATCAGAATGAGCGTGGATGGAACGGGAAATGTAGGTATTGGAACCACCGGACCTAGTGCTAAATTGGATGTGGTTGGCACAATGCAATTGGTAGATGGGACAGAAGCAGCGGGTAAAGTGTTAACATCCGACGCAACAGGAAACGCTAGTTGGCAAACACCCTCTTCAGGTGGAGCATCTGAAAATCATTTTGTAAGAACAACTTCGACACAAACAACGACAGGATCCTATGTGACGCACCCCGATATTTCTATCGTTTTGACGGCGGGAACATACAAAATGCATGGATTAATTGAAATGACGGACGCTCCTAATGTGGATATGGATATGAGATTTGTTTATTCAGGAACAATAACTACGATTGATTTTGATATTCATGGGCAATACTATCATGGAACAGATACAGATGCGGGAAGTGATATTGGACCTGGAACAGCAGCCGGAGCGCAGGATTTATTTGGCTATTTAGTGGTTTCAACTGGAGGAACCCTAACCATACAATTTAAATCGGATCTAGCAGGAGGAGGTTCAACCGTAGAACCACAATCCACAATTTCTCTGATTAAAATATAATAAAAAAACGAGGAGATTATCTTTTTTGCTTAATCAGTTTTCCCCGTTTATAAATGGTGATACGCATGATATCTCCATCCTCATCCCAAGTTCTTGTGATCGCCTTTCTAGGTACACCGGTTTGTGGCATGATCGGACCTTTATATCTTCTACGCAGTTTTAAAATGCCACTTCCGTAATAAACCTTTTCAAGGTAATTGTGATAGTGTGTGTTACTTATGCTTTTCGCAGTTTCGTATTTTACTCGATTTAACTGGTTGTTTGCGTGATACACTTTATGTGCTGTTCCTGTTATTTTGATACAGCTAATAGCAGATAATAAACAGATAATGACAAGTATTTGAGTAATGATTTTTTTCATGAAGAAGACAACTATAATCTAAAGTTGTGATTGAGTGTGGTCAAAGTTCGTTAAAAAATAAACCTTAACCTGATTTATAGAGTGAAATGAACAAACTACTTTCTGCGAACACACAATTGTAAAACGCACTAAATCTCCGCTTAGTCTTTTAATTCTCCTTAAATCTTTACTTAGTGTGAAGAGATGCTGCTGCGCAAGAGACTAAGAGTCTGTAATTAACAGAGAGAATGGATCAAATCATTTTTGGAATCAAAGTAACGATCCTACATAGTAGAACAGAAATGAGAATACAATCCATCTCAATGCTTGATTTATTAAATTCAAAATCCATTGAAATTGAGATTAATGAGTGAATCCAAAAGATTATCTTTACGACATACAATTTACTATTAGGAATTTCAGTGTTGAACGATGATTTGATGTGACTTGAGGAAGAGTGAGTTAGAATAAATAACAATAGAAAAAAAAGAAAGACACATGAATACATATCAACAAATCGAAGCTGAAATTAAGACAGCATCTAACATTATAATTACATCGCATAAATCTGCTGATGGCGATTCAATAGGTAGCTCACTAGGCTTATTGCGTTTTATTGAAAAATTGGGCAAAACAGCAACCGTTTGTCATCCAGATGCGGCACCAGAATTCCTATATTGGTTAGATACATCGTCATTTCTTTTAATGACGGACCAACCAGAAGAAATAACGACTGCTTTTAAAGAAGCAGATTTAGTGTTTTGCTTGGACTACAACTCTACCAGTCGTATTGGACCCGATATGCAAGCATTATTAGAAGCGGTAACATGTAAAACCGTAATGATTGATCATCATTTAAATCCGGAAGAATTTCCAACACTTGCGGTGTCCGAAACTTCGGCTTCTTCAACTTCGGAGCTTATTGTTGAATTAATTGAGCAATCCGGTAATGGCGATTTACTGGATGAAAAAATTGGAACCCCCTTGTACCTTGGTATTTTGACCGATACGGGGAGTTTTAGGTTTCCATCTGCAAAGCCACGAACACACGAAGTACTAGCAAAGTTATTGGCAGCAGGAGTCGAACATCATTTAATTCATGAAAAGTTGAGCGATAACAACACTGCGAGTCGTTTACGTTTGCAAGGATATGCGATGTGTGAAAAGTTGGAGATTATGGAAGATTATATGGTGTCTATTATTTCATTATCAAAAGAAGAATTGGCGAAATACCATTATCAAAAAGGGGATACCGATAACTTAGCAAACCATGCCTTATCTATTAAAGGAATGAAGGTGGCAATTGTATTTTCAGAACGCGACGGCATTATGAAGATCTCATTCCGTTCGAAAGGAGAGGAGAACCCAGTAAATGTATTGGCTTCAGAACACTTTAATGGTGGTGGACACGCAAATGCATCAGGAGGGATGAGTGAATTATCAGTAACTGAAACGTTGGATAAGATTAAGAGTTTAGTACCCCAGTATTATCAGGTTCAAGAATAAATTGCATTCGCACTTAATTACCAACTTACTTACTTACTTACTTACTTACTTATCTGTATCTCTAATTTATAAAAAGGATCATTTCTAAGTTAATTTAGAAATGATCCTAATCTATCACCTCAATTTTATTTTATTTTAATTGACATTAATCGTTTTACCACAGTCTGAAGGAGAAATTTCTTGTAATAATTTCATGTCTGATTTTTTACCGGTATAGGAATAATAAACCTTACCCTTTTGACATTTTATACTTGCAGAAGAACCTCTAGTAGTACTAGTTGTATAAGCGCCATTTGACCCATAATGAATATGGATTCTGTCTGCGCTACTCCCAGCCTGAAGTTTGAAATAGACTTGTCCTTGAAAATTATCAGATTTATTTGAAGAACTATTGGAAGAAGAATTAGTGCTTTTTGCATTTAATGCACGTATGCTTTTTCCTTTTGTAGCTTCCCATTCTGCATTTCGAGCATTAATTTTTGCAATTCTCTCTTTTTCTAACGATTCTAAGCCATTAATCTCTTTTTTTGTTTGCGCAGAATACGGATGAGCCTTTTGCACTTTTTTCATCGCAGCTAAATAGTCTGAAATTATTTTTTTGTGATTTTTGGACCTTTGCCTTTGCACAAATGGACTTCCGGAAAGTTTTGATTTCGCAGCAGCAATTTTTTCTTTCATACTCATTTTTTTCTTTGCTCCATTCGTTTTTGCTTTGCCTATAATTGGTATGTAGATATAATAAAATTTATAGGATAGACTTTCCTTATTAAAATTTTGTAATTGATAGATAACACTATCCACCATTACAAAAGCTGATTTAAAACTCCCTCCTTTATATTGATAGGATGGATGTGTGTAATGATCTACTGGACTATATCGTTTGTCGTAAAAAGCATCTTTTTTACCACTTTCAATATTAGAAGCTTCGATCCCTCCAGGTTTTCCAAAAGGATTGTCCTTTACTGAAATATTGAATTTATCTCCTTTAGGAGTAATGGTATATTTCGTTCCTTCCAGACTAATACTATATTTAGCATATTCCATTTCGGAACCAAGGGATTTTATCGCACTAAACAAGTCTTGTTGGGCGAATGATAATTGGGCTGCACAGATTATCAGGGCTGTAATTATTGTTTTTTTCATTTTTCTTATAGATTAATTTTCTACAAGAATAATTCAAAAAAAGTACGATTGCGTAATCCGTTTTATGAAGCACCAATTTGGTTTTACGAATTCGAAAAACCAATAGATTCAAACAGTTCTTGCCTTGTTTTTGACAATTTTGATTCAATCCCTTTTGTTAAAGTAACTAAGCCAAATCGAGGATTGTATTGTATGATTTCGTTCATATTCAAAATCCAAGAACGATGTGACCGAAAAAAAACGTTTTCCATCGGTAATTGAGATTCAAAAAATTTTAGATTTCGACTGACTGTATGGGGAGCGTCATCTTTCAAATAAATTTTGCTATAAGCACCCATGGCCTCTATAGCTATGATATCTGGTATTAGCAGGACTTTACGAGATACACGTCCCTCACTAAGCTCAGAAATAATTATTTTGCCTAATTCCTTTTTTCGAACCGACTCCAGCAGAATTTGATAATTTTCGAAGGAAACTTTATGATGGATTTTATCTGATAATTTTTCGATTGCTTGTTTTAAACGGATGCGTTCGATAGGTTTCACGATGTAGTCCACCGCACTTAACTCAAACGCCTTTAGTGCAAATTGATCATAGGCGGTCACAAAAATTATTTCAAAATCCATGGAATCAAAGAAATTGACGATTTCATAACCTGCATAATCCGGCATTTGAACATCCAAGAAAACAACATCTGGATTAAATTTATTAATTGCCACAACCGCTTCTGGAAGATCAGCACATTCAGCAACAATCTGAATTTGAGCATTACAACGTATCAATAGATTCCTTAAAACGCTTCTTGCAGCTGGTTCATCATCAACTAATATTACCCTGATTTCATCCATAATATCAAATATGACTAATGTTAATATTTAATAGATAACTGTTTTACGAACATCAAATAGTATTTTATGAATAAATAAATAAATAAATCAATAATGATTTACAAATGGGATAGTGATGATAACTTGAGTACCAATAGCTTCTTTTTCTTCGTATAAATCAATGATTTCATAATGACCTGCTTGGGAGCCCACTTGTTTATTTAACAGGCTTAATCGCTGTTTAATAGCCTCCATAGCAAATGAATTATGTTCTCCACGTTGACGTTCATTGATCTCTTTTGCACGGACCCTTCCAATTCCATTGTCGGTTATAGTACAGATGACATGGGTTCCTAATTCAAATTCAACAGATACTTTTTTCATTCCTTTTTTATGCATAAGTCCGTGAACCAAGGCATTCTCTACAAAGGGTTGAATAAGTAATGAAGGGATGTCAATTCCCGTATTACCATCATAGGAGATCGAATATTCAAAATTCTTAGCAAATCTTAATTTTTCTAAAGACAAATAAATATCTAAAAATTCCAATTCTTTTTCAATGGGAATAAAATCTAAATTCGAGTAATTTAATGTGCTTCGTACTAGTTTCGCAAACAAAACAATATAATCATATGAAGCATCTGTATCTTCCTTTAAAACAAGGTCTTGGATCGAGTTTAACGAGTTAAATATGAAGTGAGGGTTCATTTGTGATCGGAGTGCTTTAAGTTCCGACTCTAACACATTGGTTTTTAAGGTTTGCTTTTCCAGTTGATCCAGTTGATTTTTCTTAATTCTTTTAAGTCTAACTAAAAAGAGCAAAGCGAACAAAGAGGTGATTAAAAGGACTAGAGAGGCATAAAACCACCAAGTTCGCCAATAAGGTAGGGCGATTACCAAAGGAAAAATATAGGGCTTACTTTGAGCGCTATTGCGAAATGATGCGAACATCTCCAGTTCATAATCTCCTGAAGGAATGGATTTATATTCGATGATATTGTTTTCCGCTTTTACACTGTTCCAGTTGGTTTCTAACCCTTTGATTCGATAGTTGATAATTGTTTCTTTTCGATATTTTATGCTTTTTAAGTCAAAATGAACCTGTAAACTATTTTCGGTGTGGCTTAAGTTGTGCAGTGCACTCCATTTTTTCTTAATGCCAGAAACAAGAATAGAATCAATTTGAAGCCTCAAAGCTGGTTTGTCAAAATTCGTATGTTTAGTTGAATTTGAGAGAGATAACACATTTTTATAATCTGTAATAAGCCATAAATGGGTTTCATTTACGTCAAAATCGGTCACAAATCCATATATACCTTCTGCACGGCCAAGCGTCGTTAGCTTAAACGACTCTAAATCTAAAAATTGAAAATTGGCTCCATTTTGGACATACAACGTACCCTTGTTAATTTTAATTTTTAATGTGTTAATCGCTCCTAGGCCATTTTTGGGTACTATTTGGTTGATCAAATTTCCATTATCCAAGAATAAAATACCATTTTTCTGAGTAGCACAAATGAGTTTGCCTTTATAATATTCTAGATCATTACAATCAATCCTTTTGTTCTTGATAAGAACTTCCTTGTAGTGACCTGTTTTATCAATTAAGATGAGTCCGTTGGAGGTAGAAACATAGACTGTTTCGTATTTTTGGTCATAGCAAACTGATTTGCAACGTTCGTTTATTGCCTTGAATTTATAAACGTGGTTACCATAAAAGTGTTTTTTCCAATGCAAAGAATCCAAAATGAAATCTTGTCCATAGGAATACACTCCTCGAGAAGTCGCAACCAATACGGTGGAATCCGTAACTTTAAATACGTCTTTTACATTTATGAGGTCATTATACGCTGGATGTTCATAAAATAAGGAAGGGTGTTTTTTATCTAAATTGTAATTGATTGAATGAGTGTGAAAAATGTTTGAATTAGGCGTTTTTATTGAATTGTTTAAGATGGTTTCACTTGATCCATTATATTTTATTACCCCCCTTTTACTGTCGATTAAAAAGACAGATGAGGAATCAGTAGCGATGGATCTTAATTTTCCATTTCGGACGTCAATAGGGTGTTTGAAGGTTTGCTGGCTGGGAACAATTATTACCCCCTCTCCAAATGTTCCCAGAAATAAGGTATTATTCGCACCCTTTTCAATGGCTGAAACAAATAAATTTTTTAGAATAGCATGTTTTAAAATAGGATGATTGAGGGACTTTATTTTTTTAATTCCAGCTTGTTGATTCAATACCCATATTTCATTTTTTGAATATTGAAGTAACTTATCGGTTACTGAACTATTTAAAGTAAACGTTGTGTCTGAACCTTCCATACTACATTTACTATAATGGAAATCAATTAATTGATTATTTAAATGAAAAATACGATGAAATGGTAATTCATTTAGTTCGTCATGTGCTCTAGTTTTGAAATGAACTTTCTGATATTGGACGGAGCCATTTTTAAAGATAATAATGGAATCTCTTACTTCAGGAGAAAGGGCAATTTCTCCATTTGGCAGTTTATGTAAGAAATGATAGCTGCAACGCTCATTTTTATAAAGAAGTTGAAAAGTATTTTCTTCAATTTTAAAAACGCCATTGGACGCGAAGAATAAATTGCCATCCCGGTCCATTTCTAATTGAGATACTTCAGAAAGGTGTTCTAACGGGAATTCAACGATTACTTTTAGGGTATTGTCAATGAGTTCGAAAATCTGACCATTCATGTTACAACAGAATAATCGTTGGTCCAATTGAGTCAAGCAAAAAATGGAATTTCCCTTTTGTTTACCATCAAAAGGTATGGGAATAAATGTACCCTTCTTATAGACAAATAAACCTTCATTGGTACCGATGAAAAGGGTCTCCTCTTTATCTTGCACCAAGGAGTAAATATTGATATTTATCAGTTCTTTCTTACCAATGGTGAAATAAGTTAATTCCTGAGAAAATCCGTTTGAAAATAAGCAAAAGCAACAAATTGCGAAGATCGATTTTGTGGCTGTTTTAATAAGATCCTTCATTAAGTAAATCATGTCTTATATGACGTGTTTTAATATTTTCAACCTCTTTACTAGTGTTTTTTTTTTATTACGAACGTGAAGTGACGTCCCGTATATTAAATTTAAACGCATAAATAACTATAAATAATTTATTTTACCTAAGCGAGTATATTTAATGATGCTTTTAAGTTTTTTTTAGAATGGGGGAGGCTTTTTCAGGAAAGTGTAGAAACTTATACAAACAAGATCTTCATAGCATTTTGTTTATTCAAGCGTTTCTTGCCTAAATTTAAAAGAACCGGGCTAAGGTTTTGTTAGTTTTTCTACCAAATTTTCATTCTGAACCACTTCATTAGGAATTTGATACGGTATCAGTTCTTTATCCATTATCATCTAATAATAATAAAGAATGTGTTTTATTTGAATTACTCAATGATTTCCACTTATTTAAAAGCTATGTTTTATTAAATAGATTTGTATAGTTGAATTAAATGGAGAATTCGGAATTAAAATCAAAATGGTATCAGGAATTGAAAGATACCGTTACACTGGAAGGACCTAATCTTATTCTAATTAGGGAAATAGGAGAGGTGAATCAGGAAACGGCTCGAGTCAAACATGAGAAAATATTAGAGCTTGCATCTGGAGAATTGGATTATTGCATGCTGATAGATGTGACAAAATCTAACCGACCGGACGCAAAAACAAGATACCAGTTTAAAAAACAGTTTAAGAGTTTGACGAAAATTAAACACATAGCTATTTTTAACGATCAAAACTTTCTAATGAACATGGTGGCTAAATTTGTGGTAGGAAGTTTAGGAGCCAATACTACGACTGTAACCAAAACAAAAGAAGAAGCTTTGGAAGCCCTAAAGCCTTACTTGCAATAAAAGATTGTGGGAATGTGAAAAAACGATCGTTTAATTCTAAGAATTCAGTTTGGGTGTTTAGTTTATGTGCTTTTTTAGAAAGGTACTGTATTCATCCTTATTTAGGTTAAATAAAACACCGAAGCAAAGAGGGAATATAGACTTTTATTAGTTTTGAAATTATTAGAATCTTATAGCAAAGGTTGCCGAACCTTTTTTTTACTACACGATTATGAGAAAGAATTATAGGGAGTCTTTAGTACTGTTATGTACCATGTTTTGTGGTTTTCTGGTTTCTTGTGATTTTCCAAAATCAGAAATGAATTACATTTATGTAACTTCTGATGGAGTAGAGATATCGGAGAAGGATTCTATTTCTTACGATTTTTTGATGAAGTTTACTCAAGAATTACTTGAGGGAAAGGTAGATAATTATCCAACAGATGTTATCCGTGCATTTAAAGATCATGAATTATATGGCTGGGCCAATCGATTGGAAAAAAAAGGCGCTTACACAATTCATTTTACGATCAATTCAAAGTACCAAGAATCTTTGCAAACCCAAGCCAAGGCAAAAGAAGGTAAGAATAAAGCAATAATTTCATTGAATCCAAAGAATGGTCATATTTTGGCATGGTCAAATACCCATAAGGTACCCAATACAGAATCAGATTTTATTCGGGAGGCAGGTTCACTAGTTATGCCGTTGTATTGTGGAGCAGGAGTCCAACAAGGGTGGATGCAGCGATGTGATAAATTTATTGATCAGAGGTATTGCGTTACAATTGAAGGAACAGGAGACAACTACTGTTTTAACGATGGAATGGGGAATAGTAATTTACCGTTATCCTATGGAGATGCGGTGGCTTTAAACAAACAGAGTATGATAGGGGCCATTGCGTCTAATCTAAGAAATCCGAAAATTCCGCACCGATTTTTTAAGCAAATGGGATTAATTACAGGAAAAGGAGAAAGTGTGGCGGACTCCGAAATTGGTTTTAATATATTCTTGGGATTATTCGAAACTACAGAACTTAATATTGCTAGCACATATGGAACCATTATGAATAAGGGGATTACAGTGGACCCTATCATAATTTCTAAAATTACGGACAAATCTGGAAAGATAGTTTATGAAGTGGAACCGAATGTGGAAGAAAAAATGTCACATCAGGATTGCTTTGCAGTGGTAGAAGTTCTGCAAGCATCAGGTGAAATATTAGCTAATGGTGAGCCGGGAGTAAGCTTTGAGGCTAATAAGAAGTTGCATGGCCTTAATCGAGGGATTAAGCCAAGGTACGCATATTCGTCCGGTTTAATGATGGGGAATTCATGGCATTTGGATGCTCAAAATGAATTGGTTACGGTAGTCTGGGTTGGAGGAGGTTCAAGCATGTTGCGAGGGAACGATCTAGCTATGTCGCTATGGGCAAATTATTACAATGAATTGGATAAGAATGATATAGAAGGCAAATCTTTACAAGAATGGGAATTACCAACTGATGAGTATTCAACCTTGCCTTGTGATCTTATGGAGGAGATGATTCCAGAAGAATCTTTGAATTTGGATTATTAATGTTATTTTTAATTTTGTTAATAGTTTGTTAATCATTGAAAGGGAAGAATACCGATGAACTTTGATCCTGTTCTAACTGTATTACATAAAACGCTTGGAAGTACCGAGTTTGCTTCAAGATCAGGTATGTTATCTCGTTCCTTGAATGAAATATCAAGCTTTTCGTATGAAGGAAATTCCGATGGAAATTTACAAATAGGGGTTATAAACTTTGATAAAGACACAGATGTATCGGGTTTAGAACAGGCCTGGTTTTCTACAGATGTCCCCCTTAAAATCCATAATTTTAATGCTACGATTCCAATTTCCAAAAAAACGGGAGCATTGCATTCTGCGTTGTCCATTGTTGTTATTAATGTTGATGAGGCAGATCCTGACTTTATTTCATTTCAATTAGGAAATTACAACAAATTTAATTTTCTGCAATTAGTTTTATTTACGGGTCAAGGAGATAGTTCGAAAAAAAGATTAATCGAACGAGCTGTACAAAAACATGCAATAAAGACCTTTTATCAACCTTATGATGTTGTTTTTAAAATAACACTTAAGGATTTACTAGATCAATTCGAATGGTCTGGGGTAGTAGAATTTACTAAGAATATTACCGTTTTAAATGCATTGTTTTCGATTATTGATGCAGTTAGGGTTCAAATTGATCAAGATCGAGAGGCGAATGTTGGAAA
Organism: Cytophagales bacterium; assembly: GCA_965277185.1. Taxonomy (GTDB): domain Bacteria; phylum Bacteroidota; class Bacteroidia; order Cytophagales; family JAHDFW01; genus JAHDFW01. The sequence goes on along the minus strand of CBDICC010000008.1, from coordinate 130,500 downwards.
AAGAGTAATTGCAGAATCGCAGCAAATTGAAGTTAATTCAACTTCATCTGGTAGTAAAAATGATCAACTCAATAAATTCAAAGGAGAAGTTCAAAATGATTTTTCCGAATTGGATATTGGATTGAAAAAAGTGTATGAACAAAAGTTTGCTCAGAAAACGGGGAACTATTGGGAATTAGCGAATAAACGTATTGGAGAATTAGCCAATTTATCTTCTGAAACGTTAACAAAAAAACTGGTATTGACCATACCTGAAGATTTTGAAAAAGAAGTACTATCTGAATTGCGTGCTTATTTTGAGCAAGCAACTAAAATGGATGTTGATAACATAAAGCGATTTGAGGAGCAGGAGATTAAGAAAATAAATGATTTTTTAGAATCGGTGCACATTGATAAAATAGAAATCACTGGAAATGCGCAAATGGAAGGGGAGATTGAATCAGTTCTGAACAACTCCGTATATGTGGAACGATCACATAAATCAGAAACACGTAAACAGGGTTTTTATGAGTATTTAACAGCGGTAAGAAAATACAGCATGATCTTCTTTATGTTGGTGCCAATGCTTGGCCTTTCTCAATATCTAAAAGAATACGATCATATTGTGCTGCCATTAAGTTTTGTATTACTAGGAGTGGGAATTGTCTCTGTGGTTATATCCGTAAAGAAAGAGCGAAAGGAAACGGAGAAAAACGAATTGGATAAAGCACGCGAATTCTTAAAAAAAGAATACAAAAGAATTGAAAATGATTTTCAACGACAATGGATTGTACGAATAACTGAAGCGATTAACAAAATGTTAAGATCAACGATGCAAAAGATAGATGAACGTGTGAATACCAGTAATCAACAATTCCATGCTTCCTTGGAAAAAGAAAAATCCTCTTCGAAATTTAAATTGAATCAACTGAGTTCGATGGAAAAATCAATGACGGAACATGTACGCGTATTGGATAATGTAGTTCGCCAAATGGATCAAATGGAACGAGAAATAAAGCAAACTGGGACGCGAACGATGCAGTCCGCTAAGATCACCATTGCGAACGAATAATAATATAAAAAAGGAAGAGGGGAACTATGTATGTAGGTATAGATTTAGGAACAACTTATTCATTGGTTTCCAAATATGGAACAGACGGAAATATTGAGTTGATTCCAGATAGCACATTCAGAGACTCTTTTTTTACGCCTTCAGTAGTTCATATAGATCGAAGCAATGCCTATGTGGGACAAACTGTTCAAAAGTTATTGGAGCAAAAACCAGAATTGGAAGTACTTCGATTTTTTAAAAGATCGTTTGGTGTCCATAAACCGCTGCATTTTGGGAAAGACAGTGCTGCTTGGTACCCAGAAGGAATAGCAGCACTTTTATTGAAGAAATTGCAATTTGATGTGCAAGCGCATACCATGGAAGATGTGAAGGGAGCAGTGATTACCGTGCCAGCACATTTTACCGATAAACAACGAAAGTCGGTATTACAAGCGGCGAATTTAGTTGATTTGGAAGTCATCGGATTGATTGATGAGCCTGTAGCTGCGGCAATCCATTATGGAGTTAATAATGACGCCGATCAAAAAGCGATATTAGTTTATGATTTTGGCGGAGGAACCTTCGATTGTACCATCATTGAAATGCATAAAGATGGCGTAAATGTGTTGTCCAAAGATGGGCATACGGAACTCGGAGGGAAGGAGATGGATGAAAAGATTGGAAGCATAATACTGGATCAGTATGTGCAGTCTTACGGAAAGATGCCCGACCTGAATGCAAGATCTTTATTGCAATTGCGAAGCGCATCGGAGGAGATTAAAATAGAGTTGGGACTCCCCTCTAAAAAATTTCTTACCAAAACCGTTTTTATTGGAAATCAACCATTACAAGTGGCTGTTACGAGGCCACAATTTGAAGAAAAGATTCAGCCACTTATAGAAAAAAGTATCCGAATTGTTCAACGTTGTATTGATGATTCTAGTTTAGATAAAGAAGATATTGATACGGTAATACTGGTTGGCGGCACATCCATGATACCAGCGGTACAAAATGCGGTACGTTCTTATTTCTCTTCAGGAAAACAAGAGGTGATTTATCATGATCCCATGAAGGCGGTTGCTTCTGGCGCGGCACTGCATGTGTGCCAGTTAAACGGAGATGCAATTATGGCTGGAATTCCTAGTGAATTAAACGGTGTTACTGGATATTCGGTAGGTATTCGAACACTGGATAGTGACACTGGACGGGTGGCAATAGATGAATTGTTTCGTAAAAATACCGCACTGCCAATTGAATTGGATAGAACTTACTATACCATTCAGCCCAAGCAAACCAAGATGTTGTTCGATTTCATTCAATATCGACAAGAAAATGATCCACATAGCATGGGATCATTCATTTTAGATGATTTGCCAGCCGAAACAAACTACCCGGTAGGTTTAAAGGTAAGCGCAGAACTGAATGGAACGATTAAAGTATGTGCCTACGACTCCAAAACAGGAAGAGAATTAAAACATGTTTTGACGGGAGAAGAAGAAGTACTAGAATACCTAGTTAATCAAAAGAGACTGGTAAAATCAACAATTGTAAATCACGTAGGTTAAACAGACCGACATTAGTATAAAAACAAATATTTATTTATGGGATTTAATGATATAACTAAAGAGTCTGCAAAGAGAATATTAGACCATTTACCAGAAGAGGAACGCGCTTCCTTAAGTCTGAATTCTGAAATTATGGTTTCAGGTATGGTTAAGGAGAATGGAGGCTATAATCCTGGATCGGTTGAATACGATTCGATTAAAAAAGAAATTCATTATCGTACAGCGGATGGAAACGAAAGAGTTATTACCTTTCAGGAAGACGATGTGGATATGTATTTGGTAGATGGAAACGCTTTCAAAACCGGAGCATCAATAGGACCCAATTTGGGAGCTGCTAAAATGGTTGGGAACGAAGCTAAAAGTATCGCTTCTGTTGGAGGATCAGTTTCGGGTGCGCTTGCGGAAGTCAAAGGAAAGTATATAAGTATAGATAAAGAAGATGGTTCCGCTTTGGAAGCTGAAGTGAAGGTTTCAGCTGGGTCAGGAGTTGCCAGTCTTTCCAATAAAGGGGCGTCGTTAAAAGCCAGTATTGCTTCCGGTGAAATAAGTGGAACAGTGTATGCATCGCCTACAACACACTTGCAAAATGATGGATCTCTGACTGGTACTTCTGATGGAATTGGATTAGGAGCAGGCGTTTCTGCAGGAGCAAGTGCATCGATAGGCAAGAAAGGAATTGAACTAGGAGCTGGGGCAAAAGTAAAGTTGAAGCTAGGTCGGGTAGAAACAGATATGTCTGAGGTTGACAATGAAAAAGCTTTTAAGGAAACCATTACAAAGATTGACGAGAAAATCGAATTTTCGAATCCGGATAAGATTATGGCTGAAAATCCAACCGCATTGCGTTCTGCTGGTTCACCAGAAATAATAGAACGATGGAGGGAGGCAGTCAATCATCATTCTGATGCGTTGATCCAACAGAAAGAACAAATTATCAGTGAGTTTACTACAAAAAGCATTCTGCCGGGAATGGAAAGTGTAGGGATGCATGAGCAATCACAAGGTTTAGGAGAGCATAAAACAATTGATGTAGACGAGATAAACGGACTTAATCCTGGTACTGAAATAATTAACATTATGAGGGAATCAGGTGCCGCACCTTCTTCCTTAATGAATATGGGGGTTGATGTTAAGACGCTAAAAGATGCCGGGTTTACAACTGATTCTTTTAATAAAGATAGCGTGCCACCAAATGTGTTGCAAAATGACTTTACCGTTGCTGAAATAAAGCAAGGCCATTATAAAGCTGGAGACCTACGGAATACTGGTTTTCCTTTAGAGTCCATAAATAAAGACTATTCAATCGATGAATTAATTGAGGCAAACGTAACGGCAGCAGAGTTTAAAAATGTCGATACGCCCATTGGTCAGCTTAGGGGTAAAATGGATGTTGCAGCGATTGCAAATGGAAATTATACCGCACAAGAATTTCGTGAAGATGGGGAGAAATTGGGTCCTATAATAAATCATTATGATAATGGAGTATTGGCTCGTGCTGGATTTGAAAGCAAAGATTTTAATGATGAAAATATTCCTCTTGGAGATGTAATTCCACATTTTGCAACAGCTGATATCGTAAAAGGAGGCTACAAAGCCGAAGCATTTAAGCAAGAAGGAGTCGGCTTAGGAGAAATTCGAAATCACTTTGCTACTCAAGCAATTGTAGAAGGAGGATATAAGACGGACGAATTTTATCAAGAAAATGTGGATCTTGGTGAAATACTGAATCATTTTGAAACGAGTGATATCGTAAAAGGAGGCTACAAAGCCGAAGCATTTAAGCAAGAAGGAGTCGGCTTGGGAGAAATTCGAAATCATTATGATACTCCGGCAATTGTAGAAGGAGGTTATAAGGCAGATGAATTTCACCAGGAAAATGTAGGTTTGGGTGAAATACTGAATCATTTTGAAACGGGCGAAATTGTAACCGCAGGCTACAAAGCCGAAGCATTTAAGCAAGAAGGAGTCGGCTTAGGAAAGATTCGAAATCATTACGAAACTCCAGCAATAGTAGAAGGAGGGTATAAGGCAGACGAATTTTATCAGGAAAATGTTGGCTTAGGGGAGATATTAAATCATTTTGAAACAAGCGATATCGTCACCGGAGGCTATAAGGCCGAGGCATTTAAGCAAGAAGGTGTAGGTTTGGGAGAAATTCGAAATCATTATGATACTCCGGCAATAGTAGAAGGAGGCTATAAAGCCGTCGAATTTCATCAGGAAAATATTGGCTTAGGAGAAATTTTGGATCATTTTGAAACAGGCGATATTGTAACCGGAGGCTATAAAGCCGAAGCATTTAAGCAAGAAGGAGTCGGCTTGGGAGAAATTCGAAATCATTATGATACTCCGGCAATGGTAGAAGGAGGGTATAAGGCAGTCGAATTTCATCAGGAAAATGTAGGTTTGGGTGAAATATTGAATCACTTTGAAACAAGTGAAATTGTAACCGGAGGCTACAAAGCGGAGGCATTTAAGCAAGAAGGAGTAGGCTTAGGAGAAATTCGAGATCATTATGATACTCCATCGATTGTAGAAGGAGGGTATAAAGCGGTGGAATTTCACGAAGAAAGTGTGGGTCTTGGTGAAATTTTGGATCATTTTGAAACGGGCGACATTGTTACGGGAGGCTACAAAGCAGAGGCATTTAAACAAGAAGAAGTTGGATTAGAAGATATTCTTGGTCACTATGAGACTTCAGATATTGTTAGTGGAGGATACGGAGCAGATCAATTTTACAATGAAAAGGTAAGTTTAGGAGATGTTTTAGATCATTATGAAACTTCAGATCTTGTAAATGGAGGATATGGTGCTGAAGATTATTTTAATGAAAATGTAGAGTTAGAGAATATATTAGGTCATTACGAGCATCAAATAATTAAAGATGCTGGATACGATGCAGGGAACTACTATCAAGCAAATGTGAAAGCATCTGAAATTGACGGTGTTTTTGACATACCTGAATTTAAACAAGGAGGTTTTAAAGCTGCGGATCTGTATAGTGATAATTTCAACGCGGACAGGCTGTATTCGCATTATTATAGTGAAGAAATGAAGGAAGGTGGTTATGAAGCGACACACCTTTATGAGGGAGGATATCCAGCTAAAGATTTACATTCTGTGTATGAAGTACAATCCATGAAAGAAGGAGGGTATTCTGCGAAAGAACTAAAGGATGATGGTTTTCAATCAGGTGAACTTCATAGCGTATATGATGCAGCCGAAATGAAAGAAGGTAATTTTAGCGCAGGGGAATTGAAAGAAGGAGGTTTTGACGCTACATCGATGCATAGTGTATACGAGCCTTCTGAAATGAAATCGGGGAATTTTAGTGCAGGAGAATTAAAGGATGGCGGATTTGATGCCGCTGCTTTGCACGACGTGTATGATCCTACAGAAATGAAGGAAGGTGCTTTCAGTGCTGGAGAGCTGAAAGACGGTGGGTTTAATGCTGCTTCCTTGCACGATGTGTATGAACCATCTGAAATGAAGGATGGGAATTTCAGTGCAGCAGAATTGAAAGATGGCGGATTTGATGCTTCTTCCATGCACGATGTGTACGAACCATCCGAAATGAAGGATGGAAATTTCAGTGCAGGAGAATTAAAAGATGGCGGATTTGATGCTGCTTCTATGCACGATGTGTACGAACCATCCGAAATGAAGGATGGTAATTTCAGTGCCAGCGAAATGAAAGAAGGAGGATTTGATGCTGCCTCTATGCACAATGTGTATGAACCATCTGAAATGAAAGATGGCGCTTTCAGTGCAAGTGAATTGAAAGAAGGCGGATTTGATGCTGCGTCCATGCATGATGTGTACGATCCATCTGAAATGAAAGAAGGAGGGTTTGATCCAAGCGAAATGAAGTCTGGTGGATTTGATGCGTCAGAAATGCTTAGTGGAGGTTTTGAGCCAGGTGAAATGCATGGTGCCTACGATGCGAGTGAAATGTTGGAAGGGGGATTTGCAGCAGATCAAATGTATAATAATTATTCTGCTGCGGAAATGAACGAGGGAGGTTGGCAACCTGATCAAATGAAGTCTGGCGGATTTGACGCTAGTGAAATGAAATCTGGAGGTTTTTCAGCGGATTCTATGTTGGGGGTTTATGACGTAGCAGAAATGAAGTCTGGAAACTTTGATGCAGGAGAGTTGAAAGAAGGAGGATTTGGAGCCACTGATATGTTAGGACATTTCGATGCTTCGGAGATGGCTGGAGGAGGGTTTTCTGCTTCTCAATTAAAAGACGGAGGTTTCCAAGCAACGGATATGCTTGGATCATATGATGTAAGTCAAATGAAAAGTGGCGGATTTGGTGCGGAGGATTTAAAAAGTGGCGGATTTGATCCTTCGGATATGCTAGATCACTTTTCTGCTTCATCCATGAAAGATGCTGGTTACGAAGTAGGAGAATTGCAATCAGCAGGTTATACCGCAAATCAAGTTAACTTTGCTGGATATGGTGTGGACGAAATGTTTGGAGCATACGAATTAACTGATTTGAACCAAGCAGGAATTAGTGCCGATGATTTGGAGCATTTAGCAGGTGCAGAAGCATTGAAGGAAGCAGGCTACTCGATTCACGACATGTATAAGTTTCCACCTGGAGATTTACATGCCGCCGGTTTTTCTGTAGGAGACATGTCAGGAGCAGGTATTGGCGCTGAAGCAATGGTGCAAGCCGGTATTCCTTCACAAGAATTATTGGATAGTGGATATATGGAAAGTACCTTGAGAGATCATGGAGCAACTGATTTGCCAGAACCTGAAGATCATGATGGAGGGGAATAATATAATGCTTTGGAAAGATGAATAGAGAAAAAGCCTTTGAAATATTAGATGTAAATTCTACTGCGAATGCGGGAGATATTAAGTATTCATTTGAGCAAAAGTCCAACGAGTTACAAATTCAAATTGCGAACGCACCGACGGACGATTTAAAAAAACTATATAAAAATGAACAGAGGCTGCTCGAAGAGGCTTACGATCTGTTAGGTTCAGAAGACAATTCTATTGGATTACCATCTTTAAAACCTGATTTGACACATTCAAAAACGGAAGAAAAAAAACAAGAAGAAAGTATTATAGACGGTCTTGATGAGCCAAATAAAAATGAAATCACTGAAAATCAGGCCTTGAAACTGCTAGAACTTGGTTCGAATTGTACACACGGGGATATTGAAAAACAATATAACCTTAAGCGTACAGAATTTGAGTTGGAAGTAAGCAATGCTAAGTTGGATGTAATAAAAAAAGGCTATGAATCTGGTTTGAAAGAACTTGGAGTCGCGTATGAATTGTTATTGTCCATTAAACCAGAAATAAGAAGCATTGAACCCGAGCTTCAATTGAAAATTGAAAACGGGTTGTCGATGTTTGATCTTAAAAGGCCATATAGTGAATCTGATCTTAATGAGAAATACCAACAACAACGTTCGATTTGGGAAGAAAAAGTAAGAAATACTTCATTGGAGTCGATACGGGAGGGTTATCAAAAAGGACTTAAGGAAATTGAAGAAGCCTATTTGGTGCTTTCCCAAGATTTGAAATCAAATTTTAAGGGGGAAGAAATTCAACATGATCCACCGGTGATTAATACGGAGAGTAAAGACGAACGTAGAAAAGAAAAAAGTACGAATGAACCAGTAAACCACGCAAAACAAACCAAATCTCAATCTTTAAGCGCGGATGAAAAGAAAGAAAAAAGTCCTAAAAAGAAGCCTGTAATATTGCCGATGGTGGTAGGAGCGATTGTACTTGTAGTAGTTGTAGTTGCTTTAATTCTAAAGTTTGGAAATAATTCTGAAGATTTGGGAAATAAGGATGAGGTACAACAAATATCAGATTTGGATCAGCAAAAAATAGCACATAAATTATATATGGATTCGGCCAAGGTGTATTTGAAAGACCAGCGTACAATTTCGAAGGCTATTATTTTGTTGGAAAAGGCCAATCAAGTGGCTACAAACAAGGAGAAGGTTGAACAAAATCAAAAAACCATTAATGAGCTAGCACAGTTTGAGCTTGCTTCTATTAAAATTTCTGAATATCAAAATATCCTTCCAGCCAAGACAAAAAAAGATCATCTGGATTCCATGGATTTTTACTACAGTCGAAGCATAGAAATTGCGGAGATTTACGGTTTTCCAACGGATTCATTGGAGTCAATGATGAAGGATTATAAAGCATCTCGAAAAAGTGTTTTGAAGAATGAATTCATTGCTAAAAAGCTAAAACCCTTTAAAGATAAAAGAGATGGGCAGTCTTATAAGGTCGTCAAAATCGGTGAACAAACGTGGATGGCAGAAAATTTGAATTATAAAATAACAAAGAATCTTGATTGCACTGTGAAATCGGAGAAAAAGGGGAAATGGAAAACGCAAGTGGCGGGAATTTGCACTGTATGTTATGATGAGAAATCGGAGAATTGTAAAAAATATGGTCGTCTTTATTCTCGAAAAGCAGCGTTAATAACGTGCCCGAAAGGATGGCATTTGCCAAGTGTTGCAGAGTGGAGAGCGTTAATCAAATACGCAGGGAAAGGCAACAAGAAGTTAGCCTTTAAAAGATTGAAACTAGGTGGAGAAAGTGGTTTTGATGGGTTGTATGGTGGTGATGGAAATGGCACTCCTAATAACTATATGAATTTTAATTTAAAGAATCAGGTCGGATTTTATTGGACTTCCACCCTAGAGAATTATCAGGACGTATTGGGCTATGATTATGCTTTTATAAGCGATGGTTCAGCGAGTTATCCGAAAATAGGCGTTTATTGGAATCATCATTATGACGATTATAAGAGTTGCAGATGCCTGAAAAATTAATAAGCCATTGATAAATTGATTGAAATGTGCGTATCTAACTAATTGCGTAGCCTGATATAAATATAAACTGTAGAACGAACCTTTTTTTTTTTTAGCCTATTAAATAACATGACAAAGGAAGAAGCACAGAATCTTTTTGAATTGACTGTTGGAGCAGATGAAAGCAACATTCGCGAAGTCTATGAACAAAAGTTTTCAGAGCTTCAAATGAGCATTGCAAATGCTCCTACAGATGGATTGCGTCTATTATATCAACAGGAGTTGGAAAAAATTGAAGCGGCTAAAAATGTTTTGATAAAGGACGATGAACTAAACAATTTACCATCTGTCAAACCGGAAAATTTTTCTAACGCCCAATCCGACCAGAATAAGCATGCAAATGCAAATGATGGAGGAATTTTCAATTGAAAAAGCTACTGAGTTGTTGGGGCTTGGTTCCGAATTTGGCAATGATGAACTAGAATATGCATTTAAAACCAAGTGCATAACACTTGAAATTGGGCGTTCGGAAGCAAAGATGGATGCGGTTAAAAAAGGATATGAATCAGGATTGAAGGAGCTTGAAACTGCGTATAATATATTATTGTCGATCAAACCAAAGGAAGCCATTGTTGATTCAGATATTCAATTAAAAATGGAATCACATCTGTCGATGTTTGGACTAAAAAGTCCATTTAGCGAATTCGATCTTAAGAAAAAATATGAGCAGCAATGTACCATACTTGAAGATAAGGTTAAGAATGCTTCCATGGAACCGGTACGAATTGGCTATCAAAACGGACTAAAGGAAATTGAAGAAGGGTATTGGTTTCTTCTAAGATTTGCAAGTGAAAACAAGAGCAACATTGAGCCAAAGGAGAAAGAAGTCTCAGAAAAAGCAATACAGGAAAAAAACAAGGACGAGGTTAAGATAGCTGAAAAGGGAGCTGGGAAAAATGAAAAGTCTGGTAAGGATAAATTAGTTCAATCTGTCGGAATCGATGGTAAGCTTTTTTCATCCTCCAATTCGTCAACAGAAGATGATGCTAAGACGTCAAAGGCAGCTCCGACGCAAGATTCAGCTTCCTCTCTTAGTTTGATTTTTAGCGGTATATTGGTTACTGTATTTGGCATGTTTTGGCTTCTGAGTTTAGAGCGTAGCTATAAATTCGCTACGATTGGAGAAATGTATTTTTGGGGAATAGGAGTGATTGTAAGTTTTAACGTTTCAATGAATATTTTTTCAGAGGGCTTAACACCTGCGATTGTAAAGGATAAGATAAAACCAGTTATGTCGCTAGGTATTTTAATTGCAGTGGCATTTATATTATACTATTTTGTAGGTGTTTTATACGCTTGGGCAGAGGTACAAGCAGACTGTGAGTATACGATGTGGCATTATTACCACTTTCTTGCCGATGTAGGGAAATCGATTGTAATTGTGATTTATATTGGAGGTCAGCTGATTTTAATGATAGTAGGCTTGATTAATCCAGAAAATATCAAATTTAAAAATGAAAGACAGGTGTTGAAAGCTATTGGATTTAACGTGCTGGTAGCAATTGCTCTTTTTATGGCTATTTCGCACTAAGTGAAGCCGCTTGGTATTAGGCTTTTTTAACTAAAATGAAACTTCATAATCCAAATGAATAAAAAGGAAGCGTATACTTTATTGGGACTTACAAACGAGGCCAATTTTTTTGAAATAAAAGAGGCGTATGAGGAGGCTTACAGCAGTTTGCAAATACGTGTGACGAATTCTCCAACCGAGTCTCTTAAAAAAATGTTTCAAGAAGAGCTCCAACAATTAGAGGAAGCCTATGCACTTTTTGAAGGAGAAGATCATCTTAATAACTTACCCGCATCCAAGCCGGCGGATTTGGTCAAGGAAAAGGGGATTGATAGGGAGCCTGTTATTATCGAGAAAGAGGAAGGTGAGAAGGAGGAAAATGGAGTGAGATCCGTTGAAGAAGCTACGGAATTGCTAGGGACGGGAACGGAATTTACCCGAGAGGAATTGGAAGCTGCGTATCATGAGAAGCGGAGAAATCTTGAAAAAGGACGGTCCGAAGCAAGTTTGGATGTGGTGCGAAAAGGCTATGAATCTGGCATAAAAGAACTGGAAGCTGCTTATAAATTGCTCGAAGATAAAGTAATTATAAAGCAACCGGATCCGGTGGAGCAAAGTGAAAATAAACCCTCAGCGGATAAACTTTTGAGCCTAATGGAATTAGCACATCCCTTGTATATTGAGGATTTGGAGGCGAAATATAGGGAAAAGAAAAAATTGTTAAGTCAAAATCTTGAGGCAGCCAAAATTAAATCAGTACAAGAAGGATATGAGAACGGGATTCAGGAAGTAGAAGTAGCTTATGCAGAACTCCGCAAAATTGCCATTTCTAAGCCTAAAGTAGAAAATGTAGCTGCTCCTGTTGAGAAAGCAATTGAAAAACCAGCGGTTCCTATTGGATCGAAAAACACAAGTTCTGATTCGATTGAATCTGAACGGCAAAAAGAGACCAAAAAGGAAAATAAAAGAGAAGCAAAAAGTCTACAAGAAGTAAATACGGATGCGGTAAAAAATGTTTCTGGGCGTCAATTTAATTTTTTGCTAGGGGCAGGAGTTTTTATAGCGTCGGTAGGCCTATTAGTTTGGCACCCTTGGTCTTCAGAAAGTTATATAATGGCAACTTCCGGCATGGGATACTTTTGGGTACTGGGAATTTTAGCTTGCATCTATTTAAGCATGCATTTGTTTTCAGAGGGATTAGTTCCTGTGAAATTAAGTGAGAAATATAGCAAACAAACAGCAGTTATTTTTTTTATATGCGTTTGTTTAGTGTTGCTAATCGCTAATCTGTTTATTCATATTTGGGCTTCACTCCAAGAGGATAGTGCTGGAGTTATATGGGGCTGTTATACGGAATTTACACAGCTAGGCATGTTTTCGTTTAGTTTCCTATATTCAATATTTTTGGGTGTGGTATTTATAGTTGGGATAATCAATCCAGTTAAAATTAGATTTAAAAATAGAAACAATGTGATGTGGGCAATTCTATTTAATTGGGTGTTCTGCGTTTTATTTGGATATCTAATGAACAGCATTTTACTATTTGCGCATTTGCATGGTGCCGAGAAATCGTGCTTGTAAAATAAGCAGATATAATTGCTTAAATTGCATTGAATGAGACACAATGGTATGACCTTATGACCAAAGAAGAAGCCTTCCAAATACTGAATGTTTCCAACACGGAATCTATTGATGCCATTCGTCAAAAATATGAACGCGTATACTCAGATTTGCAGGTGAATTTGACAAATGCGCCTACGGACAATTTAAAACGCGTTTATCAAAATGAACTGGAGCAGTTGGAAAAAATTCCGAAGGTATTAAATTTTCCTTTGCAGGAAGAGACTGCACATATGCTTCCAAGTTCTAAGCCAACGGAGTCCCACCAGTTAGAAAGGAATAAAAAACGATTGTTAAACCAGGAAGAAATATCCTTAGAACAGGCTTTTCAAATTTTAGGTATATCCTGGGATTCTTGGAGTAAAGAAGAACTAAATGTAAAATATGAGAAACTTAAACAGGAATTTCAGCTAAGCATTCAAAATGAAACGTTACAATCGGTTAAAAATGGGTACCAAGAAGCACTAATAAAGTTGGAAAATGCATATGAGCTGGTGAATAAGGAAAGGCCTAAGAATGAAACCGGAGCTGAATCTATTAAGACAGAAAACGATTTTAAAGAGGTTAAACCAAAAAGCAATAGACGTACTATTTTAATTGGAGCAACTATTATCGGTGTGGCAGCAATTAGTCTAATTATCTTTTTAAGAGGGTCAATTTTAGGAGGGACAGAGACTATTGAAGGGGCGACAAGTGTTGAGGTGAAAGGAGGAGTAGGAGATGCTTGGAATGAGATTGAAGATCAACTTAAGGAAGTGGAATTGACCATCGTCACCAAAAATTTAGAGCAGGACGAAGATAAAGATATTGGCTATTATTCGATTGAATCTTGGATGGTCAATGGAAATAAGATTAGGGAACAAACGGGGCATCATTTTTATGAAGGAGATCGCATTGTAGTTGACTTAAAATGGAATTTTAAAGCTGAATTTATAGCGCGTAAAAGGGCCGAACTTGCAGAAATGAAAAGTACAATAGAGCAGTGTCGATATACAGAAACAGGAGTGAATTATGGGGTCGAATCTTACTTTAACGTTCAGTTTAAAGAGACCAAATTGTATATAAAAGAATTCCATGTTTCGAACAAAGAAGAGGATGTAGATTTAGCTCACGGCTGGTACATTCCGTATGAAGATATGCAAGGTTTCCAGTATGATGAAATTGAAAGGAAACGGAACGATAAAGACGATACGTTTTACTCAGTTAGAATAAAACCTATTAATAAGTTCCCATGCTACTTGTCGGAGTTGGAAAACACAGAGCAAACATGTAGTTATTTCACGATCAAATCATCCAATAAAAACCATTTGAAGGATGTGCTGGCAGCAATAGAAGACTGGAGTAAGTATCCCTATGTTCCTAATAATACCATGAAGTGAAAAATATAATGCCAAGGAATCATTCAAATCTAAAATCAAGGTATTAATACTTCAGTATTGGAAACTTGGGGATGTTCCATTATTTTTAGTTAGAATCGAATATTTTTTTTTAAAAGAATTTCAATATCTCAATACACACATTTGATCCGATATAAGTATTTTAGTTTTCTTATAAATATCTGTTATTTAGTTAATTATGATTTATAGGTTATGGAGAATAACTCGTTTGTTATTTGGGTTTTTCTCTATTCTAAATCTGAAACCAGCATGTTAAATACAGATTTTACAAATTTTATTTAGAAAGCGGGTTACCTTTTCGAGGTTAGAAGTATATACCTATACAAACAAGATATTCATAACATTTTGTTTATTCATGCGTTTCTTTCCTAAATTAAAAACCCCACCTAAGGGGTTTTTTGTTTTATACGGCATTTTGGAATTAAATTGGATCCATCCTGGATATCTCAATGATATTTCTAGAGTTACTTTGGTAATCATTACAGCTCAGCTCAAAAGAAGCGCTGGATTTATTAATGGCAGCTGCGTTTCATGCCTCATTTAAATTTGAAGTTTGCAGGTAGAATTTTAAAACGATGAATCCTCGAAAGTTTATTGTTTATCCTTCTTTTGCGACATCATTAGCGCAACGTTCGTTAACATCAAGAATTTTGGATCAGACACCATTTTTAAAATCGTCATTTCTGTTTTTATGAGTATAATCGAAATTAAAATCAAAGATCCTCCTACACCAATTGTAAATATGCTTTGATCAGATAAAACAAGTAGTATAATCGCGTGAAATAGACCATTTAAGATAATCCATCCTAAGTGTAGAACGCTCACTCTAAACAAATAGAGCAAATACAACGAGACAGGAATTAGTACACATATTAACAATGTCCTTAATTCGTAAAGATCATACATCAAGTACCCGTAAAGGCCATGTACAAGAAAACAAAACCCTTCGATTATCTTTTGAATTCGTAATTTTCGTTTGTATGTTGTCTGGATCTGCTGTAGATGTTTTAAAAAACGTTCTGAATCTACATTGTGATTACCTGTATCATTCGTTTTTACCCAATCTAAAAAAGCTTCATTTTCTTCTAGTTTTCCGTAATCCATAATGATTTGATTGAGCTGAACTGAATTGAGCTGAATTGAACTGAACTTGATCCGTGCTAAAGGCTATGTTTTGCAAGAAAGAAAGAATATATGATATAAAAACGATAAAGGAAGTTCATTTTTGAATCGTTTCTTTTGAATCTAATTAGTTTAGTATC
The DNA here is from genome assembly GCA_965277185.1 of Cytophagales bacterium. Classification (GTDB taxonomy): domain Bacteria; phylum Bacteroidota; class Bacteroidia; order Cytophagales; family JAHDFW01; genus JAHDFW01. Next base: position 115,250 of record CBDICC010000008.1, on the reverse strand, counting down.
TGCTTTGTTTGTTATTAAGAGAAAGGAGCACTGGAAAATTGGATTGATAAGTTTCTAATTAATTTAAAAAATGCTGATTATTTAATCAAACAGTAAACCAAACAAGGAACGTTGAGCTATTATCCAAAGTAGATGTCACCGTGGTTTACAGAAACATTCCATTATTTAGCGTTCGATTTTTTCAACACTTTTTTGACTAAAGGTCCAATGGTTAAGCCCTGTCCAATAATAGAGAAAATTACAATCACGTATGTAATGGTTAGGAAGAGTTCTCGTTCCATTTGGGGCTCTAGAGATAGAGCCAATGCAATCGAAATACCTCCTCTGATTCCACCCCAAGTCATTATAAGGTTGGTTTTTGGAATAAAATCTAACTTTTTCCTGAATATTTCAACAGGTCCAGCAAGTGCAATAAATCTGGACAATAGTGCAATTGGTATGGCAATCAATCCAAAAAGGATGTAATTTCCTTTCATAGAAACAACCAATAATTCAAGTCCGATCAATACAAAAAGAACGGCATTGAGCAGTACATCTATCAATTCCCAAAACTTGTTTACATAGTTGTGGGTATTTTCTGACCAGGCAATTTTAGGCGCTTTGTTTCCAATATATATTCCGGCAACAACAACTGCAAGAGGTCCTGAAACATGCAAATATGGCGCTAAAGCAGCAATTCCCATTACTAAAGACAGGGTTATGATCACTTCAGTCTCATAATTGTCAATAACTTTCATTAATCGAAAAGCAATCCATCCAGATATAAGACCAAGTAATAGGCCACCTACGACTTCTTCGGCAAACAATAGGCTGATGTCACCAAATCCCATAGAATCTGAACCTTGTTGTGCTATTTTAAATATTACGATGAATACGACTACGCCAACACCATCGTTAAACAGAGATTCTCCAATGATTTTAGTCTCAAGATTCTTTGGCGCATTCGCTTTTTTCAAAATCCCTAAAACAGCTATTGGATCCGTAGGGGAGATCAGCGCACCAAATAATAGACAGTATACGTAATCTATTGGGTAACCAAAAGCAATGAAAAGAAAGTACATCAATGTACCTACAAGCAAGGTTGATAAAACGACTCCTATGGTTGCAAACAAGGCTATGGGGCCTTTTTGTTTTTTGAGTAAGTCCAGTTTCGTATGTAATGCACCTGCAAATAGAAGGAAACTAAGCATGATGTCCATTAATGCGGTTTCAAAATCGATGGCTTCGATAAGCACCTTAGCTTCGTCCAAAATGTAGTGATTGAAGCTGCCAAGGATACTGATGGCAAGCGTAAAAGCGATGGCGATGATCATCAACCCTATTGTAAATGGCAATTTTAAGAATTTAGCATTAATAAATGCAAATCCTGCCGATAGAAGAATCAGAATAGTGATTATATTGAAGAGACTCAAGGCTGTATGTAATGTTAAAATGTATAAAAAAATCAGCTAACTATTTAATAACTGACGTAACGGGAGCAAGGTACGACGCTTTAGACAGAATTAATAACCAAATTTATGAAATTGGGAGAAGAAATTAAATGATGCGGAATCTAATTTAAACCGAAACGGAATCCTTCATTTTCCGAATACCGTAAAGAATCATAACCCCTGAAGTAAAAAACATAATCAAACTATAGACAGCAGGAGCAATGGCAAAAGCAGTGTTTGACAATAAAACTGTAGCAATTGCAATAGCCATGGTTCCATTCTGTATCCCTGTTTCAATGGAAATGGAAATGGTTTGTTTTCGATCAAGCTTTACTAAGCTCGCGGTTACAAAACCTACGATCATGGTAGCAGCATTTAGTGCTAAGCTGATCATTCCGGCCTGTTGAAAGTATTCAATCATGTTTGCACGTTCCTTTACGACGAGTCCAGCAATTACCAAGAATAAAACGGCGCCTGAAGCAATTTTTACTGGTTTGGACATTTTTTCAGCAAAGGCGGAGTTCTTACTTTTAATAAACATCCCAATGGATACAGGAATCAATACAATAACAAAGATTTGCGCAATGGTTTGGAGAATATCCAATTGAATCATCTGCTCTTTAGAAAGAAATTCGACAAGTGCAAAATTCACAATAAATGGAATGGTGATAATGGTGAGTAAGCTGCTTACGGCGGTTAATGAAACGGACAAAGCCGTGTCGCCTTTTGCTAAATACGTGATTAAATTAGATGTTGGTCCTCCTGGACAAGCGGCCAAAATCATTATTCCGATGGCTATATCTGAAGAAACGTCAAAGACTAATATTAATCCATACGCTATTGCCGGCAATAAAATCAACTGGTTAATCAATCCAACGATGATTGCTTTTGGATGAATCAACACTCTTTTAAAATCATCTTTGGTAAGGGATAACCCCATGCCTAACATAATAATGATTAGTGATGATGCTAATGCGATCGTTGCTCCTTTGTCCATGATTTAAATTTATTTAAGATTGGCAATTTACGATAATCTTGAATATTTGAATCAGAAGATCTTTCAATCCCTTTTCTACTTAGTTTGCAACAAGGGGTTGAAAATTGAAGCATGCTATGCGTCTTTATGTAATTACATTCTTAGCATGATATTCAATGCTTCTATTTATCATCTTTTAAAGTCACTCGAAGAGGGTTCTGAGCAGAATCAAGGCTATTTAGGTTATTCATTGAAAAGGAATGATCTGCAAATTAGCTGCTTTAAAGACGTAATGATTTATGAAATAATAAATGATTATGATGATACTATTATAATTTTAATGCTAGGTTTACTCGAAAGAAAATGGATACTATTTTTGATCTTCTAATCTTAATTTTGGGCTCTTTTTTTAGAGCAGAGTAGGAATGATTTAATTAAAGAAGAAGAAATAGAGTTAGTGAAAATCACATTCGCAATACAACACGCACATAATCATACAAGCATACTGAAATGGATGTAGGACTGGTTTTATCAGGAGGAGGCGCCAGAGGTATCATGCATATTGGTGTATTGAAAGCCCTAGACGAGCAAGGAATCAATGTCAAAGCGATTTCAGGTGTTAGTTCGGGAGGGGTTGTTGCCGCATTTTATGCCAACGGTTATACACCGGATGAAATTTTTACATTTTTTAAAAATTTAGGTTTTTTTGATTTTTTCAAACCAGCCTTTAGCCTGAAAGGCTTATTAAATATCAATGGGCTATCAAAAAAGCTTAGTAATTACCTGCCCGAAACATTTGATCAATTAAAAATTCCAATAAGTATTACGGCAACGAATATTGTAAAGGCTGAAGCCAAGGTTTTTAAGGAAGGAAAACTGATCCCGGCATTACTCGCGTCTTCCGCGATTCCTTTTATATTCAAACCAGTTGAGATTGATGGGGAATCTTATTTAGATGGAGGTATTCTGGATAATATGGCGATGAATGATCTCAAAGAATTGCATGGTTTTGTAATTGGAGCACATTGTAATTTTCCGAATCAAGATCGAAAAATAGGTTCTGTAAAATCGATTATGGAACAAACCTTTAATTTACTGGTACATCAAAATACGATAGCGGTAAAAGCTAATTGTTCATTGGTAATAGACCCTAAAGCGATGCAGCGTTTTACTTCTTTTCAAATCAAGGCAGCAGAAGAGATATTTATGATTGGTTATGAGGAAACCTTAAAAGAACTAAAAACATTTCGGCAAAGAGGCTAGGTTAGGAACTACTATCGGTCAAACGCTAACTTATTATTACTCCAACGATGCAAACATCATCGATTTATTCGGAATCGCAAGATTCAATCGATTCTTCAAACTCTGAATTTAAAATATCCTATTGCTCAATCGATGGTTTTTCACTTATCTCCAACATTTTTTTTTCATTCATTTGAGCACGTATTTCTTTCCTTTTCGCCCTTCAAATTGATCAGGGTCACCTTCTTTAATTTGCTGCAAAGTAAAGATTATCAAGTGTTTGTAATAGGTGGATTTCATTGTGAACTATAAGAGAAGTTTAGTTTTTGCCTTTGGGGTAAAATAAAAATTGGGAGCACTGAATGTTGGTACTTTAAGGAAGTTTTAAATTAATTTGAAAATAGCGGTTACCTTTTCGAGGTTAGTAGTATATACCTATACAAACAAGATATTCATAACATTTTGTTTATTCATGCGTTTCTTTCCTAATTAAAAAACCCCGTCCTAAAGGGGTTTTTTTGTTTTCCTCCCTCTTTGTTCTATTTAATTTAATAGCATTTGTAATGCTACCTAGTTTAGTTAATTTAGTTAATTCGTTTGAAGGAGCTCCATGCACTTGAATTAACTAAATACTGAATTAATTCTATGATCAATAATTTTTGTTCCAAAAAAGGATCAGAAAGGAGTACAAATGTGGCGTAACAATAGGAGAGAGGTTCGTAGAAATAGAAGATGCGTTATGTTTGGAAATTAATCTATGTTCTAAAATCGGTTGATAGTGTATTCTCTTTTAACTTTGTCCTTTAGACCAATAAGTTAAAATGAATAATAGAAACTTAGCTAAGGATTTATTCGAATTAAATATTGCAGTACTTTTTATAAGTTCGTCCGGAGTTCTTGGTAGGTTTATAGATATGCCTGTACCTATTACGATTGGATTAAGGGCATTTTTGGCAGCGATATTGCTTTTTCTTTATTGCAAATGGAAAGGAATCAATTTTAGAATTGAAAGTAAGGATCGGAAAGTCGTTTTAATTGGAGGAGTGTTGTTGGGTGTGCATTGGGCAGCCTATTTTTATGCATTGCAATTATCCAATATAGCCATAGGGATGCTGTCTTTGTTTACTTATCCAGCCATTACGGCAATTTTAGAGCCGATCATTCTGAAAACAAAGATTCTGAAATTTCATGTATTATTAACCTTGATGGTTTTGGTAGGTATTTACTTTTTGGTTCCAGAATTCAATCTTCAAAGTGATAATCTTAAAGCGGTAGGGTTCGGGGTATTGTCAGCGATATGTTATTCGGTTCGCAACATAATGATGAAAACCAAGGTGCAAAAATACGATGGTTCCTTGTTAATGTTCTATCAATTAATTGCAATGGCGATTGTATTTAGTCCATTTTATTTGGTCTTAGACTATTCCAGAATACTTGAATATCTTCCTGCAACCTTGATTTTAGCATTGGTGACGACTTGCCTAGGGCATACGTTGTTTTTGCATAGTCTTAACAAGTTTTCTACGATAACAGCCAGTATTGTAAGTTGTGCTCAACCAGTATACGGGATTATCTTAGGAATGATTGTGTTACAAGAGTTTCCTCATACAAGTACATTAATTGGAGGAGGCATCATTATTTTAACCGTGGTTGCAGAGAGTGTTCGGATTTATAGGTTGCAGGTTAAATGAGTATATTTTTTATTCAGAGTCGCTCGAAGAGGACTTTGTTGAGTAATACTTAATACTTGTTAATTTGGTTTCTGGCTCTCAAGATTGCGCGTGTTTGATTGAAACGGCAACGCGTGCAATCGTCCTGCCAATTCTCATCAGATCTAATTAATTAGTTAATTGACTCAATTCTTCCATTTGATTCCCGGCCTTACAAACCCATTTACTGTGAATTGAAAAAAATGAAACTCAGCATGATCCCCTCAGAGTCCTCTGTCGAGTGACACTGAGGGCGGTTAGTAATAGTACTTGTTAATATGGTTTCTGGTTCTCAAGATTGCGCGTGTTTGAGTGAAACGGCAACGCGTGCAATCGTCCTGCCAATTCTCATCAGATCTAATTAATTAGTTAATTGACTCAATTCTTCCATTTGATTTCCGGCCTTACGAACCCATTTACTGTAATTTGAAAAAAAATGAAACACAGCATGATGCCCTCAGAGTCCTCTGAAACCAATTATGATGCATGGTGGTGGTGGGATGATGGGACTAAATAAATTTAATAGAATATGTATGACGTTGTGAATCACCAAGTAGGAAGTTTAAAATTTAATGGAACTATCTTACCTTGATCAAACGCATTTCATCTTTATTAATTGAAAACACTTTGAACGACACTGTTTTATGACTCTGACGTTCGTGAAGAGAAATGTGGTAAGGCTGGCCATTTCTTTTGTCTAAGTACCACCTTCCTTTGTAGTAAGTGTTCCGATCAAACCTGAAAATTCTTCCTAATCGTGTTCTAGTTCCGCACCATTGCCAGAAGTTGACAGTTCTAAAACGACCTCGTTTTTTCAGTTCTAAGGGATAGGGAGGGTATGGTGGATTAGGATTTTTTTTAAATACGAACTCTTTGTTTTTTTTCCAAAACATATAGGAATCATTAATGTAGATTTCTTTACCAGTTGAATCAAATCGTTGTGGATACCATTTACCCAAAATATCTTCGTATGATATAGTTTCACTTTGACCGTTTACTTCATTAGTTGGCAAGCATATAAACAAGACAAGCCATGATATAATTCCTAGGAGTACTTTTTGTTCTTTCATTTGAATTTGAAATGTATTGCGCTTTATCATAGAACGCATTTCTGAATCTACTATTGTGACTGAACTTAAGCCATTCCTTTCACCAGCAGTATTTAGCTGCCATTTACTGTAATTTGAAAAAAAATGAAACACAGCATGATACCCTCAGAGTCCTCTGTCGAGTGACACTGAGGGCGGTTAGTAATAATACTTGTTAATTTGGTTTCTAGCTCTCAAGATTGCGCGTGTTTGATTGAAACGGCAACGCGTGCAATCGTCCTGTCAATTCTCATCAGATCTAATTAATTAGTTAATTGACTCAATTTTTCCATTTGATTCCCAACCTTACAAACCCATTTACTGTAATTTGAAAAAAAAATGAAACACAGCATGATACCCTCAGAGTCCTCTGTCGAGTGACACTGAGGGCGGTTAGTAATAGTACTTGTTAATTTGGTTTCTAGCTCTCAAGATTGCGCGTGTTTGAGTGAAACGGCAACGCGTGCAATCGTCCTACCAATTCTCATCAGATCTAATTAATTAGTTAATAGACTCAATTTTCCATTTGATTTCCGGCCTTACAACCCTTCTACATTTCGCAGCAGACTTGAAAGTATTCAAAGAAACCGCCTATCTCCAACAAACACGAGAAAACGGTAGTTTAAAGAACTGACTATAAATCGCAACGACTCCTCAAAGTCACTCAAACAGAATGTAATAAGGACTAAACATCCCAATACCACCGATTTTCCAATTTCCTTTTTACCATTAAACTCTTTTCAAAGTTCAAATTCATATCTTAGTGTTTTCCTTTTAATGAAAGCTTGAAAGCAACGATTTTATCATATTGCACTTTTTTGTTGCTGTGTTTTTCTTTAAACGCACAACAACCTTCTCATTATATATTGGGAGAGGAAGAACTTGATGGAGTTAATATTTTTAGTATTATCCAGGGAGATGACGCCAATATTTGGCTATCTACTAACAACGGAATTATTAAGTATGACGGCTATAGTTATCATAATATTAAACCTGAAAATGCAAAAAGCAATGCCCTTTTTGGGTTGAAAAAAGATAATAACGGGGATTTGTTCTGCTGTAATTTAAATGGTCAGATTTTTAGAATAAATAATGATGCTCTTGAACTATTTTATGAAATACCAGATTCCCTTTTGTCCAATCTGGTTCATTTTAATTTTGACAATAAAAACCGTGTCGTTTTTTGTACAAAAAACTACTATTTAGTTGAAGAAAAGGCTAAAATAAAATGGCTTTTCCCTTCCGAATATTCATCTAATAGAATAGCTAAAACTAAAAAAGGAGAACTGATTTTTGTCGATCTTTTATCAAAACAAATTAGTTTTTATAAAGATGGAAAAATCTCAAATAAAGAACATGTTGATTTTAGTTCAAATTATCCGTTTTCGACCCAAAATGAACTTTATTTAACTAGATCATATAATCCCAATGTATACTATCAAGACAGTTCTATATGGAACAAAATTAATTTTGAAAATATAAAGGAATTAGAAAGAGGTACGGTTCAATTTTACCCTATTAATGATTCTATTTTGAGTTTCACCTACAAAAACAACGGGATAAGTTTTTATGATAAAAAGGGCACTTTAAAATACAATAAATCAAAACTTTTTCCGAGATATAGAATCTCTAGCATTTTAAATGATAGAGAGGGAAATATATGGTTGACTACATTGGGGAAGGGAATTATTATTATTCCAAATACGGATGTAATTGATTTCAATAATCACCCATTGTTAAAAGAAGACGATATTAAAACCATAACCTCCAATGAAAATGGGAACTTATATATTGCTGGATTAAATGGAGTTATATACACCATAAAAAAACAAAAGGTAGAAGTCCTAAAGAAAAGGAATAGAGAAATAGAATTTTTAAAACTTAGTTCTAATACGAACGCTTTATTCTGCAATAATAAAGTGCTTTCACTTAACCAAGAAGGTGAACGATCTCTTAATATTTCATCAACAAAAGATGTATGCATTACCGATTCGTCTCATTTATACGCAGCCACTAACCAAGGGTTATATTCTGTTTTTTTTAATAATGATATACATGGAAATGTGGAAACAAAATGTTTAACTAAAATAAGAACTTTCTGTGTTACTTATGATAAAAAAAGAAAAGAGATTTGGGCAGGAACAACCAAAGGGTTACAATTTTTATCCGGCACAAAAAGCGAACTTATTCAATACAACAATCGACCAATTTCTATTACTGATATTGAGTATATAAATAACGAAATTTGGGTTTCAACTAATAATAATGGAATACTTATTTTTAAAGAAGGGAAGTTCGATCGATCATTTTTTTACACAGATAAAAACGAAATAAAAACAATAAACCACTTAAAGCAGATAAATTCTAAATTGTATTTCACTGGTGAAAATGGTCTCTATATTTATGATTTCAAAACCCAAGTAGGGAAGAATATTTCTAAAATAGATGGATTACTTTCAAACCGAATTAAAAACTTTGAAGTTGTAAATGATAAGGTTTGGCTATTGTTAACAAATGGTTTACAATGTATAAATCCTGATAAAATAAATAAAAACAGGATTCCTCCATCAATTAAATGGGAAGATATTCTAGTTAATAATAAGTCCTACAAAGAATTCAATATTAACAATTTTAGCCATCAACAAAATCAATTTGAATTTCGTTTTGTTGCAGTCGCTTTTCGTCATAAAGGCAATCTAACTTACCAATACCAATTGGATGGGTTAAACGATGATTGGTTAAAAAAATCTTATGCTAATAATGCTGTGAAATTCTCATACTTACCTCACGGGAAGTATTTATTTAGAGTTAAGGCGGTGAATGAAAATGGCATAGAATCCTCAACAATTTCTTATTCCTTTACTATAAGTCCTCCTTTTTGGCTTACCTGGTGGTTTTATGTTTTGTGTGGATTGGGATTGGTAATTATTGTAGCAATTTACTTTATTATTCGCTTAAAGATTGTGAGAAAAAGATTGACGCTGGAAAAGCAATTGAAAACATCGGAAATAACTGCAATTAAAGCTCAAATGAATCCTCATTTTATGTTTAATGCATTAAACTCTATCCAAGATTTAATTATGCTTAAGGACATTCGGAATTCGAATGTTTACCTTGGGAAGTTTGCAGATTTAATGCGTAAAACATTAGAGTTTTCGAGCGAAAATTTCATTAAGCTAACTCAAGAAATAGAGATATTAGAGTTATACTTAGAACTGGAAAAACTTAGGTTTGGTGACGATTTTAAAGCAACAATAAGTTGTAATATAAGCGATGCCCAACTTCAAGATTTGCAAATCCCCTCTTTATTGTTGCAACCCTCTGTAGAAAATGCGATTAAACATGGCTTATTGCATAAAAAAGGTCAAAAAGAGTTAATGATCAACTTTTCGGTAAAAGGAAAAACACTCATTTGCGAAATTGTTGATAACGGTGTTGGACAAAAGAAATCGGCAGAAATAAAACAACGAAGAGAGAAATCATATCCCTCTTTTAGCACCGGAGCGAATAAAAAAAGAATTGATTTAATTAGAGAAAGTACCAATCAAAATATTTCTTTAAAAGTTATTGATTTAACAGAAAACGACAAATCTATAGGGACTAAAGTGGTTTTTGAGTTTAATTAAACCGCTCTTTAATTATTTATTGTCAATTAATTAATTAATTCCCCATTCGTGAACTCAACCTAACGACTTGCAAATTTGCTATTGCATCCTTTCTTCAACCTATTCATTTTTGATCTTTATTAACTATAAAACAGAAACGATGAAGAAATTATTATTTTCTATTTTAACAATTGCGACATTAGGGGTTAGTGCTCAAATAGGGGATACCGTTTATGTAAACCAAAACGCAACTGGAGTAAACGACGGAACAAGTTGGGCTGATGCTTATACTGAATTATATGATGCAGTAGCGAATGCAGGTTCATCAAAACAAATATGGGTAGCAACAGGCACTTATAAACCAACAAATATTGGGGACAGAACCGAATCCTTTGACTTAAGCGCAAGTATTTATGGAGGTTTTAACGGTACAGAAACCCAATTATCAGAAAGAGACTGGATTACCAACCCAACGATTCTATCAGGAGATATAGGAACTGTTGGCGTTAATGCCGATAATAGTCAATCCGTTATTCGAATTCAGTATGCCCTTGGAGGAGCAAGTATAGTTATGGATGGCTTTACTATTTCTGATGGCTATGCGGACGGAACGGCATCCGAGACAAGATATGGAGGTGGAATTTATGTTAAAAACTTTGAACATCCACTCACCATAAGAAACTGTATTATAAAAGACAATAGTGCACATTATGAAGGAGGTCTTCTTTACTTGTCCAATAATGGGCCATTAGAAACAAAATATTTGACCATAGAAAATACCAGGTTTACAAATAATAAGGCAAGATATGCGGCGGCATTTACGGTTATGGCAAGTGATACCTCAATCGTGAACGTGACCGTTGTGAATTGTTTAATAGATGATAATCAGACGGTTGGGTTTTCGTCAAGTCCGGCGGGGATCTTTCCTGGGGGGCGTTTTTCTCAATTGAACCAAGGAGAAGTTGATGGACTTATAGTGAACTGTACTTTTGCGGGAAACACTGATAATAGTGCTTTTGTAGATTCTACAAAATCTGTTTTTGGAATACAAAACTCAAATGATTCCACCGTAAATGACATCGATATTTACAACACGATTTTTTATGGAAATACGATTAATCCGACCTATTCTAGTATAGGTTATGGTAATAACTCTGTACATAAGCCAACGAATGTAAATGTTTACAATTCAATCTCAGAAGATACAATAAGTAAGATAGACTATGTTACAAGCACTAACAATATACAAGTAAACCCATTATTTACGGATCCAAGTATGGGTGATTTTACTTTACAAAATGCTTCTCCAGCAATAAATTTAGGTTCTACTTCGGGACTTTCTGGTTTAATACCAACAAGAGATTTAGCAGGAGCAGTTAGAATGAATGATTCTATAGATTTAGGTTGTTATGAAAATCAATTTAAGGATGAAGATGAAGAGGTTGGAATAGATGAACAAGTAGGAGAGTACACTTTAACGGTTTACCCCAATCCAACAGCTGATCAGTTAACGATAAAAATTGAAGCAAAGGAAATTACTTCAATTAGAATTATAAATATTACAGGTGAAACATTAAAGACTGTTTTTTCAAACAAGAACACTATTGATGTTTCGGACTTAATTAAGGGGATTTACTTTTTGCAAATAAAAACAGAAGAGGGTCTGTTTACTACCAAATTTATAAAAGATTAGTATTAAAAATAGGTGAAGTAATAAACCTTCAACTTTTCATGCTGAAAGCCGATTAATCAATTTGTTTAATCGGTTTTTTTTAGTAAAATTATCGATTGTACATGTTATTTTGAATTATGAAGCGAAAAATCAAAGCAATAATTATAGATGACGAAGAACGTGCTAGAAGGGTTCTTTCTTCCATGTTGGAGGAATATTGTGCGGATGAAATTGAGGTGGTAAGTCAATGTGAAAACGTACCACAAGGTGTATTAGAAATTAATCGAAAAAGTCCTGATGTCGTTTTTTTAGACATAGAAATGCCTGATTATTCTGGATTTGAGTTGCTTGATTTTTTTAAAAATATTGATTTCGAAATAATATTCGTAACTGCTTATAATCAATATGCCATTCGTGCATTTGAAGTTTCAGCAGTAGACTATATCTTAAAACCTGTGGGTATTGACCAATTGGAAAATGCAGTAGATAAATTACAACACAAGCTTCTTTTAACAATGTCCGATAGACTAGATCTATTAAAAACGAATCTACAATCAGAAAAAATAAAAAAAATTGCAGTGCCCGTTTCCAATGGTTTAGTCTTAGTGAAAATTAATGAAATATTGCATGTAGATGCGGATGGATCTTATGCTAAACTCTATCTTATTGATGGCACCAATATGCTTGTAAGTAAAAAGTTAAAATATTTTGAAGATCTACTTTCTAATCAAAGTAATTTTTACAGAATACACCGTTCCCATCTAATTAATATTGAATTTATAGAAAAATACAATCGTCATGAAAGTGAAATCACCTTAGAAAACAATTCGAAACTTAAAGTTGCAAGGGATAATAAAGTAGAGTTTGAAGAGAAAATTAAAAGCTACACACAACGCAGTGTATAATGCATCGTATCCTGAGAGATGCTCCCTTCATATACACTAACCGTATGCCTCAATTGCGAATTGATTTACAACATCAAACTCGAACCAGCGACCATTATAAATTTTAAATAAATCTGGACTTGCCAAACTAGCCTTTCGGGTTATTTTATAATGGTAAGGCGTGCAATATGTATGTATACGTAAAGCTTAAAAAAAGCGAATGATATTTGATGATGACTCAAATTTTGAGATTCATCCGATCTCAATCTTTTCATCCGACCAGGTCAATTTCGATGTTCATTCTTAAATCAAAAAAGGTTCCAAAACTTGCGTTTGGTTACCCTTCAGAGTCACTCGAAGAGGACTCTGAAACCAATTAAAATTGAAGTGCGTGTAATCCTCCCGCCAATTCTAATCAATTAAACGCCTATTTTTTTAAATGTTATTATCAGCAATTAATTTGTCGTAATAAGTTTTTATTTGTAAGTCCGTTTTTGGACCTTTAACGGTGTATTCGGTGTAAAATGAAAACTCATCTTTAAATATGTGTTTTCCATTGTGTTTATCAAGGTTACAAACGTGCTCGGTACCTAATAAATCTATTTTATTTTTAGTAGGAGTAAGGGTTTGGAATAGATTCCCTTTGGTAACTCCATCATTGAGATATATTTCAATGCTGTCCTTGTTAAGCTGATATTTATACTTGCGGTTGAAGTTTATTTTTTTTGATCCCGTATGCAATGAAAGTTTTCCAATCTCGTCGTAAAATAAAGAGTTTGGTTCATCAGAATTAGATTTTGTAAAAGAAGCTATACCACTTGCTTTATCTATTTGATTAATACCAATATGATAAATTGTTCGGTTTAATGTCCATTTGCCTGACAGACTTTTAAATATTTTGGTTAGTTCCATATTCAATATCTAGAACGAAATAAATGTAATAATACAATATTTCATCAAGATTGGGCTTGTTTTGGATGAATGGAGCCCTGCGCAATCTTCCTGGAGATGTAATTCTGGCTTAATCAAATGGTGCTCTAGAATCAGAATAAAATAACCCAGATAAATCAAAAAAGGTTCCAAAACTTGCGTTTTGAAACCTTAAATTGAGCCTCTAGTCGGACTCGAACCAACGACCTGCTGATTACAAATCAGCTGCTCTAGCCAGCTGAGCTATAGAGGCCTCTTGCTGTAAGCGGGTGCAAACATAAAATGTTTTTTATTTTCTTGCAAGCATCCTTGTAGTTTTTTTTAACTTTTCATTAAATATTTCTGAAAGTATAAAAATTTCTCGATCTCAAGGAGCCGTTGCATGCTTTTAACTCTTCAAGATTAGCCGGATAGAGAGAAATGTTTAAGGGTGCATTTTTCCTGGAAAATCAAATCTGACCTGATTTGTTAATGCTTCAGATATTGAACCTATAGTCGGTAGCCAAAAATGCTTTTTTAGTGAGATAGGATTACTTTGAAGTGTGGTAGGTACGAGGTGGATGAGTTTCGTTGTGGGCAAAGGTGATTTAAGAGGAAAGTTCAATGTTTTTATTGAGACAAGAAAAGCTTCATTGCTTATAGTAAAAGAAGTAAAAACAAGAATCGATATTTCGCAAAATTCGGAGAGAAGAATCAAAGCTTCGAAAAAACTTAAATATTAATTCCCAAAAACGAGAAAAATAAATTAAGTATCTTTAACTGTTCGTGACATTCATGAAATATTCCAATTAATTATTTTTTTATAACGATCGCTTTATGAAATACGCTCCATATCTGACAGTTGTATTATTGTTAGTTTTAAATAGCACTGCTTTTTCACAAAAAAACATTAATTCTGAAGGAGGAGAATTTAAGCTCAATTCTGGTAATCATCATTGCTTAACCCATGCTCAAAGAGAAATAATTATTGATAGTTTAAAGAAGAGTCAATCATTATTAAGAAGTCAAAACAAATTAGCGATTGGAAATACGAAGGCACCAAGTCCATTATTTACTTGGCCAGTCCAAAAGGCGAGCCACATTAATTACAATGAAGTTTGGGCTATTTCAAATTATGTAGATCACAACTTAGCATATCCTGATTTGATTACAGATTACAATGGTGGCACAAAATCGTATGACACCCAAAGTGGTTATAATCATCAAGGGATAGATATTTTCACTTGGCCGTATTATTGGAAATTACAGGATGATGATGGTGCAGAAGTGATTGCGGCATCAGATGGACAAATATTATATAAAAGTGATGGTCAATTCGATCGAAGTTGCACATTTAATAGTAATTCCTGGAATGCGGTTTATGTACAACACGACGATGGAAGCGTAGCGTGGTATGGTCATTTGAAAAATGGTTCCTTGACAACGAAAAACATTGGAGACCTAGTTACTCAAGGTGAATATCTTGGTGTGATAGGAAGTTCGGGCAACTCTACCGGTCCTCATTTACATTTTGAAGTTTACGAAGATGATACCTATACTTTTGATAAATTAATTGATCCATATGCTGGGCCATCAAACAGTTGGAATTTGACTTCTTGGTGGGCTGTTCAAAAACCTTATAGAAACCCAACAATAAATGCGCTAACTACAAATAGTACCTACCCTGATTTTGGAACTTGCCCAAATGCTGAAATTACAAACGAGAAGAACACGTTTCAACTTAATGAAACCGCATACTTTCTCGTCTTTTTAAAAGATCAGTTAGGGCTAAATCTCAACCTGAAAGTTTATAAGCCGGACAGTTCCATAGCATACGAATGGGATCGCAGTTTGGTAGATGATTATACGGTGTCTTGGTGGTCCTACTCAGGTATTGTTGATGTAGTTGGTGAATGGAGAGCGGAAGCTTTGCTCGACAATGGACAAACAGTATCACATGTTTTTGATGTTGTATTCTGCGATACGGAAAATGCTGCATTTTCATACGATGCGTTTTCGTATTGTGTTGGAGGTGCTGATCCATCACCTATTGTTGCAGGAGAAGCTGGAGGTACATTTTCAAGCTCTCCAGCAGGTTTGTCTATAGACACATCTGGCGTTATAGATGTTTCGGCATCTACTCCTAACAGCTATACAGTTACTTACACGATTTCAGGGATTTGTTCTAACAGCTCTAATGTAGCGCTCACTATTAGGTCGGTAGATACAGGAATTAGTACTATCGGCAATTCAATTACGAGTAACGAAAATAATGCCACCTACCAATGGCTAGACTGTGTTGATTCTTGGTCCGTAATCGCGAACGAAAACAATCAATCTTTCACCTCTTTTTCAGACGGAAGTTTTGCAGTGGAAGTGACTAGAAATGGGTGCATCGATACTTCAGAGTGCGCCACGATAGCAGCAACGGGGATATTAGAAAGTACAGGTATTGAACCATTTATTGTTTTACCTAATCCCACTAAAGGACACTTCGATGTCAAATTTGATAATATGCAACTCAGCCTAAGTATTAAACTATTATCTATCACTGGGCAACTAATTCAATCAAAGCACATTACTAATTCTCGTGAAATTGGATTGACAATTAATCAACCATCTGGAATTTACTTTGCGGAAATAACGGATCAAAACAATCTTAAAGAAGTATTGAAAATTCTAAAAGAATAGTTAAAAGATCATTTAAGCCAGAGCCTATTTAATAAATTAAGAAGCCACATCCGCTGATAAGGGGGGGTAGAATTCAATTTAAAGCAGTTCAATTTTATTAATTAAATCAATTTTGATGGCCGTATCCTTTTTGTTTGAACGATCTTAATCTTCAGTTCAGCTACCAAGAGAAATTTCGGGTCTTGCCTTATGTTGTGTGTGTGTAGATCTAATAATCTGGAACTCCCGCTGGAAAGATTGTATGTACCAACTCTTTTAATTCAATTAAGTAAACAGTAACAATGATTTATTCAAGAAAAGGCTATTATTCACATGACCATCCTTATCTTCAACTTGCACCTGAAGAGATCAAAGCTTTGATAAAACAAGGAATTACCGCGGGACTGGAAGGGAATTACGACCAGTGCAAGTATAACTTTAATCTGGCTATGGAAAAGTCGGTAAAAAGTTATGGCGAAATCAGTAAGGAGGTAGCGCTTTGTAAGCACTATCAATTTGATTTACTTCGTATAGAAGACAAATTGATGGAATCACTTTTGGAACTTACGAAATTGTTTGAGCTAGAACGTCAGCTAGGTTCAGGTTTTGACTACCGATACATTAGTTCATTGAATACCCTTGCAATGGGGTTTAGAGATATAAATGAGAATCATATTGCCGAATATTTGTATTTGTGGTCTATTCAGGAAGTAGAAGAACATGGTGCTGAATATTATTTGTACGTATATTATAATTATGGATCATTTTTAGGAGATGTTTATCGTCATTCGGAAGCGATTGATGCCTATCGAACTTTTATAAATAGAGATAAAACCAGATCGGATAATCCTGAAGATCCTATTCATGCAAATGCTCATACACGTTTAGCAAGCCAATATAGATATAAGGGAGCAACTGAAAAAGCGAACAAACAGTATAAATTAGGGATAGAACTGCATCATTTACACCCATTTACGGAAGATTTATATCGTGCTTATCACAATTTTGGAGTGTTTTTGAGTCGTTCTAATAGCAACACACAAAGAAAAGAGGCAGCTAATTGGTTCTATAAAGCTATTATACTCTGTTTGGAGGAAGGTTATTTTAGGAATTTACCAGACCTCCATAGCTCTTTATTTGACGAGTATTTTGGTGCAGGTATGTTGAAGGAAGGATTGGAGGTCGTTTCCCGCATTAGAAAAGAATTAAAAAAGTATCTGTTGCCGGAACAAAAAAAAATACACTTCAAAAGTGTAGAAGAGATTGCATACCGATTAGAAACATATAATTACCATCAAGAAAGTATCTTACAACTAAAACAATTAAAAAAAGAGTTGGATTCAGATTCTGAATTTTTGGTAAAATGTAATTATCAAATAGGGAATTTATATACCGAATTAAAGGATTGGGAAAATGCTTTATTGCATTATTCTGAAATATTAGAACTGGTTGATCAATACGAAAATCCTGAAGATGTAATAAGTGAATATAATTTGGATTATTCAAAAAGAACCTATGCTTGGTGTTTGCTTGAAACGAATCAATTAGACCGATTTGATAAAGAGGCGAATTTAGTGTTTTCCGAATACTATGAGGAAAATCTGTGGCAAGAGATCTTTATTCTAAAGCTTAAAGCACATCTTTTGAAAGGGGAGTGGGACAAGTTAATTTCTGAGATTAACAACATGTTTGATAAATATGAGGAAGAACATGCTCATCCAAAATTAGCTGAAATTCGGTCAATTTTCGAAGAAGTAATAGCAGCAGATAATGACGAGAGGATTTCTAAAATAAAGGATTTGGGATTGTTATTTAAGGATAGTTGGTATGACAAACCAGCCTTGTTTTTCTACGAATGGTTGATTTATGAATGGCAGAAAACTGCTTCACCTGACCTTATATATGTCTGGTACTATTACGCTAATTATCTAAAGAATGAAAGTGAGCATATTCATGCTAAAGAGGCCTATTTATATTACCTTAAACACGCCAAATCAACTCAGAATCAAACATCAATTTATGGACTCGCTCTTCTTGAGCTTGGTGAAACATATAACAGACTAGAAAATAACGAAGAAACAGAAAAGTACTTGGTAAAAGCTGTTGAATGGCTGGAAGAGCATTCGTACGTAAAGGAATTGGGAGAAGCATATCAATCAATCGCAACTTTTTGTCATGAGCAAGATAATTTTGAAAAAACCATTCACTATTTTCAGTTATCCAATGAATTATGTGTTTTAGAAGGCTTAGATGAAACCTTACTGGAAAATCTTCAAACTATAATTGAGGTTTATTTTGAATTCAAAGAGTATAAAAAAGGAATTGAAACCATTCAACGATACAAATATATTCTCAGAGAAAAATATTTACCACATGATTTAAGAAGTTACATGCAAGAATTTCGGAACGTCGATTATGTGCTTAAATCTTATGAACATGAAGAAGCTTTAATTACCGAGTTTCAAGAATTATCTCAATTGGTAAATGAATATGATCTGGAAAGGGCATTAATTGCAGAACAAATAGCAGGTCTAGGCGATATTTACTATAAGCAACAAAAATGGGAAGAGGCTCTAAAATTTTATAGAGAAATACTCGAATTAGAAACTCAATACACTCGTTTTGATTATTATTATGAGTACTATGACTTTCTGGAAATGAAAGTAAGATATTGCAAAAGCATCTTAAACCTAAGAACTACGGAAAGCATTGAAGAGTTGAAGGAAAAATATTTTGGCGAAAACTTACAGAAGCCTTGCCAAGATGAAATTTCATATCTGAAATACCATATAATGTTTGAAGAACGTCAGTTTGATGAATTATTAAATGAGGCTGTAAAGATTATAATTAGGAAAATCGAGGAAAAGTAAAAGGAGGGTTTAAAAAACTGTGAAATGAGCAAATTGGACCCCAAGATTGCGCGCGTTTGAGTGAAACGGCAACGCGTGCAATCATCCTACAAATTCTAATCGGACCTAATTTATTAATTGGCCAAATTTTAAGATTGATTAGTACTTTTTGACTTGATAACTCGGTTTGGGATATACGCTGGAATAAATAGGAGCAACAGATCGTCTTCTTGGTTATTTTTGAATTTGTCAGTAATCAATTTATTTCGTTAATAATTCAACATAATATTTTTCTGTATTATGCTCTTGTCGATTTTGGATCCACCAAGATTGCGCGCGTTTGAGTGAAACGGCAACGCGTGCAATCATCCTACAAATTCTAATCGGACCTAATTTATTAATTGGCCAAATTTTAAGATTGATTAGTACTTTTTGACTTGATAACTCGGTCTGGGATATACGCTGGAATAAATAGGAGCAACAGATCGTCTTCTTGGTTATTTTTGAATTTGTCAATAATCAATTTATTACCTTAATAATTCAACATAATATTTTTCCGTATTATGCTCTTATCGATTTTGGATCCACCCCATTCTACAATGGTCAATCCACCGCGTTTGAATGAGTCGATACTCTGTGGAATGATGTCAGGGTTTTCATCTGCTTCCAGTGGCGTCCATACCATAAACACTCTAAACAAATGATCCGGCTTTGGATTTGTAATTAGGGCAGCGTAAGGTTTATATTCCTCTTCAAACATAAAATGAACATAGCATTTTTCATGTTTTGACATCAGTGGTGCCCAATACGTAATAAAATCCTCTTGTTCAGATGAATTTAGTCCCATAGAGCTTAATTTATCTTCGAAAAAGGGGATCAGACTTTCATTTGAAGTGATAAAACCTTGATCGAAACGAATGTCGACGGGGTTTAAACTCATTTTACCTTCCCAGAATAAATAATCATATGATTTATTATTTACTTCAATAGTCCCATCTGGGTGCGCCATAATATTCCAACCATTTTTAGTATCATATTTTGGATATGTAAATTGAAACTCTCCTTTTAAGTCTACTTGAATATTAAGGTTGGTGGGTTTTTGAGCATAAACATATATCACAGGTTTATCGGCTTCTAAATTTTCCCAAGATTCTGAGAATTCGACCTTCATTAGGGTTCGAAAGCCCGGCAAAATTTCAATTTTATCAATTTGAACTTCGTAATATTGAGAGGTGTAGTAAAACTTAAATTGGTGTGAACCAGGTGCTACATTAAAAATAATTCTTCCTAGTGAGTCGCTAGAATATGCAGCTCGAATACCATCAACAGATGTTCTAAGTTTCTTTGTTGATTTAGCGAAGTCACTATTGTCCAATGAAAAAAAGATCTCAAAAACGGCTTGTGAATCTGCAAGAGAGCTGTCTCTCTCCGATTTGGTGATTTGATAATCTAATTCAACTTTTGCCAAAGCAGCATGCCCAATTAGAGCTACAATACAAATGATAACAGTTTTTTGGATGAGTTTCATGTTCTTCTTTTTACGCATACAAACATTATGAAGTTACAAATTTCAACTATTAATATGAAAGGAGCTGGAGTGTTAAATGTCAATGTCAATTTTGTTTTGATAAAGCACTGAACAATACGCTCAACTCATTGCAGTCTGTTGTAAAAATAAGACAGTTTTTTTAGCTTTCTTTTATATGTTTAGATGGAATGTAGTTTTATTCCTTAATCAGCTTCCCTCTAAGTAATTCATTATTAATAGTAATGATTTTATAGAAATACATTCCAGCTTTTAAATCTTTAATATCAATTGAAGTTTTTGAATCGTTTAATTTTATTGCTCTAACTAATCTTCCTTTGGTATCGATTAATTCTATTGAATTTAATCTTGTATCGGCATTGATAAATAATACATCTTGCAAGGGATTAGGATAAACCTTAATTGAAGTTTTAATACTTTCTTCAATACCAATTAAAACATCTAATATTGTAGTCACAATACTATCGCAATTTGCACTAGTCATTAATGTATCATAGAATGTTCCAGGATTAGTTTGGAATGCGCCACCAACAAACAAACTATCTCCCGTTGTAATGGTTACAGAATCCGTATAAGTAGCTCCCGAGTTAATCGTTAAATCAGTAATTACAATACTATCACATAATGATCCTGATAATGTATCATAAACCATTTGAGTAGAATAATACATGTTTCCATTTACTATCATACTATCACATTTTGTTAGCATTTGATTAGTTGTAGGAGTATAGTTTACAGAAACTGTAATGATTGTAATACTATCACAGTTTTGAGCGGATCCATTTACTAATGTATCATATAAAACTGTATCAGCCATAAACGTAGTTCCAAATACAACTGCGCTGTCACAATCTGTGAAAGTCAAGTTTGTTAATGCAAAAGTGTTAATACTCAAATCTGTAATGTGAGTACTATCACAATTTGTAGTAGTTCCTGCTGGAAAGAAATCAACAACAACTGTATCCGTGCTATATAATGTCCCATTAATC
The DNA here is from genome assembly GCA_965277185.1 of Cytophagales bacterium. Taxonomy (GTDB): domain Bacteria; phylum Bacteroidota; class Bacteroidia; order Cytophagales; family JAHDFW01; genus JAHDFW01. The sequence goes on along the minus strand of CBDICC010000008.1, from coordinate 93,681 downwards.
ATTGTTGGTCCACATGATACTTTTGTCTCCATTGTTGTAACAGCATTATTAATCGTTAAATCAGTTATTACAATACTATCACACATATTTGATGCTTGCCCTATTAGTGTATCATACACCATTTGCGATGAATAGTATATTGTACCATTCACTGACAAACTATCACAATTTGTAAGAGATTGGTTATAAACAACTCTATTGTTTATAGTCAAGTCCAATGTGATTACAGAATCACAATTTGCTACATTTGATATAATATGAGTAGCCAATGTGTTACTTGATGTGTATGTTTGACCATCCATCCAAGTGTACGAATCACATGCTACATGAACATCTGTTCCGTAAGTACTATTTGTAATTATTAGATTGGTAGTAATAATACTATCACAAGAATTAGCAGCTTGACCAACCAATGTATCTATTACATTTTGAGTTGAATAATACATGACTCCATTTACAGCCAAACTATCACAGTTTGATATACTCTGATTGCTAATTGGAACGGAAAGTACAGTTATGTTTTCAGTAACTATACTATCACACATATTTGCTGCCTGGCCAACCAAGTTTGATACATGACTTTCATCAGATGTAATATTCGTTGATATTGTTCCATCTGCATAAGTGTGGTTATTGCCGCTACATACATTTACTGCTTCTGTTTTTGTTGCAATTGGCAGTACAGTTATGTTTTCAGTAACTATACTATCACACATATTTGCTGCCTGGCCAACCAAGTTTGATACATGACTTTCATCAGATGTAATATTCGTTGATATTGTTCCATCTGCATAAGTGTGGTTATTGCCGCTACATACATTTACTGCTACTGTTTTTGTTGCAATTGGCAGTACAGTTATGTTTTCAGTAACTACACTATCACACATATTTGCAGCCTGGCCAACCAAGTTTGAAACATGACTTTCATCAGACGTAATATTCGTTGATATTGTTCCATCTGCATAGGTGTGGTTATTACCGCTACATACATTTATTGCTACTGTTTTTTTTGCAATTGGTAGTACAGTTATGTTTTCAGTAACTACACTATCACACATATTTGCAGCCTGGCCAACCAAGTTTGATACATGACTTTCATCAGATGTAATATTCGTTGATATTGTTCCATCTGCATAGGTGTGGTTATTACCGCTACATACATTTACTGCTACTGTTTTTGTTGCAATTGGCAGTATATTTACGTTCAGTATTCCTGTTGCTGATGGGCAGCCATCTACATCTGCAGTCAAGTTATAAATTCCAGTATTAGCTACTGTAGCACCCACGATTGTGGGTGCTTGTAATGAGGATGAAAAAGTACTTGGACCAGTCCAACTATAATTTGTTACAGTTGTTCCTGTTAAAGTAGAAGCACTTAACATTAAGCTCGTACCCGTACAAATCGGGTTGTTATATCCCATAATTGGTGATGCCGGAATTATAGGGTCTACCAAAGTTACATCTAAAGTATCAGTACATCCAATATCATCAATTATACCAATGGTATAAGTTCCTGCAGATAAGCTACTCCAGATATTAGTGGTAGAATAAGCACCACCATTAATGTTAAACAACAATGTTCCATACCCGCCAGTAGCTGAGGCATCAATGTATCCATCGTTATCTCCATTACAGGTGGGATCTATAACGCTATCTAAAGATATGAAAATGGGTGCAGGAGATGGCGAAGAAACAGAGAGAGTTGTAGAAGTATCATTAACACAACCTAAATCAGTCCAAACTCCTGTCTCACCATCTGCGAACGTTTCAACCGAAATGTTAAAATCTAAAGGTACATCACAATCATATGCAGCTAATGTAACTACAGAGAAGCAAAAACGCCATGTTAAACTTCCAGCAGGTAGGCCCCCAAGACAATTGGTTAAAACACAATTATTTGTTGAACCACCAAGCCATGTCCCTCCAGCACCTAAACAAGTTGATTCCGATGGAGTAGTTAAAGTGAGATTTGAACATCCATCTCCCCAGCTTAAATCAGGATCCAATGATCCTATTGGAGGCGTATAGCCAGGTGAGTTAACACTTTGAAACCACCAACCTTCCCCCATAGGTGTTCCATCTGGATATTTACCTAGACCACTAAAATTATTATAAGCAACTGTACCAGCTGGGAGCCAATTCCATTGAGAACCAATTTCGTTATCTGCAGCAGGAGGAGGTGTAACAGTTGCGGTAAGTGTTGAAGCGTCATATCCATTTCCTAACGTTGGTATAACACCATGTAAAAAATTTATATTTACTTCTTTGTAATAATTAATTTCATAACAAAACTCTACTGTAGTACCCGGGAGATAATTATTATTTACATCAGGCCCAGGGGCAGAAGAATTAATGTACAAACTGTCATCTAAATTACATTCATTTTGCGCAATCGCAAAATTCGAAATTAAAATTGAGACGAGGATTAATACTTTGTTCATCATTTTTTTTAAATTAATTTTTCTTTATTGTTTGGTACAAAGGAATTCCGGGATAGCCTCTATTTATAAATTTAATTATATGTACTTGTTGAATTAAACAAGGAGACATCCAAGCTTCTATTGTAATTCAGTAGCTCCTGCAAATTTCAATGAGTTTGTGGGGTCGGTAACAGCTATATATATATATATATATTATACATGGTCTACAAAATTTAATACTGTTTGGTCATATGTTATATCCTTACCCCAATAATATTGGAATTGCAAAAAGTAAATTTTTCTTCGTAGTTCTTTTTTTTTAGTTATGTAAAATAAATGTTAATTATTAACAATAACAATTGCTACCCAAGCTCTTTTAAATCTTCCGATAGGAGGGAGAACTTGAAAGAAAATAAAGAAAGGCAGTGTCTCTGACAAGGGAATATTTATTCATTCATGATAAAACTCAAGGTAGCACCCGTTAATGCAATGTAACCCTGCGATTAGCAAAAGTTTCTTTTTTTTTGATTTGTCGAATGGGACGATTTATATTAAGTTGGTAGAGAGTTTCTTTTGATATTTGTGCGAGTAATAAGAATAAAGTTCTTTTTCCGTGTCAGAGACACTATTGATCATGCTCAAATCTAAGTCATCCAAAGAGGAAGACTTAGGATAGCTTGGAATTATTTGTAAATCAAACTATAAGAAAATTCAATAAGAGCCTAAAATTTTGAGTTTGTTAACTCAAATAACTTTAAAGAAGTGGAAATAAAAATAAGTTATATAATAGTTTATATTTGTTGATGGACTAAGTAAGAAGTGGTACAGGAATCCAATAGAAGTAATAAAATGACACCTGAAAAAACATATGCTCAAGTTGTAGACCGGATTGAAGAATTGGTTGGGATATGTAAACGTAAAAAGTGGTCAATAACCCAAAAACCAATTATTAAGCGTCCAGCAAGTATTCGTCTAATTGAGAAAATTGAAAACCAAATAGGACAATCTATACCTGAAGACTTAAAAAAGTTATTTCAATTTTCCAGAAACGTTGAGTTTAGTTATCAGTTTGATGAAACACTTTCAGAAGAATTTGGGAATAATTTTTCGGGCGAATTGTATTGGAATCTTGAAAAGTTACCTAATCAAGTTACCGAATATAAGCAATGGGTTAAAGCATCCTTAGATCCGAATTACAATGACCCTATTCCGATTGAGGTAACTCGGAATATTTGTTCAGATAAAATACCATTACTGAATGTTCCAAATGGAGATGTAATTGTTGTTGGAAAAACTCCTTCTGAGATTGTTTACTTATCTCATGAGGGAGATGTAATGCATGGAAAGAGACTAGGAGATGACTTATGGTCATTTTTAGATTTTCATTCAAGAATTGGGTTCGCAGGAAGCGAAGATTGGCAGCTAGAACCATTTTTTGATTTTGAAAAAGATGAAATGAAAACTACAGGTGGCAAAGTTGATAGATTTATTAATTTGATCCATGCATAAACATAAGCCGAAGCAAGAATCCATTACTGGTCTAGACGTACTATTTTAGTAATGGATAAAACCAAAGATTGCGCGCGTTTGAGTGAAACGGCAACGCGTGCAATCATCCGTTAATTTCAATATGAAATTGCTTAAATAATTCAATAAAACAAAAAAGGAACCTTAAACTTAATTAAGATTCCCCCAAGCTCTTTTATAGCCTTCCGATAGGAGGACTTGAAAGAAAATAAAGAAAGTCAGTGTCTCTGACACGGGGATTTTATTCATTCATTCATTCATGATAAAACTCAAGCTAGCACCCGTTTAATGCAATGTAACTCGTGCGATTAGCAAAAGTTTCTTTTTTTTGATTTTGTCGAATAGGACGATTTATATTAAGTTGGTTGAGAAGTTCTATTGATATTTATGCGGGTAATAAGAATAAAGTTCTTTTTCCGTGTCAGAGACACTACTATTCATGCTCAAATCCTAAGTCATCCAAAGAGGAAGACTTAGGATAGCTTGGGGAAGTTTTAATAACTTTTAGTATAAACGATTTCAATTGCGAATAACTGTAACTGCAAAGGCAGCTATATTTCCTGCAAGCACCATATTTAATACTATTGTTCTTTTTTATAGAATATATCCTTCTTACTTTTAATCATACGTTGTGAGTAATAAAAAAGTATTGGCCAAATGCAAAAAAAGATACTTCCTTATCTACGAACATAGGTCTGTGGAAACTTGATGGCACAAATTTGTGGAATAGGGTACCGTTCATTGCTAAAATCCGACCGTTAATAAAGCCGTTGACCTTATCTTTCAATAAACGATTTTAAATTGCGAACTTTAGTCCTCAATGAACTGTAGAATTATGTTTTTCACAAAGAAAGTTGCACTTCATAGAAACTAACTAAACAATGATGTATTTTATGAAAAAAATATACTTATTATTTCTACTTGCAATTAGCTTCTACAATGTGCAAGCTTATAATTTGTTAGCATATTGGGACTTTAACAATCAAATTTCCGATAGCGGAATAAATTCACTAACATCTGTCAATAACGGGGTGACATTTGTAAGTGATCGATTCGGAAATGGAGCCTCTGCAGCCCATTTCGACGGTAACAGCTCTATTCTTGTACAAGGTTACAATAACACATCTGCATCTGAAATCACATATACTTTTTGGGTAAAAATGGATGATCTAACCTCTTCAGTGTCCTCTGTTTTGCAAGGGTCCAATCATCATACTATCTCAATTGGACACTATCTTTCCAGCGGTACATTTGTCCATTCTTCCTTCTTTGCAGGTATGGATAATACGTCATTAGACAATGACATGTCCAGCGATCCAACTCCTTCTGATTTAGTTGAGAATCAATGGGTTTTTCTCGCTGTTACTAATGATGGAACTACCACCCGTTTATATATTGATGGAGTATTGGAATCGGAGTATAATGAAACATTAGAAACAAACAATGGCGATTTGACGATTGGAGACAATTTAAATACGCAAAGAGATGTGTCCTTCAAAGGTGCTATGGATGACTTAAAAATTTACGATACGGCATTATCTGCCGAAGAACTTTTAGATGAGTTGGTTACTTCAACGGAAGAAATAACCAAATCAACACACATAAGAAGCGTGTATCCAAATCCCACTAAAGGATCAGTTAGCATCCGTTTTGATAGCTACCAAAAGTCCGTTATAACCGAAGTGTCAGATTTAACTGGAAGATTAACCCAATCAACAAATTTCATGAATATCGAATCAATCAACTTGAATTTAAACGAACCTGCTGGAATTTATTTTTTAACGATTATTTCGGATGAAAAGAAAACTAGAATTCGTTTGATCAAAAGGTAAACGAAGGTTCAACAAAAGGTGTAATTCAAACCCTGTGAGATGTGCCGATTGCGAAGCACTTAATCAATGTTAAGCAAGCCTCAATTTCCTTATCTCAGTAAAGAGAATCAACGGCCATTAAAAAGATAGAGAATTTATGCGCATTTCATCAAGTCTGTCAAACGCAGTATAACCCGCTTGAAAATAAAAGGCATAAAAAAAAGAGGATCAAATTGCTTTTCTTTTTTGTGATTCCAAGTGGCGGGAGTTCGAACTTTTTGTTGTTTGATTTGAGGGAAATGGTGGTTTGGATGGGGTGAATATTGATTGGTTCAAGGTACGATTTTGGTGGTTTTTCACTTAATTCAGCTATACTTGACGTTGAGATTAGGTTACAAAGCCTTTTTAGGATTTGCAATCCTAAATGGCATAATATGAGGATTGATAATGCGACAAATTGTAAGGCAATCCAAAATTAGATTATGCAGAGCAATTAAGAAATCTCGTTGTTACTCCTTGTGTTATGAAATAAAGTCAAGGCTTTGAGTTTTACGTATTGAAAATGCTTAAGATATTTAGTTCTGGATTTGTAATCCAGAACGGCTGTTAATTACACCAGAATTAGTTTGGTAATGCATGAATGGCATTTTAGAACCAGCGTAGGTGTGATTACAGACGACTTATATGATTTCAAATTCAATCTGGATGGGAAATGCGGAATATCAGAAAGAGTGTTTTAAGAATGGATACCAATGAGCCACAGAAGTGCAGGGTGTTTTACGTCGTTTTTGTAGGTCGATATGATGATATTATTTATACTTAGCGATTAGTATTACGCTGAGTGATGATAAATATTATCCCGCCATTTGGAAAACGGAGGTTCATTTTATGAGAAATGCTATGATTGTAGTTATATCGACGATTGTTTGCATAGTGAAAGTTGTATACCTGTCGAGTAGATAAAGAATAGTAAATTATGATTTAGCTTTCAATGTAGGGTGATATCTATTTGTAATTTGCATTTATGAAGGTTCTAAATCAACACTTAATTTAACTTGACTCCCATAACAATTATATCATCAGTTTGTTCTGCATTACATTGTGTTTTCCATTGTTCAAATTCGTCTTCTAACTTCTGTCGTTGAATATGAAATGGATTTTGGACTTGAGACAATAAAAATTTCTTAAAATTCTTACTTAAGTATTTTCTATTCTTAGCCCCTCCAAATTGATCAGGATAACCATCGGAAAATGTGTAAAGCGTATCTCCAGGTTTTACTTCTATTGAAGTTTTGGTGAAAGATTTTTCTTTTATTTCATGTTTCCCAACGGGCATTTTGTCTGCTTTTATTTCTACTAAAATGTGATTCTCAGATTCAATGGTTTTTAAATCTACGAACTCGTTTGAAATATGTTTTTTGTTTCGAATTAAGTATAAAGGATTGTATGCTCCCGAAAATTCAAACAAAGAAGTATCAGGGTCATAGCTGCACAATGCAATATCCATCCCATCTTTTCGAGTAGTTTCGCCATCTTTTTGTTCAAATGCTTTGATGATCTTTTCTCTTAGTTGATTTAAAATGATATCAGGTGAACTTACGTTGTTCTCTACAATTATCTCATTTAGAAAACTCATACCCATCATGCTCATAAAACCACCAGGAATCCCATGACCAGTACAATCTGCAGCAGCCCATATCTTTTTGCCTGAAGGGGTTTCAAAAGCCCAGTAAAAGTCTCCAGAAACAATATCTTTGGGTTGATAAAATATGAAGTAATTGGAAAACATCTTTTGTAAGTAATCTTCCGATGTTAGAACCGCTTCTTGTATACGACTTGCGTAATTAATGCTTGATGTAATTTCTTGGTTTTGATGTTGGACAATGTCTCTCTGTTTTTCAGCTTCTAGTTTTAATCCTTCAGCATCTAGTTTTAATTTTTCAGCTTCGTTTTTTTGAAATTCAAGCTCTATCGTTCGCTTTTTAACTATTTTTTTTAATTTTTCTTTTTGCAAAATATTAGAACGTTCTCTCCATATTATAATTAACAATACACAGCCTATTAGGCCAAGTAGGTAAATAGTAAACATCCACCAAGTTAAATACCAAGGAGGAAATACTGTAAATTTTAAGGGCGAAGCTTTACAAAAACGACCATTGTTAATTTTTGATTCAACAAGTAAAGTATAGTCGCCTTGAGAAATTTCACCTGGTGAGAATTCAGGATCATTGGTCCAATCTGTGAAATAAATGGTGTCTTTCCCCTCTAAGAGTATAAATCTGAAGTTCACATCTTCGTGAGAACTAAAATATGTGCGAGCCACATTAAAATTTAGTCCTTTTTTAGAATGTGGGAACTCTAATATTGTTATAGGATTAAAAAAGTTATTGTAATCGAAGGTTACTAGAGAATCATTACTTTTGATTTTTGTAACAAATGTAGTATCAAAGGAATAGTTCTTATCTGAAATTTTAGACGTGTTTGAGTAGGCATACAAATTATTACTTGCTCCAATCCAAATTGTATTATCAACTTCGAGCATGCTGACGGGAAGATCCGTGATATCTACAAATTCGTCTGAATTCCAGTTACCTTTTTGGTCAACATATCCGACTTCATGTTCTGTTTCCGAAAAGGATAAGGTGGCCCAAAGCTGTCCTAAATGATCGAATGTGGCAGTTGAAATACACCTATCAAACTGTTGAATTTTATCACCGAAATCTTTTGTGCGGACAAATTTTTTATTGATAGAGTCAAACTCACATAATCCATTGGCAAAAGTAGCAAAGTACATTTTCTTACCATTGAATACTGGTTTTGCATTACCTTCAATCAACCCATTACTTTGATCTTCCTCAGAATAATGTAAAATAGTGTCTGTTAAATCACTGAAATTAGATTTAAAATAGCCAATTCCATTTTCAGAACCTCCTAGCCAGATGTTCCCATCGTTATCTTCTTCTACATATCTATATGTACCCTGATTTTGGATGACTTTTTCTATCTGCCATTTGTTTTCAATAAGCTTAAGAAATAATAATCCTTCACCTTCATCCAGTCCTATAATAATATAGTTTGTGTCTGATTTGCAGCGATGAATAAACCATGGGAAATAATAAGAAGAATCATTTCCCATTTTTGTATTGTGGAAATTTTCGTAAAGGTAAATTCCGTTTTCAAAGGCTCGAATTTCTTTGTTTTGGCCTATTTCCACAGCATCATAAACAGGGATACTTAAATCTTCGTCATGCGAGAGTTTATTGACTTTTGGGTGAAAAACATGTATACCTTTATTTCCGACAAAAGAAACTCCATTTCTAATTGGGTAAATGTTTTCAACATTACCATGAAAACCATTGCGGTGATCAAATTTAGTTAATGGACTCCCAATATTTATTATAGATAAGCCATATTCACATGGTAAAATGAGTTCCTGATTTCTGCTAAGGTGAGGTACGTTACAAATTTGATTATGCATTCCATAATTCTCATTGAATATTTCTTTTAAACCAGACCTGACATCAAACCAATATGCTCCCTTTTTTTTAGATGTTATTATAAATTCGTGATCATTTATTTTCTCTGAGAAGTAAAGTCCACGTAGGCTATCACAATTCATTAACGGTGATATGACGTTGTTGTTTTGAACAAATATTTTCTTTGAGGTATAGAAAATATTAGTGTTGTAGTTTAATCTGATTCCACCTACAAACTTTTCCGTTTTTAACGATTTAAGCCCCTTGTATTCTACAAATTGTTCTCCTTGTAGTACGAAAGGTACGGTGTCTGAGAATACAACAAGCTGTTGATTGATGTTAACCGTCTTGTCTATCTCTCCAACAAATTTTAATAATTTAGTAGAATGATTAGTAGGATTGTATAATGCAACTGATTCTTTTCCTTGAAAATAGATTTCATTTTCAATTTGGATTATATTGGATATTAAACCTAGAGTATCTGTTGAATGAATAACTCGGAGGGAAGGGTGATCATTGTTGCTCCTGATATTAAAAAAGCAAGCACCTTGATTTACGGTGCCGACGTATAAAATTGAGTCAACCAATTCCAAGCTTTTTACTGCGGCATCATTTAATATTTTAATTTTAGAAAAATGAGCCCCATCATATTTAATTACCCCAACATTATTTGAAAAATAAATTACACCTCGATCGTCCTCAACCACCTCAAAGACTTGTGGAAGACCTCCGTATTCATGAGGCGTGATATTTCGTACATTAAATAAACCTAGGGGAGATGTTTGTGCATGTGCATTATTGAAATAAAACAACAATAATAGAGTCGTAGAGGCTAGAAAAAGAGACCTGAATTTTGCAATCATGGTTACGGAATAATTTACTTTTTTATTAACTTTTGATGAACAGGACCAGAAGAGAAATACATAGTCAATAAGTAGGAGCCGCTTTCAAAAGGGCTTAAGTCAATTTCATGTTGCTTATTGCCTTCCTTTATGACGGAACTCATAATGGCTTGACCATAAACATTTGTAACCGTAAATGGGATGTTAGAAGATGATTCCTCGCTTAATTGAATATTGAATTCACCAGAAGAAGGAATTGGATAGACCAATACTTCTTGGTTTAAATCACTTATCTCAATACCGTTGGCATTAACCAAAATAAAACCTAATTGTTCCATGGAATCAGAAGTAAAACTGTTGGAAGCGGTTAATTTTACTCCATAAGCACCCATTTGATTGTAGGTCACTGTGGGATTCTGATCAAACGAAATAGGGGGATTCCCTCCTTCAAATTCCCATTTCCAATAGTCTGGAAAACCTGATGATAAATCTGAAAATTGAACGATTTCTCCAGTAGAAGTGATACTGGGATTTGCCATAAAGTTGGCAAAGATGGCAGTGGACAAAATAGAATGTTTCTTATTACTCCTTGTAGTTCCGTACGTTTTTGCTTTTTCCGATGTACAGGATTTTTCTGTTACAGCCTCTACAAAATAATTTAAATTGGAACCAGTCGGTCCTAAATCTGTATAGGTTTGTAGATTTCCTGGTAAGGAATCTATTTTTATCCAATTGGTTTGGTCTGAATACCGCCAGATATTATAGGTGTAATAAGTTGCCCCTTCATAGCGATCCCAACTTAGAAAGTTGTTTCCTCCAAAGGAGCTAAGTACAAGATGAATCGTTTTGTGATGAAAACTTAAAGCTGATTCAACACCGCAAGAATCTTCCACACTTATTTTGTACCGCCAAGATCGAATTTGGGGATCCGCAACTGGATCGCTGTATTCAGAGAGACTATCAAATGGGATGCTATCAATGAACTCATAGACGTTTTGTTGAAAGTTTTCCCGATAAATATTGAATTGTTTATAACTTCCATTGAAGTAAGGTTTTTCCCAAACCACTAAGTTTTTATCTGTTGCTGTATCAACGGTAACAAGGCAGATGGAATGATACAAAGGAGGTACGGATGGCACTTCAGCCAGAAGAATGGAAGAACAATTGTTTCCATCTAATAAAGTTAGTTCATAACTGCCTGGGTCAACGTTTTGAAGGTTCAACGATGTATCTCCTGTATTCCAAAGGACGCTTTGGTATGGCATAACTCCACCAGTAGCATTCACATGAATAGATCCATTCGATGAACCACAATTGCCTACATTTATAGATGAAAGGGATAGTTGCGCTCCTCCCTGCTCATTTATGGCAAAATAGGTAGTATCTGCACAGCCATTTGTATCTGCTGATCGAACCCAATAAACGCCTGAAGCTAAATTAGAGTCAATATTGGATGTGTTAGAAGAATTAGAAGACCACTGAAAGCTAAAACCTCCAGCTCCACCTATAGCATTGACGGAGGCTGTACCAGTTGAATCGGTACAAATGGTTTCTGTGGTGGAAACAACAATGTCCAATGGCAAAGCATCTGGAATCGTAATCATTTTGTGTGCGATGCAACCAGAGAAATCTGTTACGGTTACAAAATAATTGCCAGGACCAAGATTGGTAATAGTAGTAGTTGTATCTCCGGTAGACCATAAGATAGAATAAGAAGCCTGACCTTGTGTGATTTGTAAATGAATTTCTCCGTCAAGAGTCCCAACGCAAGATGGAATAACAATTGAGTCAGTAATGATTGGAGCTGTAGTATCATTAATAATAACATTGAGATTTTCTATGCAGCCAAGACTATCTATAACGCTTAATTGGTAGATGCCGGAGGAGAGACTATCTACCATGGGGATGGTGTCTCCTGTTGACCAGGAATAGGAATAGGGTGGATTGCCCCCTGATACGTTTATGGTTGCTGAACCGTTGGATTGCCCGCAGTCAGGTTTATTTTCGTTATAAGTTGAAAACGAAGGATTATTTGAACTATTTGATAAAAACAAGGTGTCTTTACAGCCTAAATCATCTATTATAAAAATGGAGTCTGGACTTTCAATTTGGTACAAAATACTGTCTGAAATATAAGACGCTCCATCTAAGCTATATGAAATAGATCTTTGGTATGGACCATTATACCGAATGGTGATTGGTCCATCTGGAACTTGACAATCAGAAGAGACACTAATTGAGTATTGGTTAGAGTCACAAATAACATATTTGGCTAAGAAAAAATCTCTTCCGCTTGTAATTCCTGCTGTAGTAAGCACGTATTCATTTGTCCCAAAATCAAAATCGACTGATTTTTCCATACCTCCAGTAAGGTACATGATCCCTTTGTTTGTTATACTTAATTGTTGAGCTCGATCCAATTCTTCGCCGCCAAAAGTATAGTTTGTAACCAAAGTACCTCCACTATCTAATACGGATATGAATCCATCGTAAAAGCCATTTGAAAATAACTTATTTTGATTTGTGTCGGGAAAAAAACTGAGTGAATCTTCAAAGGCTCCCGTTACATAGACGAGGTCAGGTTCGTTAACGTAAATTCCATTAATTTCTGAATTTTTTTGACAGTTAAAAGCTTTAGTCCATTGTAAAATCCCATTTGGGTTAAACTTAGCAACGAAAGAGTCGAATTCACCATGCGATACTAAAAAACTAGTGTCCTGATTGAAGAAGAACAAGGTGTCACCAAAATAACCAGCCAAGTAAATGTTATTTGACTTATCATGTGAAATTGCTTTTGGACCATTGAAATATGTTCCTGAAAATTGCGTAGCCCACGATAATTTTAAAGAATCATTATATTTTGCAAGATAGAAATCGCTGAATCTCGAACTTGTAAGTGTCGAAATAGAATCAGTAATATCGAAATCAACAGTTGATCGAAATCCTCCAGTTATAATTATGTTGTCAGAATTGTCGATGTTAAGATCTGCAACACCGTCGTGAAAACCTCCACCAATATCTCCACCTTGAATGAAATCACCAGATTGATCGTAATGGACCATAAATCCATCTTGACTTGAACCACTGGCATTCAAAACAAAACTACTGTCTCCAGTATCAAAATCTACATCAAGCGTAAACTGGCCACCAAGATATAATTCACCTTTTGAATTTGTTTGAACACTAGTTCCCCGATCTGGGAACCAATTTCCAATTCGTTTTTGCCATATTAGTTTGCCAGCTGAATTGAATTTTGCAAAGAATAGATCTTGGTGAATAGATGAGTCTGAAATAAGACTATCTATGTTGTCAGTTGTGTCAAAATCAAGTACGCCTGTGAAACCTCCCGTAATGTAGATGTTTAAACTGTCATCTAAGGTTATCGAATTACTTTGTTCTGAGTTTATGGAATCGCCAGCGGTTCTAATCCAAAGGAGGTTACCGTTCTGACTATATTTTGCTAAAAAAATATCAGAGTAGCTATTGAAGCCTACTGGTACTAAGGCAGATTTTTCCACGGGTAACCCCATCCGGTTGAAATCTATTGTTTTATTAAAATTTCCAGTTACATATACTTGCCCACTATCGTCAATAACAAAATCCTTCGCATAAGAGGTTGCTGATAACCCAGTAGGATTAAACGCCCAGTCTAACTCCAATGACTGCCCAACAACACAAAAACCCATAAACATGCAGACGAAAAACACTCCAATTAAAACCGTATAAAACTTAATCCACTTCATCTATCCAAATCAATTTTTAACTAACCGAACATAGTAATTCTCAGAACCTGATCGAATGTTCAAAATATAAATACCCGTTGCACCTGTACTCAAGTCCAATACAAACTCTTCCTTACTTCCATTCAAGGTATGTTCTTGTATTAACTCACCAAATACATTGAAGACCTTCATTTCTAATGATAAAAACTTTGATGGCTTGATTGTAATATGAAACGTACCCTTAGAAGGGTTCGGATAAATTTGAATGAATGAAAATAACTCGTTATTTATTCCATTTGGATTAACTAAAATCAGCCCTGTTTTCACAATGGAATCCGAGGTAAAGGAGTTTTTAGAAACAAGTTTCACATCAAAAGCCCCGCTGGAAGAATAGACGACCATAGGGTTTTGTAAAGTTGAATTCGTTGGATTTCCACCTGCAAAACTCCATTGCCATTCGTTCGGGAAACCAGAAGAAACATCCATAAAAGAAACACTATCTCCTGCTGTAATGATAGGAGGGTTTACCGTGAAGTCAGAAACAATGGCTGTGGAAAGAATGGAATGCTTTTTATTGCTACGCGTTGTTCCGTAGGTTTTGGCTTTTTCCGATGTACAGGAATTTTCAGTAACCGCTTCTACAAAATAATTTAGGTTGGTACCGGTAGGAGAAAGGTCTGTGTAGCTTTGTACATTTCCTGGCAACGAATCTATTTTTACCCAATCGGTTTGATCAGAAAAACGCCAGATATTATAGGAGAAATAAACAGCTCCTTCGTATCGATCCCAACTTAAAAAATTATCACCTCCAAAGGTGCTAAGAACCAAATGGATGGTTTTATGAAAGTCACTGATTTCAGATTCATTCCCACAGGAATCTTCTACACTAATTTTATACTTCCATGATCTGATTTGAGGGTCCGCCCCAGGGTCAAGGTATTCAGAAAGACTATCATACGGGACGGAGGCGATGTAATTAAATTGATTTTGAACATTATCCTCCCTATAAATATTAAACACAGTAATTGCCCCTTTATTAAAGGGCTTTTCCCATACCAGTAGATTATTTCCTGTCAGACTATCCACTGTGATTAAACACAATTCGTGTCGTTCAGGTTGATTTGATTGGATAGTAGAAGTGAAAAATGCAGAGCAACCGTTGCCATCAATAATTTTTAGTGCGTGATCTCCGGCAACCGCATTGGTCAAATCTAGATTGTTTTCAATATTGTCCCATAGAATGGAATCATAAGGAAGTGTTCCGCCTGAAACGTTTACATCGATAAAACCATTGTTTAATCCACAGTCAAAAGTTCCAATAGCATTTAGAGAAATGGTTGGAGCGCCTGTTTCAGATATGGAAAACAGGCTTGAATCCTTGCATCCCAATGCATCTTGCACTTGAACAGTGTAATTCCCTGCTGCTAGATTAGTTTCTGTGCCAGACAAATTGCTGGAAGAACTCCATTCAAACGAGTTGCCCCCATTCCCTCCGAGCACGTTAGCAATAGCGGATCCTGTGCTCATTCCGCATGCCGCAGTGGTGTTGGTAAGAGAAAGGACTAAAAAGGACGGTTCAGAAACGGCATAGGTAGCGTGGGCAATACAGCCATTGGTGTCTGCTACGGTTACTTGGTAGTCGCCAGCCGAAAGGCCATTAATATCTTCAGTAATGCGGCCATCTGACCAAAGAATAGTGTGCGAACCAGAACTATTAGAAATGGTTAAATCTATGGTGCCATCGGTAGATCCAAAGCAGGATGCGTCGGTAGTTGTGGCAATGAGTTGAGGACCATTGGTATCTGAAACTACATAGTTATTAGTAGATTCGCACAAGTTTGAATCAATAACCGTTACTTGGTAAATTCCCGACACCAAATTTCCAATGGCCGAAGTAGTATCACCCGTGCTCCAAGCAAATTGATAAACATTCCCAGTACCTCCAGATGTGGATATCGAAATAGCTCCAAGTGGTAGTCCACAAGCGGTATGGGTAATCGTTGGGCTGACTGCGATGTCTGGAGGAGATACAATGTTAATTAAAGCAGAGCTATCTTTACAACCTGCGTTATCTAATGCGTACAAACGATAGGTTCCTGCTCCAATAAAACGAAACACCGAGTCCTTTTTAAACGAAATATTGTCCATACTATATAACGCTTCTCCAGCGGCATTAGAGGAGTTTCCTTGTAATACAATATCATTCGAATAGGAGCATTGTGTTTCTATGACAGTATTTGTTGCATAGGAGTTAAGGGATAAATGAGAGATAGTTAGATTTAATAGATAGTTAGTATCTCCAATTTGATGGTTGTAAATACCACTATTCAAGTAAGTAGTATTGGTAATGGACCAATAAAAAGAGTCGCAGGCACCTACCGTTTCTAGAAAGTCATTATAGGATTTATCTATTCCCCATCGCATTAAAATTCCTCCTTTATCCCAATCAGAACCAGGTTGTTCATTAATATAACCGCTCATTTCCAATGCGAAATTTAAGGTTTGCAACGGGCTTTGAGAAGGATAATCAAAAACGTAATCGAATTCAGGTAAAATGGAGGAGGATCCAGGACTTATAGGTTGTTGATTTCCACTTAAATAATGGTAGCCCACACTATCGTAGACTGTTCCGCTAGAACCTGCCACGTTATTCCATACATTTACTAAATTGTTACTTTCTACTAATTTTCCAAATACATTATATATCGTAGACGAAGACTGATTTTGGATGGTAGGAAGCAGTTCTACTGTTTCGCCCGGTTCAGGAATATCGTCATTGTCTCCATTACTATCTGGATTAGAATCGTCATCTAAAAAGATATTATCTAATGTGATTGGTTGAATGGGGAATGAAAAAGAACTTGTCCATGGTCCGCCAGAAATGATTTGATCTTCGATCGCTAGTTCAAATTCTAAATTCGTTCCCGCAAGAATGGAGTCGGGTACATATATTTCTACAAAGTCGGTACTCCAACCCGTATCAGAAGAGGCTAGATTGTTGAAATTGAGAGAGCTATCAACAAGTGTAACGCCCAAAGTATTGCAAGAAAGGGTACCTTCTAGCGTAGGTAAATTTTGAGCGAGTTCATTGTGCACTTGAACTTTAAAACGAATAGGAACTCCCGTATTCAATAAATTCTTAGGGTTGGAATAGGGAGTAGGTACATTTTCATAAAACTCCCATCTATTGATTGGAACGGAAAGTGGACGTGTTTTGAAGGTGTCTTGACTCAAAGAACATTCTCCATACTGAACAGACCATACTTGGCAAATATATTCAGTATTAGGTTGCAATATATTAGTTGTATAAGAGGTGTCGGTTATGCCTGTAGTCCAAAGAAGATAAGGAGTAGATGAAGTTTGACCATCACAAGATCCTCCTGAAACCAAATTGTATGACTCAGTTATGAATAATCTATAAGAAGTGGCTGAAGTAATGGATTTCCAAACGAAGGTCGTGGATTGAAAATCGACTGTTGTATCATTAGAAGAGGGGGATAGTATATTGACAGGCTCTTTTACTACAAATGGATCAGTGCTTATTACATGTTGCCAAAAGCGAGACCCATCAAAAATATCAATTTCGAATCGTAAACGATAGTCATCGTCGGCTAAAAGTGCATTGGGGAAAACGTAATTATCTGCTACGGAATTGAAAAATGAAAAATTGGGGTCGGTAGTAAAAAGATCTTGACAAACTGTATCCACTTTGGCACCAGCTTTATACAAATAAATGTTGATGTGAAGAGAATCTTTAAGCCACCAGTGTGTGAAGTAATCTGGGTCATTACAACCTAAATTGATGTTCGTTTCTGTTAGGATTATGTATAAGGTGTTTTTAAATAATGGAGAGCCTTTCTCATAACCATTAACGTATATTGACTCATCTCTTAATTCAATAGAAGTAAAGTGTGTGTCAAACCCATCATAATAATCATCACAAGATGTATACAGTTTTTGTGCAACGCATGTGGACGAAATCAGCACACCTAATAAAAGTAAGTATATTCGATTCAAAAGCATATAAAATGTTATTATGAGGTGAATTAAATTTACTATAAAGTGTAATAATATATAAAATAAATATAATTACCATAGGCTTTTATGTAAAATTGGATCAAACATTTATAAGTGAGTTGCTTAATAAAGATTTAAATGCTAGGTTTGTTAGTGAAGCTTAACTCATACTTAAATGGGTTAATTTTAAAATAAACTAGATATTTGAGCAATTTTAGTTTTTTGAAAACCAGCTTTCCCGACTTAGAAAAATTGGGACAGTTGGCGGAACGAAACGTGCACAGTGATCCACAGACCACTTTGAGCAAATTACGCCTACTTTGTGAGCAGGTCGTACTAATTATATGCCAAATTGAATCGATTGCCGCTGATCAGTCTAAGCAAGTTGATCGCTTAAATACACTTTTTAATGAAGGGGTATTACCCGACCGAATCGCAACACATTTTCATTCCATTCGAATTGCGGGCAACAAAGCGATTCATCAAAATTATGATTCTGTTGAAGAAGCAATAAATCGTTTGCGCCAAGCTCGAAATGTGTGCATCTGGTTTGTACGTACGTATGGGGATATTGCTGATTCCGATCTTGCTATTGAAGAATTTGTTTTTCCAGTGGAAGAAACTATTCCCAAAGCTACATTAGAAGCGCTTGAGAATGAAATTCAGCAATTGAATGAAGACAAGAAAGCACTACTTCAGCAGCTCATTCAAAAGAGAGCCGCAGAAAGTAAAGCAGATAAAAATAGTAGAATTCGTTCTGCGAAGAAATATGCCGATGAACTGGATATTTCAGAAGAAGAAGCCCGCATTTTAATTGATGAAAAATTGATTCAAGTAGGATGGGATATTATTCCTTATGCTGCGGATTTAGATCTTTCGTTATTAAACCACCATGCCGTTGAAGAATATCCTACGGATTCAGGTCCAGTGGACTACATTTTTGTAGTAGAAGGACAAATCTTAGGATTGCTAGAAGCCAAACGGCCCAGTACCAATGTTGAAAATGTATTGGATCAACAATCGAAGCGTTATTCGAAAACAATACAGTCGGATTTGGGCAATTGGAATGGGTATAAAGTACCGTACTTATTTGCTTCAAACAGCGAACAAATTTATTACCTAGATGTTCGAAGTAGTACTAATTTACCTCGTGAATTGTTTAGTTACCATAGTCCTAGTGCCTTAAAGGAGCGCTATGAAAGAGATGAATTTTATGCAGATGAATGGTTGACGAATACGCCGATTCAACATTCTTGGATTCGACCGTATCAAAGCGCGGCCATCAAAGCAGTCGAAGAGGCGATCATTGGTGGTAGGAGTCGAATGATGTTGGCCATGGCAACGGGAACCGGTAAAACATTTACGGCCTCCAATTTGATTTACAGGATGCTAAAATCTAAAAAAGTAAATCGTATTTTGTTTTTAGTGGATCGGAGATCATTGGCCGCTCAAACTGTTCGAGAATTTGCTTCTTTTGATACACCGGATAATAATAAACTGCACAAAGAGTATGAGATATACAGTCAGAAGTTTAGAAAATCTGATTTTGAAGATGAACCGTACAGCCCGGAAGTACTTCCTAATGAATATTTAACGAATCCTGATGGATCAAAAACGTTTATATACGTCTCGACGATTCAGCGAATGGCTTACAACTTGTATGGAAAAAAAGGCCATTTTGGAAATGAAAATGGTGATGAAGAAGAAGAGGATGTAGAAACAATCGTGGACATTCCAATTCATGCGTTTGACTTGATTATTGCCGACGAATGCCACAGAGGGTATACTTCTAGAGAAACCAATCTTTGGCGGAATGTATTGAATCATTTCGATGCCCTAAAAATTGGAATGACGGCTACACCTGCAGCGCATACCATCGCATTTTTTAATGACCCCATTTTTGAGTACTCCTTTGATCAGGCGGTGTTAGAAAATTTTCTAGTGGATTACGATCCGATTCCGATTTATTCCAAAGTGAAAATCAACGGAACCTTTCTAAAAGAAGGCGAATTGATTGGGGATATTGACACCGATACCGGCCGAGAAGAATTGCATAAACTGGAAGCAGAGCGCGATTTTAATGCCTCCGATATAGAAGTAAGTATTACGGCACCGGATACGAATAAAAAGATCTTGCTTGAATTAAAAAAGCATTGTGATGCATTTGAAAAAAAGTATGAACGCTTTCCTAAAACACTGATTTTTGCGGTAAATGATGTGCCACACGTGTCTCATGCAGATGAAATTGTAAAGCAAGCCACCGAAATATTTGGAAAAGGGCATGACTTTGTAAAAAAGATCACTGGAAATAAGAACGTTGATCGGCCTTTGCAATTAATCAAGGAATTCAGAAATAGACCAGAGCCAGGTATTGTGGTTACCGTTGACATGCTTAGTACAGGGGTAGATATTCCGAAGTTGGAGTTTATTGTTTTTTTACGTCCTGTTAAATCGAGAATTTTGTGGGAGCAAATGCTTGGAAGAGGAACCCGGAAAATGGATGCCATTGGCAAAGATCGTTTTTATGTATTTGATTGTTTTGGAGGAGGTCTTTTTGAGTATTTCAAAAATGCAAGTGCCATGTCGGGGAAGGTGCTGCCGAATGTGGTTCCCTTAAAAGAGATCATTGAACGGATTTACAATAAACAAGACCTTGATTATAATGTCAAACGATTAATCAAGCGGTTGCGACGTGTTCAAAAGAGAATGACGGGAGCTGCCGCGGAAGATTTTGAACGCTTTATTCCAGATGGAGATATTGGTAAATTTGCCGATGCATTACCCAAGCGGATTGATAACGACTTTATAGCCACATTGAAAATTTTACGAAATGAAGATTTTCAGTACCTACTGTTGAATTATAAACGACCAAAAAAGTCCTTTTTGAAAGCCTATGAAGTGGTGGATGAAGTGCATTCAGAACAGTTGTTTAAGAAAGTAGGAGAGCGAGACCATATGAAACCAGAAGATTACCTGGCGCAATTCAAACAATATGTACAAGACAATCAGGAGCAGATTGAAGCATTGAAAATCATTTTGGAACGCCCTTCTGGATGGAATACCAATGTAATGGAAGAACTGCTCAAGAAACTGAAAGAAGGAGGGTTTGTACCGGCTGCATTGCGAGATGTCCATAAGATTGTACACGACAAAGAAATGGTGGATCTTATTTCCATGATCAAACATGCCATTAACGAAGAGGAAGTCTTATTAAGTAGAGAAGAACGCGTGGATCGGGGAATGAATCGAGTGTTTGTTGGGATGGAATTAACGGAGGATCAGAAAAAATGGGTGGAATACATTCGGGCACATTTAAAAGCCAATCTGACCATCGATAAAGAAGATTTTTCCTATGCACCGGTCTTTGAATCAAGAGGAGGTTGGAGTAAATTCAAAAAACTCTTCGGAAAAGACGAAGGAGAGAAAATAATCAGTGATTTAAACCGCGCGATTGCCGCGTAATCGGTAGATTTGAGCATGAATAATTTAGCAACCAAATTATGGGGATTCTGTAATACATTGCGCCATGACGGTGTGGATTATGGAGACTATATAGAGCAACTGGCCTATCTGTTGTTTTTTAAAATGGCAGACGAAAAAGACATTGAATTGCCCCCCATTAAAAATTATAAAACAGATATAGGCAAAGAATTACCAGAACAAGAGGTAAACTGGGACGCCCTTAAAAAACAAAGCGGAACAGAATTAACCCATTTGTATGGAGAAATGTTGCGCCATTTACGGCAACAGAAAGGCACCATTGGGGACATGTATTATCAAGCAATGCCCCGACTCAACAATCCTGTGAATCTGAAGAAATTGATCAACATGATCGATGAAGATGATTGGACGGGAATGGATGTAGATGTAAAGGGGAAAGCATTCGAAGAGCTGCTCGAAAAATCCGCTTCCGAAGGAAAAAAAGGAGCAGGACAATACTTTACGCCTCGACCATTGATCGATTCCATGGTTCGAAGCATGCAACCGGATCCAAGGGGAAAAACGCAATTCAAAATCTATGACCCCTCATGTGGAACTGGAGGATTTTTAGTGCGATCCTATGAATGGCTGATGAAAGAAAGCAAAGGTGGTGCCTTTGATCGAAATGAAATAAAACGAATTAAATCAGCCACTTATTACGGACAAGAATTAGTACCAAGACCTCGGAGATTGGCCTTAATGAATCTTTTTTTACACAGTGTAGAACCAGAAATCCATTTGGGAGACACCATCTATGAAACACCTCGAATCGATGAAATTGATGTAGTATTAGCTAACCCTCCTTTTGGGACCAAAGGATCCAGTGATATTCCTAAGCGAGACGATTTTACCATCGAAACGACCAATAAACAACTGAATTTCTTGCAGCATATTTTAACCGTATTAAAGGAAGGAGGAAGGGCTGCCATTGTATTGCCTGATAATTGTTTGTTTGAAGACAAAGCAGGCGAAGTATTTAAGATTCTGATGGAAGATTGCAATGTCCACACGATTTTACGTTTGCCCAATGGGACCTTTATACCCTACGCTAATGCCAAAGCGAATGTGATTTATTTGCAAAAAGGCATGAAAACAGAACATACATGGATCTACGATGGAAGAACCAATGTAGAGGGCTTGACCAAAAAAGATCGCCCCTTAGAAGAGGGACATTTTACTGATTTTGAAAAAGCCTATGGCAAAAGCCCAAATGGCACTTCAAAGAGAAAAGAAAGTGAGCGATTCAAGCGATTTCACATCGATGAAATAAAAGAGCGAGGGTATAAATTAGACATTACCTGGCTAAAAGACGATAACAACACCGATAGCGAAAACCTCCGAGAACCAGCAGTAGTAGCAGGGGAAATGCAAGCCGACTTGCAAAACATGTTGGGTGAATTAGATGATCTTCTAAAGTTGGTGGGGAATGACTGAAAACTTACACTTTCCAAAGAATTGGGTCAACATTACTATTGGAGAGCTAACCAAGGTGATTGGAGGGGGAACTCCGAAATCAAGTATTGAAGAGTATTATCATGGAAACATTCCATGGCTAACTCCTGCCGATTTATCTGGATATTCGAAAATGTATATTTCAGAGGGAAGAAGAAATATTTCAGAGCTAGGTCTACAAAAAAGTTCAGCGCGTGTTTTACCTGAAGATTCCGTGCTTTTTTCTTCAAGGGCTCCGATTGGTTATGTGGCGGTTGCAAATAATCCAATTACTACGAACCAAGGGTTTAAAAATTTGTTGCCAAACAAGTGTTATATTTCAGCCTTTGCTTATTATTATTTGAAGTCAATAAGATGGCTAGCTGAACAAAATGCCAGCGGTACTACTTTTTTGGAGCTTTCTGGAAAGAAAATGTCGGAATTACCATTTCCTCTAGCTCCCCTCCCCGAACAACAACGCATAGCAGATCGTTTGGATGCGGTGTTTGTACAATTGGATGCGATGAAAGCACAGTTGGCTGGTTTCCCTGATTTGCTCAAGGAGTTTCGGCAAAGTGTCTTGCATCAGGCCGTTACTGGTAAGTTAACGGAGGAGAGGGGATTTGATAGTTTTGAAAATTTTGATGTAGAAATAATTACTGGACCTTTTGGAAGTGCATTACATAGGTCTGATTATGTGAATGGAGGTATTCCAGTAATAAACCCAAGTCATATTATCAAGGGAGAAATTAAGCCAAATCCAAATATTGCGATAGAGCAGAAGAAAGCACAAGAACTTAGCAGGTGGTACTTGAAAAAAAATGACATTGTGCTAGGGAGAAGAGGGGAAATGGGAAGGGCTGCTTTGTATGATGATGAAATGGAACCAATGATTTGTGGGACTGGAAGTTTATTGTTGCGTGTTTCCGTTAAGGTGTCGCCAGTTTATTTGGTTTATTTTTTGCAAAGTCCGTTTTGTGTTCAATATTTAAATAGTAATTCAATAGGTTCTACAATGGTGAATTTGAACCAGAAAATACTCAAAAAATTACCATTCCCAAATCTTTCCATTGAAGAACAAATAGCTTCAGTGGAGAAAGTGAAAAAATTATTAAACCTAGCGGACCGTTTAGAAGCGCAGTATACTTCGCTTCAATCCAAACTAACTCATTTACCTCAACAAATCTTAGCTAAAGCCTTTCGGGGGGAGCTTGTTCCACAGGACCCTAATGATGAACCTGCAAGTGTATTGCTGAAACGCATTAAGGCAGAGAAGGAGAAAATGGAGGTTAAGTCTAAATCAGGGAAGAAAAAAGGGAGGAGGAAGTAGGATGTTCTGGAGATTGTGTGATTTTGTTTCGTTATAATTTTATGTAAATTAGGTAATAGTTGATATATTGTAAACTAATAATAGGTTTAACTATATATTACATTTACGATGAGGCTGATTTCCTTAGAGATTGATGGTTATAAGAATCTGAAGAAACTTAAGTATACTAAGTTTGAGACGGATAAAGTTGTTACCGTATTGATTGGAAATAACGGTTCAGGTAAATCCAATTTGCTGGAAGTCATAGTCCTGATATTTAGAAATTTTGAATTCCAAAGCCACAAGTGTCATTTTGATTTCATACTAAAGTATAGAATTGGGGATAAATTAGTAAACCTTGAGGGTAAGAAGTCAGGGGGTCGATATTATTATTACGCTTATGTTCACAGAAGTACTTTTAAAATATATTACCGACGCAAAAAATTAATTGAGGAAGGCTTATTGCCCGAAAACATCATAGCCTATTACTCTGGTAATACTCCACGCTTCCCACAACTTTTTGAGCATCATCAAAGAAAGTTTGTATCGGGACTGGTTCGGAATGATAGGCCTAAGTTTAGAAGATTATTCTTCGCTAAAGAAGAGCATATTCCGCTAATATTAATAACAAACCTAATTTACCGCAAAAAGACAAATCCTATATTCAAGGAACTGGGTTTGTCAAGAGCTAAAGAAATTCGTTTCAAATTAGGTAGGCCTAGAGGGTTTAAGCCAGATTTAATTGCTGAAAATGATCGTTTTTGGGGAGCAAGAGGGCGATTGAATGAGTTGTTTGTTTTTTTAGAAACGCTTGATTCTGGCCGAAATATCGAAACTCAAAGTTATAGGGTAAGAGAAGGTGAAAATAGAACCGAGTACGAATTTGATTTTTTCGATAGTATTGTCATCGGCGAAAAAGATATCGAATTTGCAGCATTCTTCACCGATTCACCCATTGAATTGTTTAGGCTACTGGAAGAAGCTGTGAGGCTAAAACTTATACGTTCAGTGGAAGTCGATATTATTCAAAATGATCAGGAGGAAGCGTTTGACTTTGAGCACTTAAGCGAAGGGGAGAAGCAGCTGGTTTTAGTTTTAGGCATGTTGGAGTTAACAAAAAAAGAAAATACCTTATTCCTTTTGGACGAACCGACTACGCATTTAAATCCGCGTTGGAAGTATCAATATTTAGAGTTGATAAAAGACTCAATTGGTGCCAAATTAAGAGATAAAGTACAGATATTTTTAGCAAGCCATGAACCTTTGATCATTTCAGGGTTGGATAAAGAGAATGTACTGCACTTTGCGAAGGGTAGGGACAATTCTTCTAGTATGAATTCAATTCGGGAAGATACGCTAGGTATGGGAGTGGACGCTATACTTACGAGTGAATTGTTTGGGTTGAATACAACCATGGATATTAAATCTTGGGAACAAACGGTTCGTCGGCAAGAATTACTTATCAAGCAGTCGGAGGCTCAATTATCTGAAAATGAAGATAACGAATTAACGCGTTTAACAAATTTCCTGAACAATATGGATTTTAACGATCCATTTTATGACCCACTTTATAGACATTATATTAAGGCATTAGGAAATTTAAAGAAATACAAAGATCCGTATATTTCTAAGCACCAACGAAAAATTAGGGATAAGTTGGCAGATGATATTTTTAGAGAACTAATGGAAGGCGAGTCATGAGGTATATAAATAATTCTAGCATTATTTCCAGGAAATGGAAGGTAGCATCGGATGGACATTTGATTCGCTTAAATGGGCTCAACAATACGGGACGAAAAACTTATATGGATCAGAATACAGATTGGAATGTATTAAAGAAGAGCTTAGAACGTTTGGGCAATTATAAATGTTGGTTTTCTGAAGCGCATCCAGCAGTTAGTCATTTGGCTATAGAACATTTTAGGCCTAAAAAGCAAGTACATTTAATTAGAACGATCGAAAAAAAGTATCAGGAGGAACGGATTCAATCCTGTAATAAAGGATATTGGTGGCTGTCTTATAAACAGAGTAATTTTAGAATAGCAGGTTTTCTTCCAAATAGTAAGAAGGGCTCTTTTTTTCCTCTAAAAAAAGGTAGTGTAATTTCAACGGACGCAACAAGAAGTGAGAAAAATGAAAGTCCTTTGTTACTTGATCCATGTATTAAGTCAGATATTCAAAAATTGACTTTTGTAGGTACGCTTCCAATCCCTACAAATCCAGATTCAAATCATATAGATAATGTTCGAGCACGTATTTCAATAGAAGTATACAATCTAAAACATAATAAACTTAAAAAAGCCAAATCCTCCGTGTTTACCTTATGCAAGAGTATAACTGAACAGGCGAATGATAATTGGCAGGATAGACTAAAAAATGAAGGTATTGATGATGAAGCTTTTCGTATATCGACTAAAAATTTCGGAAAAAATTGTGCCAATTTGGTAAAGTTTTTACATCCGGGAGAGCCGTTTACCAGAATGATAATTTGCTTTTATCAATCAAAAAAAAATGATTGGATTCAACCTTATGTTTTAACTAAAGCAAGGGAGTTGAAATACATGTAATTTTCACCTATAACCACAACAAAATTATGGCAATGTTAAAAGACAAAGATGAACTTGTAAACCAACTATATGATTACACAATTTCTTTCTTAGAAAAGGAAATTGCTTAAATACGATTCAAATATGTTTAGATCACATATTCGGCAAACTACTTATAAGAATGGCGGCATCAACTTAACTAAAAACACTTAAATGGAAGAAAAAACAATAGAAGCGATATACAAATACGGAAGATTATATGACGCCAAAACTAAGAAACGTATTCTTCCAAAAGATGGTGTTAAGCTAGAGATATCCGGGCAAGAACAAGATTTTCTGAAGATAGACCCTAAACTAGGTACTCACGGAACATTAAAAAGTAGCGTTGAATTAGCGAAAGAAGTATACGAGAAGTATAAAAATGAAGATGCCAATACGGGAATGGCGTATTGGAAATTGTTTAGTGAGGACGATGTGCTTTATTTTAAAATTGGCATAAAAATTTCGGAAACTTCTAAAAAGAAAGATTATCTCATTTTTAGATTGAGGTTTTTGGAAGATCTTTATTTAAGAAAAAGGGGGAGTACAAAGTTGGGAGAGCTCTATGAGTGTCAGTGTGTAATAGAGCACTGCTATAATGATTTTGAGTTTTTTGAAAAGCTTTATGCTAAATCACTGAATGATGCACGAACTAAAATTCATGAACTATATTTTAGTTTGGTGGCGAATCCTGCTGCCAATGTTTTTAAGGAGTTCTATGTAGATCAAGCATGCACAAAGACGAATCGCTTAGATAACTTGAGAGAAAAGAAACAAGATGAAAGGCCATTGAATGAAGCATATCGAGAAAGATTTGAGGGGAAGAAGATTTTTTAATAAGCAAGTTGACAAATACAACTTATATAACTCAAATATCCTTATAGAATAAATGACAAATTGGTGGGAAATACATAATAAGATTTCGGAACATTTAGCTTCCTATTATATCAATAATCCTAGTAGAACGGCAAAGAGGCTTGCAAAGGATCTTTTGTCCAACCCACAGTTTAGGTCATTAAACAAATGGGCTCATAAATTCGAATCGCCTAAAGAAGAGATTCATGGATTTGACCCATTTCATATTTTCGCTTCGTTTCATGGCAATATGCTTTCGTTTCAGAAACGACAAGATAGAATTAATGCGATTCTCCTTTTTTTTGGAGAAGACGAAATAGAGGAACCTATTGAGTTTATGGGGTGCCCAACTCCAATGTTTACTAAAACGTTATACACGAGAAACGAAGCGTCGCAAGATCAAATTTGGAATATGTTTTATCGGTTATGGACACAGGTGGAATCTGTGCCAGGTCTGGATGATATTCATAATTTAGAAGGTTGGGACGGAATAGGATTTAGTATGTTTACGATCTTTCTGTTTTGGGTCCAGTCAGATCATTTCCTGCCGATGGATCAAAACGTCACCACATTTTTATCGGTTAGAAAACTATATGAAAATGTTAAAGATTTTCATCAGTACAGAAATATCATTTCAGAAATTCATGTTTTCAATTTCAACCATACGGGCAGTTTTGGAATAAATGGATTGTTTCGAGAAATTTCTTTCATTGCCTATGAAGCCATTGCGCATGGGAACGTAATCTTGGCATCTCCCCAGTACTTTAAGTTCTTAGCGTCAAAAGGAATAACAGGTAGTCAATTTCAAAATGACCGATTTCATCCAGAAATTCAGAAGTTGGGTTTTAAACTGGTTTCTATTGAGGTTTTAGCAGAAAGCAAAGACAAGTACATAGGTGTATTAAGAAGTAATTATCCATACATTTTTGATTCAAATTTTACATTTGACGGAGATTATATTTATTATAATCCAGATGCTCATTTTGACCTGTACAATATTCGTTACGGGAACGATTTTATAAGATGGAATACCAATGCCATTGTAGGAGAGAATGGAACAGGCAAAAGTACTTTGGTCGAGTTACTCTTCCGGATCATCAATAATTTAGCACATAAATTCAAAAATAAATTACATACTAACAATTTGAAGTTTGAACCTGGATTAAGTGCTCGTTTACATTATGTATTAAACGGTCAATTGTTTGAATTAGTGATTCAATCAAAACAGGTTTTAGTAAATTATTATGATTTTGAGGAAGAGGAAAGCCGTTTTAAATTATCTTATCATAAAGAATTTGGGTATGTTGATTTTCAAAATTTTTTCTACTGCATCGCTGTAAATTACTCAATTTATGGACTCAATGAATTAGAATTGGGGGAGTGGGTAGAACGCTTATTTCATAAGAACGACAGTTATCAAACTCCGATCGTAATTAACCCAATGCGAACGGAGGGGAATATTAATATTAATGTTGAGAATGAGTTGGTTAAATCAAGATTGGTTACCAACTTACTTTCAGAAAGAGGAGATACAGAAGAAGATTCAGAAGGGTTGGAACAACTTACTGTAAAACAAAAGGCGTTTCAAATAGGATTTTTTTTAAATGCCGATAAAACCCAATTTGCGTATACTGAATATAATCTAGATGGTATAGGGGTGCCACAAGAATTTGATGGTATTGAGTTACATGAAGAGACGGTTTTGCCTTTGGTATGTAAGTATTTTGAGGTCGATAAGAAAGAATTTGAAGGTCGAAAGGATTCGTTGGTATATCATGCTAAACGGTATATTTTTAGTAAGCTAATTAAGATCACAAGAACGTACTCACAATTCAACGGAGCTTTTAAGAAAAACGATAATTATCACGGATTTGTAAAGTTAAATCTTAAAAAATATATTTCGGATCTATCAGAGGATAAAACTCATGTGACGCTAAAATTAAGACAAAGCATCAACTTTCTAAAGTACAGAGGTTTGGTTCCGAGAAAAAAGGAGCTAAACTGGTCGTTGGATTTTTTGAGTAATAAAATTGCAGGAAAATATGGACTTAATAATCGTTCCGTTCGGGAATTAAATATGGAGGAGTTATTACCTCCTCCGATTTATTCAATAGACATAAAATTGAAAGACGAACAAGGTAATATATCCTATTTTAATCAATTGAGTTCCGGAGAGAAGCAGCAAATTCATGGAGTTAACTCTCTCATTTATCATCTTCGAAATATAGATTCTGCCCATCAAAGTAAGAAGTCATTGGTAAAGTATAACAATGTGCTGTTGCTGTTGGATGAGATTGAGTTGTATTATCATCCTAAACTGCAGCAAAATTATATTGCACACTTAAGACAAATGATTGGCCGGACTCAATTATCAGTTATTAGAAATATTTCTATTTGTTTGATTACGCACTCTCCATTTATCTTATCCGATCTGGAAAGTAGGCAAGTGCTTTATTTGAAAATCGGCTCGGATGGAAAGGCCGGTATTGAAAAGAAAGTAACTCAAACCTTTGGAACAAATATTCACGACCTTTTAGCGGATAGCTTTTTTATGGGGGAAGAAGGGATGATGGGGCAATTTGCTAAGGAGAAAATAAAAAGCCTTATCGACTATCTGGATTCTTATAATCCAAAAAACGAAGAGGTAACTCATTTAAAGAGAGAGCCAGATTGGACTAAAGAAAAAGCACGAGAAATGATAAGTATTATTGGAGAACCAATACTTCAAAAAAGCTTGTGGGATTTATATTCCAAGAAAGTGCTCAGTTCACCTGACGCTATTCAAGATCAGATAAAATATCTTCAGAAAAAACTTAAGAATGAAAATAACAGAAAGGACTAATGCTTGCTATTGATCAAGACATATTGCAAAGCAGATTAGATCAAGCTGTGATTAAAAAACGTATAAGTAGGCTTGTTAATAATCGAAGAGAGAAGTTGAGGAAGTTTCTTTTTGAATTGAAAAAAGAAAGCCCGCCAAATTCGACATATATAGAGTATGTTGAGCGGCTGCACCTTGATTTTGATAAAATTATTTTTGCAAAATCGGATGAATTTGGGCAATTAGTGGCTGTATTTGAAAGAATAATTAAATCGACAGAATTTAAAAATGATGATGAAACTAGGGCTTTCAAAGACAATCTCCTGAATAAAATGGATTACACAGGTATGCGAAATTGCATTTATCCTGAAATTTATGGTCAATTGGGAATTAAAACCTGTGTTTTTTGCAATGCGCAATTAGCCATTGTGGTGTCAAAAGATGGAACGGACCATCGTGCTCGCTTTGAAATGGATCATTATTGGCCAAAATCTAAGTATCCTTACTTTAGTATTTCCTTTTATAATTTATATCCTGCTTGTTCATCTTGCAATGGTGGAAAAAGCAATGATAAAGTAGACTTTAAGCTATATGTGCCTGCAGCTGATCTTCCAAAAGTTAGAGCGGAACAAAAAAATGACTTCAAATTTGAGTTGAATCCAACTTCATTGGCAAAATATCTCCTTGATCATAAACAGGGAAACCTGAAAATAGGTTTCCCGCAAGGGGAATTTGAACGAGCTTTTTCAATTGAAAGCATTTACAATACTCAAAAAGATGTAGCGGAGGAACTAATTCATAAATCACAGGTATATACTGAGTCCATGAAGAAAAGCCTCATAGCTTCTTTTAATAAGCTGTACGGTAAACAAGGAATTGGAGAGCAGATTATAGTAGGGAACTATACGAACACGGAAGATATTCATAAACGTCCTTTAGCAAAATTCACCCAAGATATTGCAAGACAATTGGGCTTAATAAAATAACCTACCCAAACCAGTCCACCAAAGTATTCGGATGATAATCATAATCATCCAGCACTTTTTTAATCTTTCGCTTAATCTTGGCTTTATCACCTTCAGAAATATCATTCAAATTATTGCTCGTATTCTCTGGGCTAATTAATCGTTGTTGATCAATCGTTTTATAAATGTGTCGAAATGTTGATAATGCTTTGTTTGTCAGTTTATTATTGGTTAAGCTTCCCTTATTGGCTTTATAAAAAGCCAATACATACTGTTCAATATGATGCGAACGTAAAGGAACATCGTGCTTTTG
Organism: Cytophagales bacterium; assembly: GCA_965277185.1. Taxonomy (GTDB): domain Bacteria; phylum Bacteroidota; class Bacteroidia; order Cytophagales; family JAHDFW01; genus JAHDFW01. The sequence goes on along the minus strand of CBDICC010000008.1, from coordinate 62,107 downwards.
TGCAAAGTTCTTTAGAAGAACACATAAGTCCATCTGTACTTTGGAAAAACCTGGGTTAGCCAACTTTCTAAAATTCGTTTTTGTTCGAGAATCAGGAGTGAGCCAATTTCCTTTTTTGTGCAATGTTACACTATGGTCATTAATGTCATTATTTGTTTTGTGGCCAGGTACGATGTCAATTTTAACCTCTTTTCCATTGAGTTCAAAGAGAACGCCAACCGATTTATGTTGCTTACGTACCTTTATTAAATCATTATCGGAAAACTCATTGTTAAGAGCGGCGTAAACCGTTTGAACCATGTTAAGTATTTGAATCCGTTTATGCTTAAATGTGACACTTATGTCAATATCTGATTTATCTTTAAGGGCCGTTCCTTTTACTGTTGATCCGATTAACAAAGGTTCATGAATATCTTCTCCAAAGTAGTTTTTAAGAAAATGCACAAGACGTTCTTTTTTACGATTTAAAAGTTGAAAATCTTTGTTCTTGGACGAATGAGCAACGGTTGCAATAGTTGTTGTTAGTAATTTATCTGTGTCAATAGGAGAAGAATTGGCATAATGGTTATCGACGATAGCACCTATTGCAAGACCTCCTGCGCCTCCAATAGCAGCGCCTGTTAAAAGCTTTAAACCCAATTCTTTCCAATCAAATTCCCAATCTGGATTTTCTGACCGATTTTCGAATTGATTAAAGGTGTTTTTTCCACCGTTTACCAAGGCTCCAATAATTGTACCGTAAACGGTGTATTTTACTTTCTTATTCATAATCCAATCAATCTTTATAAGAGTTCAGTGCTTTCATATATTGATTAATATCCATTGCAGGAACCGTAGCCAAACCTTGAAGTGTTTGTAGTATATTCAAGAAAAAGAAGATAAGTGACTCCTCTGGTGTGCTTAATTTTAACTCCCCCTCATTTTGTATAAAACTACCGTCCTTTATAGCGCACCCTAGTTCAATAGAATGATCCTCTGTTAAACTGTTCATTATTCGAATAAAAGCATCCCCTAAACCTAGTTTCCATTCAGATTCTGTAGTTAGTATTCCTCCTATTATTTTGTTTGGAGTTTTAGGTTCATAGAAACCACCGGCATGAGGTATTTTTGCAGATGTCCGTTTCAGTTTACGAACACTTGCTATTTTATTGGAGGCATATTCTAAGTGCGCTTTATTTAAGGTTTGTTTTACCTCAAAGATCACGTAAACACTTTCAGCAGGAATGTATTTGGCACTTTTTTCGTTGAAAATAAATGGGGAGTATTGTCTGTCATAAATCACCAGATCAATTTGCTCGCTGATATTTCCTAGATGATCGATCACAAAAGCCTTGTCTATAGCATACCTTTTTGGTAGGTAATCTCGAAACAGATCAATCCAATTGTCCTCTGTTACATCTCCTACGGTAGGCGCATGTTCAAAATTGCTTCTACCTACTTCTAGGCTAGTAATCATTTGGTTTTGAAGGCCGATGAAGAGTTGATTAATTGTTGGCATAATTGAAATGTTATTAGGTCTAATGAAAATTCGGAAATTTGCTTCCTATCAAAAGCGATAATTTCTTTGTTTACGATCTTAAATTTATCGAAGTGTTTTTGATGACAGTTTTTAAACTTTTTATCACTCAGGCAAAAACAGGGTTCATTTCTTATTATATTAGCTGATTTCAACAATAACGCCATCGCTATAGGCAAGGAAAGTGGGTTTTCAACTTTTAGCTCTTCGGAGTAAAATTGATATAGACCTGCAACTCCATGATAATAATCGCCTTCTGGCCATTTTTTATGTTTATCATAATATTTTTGAATCGCTAAATGTGGTACAACTAGCTTGTTTACAAAATCCAAAAGTTTATAGCTGCTACCAAGGATTATTATTTCTTGAGCAGGTGGTGCAAGGCAAAATGAATCATATAAATCATTAAAATGGCGATCCAACTCATGAGGTATTTTACCTGCTGTTTCCGTCATTTTAGGAATACGCTTAGGGTAGTTAAAGGGCACGGTAATCTTTACAGAATACTGTCCATGAAACACTCCATTTTTATCAATTAAGTCTATCATTCCTTTTATTTGCCAACCCTCTTCTTTATTTAAAATGGGCGGCTGCAGTTTTGGAAAATGAAGGATCAACTCCTTAAACTCTTTTTGTATTTTCTTTAATATATCCATATCAAATTCCTGCCCACGGTCTAGAGTTAGCTGTCATTCCTTTTAGACCATCATTAGCTGATTCAGAGAAGTCGTCAATAACAGGGAAGTATTGTTTAAGTTGGCTTTGGTTGTTTTCAATGGCACGTAACAAACTTTGGAATTCCTCCTGTAAATTTGACTTTTCGCCATTCGTTAATGTATCCGAAACGATGTTGTTACTGTTAGCTGGATCTGCTAGCCTTATCGACAATATGTTTTGTACAATGAATTCGACCACCATCTTTAGTTTTTTGCCTAAGCCATTAGGAATATTAAAGCCATTGGTGTCAAATGATTCCATTACTAATAATTCAAGAAAAAATGAACTAATATCCTTATTACGATAGTGTTTCCAAATCTTCAACAACATAATAATTTGTCGCTCGGGACTTTTACCCTTTACCAAATCGATGTGTTTTTTTATGTTTGTCTTGATATGGGATTTTTGCTGGTTAGACTCCCTGAATAAATTAATATCATAAGTGTTTGTGTATTCTCCGACATTTAATTCTCGGCCTGGTACAATATCCATTTTCAAGTCATCAACACCAATTTTAAAATCTAGACCAATACTTACCTTTTGGTTTCGGACATTTCTTAAATCTGAATCGGAAGGTTTGTACTCATACAAAAGAAAATTGCAAACATCGTGTTTCATCTCCTCCAGTGTAGCAAATGAATTTCGTTTGAATGGAACGCAAACATCTAAGTCAAAACTGACATTGATTCCATCTTTCTTTGCGTGAGAACCGGAATTAATAGGCGCACTAGCCAACATGTTACCGTACTTGGTTTCTATTGCGTTTTTTACTTCTTCTTTTTTTGCAATAAATACATCTAGCCTGTCTTGTATATGACTAATTTGATGAGAATCGAGGGATTCTTGCAAATGCTTATTAAAATTGCTGTTCATAATTTTCAATAATTAATATAGAAAGTATAGCCAAGTGGCATTTGTTCCACTGGTTAACCAACAAGGGATATTAATGATGAAGTTTGGAAGTAATAGAGATGTTATTACATTTGTGGCTTCAAACAGGGATTTCTAAACGGATAAACTCCGTGCCGACCAAAGCAAGATATTCCTGATACAAAGCGATTGTTCCCTTGTGGACAATCGCTTTTTTTATTTGGACATCATTCGTGCCAATTAGATTGAATAAGTTCGTAACTGACATGATGGCAGTATCTTATGTAATTAATGAGTGATATTTGTTATTTTAAAGGTGTTAAACACTATTTTTATTTAACAATAAATAGATGTTGTAGAAGTGACACTTGACTTATAGTATTTGCTGAGATTCCATAATAACGGTAGTCTTTTTGAATGGAGTAGAAGTTTTACTTTTATAATTTATATAGATTGGTGTTCAAATAGTAATATCTATAGAGCCTGATTGTTAGCCGACCTATGCCAATATATTTGGAAATATTGGTTAATTATATTTGGCAGGAAACGAGTTTTTATTCTGTATCCTAACTATCAATGAAATCTATTGGTGTTAGCCCGTTAAAACAGCATGACGTTACCTACTTATGGAAACTATACCTTAAACAACTAATTCGAACCATCCTAAACGACAGAATATTAGCATCTAAAATCAAAACATAATCCAACTGCCAAAATTAGGTCAAAAAAAGATCATAAAGAGCAGTACTTTACCAATTGAATTTACATCTACCAATTTAAAAATTCAATTTAACTCAATTCAAAGAATTACTTAAACCCCACAAACTTTCTGAAATACATTAAGTTAATAATGTAATATCAAGCCTAACAACCTCCAAATCCACTTTTGGTACAAAATAGTTACAAACCTGAACAAAAATGGTACGGTTTCGTTACAAATAGATCAAATTTATCACCCTAGTTTTGCAACGTTGAATGAAATTAATCAATGTGAAATATCGTGTAAAATAATGTTGAAGGAATCTCAAGTATCTAAATTACGAGATATTCTTTTAAAAGAGTTGATCTGTGAAATATCTGAAGGAACAAACATTAAGATTACTGTAATTCATTCTCCCTAATGCATAAAATCAGGAATAGAAAATACAAATGAATCCACCTGCAAAAGCTCCACAAACAATTTTAATAGCAGTTAGTCCAGAGGTTTCAGGGAAATGGGATTGGGATAATATTGTAGATACATTAAATGAAACACTAGACACATCCAAGAAACGTGCGGTGGAGCCAGATCACTTAGAAAAAACGAATCTTTCTCATTTAATTCTTGCGACCATGACTTGGAATACGAGCGATGTAAGAAAAATTAATATGGATCCAGCCGCAAACTTAGTGGATGCAAGGAGTACCCAAAAGCCTCTAGTCGGACTTCCCGACCTCGTACCTCGGTTCGGGATAGACTTCTCGTCCGCCCAAGTCAATTTCAAAATTTTATATAAAACAAAAAAGGGAACTCATTTCTGAATTCCCTTTTGAGCCTCTAGTCGGTATTGAATATGTTTAATCCAGTGAGATGGGGAAGTGTTGGAGGGCAGGTGCGAAGCGAGTGCGAGGCGGTGTAAAATTGAGTAATTCCTACTGTATATTACTCATCCGCCTTAAAGGAGTTAATTTCCTTTTCAATTTCATCGAAATCTTTTTCTTCTTTCTCTTTTCGAAAACCATCTGAAGGGAAATAATCTACCTTGTGATAAAACTTGGCTGGAGTCTCGGAATTAAATGTTCTACATAACCCTGATAAATCAACTTCTAATACAATTCTAGATATGTTGGAATCTTTAATATTCCCGTAGTATGAATGAGTATTTTTACCAAATGAGCCAATGAATGTGCTGTTATATTCTCTAGTGTTAAAATAATCAATTAATGCTGCTTCAGAAACCGTTGTTAGCAAGCTGATTCCGTTTTTAAGCCTAGAATTATCATTTTCCAGTTTGTCTAGGATAGCGTTACCGTTACCTATTTTTTTTAGTTCTTCAGTTGTGGCTATCATATTTACCTTATTAACAAAGGAACATAAGATGATATACACTTCTTTATCGATATATGATTCATTACATCTTTCAAGGATTTTTTGAAGTTTATGATGCACTTGAAGCCTAATTTTAGGAGAGACTTTTTTATCCATCCTAAGTGATTTTCCTATGTACAGAACATCTAAGTTGTTATATTCCTTATTAATCCCTTGATCATTGCAATTTCTTAACGCATAGAAAGATTTAATATTAACATCGTCAATTTTCTGACCAAAGTACAGATCATTAAGTAAGTAACCATCTTCATCTTTCAATCTAAATCTTGAATGAGGGTAGTCTGATTCAATTTTAACATTCCCATTGATTTTTCTATTTGTTGGGAGTTTACCGATTACTATTTCAAATTCATCTTCCTTCTGAATTTTAAATTCCAGTTCGATTAACTCCTCATCAATAACCTTGATATAATTAGGATTGATCCTTACCCTTGGTCTAATTCCAATTAAGTAAATATTGCAAGGCTTCTCTTCTGAAAAATGCTTTTCATAATCAACAAAACTGAATTCATCTTTTTGAGCTTCCCAGTAATTTTCCAAATATACGCTGTAATGTAGCATGGTTTCTTTTGTCGAAGGGCCAATTAATAGAGCCTAATTTAAAATAATAGTAGATTATTTCCTATGAAAAACAAGTGTTTAAACCAAAGATTGCGCGCGTTTGAGTGAAACGGCAACGCGTGCAATCATCCGTTAATTTCAATATGAAATTGCTTAAATAATTCAATAAACCAAAAAAGGAAACTCATTTCTGAATTCCCTTTTGAGCCTCTAGTCGGACTCGAACCAACGACCTTCCCGACTTACTCAGTCGGGATGCTCAAGCTGTGTAATTTCAAATATTTCCGGAGAACAAAAATGGCTATAAAACCCAAAAAAGCCCTTATAAATTAATACAAGGACTTTTATTTTGAGCCTCTAGTCGGACTTCCCGACCTCGTACCTCGGTTCGGGATAGACTTCTCGTCCGCCCAAGTCAATTTCAAAATTTCATATAAAACCAAAAAAGGGAACTCATTTCTGAATTCCCTTTTGAGCCTCTAGTCGGACTTCCCGACCTCGTACCTCGGTTCGGGATAGACTTCTCGTCCGCCCCAAGTCAATTTCAAAATTTCTTATAAAACAAAAAAGGGAACTCATTTCTGAATTTCCTTTTTAGAGCCTCTAGTCTGACTCGAACCAACGACCTTCCCGGCTTACTCAGTCGGGATGCTCAAGCTGTGTAATTTCAAATATTTCCGGAGAACAAAAATGGCTATAAAACCCAAAAAAGCCCTTATAAATTAATACAAGGACTTTTATTTTGAGCCTCTAGTCGGACTTCCCGACCTCGTACCTCGGTTCGGGATAGACTTCTCGTCCGCCCAAGTCAATTTCAAAATTTCATATAAAACCAAAAAAGGGAACTCATTTCTGAATTCCCTTTAGAGCCTCTAGTCGGACTTCCCGACCTCATACCTCGGTTCGGGATAGACTTCTCGTCCGCCCAAGTCAATTTCAAAATTTCTTATAAAACAAAAAAGGGAACTCATTTCTGAATTTCCTTTTTAGAGCCTCTAGTCTGACTCGAACCAACGACCTTCCCGGCTTACTCAGTCGGGATGCTCAAGCTGTGTAATTTCAAATATTTCCGGAGAACAAAAATGGCTATAAAACCCAAAAAAGCCCTTATAAATTAATACAAGGACTTTTATTTTGAGCCTCTAGTCGGACTTCCCGACCTCGTACCTCGGTTCGGGATAGACTTCTCGTCCGCCCAAGTCAATTTCAAAATTTCATATAAAACCAAAAAAGGGAACTCATTTCTGAATTCCCTTTAGAGCCTCTAGTCGGACTTCCCGACCTCATACCTCGGTTCGGGATAGACTTCTCGTCCGCCCAAGTCAATTTCAAAATTTCATATAAAACAAAAAAGGGAACTCATTTCTGAATTCCCTTTTGAGAGCCTCTAGTCGGACTTCCCGACCTCATACCTCGGTTCGGGATAGACTTCTCGTCCGCCCCAAGTAAATTTCAAAATTTCATATAAACCAAAAAAGGGAACTCATTTCTGAATTCCCTTTTGAGCCTCTAGTCGGACTTCCCGACCTCGTACCTCGGTTCGGGATAGACTTCTCGTCCGCCCAAGTCAATTTCAAAATTTCATATAAACCAAAAAAGGGAACTCATTTCTGAATTCCCTTTTGAGCCTCTAGTCGGACTCGAACCAACGACCTGCTGATTACAAATCAGCTGCTCTAGCCAGCTGAGCTATAGAGGCCTCTTGCTGTCTGCGCGCCACCGAAACAATGGTGGTTTGGCAAAGCGGCTGCAAACATAAAATGTTTTTTTTTCACCGCAAGCATCCACGTAACTTTTTTAAAACTTTTTATTAAATATTTCGGATAGAATAAAAGCATCACGTGCTCCTTCAGGAGTAGTTAGCCTTTCCTTGATGTCCTTAATCGATTTATTACCAGTGGATTGAATTTTATATGCATCCGCTCGAACAAATTCATCTTCTACTTCTGGATCTTCACTGTCTCTCGGGATCTCTTTTTCAAAATCGTAATCATAAATATCCCGACTGGTTTTGGATATTGTTTTTTTGATCCGACTCATGGAAGCCTTTTGTAATTCGGTAGCCGTGTTAGAGTCTGTATTTCTTCTTGTACTGGAATTACTTGTTCCCGCAGTCGTTTCTTGCTGCCTCCCGTGCTCCTTCAATACGTTTTGAACCAATTCATCAAACATGGCATCATTGGAACTGGAATGCGCTTCTGTTTTAGCAGCAGTAGTGTTGTTGGCACTTTTGCCTGAGACTCTTTTTATGAGGCGAAAAATGAAAAATATAACGCCTATGCCTATTAGTATGTATCGAATGTACTCCACCTAACAAACTTAGTTTAATCCCCTAGAAAAGACAAATATGTATGGTTTAATTTCAGGAAAAATTTAACTTTGTTCCCCTTTTGAAAAAATGGAATTATCTAAACTCGAAATAAAAGGATTTAAAAGCTTTGGCGATAAAGTCGTGATCAATTTTGATCAGGGTATTACCGGTATTGTGGGGCCAAATGGGTGCGGTAAGTCCAATGTGATTGATTCCATGCGTTGGGTGCTTGGAGAACAAAAACAAAAAAACCTCCGGTCCGACAAAATGGAGAATGTCATCTTCAACGGAACCAAAAACCGAAATGCCGCACAAATGGCAGAGGTGTCATTGACACTAAACAACACCAAAAACCTATTACCAACAGAATATTCTCAAGTAACCATCACACGGAAGTATTACCGTTCTGGTGAAAGTGAATACATGTTGAATGGCGTTGCTTGTAGATTGAAAGATATTACCAACCTGTTTTTGGATACAGGAATTGGTTCAGATTCATATGCCATCATCGAATTAAGGATGGTAGATGATATCTTAAACGATAAAAATAACTCAAGAAGAACTCTTTTTGAGGAAGCATCAGGGATTTCTAAGTTCAAGATTCGTAAGAAACAGACGATTAAAAAACTGGATGATACCGATAAGGATTTGGAGCGAGTAGAAGATCTACTTTTTGAAATTGAAAAGAATCTTCGAGCTTTAGAGCGACAAGCAAAGGTAGCCAAGAAATACTTCGATATAAAAGAAGAATACAAAGCATTGTCCGTTGATCTGGCCAAAATAAGTGTGAAGAGTGAAAATGATAGCCTGAACATTTTAAAAAAGCAGATCGAAAACGAAGAATCGGGTCGGGTAGAATTGAATGCCAAATCCAAGGAACTCGATGCGCAAATCGAAAAAGGAAAAGCGGATTTATTATTGCGTGAAAAAGAACTTTCCGGGCAACAAAAGGCACTCAATGAACATGTCGCCAATATCCGAAAAATGGAAAGCGAGAAAAAGGTCAAAAATGAGCGCCATCGTTTTCTAAATGACAAAAAAGACAGTCTAAATGAGCATTTGGAGCATGACCGTAAAAGCCGGGAAAGAGCACAGTTTAGTTTAGATAGCCTTAGCAAGGATAAAGAAGGTGTTGATAAAGAATTGAGCGGGTTTGTAGAGAAGGTAGAGGCGCTTAAAAAAGAGTATGAGGAGCAGAGGGAAGAAGTTCAAATTTTGCAAGAAAACCTCAATCAAAGCAACGATATCTTTAAAGAAAGTCAGGCAGAGTTTTTTCAACTGAAGAAGGATATAGAAATAAAGGAAGTGCAATTGGAGTCCTTTTCTAAGGAATTGGAAAAGTTGAACGAAGACAGTTCCGGACACAATGAAAGTCTAAGTGAGTTCGAAAAGAAAACAACGGAGATTGAAGAGGTCTATGTGAAGAAAAAGGCCGATTTTGAAAAATTGAAGGAAAGGGAAGAAGAAACAAAAACACAAGTAAAGGAATTAAAAGTAGAGATTGAGAAGCGCCGGGAAGAGGTTACCAAAATTAACCGAACCCTGGATGCAAAGGAGAACGAATATAATCTAACGAAATCGTTGGTAGATAATCTAGAAGGATTTCCTGAAGCGATTAAGTTTTTGAAGAAACATGATCGATGGTATAAGGATGCACCCTTACTTACAGATGTGATTGCCTGTGACGAAGAATATCGAACATGTATTGAAAATTACTTGGAACAATATCTGAACTACTTTATTGTGGATGATACGGAGCATGCCTTTCAAGCTATTCAACTTTTGAATGATGCGACAAAAGGTCGGGCAAATTTCTTTGTGCTAAGTAAATTTGAAGATAAAAAATACAACGCTACCAGTGAAGTTGGTGTCGCAGCTACCGAAATTCTTCATGTAGAAGATAAATACCGAAAACTGACGGAAAATCTGTTGCAGAACGTACGTATTGTGGAAGATGACTTCATTAATTATTCAGATGAAGAAGGAGTTACGATCGTTACCAAGAATGGAAAAGTAATAAGTCGGGATAATAGCATCAGTGGTGGTTCAATAGGGTTGTTTGAGGGAAAAAAGATAGGTCGAGCTAAAAATCTAGACATTCTAAAAAAGGATATTCGGGAATTAAGCAAAGAGCTGACGGTAGGTAAGAATAAAGTAGTTTCACTAAATAAGAAAGTGGAAAAATTTCAAACCCAACTGAACAGTGAACGAATGTTGGAGTCTCAAGAGGAGATCAACGGTTTGCATGAACAATTCGTAACGTATAAAGCGAAAAAAGAACAATTTGCAAGTCTACTGGATTCCAGTACAGACCGGAAGGAGAGTTTGACCAGCAATATTAAACGTCTTACCGAAGAGCTGCAAATTTCAAAACCAACTATAGAAGAGAAAGGAACTGCCTTGAAGGTAGTAGAAAATGAAATTACGGAACTGAATCAAAAGCTGCTGATAAAATCGGAAATGCTCACCGAAAATTCGAATATGTATAACAAGGAAAACTTGGTTTTACATCAAAAACAGAATAAACTAGCAGGAATTGATCAGGAATTAAAGTTTAAAAATGACTTAATCTCCAGTTCAAGTGAACGAATAGAAAAGAACATCTCGGAGCTTAAAATGATCGAGGAGGAAATCAAAAAAATGATTGTTTCCGACGAAGATGATGATGGCGTAATTCTTTCTAAATACGAAGAAAAAGAGGCTATTGAGAAAGCCTTAGGAGAGGTGGAGCGAGAATATTACAAAGCGCGTGGAATTATCACGGAATTGGAAGATGCGGTGAAGTTGTTTAGCCGAAAGAAAGAATCATCCGACGGGTTTGTAATGGAATTGAAAACCAAAGAAAATGAACTGAAGGTAAATTTGATTTCAATTAAGGAACGTTTGTCAGTGGAGTTTGAAATCGACATAGATAAGATCATTGACGAACCGCTTAGTTCTGAACTTGCAAAAGAAGAGATTGAGAAGAAAGTAGGAGGGATCAAAGAGAAGTTGGACAAAATTGGACCCATCAATCCGATGGCAATGGAAGCCTATCAAGAGATTCAAGATCGTCATACATTTATTACAGAGCAGAAAAAGGACTTGGAAGAGGCGAAGGCCTCTTTATTGGAAACCATAACTGAGATTGATAAAACAGCACGTGATCAATTCACAGTAGCATTTGAGGAGATTCGAGAAAACTTTATAAAAGTATTCCGAACATTATTTACGGAAGAGGATAGCTGTGATTTGAAATTGTCAGACCCGAATAATCCTTTGGATTCTGAAATAGCCATCACCGCAAAACCTAAGGGAAAACGACCGTTGTCTATTAATCAACTTTCAGGTGGAGAAAAAACGCTAACAGCAATTTCATTATTGTTTGCTATTTACCTAATCAAACCCGCGCCATTTTGTATTTTTGATGAAGTGGATGCTCCATTGGACGATGCCAATATTGATAAATTCAATAACATCATCCGTGAATTCTCTAATGAATCACAGTTCATCATTGTTACGCATAACAAGCGTACTATGGCCAGTACCGATATTATCTATGGGGTAACAATGCCCGAAATTGGTATTTCCCGTGTGATCCCAGTGGATTTACGGACACTTGATGCGGTGGCAGGAGAGTAATGTAAGTTTCGAACTGCTATTTCTTCATTTTTAAATGTTAAACTGAATCCTCGATTTTTTCGTATCTTGTAAAAAAGGCGTTTAATTCATTCATTCTCATCTATACTTGGTTGATTGCAATGATCGATTTGGCCCCTTCATATTAATTAATAGTAGGAAGTATTTACAGTTTAGATGTCTCAGCTATCTCGCATTAATTTTAAAATCAACCCTGAATTAATATTTTTTCTCTATAGCTTGTTCATGGTGTTAGGTACGCCGGATGAACTAAGAGCACAAGAAATTCAAGAGGAACTTGTGCTCAAGACTTATAAGTTGAATGGTGTGAAACATTGGATTTATCCGGAGGACAAAAAATCCTGTGAATATTGTGTTAATTGGACCGAACCAAAGAAGAAGAAGAAGAAGAAGAAGAAGAAGAAGAAGAAGAAGAAGAAGAGTACAGAAACTGTGGTTGCGAATTTTCCGAAAGATGGAAAATGGGTTTCGATTCGGGAAAATGACGAAAAATATGTTTTTGAATTATTTGAGGTACTAAATGGACGTCCAGAGGGAAAGTATGTTAAATTATCGGCAGATGGAGACACCCTAATTTCGGGCCAATTTGTCAATGGCGCAAGAATTGGAACATAGGTATATAAATGGGTGGAAAAGTCCGACTCATACAATGAGGGGATGAGGGCCGATGGAGAATATAAACGCATTGAAAACTATCAACCAAATTCCTATTTTGATTTTTATCAAAATTGTGAGTTTATACTCTTTGACTGGAGGTTTAAACAGGATTTAAATGGGTTGAGCGAGCATTATGACCAAAATGGAACGTTGCGGAAAAGCAGAGAGTTTAAAAATGGTTTTTTGAATGGAACCAAGAAAATCTATCGAAAAGATGGATCGATTATAAGGGAAGAAAATTGGATAAAACGGCCTATCATCAAAAAGGAATTTAGGAAAAGGATGATTGCTAAATATGAAATCTTACAAGGAAAATATCGTGTTTGGTATCCGAATGGTCAATTAAAGATCGATGGTGCATATAATAAACATAAGATGGACGGATTTTTCCATACATGGTATGATAATGGAAGCCATCGAAGTGAATTTGAAATTAGCAACGGAAATTTCAATGGCATTTTTCGGATGTGGGATACAACTGGAAATCAGATATGTGATCAAGTATTTCGAAATGATACATTAATAAAAGGAGGATGTACCTTCAAAACGCAAAAAGGAGAATTGTTTGCTGAAGGTGGAAAAACATTAAATCTCAAAACAGGAGTCTGGACGTATTATTATAAAAATGGACAGAAAAGAGCACAAGGCGGGTACCAATTAACTTACCATTACCATAGCATTTGTGACGGGGTGAGCCCCAGTCGTCAGTTTTATTCTTCAAATAAAATGGGAACATGGACGTATTGGTATGAAAACGGAACGAAGATGGCCGAAGGGATGTATAAAGATCATCGAGGAAAAGGATATGAGGAAACCCAAAAGACTGGAGTCTGGAAATTTTGGGATGAAGGAGGTACGATTTTAAAAAAAATACCATATATATTTTTCACTAACGAGCGCGTTGGAGAAGACTACTCAGTGAGTGAAAGACGTTTTTTTTATCAAGATACGTTTAGGATGAACGATTAATTAAATAATTAGCAAGAAGGTTAATGATTTGAAATTTTTGGGGAAAATACTACGCATTGGTTTCTTGTTGTCAGTAATGGTAGCTTGCACCAAATCAACATCTTCTAATCATCAGAACGATGGAGGTAAGGTCGATACGGCTCAAATTGACATGATCAATTTAAACGACAGTACTTTGTTATCTGATGAAAAATTAGATGATCAGCATGGAAAAATTAAAAAACCACCAAAAACAGGACTAGATAGTCTTCCTTTTCTCGGTGGAATGAATATTTCATCTGGTTTTTATTCCATATGGGATTCAGTAGCATTTGATTGGGATTTTAACGAAGATGGAATTATGGATTCTCTCTATGGAAGTTGGGAAGGTGGTTCTGGATTTGGAGGAAGAGTAATTAAAATTGTGAATGGAGCAACAAAAGAATCTTTTGAGGTGTATGCGTATGGAAGTAAGTTTACCGAAAACAAATGGATTCCAGCACAGCCTGAATTATTCGATAAAAAGAACACGTCCTTTCGAAAAGTGATCGAATATTACCTTGAATTTGGAATTGCACAACGAAACTTTTACGACCCAAAGCAATTAAAAAAATGGAAAGGGGAGAACTCAACTTACCTTGATGTGAAAACGGATCTTTTACTCAGATCATTGGAACAATCATATGCTCCATGGAATCAAGGTGGATTTACTAGAACTTCCCATTCATTTTTTCGATTATATCCGAATTGGAATAAAGAAAAAGAAGATTGGAATAAATACGAAACATGGGATGAGGATGAAGAGGAAATAGGTCTAAAATGTGGTTGGGTACAGTTTGCTAGTTTTGGTTGGCAATTGTTAAAAGGCACAGGAACTAAACGTAAGCGATTTTATACATCGAATTCAATGCTGCTGGTTGTGGAGAAAAGTCGATACAAATTATTACGTATTCCAATATCGCCAGGCCGTTTTTCAGGAGTTTCAAGTGTAAGTTATGCTCCGAAACATGAAGTCATGTTTATTGCGGGCTATAATTATGGGGAGCCAGAGTTGTATGCGATTGATGTGGAGTCTAGTCGAATGGGTAGAATTAATCAACGAAGCTTAGAACGAATTCCCAATCCAGAATTGGATATTTCAGAAACAACGCTGGAATTGGACTCTGGTTGGGTGTGTTTTGGAGGAGAAAGAGGTAGAATAGACTCAATTAAACTGCATTTGAATGGCGTTTATGAATCGTTGTAACGAGTGTGCTGAACTACTTTACTGTTAGAATCATTCGAACACCTTTTATATCACTCCAAAATTAATATCTTGGAACCTTTTGGTACTTCCCATTTATCAACCCCCTGAAGCGTAATTCCTACATGATCTCCAACGGTAGCATATTCCGATACTTTTGCAAATATTTCGATGTTTAGAGCAATGGTCGATATGGTGTTCGTTTCAGAAACAATACTTAGCTGATCACCTTTTTTTAATTTACCAAATTCAACCAGACCAGTAACCACAATTTTTCCATTGCTTAATCCAAAAACATCTTCTACGATCAATTCAAGGCTGGTTATTGGCATCGTTTATTCAATTGTAATTGTGTTCGAGAGAGGAATACTTGCGGCCACGGAAAAAATAAAATTAATCCTTCCAAGGACTTTATGTCTTGCTTTAAGTAGAAAGAAACAATACGCGTTGAATTCGTTAATATCCAGGCACAGAATTTCCGGCTGCTCCTCCTTGATCCGTACCCTTTTTCTTATCCTTGGTGTGCACTTCCAGTTTTCCAACCTGGTTTTTCTTCCAATATCCCCGAATCAATAAAGGACCGATAAAAGGCAAAAACCAGATAAAACGCTTATGTAGTTTTTTCCGAGAATCATCTTGGTACTCTGCATTGGAGATTCGAATGGCTACCCATAAATTAATACCGATGTAGGATGCCACGATTAAAGAGCTAATTACGATTTCCTGTATCATATATCTTTCAATAAAGTTGAAATTAGGTTTTTAGACCTGCTTTTAAAGCAATCTAAATATAGGAAAATATATGGAATGATGCACGAAAAGAATCAATTCGATGATGAAATCATGCCTTATAATGGAGGTAATTCATTGATTTGTGTACCTCCCCATTCAACAATGGAAAAACCATTCCGTTTGAAACTTGGAATCGATTGAGGAGCTATTTTTAGCTCCGTTTCTTTGCCTATTGGAGACCATAGCATAAAGACTCGAAACAGCTGATCTGGTTTTGGATTAATCTCTAAATGCGCATATTCATCATATGTTTCGTTAAACATAAAATGTACATAAGAACGATCATTACGAGATAGAATAGGGCCCCAGTAGGTGATAAAATCCTCCTTTTCATTGGGATTTAAGCCCATTTTGGAGAGTTTTTCTTCAAAAAAGGAAACTACGTTTGTTTTTTCAACGACAAACCCATTTTCCAAAGCAATCTTACCAAGATTTAGATCGGTTTTTCCTTCCCAAAACAAATAATTGTGCTTCTGACCATCCACCTCTAGACTTCCATCTGGATTTGCTAAAAATTGCCACCCTTCTTCTTTATGCAAAGGATAAGTGAAGTCTAATTCTCCTTTTAAACTTAGCTTTATGCTTACATCCGTGGGTTTCTGCGGATATACATAAATAACAGGCTTGAACATAATAACAGGTTCAATAGATGATCGAAATCGAACATCCGCGACAGTTATAAATCCAGGTTTAATTTCGATGGAATCCGTTGTGATTTCGTAATAATTCTCATTGTAATAAAACTGGAACTGATATTTTCCCGGAACCACAGTAATTATGAATGTATCGGATGTATCCGCAGATGCCGTTAAATTTACTCCATTGCACGATACCTTAATATCTTTTTTATAAGATTCAAAATTGGTTAAATTCTTGAAGTGAAGTTCGAATCTGGCCTCCTTAGTACTAATTGCGAAGTTTTTTTCTGATACGATTACTTGAAAAGAAGGAGGCAAAGAAATCGTTCTCGTACCCGACCAATCAGGAAATAGTAAAGCGCCAGCAAAAAGGAGTTTTAAGAAGGAAAGATTCAGCAGATTCATATTCAATGGTATTAAATTAGATTTACTTATTTAAGCTCGCAAAGAGTAGCATCGAGGAATTGAATTTCAGACCCTCCCCATTCAACGACGGAAAAGCCACCATTGTTGCGTTTATCTTTAAACGATTCAATCTTTTGAGGTTCAATTTGATTGGAAATGGTTTTGTCAACAGGGGACCAAAGCATGAAAACACGAAAAAGGTGGTCCGGTTTTGGATTAATATCAAGCGTAGCATATTGACTAAATTCTTCCTTAAACAGGAAACGAACATAACATCGCTCATTTCCGATCATTTGTGGGCTCCAGTAGGTGATGAAATCTTCTTGTTCTTGCGCATTCAATCCCATCAAGGTTAACTTCTCTTCAAAGAAAGAAATTAGATCTTCATTCGACACTAGGAAACCTTCTTCTAAATTGATATTGGCCAAGTTCAAATTCATGGTGCCATCCCAAAATAAATAGTGATGTTCTTTATGGCCGAAATGTAATGTTCCATCTGGTTTTGCTAAGAACGTCCATCCTTTGACCGTATCATATTTAGGATAGGTAAATTCAATATCCCCTTTGAAATTCAATTTCACCGATACACTGGTTTCCTGTTCGGGATATAGATAAATTACTGGTTTGGCGACTTTTATTTGTACTACAGAAGATTGAAATCGTACATAACCTGTGCTACGAAAATTAGGTTGAATTTCCACAGAATCGGTCGTAATCTCGAAAAAATCTTGATTGTAATAGAATTGAAACTTGTATTTGCCCGGAACCACAGGAACGAACACTGCTCCGTTTGAATCAACCTTTGCCTTAAGAATAACCCCATTACATGAAATGATCATTTCTTTAATTGGATCAAGAGGTTCATATGTTCCTGAAAAATGGAGTTCAAATAAAGATTCGTTTTTGGTAAGTGTAGAATCTATTTTGGATTGAATTATCCTGAAATTTGGCGAGCCTGATTTAATGGTAGCTTCAGGTAAACTGGATGAAAAGAGGGTTAGAGACATTAAAATGGGCAGGAAATGGATCGTTAATAAGTTCATATTGAAATTATTTCAAGGTTATTGGATTAGACATCGTTTGATCTCTATACTTTATTTCGGATCCTCCCCATTCCACAACCGAAAATCCCTCTCGCTTGAACGATTCTAATTCTTGAGGTTGCACATTTATGGAAGTATTAGATGGAATAGGAGACCAAAGCATATACATTCTAAAGATGTGATCTGGCTTTGGATTAATATCAAGTGGAGCATATTGACCATATTCTTCGTTGAACATGAAATGCACATAGCATTGTTCATTTCTACTCATTTGAGGTCCCCAAAAGGTGATAAAATCTTCTTGTTCTTGCGCATTCAATCCCATTTTAGTCAATTGAGCTTCAAAAAAAGGAATCAATTTCTCTTTCTGAACTAAAAATCCACTTTGTAGATCGATCTTATTAAAATCAAAATTGGCCGAACCTTCCCAAAATAAATAGTTGTGCTCCTTTTCGTTTACAATAAGTCTGCCATCAGGATGTGCAACAAAA
Organism: Cytophagales bacterium; assembly: GCA_965277185.1. Taxonomy (GTDB): domain Bacteria; phylum Bacteroidota; class Bacteroidia; order Cytophagales; family JAHDFW01; genus JAHDFW01. The sequence goes on along the minus strand of CBDICC010000008.1, from coordinate 44,187 downwards.
CTCCAGCCATCAGCACCATGAGAAGGGTAGGTGAAGTCCATTTTGCCCTTTAGGTCCAGTTTAATGGTAACTTCAGTCCGTTTAGAAGGATACACATAAATCACAGGTTTTTTCATTAAAACAGGAGTCACTGAAGATTGGAAATTCACCAGCATCGTACTTTTAAATCCAGGTTTGATTTTTATTGCATCTGTTTCGATCTCAAAAAATTCACTACCGGCGAAAAACTCAAATTTGTATTTTCCAGGTACCACTGGGATCCGAAAAGTGCGGGTTGAATCAAGTGTGTATTTGAAAACCACTCCATTACATGAGATGGTGATTTGCTGTCCTTGCCTCACCATCCAACGGATCGTGTTAAATTTGATTTCAAATAAGGATTCAGTGAGCTTTAACGTAGAGTCCTGCTCAGATTTTGATACGAAATTTTCCGGTACGGATTCAGCCGAAGTGGTAAAATGACTAACGAGTAGAAGGCTTAACAAAAATGACGTGAATACAAATTTCATAGGTTAGTTCAATGAAGTGATTAATCGATTTAAATAAAACTTAATAAGTGGAAAGAGTCAATGCCTTTTGGCGCTTCAGCAATTTGGTAATATCGGAACCTCCCCATTCAACGACGCTGAAACCTGTTCGTGAAAACGAAGGAATAACTTGTGGTTCAGGCGTCGGATATTGTCCCTTCTCAACAGACGACCAAAGCATGAAAACACGAAAGAGATGATCCGGTTTAGGATTAATAGTTAGTGTAGCATAGTTGCTGTACTCTTGGTTAAACATAAAATGAACAAAACATTGGTCATGTTGACTCATGATCGGACCCCAATAGGTAATGAAATCTTCTTTTTCGTTTGGATTGAATCCCATTTTAGAAAGCTTATTTTCCAAAAATGCGACAATATTTTCTTTTTGAACCACAAAACCATTTTGTTCGGTTCGATCGGATAGATCTAAATGGGTCGTTCCTTCCCAAAATAAATAATTATGTTCTTTTCCGTTTACATTTAGTTTTCCGTTTGGATGCGCTATAAAATTCCATCCTTTATTTGGTTGATATTGTGGATACGTGAAATCCAATTTTCCTTTAAGATTTAATTTGACTGAAACGTCTGTCGTTTTCTGTGGGTAAAAATAGACGACAGGTTTATCCATGCTTACAGGATATTTAGAAGACATGAAATTGACTTCCAATTTGTTTCTAAAACCCGGTTTGATTTCAAACGAACTTGTTTTTATTTCAAAGAAATCCTCGTCGTAGAAGAATTCAAATTTGTATTTCCCCGGAGAAACAGGAATTGAGACGATTCCCTTTGCATTTGGTTTCGCTTTGATAATAACCCCATTACAAGAAATGATGATTTCTTTGCTTAAATCAATCTTAGCTCCATAACCTTGAAAGTGAATTTCAAATAATGCTTCTGTTATCTTTAACGTAGAATCTTTTTCGGATTTCGAGATATAATAAAGGGGAATGGATTCTCCTTGGGACTTTAATTGTCCACTAAGAATAATTCCGATGCAAAGTGATTTAAGGATAAAGCTCATAATTAAAAAACGGATTTAATGTGTATTGGAGGCAAACTTTTCCCGTTGATTTACCAATTTCGAGATATTAGCACCTCCCCATTCAATCACCGTAAAACCTTCACGTGTAATGGATGGAATAACTTGTGGCTTAGGCATCGGATGTACGCCTTCTTCTAGAGGCGACCATAGCATAAAAACGCGAAAGAGATGATCTGGCTTTGGAGTAATATTGAGCGAAGCATATTTGGCGAATTGCTCGTTAAACATAAAATGAACCAAACATTGCTTATGTTGAGTCATCAACGGGCCCCAATAGGTAATAAAATCTTCTTTTTCGTTTGAATTAAGTCCCATTTTGGAAAGTTTTTTCTCCAGAAAAGCGACTACATTTTCTTTTTGAACTACAAAGCCCTGTTGTAATTTCTGATCTTCACGCTCCAAATTGGTGACTCCTTCCCAAAATAAATAATTATGCTCTTTTCCATTTATATCTAATTTCCCGTTCGGATAGGCTACGAAATTCCAACCCTTATTAACGTCATACGCTGGATAGGTAAAATCCAACATTCCCTTAATGTCTAATTTAACATGAACCTGTGTTTCTTTTTTTGGATAAAAGTAGATCACGGGTTTGTTCATACAAACCGGAAATTTGGAAGACATGAAGTTGACGTGCATTTGATTTCTAAACCCTGGTTTGATTTCGATGGAGCTTGTTTTTATTTCGAAGAAATGTTCATTATAAAAGAATTGGAATTGATATGTACCTGGTGAAACGGGAACCTGTATGTTCCCTTCTGCACTGGGTTTGGCTTTTATGATCGTTCCATTACAAGAAATGATGATTTCTTTGCTTAAATCCAGTTTTGCTCCATAACCTTGAAAATGGATGTCAAATAAAGCTTCCGTGATTTTTAGTGTAGCGTCTTTTTCAGAATTGGAGATGTAATAATTCGGTATTGTGGACCCACGGGAGATAAATTCTCCTGAGAGAATTAGGCTTAAACAAATATATTTAAGGATAAAGTTCATAATCGAAAAACGGATTTAATGTGTGCTGGAAGCAATTTTATACTGTTTATTTAATAGATTATTGATGTTAGCACCTCCCCATTCAATTACAGTAAAACTTTTCTCATCTCGTTGAACAGATTCGATCTCCTGAGGAATTAGTTCCATAGCGTCGGTGATTGCAATGGATGACGAAGGTGCCCACAGCATAAATACACGAAACAGATGGTCTGGTTTCGGATCAATCTGCATGGAAGCGTATTCATTGTATTCGTCATTAAACATAAACCGAATAAAACATTTGTTATGGGAAATCATTTGTGGGGCCCAATAGGTAATAAAATCCTCCTGTTCGGAGGCGTTTAAGCCCATAATGGTTAACTTTTCTTCAAAGAAGGAAACGAGGTTGTTGGATTCAATGACAAAACCTTCTTGCAAGTTGATGCTGGATGGGTTGATATTTAATTGACCATCCCAAAAAAGATAGTTATGTGTTTTACCATTTACCTCTAATTTCCCATCTTTATTAGCCATAACACTCCATCCATTATCATATTTTGGATACGTAAATCCGAGCGGTCCATTTGGACTCAATTGAATCTGTACTTGAGTAGGAGTGCTCGGATACAAATAAATGACGGGTTTTTCTGCTTCGACCGGTCTAAACTCAGCAAATTTAAATTGGACGTTGATTCTGGTTTTGAATCCAGAGGCGATATCGATGGAATCAGTTATTATTTCTTCGTGAAGCGTATTATAGAAAAATTGGAATTTATATTTCCCAGGTGATACAGGAAACCGCATGCTTCCAGTTGAATCGACGGTGCCCTTTATAATTACTCCATTGCATGAGATGTTGAAGTCCTTTGTGTAATCCAATTGTGTTTCAATACCACTAAAACGGATTTCAAAGAGTGCTTCTGTGCTTTTGAGATTTGAATCTTTCTTTGAGAATGCCACGTAATAAGAAGGGATGGACTTACCCAAAGCATGCATATTAAAACTTGTTGCGAGCAAGCTGACGAAAATAAACTTAAAAAGAACCTTCATAAATACACCTATATTAAATTTGAATTATTTTTTATTTAGAGTCTTTCACACAGCGGACGTACATCCCATACCACGCTCCATTTCCTTGTTGGCTTCTTCTAAGGAAATTTCCGTCATATTGTAAATGAAAGAAATACATACGCGATGGAACCGGCATCGATGTCCACCAAGCAGAATGTGTGTTTTTGAAACGAAAATAGAATCCATTTCTATAGCCACCCGGTTTACCATTGAAACCTAGTAGATCACTTCCGTTTCCAGAAGTGCCATCAATTTTTTTGAGCCAACCATGTTTTGACTTCATTTGAATCCCACTTGGTTCACTTAATTGAAAATGGTCCATAAGCTCATCTAAATCTTCCTTGATAGGGATTCGCCAACCTTTTGGAGCGATTCCGCGCTCATCCATGATGGCCCAATAGTTGTAAATAATGCCATAGGTATCGCCGCATAAAGTGTCGTCATTATAATAACACCATCCCGGTTTCTTTTCACGACAAGCTTCGGTCCAAGCAGAATGATTACCAAAATATGGAATGGAGTCCCCGTTACGAAAATGTTGTACTTTTAAATTCGAGGTAAGCCATTCTTGATTACCAATTTTGGTCGAAGTGTAAGTATTGCGATCGATGTCCTTGATCATTTTTCGCTGGGCCATTACTTCAGATGAATTAAACAAGAAAGTAATCATTGATATAGCTAAGAAGATCAATTTCCATGCAAACGTTGATATGTTTTTAGAAACATTCATTCAGCAATGATAATTTGTCTGTGTGAGGTTATTCCATTGAACGTTACTTTTAAAATGTAGCGTCCAAAGGTTAACGCACCCATTTTGAGAATTTTGGTTTGCCAGCCTTTTTTTAAGGTAGATTTCCCATTTTTGATTGACTTGCCTTGCCCGTCAACCAACTTCCAATCCAATATACCTTCATTAGGCGTGTTCAATTGTAAATTCATTCCATCGTGATTTTCCGGATTAGGATTTGGGTAAACCATTAAATCAGATTGATGCAAATCATAAATAGTTGGTCTGATGGACGTGTTAGAAGTCAGGATAGGAGTATTGTTGTCTTGAAGTGTCGAATCTTCTTCAGAGACGCTCAATTTAGCAACAAAAGCATCATGAAAATGCATGTCAATTGGATTGTCCCCTTGGTGATAAATCTCGTTGAATCCACCTTCTACATTCAATTGGAACTGATCCAGACGGACGGGAAGATTGTAATCTTCAGCAATAAAAATATGTTGTTTATTCTTTGCCGAAACTTGAATATGCGAACCAGCTCCTCTGAAATTACCTACATTTTCTAACCATTTAAAATGTCCATTCGAACCGATTTCACATACAAATGATGACCCGTTTACGTTCGTTTTGATGGTTCTACTAATTTCTGTTACATCCGTTATTTCCATTTCATCGTGGAAGATTCCTGTGACCAGGATGTCGTATTGTACCACGTCCAAATCCAAATGATAAACCCAGCGAGCACTAGTCATCTTTATTAGCCATTTAGGTGTTTCGTCCGAATTGAATTTAGCTAAAAATAAATCAGGTGTTTTTACATGATGCTGAATTCCATTGAATTGAAGGTAATTGGGATGAGTTCCAGCTGGGAATGGGTTGATTAAATCTTTTCCACGATTGGCTAGCAAAACAATGTAGTTTCCAGATGCATCTTGTTTAATCTGATGAATTGACGCGGTAGAAGCGAGGGAGGGCAAAAACTCATTATTAGACAGTAATATCCCATTTTTGGAAAATACAAGCTTCCGTAATTTAGTGTCCCAAGTGGGAGCTTTTATGAAATGTGATTTTTCTTGTGTAGAGAAAATTTGATGCCATCCATAGTTGAATGGATATATTTCTAATTGATCATTTTTGTTAACTCTGGTGTAACCGCCATGATCCATATAATTAAGCCACAATTCCTGTCCGCTAGGATCGTACTTTACATTAATATCAAAATAATAGCTGGATCCGTCTCCTGGTCGTTTTAATATGAAATTTCCAAAAGCAATATTATGGTGTCGACATCCGGCTCGAAGATAGGCATTACCGGAAGAATCAAAATTTATTTGCTTCCCTGTAACGGATCCTTGTCCAATTCCAACACGTACCCAAAGTAACAAACCGTTGGGGTCATATTTTGCTAAGAAACAACTGAATTCATTTCTTGGATAATAATTTCCGTTGGTGTCCATAGCACTTTCAACAACCGTTTGTTGTCCATTGGAGGCCTGAAATATCGCGCGACCTCCGTATCCTCCAGTTACATAAATGGATCCATCCTTGGCTACTTTAACTTCTTCCGGAAAAATGGCACCTGTTGCTTTTGCTTCAAGATTCCAAAGTAAGTTTCCTTCCGAATTGTATTTAGTTAACCAAAAATTGCACTTACCTCTGCCGTGATATCGTTCACGTTTTAAAAAATATTGATCTGGATTTCCATTTTGAATGGAAGTTTTGTGATTTTGAGAATGGAATGAAGTATTAAATTGGTGATTTCGAATCCCAGCAACGACTAAATTTCCGTTCGGGGTAATATCCGAACTTTTTATTAATTCCTGTCCGTCTCCTTGAATGGAGTTAACCCATTTCCATTCTGGCTTTTGAGAAGGGGAATTGTCCCTCAAATCTTGCCCAACGCCGTAATAACTTACGAAAGAGAGCACGCAAAAGATTAGATGGAAGATTCGATTCATAGCCTATTATATGGTCAACAGAATATAGATGCAAGGGAAGATCTAATTCCACATAATTTAGGTAAATATTTTCTAACTATTTAATAGTACTCCTTATTTACTGCCTAAACATCAATTTCTGATTTGTGAAAAGGTGCACATTTGAGTTGATGAAATAAGGTTAACCATAAAAGGGAGGTTATTTATAAAGAAAATATTTTTCCAGCAACGGTTCTAGGCTTTCAGCTTTGGAACCGCCCCATTCAACGACTTCAAATCCGGTTCTATCAAAGGATGGAATAGATTGATTCTTCAGTTCATAAAGATTATTAGCATCGACTGGTGACCAAACCATATAAAGACGAAATATGTTGTCAGGTACTGGATCAATAGATAATTGTGCGACTTGTGCACATTCTTTTGTAAATAGAAAATGGATATAGCATTTTTTATAATTGGTCATTCGTGGTCCCCAGTATGTAATGAAGTCTTCTTTTTCATTTGAATTTAATCCCATTTTGGCCAACTCCTTTTCGAAAAATGGAATTAAATGTGCTCGTCGAATAACAAATCCTTCCCCTAAATCAATAGAGCTCCAGTCGATGCCACTTTCCCCTTCCCAAAATAAGTAGTGATGGGTTTTGTGATTGAATTGCAGCGTTCCGTCTGGTTGAGCCAGAAAATTCCAGCCTTCTTTATTATATTCAGGATAGGTGAATTTTAAATCTCCTGAAAGCTTCAATTTCACATTCAGTTTCATTGGTTTTTCAGGATAACAATATATAACAGGCTTATCCCACATTACCGGATACTTATTGCATTCGAACATCATAGTAATATACGTGCGATAACCCGAGTCAATTTCGATGGAGTCAGTTCGCATTCCACCTCCTTTACAACTGTCACCGTCATACAAGAATTCGAATTTATATTTGCCGGGCGGAACGACTACCTCACGGCTTCCAGCAGAATCTAATTGGGATTTAATTAATTTTCCATTGCAATAAATGGTCAATAGACCTCCGTAATCTCCTCCGACCATCCAGAAATGAATATCGAAGGCCGACTCGGTACTTTTTAAAGTACTGTCTTTGATCGATTTTTTTATGTGAAATGGATAAGGATTTAATGCAGATACCGTACAAGGAATGAATCCAATTAGCGCAACAAGAACTCCGCAAATACCAATGATTCTGATATTCATAACGTCAAAATGTGATGTGATTAATTCTTGCTTCCTTACCCAACAAACGAAATGAAACCTGTTTTATTGCGGGAGTATTTTCGAATTTAGAAATAGATTATGGCTTGATCTATTCTAGATTGTTGGCATTGGTGTAAGTGTCGGGATCGAATTCATAAATATTCATGGAAATGACCGGAACTTTGGGAAACATGGATTTAAGTTTTCGAACAATGGATTCTGAAAGTTGTACTTTTTGTTCTGTAGTTCGGCCACCCATGATATGTCCAAAGACGTGAATAAAATCATCTTGTGTTCCTGCATTGGTAAAATGAAAACGCGGATAAGCCTGTATGCGTACTTTGACATTTTTTAATGTATCAAACAAGCCTGTCTCCAAGGCTGTCTCATGAATTGCGTCAACTGTCTGGTTGGGCTTTTGCATTGTGAGGACGTCTTCGGAGCATTCGATGATGAAATGAGGCATAAAAGTGGACGTATAATTAATGTGATCTGTTATTCCTTCAAATTGGGATGCAGGCGAGCTATATAGTAAATCTCTGGATAAAACACCACTTGTCTTCCATATCCACTTGTTTGAGGATGAGATGAATGAATTGTAATCGTTTCACTTTTGGGGTTGACACTATGGATAATAGCGCTGTGTCCATGATATCCATCTGGAAGTTTATTCCAGTATTGAATAAAGTCACCAGGTAATGCATCTTGTAAATCTGGAATTTGTTTTCCAATGCCTAAATCTGTTATGGCGTACTGGATTCCTTTGGTAATGTCTGCTTTGGCCTCAATTAAAGAGTCAAGTGATTGGTCTTCTCCAATAACTACATTGATTTTACGAGTATCTTCTACTTCAAGCCAGTATTGCGTATCAAGAATGCCTGAAGTAAAATGGGTACATACATGATTCCAATAATCAGGAGAAATAGACCTGCCTTTGTTTCTACAAATGGAAATGATCTCTCTATTTTTCTTTGGTACTTTGGTCTTTGGTGCTTCACTTAGGATATCAACCATGAAAACGGGGATAGCATACGCCTTTCCGTAAGCCAACATGCCATGAAATGAAACGAATAGGAGCGCAGTCAGTTGAATGGCTATAATTACTAATAAAATTGCAGCCGCTTTGAAGTTGATATGAGAGGATTTTTTAGGCAATTGTTCTATGGCTCATGTTGGGCTTATTCTTCTTATATATTTGGAGTTCCTAATTTAAGATATTCTTGTTTCTTCTAAAACAAAAAAAAGGACTTCGTTTGAAGTCCTTTTGAATTCCCTAACTAAATAAGTGAATCTAATTTGCCAACTAATTGGGAGCAACCAACTCCAATTAGTTTAGCGGTTGGTAATATCTACATAGTCACGATCCGTCGCTCCAGTATAAACCTGACGAGGTCGACCAATAGGTTCTTTGTTAGCACGCATTTCTCTCCATTGAGCAATCCATCCTGGAAGTCTCCCTAATGCAAACATTACGGTAAACATCTCAGTAGGAATTCCTAATGCTCTGTAAATAATTCCAGAATAGAAATCTACGTTTGGATATAAGTTTCGCTCTTTGAAATATGGATCATTCAAGGCAGCTTCTTCCAATCCTTTAGCTATATCCAAAACTGGATCATCTACACCAAGTGACTCCAATACTTCGTCTGCCGCTACTTTAATAATTTTAGCACGTGGATCGAAGTTTTTATATACTCTATGTCCAAATCCCATTAAACGGAATGGATCATCTTTATCTTTTGCTTTGTCAAGCCATTTTTTAGTATCACCGCCATCCTCTTTAATAGATTCAAGCATCTCAATTACAGCTTGGTTTGCTCCACCGTGAAGTGGTCCCCATAATGCATTGATTCCAGCAGAAATCGAAGCATATAAGCTTGCATGAGAAGATCCTACGATACGAACCGTTGATGCAGAACAGTTTTGCTCATGGTCAGCATGAAGAATCAATAATTTGTTTAACGCTTTCGCAATTACAGGATCAACCTTGTAATCATCCGCAGGAACTTTAAACATCATTTGAAGGAAATTACCACAGTAATCCAATTTGTTATTTGGGTAATTTACTGGATGTCCTTTTGCATTTTTGTAAGTCCATGCAGAGATCGTTGGCAATTTGGCCAATAATCTTCTTATGGTCATATCCACTTGTTCCGGGCTTCTGTTTGGATCAAGTGATTCTGGGTAGAATGCGGTTAGTGAGCAAACTAAAGAAGAAAGTACACCCATTGGATGCGCATTTTTTGGGAAGCCATCCAAAATGTTTTTGAACTCTTCATTAACCATTGTATGCATTCGAATGTCTTTTTCGAACGCTTCGTATTCTGTTTTTGTAGGAAGTTCACCGTAAATTAAAAGGTAACTCACTTCAATAAAATCCGATTGTTCAGCTAGTTGTTCAATAGGATATCCTCTATAACGTAGAATTCCTTTCTCACCATCCAGAAAAGTGATGGCACTTGTTGTTGATCCGGTATTTTTATACCCTGGATCAATTGTAATCAATCCGGATTGACCTCTTAGTTTAGAAATATCAATTGCATGCTCATTTTCGGAACCTGTCATTACAGGAAGCTCATACGTCTTACCGTCGAAGCTAATTACCGCACTTTCCGTTGTTACTGTTGTATCCATTCTGTCTTTCTGAAAAATCTATCTGTGTTCTGTGCTGCGAATATAAAGGATTTTAGTCGAAATTCCAACATTCATTCGGGCTCTTTGATAAGATTTTCGCGTACACTTTATTTTTCAATTAAAACGTCTCCTTTTTATCTGGGAATTGCCTTATATTGCACTGAATTTAACAGAAATAAATACAACATGAAGAAGATACTAATCGTTCTTGGGATAGCAGGTTTGGGACTAATGAGCTCTTGCATAAACGGAGAAAAAGGAGAAGCAAATTATACTTATTTAAGAGGGAAGCAGGGCATTTTGATTTTGAATTCTGAAACAGGAGATGTTTATAGAATGAAATTGAATCAAAATGGAACTTCCGAGTGGATTTATCTTGGAAGTCCGGAAAAGGCTAAAAAATAAACAGAGCATCTTGTTTGACCTTTTCAAGGAAAGTAATGGTAATTAATCGTATAAACCGTTTGACTTTAGTTCAGGTACAAAAATTGCATGATGTGTAATAAAATATAATATAATAAGGATCGAGGTTGGAGGCATTTAGGAAATTTAATGCACGTGAGTTACTGACTCTGGTTGAAAATTGAAATGGAATTACTTTAGTAGTATTTCATTTAAGCAAGTTTAATTTATAAACAAACTAAATTAATATGAGTAGCATACATAAAGTCAAATCGTTCGGTTTGTTCATAATACTAGTGATTTTAAATCACGTAGGAATAGCTCAAGCTTATTTGACCGTAGAGGCAGGGGAGGAGAAAGCGAAACTAGTTTACACATCGGATTATTTGTTTAATACTGTTTTGTCGTTAGAAAACGATAAGAAAACAAAAATTAGTGTAGACGATGCATTTACGGCCATTTTGAAAATTGGGGATAAGGAATTCCCACTTTTTTTTGAAAAGCATGACGATTTTGTAGTAAAGTTTGATGGAGAACAAATCAAGTTTGAACGGCATGGAGCTGCAAATAATACGTTTTTCCAGATTTATTCTGAGCAGGCACAAAAAGACCAGGCTTACAAAGAAAAAAGTCTAGATGCGGTAGAGATCAAAGCATTTGATTTTAGAGATCAGATGAAAAAGTTAATGAAGGATTATCCTAAGTATGATTTTGTAACCTCACGTTTTAAGGAGTTCTTGAAAGTAGAAAATGAATTTCGCTATCAAAAATCATTGTTTAAGCATGGGATTATTAGAAAACGTGCACATCGAATTCCAGAGGAAATGATTCCTGCTTTTGATTTAACTGGATATGCGGATAAAGAAAAAATGATAAGTCCGTCTTATCGGGAGTTTTTATTTTACTTCTCTGCATTTCAGGCAATGCGTGATAATGGCTTCGAGGAAGTTTCGAATGTAACGGGGATGTATGTGTTGCACTCGTATTGGGTAAACCAACGTTTGGAGGACTTAAGTGTTTATAATTTGGATTATGAATTGCTAAAACGTTACGCACCTGATATGGATCCTGTTATCTTGTATAACCGTATGCAAGCATACGATGATGACAAGGGAGCTTCAATAGAAAAAATTAAAACAATTACGTCCAAATACGCAAAGAAGCAAGAGGAGAGAGAGGAGAAGCCGGAGAAGGGTGTGAGTGGTACCAATCAGGATTTGGTTGCGGTAGATTTGAAAGGAAAAGAAGTACGCCTCTCGGACTTTGATAAGAAAATTGTCTACATAGACATTTGGGCCAGTTGGTGTGGACCATGTAGAAGAGAGTTTCAATCTGCTCCTAAACTAAAAGAAGGACTTTCTAAAAAGGCAAAGAAGAAAATTGTGTTTTTATATATATCCATTGATGAGGATCAGAATAAATGGAAGAAAACGGTAGACAAATTATCCTTGGAAGGGGTTCATTGGAATTCTAAAGGTGGATGGGGATCCGATGTAGTTCGGATGTTCGGAATATCTGGAATTCCAAGATATGTGATTATTAAAGAAGGAAAGGTGGTTAATTCTGAAGCACCAAGACCATCTAATCCTAAAACGATTGGCATATTAAATAACTTGGCCAGATAATATAATGCTGTGTCGATTCAGTGTACTTGGGTTCGTTGCTAACTATATAATAGTTGGACCGAATATAACTGAGAAACTGAAAAACCAAAAAGCCCGAAAATCTTGTGATAAGATTTTCGGGCTTTTTGATTAAGATTCGTTCGGAGAATTTATTACCACTTATTAGAGGTGATTTTGTTTCGAAGTTCAATCACCTTCATGTCCAACTCCTTTATCTTCTCAGCGGTCAATTCTTCTTTAGAAGAGAATGAATTGAATGCCTCATTCAATTTTTCTAATTCACCTTTTAACAGTTGATCTTTTTCCTGTGTTTTGAACGCACCCAACAAATCGATCAATTGACTGATTGTTTTTCGTTCGTTCAATAGCAAGGAATATTTTAAGTCGCTGATCCCATATTCTTCAATCGCTCTTCCTGTGAAATACATGCTTTCTACAATTCCTCCACACATCATCAAAGTCATCGTTTCGAATCGATCGTGAGATACTAAGTACTCATCAATTTTATGGAATTCATCGAATACAAATTGAGAAACTTTTTGATCGTCTTTAGAAGCTTCTTTAAAAGCAATCATGTCTTCCGCAACATAAAAAGATTCTAATCCAAGCGTGTTCGCAAGTTCAGTAGTTTTGTCTTTATAATTGTCAATGTCCTCACTGTGATTGTGGGAAATATTGTAAATAATATCTACACCATACACTCCGTAATTTAAGGCTTTGCTGAAGTCATCTTGATACATGCTTATGTTGTCAAGGTTGTTCAAATCTTCAGGATGGTAAAGTGATTTTCCATCATTTTTTAAATCTGAAATAATGCTGATTGGAACCAATAAATTGTTGGCAATAATCATATCTAATTTCATTTTTAAATCTTCATCCAACGAGCTTTCTACAGCAGTAGAAGTGGAGGTGGAATCAGTAGCTGGAGTGGAGTCCATTCCGCCATTTTTTGTTTCGTTTCCAGAGCAAGCTGCAAGCAGAATTGTGGAGCTTAAAAAATAGAAAAGTTGTTTTTTCATATTACGATTTTATTGTCGTTAATTTTAAATTCTTTAGGACAGCTTCGAATAAAGAAGACATGATGTTTGCAACCTTAGTAAGCTGTGGACAAAGGTATGGATTGCATAAGATTTACAAAATTATTCGGATATAAATATCGAAGAGATATCGAGTCATTTTTAGCGAGTCCGTTACTTTTTATTGTTCAATAATTCCCAACAGATAACATGACAAGGGTACAAGCTTCTATGCATTCGATCCCTTGATCAGAGGCTCTTTTTTCCAATTCATCATTCTCAGTTCCGGGGTTGAAAATGATTCGTTTTGGATTGGTTTTAAGAATATATTCGTACCATTCAGGCTGATGTCTTGTTCCAATATATAACGTAATTGTGTCAATATTTTCTTGGATAGTATCTCTGTTTTGTTCAATTTCTTTTCCAAATACATTTCCGTTTTTTATTCCTACAGGAAAAATAGGATGGTCGTGTGAGGTCAGCATTTGTGCCGCACGATAAGCGTATCGTTCCGGATTGGTAGTGGCGCCTAAAATGAGGGTTCTTTTCGTTGTTTTCATACTAAAAAGGGGGTTGTCATTTTGTCAATGTTATTGTTTAAGTATCTTATAACCATGTGTTTAAATTTGATAATGTAAACTTAAACTTTATGTAAGTTGATTTTACCGATAATATAGGTCAAAAGCAGACTTTACACAGTTTTCTCCGTCAATTGCAGCTGACATTATGCCTCCTGCATAACCCGCACCCTCTCCACATGGAAATAAATGTTTCGTTTTAATATGTTCGTTTGTCGTTCGGTCTCTTGGAATAATAATAGGAGAAGATGTGCGACTTTCTACTGCTAAAATTTGCGCTTCGTTGGTAAGGTATCCTTTCATAACTTTTCCAAAATGTTTGAATGCTTTCTGTAACCTGTAACGTATTGGGTCAGGTAAAAGTTCATGGAGAGGTTGCGCAATAATACCCGGTTGGTAGGAGGTGTCTAGAAGGTGGTTGCTGGCTTTCGAATTGATGAAGTCCATTAGAAGTTGAGCGGGAGCCGATTGAGTTTTGTTCGCTTGATCGAAGCTTGATTGCTCTATTTTTTTCTGAAAATTGAGGCAAGCAAATACTCCGTCTTTTGGATTTAGGTCTTCTGGTTCCACTTGAACAACGATGCCGGAATTGGAATATTTGGAGTCTCGTCGAGAGGGAGACATACCGTTTACAACCACCTCTCCATCGGCTGTAGCAGAGGGTACAATGAAGCCTCCCGGACACATGCAAAAAGAGAAGGCCCCGCGTTGTTTATCGTCGCGATAAGTTTGTGCTTTTAGGCTGTAAGAAGCCGCTGGTAAAAAGGGACCACGCTCAGGTATTTTGTATTGAATTTGATCGATTAACGATTGCTGATGTTCGACTCTAACTCCCAACGCAAATGGCTTGGATTGGATGACAACATTTGATTCATGAAGCAGTTCAAAGATGTCCCGAGCGGAGTGACCTGTTGCCAAAATAAAAGCCTTCGCTTCATGCAAATCTCCTGTCGAAGTTTCTACTTTTTGCAACTTGTTTCCTGTGATTTTTAACGCGCTTACTTTGGAATTAAAATGAACTTCTCCTCCGTGATTTAATATAGTTTCTCGGATAGTTTGAATTATTTTGGGAAGTTTATTAGTTCCAATATGAGGGTGAGATTCGAATAAAATATTAGGGTCTGCACCATGTTCAACAAGGATGTTTAATATTCGATTTACACTCCCTCGTTTCTTTGATCTGGTATATAGCTTCCCATCGGAATATGTTCCAGCACCGCCTTCCCCAAAACAATAATTTGATTCAGGATTGACAATATGTTTTTTGTTAATGTTGGCTAAATCAAGACGTCTGGATTGTACGTCTTTGCCTCTTTCTAATATGATTGGTTTAATGCCGAGTTCCAAGCAGTGAAGTGCTGCAAATAGACCAGCGGGGCCTGCTCCAATAATTACTATGGCGTCTTTATTGTGTACATCCTGATAAACGGTAGGAGTACGTTCAGGAATGGATTCATCAAAAAAACAATCTAAGGTAAGATTTATCTTAACAGGTTTCTTTCGCGCGTCAATAGATCGATTCTTAATTTGAATTTGAAACGGCTCATCCGTACGCAACTTGTGTTTTACGAAGTCAAAAAGACGATCTGGATCATAGCCAATTTCAGGGTTTACGGCAACTTGTAAGGATTTTATCATGTGTTGTATGCTTTTCTTATACTATATATAGCTTGAGGAGATGACGTAAGCTGATTGTTTTAACGTGAGCACTCAATTCTAAGCCATGTTTGTCTAATTGATTATAACGAGCTATTTCTTCGAATAATAAAGAATATGCTTGTAGTGCAAAATTGTATCTTGATTAAGTCAAATATAAAGGAAACTTCATCCGCGGAAGAAATTATATCTGAATATTAAAATTTATAGCCAATGGAAAAGCCAAGACGGACAGCAATTAGAAATCTTTGATCTGTTAATACACTGCCAAATAAAGAGCCATTATAGGCGTTGGTTCCCCAATTCTTTTTTGTAGTTCTATATCCAACAGCCATTCCTAAGTAAATTTCACTTGTAAGATGTTTATTTACGGGTTTAAAGAAGTTTCTACTTCCGAATAGCGCAGCATATTCATATTTTGTCTCGCGAACACTAGGGGAGCCAGTAAGTGAATCCGATATATTTACAGCATGCCAAATAGAGCTAAGTCGAGCTTCATGACCGAAATATGGTTTTCCATTCGTTTTTGATTTTTTGTAATTTTTAAAACGATAGTCAATTTTAAAACCGGTGTTGTACAATTCCTCTAGTCTAATGGAACTTTCACTTTTGAAGAAGTGGGATTTTAAGTAGGCAAAATCAATTTGATGACTATTTTTATTCGGAGCGTAGTATTCTACAGATATAGGTAGTTCTCCAACCAATGGGGCTATTGGATTGGTTGAAACGATAATGTCTGGTGTTTTAGGGGAGTTTGGATAATTGATTTTCCTTCTAGGTTTTCTAGCTTGTTTAGGTTTTAATATGTGTTCTGATAGGTCTGCCCGTCTATTTTTTGATGTAGTATCATTGATGACGGAGTATTTTTGCTCTAGGCTTCCGTATTCTTCGTCAAAGGTGGAATAGATGCAAACTACCTCCTCGTCTTTGTTATATAGTTTCCAATCACCTACTCGTTCCCCGTTTTCGAGGGTCCCTTCCATGTGAATTTTGCCTGATTTTTTGTAGTAGCTTTTATAGATTCCAACTCCATTGGAATAATTGCAAGTGGCCTCACGGTCTCCATCTTCGTAATAAAAGTTCCAAACTCCGTCGTGATTGCCATTCTTAAATTGACCGGCTACTTTTTGTTTTCCACTTTGGTAATATTCTCGATACGTACCGTTTAATGTGTCATAGTTTGCTTCTGCTTTGCGTTCTCCCGTTGCAAAGAACATTTTCCAGTAACCAGTTTTGTCTTTGCCATCTTGCGTTCCTATAGCTTCAATTTGTCCATTTCGATGGAAGTATTCCCATTCCCCTTGGCTTTTGCCGTGTTCGTACGAACCTTTACTTTTGGGTTCCCCAGATTCATAGTAAAATATCCATTCCGATTCTTTTAGACCATTTTCTTCCTTTCCCTCCGCTTTTAAGTTTCCATTTTCATGAAAGTACCGCCAGTATCCAGTACTTTTTCCTTTGACAATATTTCCGGTCATTTTGATTTCACCAGATTCGTAATATTCTACGTAAACCCCGTTGTCCTCTTTAAAGTCGCATTCAGCTTTAAAAGTTCCATCTTCACGATTATAGATCCACTGGCCTTCTTTTACTCCATTTTTATAAGCGCCTTGGTTTTTTATTTGGCCATTTTCATAATTATGCTGCCAATTACCTTCTTTGACGTTGTTTACAAGCGGCCCTTGCATCCGAATTCCTCCATTTTCGAAGTAATAGATCCAATGTCCATTGGGACTACCAGTGGTGTACAGTCCTTTTGATTTTAATTGTCCACTTTGGAAATAGAAATTCCATGTTCCAATGGGTTTACTTTTACTATAATCACCTTCCTTTGAAATATTTCCATTGGAGTAATAGGAGGTGTATTTTCCTTCCAGAATATTGTTGCTATCCACATAGAAAGATTCCTGCATCATTGTAGAATCATTATTGTAATAATGTTTCATTAAGCGATACTGAGCCTGTAAATCGTTGCTATAAAGAAAGGATAGCAAAACAAAAAGAACGGTTAGGGCGATATGGGCTCGTCTATTATTCACTTTAGTTAAAATGGATTACATTATTTATTATATGTTCCGTTTCGTTTAGTTATTTTATTCGTTTCTCTATTATTTTAAGTTAGTAAAAATAAACGTGTTAATTTATTAAAATGACCTTCCTACACCTACCACGTATCGAAAGCCTAAAGAATTTTGTAAAATAGACTGAGATGCGTCGAAATCATCAAAAGGAATACGATTTATTAATAACGGCATATCGAATCGAAGAGTTAATGGTCGAATCGTTGTTCCTGGAAATTTAATAGTTAATGCAGAGCCAATTCCTGCATCGGCACTTAAGGATCCTGTAGCTGTAGCTCCAGTACTTGTTTCGTAGACTATCATTCCGATGTCTGAGAATACATAGGTGTCCAAGTGCACATATTTATTTCGTTTTTTAAATTTGATCAGACGATCGAAGTCCAATTCCAAATTCCAAGATGCACCGGATTTCCCTAAATAAGCTAATTCAGTGTTGCCAAATGCAGTTTCGGGAGCAAGATAACCTGCATATCCACGAATATTTAGTCCTCCTCCTTGTTGAAAGTGGTTTAATCCAGATCCATAATTAAACCATGAATTTGAATTTAGTGCGCCATTTGGAAGCATGTCTGCTACTTCAATGTATTTGCTATCAATCATCTTTTCTTGATTCGCCCCAGCTAAATAGAGTGCGGATTCCAATGGCGCACCTGAAGTTCCCCATCTACCAAATACACGTGATTTAAGGTCTAATTTGCCAAATCTAATATTGTTGATACTATTCATTTCAAGGTACGAATAATTGTAATCACCTGCTATTCCTGGTGTTCTAAGCATAAAGGTAACATCACCGTTTCCTTTCTTATACGTGTAATGACGTTGAAAGGATATGTTTAGAGATGCATTTACCCGATCCGGTGCCCAACCACGCTGATTTGGATCTTTTGTCCCACTAGACCAATGGGATTGTTGTAAATAATAATAATCGTGATCAATATTCGTGCTATTTACCAAATGTTTAGAGAAAATAGATATTCTGCTATAATTAGGATTACGTCGATCTTGCTTTTGAAATTTCTTGCTTAATCCGATTTTAAATCGAGCTACACCATCCGTAAAGGCTGCGTTTTCTGTAAAACTTAATCCTCTCCATCTTTTGTTGAAGTTCTTTCGAATATTATAACTGAACGAAATAGGAAGTCCTTTAGCTGGAACAGTAACGTCTGTGCCAAGGTTTTGCAGTTGTTGAGTATTGAAGTATACGTTGAAATCAACAAAATCGTCTTTTCCAAAATAGTTTTTAGAATATTTTACGCCAATTTTAGCCCCTTCCAATTTGTCATAACTGAATGCTGGACCTAGTTTTAGGATTTCTTTATCCCACGGCGCAAACTCAGGTTTACGCTTGTCAAATTTCAACACTTTGGTGCCTTTTTGAGCATTATCACGTAAATCAATATCGGTCATCAGATGTGCTGGATCAATTATTACGTTTTCAATTTCACCATCTATAGTTATGTCGGCAATGTATTCCTCTTGCAATAAATCCCATCCATACCATTTAGGTAACACCTCGCCGTCGGTTTTTTTTACAAACCATGTATTTGGGATATGATATTTAGACGTGTCTCCTTTGTCATTAATTACGACAAAATCTATAGGCATTTGCATTCTTCCTTTTCGCTCGAAGGTTATTTCATGGGTATGCGAGTTGGAATCGCCATCTTTGGTTTTTTCCACTTTCTTAATGCCGTAATCAATGAACTTTGTAGTTTCAAACCATTGATCAAAGAACCAGTTTAAGTCTGCCTTTGTGTATTGAATAATTGAATTTCGGAAATCAGCAGGATAGGGGTGTGCGAATTTCCATTGGTTAAAATAGTTTTTCATTGCTTTACCAAACAATTCATCTCCCAATACATATTGAAGATTACAGAGCATTGTTCCTTGTTTGGAATAGACCAATCCATAACCTCCTCCGTGACGTAAACCACCGTTGTATGCAGCTGCATGCGTATTTAGTTGATGATCATATCCACTCCAAACCGCTGATAAGTAGCTGTAGTACAAGCTAAAAAAACGATTGTGTGGTGCACCTGATTGATGGTATTTTTTAGGATCTGTGGCTATCGGTTCCATGTGTTTGTCCATGAACCAAGCCGTTAGAAACTGGGTAAATCCTTCATCCATGTTGGCTCGATAGGTTTCGTTGGTTCCAACTTGACCATAATACCACATATGTCCAACTTCATGCGCAATAAGTCCTTTATGTCCTGGGAAAGTCCCTCCATCCAATGTAATCATAGAATATTCCATTCCATCTCGCGCATCTGCGATGATTACTTTTGGCCAGCAGTACATTCCAAAATCCTCAGAATAGGTTTGAATCACTTCTGACAGGAATTGGGCTGATTTTTGCCATTTTGCCGCGTGAGGTTCTTGTACCAATGAAATGCATCGTACGCCATTCCATTCTACTTCACCTATCCGATAACTAGGATCTGCGGTAAAAACAAAGTTGTGGGTATTATGTGAAAGATATTTCCAAGTTTTAAATTTGGTTGAATCTTTTGGAATGATTTCGGATGGCGCAGAGTTAAATGGCTTGTCTTTAAAGTTTCGGAGATTCAATTTTTTTCGAAGTTCTTTTGGAAGCACGACATCTCGATTTTGCAATGTACCAGTGGCCTCAACTATGTAATGTTGTGGAAATGTGAGTTCTACTTCAAAGGTTCCATAATCGTGGTAAAATTCTTTATCCAAATGCTGGTCTGTGGTCCAACCGAACTTTCGATCATATACCGCGATGCTTGGATACCAATGCACTCCATCAAAATGTTTATTGCCAAAAGCGTCGAACATTTTCATTCTTCGACGCATGTCTCCTTTATCGTAGTATGTAATGAAATTCATACTTACGTCCAATTTAGAATTAGGGAGAAGTGGTTCGTTGAGTATTACTTTTAGAATGGTATTATCTAGTTGTACTTTGACTTCTTTGTCGTTGACTTTTAGATTTGAAATTTCGTTCCCCTTTCCATTAATTTCGTATTTCTGGCCAAATTTGGGTTCTTTGTCGTTTCCTTGCCACAATTGATGGTAATAGGAGTTAGGTTGAAAGGCGTTGGAGAAAAGGTGGAAATATAACTCGGTGAGTGTGTCAGGTGAATTATTGGTATAGGTAAGACGATAGTCATTGCATTGAATCTGATCTGTTTTTTCGTCAATTTTCGCCTTGATTCGATAGTGAACGTCTTGTTGCCAATATCCAACAAAGGGGATTCGGTTCTTCCAGTACTGCGGATTTGAAGAGTTGTTTTGTGCAAAAAGTGGGCATACGAAGGATATGGTAAATATTACCAATAAGGTTTTTCTCATAGCGTTTTGTTTCCTAATATTGCTTCAAAAGTACTAAAAAAATGGCGAATATTGGTAAAAAACTTGCAGACTTGCGAAACGAATATGCGACGGGTAAGCTGCTAGAAGCGGAGGTGTCAAAAGATCCTCTTGTACAATTTGAGGCTTGGTTTCAGCAAGCTTTGGAGGCAGAAGTGATGGAGGCGAATGCTTTTACATTGGCAACCGTTGATTCGAATTTACAACCTTCAGCACGAATTGTTCTTTTGAAAGGAATTAGCAAAGGGGGATTTACTTTTTTTACCAATTATGAAAGTAAGAAAGCGCAGGATTTGGAAGGGAATTCGAAGGTTGCAATGGTTTTTCTATGGCCTGAATTGGAACGCCAAGTGCGGGTGGAAGGAATCGCCGAGAAAGTGACAAGCGAAGAGTCAGATGCATATTACGACAAGAGGCCAAAGGGGAGTCGACTAGGTGCGTGGGCTTCTAAGCAAAGTTCTGTGATTCCAGACCGAGCGATATTGAAAGAAAATATGAGCGCTTTGGAGAGTCAATATGAAGGGAAAGAAGTTGAACGTCCTGAATTTTGGGGCGGATATCGAATTGTTCCTCACAAAATCGAATTCTGGCAGGGTAGGCCCAGTCGATTGCATGATCGATTGGAATATAGGAAGATTGAAAAAGAGTGGGGAATGGTGCGTTTATCACCTTGAATCGCCATGTTTGACGATGTTTTATTAAGTTTTTTTTATCTTCAAAGAATCTAGGTGGTTCTGAATAAGCACATTCAGGTCAACGTTAGGTAGAAAATAACCCGGGCTTGAAATCGTGTTGGTAATTGCAAGTAAAGATGAACGTAAAAACCCTATTAAGTTTACAAGTCCTTCCTTTTGTAGCACATTTTCAATGTTAGCTTCCGGAATTTTTTCTCTGACAAAGTACTTGCCTTGAACCATTAATTCGATAACGGTCTTTTCTTCGTCATCAACCAATTTAAAGTTCATAATTAGTACGTTGTCGCGAATACTGGAATTACTAACATATAAGTGGAATTCAAGCTTAGGATCGTAGTTGTGCGGGTTTGAAAAATCAAATGTGGTTCCGAATTCACTCGCAAAATCTATTTTCAAAATGGATTGCGATAGGATGTCTACTTTATAAGTTAATATTGACACGTTTCTTAGGATTATTATTGTACATAATGATATCGGGTTCCATCTAAATCGAAGGATTTTTGTAAATTAAGTGTGGCACTTGGAGCGTTCCGAATCGTCTTTCGTTTGAATAATGTTTTTTCAATATTATAATCTGATTTTTCGATATAATATTCCTGATCATGGTTCTGGGACGACAATAAAGTGGGCGATTCCAATTTAATATCCAAAGCATGCTGAAAGCGGGCGATATGTTCCATGCTTAATTTTTTTCGAATATTCAATAAGGCACTTATAAAGGGTTGCTTCAATCCAGTAAGTTTCTGTAATTCTACTTGACTTAACTTTTTGCTTTCAATCAATTCAATAATGGGGCTTAAAATCCTTGACTGCACCATATTCGCTTCATGCTCCAAATCAAATTGGTCAAAATCTAGTTCCTTTTTTATTTCACTCAACGATTTCATATTCATATCTTGATACAATTTTATACCTTGTATTTAATTCTTTATTGACGCTGTTACTTTTCTTAGAACTAAAAAGTTCCGCCATAATAATACACTGTCGATCGCCTTTTCGCTTTAATACATGACAGATAATTCGATCATTGGCCCTATTCATAAATGGTTTCATGGATTTTGTACCAAATGGCTCGTCTCCATACTTTTTACTTCTTAATCCTTCAAGGATCTGGGCGAAGATTATCTTGATCTCCTTTTGATGCTGATCATCGGTCATTACATACTGGAAAAAAGTTTGAATAAAGTTGATGTCACAACATATTGTATACTTCCGACCTTTAATTAATGCTATGGCTTTCTTCTTATTCAACGTAAATATAATCTATAGGTTATGGTTTTCCTCTTTTTTTTCTCATTTTTTACAAAACGCATCAATAATAGTAATATTTATCTTAAAAAATATTAAAAATACTTATAAAAATAAATAAGTTTAAATTTATCGATAATATGATTTTTGATTCTTACTGAAGCATTAATTGGATTAGAACAGATTCATCTCATTAAGGAAAGGGTTGAATTAGGAAATTTGATGTTTTAAATTAGAAAAAGGTATCTTGTGAAGAACCACTGGACCTGTGAAATAATTAATTCAGAATATTAATTTTCGCTTCTAAACAGAGTCTTTCTTTTTACTTTTTGCCTAGGCGCGTACCGCTTGTATAGACGTTTTAGGATAGGTTTTGCTGACCTATTTTATTACAAAGCAAGTATAAACAGACGAGTGGCACGTACATTTTTGTGCAATTCAGAAGTAGACTAGGCAAGTTGAAAAGAAAAAGCCCCCTTTTATTTATCATACAGAAAATGCCATCCGAGAGGTTCCGTTCGTAATAAGAACGTACTTGGATTGAGTGTATCATTGTTTTGGAAAATAAATTCGAGATTTGCCCGAAAATCCAAAAATCGATCTTCACTATAAAGTGGATAATCCAAAGAGATCGATTTAATTCCATCCTTATTAAAAGAGTGATCTGGCACAACGGTATATGTTTCCGAGGTAGTCAGATTTTCCCAGGTAAATTGAAGACCGGGATCAAGGGAGTCAATTGATAACGACCGCTTATCAGCGTCGGATACCATTGTATAAGAATAAGTGAAAAATTCATAGTTGGCTCGTAATCCATGTCCAATATGGTTAATACCCAATTTGATCGTGTCAGTTTGATTAGGTAGGAAAAAGTACATTGCGAAGTGATCCTTCCATAAAATCGAATCGTTTGAAAGATGCGTCGTATCCGTATATGTTTCATATCGAAGAATAGAAGCTCTGTGATTTTCCAAAATCATATCAGAACGATATAAGTCAAATGTGACAAATGAATTTGGCGAAACGTTCAGATTTCTTCCCATATAAATATACGTATCCTCAATTTCAGGATTGAGATCGGGATCCGGTTTACAACCTATTAGAAATATAAAAGAAATTGTAACTATGTAGGTGAAACAAAGATGAAATTTGATTGTCATATATATATATGACTTTTTTCAGAAGGAAATAGTTGCCTCGGAGCGATTCAATTCCATTCAAACTAATTCAATAAGTCTAAATTTGTAAACCAATGAGGTTTGATCTAATTTGCTAAGATTATTCAATTGGAAATAAATTATGAAATCGTATATGCATCGTATCTTACTCATTACAACGTTCTTGATCCTGATTTTTAGTGTCCAAAGAACGGTTTTAGCGAAAGTCGATCCAACAAAATACCCGTCATATGAGGAAGTTGTTCAGAAGTTTTGTGCGTCTTATCAAGATAAACTTCAGAAAGGAGCAGACAAAACTGTTTATATTCATTTTGTGAAGGATAATGAAGGTTGGAAAGTGGATGGATCTGAAGAATATGGAAATCCTCCTGTAGCCCAAGGGGAACTTTTTTGGTCCTATAAAAAAGGGGACTATAATAACTTGGAAACGATTAGAAAGGGAAGGTGTAATTCCGAAACCTATCTTAATTCCAGTTATATTTTTAACTACAATGTGAATGTGTTTTATGGATATGTCAGTTATTACGATGATGTCATACAGCATTGTGCAAGTAAAAAAGTACTATCCGAATTTGAACTTCGATCATTAGCAAGAAGTTATAGTTTGAAAGCGGATGCAGTTTTGAATATGGATTGGTCTGTAAGTGTATCAGGATCAAAAGAAGAAAAAATATTGACTCCAGAAGTTATAGAGTCCTACATGAAAGTGAGAAATAAATCACTGAAGGCCTTTAAAGAACTGGAACAGCGTAACCCCGAGTTAGAAACAATTGTAGGGAAAGTAGGACGGAAGTGGGCCAATGAACATGTAAATGCGGCATACCAATTGTTTATGAGAGGGTTTAACAAAGAAGCCGAACATTATTTGATAAAAGGGTTGTATCAAGGTGATCCGATCCTTGATCATGCCAAAAACTTATTAAACTCTTGTGCAAAAAATGCGATATTGTATACGGGGGGTGATAATGATTCTTTTCCATTGTGGTATGTTCAATTGACGGAAGGCTTCCGACGGGATGTGCGTGTATGTAATTTGTCTTATTTGAATGTGGATGTATATGTCGATATGTTGAAACGAGATTTTCTTGATTCAAAAGCATTGCCTATTTCATTGGAAAGAGAGGTCTATCGCAATGGTGGATTGAATGATTACATCCCGTATTATGCTAAATCTGCGGTTGTAAAAATGGATTTACAGCGATTTATAGAAGTCGTTAGTAAGAAAGAAAATCCGTTGCAGTTTACCACTGTTGCTGGAACAATTGTAAATACTTTTCCAACTAAGAACTTTGTTTGGAAATTGGATAGTAATGCATTAATTCAAATGGATTTTATAGCAGAGGATCAAAAGAAATTTGTCCGTGGCGAACATAATTGGACTTATGGAAGGAGAGGGATTGAAAAAAAGCATTTGATCATGATGGAAATAATGACTCAAAATAATTTTGAACGGCCCATTTATTATTCAACCACGGTTTCTTCCATGGAGTATATGGGATTGAACTCAAATATGCAATTGGAAGGATTATGTGTACGTTTGATGCCGTTTGAAGTAGTAAAGGACCAAAACGTTTATGTACGAACAGATATTACATATGAGAATATGATGAATAAGTTTGTTTGTGGAAATTTTAATTCAGGCACTTCTCAGTTCAATTCAAATACAAGAGCAAAGTTTAATATGCTCGCTCAGGCATTATATGATGAAGGCAAAAGAGAAAAATGTTTAAATGTGCTAAATCGAAGCGCAGCGTGTATTTCGGATAAAGTCCATCCATACGATTATAGTGTAGCAACCCGAATTAAATTATTGATTGAATTGGGAAAATTGGATGAAGCGAATATTATTTTGAAAACAATGAATTCAAGAATTAAATTGGAAATGGATGGTTTTCTTAAGCAAACACCTCAACGCTTGGACGATGACTATGATGATTTTAAAAGGAAGCTGCGCCAGAATATTTACCTATTAAGTGAGTTTGAGAAAGTGAAACGAACAGAACCCGGATTGGATGCGGAGGTAACAAATGCCTCAGAGATGCTGAAATATTATTTAGAACAACGGGCATTTCAGTCATTGTAAGAGGCTTTTAATAAATTAAAGGACTCATTTAGATTCGTGTTAATCCCGAATCACTTTCAAGGCTTCGCTTTGATGCAAATCCGATTTTAGAATCAGCTCCTTATATTTAACACCACCTTTCTTGATGCTTATCGCAGCCGTATTTGGTGGTGTATATCCTAAATTTTCCGCATATAATTCGATGATGTTTTCGCCTTTTTTCAAAGGAAGAATAATCTCATAGGGCTTTTTAGTAACGAGATAATGTTCTAATGTAATTTTCCCATTGAGTTTTAATGTGATGGTGTCTCCATCTTGATATCCACTATCCCATATGGTTAATGTGATGTATTCTTCTTTTAAATTCACTTCATCTTTTACGATCACCTTCCGGTCTGATTCATACCCAATTCCAGACGAATCTGTTTCAGGTTTTTTTACAAGGGTTTCTGGATCGACTAATTTTCGAAGTTTAAAGCTTGCACCATCTACCAATACCTTTTTTTCTCTGCAATGTTTGGTACGCCGTCTTAAACGCCATTTTCCATTCATAAATGTGCAATCTTTGCCACTTAAGTGAATCGTGTAAATTCCATTTAAGACTAATAAGTCTTTGGGGCCAGTAAGTTGGGAATGTTCTTCTAAAATTAATACTCCATTGTTCAGTTCCCCTTGTAGGGTACTTTTAGCACTTTGAGTAGGATCATCATCGTCCCAAAGGAAATAACCAAAAACTTTATTGCCTTCCACTCGATTTATTTGGATGGTCATGGCGAAGGTTGCATAATAATTACAGCAATATTGATCAAACTGTCCGATCCAAGTGCCTTTTAAATGCGAAGCATCAAATTGTTCGGCTTTACATTGCTCTTTAGCTTGAGCATTTACTGTTCTAGGAACAGATATAACTAGCAAAATGCAAAATGCAGCAATTTTTATAAATGACATTTGGGACAAGGATTTAAACATAGGTGTTTGGATTAATGTCTAATTTACGAAATGCTGTCAAAAATTGCTTTTTAGAACTAGAATTATTTTGCGTGGCGTTTAATAATTCCAGGAGAACTTTGGATTGAGATTCGACGGACTGATTGGGGAAATAGAGGTCACGGGCAGCATGGCAATATTTCATAATTAAAAAGCCGTTGAACCACTGAAAAAAACGATTTCTAAAAGATTCGAAATTGGAAGTGTGCTTCTTCAGTTCTGCCAGTTTTTCATGGATGTTTTCTCCCATCAAAAAATGCACAATGCACATTGGTTGGATTTCCATAAACTCCTCTGAATCCATGGAATAGGCTAGATCAAGTGTTTCTATGAATGTTTTGAGATGCACAAACGCCTCAAAATTATAAGTAGTGTAATCTTCTTTTTGTTCTATGGAAAGTTGGTCTCCAATATCTTTTCCTGTTCCAAAGGGAACGCGATCGGAGGTACGCGGAGAAGGAATAGTTTTAGTGGTGTTTAACTCAGTAAAGTGTCCTAGCGGAATGATTTTGTGAAGGAAATAGAAATCTTCTCCAGCTTGCCGCTTGGGCATTCCGCCTTGTTTTGCATAGATTTCTGCACGTACGGCCATACTGGAACCTACCGTTTGAAAAGCATGTGGATGACCAGCCCAACGTTGCGCATTGATAAAATAGCGTAAGTGCAATTCATAGTTAATGATTTGTTCTGCATTTTCTTGATCCAAAGGATGTTCAAAATGAATGCTACAAGCCGGTGTTTTAGGATTATCGATGAAATGTTTTTCAATTTCAACTAAATAGTTCGGTTCGACTAAACTGTCTGCATCCAGGCAGACAATGATGCCGTCCCACAATTTCCCAATTTGGTGAAATCTTCGTACTGCTTCATCCATCCCAATTTTCCTTGCAAGACCGACACCTGCATGTTTTTGAGGTAATTCGTTTTGAATGATTATATGCAAGTCAAATCCGGGATTTTCCGATGAAATGAAAAGGTGAATTTGTTCTGCCGTTTTCTGATTCGTTTCCAAAATGGAATCGGTTGCCGTTTCTGAAGCGTTGATTACAACAAGGACTTCTGTTTTTAAATTAGGAACAGAACATTCATTTAGGGATTGGAGGGTAGGTACGATATCAGGTTCGTTAAAGCAGGGAATGACAATGATAATTCCTGTATCTTCCGAAACTGATTGGGAAATCAGGGCCTCTTTATAATGTGCGTATCGTTCTAAGTATTTCATTGATTTTGTATCTGATGCAAATTAATTTCATTTTTAAATCAGAATTGCAGTTTTTGTTCTTTTTTTGCATAGGTTTCAATGACCAAAGGTATTAATCTGGAAAGTAATGGAGATAATTAGCGTATTTGATATATTTAAAATAGGAGTAGGGCCTTCCAGTTCTCATACCATGGGGCCTTGGGTCGCTGCAACTCGTTTTCTAAAAGAACTCGATTTAGCAGAAGTAAAAGGGATTACAGTTGATTTATACGGATCACTATCCAAAACGGGCAAAGGACACGGAACCGATGTAGCTGTGATTCTAGGTTTATGTGGATACGATCCAAAAACGATTTTAACGGAATACATCACAACGTATCTAAATGACATTGCTAAATCAGGAGAGTTAAAGTTAAATGGCATCGAACCCATTTCATTTAAACCGGATGAAGACATTGTATTTAATAAAGTTAAACTTCCATTTCATCCTAATGGATTGACCTTTACGGGACATTTTAAGAATGGGAGTGTAATCAGTAAGACCTATTATTCCATTGGCGGTGGATTTGTAGTGACAGAAGAGCCAGATCCGGCAGAAGAATCATCCACAATTCAAATTCCGCATCCGATCCGAAACGAAGCCGATTTACTAAAATGGGTGGATGAAACGAAGGGTAGCATTTCTGAAGTGGTGATGAAAAATGAGTTGAGCTACCGCACAAATGAAGAAATTAGGGAGGGCCTCATGGAAATATGGCAAACGATGTTGGAATGTATGTATCGGGGATGTCATACGGACGGTATTTTACCTGGGGGATTAAATGTACAGCGTCGTGCTCAGAATATGAATCTGGAATTATTGAATGGGATTGAACATAAAATACTAAACAATTGGATTAAAACCATTATGATTAGCAGTCCTGCCTTTAACAACGTTACAAAATGGGTGAGTTGTTTTGCATTGGCTGTAAATGAAGAAAATGCTTCCTTTGGTCGCATAGTGACTGCACCAACCAATGGCGCCGCTGGGGTAATTCCTGCTGTATTGATGTATTATGTGTGTTTTTCAGAAGGAACACCTGGTAATGATGAAATTATTAAGTTTTTGTTAACGGCGGGCGAAATTGGAAGCATCTTTAAAAAAGGATCCACTATTTCTGCGGCAATGGGCGGATGCCAAGCTGAAATAGGTGTTTCGTCAGCAATGGCGGCGGCTGGATTAGCAGAATGTCTTGGAGGTAGCCCCCGTCAAGTGTTAATGGCTGCAGAAATAGCCATGGAGCATCATCTTGGTTTAACTTGTGATCCAATTGGAGGATTGGTGCAAATTCCTTGTATTGAACGAAATACGATGGGCGCTATGAAAGCAATCACGGCATGTCAGATCGCATTGTCTAGTGATCCGTCAAAGGCCAAAGTAACTTTGGATAGCGTGGTCAAAACAATGTGGGAAACCGCCCAAGATATGAATGAAAAGTATAAAGAAACAGCAGACGGAGGCTTAGCAATTAATGTTTCAGTGATTGTTCCGGAGTGTTAATGTTCTAATTTAAGCGGCTTTAAGCGTGAGCGAATAAAAATAAGGAGGTTTTATTGTAGTGTGCTGATTGTCAGTATTTAATAGGTATGTATTGAGCGTAGCTTGATATTTTTATGTATGATAATGACGTGTATTCTTGATATAAAGTAAAATAAACTTTACTTTTGGTAAAATAAACATTCCATTTTAGTCGTTGAATGTTTAAACACGGAAAGAATTGCGTAGTGTTAAGTAGATAAAATTAAGTTACGCAATTGATCTTCTGTTTCATTCACATTTAAAAAAGAAGAAACTATGCATGCACGATTTTTATTTCCAAATAAATTGAAACTACCAGGAATCTTGATGATGATCCCTCCATTGTTTTATTATTTTTATTCCGAAATCACAAATTACTATGACTATCCAATTTTCGATTTTAATGTGTTTTCTGTCTATAATGATAATTTATTTGTTGGCAAAGGTTGGTTCGGTATTGCTAAAGAAAACTTAACAAATGAGTTTGCTATGATTCTCTTTTTGATTGGGATTGTATTTTTTACGTTCTCAAAAGAAAAAGAGGAAGATGAATTCATAGCACAAATCAGAGCGGAATCATTGCTTTGGGCTACTTATGCTAATTTTATTTTCTTAGCTCTAGCAATAGTTCTTACTTATGGAGGCGGGTTTATCCATGTCATGATTTGGAATTTATTTACGATTCCTATCATCTTTGTAATTCGATTTCGGATTATGCTTTATCGCAACAAAAGAGCATTGAGCCATGCAGAATAATTTAAAAGTGGAGCGTGCGATTAAGAATCTCACACAGCAGCAATTGGCAGAATTAATTAGTGTAAGTCGCCAAACGATCAATGCCATTGAAAAGAATAAATATGTACCTTCCACTGTGTTGGCATTGAAAATGGCAAAGGTATTTGAAAAGCCCTTAGAGCAAGTCTTTTGGCTGGACGAGTTGGATTGATTTTTTAAAAGTTTAAATTAAGTTTTTTAATAATGTAAGTTGTTCATTGTGATGTAGATTCATTTTAAGTCATTCAACTGCATGTAATTACTCTAATTTACCTACCTTTGTATCGAATTTTGGTTTCAACCATCACAAGAACGCGTTTTGGTGAATTAAAATGGGAATTCGGTTAAATTCCGGAGCTGTTCCCGCAACTGTATGTTCTAATTTAATGTACTAATTTCTTACCCTCGTCACTATTCAGATTTTTTGAATGGGAAGACCAAGAAATTAGAAGAACAAGCCAGGAGACCTGCCAAAATTCAGATTATTTGAATAATGCTTTCGGGATAAAAGCGATCAAGATGAAGAAAAGGTGTTCCATACAGATAACTAAACGATTACTCATTCTGGTGTTTCTAGGATTGGTATGTCATGGACTTAACGCACAGGAACAAGACTCGATTCCAACCATAAAAATGCAGACTTTGCTGGCAGTAGAGGTGCGATTAATATTGGATCGGAACGAATTTCAATCTGGAGCATCACAAACATCCATAGATAGCGCGCAACTGGATCTTTACAGGTCAGGAAGCATTGGAGATGCATTGAATAATCATTCAAAAGTCTTTATTAAAAATTATGGTCCAGGGAATTTGACGTCAACTTCTATTCGAGGAGGAACCGCAAGTCAAACATCTATTTTTTGGAATGGTTATAATATTCAAAGCCCGATGTTGGGGCAAACAGATTTGTCTTACGTACCAGCGTTGTTGGTAGACGAAGTTGATGTTTTATATGGATCAGGAGGGGTTGCTTACGGCAATAGTACTCAGTCTGGTTCGATCCATTTAAACAGTAAGGCGAGCGATTCGAAATCAATTAAATCTTCGTTGAACTCATTTTATGGAAGTTTTGGTAATTTCTCCAATCAACTGAAGTTGGAGCATGGAGGTGAAAATCATTCTTTTCGGATCATGGGATATCACCAATTAGGCGAAAATAACTTTTCGTACAAAATACCAAGGTTAGATGAAAATGAAGTAGAAAAACGGATTCAAACTAATTCGGACTTTAGTCAAAATGGACTGATGGCGGAATTGGGAGTAAGGTACAATAGGTATCAATCCTTAAATGTACGTTATTGGACACAGGAGTCGGAGCGAGGAATCGGCTCTGTCGTAGTAGGAAGTCCATCTGCTGCACGATTAAATAATCAGTTTCAACGAGTTACGGCTGATTGGAAACTGATTGGCGTGTGTGTAGATGTATTGGCAAAGACTGGTTTTTTCTCAGAAACATTAAATTACAACGATGCTGTATCAGGAATTTCGTCCACATCTACTTTTAAAACGTTGATCAATGAAGTGGAAGCGCAGAAAAACTTTTCTCCACATTTGAAATTGGATGCAGGGATATTGAATACTTATTATCAATCTTCATCTACTAATTTTGCTCAACCTCAAAACCAAAATCGCACCGCTTTTTATAGTTTCCTCCGATATCAGAAGTATCGTGGAAGCCATCAGAAAATGCTTGCTTCTGTAGGAGTTCGTCAAATGGTAGTTCAGAATTTCAAAGTGCCACCAACAGCGCAATTAGGTTGGGATTATAGTTTGAAACGAGGGATTCATTGGAAGGTGCAGGCGGCTCGAAATTACCGACTCCCCACATTTAACGACCTTTATTTTGTACCAGGGGGCAATGTGCAACTTCGACCTGAAAGTGGATGGAGTACCGAAAATAGCTTCGTTCTAACCAATAGGAAAAAACAAATTAGTCTTGAGTTCACAGGGTTTTGGAATCAGTATAAGGATATGATTGTGTGGCAACCAACCGATGGAATCTGGCAACCTATTAACTTAAATGTAGCTTCTCTTGGATTTGAAAGTTCTTTTCAATTAAATGGAACCATCCAGAAAAATTGGAAATGGAATGTGCGTACGAATACGAGCTTCACTTCAAGCAAGAATACCAATACAGGTTATCAATTGATTTATGTACCAACCATGAACGGGAACGTTTCTGCCTCTATCCGACATAAAAAGCTAGAAATCGGAATGAATGAATCGTATACAGGGAAACGATTTATATCGACGAATCAGCAATACTTTTTAGATTCTTATCTGATTAGTAATTTCTATCTTACAAAAGATGTAATTTTGCAAAAAATGAGGGGTAAAGTCGGCATTCGATTAAATAATGTGATGAATAAATCATATCAGGCAATCGTAAATTATCCCATGCCAGGAAGAACATTCAACTTGTTTATTAACCTTGTGTATATCCAGCCGAAAAAGAAAAAAGAAAAGCAAGAAGAACCATTTTAAGACATAACTGAATAATTAATTTAATTAAAAGCGTTTCGATACGTTATCAAAAATGAAAAATCAATACCAATCAACTAGGACAATTTTAATGCAAAGTTTACGAAAAATCCACGTAGTTATCGCAGCGATAATTGGAATTACATTGTTTTTAAATCATTCAAGTCAAGCTCAATCAGTTTCTGATTTTGAAGATTTGAACTTGGGTAATGCTACCTACTATGACGGAGCAGATCAGGCAGGAAATTTTGTTTCAAATGGAGTCGAATTTTACAATGCTTGGGATACTGCATGGGGAGGTTTTTGGGGTGATGGATTTGCTTATACAAATATGACGGATGACACAACAGGGACTTTTGTAGATCCTTACAGTACATTTGCCGGATATTCAATGGGTGATTCAGGTAAATTTGTAGTCGCTTTGGCACAGCAGTTTTACCAAACGCATCTCAAAATAAGCGGAGGTTCTAAAGTAGCTGGATTTCATGTTTCGAATAATACTTATGCAGCGTTATCGATGTTAAATGGGGATTCTTTTGGGAAAAAATTTGGCGAATTGACCAATGCAAATGGTGAAGTGGATAGTACTAATGGAGAAGATTGGTTTAAATTAACTATTGCCGGATTTATGAATGGATCGGCTACTTCCAATGTGGAATTTTATTTGGCAGATTACCGCTATGGAAATGATTCATTAGATTATATTATAAAGGACTGGACTTGGGTTGATCTTACTTCGTTGGGAACAGTGGATAGTATACGTTTTTATCTTGGATCTTCCGATTTTGCTGGATTCGGGATCAATACCCCTGGATATTTTTGCATGGATAACTTTACATTGCTTGATTCTACTACAAAAACGATACTTGATTTTCCAATGTGTCAAGGTGCCAAAACAAGTTTGTTAGGAGATAGTATCTCAGATGCTGTAATGTTGTTTGATACCATTACGGCGGATAGTGTTGTAGCTTATAACGTATCCCTATATTTACCTGTGCATGCGACGATCGATTTACCAACGAGTTTGTGTGTTGACTCTTCCATCACATTGATTTCAAATGTAAGTTCAAGTTTGTTTTCTGGAACTGGAGTAGATGGGAATACATTTAACGCTTCTGATTCATTAATAACGATTGGATTGAACGAAATTTCAATGACTTATATTGATAGTAATAGTTGCAACGGTACGTATACCGGAACATTGGAAGTAGTTCTTTGTGGCGGTGGAGGTACTACCGATGGAATTGCAGAATTAAGTAAAGAAGATGTTAAAATTTATCCAAGCATAACTCATTCAGAATTGTTTATTGAAATGAACAAAACCGTTTGGTATTCTGTTTCGATTACTGACTTAAATGGAAGAACGGTAATGAAGGATTCAGAAAGTCCATCATTGTTGATGCTCAATAAATTGGGAAATGGAGTGTATGTGGTTCAAGTAGCAACGCTTTCAGGGGCTTATTCTACTAGGATTATCAAACAATAATTAAATAAAAATACAAGCAAATCGATCAATCAAGTCTATCTCTCTAATCAGAGCGAATGGATGACCAGAATGGTATAGATAAACGTATGACTATGAGAGGTAAAAGATTAAACTGGATAATTGCAGGCATGCTGATTGTATTAATCAATCAGGTTTCAATAGCGCAATTTGATCCTATGATAGGATTGCCAGGTTCAAAAGGGATGCATAAAGATAGCAGTGCGTTTAAATCTTGGGCCAATGAATGTGAAGTAGTTCGTGGGTGGAAAAACATCGCAGATACTACGTTGGGTAAAGTAGGTGCAGGTGATTCTTCTATGGCATTAGGAAAAGCAGATGGGGTACAAGTAGTAAGTTTAGGAGACGGCGGAATGGCCACTTTACGCTTTCCACAACCTATATCAGATGGTCCTGGGCCTGATTTCGCGGTTTTTGAAAACTCATTTGATGGTCGATTTTTAGAGTTAGCTTTTGTGGAAGTAAGTACGGATGGAATACAATTTGAGCGATTTAATGCCGTGTCAAATTCGGATACAGCGGTGCAACTTCATGATACCATTAAAGCGGGTCAGATCAATAATTTAGCAGGAAAGTATGTGGGAGGATATGGTACGCCATTTGATTTGATTCAGTTAAAAAATATACCAGGTTTAAATATTAAGTTAATAAGGTTTGTGCGGGTAATTGACGTGGTTGGAACCATCAATCCATTGTTTGCAACGCGAGATATGCATGGCAATAAAATCAATGATCCTTATCCCACGGCATTTGATACGGGTGGATTTGATTTAGACGGAGTAGGTGTAATTTATACCGTTATGATGGGATTGGACGATGATAAATTGAGAAATACTCCTCCTGCATTATTCCCGAATCCGGCAGAAAGAGGCTCGTTGATCACCGTGAGCGGAAAAGTAAAAGTGTTTGATTTACAGGGTAAATTGCTTGGTCGATTTGATCGGCAGATTAATACTGCTGAATTTATGCCCGGAATGTATATTGTGGAAGGAAGTCAAGGGTTTAACCGATTGATAATCCGATAAGTGCGGTGTAATGGTTGATAACAGCTCGAAAAGAGCGATTTTTAATTGGAGCGGAGGGAAGGACTCGAGTTTGGCATTGCATCAGATCTTGAATGCTCCGGATGAATGGGAGGTGATAGGTTTGTTGAGTACATTTAATGAATCCGTAGATCGACTTTCGATGCATGGAGTTAGGCGTTTGTTAATGCAAGCACAGGCAAAATCGATTGGTCTTCCATTGTTTGAAATTAATTTTCCAGAAACGCTGGATATGGCTTCTTATGATTCGATAATGGATCGGGAGTTAGAAGGATTGAAAAATCAATATGACTTTACACACTCCATTTTTGGAGATATCTTTTTAGAAGATTTGCGAGCGTATCGAGAGGAGAAGTTAGGTCAGAAGCAACTAAAGGGCGTTTTTCCATTATGGAATAAGGATACAGAAGCTTTAGCAAATCAATTTGTAGAAGAAGGGTTTAAAGCAAAGGTGGTTTGTGTGTCTTCACCAATATTAGGCGAATCGCATGTGGGAGCGAATTTTGACAAATCGTTTATTTCTATGTTGCCGGAAGCAGTTGATCCATGCGGAGAAAACGGAGAATTTCATACATTTGTGTATGATGGCCCTATTTTTGATACTTCGATTCCCATTCAAACGGGTGAAAAAGTATTTAAACCATTGGATAAATCAATACGTTCGGACCATATGGATGAGGAGTCGAAAACGAACGCTCCCGATGGATTTTGGTATTGTGATTTGCATCCGACAGATTAAATTGAATAGAAGAAAATTAACTTATTTATTGAAAGCGTGATTTTAGAAACCAACATTAAAAAACAGTTCAAAGCAGTATTTTACACGCTGGTGCTTTGTGTTCTTGTAGTAATGGCTGGGTGTAAGGGGAATGAACCGCAACCTCAACCTGCTCCAAACGCAACGGGTTTTCCACTTAATTACGCATTGATTTTGAATGAGGGGACGTATAATTGGGGGAATTCAAGTGTTTCTATTTGGGATTTGGATGCGGATACTTTGTTACCAAATGTGTTTCAAAGCGTAAATCATGCTCCGCTTGGTGATGTGTTGCAATCGGCTTATTTATTTAATGGCCTCTGGTATTTGGTATTGAATAATTCAGGGAAAGTTGAAGTCGTGAATAGCCGTGATTTTAAATCTATTTCTACTATAACTGGGTTTACCTCGCCTCGATATTTTCAGCCCGTTTCTAATTCAAAGGCTTATGTGACCGATTTATACTCGAATTATGTCTGGGTGGTAAATTTAAGTACAAATTCGATCGACGATAGTATTTTTATTGGAGGAGCGACTGAAGAGTTAATCGTGCGAGACACCAATGCGTATATCCTTAGTTCTGCGACGGATAGAATACTTCAAATTGACATTGCAAATGATTCTATTATTGATTCGTCTTCGGTATTACTTAATCCTGAGAGTATGACATTAGATGGTTTAAATCGGATTTGGGTATTAGATGTGGATTTAGCAGATAATTCCTACACTCCTCAATTGGCCATGTTTGGAGCTAATTTAGCAGATGGAACTATTGATTCGTATGTTTTTTCAGGGCCACTAGCCAGTTTTAACCCAATCGTTCGATACGATAAGGTGTCTGATCGTATTTTATTAAACGCCTCTAATCAGGTATTGGGGTTTGATGCATCTCAAAATTTAATCCCTAATGCAGAACAAGTGTTGGTCCAAAATAAAATATGGTATGGAATGGGAACGGATACGACGAGCGGAGCTATTTTTGTGTCAGATCCTAAATCATTCATTGAGGATGGAACGGTGTATCAATACGATAATTCAGGCGAATTACAGGACTCTATGGAGGTGGGAATCATTCCTTCTGAGGTGTATTTTTATCATCCTTAATTCAATTTAATTTAATACATCCATTTTATTAAAGCCAATGAGCGAAGGTTCCAAAGATAATCAATCCCAAAATACACAAGCGTCAGGGAATAATCAAGCTTTAAAAGAAGGGACGGATTACTATTTTGAAAATGGTTTTATGGTATTGACGGAACATTTTTTACGTAATCGGGGTTATTGCTGTGGCAATGCTTGTCGGCATTGTCCTTTTGGCCATGAAAATGTGTCCACTACCACCAAATAATAAAGCCTTCCCGGTTATGAAAATTCTAGATACCAATACCGATCTCAACCGAAATATAGCGTTGCTTACGATTCGATTATTATTAGCCTTTATATTCTTGATGCAAGGATACGGGAAGGTGTTTAATTGGGGCGTTGATAATATATTCACTAATTTTTTCATGCCCTATAATGAATATTTGCCCGTTGGGATGTTGAAAATAGCAGCGTATTTCACGTCCTACGTTGAACTGATTGGAGGAGTTTGGTTGCTCTTTGGATGGCGCAGAGATCTAGCATTGTATTTACTGGCAATTGTTTTAATCATAGTCACGTTTGGTCATGGTCTTTCAGAGCCTATCTGGGATTTACAACATGTAATGTATCGTGCCATATTATTGATCGCTCTATTGTTATTACCAAAGGAATGGGACCGATTTTCACTGGATGGAATTGTGGCGAACTTTCCAAAAAGAAATGGTTAATCACATTTATTCCTCCCTGGTCTACATTAAGAAGATATAAATAAGTTAATTACGGCCCCCCTACACATGGATGTTCTTATGGATTATTCCGGTTGTGGAAGCAATTGAAAGCTTCCACATGTTGCAGGTTTGGGCATGAAAAACTACCTTAAAATATTTTCAAAACGGATGGCCTAATGTATTATTTAATTGCCAATCTAACCCTTTAGATTGGTTTTGCTAGATTGGTAAAAGTATCAAAACACGAATAGACGCATGTTTAATTCGTTGTTAGTCAATTAATTATGTAAAGCTTAGTTTTTGAATTGATAAACTAAGTTTTTGAGTTAGCCGTCTTATTTCATCTCATGTACATTTGTTTCAAAGCAATTCAAAATGTATATGAAAACAACGAAAATTTTAACAATCAGTTCTGGCTTATTATTAGCAAGTGTAACTGTATTCGCTCAAGAATCTGTTGTGACTTCAGGGGGAGAAACTACGGGTTCAGGAGGAACAACCAGCTATTCCATAGGGCAAGTATTTTACTCGTCAAATAAGGATAACAATCAAAGCGAAAGTCAGGGAGTTCAACAGCCTTTTGAAGTTTATATAATAGAAGGGACGGGTGAATTAAGTGCATCTTTAGAACTCTCTGTGTATCCCAATCCAGCTTCGGAGTATGTCCTCTTAAAAACAAGCCTAAATCATTTCAATGATTTGTCATTGTACCTGATGGATAATCAGGGGAAATTACTTCAGCAACGCGCACTGTCATCAAAACAAACCCGTATTGAACTTTTTGATTATCCAATTGGAATGTATGTTTTGACGGTAATGGATGGCGATAAAATAAGTCAATCCTACAAAATCGTGAAAAACCAATAACATCTATCGAGAATTTCGAATTGACCTTGATAGGTAAGCAAAAAACTATAAAAAAATATTATTAAATCAGACAAAATGAAATACTACAAAACTATGAAACGAATATTTATATCTAGCTTATTGATTCTAATCGTATTCAATCTAAGAGCACAATCACCTGAAAAAATGTCGTATCAAGCAGTGATTCGAGACGCCAATAATACGTTGGTTACGAACCAAATGGTTGGAATACAAATGAGCATCCTGCAAGGATCGGCTATGGGCACCGCGGTATATGTAGAAACACAATTGCCGACTAGTAATGTAAATGGTCTAGTATCACTGGAATTAGGCGCAGGAACGATTGTATCCGGTTCATTTGGGACGATTGACTGGAGCAATGGTCCATACTTTGTTCAGACCGAGACAGATCCAACAGGTGGGACTAATTATACCATTACGGGAACAAGTCAATTATTAAGTGTACCATACGCACTTCATTCAAACGTAGCAGATAGTTTAGCAGGAGGAGTTGCAGAAAGCGATCCGGTATTTGCAAGTTCCATTGCAAACGGAATAACGGCAGCGGATACCATGAATTGGAATAATCATACGGTTGATACAGATACGCAGCTGGACTCCACAGCCATTGCAAATATGGGATTCAAAGCAAGTTCAGGAACAAGTCCCGTTTATGCGCAAATAGTTACTCCACTGGCGACAGCTTTAACTACTTCAGAAGTGACTGTTGGAAATGTGAAATTTAGATATAGTGCCAACGCATTAGGAGGATATTTAGAGGGGCAAACATTGTCAGGTACATTAGGATTCCAGATATATTGTCATCATAGATCTACAGCTATCACTTTGAATGGTGCATACTCCAATGATTATTATACCATTAATAACGGTTTTGGAGATTCTGGTTGGAGTGCAGCGATTCAATTATGGGATGGAGTAGGCTATAGTGATCGCGTTACACATACATTTAACTATCAAACCGATTATTATGAATTCATTGAGACAAGTGGTGCGACTCCTCATTCGTATAAAGTATTCCTAACAATTGATGGAGGAAATAACGTTTTTATTCGAGCGGAATATTTTGAATAAACGGATGGGTAAAAATGGTTGGTCTTTTAAGGCTTACTATCTATGATAAGCAGTTAGGTAAGATGTTGCAGAAATAGAAGGTATTTACTTTAGCAGCCTCTTCTAAACGAAAAAACCACTCATTTGAGTGGTTTTTTCGTTCCGCCTCGCATTTCTTGATATAATAAATTCTTAATTGACTATGTGGTTATACTTCCTTCTTCTTCTAATTATTAAAACGAATTATCGAAAACGTAATACCTAAGTGGGAAAAATTGGAAGGTTTGGATGTTTATCTGTACAACAAATCGTTTGGAAAAAGGCATTGTTATGTGATTCGATGTTAATATGTGTTAAGCTTGCTACGGAACGATACCTTTACACAAATCCGTGCTTTTATAATTATAATGTTGGCTGCTTTTTAAATAACTTCTTATAGCTTGAGACCGTGTCAAAAAAGTAAATTACTTTCATGGTAAGCGTGTTCAATTGGTTATCGTCGAAAACACTGGTTACATTTCTAAAATACGAACGCTCAATTTGTTGGCCATCTTGTTGCAACGAATTTTTGTAAACAACATTTAAAAAACTTCCCGGCGCAAACTGCCATCCAAATACAATGTCTGTATTAAAGGCATTATAGTTGAAATCTGAGTTGCCAGTAAAACTTTCATCTTTAACGATGTAACCTTCGGAATCCAGATCACCATAATAATCATAAAGACCATAAGACCAGTAATGACGGAATCTAACGGTTAAAGATAAGTTGTTCTTAAACAGGTATTTCCCTTGAAAAATGTTGGTTAAAGTTCGAACATCCCGGACACCGTATTTAGGCTGATTGTCGTAATAACCCGCAAAACCAACTCCATTAAAAAACATGCTATAACTGACCGATGGCCTTAAGGTAAGTTTATCACTCAATCGAATAATCGGTGCTCCATTCACTTCAAAATATTCATTGGAAATATAGTTTGTGAAATAACCTTTTCCAAAACCAACATCGCCATCAAACGCAAATTTCTTTCTGTAATCAGTTGAAATTCCAATACCGTTAAAATACCATTCAGGAATAATAAATGGTTGCCCGGTTACTCTTGATTCAAATAAGTCAATTCCGTCGCCCACTTGAGAACTCATTGTTACAAACAATGCATCGAAGCTTGGAAACAGAAAGAAGTAACGACCATTATACTTTTTCTTGAGAATTTGATTTGTTGTATAGTCCTGTTCTACATTAAAAGTGAGGTTGTTATAACTCCCGTTTAAAATCCAGAACGGATTATATTTGTTGTATTGCAAATTCAACGAATGAGTTCGAATGTTGGTTGTGAAATTCACTCCCAGATCATTCGGATTGTAATTAGGAGACTTGTTTTCGGTGGATAGTCGGTATTTAAAATTACCTTTAATTTTTCCAAAACTCAATGAATAACTGGAACCGTCCTTCTCATTGGCCCGAATAAAATTTCTTGATAATAAGGTGTCTTTTTGCGAAATTTTCAGATCGCCCGTAACGGAATACTTCGACTTTTTAGTAACGAAAACTCCTCCAGCAGCAGTCACATTAGCATCTTCATAGCCGTCCATTCGTGTAGTGTTTAAGTTTATGAAATAGATAGAGCTGTTTGACTTTAAATTCTGATCAAATGAAACAATATTGTAATTCACCAATGGATTCGTTTGAACCATTCTGGT
This sequence comes from Cytophagales bacterium, assembly GCA_965277185.1. Classification (GTDB taxonomy): domain Bacteria; phylum Bacteroidota; class Bacteroidia; order Cytophagales; family JAHDFW01; genus JAHDFW01. Next base: position 2,444 of record CBDICC010000008.1, on the reverse strand, counting down.
ACTGGTATCCTCATTATTCTGGATGGTGGCGTAGGAGGGAGCGGTAATTGCGTTCATGACTCCAATTCCGAGCCCTTTTTTATTCCTGCCTGAAACTTTGGCTACATTAATCAAGTTGGAATTAATTGGGTTGTTAATTACCGTTTCATTGGAATCGAGGCTGGAATAGGCATTACTTAAGTTCACAGGAGTACCTCCAATTCTTCTAGAATAAAAAAGGCCACCGTTATTGAATAAATCAATGCCCTCTTGAAAAAAGGGACGTTGTTCTTCAAATACCACCTCGAACGCGCCAAGATTTTTTACTACATTGTCAGATCTGATTTGAGAAAAGTCCGGCAGCAAGGTTAAATCAAGCGTAAAACTTTCATTGAGCCCATATTTCAAATCTGCACCAGCTCCAAAACCCGTGGTAAGTTGATTATTTATTAGTTGTCCAAAAGTGGAGACATAAGGTGATAAAGAAAGACGCATGGGGTCTTTGATATTGTTCAGCCCTTTTAATTCCCCCCAGTAATTCAGTCGGGTTTCTACCTTTTTGGGAACCAAACACCATTGAAGTTCTTGTCTAGATCTTCGTATTTCTCTTTCGAATTGTAATCGCCAAAGTTGTTCTTCTTGCTTCGGAAATCGAATAGCGTAATAGGGTATTTTCATTTCTACAATCCAACCATTGTCCACGATCTTAACGGCACTTTCCCAAACAGTGTTAAACGAAGGATCAGAAATTCGAGAATCTGCTTGGACGCCAGAGGCAGTTACAGAAAACTTGAAAGCATCCAACATCTTATTATATGGATCAAAAGATACCGAAAATAAATCGGCATTCAGACGATCATCGCGTTCTCCGAGTTGAGTTAAAATACTATCAGGGTTGTCGTCAAAGCAGTAACCCAAGATATAAATATTGTTATCATCATATAGAATTCGAGCCTCTGTTTTGAATCTTGGGGGTTTTCCTTCTGTTGGATTTCTCTCCACAAAATCAGTAGCAATATTGGCGGTTTGCCATGCAGATTCCGTCATTTCGCCATCAATTTTGATGGACGAGGCGACTTTAGTAGTGACGTATGTTTTTGTTTGTACCTGCGCCCAACCCGGTGAGTGCATTAAAATAGTAAGTAAAAATACTATTAATGATTTTAGTCTAATAATGACCTTAAATATTTTCAAATCAATTTCCATAACCCCACTGCAAAAACGCACAAAATTAAATTCTAATTTTAAGTTCCAATATTTTATTCGATAGAAGGACGATTATTAAAGACCAATCGCATGAATTGAAGGGTTTAGAAATAAATTGAGCTTTTTCCTCTTCGGTTTGGTAATAGGCCCGATTCAATGGTTATGGATGATTTTAGCAAAATCCAGACTTATTTTTGTCTATAACTCCAAGAAAATCAAAGCTTAAAAAAAGCACTAAGTAAGTTGGTGCTTTTTGTGACCCTTGGCGGGAATTCGAACTTTTTGTCGAAGGATTTGATGGAGATGGTGGTTTTGGTGGGGTGATTAGGATTTCGTCCAAGGTTTGATTTGGGAAATAACACTTATTTCAACTATTCTTGATGTTGTCGATTAGATAACAAATGCTTTTTAGGATTTGCAATCCTAAATGGCATAGTATGAGGATTTGTAATCCGACAAACCGTAAAACAAGTCAAAACTATATTATATGAAATAATTAAGAAATCACTTTATAACTCATTTCATTTATGTTATGAAATAAAGTCGTGGCTTTGAGTTTTGCGCATTGCAAATGCTTATAATTATTTAGTTCTGGATTACAAATCCAGAACAGCTACTCCTTTTAAGGCTTGGAACATCCGAATTAGCTTGGGTATTTTAGAGTAAACGGTAAACCTTGCTTGAAACGAAAAAAGACTTTCAGGGGAAGGTGTGACTGCTAAACTTAAGGAAAGTACAGTTTTGCCAAAAATGCTGAGCCTCTGCACCTTGCTTCGTCCAAATGACTTAGTGAAGGCAAGCCAGGATTACTCCGTTGCGCTTCGTGAACCTCGTACCTCGGTTTCAAAGATTTGAACCCTGTTTGTTTTTCAGGCATCGCTGAAAACAAAAAAACCTTTCCGCTTACGCGAAAAGGTTTTGCTCTCTTGGTGACCCCTTGGTGCGGGAGTTCGAACTTTTTAGCCTTGGATTTGAAGGAAATGGTGGTTTTGATTGAATGATAGGAATTTCGGCTAAGTGTTGATTAGTTAACTCTACCTCACATCAGGTGAGAAGGTATTAAGTAAAATAAAATACTTTATATTGTATTATTATGATTTTTATATGCTATATTAATAGAATTTAAATCTATATAATTGTAATTTAATATGGAATATTTGTAGGCTCTTCAAGTGAAGCAAAATTGGTGGATAATGATATACAAGTAATATTGGAACAACATCCTAATTCAAGTCCTTTACCATGGCGATCAATCTTTG
>CBDICC010000007.1:0-12065 GCA_965277185.1 Cytophagales bacterium | reverse complement strand
GGACCAGGACTAAGGTCATGATTGAAAACTATCTGACTGGATTATGGAAAGATGGAGCATTAGCCGGAGCTGTACCAGAAGATGCATTTTTTGTGAATGTAGGATTAGGTACGACCATGACTTCTCAAGATATTTTAGAAGGAAGGTTAATTATTGAAATTGGAATGGCGGCAGTACGTCCGGCAGAATTTATCATCCTTCGATTTATGCACAAAGTTCAGGAATAATTGAACTCATTGATTTCGTTAAAACAAATTCATTAGTAAAAAATTAAATTAGAATATTATGCCAACTTATAAAACACCCGGAGTATTTGTAGAAGAGATCTCCACCTTACCAGCTTCAGTTGCTGGTGTAGCCACTGCCATCCCAGGATTCATGGGGTTTACCCAATCCGATGCGGGAGCAGGAGAGCCTGTACGAATCACCTCTATGGTTGAATATGAAGAAGCATTTGGAGGACCTTTTGTAGGATGGAAATATAATGTAGATACAAGCACACTTTCGAGTGTGACCGGAGGATATGTGTTTTATTATCACATGCAAATGTACTTTGCCAATGGAGGAGGCCCTTGCTGGGTAATGTCAGTAGGAGATTATACCGATACCATTGCAAAAACAAGTTTTCAGAGTGCTAATTCTCCAAGTGGAGATGGTTTTTTGGATAAATTAGGGAGAATAGATGAAGTAACACTACTTGTTGCTCCAGAAGCACCGGATGAGGACGTATATGTAGACATGATGGCACAATGTGCTAGTTTACAAGACCGATTTTCCATTTTGGATGTTTTGAGTGATCCAATAGGAAGCGGTGCAACTTACCGGGATGATATTGGCAGTTCTAATTTGAAATATGGAGCAAGTTATTATCCAAATTTAAATACAGCACTTTCATATCCTGATTCATCGATATTGCTGGAAAATTCAACGGTACAATTGAATGTGAATGGCACCGATGTAAGTACAGCATTATTATCAGATGCTAAGGCTTTTGGAGATTCAGATACGCAGGGTGTAATTAACAGTATTATTATTGATTTGGATGCTAAACGTGCGGCCAAGACGATTGTCTTAACCCCAAGTGCATCAATAGCAGGGATTTATGCATCTGTGGATCGGACAAGAGGTGTTTGGAAGGCTCCAGCGAATGTGAGTATTGCAAATGTAGTTGGACCATCTATCGCGCTGACCAATGATGATCAGGATCGATTAAATGTCGACGCCACAACAGGAAAGTCTATCAATGCAATTCGAAGTTTCGCAGGAAAAGGAACCTTAGTTTGGGGAGCAAGAACGCTGGCAGGAAATGACAATGAATGGCGATATGTACCTGTAAGAAGATTGTTTATTACTGCTGAAGAGTCGATTAAGAAGGCATCCGAATTTGTAGTCTTCGAGCCAAATGATGCAAATACGTGGGTTCGAATGAAAGTGATGATTGAAAATTATCTTACAGGTCTTTGGAAAGATGGAGCATTGGCAGGAGCAACGGCAGAAGATGCCTATTTCGTAAATGTAGGATTAGGTTCTACTATGACTTCACAAGATATTTTGGAAGGAAGAATGATAGTGGAAATTGGAATGGCAGCTGTTCGTCCGGCTGAGTTTATTATTCTACGTTTTTCTCACAAACTTCAGGAGTCTTAAGGAGCTGCTTCAAACAGATAAGAGATTTTAATCTCGAACTAAATTGATTATATAAAAATTTAAAGAAAGATATAATATGCCTACTTATAATACACCTGGAGTATATGTCGAAGAAATTTCGAAACTCCCTGGCTCTGTAGCCTCGGTTGCAACCGCAATTCCGGCTTTTATCGGATACACGGCTTTACACGAAAAAAACGCACCTACGGTTGATGGAGCTGCAACTACCGCAACAATTCCGAAACGAATTACTTCAATGATTGAATTTGAAGAATTATTTGGTGGACCGGATTCAGCAACTGATGTTGATGTAACAATCGGTGCAGGCGGAAATGTAGCTAGTGCAGATGATCCAACTATTTCAAAATACTTAATGTATACCTCTCTTCAATTTTATTTTGCCAATGGAGGAGGCCCTTGTTATATAGTGTCTGTTAATAAATATCAGTCAGCAGGTTCCGTAACAGAAGCTAATTTAAGTAAATCTTTTAAAGCTTTGGAAATGGCAGATGAGCCTACGCTGTTAGTGTTTCCAAGTATTAAAAATATCACAACTCCAACAAGTAAAATCAAGGTTGTGTATGATGCAGCTTTAGCTCATAGTGCTAAGATGCAAGATCGATTTGTCATAATGGATGCTTATTATGATAAGAATCAAACAAATTTGGAAAATGCGGATGACTTTAGAAATCAGCAGGTAAGCTCCAATAATTTAAGTTATGGAGCAGCTTATTATCCTGAGTTACAGACAAGCATTCCTTTTCCCAACATAGATCCAGCAGAAATTACATTTGATGTATATGATGCGACAGATTATTTTGATTTGAGCGTTGCTGAGGCCGGAGGAATTTTGGAAGCGACTACGTTGGCTGGTTTACCGGCCTTGACTTCTACACCAACGAACGCTGCTGGAGCGACAGTAGTAGATAATGCTCGTTTTGCAGGATTGTATTCAGGTGGAGAGACGGATACCGTGAAAATGGGACTCATCCAAAAAGCCATCAAATTTGCGACATCGAATGCAAGAGGATTAACATTGGCAGAGGTAGATGGGATTATGGCTGCTTATTTTGATGGTACTGTTATGGGATTTCCCGCAACGATTGCTGGTGGAGTTACCGATGCAAGGTTTTATTACAATACTGTGGATGCAGCAGGAAGTGATGAATTGAAACTTAAAGCTTTGCAAAGTGATTTAGGCTCTATTATTACCGATGAATTCAGAAGAGATTTAAATGGTCAGTTAGCTATTAAAGCTGCAGGTAAAGGATTTGGAATTTTAGGACCAGCATCTGCTATGGCCGGAGTTTACGCTTCAGTAGACCGAAATAGAGGAGTTTGGAAAGCTCCAGCAAACGTAAGTTTAAATGCGGTTGTAAAACCAATAACAAAAATTACAGACGGAGACCAGGAAGGATTGAATGTGGATCCAACTTCAGGAAAATCAATTAATGCGATCCGAACATTTAGTGGAAAAGGAACCTTGGTTTGGGGCGCAAGAACACTGGCAGGAAATGACAATGAATGGAGATACGTGAATGTACGTCGATTGTTTATTAATGCAGAAGAGTCGATCAAGAAGGCAACGGAATTTGTGGTTTTCGAACCGAATGATGCCAATACTTGGACACGTGTAAAAGTGATGATTGAGAACTATTTAACCGGAATTTGGAAGGATGGAGCCTTAGCAGGAGCGACTCCTGAAGATGCATATTATGTAAATGTAGGTTTGGGATCCACCATGAGTTCGCAGGATATATTAGAAGGTAGAATGATTGTAGAAATAGGAATGGCGGCTGTACGTCCCGCTGAATTTATCATTCTGAAATTTTCACATAAGCTTCAAGTCTCCTAATACCGAGGTGAATAGAATTCAATACATAAATTAATATCAAAAGTTAAATCAAATTTTAAAACAATAAAAGCAAAATAAATTATGGCAACTTATCCATTACCAGTATTTCATTTTCAAGTAGAATGGAATGGTTCAAACATCGGATTTTCAGAAGTATCTGGATTAACGACAGAAAAAGAAATGATTGAGTATCGCGATGGTTCTGAACCATCCTTTAACAACCTGAAAATGCCAGGTATGAACAAGTATTCAAACATTACATTAAAGAGAGGTATTGTACCTTCAGATAACGAGTTTTTTGACTGGTTAAATTCAGCAAAAATGAATGTGCCGCAGCGTAGAGATCTTACTATTAGCTTATTGAATGAAGAGCATGCACCAGTTATGGTTTGGAAGGTGACACAAGCGTGGCCCTTAAAAGTAGAAGGACCATCATTGAATGCAACCGGAAATGAGACTGCAATAGAGACCATTGAAATTTGTCACGAGGGACTAACTATTCAAAACGACTAATATGAGTTATTATCCAGAAGTAGGTTTTCACTTCAAAGTTGAGTTTGTAGATCTTCCTGGAGTTACCGACAATGATGTTCGGTTTCAGGAAGTAGCAGGAATCACGACAACTCTTGGAGAAGAACCCTTAGAGGAAGGTGGAGAAAACCGTTTTACTCATCGACTTCCAAAGCCACCAACATATGGCGATTTGGATTTAAAGCGAGGTATGCTTTTGGATTCAGGTTTGATAAGTTGGTTTAAGGATGCAATTGAAAATTTTCGATTTACACCGATTAATGTGTTGGTGCACTTGTTAGATCAAGAGCACCAACCATTGGTCACCTGGAGTTTTGAAAAAGCATATCCTAAGGCATGGACAGTTTCGGGGATGAATGCCTCGCAAAGTGGAATCATGGTAGATGAGATCAAACTTTCTTATCAGTATTTTAGAAGAGTTTGATTGCTCATTGAAGATTAGTATTAGTACAATTAGAAACAATTAGGCTCAACGTTATGCCAATAGAAGTACGGGAATTAATAATAAAAGGAACTGTAACAAATGCCAAAGGCCGCAGAAGCGGAGGCGGAACTTCCAAAAAAGATCGAGAATCAATGATTCAAGATTGTGTGGATAAGGTTATGGAGATATTGAAGGACAAGAAAGACAGATAGAAAAGTAAGTAAGAAAGAATTAAAATGGCTGGAGCATTAGAAAAATTGAAAATAGTCGCGTTTGCGAAAGATGATTTTACCGGACCTCCCGTTGGAGCTTTTGTAGCGTTTTTTAATCCTAAAAGTTACAAGCTAACCAACTCTCATACGTATGATGAGTCTGAAGAAGCAGGAAAGAGTTTACCTAGGCAAATTTATAAGAAAACAGCCTCCAGATCATTAACATTTAATTTCATGTTAGATGGCACAGGTGTAACTGGTCCTCAAAGTATTTCGTCTGAATTGAGTAGTGTTCCAACTGAATTGTGGGTGCAAACGCAACTTCGTTTGTTTCAAACTTTAACGGGATTCAATGGTTTAACCCATCAACCGGCCTTTTTAATTATTAATTGGGGTACGCTAGTTTTTACCGGGGTAATGGAGTCTTATGATGTAGATTATCAGCTCTTTAATTCAGCGGGAATCCCTTTGAGAGCATTAATTACGGCAAATTTTAAGGAACATACCACGGACAGTCTAGCAGGTAAGTTAGCCCGATTAAGTTCTCCAGATTTGACGCATACACGAATTGTGAAAGCAGGCGACACGCTGCCATTGATGTGCAAAGAAATTTACGATGACGAATCGTATTATTTAGAGGTTGCAAAGGCAAATAAGCTATTGAATTTTAGAAGATTAAAAGAAGGTGATGAAATAGTGTTTCCTCCTATTGTAAATTCAGATTAAATGAGGAACTAAGAATCAGTATTAGGATTATACTGAAAATAGAAATTACAAGTAAAGAAATATAGCTTACCAGCTTGGAAATAACAATATAAATGGGATTATTAAAAAGTATTATACCGAATAAAAAAAGCACCGATCTTACGACTTTCAAGATATTTTCTGAAGGTGTACCGGTGAAAGATACCTATGAAGTAATTTCTTTTTCTATTTCTCGCTGTGTAAATAAAATATCTTCTGCAAAGATTGTTTTGCACGACGGAGATACGGCGAAGCAGGATTTTGAAGCAAGCAATTCAAATGATTTTGTTCCGGGTAAAGAAATTAAGATTACTCTGGGCTATCATTTAGATGAAGAAACAGTTTTTAAAGGAATTGTTATAAATCATGGAGTGAAAATTCGGCATAACAAACCGTCCGTTTTGGTTGTAGAACTAAAAGATAAGGCGGTGAAAATGACTATTGGAAGAAAGAGCAGTATTTTTTCTGATTCTACCGATTCGGATGCCATTGAAGATATCATTAAATTATATGGTTTAGGAAAAGATGTAGAAAGTACATCAACTTCTTTCAATGAGTTGGTACAATATAATGCCTGTGATTGGGATTTTATTGTTTCAAGAGCAGATGTAAATGGAAAATTGGTTTACACGGATGACGGTAAAGTCATTGTAGCAGAGCCTGTAATTAATAAAACACCGGATGTCGCCGCTGTATTTGGGACATCCATTATAGAATTTGAGGCAGAAATTGATGCGAGGTATCAATATAGTAACGTCAAGGCTTCATCATGGGATTCAACTGGTCAAGAACGAGTTGAAACGGATGCTAAAAAACCTACTGCATTAAAAATACCAGAGCACGGTAATTTGACCTCTGCAGAATTGTCTGATGTTATTGGCTTGAGTGACTATGAACTATATCATTCTGGGCAACTAACGGAACAAGAACTGCAGGCATGGGCAGATGCAAAAATGTTACGAAGCAAATTAGCAAAGGTACGTGGACGAGTGAAATTTCAAGGATACGCAGGCATTAAGCCAGGTGATAGTATTGATCTAGGAGGAGTTGGAGATCGATTTAACGGAACTGCATTTGTTTCTGCAATCAATCATGAAATGCACCAAGGAGATTGGAAAACGAATGTGGAATTTGGATTATGTCCAGATTGGTTTGCAAAAGAGGCCCATGAAGTTGTAGACAAACCCGTTTCGGCTATGATCCCTTCAATTGAGGGATTACAAATAGGAGTCGTGACGACATTAGAGGAGGATCCAAATAGTGAAGGGCGAATTAAAGTCAGAATTCCTATTGTGAGCAATGAAGAAGATGGTGTGTGGGCAAGATTAGGAAATTTGCTTTCTGGAGAAAGTTCGGGTATGTATTTCCGACCAGACGTAGGTGACGAAGTTATTGTGGGTTTTATTAATAATGATCCACGTCAACCAATGATTTTAGGAGCATTGCATAGTAGTGGACGTCCTTCGCCTTTTGAGGCTACGGATGATAATTTTGAGAAAGGATTGGTCACTAAAACAGGTTTAAAGATGACTTTTAATGATGATGAAGAAGCTTTGTCAATTGGCATTGAAACGCCAGCTGGCAATAAGTTAATGATGAGTGAGGAAGATGGAAGTATAACGATTGAGGACGAAAATGGGAATAGTATTCTGATGAATTCCGATGGAATTACGATAGATAGTTCCGCAGATTTGAATTTGACTGCAACGGGCGATGTAAATATTGAAGGGGTAAACATTGCAAATAGTGCCAGCGCTGAATTTACGGCAGATGGCTCATCTGGAGCAGAACTTAGTTCAAGTGCCATAGCGAAGGTTTCTGGACAGTTTGTCCACATCAACTAAGCGAATTTTATGAATACAATAATTAATTTAAAATAAAGAGGAGTTATGCCGGCAGCAGCATTGGTAGGAGATACAACAAATCATGGTGGAACAATTACGGGACCGGGAGAAGCAACGGTTTTGATTGAAGGAAAACCTTCTTGCGTTGCTCTTGACATGCATACTTGTACAATTCCACCATCAATGGGACATCCGCTAACTGCGAGTCCATTTTTAATTGGAAGTACCACGGTATTAATAGGAAAGAAACCTGCGATAAGAGTAGGAGATACATGTTTGTGTGGAGCAGCTTCTGCCGTGGGGGCACCTACAGTGCTAATAGGTTAGCAATATTTGAATAAGATAAAACAAAACGATACAAAATAGACATCCTTTTTCTACATAGAATTAAGGTCGATATTAAAAAATATAGAGTCTTATGGCTGATAAAAATAATACGTTTTTAGGGACAGGATGGGGATTTCCACCCACGTTTAAAAAAGGAAATAATGCGGTTGATATGGTTTCTGCGGAGGAAGATATAAGACAAAGCTTAGAAGTGTTGTTTTCAACCAAATTAGGTGAACGAATTATGCAATCTGATTACGGAACAGATTTACCAAATCTCCAGTTTGAACCTGGAAATGTAACGTTTGAAAGTTTAATATCGGAACAGGTTAAGCGAGCAATAACGGTCTTTGAACCAAGAATTATTCCGGAAGTTATCACATTAGACACTTCGAGAAGAAATGAAGGATTCATAGATGTACATGTGGAATTTATTATACCTCAGGTTAATAGTAGGAGTAACCTCGTATTTCCGATTTATTTAAACGAAGCGACAAATATTTAATAAGTGACCAAAATGAATAACAGCTTAGAAAGATGTAACGAGAAAAATCCTCTAATGAGGGATGGGACGAGTCAGACACAGCGTTTTACGAAGGTGTTGGATCCGAGCTATTTTTTAGTCGATGAAAGGGATACAGCTGATTTGATTGAGTTTTGCAGACGTTATGCAAAAAGAATTCAGTATTGGAATATAAGTAATGAAAAAGAGCAGGATTGGAGTGATTTCATTGTCAATACAGAAGTGTCATTTGTATCAAGCTTGCTTAAATCAACGTTTGATTCGAATCGACCCGCCTATGAGCAGTTGCTTGTTAACTTGAAAGGTACAGAACTGGAACCAATTCCTACATTAACAGCTGGAAACTTAAAACCAGTAATTGTTTTTTTAACGGACGTGGCAAGAGGATTAATTGATTTACAAAATCAAGCTACAACCAAAGGATTCGATGGAATTGGAGCCGATATAGATGCAATTATAGAGTCTCAAGCGGCGTTTGCATTGAGAAGATTGATAGCCTATGATAAAAAGGCGGATATACTACTTGATGGAGGAACGAGTTTTTACAGTGATCAAGATTATCTTGAATTTGTGTACGACATGAACGTTTCCGGTAGTTCGGTTTGGGAAATTCAGGATTTGACAGATATAGTAGCGTTGGAAGATGAAGTTTTTGGTTTACCAGGTGCTACAACAGATACGGATCGAATACTTCTTTCTTTAAAGGAGTTAAACAATGTCTTTGAAGCGTTTTATACTACCTATGAGCATTTAAAAGTGGCAGCCGAAAAAAGACTTAATGAATTATTAACCAATTACTCAGAGCATGAACCTCATGTTGGTTTGTTACTTGGATTTATTCAGATGTTCAAGCAGGGACAGGATTCATTAAATCAATTTACTAAAAGACATCTGGATTTTTTCTATAAGGACGTATTACAGTTGGAGTTTAAGGACTCAGTTCCTGACAGAGTATATTTAGTGTTGGATTTGGCGAAGAATGTATCGTCTTATTTGCTCAAAAAAGGGACTGCATTTTCAGCGGAAAAAGATAATATTGGGGCGCTGATCAAGTTTGAATTGGAGGAGAACGTTGCGTTGAATAACGCAAAAGTAGTGAGTTTAAAGACGATTCATATTCAAAAGAATCAGGACACCAATGCAATTAATATCTTTAAAGCACCCGTTGCTAATTCGGAAGATGGAAATGGAGAACCGTTTTCGGATGGAGAAAGGTGGAAGTTATTTGGAAGGGCATCCAATCAAATAATGCTGGATGAAGCAGAAGTGGGGTTTGCAATAGGTTCGCCGCAGTTGTTTTTACAAGAAGGAGTCAGAACAATTGATATTACTCTAAAACTGCAAGGGCCGATAGGAGGATCTACTATAACTGGATTGTCATCACTTATCAAAGTTCAATTGTCAGGTGAAGAAGGATGGATCGAACCGGGAGTAACGGTAAATCCAATAAGCGCTACTAGTGCCACGCCTGAGTTTAAATTACAAATTGTTTTACAAGCAGATGTAGGCAAGGTAGTACGGTATAATAAGGAAATACACGGCGGAAATGTGAGTAGTAAATGGCCTGTATTTAAAATGATTTTACTTAAGCCAGTGGATGATGAAAGCAATTATTCATATGAGTTACTAAAAAATTTAAAGCTGGCTACGCAAAATCAAGTGAAGATTAAGGTAAACGTAGTTGGTGTTACAAACTTACTACTTCAAAACGACGAAACTAGGTTGTCAAATAACAAGCCTGTATTTCCCTTTGGGAGCATTCCTGGACCCGGATCCAACTTTTATATTGGGAGTGAAGAGGTGTTTTCAAAAAAGTTAAGCAATCTTAAAGTAATACTTAATTGGATGGATCCTCCAGAAAATATGCAGGAACATTATAAAGCATATCCATTGAAATTCAGAAAAATAAGAGGGCAAAAGGATTTGAACCAAAACTTTGTAATCTATCGGAGAGATCTAAATTATTTCAAAGAATCGATTACGACCACAAATGAGATTTTTTCCGGAAGTTAAAGGAAGACCTATTAATTGACCATTCTGATTGGTTACGATTAGTAATATAAACAAAAAAGACTGAATTTATACATATTGGTATAATAGATATTAATTAAAGTACAAGAGATAAAATGGCTTTACCCGATAATTTTTTTGAAAAGGATTCCAAGATTACAAGCACCACGGTCACGGTTAGAAGAGACCGGCTATGGAAACGTAAAATTGAAGGAACAGAAGTAGATTATAATACCAAAATAGGTAATGAATTGTTTGCAGTTAAACTTCAACTTTTGTACAATTTTGATTGGAAAGATTTAAACAATAGTTTAGGATTTGATGTTCGAAAAGATGGGGATGCACCTCCTATAAAGTATACTGACAAAATATGTAAAAGTGGACCGCCACAAGAAGAAATAATTGGTGAGCCAAATACCTATGACGTGTCTGTATTGTATGCCGCTCCTAAGATTATAAATGAGGTGCCTATTTTTATGCCATTTGTTCAGGATACATATGGAGCAGATATTCCTTATGATCCACCGAATGTTACGCAAAGTGCTGCAACGGAGAAGATAATTGAAGTTTTTGATCATGTAAGTAATATTAACCTTGCGGGTACGGCTCCGGATTCAGATACTACGTTTAATTTGATTAATGGATATAAGCGTGAGGATGGAATTCTTTCCTTGTCTGAATATAATCCGAACGTAAAAGCTGGATTTATTAGAATGCAGTTAAATGATGTTGATTTTCAGCATAAAGGATATAATGAATTACTAACCAAAGCAACTATTCTGGCAGCAAGCGATCCAAATTTGGATATGCCCAATGAACCTTATAATCCTAAACTAAAGTCTGTTGAACTAGAATATACATCAGAGGTTGAAATTAACTTGGGTGAAGATATAGATGGGTTTTATCATTTAACTCCTTTTGGTAGTAAGGAAATAACAACCATTAATGGGGCCACAGAATTAAACGATTCATTACTGGTTCCAGGTTATGATATAAAAGATCCAACTTCCGCTCGATTTGATGAAGAATACGAAGGTCAATTGTTGATGGGAATTGAAGGTTTACTTCCTCCTCAAAACGTGTCTTTATACTTTCAATTTGCAGAGGGAACAGATGATCCAGATTTGGAAGTTCCAGATGTAGAATGGAGTTACCTTAGAGATAATGAGTGGATCGTTTTAGATTCCAAAAATATTTTAAGTGATTCCACGCTGGGCTTAGTACGTTCGGGGGTTATTACCATAAATATTCCAAGAGAGATTAACAAAGGGAATACCATTGTGGAAGGAAATTTACACTGGTTGAGAGTTAGAGTTATAGATAATACCAGCGCCTTTAATGATGTAATTCAAATTCTTGGACAAGGTGCAGAGGCAGTGTATGCAATTGATGAAAACGATCCAGATCGAATAAGAACAGCGATTGAAGAGGACACTATTAAGAAGCTGGTTGCAAAAGATTTTAATATCAAAAAGATCACTCAATTTGAAGATTCTTTTGGAGGTAGAGTAGCAGAACAGGAATCTGAGTTTTATACCCGCGTTAGTGAACGATTAAGACATAAAAATAGAGCCATAGCGATCCGTGATTATGAAATGATTGTGTTGGAGGAATTTCCTGAAATATTCAAAGTGAAATGTGTCAACCATACCGTTGGTCGCTCTGAAATTGCTCCTGGTAATGTAACATTAGTTTTGATCCCTTTTCCAAATGTCAAATTTACAAATGATCCATATGAATTGAAGGTGACTCAAGGAAAGCTTCGTGAAGTAAGAGACTTTATATTGCCATTGACCAATCACTTTTTACAATCAAATGTTAAGGTTTTAAACCCGATATATGAAAAGATTCGATTTGATTTTGGAGTAGAATTTATTAGAGGAACCGACCGTAAAATAGGGGAGTTGAATTTACAGCAGGATTTACGCAAAATCATCTCTCCTTGGGC
>CBDICC010000006.1:0-599568 GCA_965277185.1 Cytophagales bacterium | reverse complement strand
GAATTTCATTTCAAGAGTTAGGTGGAAGATGTGTTTTTTCATCAGAATGGAATAAATTCGCTAAGAAAACATATGACGCTAATTTTGGAGAAATACCCTTTGGAGATATTACAAAAATTAGTGAAAAGGATATTCCAAATCACGACATTTTAGTCGGCGGTTTTCCTTGTCAACCATTTAGTATTGCTGGAGTTTCTAAGAAAAATAGTTTGGAAAAAAACATGGTTTTTGGATGAAACCCAAGGAACATTGTTTTTTGATATTTGTCGGATTATCAGCGAAAAGAGACCTAAAGCGTTTTTGCTAGAAAACGTTAAAAATTTAAAATCTCATGATAAGGGTAATACTTTTAAAGTAATTTTAAAAGCTTTAAAAGAACTTAATTATACAGTTTATAGTAGTGTATTGGACGCAAAAACATTACGTTCCTCAACACAGAGAAAGAATATTCATTGTTGGTTTTAAATAATGAAGTATACAATAAAAACATAAGTTTCAAATTCCCCGACCCTCCTGATCAAGAACAAGAAATTATTTCTATTCTCCAAGGAAAAGTGGACGCTAAGTATACATTAACAGATAAACTTTGGTTGTATTTGCAAAGATACGCTCAGAAACACAAAGAAAAAGGAAATGGTTTTGGATTTGGATTAGTTAATAAACATGGTGTATCACGGACCTTAAGTGCTAGATATTATAAGGATGGGTCTGAAATTCTAATTCCGCAAAATAAAGATCAAAACCCAAGAAGACTTACTCCTGAAGAATGTAAGAGATTAATGGGCTACCCCGATAATTATAAAATCCGAGATATTGGTGTGTCAGATACCCAATTATATAAACAATTTGGAAATTCAGTTGCTGTACCTGTTGTAAGAGCTGTAGCTCAAGAAATGTGGAAAACAATGACCGCGTTAAAGTAAGTTTAAGAAATAGATATAAGTTAGGACCGATTATATCAGATAAGGAATCTTGTTTAATTCACCTCTTATTTTACGATCATTGAAGTATAATATTGAATTCAAAATGCACCGATATATCATATAGAATCTTGTTTCTCTTTAATTAACTTTATAAAATCCGTTAAATTAATAAGGTGTATTCGCTGTGTTTCATGAAATGTTTCAAATAATGGAGCAGGAACTATAAGTTGTATCTTTTGTTGACGCATTTCTGCAGTCTGATTTAGACTAATGGCAGGTTGCATTGTAATTAAATGTTTTTGTTCGATTCTATCAGCCTCTGATAATACTTGCCTCCAACGATCCTTTACTGATGTTTTTACACCAAGCATAGTTAAGAATTCAGCGGTAAATTGAGGGCTTTGATAATATTCAATTCCTGGAAAAAGAAAATCCGGTCTGTTGTTTCGCTCTGTCTTTTGCCCCCTTGAAAACATTAGTTGGTTTTCACTGAAAATTGACATCAGATGGTTTTCGAAGGAATGTCCTGCTCTAGATTTTCTTCTATTGTGTACACTTAAAGAATACTTTACAAATTCATCTACGTCTCTACCATCAGCTCCAAATCCTTCAGAAAGCCGTTTCGAAACTATGTGTTTTTCAAGTGTTTTAAATAATAGTTCCTCTCTTTCTAACCATTTAACAAGGCTTTCATCTGGTTCTTCAATAGGGGAAACATCCTTTACTGTAGATCTAGCAAATTCTGAAAAAACTGAAGTTTTAGGAAATACTTCTCCAAAGTTCTCTAAGATTTGTTCTAGATAAGAATCACTATTTTCTTGTATTTCAATTCCCAACGAAGAAATCACATGCTTTCCCGCAAAGTTGATTTCACGATTATCTCGCTTAAAATCTTTTACTTCGAAACTGTTATCGATTTGTTCTAGTCCAAATAACCACATCATTTGCTGTTCTGAGGTAGAATCTTTAGAGGCGACGATTACTGCTAATTCGTTATCCGTAGTTTTAGCAATAATTATTAGGTCCCCAACCTTTGCAGCATTAATTATTGGATTAGAGGTATAGTATAATCTATATTCCGTACGTATAGCATGATTTTCGCGTGCATCATACCACGTTAAGTTGGCTGATTCAACTGCTACATCATTAGGATCATCATTTAAATATATAAAGGTGCCTTGAAATCTTTGTTTTTCCGTACCTAGAATTGATTTAAATTTATTAATTCCATTGAATTCATGTTGATTAGAAGAATTTGGATTTATTTCAACCTCACTTAACCGTTTAGCACTTATTCCGTGGAAGTAAGAAGATAATGATTGCTGCATATCATAAAAATTTGAAAGTGTAAATTATAAAAAAAATACAGATTAATGATGTATTTTTATGAGTGAATCTACACCACCTCAAAATCCAACGAATCCAATTCTATTCCATTCAACACTACCGCAATTCGATGTGCTCCCGTATAATATTTACGAGTAGAAATAAGTTTGAAACTATGTTTCTTTGCGTATCCTATAGCTTTTCCAGGATCCAATTGTACCTCTGAAATTTTGAAAATTTTCGGTGCTTGTTTACCATTCGATTTCATAAAATACACGTTATACTCTAATCGGAGTTTTTTCCGTACATCACTGATGTTCTTAATGGCCAGGCGAAACGTAATATCATCTCCAATAGCAACACTTGATTCATTCAGGCTAAATTCGGTTACATAGACTTTATGAATGTCGCTATACCCGAAAAGCGAAAGTGCCCGGGCATTACCTTCCTTCAACAATCCTCTACAAGCATGACGAACCACCCAATCCGTATTCTTTGTTTTGCCAATCCATTTTTCGCACAATTCCAAGGTCGTTTCTGGATTGTCTTTTGAGATGTCATTCAAGTTGTTGGCTACACTTCGATACACAAAATCGGTAGGGTCGTTTTTTAGTTTTTCCAAAATAGGTAAAACAGGGGTAGGATCCTTTTTAAATTCTGGAAGCGCCATCGCCCATGGCAATCTTGATCGACACCCTTCACTTGCCAACCTTCGCACTCGATAATCCTTATGATCCGTCCATTTCATCAATTGATCCATCGTTTGAGAATACTTGACAATAAACGGCCTTATGGAAAATTCACAACTTGCAAACTGTGTTATTTCTTCCATAGCAAAAATAGAAGCCTCGTAATCGTCCATGCCAAATACTTCAATAAAATCTGGTACAAACATGTACTCAAATATCATTTCCGCATCCGTTTTCGCTCGCATATGTCGAACTAAAGCAACCAATATTTCTGCTTGTACTTTATATTTTTCTGGAAGAAACTTTTCAAGCGTTACGGCAATGTGACGCATGCGTTCTTTAAGTTCCAATTCGTCCCAATTTGAATTGGAATCGTAAATAGCATCAATAAATCTTTTTTGATCAAACTTGGTATAGACCACTTGCATTTCCTTGACGAACGAGTCAAAGAAAGCTTTGTTGTACATGTTTTTGAGTGCTTCAGCCATAGTGATTGTAAAGATACTAATACAATACAAAGAGAAGCAAATTGGGTTTTTGTTTACACAAGAAAATTTAAATTATTGAATCCGCAAGCCTATCAAACAAACATCATCTGTCTGTTCCGTAGAACCTTTCCAATCGTTGAACTCTTTAAGTAACAATTCATATTGTTCAAAAAGTGGTTTTTTTGCTAAGGAAACCAAGAGTCGTTTAAATTTTCCTTTTTGGAATTTCTTTCCATGCTCGCCACCAAATTGATCCGCATAACCATCCGAAAAAACATAAATCATGTCTTGGGGTAATAAGTCAAAGGTATGATTGGTAAATGGAGTACAGTAATCAAAATGTGCTACGGGCTGTTTGTTTCCCTTTATTTCGATTAATTCCTCGTTACGCACAATCCATATAGGATTATTGGCTCCCGAAAAGCTAAGTTCATATCCATTGATTTTACAAAGGGCGATGTCCATCCCATCTTTCACCTTCGCAAATGATTCGGTATCTAATGTAACATTGGAATTATTATTTGCTTGAAATTCTTGAATTATTAATTCTCGAGTTTTATTCAGAATGTCGCTTGGTCTTGTTAAATCAAATTCACGCACCGCCCGATTCAAACAGTTGTTACAAATAACTGAAACCATGGCACCTGGAACGCCATGTCCGGTACAGTCTGCAGCGGCAAAAATTATACTGGAATTATTTTTATTGACTTCTTCCAAGTTCGAAATCTTACTGTTACCAGCAGAAGTACGTTCTTCTTTTGAGGAAAGTGACTCAAGCCAATAAAAATCGCCTCCAACAATGTGTTTGGGCTTGTATAGAATAAATGAATTTAAGAGATAATGACGCATTTTTTCATCCGATGGTAGCAATGCCATTTGAAGTCGTTTAGCATAACGAATGGAATCTTCTGTTTCCTGTTGCTTCTCTTCGATAAACTTCTTTTGCTTTTCAATTTTTGTTTGCTGGAGAAAGAGAAATTCGAAACTCCGTTCAAGAAGTGTTCCTACTATTAATAAAGAAATCGAAATCGATAAAATTTCATAGATTGGACTCCCGATTAACCAAAGCCCAACTGTATTTAATACCACTATCAATGCTAACAATCCCCACTTATAAAATTTAGATGGTAAAAACAAAAAACTCATCGTGATCAATGTGAAGTACATCATCCAACCTGGACAATTCGGTCCCCCAAAAAGAATCAATAAGAAAATCAAAATTGAATTGAGGATGAAAACCGAATAGATATAGGGTTTTCCATATTTTTTAGAAAGAAATAAACCAACTAATCCAAATAATGGAATGCAAAGGTTAATTAACGTTGTAATGTATCGATTCTCAGACATAAAGAACACAAGTCCGACTACACAAAAGGATGCAATTCCTAAAATTGGAAGCAGAACCCGATTAATTTCCGTAATCCATTGTGTTGATCTCATGTAATTTCCGTTTAATTTATCACACTTCTAATTCAACGTTTTTCGCACTACTTGTTTGGCCAACATATGGAAATCAGTTTGTTTATTTGACGAAGGAAACGGTTCGTTTGGAACTGGAACATTAAGAAATTCACACAATGGCTCCCAACCATCTTTCACTTCAAATATCAAAAGTTTATCCGCGGGAATCCTATTTTTAACGTCCTCTAGATGTTTCTTGAAATGATTAATCGCATAGTCCTTATCTTCAAATTTTCCTTCGAAAAAAAGCTGCCAAATAGATCGGTCAATAAGTTTCACCACTCGAAACAAATGCCTCGCTATAGATGAAAAAGGCAATGAAAACAGCAATTTTAATTTCAAACTAATGCCCGGATCGAAACTATATATTGTGGAATAGGCGCTTTTATACCATTTTTCAGGATCTCGAACCGTTAAAATCACCTTAGCTTCTGGATAATACTCATAAAGCTTTTTATAATGAATGGAACCTGGAAAATCGACAATGGATTGATAAGATCCGGGTTCAAACAACTTACCCCAATCAACATCTTTATTATTGTCGGCATCTTCCCAAAATTGAACCCCTTTTGGATTGGAAAGTAATTCTTCCATATGATAGCACTTTCCGAACCCTAGTTGTTCCAATGCTAATTGAAGCGATTTGGTGCCTGTTCTTCCATATCCTGCTCCGATTAATTTAATACTCATAAATAATTACTCTTGCTAAAGGTTGTCGATTCTAATCCGTAAAGATCAGGGTAGCAATTGTAAAAAAGATTAAACTAGTTTAAGAACCGGATATCCGTCTACTGAACGCCTCTTTTTTTTAACATACTTAGAAATTCAGGCGTAATTCCTAAGTAGCTAGCTATATGTTTCTGTGGAACACGCTCTATGATTTGGGGATATCTTTTAGCGTAACTTTGATACCTTTCTTCTGCTGTATTTGAAATGTTTTGAATGATTCGTTCTTGTTGAGCAATCAATCCATGTTGGAATCCCAATCGAAACCAACGCTCCGTTTCCGGGATTGAAGTAATCATTTTATCCCAATCTTTCCGGCTGATTTGTAGTACGGTAGTTTTTTCCAATGCTTGAATATTCAACCAAGCTGATTCTTGTTGTGTAAAGCTTTTAATATCTCCACACCACCATCCTTCAACGCATATCGAAAGCGTGTGTTCTAAACCCGCTTTGTCCAAAACGAACATTCGCATGCAACCTTCGATTATGAAGTATTCATGTCGGGAGATGCTCCCATTTTTAAGTATCAATTCTTTTTTACTGTATTCCTTTTGCTCAAAGCAATCTAGAATGAACTGCTCCTTTGCAGGTTCAATCGAAATTAAGCTTCGAAGCTTATCTAAAAATATTGCTTCTGATCTAGAATCCAATGATACGTAGTTTCTTATGTTTTGGCGGCACGCTTGTTCAATCAAATCTACAAAAATCCAGATGAATTTCCTTTAAAACAAGAAACATCATTTCTATAGACTCCTTGATAAACAAAGAGCCCTTAACAATGCTTTATTCCTGTTTTTTGGTAGGTCCATTTTCAAGGATCCAAAATATTCGATCTTCAATCCAATACTTTCCTTTTCCAATTCCTTTGAAACCAACATGTCCGCCATGTTTTGGTGTTTCTAGATGAAAATTGGGGTTGGCCTTCGCTTCCTTAAATGGAAAACAAGATTCCGTTAAAAACGGGTCGTTCAATGCGTTTATTAGAAAAGTTGTTTGGGCAATTCTAGGGATAAATTGCCTAGAACTGGACTTAGACCAATAATCCTCCGCTCCGTTAAAACCGTGGGCTGGAGCAGTATAAAATTCATCAAAATCAAAGAAATCCTTACTGGATCGAATCTTCTCTACATCAATTCCTTCCACTGGTTCCCGCTCAATTTTGGTGATTGATTTTGGGATTAAGGTTCCTAAAAAGCGACGCATGTAAATCCAATTAGATCGTTTTCGCAAAGCTATTGCGCTCCCAGCTAAATCACATGGGACTGAAACGGCAATTACTTTGCCTATTTTAGGATGTAAAGAGGTTCCTTGTTCTCCTGCATATTTCAAAACGATATTTCCACCCAAACTAAACCCAACCAAATGAATCTGTTCATATTGTTTCGCTAAAATGGAAATGGTTTGGTCTAAATCTGTCGTAAATCCACTATGATAAGAGCCCGGAATATTATTTAATTCACCACTACATCCGCGATGGTTGATCAGGCATGCGTCGTAGCCCTTTTGAAACACATACTTTGCTACGCCCATGGCATATTTCGAAGAAGAACTTCCTTCTAATCCATGTAAAATAAGTACAACGCTGGATTGACCTTTTTTTCTAAGGTAGTCAACATCAAAGAAATCTTGATCGGGAGTTATAATTCGTTCCCTAATATAATTTGGAGAGCTGATTTTGCGAAAAATTGTTGGATAAATGGTCGCAAAATGTTTGTAACGGAGCCACCAGGGAGATTGATACGAACTTTCAATAAGTGGCACGCGTTGATATAATTTTAGATTGGTGTAATTTAAATTACATAAAATACGAGTAATTACATCACATCTTTCGGATGTGAGTTGCCACTTGTTCCATCAACCACATTGGTGTGGAAGTAGCCCCACAGATACCCACCGTTTTTGCACCATCAAACCAGTTGTCATCCAATTCATCTTCGTTTTCAACAAAGTAACTTTTTGGATTGGTTCGTTCACAAGCCCCGTGAAGTGCGCGACCATTCGAACTTTTCTTTCCGCTTACAAATATAACCACATCATTTTCTTCCGAAAATTTGATCAAATTTGGCTCACGATTGGAAACCTGTCTACAGATGCTATCATTGGAATTGAAATGCGGAAGTTCGTCTTCCGATTTACCCGGATTGGCTAATACAATCCGTTCCATGATTTTGTCCTTCATTCCATAAAACCCACGCGTACTTTTCGTGGTTTGACTATATAAGGTAATAGGTTTGGTAAAGTCAATTTGATCCAAGTCTACTTCTTCGGTAATGATAATCGCATCGTCATTGGTTTGTCCAGACAATCCAATAACCTCAGCATGACCTTTTTTACCATAAATAACAATTTGAGGGTTTTGATCATATGAATTTTTAACCCGGTTTTGTAATTTTAGTACTACTGGACAAGAAGCATCAATCAGCTGAATATTATTCTCAATGGCCATTCGATACGTTTCTGGTGGTTCACCATGCGCACGAATAAGTACCGGGGCATTTTTTATATTTTTTAGTTCGTCTTTATCAATAATTTGTAGCCCCTTTTTCTTTAAACGATCTACCTCCATTGCATTATGTACAATGTCTCCTAGACAATACAATTTATCCACATCTTTCATTGTATCTTCTGCCATTTGAATGGCAAATTCAACTCCAAAACAGTATCCCGATCCTTTGTCTATAACTACTTCCATTGTTCTATAATGTAATGTATTGTAATGTCCTATACTGTTCTTTCAAATTTCAGCTTATCAATTAAATTAACGAACTGACTCAGTTAAAAGTATTTCTTTAATCTTTTCATCCACCCACTTCAATACAACTTCTACCTGTTCCTCCATTGTAAGGGACGTATTATCCAATTCCCATGCATTTTCAGCCTTTCTCAGTGGACTTTCCTCGCGTGTGGAATCCAAATGATCCCGATGGCGAATGTTTTCCATCACATCTTCCAAATCTACTACGTCTCCTCTTTCTAATAGTTCCTTTTGTCGACGTTCAGCCCGTATTTTTTTATCGGCTGTCATAAATATTTTAAGCTCAGCCTCAGGGAATACATCAGTTCCAATGTCCCTTCCATCCATCACAATGCCTTTTTCTTTACCCATTTTTTGTTGTTGGGAGACCATTGCCACACGAACCATCTTAATGGCGCTAGCTTCGCTTACTCTTTTGGCAATATCCAATGTACGAATTCGATCTTCTACATTTTGCCCATTAAGAAATATCTCATTCCGTTCATTTTCTTCGCTATAACGAAATTCAATAGTGATTGCGTCCAAAGCAGTTGAAATTGCTTTTTCGTTGGTAAACGACACATTGTTTTCGAGAAAATAGAGTGTTACTGCTCGATACATGGCTCCAGAATCGATGAATCCATATCCAAGTCGCTTTGCAACTGCTTTTGCTGTGGTACTTTTTCCACAGGCCGAGAATCCATCTATCGCAATAATTATTTTTCTCATAGCACAAAGATAAGCAATTTCCGTTATTATTTCTTCCCGAGAAAACTCAAATAATTGATGGTTCAAAACGAATAATAAGTCAATCCCTGCAGATAATAGAAAACCACTAAAACTAGGTGTCACTTCAGGTAGCTTTACGAAGTAAAAGAATCCAAAATGGACTCCAAACAATCATTTTTTCACATTCTAAATTTTATCATCATGAAAACAACTCCACCTCACCGAATGGTTTCACCCTCATCAGGTCAGTCCTCCTCAAGCACACCTTCCCGTTTTGGAATGGCCAAGATGGGAATGCTAGCCATTTGTGGGCTAGCCCTTTTGGCTTCTTGTGAACAAACATCGGATGAAGTTATTCGACAACAAGTAGTTTCCCAAACAACCCTGACCAACGTTCGATTGGCAGATGGAATTCCCTTAAGAATTGACGTTTCTACACGTTGGGAAATTCAAAATAAAGATCGTTTTGAAGATCAATTTCAAAGTCGTACAAATTATGATTCGTTGGTGCTTTTCCCTCGTCAGTTGGAATTAGCAAATAACGTATCTAATCAGTATCAAAATGTCGATTCCGTTTTTACCACTCAAAAGCATAAATTCATAACGGATCTCAAACAGTATATTACAGAAAATTTGGGCGAAGAAGGAATTCAAATTAATGAAGTAATCATCGCCAATATTAAATTTCCACCAACCTACACAAAGGCGAAGGAAAAACTGGCCATGCAGGATCAAGAATTGAAGCGAATCCGTAAACAAAGTTCCATTGATTTGGAAAATGCGGAAGCAAAAAAAGAACAAACCTCTGCCCAAGGTGAAGTATCGATGGCAGCAGCAATTATGGATGCCAAAGTTCAAAAAATCAATGCGGAAACAGAGAAGAGCAGAAGAAGATCAGAATTAGCTCGTGCGGAAACACAAAAACAAGTAGCTGAGAAACAAGCCGAAGCGGATGCCAGACGACAAGTATTACTTGCTAAAGCAGATTTGGAACGTCAAACTGATTTGAAAAACTTGGATATTCAAAAGCAACGTGATTTGAACAAAGTAAGCTTAGAGCAAAAAAATGACATGGAGATATTACAGTTCTCTCAAGACATGAAAATGGCAAAACTATGCAATGATAATCCAGTTTATGCAACCTATATGGTAAACAAAGAATTGGCTTCAAAGGTTAAGATCGCCGTATTGCCATCGGGTCAGAATGCAAGTGTATTTCAAGGATTCTTGGAAAATGGAATGGCAACCAAATAAGCTGTCAAGTATTGTTCAAAAAATTTAATGATAAATTACCGGGCTTGTTCCGGTAATTTTTGAAGCTGAGTTCAGCTTTGAATCATCTCCGAAAAAGTCGGGGGAAAAGTAACGCGTTTTACACTAATTTAATTAGTTATTTATTGAATCAAAATGAATGATAGAATTTGATTTCCTACACTATTTAAAATCAAACCATTTCAATTTTACTAGTGATAGAATTAATGTATATATAATGTTTGTTTGTAGATGCAAGGTCAATTTAATTTCGTAACCAATCAAATTCGAATCTATTCAATTTAATTCAGTTCAATTTATTCAAAGTATAAGATGAAAATCGAAAGCAGAAAATAACTAAATATCTAATGCAATGTGAAATGCGTTTTCATGACTCATCTATCTTGATACACGATAGATGATGATGGCCGCCGATTGAAAGATCGGCGGTTTTTTTTATTGAAAAAAATCAGGCTTCAAAACCAAGAATTAGGAATCAATTATAGGCTGGAACAATTTCGAATGGGAGATCGGTACTGTCCCGCATATCTTCTGCAAAGTGTAAATCGTCCTCATTGTCGTGCACCACTTTCCACACCACTTTTACTAATTTATTATGTTCTTCAACCATGTCTTCCAGTAGTTGAAAGAGATGCACCAATACTTTTACAGAACTAGTGCTACATACATCAAGCCCCACGGTAAATAGAGTAGACTCCAAAGGAGATTTGCAATAATCTATTATGGACACAACTAAATTTCGATATTCTTCATCCGGATTTTCAGGGTAAGAGCGACCATGAACCCCAAAAAGTCCTTTTTCAGGTTGGATATCAAATTGTGGTATGGATGAAATTCGATTAGACATAAGCGCTAGGCTTTTGGGATAATGAGTTTAGGGTATAAATATCTATTTGATGATTTGATTTATCTTATTCTGTCATTATAATTTGAAAAGGCAATTCGGTTGACTCTTGTAAGTCCTCTCCCAATTCAAATTTGTCTTCGTCTTCTTCTTCACAATACCAATTAATGGCTACAGATGATTGCGGATTTGCTCGTACAATATCCTCTAACAATTCAAACAATGTTGTTAACGTTTTACAAGAACTCGTACTACAAAATTCAAAACGAAGATCTAACGTGGTTTCATTTTTTGGATTGGCAACGTACGAACTCATCGCTTCCAACATTGGTTTGTATACATCCGAAACATTTTCAGGATAGGACCTACCAGTAATGGCAAAATAACCATTTTCGGGTTCAATCGTAAACGTAGGTATTCTTTTTAAACTTGCTTCGTTCATGCCCACTACACCTTTTTAAGATCAACTTTTAAAGGATCTGTTAATCTTGCCCTAAGTTAGACAATTTCACGTAAAATTCAGATTGAATTTTATCTTAAATGTTGATGTCAATAAAGAAATAAGCCCGTTAGTATTTGGTTATCAATGCAATAACCTCCGATTTCTTTCTACTAGAGATCGGAACGTTGGATTCATCATTCATCACGATGTATCCTCCATCAATCTTCACATATTCGCGTACTTGAGCCAAATTAATCAAATGAGACTGATGCACTCTGCAAAATCCAGAATCCGATAAAAGCTCATCGTAATGCTTGAGTGTTTTTGTAACTAAAATTTGCTCTCCATTTTGAAAAAAGAACGTAGTATAATTAATACTTGACTCACAACGAACGATATCCTTCACATTGCAAATATGAATTTTGTCCATGGTATGCAACGCAATTTTATGCACTTCTTTTTTACGATCGCTGCTCACATTTTCTAAAAGAAGATCAAAATGGTCATTAGATTTCACCGTAGAAGCAATGGCTTTCGATACCGCTTTTTTCAATTCTTCCGTATCAATGGGTTTTAGGAGATAATCGACTGCTGCAAACTTAAAGGCTTTCACGGCAAACTCATCTGATGCTGTAGTAAAAATCACTTTGATATTAGTATCACCATCACCAAGCATTTCTAAAATATCAAAACCTGTCCCATCGTTCATATTAATATCTAAAAATACGATCTCAGGACTTAAGGAGCGAATGGCTTTCATTCCTGTTACCACACCGTCTGCCTCTCCTATTATCGTAATTTCAGGACAATAGGTTTCCAAGTCCTTTTTTAAAAGAATTCGAGCCTTTTCGATGTCGTCAATGATAATGGCAGTATTCATAGCTGATTTAATTTTTGTACCGTGCGAAGGGCAATGATTTTTATTGAAACAAGGTGAGGAAAAACGGGCAAAAATCAAAAAATTAAAGCATCATTCTAAACTTATAGCGGAATGGAAACTCGAATTTCCGTTCCAGATGAAAGCTCTTCACTATCATATAAATCAATAATTTCAATGTTACCTTCTTCATTGTCTAATAATTGAAGTCGTTCTTCCGTGACATTCAATGCAGTGGATTCATGGGTGTTGGTGGATTCTCTTTTTTTCTCCTCTGCCTTTTTACGACCAATTCCATTGTCTCGAACCGTACACAACAATAAATCTTCATGTAGCAAAGAAAATGAAACCTGTATTTTTCCCGAATCCTTCTTTTCAGACATACCATGTTTGATGGCATTTTCCACAAATGGTTGAAGAATCATAGGTGGAATTTCGATCAGTTCGGTTTCCAAATCCTGCGCAAGATCAAACGTAAACTCAAATGCCCCGTCGTTACACTCCTTCTCTATTGTAAGGTAGTTTTGCAATGTGGATATCTCCTCTTCCAGAGTAATCTTATTTTTTCTGGAATTCTCCAAGATTTGACGCATCAATTTAGAGAATCCAGATAGATTTTTACGCGCACCCAAATCATCACCCGTAGCAATTAAAGCTTGGATGGAATTGAGTGAATTAAAGATGAAATGCGGATTCATTTGTAATCGAAGTGCTTTTTGCTCAACCGAAATCAAATCACGTTCTAATTGCAATTTCTCCTGTTTCGCACGTTCTTTTCGTCGAATCACTCGAATTCGAAGCGAAATGGCTGCGCCCAATACGAACAAAATTGATCCAATTCCAGTAATCAAAAACCACGTTTCCATCCAAAAGGGAGGAGTGATTTCAAAAGATAACTCCAACGGTTCTTCATTCCAAACATCATTCTCATTGCAAGAATACACTTGAAAGGTATAGTTTCCTGGTTGCAAATTGGAAAAGGTAACGGAGTTTTTAAGCGATGCCGGAGACCACTCTTCTTTCAATCCTTTGAGACGATATTTATACTTTATTTTCTTAGGTAAGGTCTGGGTTATTCCTTGATATTCAAAACTAATCTGATTTTGATCGTATTCAAAAACCAACGAATCCCACGTAGTAAGCGGCTTATAATTCATGCTTACACCTGTAAAGTTGAGGATCGGTGCTTTCTCATTTTTTATATTCACCTGAGTAAGGTATTTATACATCCCGTTAATAGTTCCGAACCACACATTTCCTGAGGAATCCATGGAAACCGCATTCTGGGTTGTTTCCACACCCGTAAATCCATCATCCTTTCCAAAGTAGCGAGTCTCTAAAAAGTTGCCACCGGAATCAATTCGGATTCGATCCACCCCTTTCTCTGTTCCAATCCATATATTATCATCTTTATCAGCTACAATTAAATAGATATTAGAGGAACTAAGTCCATCGCTTAAGGCAAAAGAACGAATCGATTTCTCAGGATCGTTGGAATGAGTCGAGATGGTACTTAGACCGGTAGAGCTTCCAATCCATAAATTTCCAAATGCATCTTCAGTAATGCATCGTACATTGTTGCCAGCAAGCCCATTGGTAACATCATAATATTTAAAAAGAGTGTCATTCTGAATAAATCCAACTCCACTGGTTTGACTTGCATACCAGATTCGACCATAGTTATCCTCATGGAGCGCATTGATTCGATTACTCATCAACCCATTTCGAATTCGAAAGCGTTTAAAATCAAACGTCGGAAGACTATCAATGGAATAATCGGGTGTGATTTTGGTAATTCCACCACCAGAAGCACCCGTCCAAATATTCCCTTTCGAATCACCAATAACATCTTTAATCCAAATTCCCCCTAATCCATCACTGTTATCAAATGAACGAAACGTATCTCCATCAAAGCAAAACAACCCTTTGCCTTCGGTTCCAAACCAATAAATACTGTCCTGATCCTGGTAAATGGTTTTCACTTTAGCATCAGTAAAACCTGAATCGAGATTGAAATGCCCAAAGCCAGCTGAATCAGAAAAGGTGACTCCACCGCCGGATGTTCCTGTCCATAATTTAGCTTCGTTATCAAAAAAGATGGAATAAATATAGTTACCTGGCAATCCTGCTTTAGTTGTATAAGCCTCAAATTGTTGTCCTGAATATTTACTTACACCACCGCCCGAAGTACCAATCCAATAATTTCCCCATTGATCTTCCAAAACCGTCTTTACATTGTTATTGGCTAATCCGTCGGTTTCAGTAAGAAAAAGATAACTACTGTCTCTTGGATTGTATCGGCACAACCCCTTTGAAAGCGTAGAAATCCATACATATCCTTTTGAATCGCATTGTACCGAAGATATGATTGCATTCTCCAGTTTTGAAAATGGTTCGAATGCATCCAGACGTTTTACTTTTTTATTTTCAATAGCAAACATCCCATATCCATAGGTTCCTACCCATTTGGTTCCGTTCAAATCAATACCCATTCCTTTTACTTGGGTGTTTTTTATCCCGGATCTTCGACCATACCGTTTGAGGAGTACCCCCTTTTGATCTAATAAAAAGATGCCGACGTTGGTCCCAATCCAGAGTTGAGAAAGAGAATCTTGTTCAATAAAATTTATTCTCCCATTTTTAAACCCTTTAATTTGATGTTGACCAAACTCATTTATTCCTTTTCGTTTTTTAAATAAACCATCGGCTGTTCCTACCCAAATGTTTCCAAGATCATCTTCATAAATCGTTTGAACTTCTGTATCACCAATTGGGAATTTTAGTGCAGTAAATTCTTCTGATTCAAACAAGGTTAGACCCGTATTACTTCCAATCCAAACCCGTTGGCTCTTGTCTTGTTTAAGACATAAAATATAATTGTCCTTCAAACCGTTTTGCATGGAATAATTGGTGAATTCCAATCCATTAAATCGACTAATACCTCCTCCTCGCGTACCCATCCAAATGTATCCTCGATCGTCCTCAAGCATAGCATATACTTGCGATTGTGCGAGTCCTTGTGCTAATGAAAAGTTTTTGAACTGATATTGCTGGGCTAGACCACAGAAAGGCAAGCAAAACAGTATAATCCAGATGAAAAGTTGATTAACTTTTGGGCGATATTTTGAAGGATGTAGCACGGATGTAGCTTGACTTCAAAAATAACTTAAATTGATCAAAAATGTAGCTGTTCTTCCGTTAATTTGAGAAAACACATAAGTCTTTTTTCCTTTTTATTTTCAAAACGATTGGGAGTCGACTAATTAAATGACTTAATTTAGGCTACTAATATTGCTTTGAGAGCAAAGGGTCGTTTAACAGAGTGGAAGCACAGGGAGATACAAATAGTAATAAGAAGGTAAATAAGGACCTTCTCAAAAAGCAAACGGAAATTGCGTTGACAATAAGCAATTTTTCACATTATATATGTCTTGCCTTATTTGTAATCCTTGAGTTCATATTGAACTTCGAAGGCCCACTCCCTTATTTCTTTTTAACATTTTTTGTGATTTCTCAGTCCAATACCCTTTTGTATAAATTGCATCAAAAGGTTTTGGTGGTCTCCCTTGTTTTTTTTGCGACGGCTTATATCAGCGTACTTTTTATAACCTTGTACAGTGGAGGTATTAATAGCCCCTTTTTATCAATGGTTGTGGTGCTTGTTATGGGCGCATTCATTTCAAGTTTGAAGCATGGAAGAATTTTTTTGGTAATAGGAATCCTTATCTTTCTTGGATTGCTTTTGGAAGATTATTACGGTTGGGTAACGCATTATGAATACACACATATGCAAGTTGCTTTTTTTGCATTACTTACGTACACATTTATTTTTGCTGTAGCTGGTTATGCGGGTTTTATTATTGCTAATACATCATTTAAAGCCTATAAAATCAAAAAGGAGTTAGAGGAAAAGAATGAACAGATTGAAGAGCAAAAACAAAGCTTAACCGAAAAAAATAAAGAGATTACGGACAGCATCCATTATGCAAAAAGAATCCAATCAGCTATTCTTCCAAAAATGGAAGTCTTCAGGCAAAACTTAAAGAATTCCTTTATCCTTTACCTTCCTAAAGATGTTGTATCCGGTGATTTTTACTGGATGGAACAGCTGGAGAATCAAATAATATTTGCAAGTGCAGATTGTACCGGACATGGAGTTCCGGGAGCAATGGTGAGTGTAGTATGTCATAATGCCTTAAACAGGAGTGTTCGAGAATTTGGCTTAGATGACCCCGGACTTATTTTGGACAAAACAAGAGAGATCGTTTTGCAAGAATTCGAAAAATCTGACGAGGGCGTGCAAGATGGTATGGACATTTCGTTGTGCGCTTTGAATTCAGAAACACGATTGCTACGGTGGAGTGGAGCCTACAATCCTCTTTGGATCTTAAGAAAAGGATCTAAGGAAATAGAAGAAATTAAGGCAGATAAACAACCGGTAGGTAAGTTTGTTAAAATTAAGCCCTTTACAACCCATGAAATTCAATTGAACGAAGGCGATCGGATTTTTATATTTACCGATGGTTTTTCGGATCAATTTGGCGGCGAAAAAGGTAAAAAATACAAAGGCGGTAAGTTGAAAAGGATCCTCGTTGAGTTCTCTGAAGAAGCAATGGACGCCTATGAACCCATGCTGAAAAAAGAATTTGAGCAATGGAAAGGCTCCTTAGAGCAAATCGATGATGTATGTATAATCGGTGTACAATTTTGATCCACTCAAACTTTTTTCAAAAGTCAAGCATCAAAAAACAATTCGGAAAACGTTCATCCGTTCTTGATTCTTCCATTTAATTATATACTTTCATTATATTATATTCATCCTTCCGTTCAACTAACCTCTCTTTATCGTATGAAAACATTTGCAATTATTCTGGTTTCGATCCTTTTAATCGTATTAGGCTTTACCTCTTTATGGACATTTCAATTAAAAAATGAAGCAGACAAGCAAACGATGATGTCCAATATGGCTAGGAAAGAAGCAATTGAAGCGCAAAGCATTGCTGAAGAAAAACTAGCAGAATATCAAATACTAACTGTTGAATATCAACGTAACATGGACCTTCTTCGCACAAAAGGTTGTTCTGAAACAGTATTAGATTCAATCTCCTCCAGTAGTACCTATCTGATGAAATAAGAGGATTTAATTGGAGCTAAACTAAACTTGCGACCTTTGGGAATAAATTATGTTAATTCTGGCTATGGAATGTTCAAAAGGAATTAGATCATTGACTTTTGGGTAATACCAACCTTATTTGATATCTTTATCATTGCTTGAACATAAATTTAAACCTACCTCTGAATGAGAAAAGTTGTACAATTTTTACTGGTTTGCATGGCCATATGGATTGGCTCTTGCGCACCTTCACGCTTTGTCAAACCTCTTGCTAAAGATCAAAAATCCGTTGATTTTCATTTGGGCGGAGAGATGGTACATTTCTCTGGATTAGTTATCCCAGTACCATTTACATCTGTGACTGGTGGATATGGTGTAAAAGATGATCTTACGGCATTCGCGAGTTTTTATATTACAGATTTAGCATATCAAAACGTGCATATTGATGGAGGCGTTGTAAAACAATTGTATCAATCTCCGGATTCTTCGGTGGGAGTAACCGTAACACCTCAATTAAACTTTGTCTATGGACTTGCAGAGGGTAAAACTAAAATTTGGCCTCAAATAGATGCCAATGCATATTGGCATTATAAAAAAGGAAAACAGCATTTTGCCTACGGTGGAATGTCTAATTGGTTTGAGTTTGCAAGTACCCGAGCACATGCCGAAAATCAACCTACCTTCTGGCTTCCAAACTTTCATTTAGGCCATCAGTTTACAAAATCTAAGGTAGATTATTTTACGGAGGTAAAATACATTGCTCCATTCATCGAAAATGGGAATGTCACCGTAGATTACTGGAAACCACTCGGTATGAAAAAGGGAGCAATTGGCGTTTATGTTGGCATTCGAAAAAAGTTTTAATCCATGAAATCGATGAAGTATAAAATACAGACCTCCGCTTTCAAGGCAACCGCAACGTTATTCAAAGTGAGCATCTGCTTACTAATTCTTAGCACGTTAAATGCATGTCTTCGATTAGATTCAAATCTATACAACCCTGAAAAATCCTCCGAATATCTACTGGATGAATATGCAGGAAATAAAGAAATTGATTTAGATCCGAAATACGATATTGACGAATCGAATGTGACGCTTTTCACACTGGAATCTCAAGCTGCAGATGAAGATACCGCTACAACCATTTGGGCAATGTACGTTGGCGATACCAGCCGGATTTCCACAGATACGATCATTATGTATTGTCATGGGAATGCCCGAAACATGGATGCCTATTATCCAAGAGTAAAATTACTTGCTAACGCAGGACATAAGCACCGCTATGGAGTTATGCAATTTGATTATCGTGGATATGGAATGTCAGAAGGTTGGGAAACGGAAGAAGGAATGTATACGGATTTAAACACCTGTCTTTTGTGGTTAAAAGAACATGGTTTAACAGATGACCGTTTAATAATTTACGGATTTAGTTTAGGCTCTTCTTGTGCTACAGAACTAACGGCTAATCCAAGAGCGTTGCAACCATCAAAATTAATGTTAGAAGCACCATTTGCTTCTTCAGATGTAATGGCCCAAGACGCAGGTGTTTTGGCCATGCCGGCATCATTCTTTACCGATGTTAAAATAGATAACGCAGAAGAAATCAAAAAAGTAGAAGAGCCCTTTTTATGGATTCATGGAATGGAAGATTCCTTTTTAAATATTGAAACGCACGGAGAGGTTGTGTATAAAAACTATCAAGGTTCCTATAGTAAGGCAATTCGAGTGCCATTGGCGATACACTCCAATGTACCAGAAATCTATGGTTACGAAACTTATTTACACGACGTATTAGAATTTATTGAACGTTAATTTCAGGAAATACATTATACTAGCATTTTCTTTCCAAGAACGGACTAAATAATTAAACCGAACTAAAATAGAATAGAATAAGAGACCAAATCAAAATTGGATACCGTTCAAAAAACATATTTTGCTGACATAAAGCAATCAGATCGGAATGCCTTCGAGGAATTCTTCCGATTATATTATGCCTTGCTATGTAATTTTGCGTTTCAGTTTTTAAAAGAAAAAGAAGCTTCTGAGGAAGTAGTTCAAGAGGTTTTCTTTAAAATTTGGGATCGACGAGAGTCAATTGAAATTACGGGATCAGAAAAAAGTTATTTATTCTCTGCTATCAGAAATGCATGTTTGAATCAAATCAAACATGTAAACATTCGAGAAAAATACAAAGAGCATAACCAAGAAGCCATTGAAAGCAGTGAACGGAAAGAAGATGATTTCGTCGTTCAGCAGGAATTGGCAGAAAAAATAAATCAATCCATTGCAGCATTACCAGAACAACGCCAAATCATTTTTAGGTTGAGTCGGGAGGAAGGATTGAAATACAAAGAAATAGCTGCTAAAATGAATTTATCTGTTAAAACAATAGAAGCCCAAATGGGAAAAGCACTGAAATTTTTGCGAACGGAACTCGCTGAATATCTGGTGTTAATACTTTTTTTTACATTTTTATTTAAATAGAGTAGGGGTAAATAAAATATGAATTGTCTGACTAATACGGTGAATTGACAATAACATCAATCAAGATGAAACCAATGATCCAATTAGTACATAAGATATAATATCATTCTATCATGCAAAGAAATGATGAAAATATAGAACGTCTTTACGAATTAATCGGCAAACGATTAGACGAGAGCATTTCGGATTTAGAAAATTCTGAATTGACTGCGTTGCTGCATAATTCCAAAGACTATCAGGCAATTTTTGACCAAACCAAAAAACTTTGGGACCAACCTACTGTGGCCGAACAAGATGGATCTGCTTCGATGGAAACATTAGACATTGATCTGGAATCAGCTTGGAATACCATGAATGATCGCATTTTACTTGATAAAATAGACGACAATCATGCAAAAATGGAGGCTGAAAATGCCGAAATAAGCTCAGAAGAATCAAATGCCAGTCCAACCGAAACAGGATCGGAAGAGGAATCGGACAATGTAGTTCCAATCTCTCCTTCCAGACGTATTCCTTTGTCGATGAGCAAAACGGCAAAATATAGTCTTGCCGCAAGTGTTCTATTTGGCATAGCCCTACTTATCTTCTTTCAATTTGATGCCCAGAAAGATGCATCTTATCTACTGAGTAAATCGGCAGGGTTGGGTGAAACCAATTTTATACAATTAACAGATAGCACGAAAGTAAGCTTAAACGAAAATTCAAATTTAAGATATCCTGAAACATTTACGTCCGAAGATAAAACACGAGAAGTAGAACTAACGGGAATTGCCTTTTTTGATGTTGCGCGAAACGAAGCGCAACCGTTCATCATTCATACTAAAACAGTAGATGTAAAAGTACTGGGAACTTCCTTCCAGGTAAATAGCAGTAAAACCGAAGACGTAAACGTACAAGTAGTAAGCGGAACGGTACAGGTAAGCAGCGTACAAAATCCAAATTTAATGGTAACATTGGAAAAAGGAGAAGCGGCTTCTTTTAGTGTAAAGGAAGGAGGCTTTACCAAATCCAAAACCAAATCCAGAACTCTTTTCTGGACTACAAAAACACTGGTTTTTGATAAAACATCTGTTGAAGAAGTGGTCGAAGTAATCAATGAATGTTACGCCAGTAATCTGATTATCAAATCAGAAGGAATAAAACAATGCAAACTCACCGCAACGTTTGAGAATGAATCCCTAGACAATGTGTTGGAAATTATTAGTACAGCACTCAAAATTGAGGTAACCAAAGCAGATAATGCCTATCATTTGAGTGGCGATAATGGATGTCAATAATATACGATGCCGTAGCATTGCATAATAGGTGCAATCGCTGCTTATATCGTAGTACAGTACACATTTACATTTTCACTTACTTCATTCATTATTTTACCTCAAACACCCCTATTAAAAGGCATGGGACCCAACACTAATACATACGTGCATCCAACACAGAAATTCAGCGACGCTTTATCAACTTTTGGTAGATTCTTCGTGCGTGCCATTTCTATAAGTCTGTATCTTGTAGCTTTAATACATGCTGGAACAGAACTGTTCGCCAATCCCGTTTCCATCCCCGAAGAGCGACCCGTATTGGAAAGAAGAATTTCCATCAACGCACAAAATCAAACATTGGAATCCATTTTAAGAAGAATAAGCGATGAATCCGGAGTGTTATTTTCATACAATCCGGACCAAATTCCGATTTCAAAACCGTGCAGCTTAAATGTGCAAAATAAGAGTGTCGCGGAAGTGCTTCAAACGTTACTCCCTCACACCAAATACAAGTACAAAGTGATTTCAAGAACCATTGTAATCACTCCAGGCAAAAATCATCCGTCCCAGACAATTGATCCTCAGAAAAAACAAAAAGTAACCATTACCGGTTATGTATATGATCTTCAAACTGGAAAGCGGATTACGTCTGCCACCGTTTTTGATATTCACAAACTAAAATCTGCGTTGACGGATAATCAAGGGAGCTACAGCTTGCCGGTGAATTCGAAAGAAGGAAACCTTCAGCTTTCCATTAGTAAAAAAGGATATTGGGATACGGTTATTTTTGTACGTCCAAACGAAGTGGTGGATATTCCCACTTCACTCCGTCCAAAACCAGAAGTGATCGAACCCATTCCAAATCGAGATGCAAGCGAATTAAGCGAAATCCGGACACTAAATGATTTAGGTATTGTACGTTCCGCCACTCCAGCAAGTGTAGAATCTCAGCAAGAAAACCTGACTGGATTTACCGGAGATCGAATAGGCCAAATTTCCTTGCTTCCTGGATTAGGAACGAATAGAAAGATGAATTTAATGATTCAAAATAAAGTTTCGTTCAACGTACTCGCCGGTTATTCACAAAGTACCAGAGGACTGGAAATTGGAGGTATATTGAATATGGTAAGAGAAAATGCAGAGGGTCTTCAGATTGGTGGATTTGGAAATGTTGTAGGTGAAAAAGTAGATGGGATTCAAATTGGTGGGTTTTTTAATCATTGCGTTGGAAAAGTACATGGAGTCCAGTTAGCAGGATTCAGCAATACCGTTTTAGATACATTAAAGGGCATTCAAATAGGTGGTTTCATGAACATTGTTCGTGGGAAAGTAAAAGGAATACAATTTGCTGGATTTAGCAATGTCGTGACCAAAAGTGTGGACGGAGCACA
Organism: Cytophagales bacterium; assembly: GCA_965277185.1. Lineage (GTDB taxonomy): Bacteria > Bacteroidota > Bacteroidia > Cytophagales > JAHDFW01 > JAHDFW01. The sequence continues at coordinate 576,813 of CBDICC010000006.1, read as the reverse complement.
AATCTCGGGATTTGTCAACATTGCACTAGATAGCGCTGGAAAAGTACAATTCGCCGGGTTTGGGAATTATGGTCGGAACCTAAAAGGATTTCAAGCAGGAGGATTTGGAAACATCAATTTAGGCAACGGAACAGGCTATCAATTTAGTGGATTTGCCAACTACAACGATGGAGATTTCACGGGTGTACAGAGTGCTGGGTTTGCCAATCTAAACCGAGGAAACTTGAAAGGAGCCCAATTTGCTGGATTCGCCAACATCAACACCGGAGATATAGAAGGATTTCAGATTGCTGGATTTGTAAATAAAGCAAGAAAAGTAAAGGGTTCTCTTTTCGCATTTATCAATATTGCTGATACCGTAACAGGGCTTCCAATTGGATTTTTCAATTTTATTCGAAAAGGATATCACGTTATTGAAGTGCATAATTCGGAGTTCACATATGCCAATGCAACCTTCAAAACCGGAACAAAAAAATTCTATAACATACTAAGTTACGGAGAAGGCAAACGTGAAAATCATCGCATATGGATGTTTGGTTATGGTGTTGGACACAGTCAAACAATAATCAAAGACAAACTCTATGCGGACCTAGACCTGGCAACGTATCAAGTTAATTATGATGATCAATTCAACCCATATTTCAGTATCCTGAACAAAGTCAATTTGGGTGTAAGTGTTCGGGTTTTGGGTCCTATTTACTTGTGTGCATCTGCCAGTTATAACGTGTACATTCACGATCCAGAGCTCACCTTTTCCGATACTTTTCTATATGGAAAAACGATTACGGATGCCTCTAATAAATATGCAGCTCAAAATTGGGTTGGATATAATGTGGGAATTCGAATTTAGAATTTTAAGGTCAGAAAATAATCCATTGGCAAAATAGTTGTACCTTATGCTACAATGAGACCAATAGCACATTTAATTTTTGCCATTTTTTTAAGTCTACTTTGTTTAGGCCCTCTAAAAACCTTCGCCCAAAACAAAACCATATCCTACATGCCCAACGGAGGTACATTCACTCCCAAAGGACAATTAGACGTGCTCGTTGTATATGCTGGGTTTACCAACGACAACAATCCTTCTTCCCCAATTTACAATAATCAATTTTGGCCTGCCACATCTGATTTTCCAACGTATTCAGATGATATTTTCTACCCTGATGAACGCCATTTTTCCCTTGACTCAAAGGACAAATCGCTTTCCAATTTTTTCTACCAAATGTCCCGTAATTCAGCTAAACCACTTAAAATTGTCGGACATAAATTACCTCAACGCATTAATGTAACAGCGACAAACGAAGGTAATCGAAAAGGATGGGGGCATTATTTCAGCGCTGTATACAAAGAAATGCAAACATTGGATGGGGTAGATTGGAAAAAATACGATCAAAGAACCAATGAACCTAACTACAAATTTGACAACTCCTCCTCTAAACCGGATGGAGAAATTGATTTTGTAATCGTCGTTTTCCGATTCGACGGAACGCATCTTCCTTTTGGAACAACCACGCCTTTTCGAAACACTTATGGATTGTCTACGCTCTTTTCCAAAGGGATGATCAAAACAGAAAATGATGAAGAGCTAAAGATCTCCACAGGATTTAGTATTTCTAGGGGTATCGATGGAGTAGGCGGAATTCGGGGTTTTTTTCTCCATGAAAATGCCCACGAAATGTATGATATGCCCCATGTTTGGGGGACCAATAGTGCGATGGGAAATAAATTTAATACCACCAATGGTTGGGGCATGATGGGAATTAATAAAGTACTTAATTGTGCTAATGCCTGGGAGCGTTGGATGATGGGATGGATTGAATTAAAACACGATTTTAAGGCGGTTCCGGAGGAAAATGGAACGTACGAACTCGGTGATTATCTGTCTACTGGAGAAGCCATTCGCATAGAAATTCCTCATACAAATGGACAACAGCATTTATGGATTGAAAATCATCAAGGAAAAACCGTCTTTGATGAGCGAGATCAATGGGACGGAAAAATTTTTCCTGCGAAACCACGTGGACTTTTGATGTTTGTCGAAAACATTTCTCCTTCAAGAAATACCGTTCCTAAAGTATTCAGTTATGAACAAGTGAATGGATTACGCACATTATCGGCTGCCGGAAATTACGATTATACTTATTCTGATACGTTCCGAACTCATTGGCAAGTTGGAGGCAATCCAGTATTTGATTTTTCGCTTCAAGAAGAAAATCCAATTGCAGGATACAGTGATGTTTCAGAGGTTCGACTTGATTTCAAAGGTTCAGATTTAAAAAACCCAAAGGACAAAATTGCACATCCAGATAATGAAATAACTACCCGGCACAGTCATGGAAATGAATTAGGTTGTAAAAAATGCAAAAGCGAATATGTCCTGAACGCCAAAAGAGATGGTAAACTCACGTACAATTTCCTCGGCGAACATATTGGTTTTCAAGTTGGAGATAAGATTGACTTAAGTTCCAATCCCATGTTAATTAACACGCCAAACTATGTGCGAAAGGCGGATAGTTTGTCTCCGTTTTTTCTCAATAACATTTCTATCGAAATAATCAGTAAAGATCAAGATGGCAACCTCAAGCTTAAAATTCTATTTGATAACAACAAGATTCAACAAACTACTCGCTACTGTGGCAACATCGTACTTAATAAACAAAATCACACCAAACCTGATTTAGAAATACAAGCAGGAAAGATTCTTCGGGTGGATCTTTCAGGCACACCTAATCGAGCACAATCCTTAACCGAAGGAACGCAAGATTTTATTGAACCAAGCAAGCTCACATTGGCAAAAGGAAGTAAGACACAAATTCAGGCAAAAGGAAAAATATCAATTCACAATCGCAGTGTGCTTATATTAGAAGATGAAGCCGTGATAGAACTCTTTCGAAAAAGTAGATTACGCGTGGATAAATCCAGTTCATTGATCGGTTCAAAAAATGCCAAAATCATAGTGCATAAGGGTGCAAAATTGAAGATTAAAGGAGTCTCCAATTTCAAGGGAACCATCTTGAAAAAATAACCAGGACGTTCGAAATTTAGAAAGCAAGACCCAACGTTTTTCTAAAAATCTACGTATTTTTATATACCTAGATATTTCAAGTTCAACTAAATAAACAAAATACCTCCATGCGAAAGTTCATCTATTGGGTTATGGCTACAACGATGTTTGCCTTAACTTACTCTGCACATGCACAAAACTGGCAACTCATTAATTCCAAATATGAAAATGCTTTTACCTTTAACTACTCACATGGATTTCTTGGTGATTTTTACAACATACTTGCCATAGATTCTATTTCGATCAATGGAGCGGATACCTCATTTTATCCCATTGTTGGTATGGATCCCTACAAGGCAGCGGATAGTTGTAAATTAATCCCATTTCAATGGATCGGTCATAAAATCACTCAGGATGATCATAGCACCACTTTTTACAACAAAAAAGGGGATTCTATCTTGATTAATTACAAGGTAAACCTAAATGATTCATGGGTTACAACGCAATTTGATGACTCAAGTTATGTACAAGCCACGGTGACTTCCATCCATGTTGATTCCTTATTCGACATAACAGATAGTATGGCAACTATAGAATTGATGATGAAAAATAAATTTGATTCCACAGTTAGTCACCTGATTAACGGAACCAATATAAAAATTAGTAAATCCTATGGTTTGGTTGAAGCACCAAATTTCTATTTCTTCCCAGATACAGTTGATATCCATAGTTTGAAAGGTTCCAGCAACGGGAAGAAAGGTGTACAAAACATGAATGCGTTGAGCATTTATAATTACTCGGCAGGAGACTTGTTTCATATCCGGGAACACTATGCTAGTCTACCGGCATTTGGAAACGATTTCACAACAAATTACATCAAAGACTCCATTGTAAACGTGGACATCACAGGCGATACTATCTTTATTACGCATTTTACTGAAACAAAAACATTCAAGAATGAAAGCAGCCCATTTTATGATCCAATATGGTCACAAGGGTCTTCTACGTACACGGAAAAGGTGAATCATAAAACCAATAAGCTAAACTTACGCTCTTTTGAACAGTCCATTAAGCAAGAAGGCGCCGCAACTCAATACCTGTTAAATTCCAACGAACCCAGAATGGTAAAGCGCACCGTATTCCATATTATTCAAAAACCAGATACATGTTGGGTGGTTCCTTATGACTACGAACAAGAAAGCAACTATTACGAGTGTGCTGGAGGTCCCTATTACTCCAGAAGTTACTTTTCCATCAGTGAGCGATGGTTGTGGTATCAGAAAAGTGGAGACGGAAAAAAAGAATTTGGAACACCTTTCGACTTTGAAACACTTAGTATTAATGAAAGTGCATTTTTGGAGTTAAACGCTTTTCCAAATCCGGTAACGGATCAACTCAACATCACTTCCAAATACCCAATTGTTGGAACCTTGGAAATTTACAATGTGCTGGGTCAACCAGTCGTTCCTGCGATTCAACTTCAAGGGGCACAAATCCAATTTAGTATTCCATTTGGTAATTTGACATCAGGAATATATTCGATTCGGATTTTGAATAAAGATCGGCAGCTAATCCAAAGTATGAAAGTGGTGAAGGAGTAGTTTAATATGATAAAACAACTTAAAATCATTTTTGCTTTATATTAAATGCTTGAAATGAGCAATAAAAAAAGACATCCATTACGAAAAAACTGGTCAAACCTACGAACCAATATTGAAAAAGCACGATTAGAATTATCTGTTGACTCAGAGGAATTCACTGAACTACGTATTCATGAATGGGAACTAGTAGCGCAAAACATTAACGCCGCTTTTCTTTATGATCGACCACAAAACACTAAAAGAAGTTGGCTTTGGAATGATTTGAAAGTGGCACAATATTCGATTCCATGCCCATACGATCCATATGAAAAATTAATTTTATTAGTTGATAACAATGAATTGGTTTATTTTTTGGTGAATGAAACCATAAACGGAGCCACTAAATATTGGTATTATAAAGGTAAAATTCAAGCCATCATTTCAATCATTGGAGAAACTGAAGGGTTGGATGAATACTATATTACCTCCATGAAATATGAATGGTTTTTAACGGTAGATCATCATGATGTGCTAGTTGGTACAGGAGATATGATTCCTGTTATGAAAGCTAATGAAGAAAAGTTCAAAGAAAAATTTCAAAAGAAGTGACATAGATAAACAGAGCAACTATCTTAATCCACGATACAGATTGCTTCGTTCCTCGCAAATTTAGTACCCTCTGATATTTGATTTGATTTAACTTAATTTAACTGATTTAATAAATTCGTTTCAAAGTCCAATCTGAATGTACCAACTTCATAAGTAAATGGAAACAACACCTCAACGGGAATTAACGGAATACAATTTGCACGGCATTGTTTACAAGAAAGGACAATTATTGAAGGTAAATGATATCGCACATGATCTAATTCATTCCATTAAAGAATGGAGATGGTGGAATGAAGAATTTCCTGAACTCGGAGTATTTATGACATCAACCGAATTGGACTTTCATAATTTACATTATTGCTACACGCCAGATCCGAATTATGCTCAGAGAAATAAGGAAATAGAGAATAAATTGGTGATTGCCGCACGTTGTAGTAAAACATTTAGTCGGTCCATCTTTCCATTAACCAAAATTTTTAATGAGGGTGATCAGGTCTGTTTTTTACTAGGTGATCATCTCATTCATGAAGCAAACGAGGCTCAACCACCATTTACGATTCAAACAGACGAACCTGTTCGAGCCGAAAAGACTATTATGAAAAGTGATCTAGACAGGCTACCGCAAATTATTGGCTGCTATAAAAATTTGAAATATGGATTTTTCTCCGATTTAGAATTTCTAAAGTATGTTAACTGACCAATATTCGATACATCTTCCGTATATCAAATATAAATGGAATCTGACGCCTAATGACTTGACATTTAATTCTTTCCTTGGCTTGTCGGAGTAATAACCCCTGATTTATATGATATGATCTGATTTGATATGACCTGTTGTGATTATTTATAGAGGATTATAAAACCAACAACAGGTTAGCAGAATAACAGAGAAACTAAATTTTTACTCTGAAACCTTATTCCCATCATAATCCACAAAATACCCTGCTTCTCCATCTTTTTTAACAAAGACTTTTCCGTGTTTGTACTCTCCTACCAATTTAAACTCAGGTAAAATAACCCAGTTCAGCTGCGAATCTACAAATCCCCACAACCCACTTTCCGGGTCTTTAATTGCTCCTCTTCCTTCAATAAAGGCTTTCGCTCCAGGCAATGGAACAGGATTAATGATGTTTCCCATATTATCCATGTAATAATAACTTCGGATCCCATCAAATAACAAATACAATCCCGACGCAGATTTAAACTTATTCAACACATACTTATGATTCAATTCTTTCAAAATCACCCCTCTTTTATCAATCAACCAAGTACGTTGGAAATGCCGAACGATTGCTACGTTATTCTCGAATTGACCCACTTGTTCCCATTCGGGCTGCAAAACAATTTTACCATTCTCATCCTTAAATCCATACTTCGAATCTTGTTTGTATGAAAACAATTGAATCTCTTCCTGCTTTTTATCCTTTACGCTAAAATAATATTCCGGTGAAATAACCCAAGGTTCATTCACTAACTTCAACGTGTCATTTTCAAAATCAAATAATACGTAATTTGAAGTTACTCCATATTTGTCACTCCAGGCCTTCGAAACTTTATGCGGTCTGCCATTAAGCGTAGCAATTTCCATGAAAATCTCCTCCTTACCGTCCAAATCGAAATCCTTAATGCTAAAATGTGACGGGTTTGACTCATCAATACCTGAACTGTAGTTTCCATCCAACTCAAATGGATAATGATATTCCTTTTGAGTTCTGCTTGACTTAATGTAGATCGTATAGCAACAATGACCAGACTTAGAAAAATCAAATGAAATCTCATCTTTCTTGCCGTCTCCATCAATATCATGTTCGTTATTGAACACAATTTTTTCCTGCGCAAAACCATTTTGCCCAACGAGTCCAGCAATTAAAATTAGTAAAATGTGATATTTAATCTTTAAATAATTCATTTTTCGATTGGGAATTCAATCCGCTTTATTTGATTGGGTCCCGCTATTATATACCTGCGCGCATTTTTTATTTTATCTAACGATTTACGCGTCTGAACTTCAAAAGTGTCAAAATCAATGGGCTTTTTGAAAATAAACACCATGTTTTTCCCTGATTTTTTCATCTCGTCCTTAATTTTTAAAATAGATTTTTCGTTAAGTTTAGAGTAAAACAAAAACTTGTATGGTTCTGAATTGATTAGCCCGTTCGTATACTTCAAAGAGCCTTTTTCTTTGGTAGCATAAACCCTCACTAAATCCCCCTGCTTTGCTAACCTTAAGCCCATCTGAATGATTCCCTTTTTACCTTTTTTTAAATCCACATTCTGAATCAAAAACCCTCCACTTTTCTCGTCAAATACATGTTTTACATATTCAACTTCCTCATAAGAATCATACAAGCGTTTGTTATTCTCTACCTTCTGAATTTCAAAAACTGTAAAAGTACCTGTTCCTTCTACCTCTTTTAAATCACCACCCCAACTACTCCGAGAGGAAACTTCCACTCCACTTTCATTCTTAAAATGACCGGTAGCCCAAAGAATATTCCCGTTTGGAAGCGTGATCATATCATGCATAATTTGTAGTTCCAAACTATCAAACTGCATCGCTTCAGTTAAAATTTTACCGCTGTTAGACACCTCATAGAATGTCGTTTTTATCGGTAAACTATAATATGGATATCGGCTTTTGGAAACAGGAAACTCATTAAATGCGACCAATGTTCTTCCTTTTTCACGTGTAACCGACATAGGCAATCCGGCTTGCATTCCTTTTTGTGGTTTAAACCAAGTTGGTTTACCCGCAATCAACTTACCTTTCAACCAATTGATTTGGCTATACCCAACTTGCCATTCATTTTTGTTTTGTACAGTAGCAAAACTTACACCAACAGCACCATTATTTTGATACGAAAGATTCCCTATTTTACTCCCTGTAAAATTATTACCTGTGTTCCCGTCAATATCATAAAAGTTCACCTTTTTCAAGCTAGAACGCCATCTACTTGTTTCATTAGGCGTATAAATTCCCACTCCCAAAGCCCTTGGATAGGCATCTCCGTGATACATTGCATACGCTTTTCCATCTGCTAACAAAAGTCGCTGGTCAAAATTATGGCTGCAAAACCAACCATTAATCTTGTTAAATTCTTTTCCTGTCTCATCCAAAAACCCCAAATAACCTCCCTGATGGCGTAATCCATCTTTATATAACTGAGTATGACCCAAATAGAAATAGATTCTTTTGGCTTTTTTATCATACGAAATACGTGCAGAACAATGTCCAATAGGACGTCCTTTAGAATTTAATTCTGTCGAAGGTCGGTCTCCAAAAATTCTTTTGGTAAAAATGGAATCTCCTTGTTCATCGAATACCGAAATCCAATATTCAAAATCCGAATCTCCATGGGCATTGTCTTTGGTGTATCCTACTACATATCTATTATCTGGCAATACGTCAAATCCACCCAGAATTCCTGTTTTGCCTATGTAATTAGGAACAATTTCTTTTTTCAAGTGGTGATCTGCCCCAATAACTGAAATGCGAATTTGATTCGTTTTTTGATCCAACCAAGCAATGCAATATCCATTCGCTTCATTTGGGTTTGCTTTCAATGTAATAAGTGGAGCCGACCCATAATTATCATACACCAATTGAGCATTCATGGACTTTGGTTCACCCGAGCATGAAAGTCCATACTGATGCACTTTTATTTTGTAAGCGTCCGGATCTTTCATTTGACCAAACACTATTGGGCAAGCAAAAGTCCACCATAATAGGATAAAAACGGGCGAAAGATATCTGTTCATTGAGAAAAATTAAATTAAGGTTATTTCAATGAATCAAGTTAATCCATTGGAATAATGCGCTTAATAGTTGTGTACGTTTTACCACCTCTTCCGATCGCAAGTCGGGCAGTTCCGGCAGGTTCCATGAACAAGTAATCATGGTTTTTATAGCTAATAGAATGGTCGTACGGACCAGGAACACCACGGTATCCCATCAATAAATGACCAGGAACATGGATGTAAATCAAATCATGATTTTGAAAATGCGTTACAATACAAGCCATCAAGATCGATTTCGAATCACAATCTGAAAACATGTTTACCAACGATTGAGGTGGAGGAAAGATTCCACCACATTTCTTACCGTTAAACTCCTCCGGTGGCTGCGCATAAGGAATATCTTGGCAAAACTTTAACGCAAAATCAATTTTACTACGTAATGATGCACCCGCTCCAAGCTCTTGTTCTATAAATCCAGCGATCGGTTTTCCAAAGTTCTTGTATTTTGCCATCATCAAATTCAAATCTGGCCGGGCATATTTTCCATGAATGGACCACATTCCGTCTTTCATCGATTGTTCACGTTGCGCTCGTACTTCGGGTGTATCATAATAGGGTTTGAAAAAATCCCCTGGTAATCCAAATTCATGAATCTTTCGATCCGTTATGGACTTCGGCAATTGCATATTGCACTCCCTCAAATGATTCTTATGATCTTTAAACGTAAAATGAATCGTATAAGCATCCGATGAAACCTCCACGTTTGCTTTTACATGGGCACTTTTGTTATAACCCACTCCCTTTTTACCCAAAATCACATTCGCACTGGATTCAGTGGTAATTTTTGAATAGTACTTTTTACCAGAATAAATATTCAATCGATGCACTCCATAAATGGAGAGTGTCAGCAATGTAAAAACTACTAATATGGAACCGAATTTCTTCAACCAGATACGTTTATTAAGTAAGGGTGGGGTTTTAAACTTTATTTAAATGGTTTATTTAATATCCTCTTCTTGAAATATAATGGTTTTCCCTTGCTCTACAGGTTCTCCATCATCAATCACCTCCGTCTGCGCAGATTGATTGTAATTTACCATACTTGAAAGGAAATGTTCAAACGAAGAATTGACAGAAAGCGTGATCCCCAATACTACTGCTGAAATAATAATGGAAACTCCCAAATTATTCTCCTTGATCTCTTTAATCTCATCCAACTGGCGAGTAGCCATGAAATATAATTTTGTCGTAACCAAAATTAACACCTGACTTACAATCAATGAAATTATGAAAAACAACATAAAGTAGGAAAACGACGTCAGAAACATATCGAATGTCAAATCTTGCTCCGCTAATTCTACCACTTTCAATGTATCTACTGCTGGTTTCAAACTGGCGTGCACCAAAATCAATTGACAGATTAAGGTGACTCCTCCAAACAGTGCAATGGCTGGATTTTTATATAAGACATTTTTTTCTCCACTACTGCGCAGAAGTAAACTAACAAATACCTTTTTAGAAATAAAGATGGTGATTAGGCTAAATACAATCGCCAAAACGATTTCATAGGATGCAAACGCAAAGTCATGCCAATTCATAGTCGATAAGAATTACAGTTCAACAAGCAAGATAAGGAAATCTTGTAAGAATGGAAGAATTCTTTTCTACCTTTCGAATCCTTATTACGATGTTTTAGGATACTTTATTTTCCTGAGAATTTAGTCTAGTACAGATCTGCCAATATTTTCTCCAGCGCTTGATCAATCAACTTAAACAACTCAGCATTTCCCTTCTGCTTACGCTGGTCCAACGCCTTATGATATAAACCTAAGTCGTATAAAAAGGATTTTACTCCATCCGGATTAAAATCTGGTAAACACCTCCCATAGCCCATGTTTTCAATATACGCCGCATTTAGGTATTGCTCAAATTGGTTTTTGATTGGGATTGAACATACCGGTTTTTTTAAGTAAACCGCCTCCGAAATAAACGAATATCCTCCATTCGCTATCACCGCTTTTGCAGAAGCAAAATGCGCAATAAATTCATCTTCGCTAAATTTTTTCATCTGCACATTGCCATGAGATTCTTCCACATTGAATCCATACAATAAAAACATTTCGTTTGGCATCGAGTGAAGCAATTTTAATATACCGTTTCTTCCATAAGAGGATTGATACACCAAAATATGGTCTTTACGTGCTGTTTTTGCCTTCAGTATTTTGTTTCGAATGATGGGCGGAATCAATTGGGAATTTTTCTTCTTCAACTCCACGTCAAAAAATGTAGAAATCAAATATTGATCACAACCCGGTACCTTTCCTTTTACAATGCTTTTCGCGACTTTAAAATTGCTTTTCTCCTCAGCTGGAATGGTAATGCCATTTAATCTTCCACGATCAATAATTTGCATATTATCAATACTGATTACGGGTAACCGGTGTGTTTTGGCAAAGTAATAACTAAATGATTCAAAATCTGAAATAACCAAATCTGGTTGAAAAGAGGCGTGTATCTCCCTAAAACGTTTGATGTTTTGTCGGATATTTTTAGGAGCACTTTTTAACGTGATTTTCGTGGTTTCTACTTTTGAAACGGCGCCATCTTTAAATCCAATATGAAATCCTTCAATTTCAAAAACCCGATCTCCAAAATGTGTTTCTAAAAATTTAAACGCTCGATCCGATGCCACAATACGTACGTCGTGCGACTGAACCAAATGACTTAAAATTACCTTTGCACGAGTTGCGTGCCCCATTCCTTCTCCCGGAACCCCATATAGAATTTTCATAAAGGCAAAGTACAAAAAGGAACGAATCGAAACTATATGATTCCTCCTCTTTCTTTCGGCTCAATTATTTTATCCATGAATCCAGTAATGATTACCAAACAGGCAAACAAGGTCCCCATAAACGCTCCAACTGTGATATCAGTTGGACTGTGCGCGCCAACAGCTACGCGAGAAAGTGAAACCAATAATGCCCAAACAAAGGGCAGAATGAATAAAAACCGCCGTTTATATCCGTCTCCGTAAATATACAAAATGATGTACCCCAAAAATGTTGCCATCATAAATGCATTAACCGAATGACCCGATGGAAACGAAAATCCCGTTTCTTCAATCCAATGCTCCAATATCGCCGGGTCTACGGCTTCCATTCTCACTTTAACTTTCTCTTTACCAATTTTTTGCAAAAAGATATTTAAGTACGTTGATCGTTCTTCTTTTCCCTCTAATTCGTAAAACTTCTCCGTTTCAAACTCGTACGCATTTTTTAATAATTCCGTATACGGACGTGGTGCGTGAATGTATTCCTTTATAACTCGTTCATTAATTTTAGCACATCCACCTAAAAACACTCCAAAAAACACCACCATGACAGTAATGGTAATCATCCGCTTCCGCCAACTCTTTTGATAATAACCAATCAGACCACAAAAAAATAAGGTTATCAACGGTACACCAATCGACCCGCCACTGTCAGACATTAGCAACCAAAATGAACACAGAAATCCAGGGTTGATCCCACTAAACGAAAGAGGAACAATGAACGTACTTGCCAACACCGCTAACATTATTAGCGTAGCAATCATCAATATTCGAATTCGTTTTTTCATATTTAAAGTTGAGTTTTCCTTTCAAAATAAAAGTTCCACTCAAATCATTTAAAGTACGCCTATTTAGCTAGAAAAACACCCTTATCTTTCATCTCAATAAGACGCTGTTTGTACAAGGCGCCAAGTGCTTTTTTAAAGGTCTTTTTGCTCATCTGAAAACGATGCTTTATTTCCTCCGGATCACTCTTATCATTCATGTCTAAGAATCCGTCATTTTTTTGCAAATAATCCATGATTCGATCTGCATTCGGTTCCACTTTTCGATACCCAAATTTCTGAAGGGTTACATCGATTTTTCCATCCTCTCGAATCTTCTTTATAAATCCAGAGATTCGCTCTCCTGGTTCCAGCACTTTATATACCTCATCGCTGTATAACAGCCCTTCATACGAGTTATCTATAATTACGGTAATCCCCAATTTGGACTCCTCCACTACCAATAATTCTACCTCATCACCGGGTGTTTTTTCAATAGGAACTTTGCTTAAATGTTCGTAAAAAATAGTCGTTCCACGAATTCGTTTCGACTGCTCATCGATATACAAGCAAACCACGTATTTTTCGCCAACTTCGAGCTCCATATCTTGTTCATCAAACGGAACCATAAGGTCGTCATTTAATCCCCAATCCATGAACGTTCCAATACTCGAATTATCTACCACTCTGAGAGCTTCAAAACGCCCCATTGTAATCTTCGGTGTGCGTGTCGTTGCAAACAATTCTCCCTTCGAACCGGTGAAAATAAACAAGTCCATTTCTTCTCCGATTTGATACTCTTTTTCCAGGCCTCTTTTAGACCAAAAAGCAGTCGGTCCAACGTCTTTTACAAAGTACCCTTTTGGATCACTTTTGATAATTCGTACGGTATTTATTTCCCCAATCTTCATAGGATTTCAAATTTTTATTTGGCGAAATTACGCCTTTTTAATGGATTAAAAGCAGATTTAATAAATCAATGCAAAAAATGTTTTGTGATTTCAAAAATTATTCTCGTACCTTTGTAGCGCTCAAGCCCTAAAGGCACATTGTTCAAATTTAAAAATGCTAGGGTTATGTTGGTGCTTAATTTACATATCGAAAACAGGTTCTATAATTGCGACGATCAGTCGTAGGTGACAAAACCATTTAGAACTTACTCGAAGTGCAGTCCAAATTAGATTTTGACTCCTTCGAACCATCACTTTATTTAATATTTTTTGAATCGAATAGATCAATTTTTAAAGATCTGTTTAGGCTTACTTTAAGACATTTTTGTTGTCTTGGAAATGATTGAACTCAATCCAAATTTATTTTGGTATTCAATCTTAAAAATCAACAAATTCCAAATTGAAGTAGGCATTCAAATCTGCGAGATTCTTCTTGTTCGATTCAATTCACAGCACCAAAATAAACCAAAATGGGCTCGAATCGATTGAAGGGAAGAGACCTTCGAAAACTAAAATTTGACTCGGACACGGCGAAAAGTATTGCAGCAGCCATCATGGCAAAGCACTATAAACATACGCCCAAGAATGATCAAATGGATATACTAAGACAGGTTTTAGCTGATCCTGAAACATATTTAGAACATGAAGTTTTAGGGAAACTAGCTAAAGAATTAATTGAAATTGAAGAAGTAAAAAATTATGAAGTATATGAATTGGAAGCTGATTCCAAACCCTACAAAATCTATGGGAAGCAATTCATAACCGATCAAGCCATTGAACAAATGGATACGGCGATGAAACTTCCGGTAACCGTATCTGGGGCGATGATGCCAGACGCACATGTTGGATACGGACTGCCTATCGGAGGTGTATTAGCCACTGAAAATGCAGTGATTCCATATGGAGTAGGATTGGATATCGGATGTAGAATGAGTCTGACCTTGTATGACGTTCCTGAAAATTACATTCATCGAAACGAATACCAACTCAAAACAGCGTTAAAATCAAATACGCATTTTGGAATTGGCAAAATTCAAGACCATGAATTAGATCACGAGATCCTGGAAAGACCAGAATTTCGGGAATTGAAACTGCTAAGTCAATTGCATGGTAAGGCACAAAGACAGTTGGGTACGTCCGGATCGGGAAATCATTTTGTAGAATTTGGGAATGTAGTCATCCCAGAAGAAAGCAATTTGGATGTACCAGCAGGAAACTATGTCGGGTTGTTGGCACATTCTGGATCAAGAGGATTTGGCGCTACTATTGCGCAATTCTACACACAAGTCGCAATGGATGTCTGCAAATTACCAAAACATGCTCAAAGTTTAGCCTGGCTAAATTTAGACAGTGAAGCAGGACAGGAATATTGGATGGCCATGAATTTGGCAGGCGACTATGCAAAAGCATGTCATGATGTAATTCATCAAAAATTGGCAAAAGCGGTTGGTTTGAGGCCCGTTTTAAAGGTCGAGAACCATCACAATTTTGCATGGAAAGAACTTCAGGCAGATGGCCGGGAGTTAATTGTACACCGAAAAGGAGCAACGCCTGCTAAATTAAATGAACTGGGAATTATTCCAGCTTCGATGACCCAACCGGGCTACATCGTATCTGGAAAAGGAAGCGAAGGTTCGATGCAGTCTGCTTCACATGGAGCAGGGCGCAAAATGAGTCGTAGAAAAGCAAAAAGCGTCGTGACCGGAAGTGAAATGAAAAAAGACCTGAAGCGGGAAGGAATCACCTTAATTGGTGGAGGAGTCGACGAGTCACCTTGGGCATATAAAGATTTGGAACAGGTTATGAAAAATCAGCAAGATCTAGTAACGATAGAAGGAATATTTCAACCAAAAATCGTTCGAATGGATAAGCCTTAGATGCTCAGTTATTCAGTTATTCAGTTTCTCGGTTGTTCAGTTAGTACCCAATAATAATAGTACGAACGGAAGAACCGGAGAACCGAAGAACGGAAGAACCGAAGAACTGGAGAACTGGAGAACCGAAGAACCGAAGAACTGAGAAACTGAGAAACCGAGAAACTAAATAATATAAATAACGGAAATATGAAACTAATACAAAAAATCATGAGCACGATGGTGCGTTCCGTTTCTGCAAAAACCAGAAACGGACAAAACAAGTCTGGTACTATTCAATCTTCAAGCTTAAGCTCAAGTGGGCAAAACCTTGATATAGATAAGTATACTGGTGAAATCTTGTTCGTATAACTTCAGATAGTTATACGTCTAGAATATTAACAACTTTAATTAAATAAAAATAAGTTAACCGGGCTTTTCGCCTACAACACTCTTTAAGAGAACGAAAGCGACCCGGTAACTTTCAAATACAATAAGCTAATGGCAATTAATACAAAGGGTAAACGAAAAATCGTAATCCGCGACCAAACTTATTATTGGTGGGTGAAGGACATCTACGATTATTGGGTTGGCCTTCGACTTTTCATCATTCCAGAACATGGAAATTGGTCCATTTCGTATGATTTACAACAATCAAATGAGGATCGAACCGTGCGCTTACATATGAAAAATGGTCAGAATGGAATCAATCTAAAATGTGAACAATTGGAAGAGCAAGATTATAAAATCACTCCAAAAGATGTTCAATATATAATCGAATGGTGTCTGGATAGTACGCTTACAAATCGTACCATCCTTCATGCATTTGGAAAAGAAGTGGAATATGGATTCAGGCCTTCTTATAGAAGAGCATTTGAACAAGTAGTCAAATTTATAAATGAAGACAATCATGTACACATATAATAATAACAAAACGAATAGCAATAAAGCACAGAAACTGATTCAAATTACGTCTGGCAGAGGTCCGGCAGAATGTTGCTGGGTTGTAGCACAAGTACTAAAGTATTTGGTGGAAAACCTTAAAACAAAGGGAAGCCAATTGACCTGGTCCGTATTGGATCGGGAACAAGGAATCGAAAACGGAACACTTGTGTCTGCCACGGTACAACTTGAAGGAAACGGGCAACTCTTGTCACAAATTGCAACCGATTGGGTTGGCACAATTCAATGGATTGGCCAAAGTAAATTTCGAAAGCATCACAAACGAAAAAATTGGTATGTGGGCATCAATGAGCTAGAAATTCCTCCGGGTATGCAGGATATAAAAGATTCGGAAATTCAATACCAATCGATGCGAGCAGGAGGTCCAGGAGGGCAGCATGTAAACAAAGTAAATACGGCCGTTCGAGCTACGCATATTCCAACAGGAATCAATGTAATGGCTTCGGATCACAAGTCGCAATTGCAAAACAAGAAAGCCGCAAGAGAACGATTGGCAGCTAAATTGAAATTACAATCAGTGTTAAAAGCACAACAAATGGCGCAGGCAGGATGGCAAAATCACAATGAACTCGAACGGGGAAATCCAGTAAAGGTTTTTCGTGGGTCAGACTTTAAGCCTCGCAGAGAAAAGGAAAAAGACAAAAATAAAGCGAATCGGATGAAAGGTAAGCAAGACCTTAAAAACCAAAATTACTTTGATTCAGATTGACTGATTATTAACTACCTGGATTTGATTTAGCAACCTAAAATGGTTGTTTCTAAATCGGCTTCAGCTCAAAAATTTAAAACTATGTCACTTACAATGGTTGACCAATACTTCTTAAAAGCGCAGGATGAATATCCATACAATTTGGAAGCGTTTTTAGAAAACATAAATTATGTTTCCAACTACACGGATGAACATGCAGGTGTGGCCTATTTAATGGGGCGAATGCACATGGATCAATTCAGCAATTTTACCTTGGCAGAAGAATATTTTCAAACCGCCTTGTCCTTAGAAAACTGTAGTATTTATGTCTATAGCACTTATACGGACTTGCTTTTGCAACTTAGAGATTACGATAAAGCAATCAAACTAATTGAATACGCCCTTGGTGTACCAGGAATGATTCAGCCAATGATGATCCATAAGAAAGCAAAAGCATATGAGGCAAAGGAAGAATATACAGAAGCTTTGAAATGCATCAAACAATGCATTCGTTTGTCGACAAATGGAGAAGAATTATCCTATTTAAAAGACGAAAAAGCGCGAATTAAAGAAAAAAAGAAATTGCTGCAGCCGACAAAAAAGAAGTCTAATGTAAAAGGCAAATCCAACAAAACCCAAGGTAAAAGTAAGTCGGATAAAAAGCCTGTTAAGAAAAAATAACAAGACAAAAAAGAAGGAATATCGTAAGGTCAGTCCTCTGTTCGCTACTAAACGGACAGCTAGGCTGGGCTTGCCTTATGCAATAATATATGAAATGCCTTCACTCAAAAATTAATACCATGAGCAATAAAAATAAAAAACATACAAAGCGGTGGTTGATTACTAGATTGAAAACTTCAGGGAGTAAAAGTGCTTGGAGTTATTCTCCAGATTATAGTGGAGATCGACATTCAAAACAAAATCGCGATTGGGATAACTCTGCTTTCTATTCAAGAATGGGGAAGTCTAGTCACTATTATAGTGGGAAAATCAATTACAGCATTCTAGTTCGATTTTTACGTGGACAAGTTGGAAATAATTGGGACAACGTTCACGATGAATATCTTTCCCGAATCCCTACCAATCTTCACGAATATGAAGAGTGCATCCATTGGTTTGTAGCAGACAAAGTGGAAGTCCATGGGGATTTACTTTGGGACCGACGTTCGCAATATTATGTACGAACCAAAGCAGCACACACTGCACTATATCCAAATTATACAAACAAAGAATTTTATGTGGATCCGGAAACCAATATACTGATTCGAATTCCTGATTTCCCTTCAAATCGCAAGACCAAAGGGATGACTCGCGAACAACTTCGAAAATTTCGCGAGAAACAGAAAAGGGGAAAATTAAAGGCAAAAAAACGGGAACAACGAGAAGAACTTTATAAAGAAAAATGGTCCAAAGAATTACTCAGCATGCCACGGCAAGATTAAAATCAGCCTTCATATACACTCTATGAGCAATAAAAGAACAAATTATAGTAAAAAGTGGTTAATCAGTCGAACGAAAGTGGCTGGTGGCAAGCGACGCATTTTCGTGTATTCCAACGATTATTCCGCGGAGCGAAATACGAAGCGAAATCAAGATTGGGACAACGCTGATTTTTATTCAAGGATGGGTACATCTCGATATTTCTATTGTGGGAAACTGAACTTATCGATGCTGATACGCTTCTTATATAGTAAAGTAGGCGAAAATTGGGATGAAGTTTATAAGGAATACAATGCGCGAGTACCAATGAAACTGCGGCAATATATCGATCAAATCTTTGTGTTTGTTGCTACCGAATCAGCAATGATTCATTTCAACGGGTGGGGAGAAGAAGTCCTTTCCAAGCCTAAAACTTTCAATTCGAAAAAATTCTATATAGATCCTGAAACCAATCTTTTAATGCGTTTTCCAGATTCTCCCACCAATAAAAAAACCAAAGGAATGGATCGGGAAGAATATCGTAAATACCGAGAAAAACAAAAGCGTCAGCAACTTAGAGAAAGGCGAAGAACAAAAGCCGAAAAAGCACGTATTAATCAATTTGCTATGGAATTGCTCAACCCACTTATACAAAATGATTTGACAGAAAACGGACAAGCAAATACGTCACGAAAATTGTGAGTTTCGGTGGAGCGATCAACACAGACAATTTTTTAATGTGGTTGATTCTTTATTTTGATATTTCATTTCTGCTTGCTATCTTTCATAGATTATGATAAAATCTTCCAACGATTGAACTCTTATTCGCATAAATACAAATCTATCTCAGATTTCGATCTGTTTAAAGTTATTCTAAACAGTTCAGAATATAACCCTGAAGCCATTGAAGCTGCTAGGACAGAAGTGGAATTTAGACAGTGGAGTAAAGAAAAATTGAACGCTCTTCGAGCACAATATGAATTGGAAAAAGAGCAACAGGCTAGCAGGGGTGAGTCAATTGTAAAGATTAAAAACATAGGATCAGTTGCGATGGATTCAATCTATCCGGTATCAAAATCATCTAAATTTTCCGTTGAAAAAAGCATTATTGGAATCACTGTTTTTTTTGCGTTAAGCACACTCCATGCATGGTATAATCAATTTGCCTATGCAAAATTTCTACTTACTGACCGGAGTTCGACATGGGATCTTTATACGTTCATGATCATGTTACCTTTATTATTAATACCAATAGGGACAATTTTATTCTGGCGTGGAAACATAAAAGGGTGGATCATACTATTTTCATTTATAATCTATTCGGTAATTAGCAATTTATATTTGCTTGAAACGATCTGGGAATACGAACCAAATGGCATTTCTAGTTTAGATCTATTGTTTACTCCACTCAATCCCACAATTATAATATTATACATCCTTTTATTGACAGGTTTGATTTGGCTTTTTACCAAGAAGGAACTTAAAACGCATTTTAAAATTAGTAAAAGAACATTTATTCGAACGATAATCGGTGCAGCGATATATTCATTTTTCGCCGTATTAGGGAGTTGATTTCTTACATCATAATCTGGTGTAGAAAAATAGTTAAGCTTAATATCATATTTAATAAAACCCATGTTGGTGTTGTCACCAACATGCATAGTTTAAGCAGATCGTATTAACATTCACCAACATGGGTTTTATGTATTGCTTAATGGGGAGTCTTTCCGCTCCTATACTGTTTGATTAGAAATAAGTTAGATTAAATTAACTATGACGCACCGTCCATCCATAAAACTACTTGCAACACTACTTGTTAGTATGTTTTTTATTTTCTCTTGTCAATCAGGTAAAGGCGAAAATTCTCAAAACGAAGGATCCATTAACAATGATAATGATTCAAATAGTACAATTGGTCCACCCAGTTTAATGAAGCCCCGTAGAGATCAAACCTCAAACACAATCGAAATAGAGCCTCTTTTAACAGAACAACAAAATACGTATCTACTCTCTTTGAAAGATTCGACTTTAGAACTTTGTACGGACGGTAAATTATTCACCATTTGGGAATCCCTCCAATCAAATGAATTTACGATGAGCATGAAAAATCAAGGATATTCTGACAGTTTTTTCGTGGAACAACGAACAAACGAAGAGAATACACCCTCACAAGTCTTTACAAAAGGTAATTCCAAAATATTCTTAAAAAGATATGTGGACAACCAATCAGACACTACCTTTTTTATAGGAAGCGAATCGGTTATTACTGATGTTAATTTAACATTCCAAAACCAAGTAAAAATCGGAATGAACAAAAAAGCATTCTTTAATTCCTTTTTTAAATTGAATAACGATTCTATTTATAACGCCATTCAAATAATATCAGTGAGCGAAAATGAAAGCGGTGAAACAGAGGTCAAATATCATTTTGATCGAAATACGGATACGCTACAGAAAATCACATTTTGAACTCATACCCATGTTGGTGTTGTCACCAACATGCATAGTTTAAGAGTATCGTATTAACATTCACCAACATGCATAGTTTAAGCAGTATCCTATTAACATTACATCACCCCTCAATCATCTTCAAGATCCACTTTTGAACCTTTTTACGATCCAATCTAGTAAAAAACCCACCGCTTTCCGGGTCAGAGCTGCTTCTTGAAACCAAACCTACTACCAGAAAATCATCTTTTTTCCATTGCATCATCAAAGGACCACCGGAATCTCCAGCTGCCGTTTTCCCAAATCCTTTGGCTAGATCATATTCCATTTCAAAGTATACTTTATCTTGGCTTCGGTACTGCATTTTAGTCATATATCGATCGCCTTTTATCGGCAAAGGAAGACGTGGACTCCCTTTTTTGGGAACATGATTTAATCCATAAGAGATCAATTGAAATACTCCTTCTTTGTTGATATTCTCCGATAGCATATTCAATTTTTCGAAATACCTTTTCACTTCTTTTAATGCCTTTGCTTTCTCCGTCGTGTTCATCGGTTTTAAAATCAACAAACCGATATCTGGAACCTCAAATGGCACTGCCGGACCATCTTTTTGTGATTTGATGTAATCAGGATGTTGCTTCAAATTACTTAAATCGAAGTATACTCGATTTCGTTCTGTTTTACAATTAGCTTCAAACGTTACATAGGCTTTGCAATCGGTAAATGAATCTCCCAAGATCATTTTAAATATATCCTTATTGATATGTCCAGCTGTTAATATAACATTCGGCACAATCTGTACACAACTTCCAACTGTCAAAAACTGCCCATTCGAATCTTCTATAACAATAGCACCGCCATTTGGAAAAGTCCAAATCGGAGTTTTAAAATATACCCCATTTTCCTGTCCAAATGCATTCATAAAACTTAAAAAGAGGAGGCAAAATGTGCTCAAATAAATACGGTTAAATCGCTGATTCATAGAATAAATGTATTCATTAAAGATCAAAAATATCAACTATTCTAATGAAAATCAGGATTTTTTACGAACTTGTGTGCTACGATTAAGTCGGAATGTTTCGGCATCCCATTCATAATAGCCAAGTTCAACTTTGTGAAGATTAATTTAGTTCTGAGTTTAAAAAACATATTAGTCATCCTATTTCTTGGAATAGGATGCATAAGCTATGCCCAATCTGAAGATTCAGGCAATGATTCCTATATACTTCTAAAAAAGCGAAAACTAGTCCTGGGTCTAGATGATAAAACCGGTGAGGTGCAAATCACTGAATTTAATACTCTGAAAACTGCGTTTAAAGGAGATTTCAAACAATTTGCAGAAGATCGGGTAACCTATTCCAAATTCGAAAAAATCAAGGAATTTGAAGTAAACACCATCGTACCTTTTAAAACAAAAACGAAAACGAAAAAACTAGAATCTTTTTCGCGGGTAGATGTACTCAACAATGGGATCTTTTATTCAGGATACCGCGCAATTGATTTTCGATATCCCGAGGTGAATTCAAACACCACAGGAAACCTAAGTTATCAGCGTTCCATCAGTGATCCACATATGGTTCGGCTTTTTGATTTTGCCCAGTACCATCTCTCTGCTGAAAAAGTAGTGTATGAAATAGAAACTGATAAGCGAATTCGGATGCGAAATAGATTGTTTGGAATGGAAAAAGGGTCCTATTCCTATACAATTGATTCCACAACAACTACCTATATCTACCAATGGACGATGAACCATGTAGAAGCGATAAAATCAGAACGCCGTGCTCCCTCAAGCAGTTATTTTGAACCACATATTATTACCATGGTCGAATCCATTAATGAAAGATCAATTTCGCAATCCATAGACGATTTATATAAATGGTATAGCAGTTTAATCGATGAAATTCCAGAAGAGGAACCCGAAGAGCGGAAACGACTTCAATCATTTGTAGATCAATTGGTAAATGAAATTAAGTCCAAAAATCCAAAAGCAAGTGAGGACGAATTGAGAGAATTAAAAATGCGTGGAATTTATAATTGGGTTCGTAGAAACGTGAAATACATCGCTTTTGAAGCAGGAATGGAAGGATTTATTCCACGAAATGCCTATCAAGTTTATGAAAAAAGATATGGCGATTGCAAAGATGTTTCCAATCTTTTAAAAACGATGTTGAACATGGCCCAATTAGAAGGTGCTCTTGCCTGGATCGGAACTCGAGCAAAACCGTACAAATACGAAGATGTCCCTTGTGTATACACCGATAATCACATGATTTGTTATGCTGGAACGTTCAATAACAAACCACTTTTTTTGGATGCTACAGATCCTGATGTTCCATTTTCCTATCCTACTGCATTTATTCAGGGCAAACAAGCGCTTGTTCAAACGGATAAAACCAACTACGATTTGGTTCAGGTCGACGTCATCAAACCTAGGCAAAATCTTCGTCTTGATTCCCTTAACTTAGTTCTACTTGATGGTAAATTGGTTGGCGATATAATGGTGAAAACAACCGGATACGCATCTGAACCATATACCAGATTATATTTAAAGACCGGGGCTGAGTTAACGGAAGAGCAATCTAGAGAAATCGATTTGGGATACCCAATGTCTTACGGAAAATTGAATTTTTCACATTCAAGCACGAACGAAGATCCAATTCTGCAAGGCTTTGTTGTCGGAGAAGAAGCGTTACTTACTAGCGACGATAAACTATATGTAAACCTTAGTCTTTTAAACCTTGGATTAGGTCAAAAAATAAAGATCGCAGAACGTCAATACCCAATTGAACAAAAGTATAAAAAGCAAATCGAATCTATCACTCGATTTGTCATCCCAACCACATACTCCACGGAGTATATCCCAAAAAGTTCTTTGATTGAATATGACTCGTTTACCTATTCATGTTCGTATGAAAAAGTAAATAATACCATTATTCGAAAGGAAAAACTCGTATTGGATTTTCTCTTATTGCCCAAAGATCAATTCAGTGATTGGAATCGGTTTTTGGCATTAATACGAGCTTATCGAAAAGAGGTTGTTGTACTTAAATCCTCTAACGAATAAATTTACAAATTAAATAGAGCAAAGTACATTACATCGGTTCGTTCAACTATATAGTATCATAATACCAACATCATGCAAATCCGCGCAACCCATAAATTTTCTTTGTTTCTAATCTTAACATTCCTGTTTTTAGTCCGACCGATAATTGGTCAACCTATTCACAAAGGTATTAATCTTAAAACTCCTCAGTATTATAAAATTGATCCAAAATATGACAAGGAGGATGCAGTGGTTATGTTTGATAACCAATGGGTTGATATATATCGAGAGACAGGTAAATACGAAGTGACTTATCGGTTTTATAAAACAAAACACAAAGTAGTACGAGTATTCACGGATGAAGGGATTGAAATGTACAACAAAGTGTATATCCCAATGACGAACGTAAAAAAAATGCTTCGATTAGAAGTTCGAAGTGTCGCGCCAGACGGAAAGGTTACGTTTCTTAATTCAGAAAACATGAAGGAATTGAAAAATGTAGAAGGGTATGGGAATTATAAGATTTTCGCAATAGAAGGAATTCAAAAAGGAAGTCAAATTGAGTATATCTATTCTTTGGAAACCAAAATGCCTAGTACAGGTCGAATCCACTTTCAGTCAAAAGTGCCAACCATGCATAAGAAATTTGTTTTTCGCTGTACCCATGACATCGGGTATAGTTTTAAATCCTATAACGGCCTTTCAAATGGAACTGCAGAACAAGGGAAATATTATCTACTTTACGAATTGACGGAATCTGATATTCCTGCGGTTAAGGAAGAACAAAATGCTGCAAACAAGAGAAATGAGATGTACATGGATTATAAACTCATCGTTGTATATGATCGCCATGACTACTACACTTGGAAGAAAATTTGCAAGAATCTAGTCAATAATAATGTGGATGGGTCCTCTACTGGAAAAGCAAAAAAGGTATTGAAAGAACAAGGAATCACTGGAACCGGACTTAGCAAAGAAGCACAAGTGATTAAAATGGAAGAATATGTAAAGTCCAACTTTCAAGTAAAAAATAGCTCCAAGGACATTTATACCTATTATCGAGATGTCATGGATCGAAAGGTGGGAAACAGCCAGGGAATAAGTAAAGTTTATCTTAAGTTTTTAGAAGCATTACAAGTAGAATATCAACTTTGTTTTGCCCCATCTCGATATGACGGCAAACTGGATTCTTCATTTAGTTCCTATAGTGATTTGGATTACTACCAGATTTACCTTCCTGAATTAGACAAATACATCACACCGACCGCATCCGGTCTTCGCCTTGGGCCTGCATTTTATAATATTGCTGGTGGGAAAGGACTTTTTATAAAAATGGCCTATAAAAATTCCGGGGGATTAAGGTATGATGGATTTGAAATCAAACCGATCAAGTCGCTTACTGCAAAAGACAATCAATTTCATCTCACGGCTAACATTAAACTGGATACGGAATTATCACAGTTAAACGTGACACAAAAAAATGTAGTAAAAGGGTATAGAGCTATTGAAAACCGTCATGAATTTTCGACTAAGAAAGATGAAGAATCTTACATTAAAGAATTTGAGGTTAAGGGCATTAAAGAATTTGAACTAGTGAATTCAAAAAGAACTAACGAAGCTTTAAGTATCAATTCGGATTTAACCAAACCTCTTATTTCAGAATTGGAATACAATACGGATTTTCCAGTGCAAAAAGCAGGGAACGATTACGTCATCTCCATCGGGAAGTTTGCTGGAGATTTTTACAAGTATAGCAATGATAGTGCTCGTCAGCAAGACATCGAAATTGGTTATTCTGATGAGTACTTTATTACCATTACGCTCGAGATTCCAGAAGGGTATTCGTGCGATGCAAAAACTGGAAATGTAAAGACACTATCATATTCCATGCCTGGTGAGGAGCAGCCGGCGCTTCGATTCATATATGATATCGTGCAAACGGATGCCACGCACATCACCTTCAAAATGAATGAATTTTACAATGAATTCCACTATCCGGCCTCTATGTTTGAAGACGTGAAGTCTGTTACTAACGGGGCGTATGATTTTAACCAGCTAAAAATCGTATTGTCTCCGAATAAATAGTTTCAAATTCCGGTTGGAACTGCAAACCTTTGTTGGTGTTTTCATCAACAAGACATAGTCGGAGCATCTTTCACTAAATATCACCGGATCCCTTGTTGGTGTTTTCACCTACAAGACATGGAATAAGGTCATTTCCCTAGACGTTCTTGGTACAATCACCAAACCCTATTATAAAATTAATCATCCATTCATTTATCCCTTGTTGGTGTTTTCACCAACAAGACATGGATAGGGTCATTTCCCTAGACGTTCTTGGTACAATCACTAAACCCTATTATAAAATTAATCACCATTCATTTAACCCTTGTTGGTGTTTTCACCAACAAGACATGGATAGGGTCATTTCCCTAGACGTTCTTGGTACAATCACCAAACCCTATTATAAAATTAATCATCCATTCATTTGTATGTTAGTGAATACTAACTAACTTTACAACATGGATTTCACTAAAAGACAAACAGAAATACTCGATCGAGCCATAGAATTAATAGGCTCAGGTGGAATTCAAGGATTAACCACCAAGGCATTGGCTGCCCGTATTGGATTTTCTGAACCTGCTTTGTATCGCCATTTCACAGACAAAAACGAAATATTGAATTCGGTATTGATATATTATCAATCCTTATTAAAAGAAGGAATCGAAGCCGTATTTAATGAGCAAGACAATGGATTAGAACATATTATAAAGCTCATATCATTTCAATTCAAAAAATTTGAAGCACATCCTTCCATAATCATGGTGATCTTTTCAGAGCCAAGTTTTCAGCAGGAATCCAACTTGTCAAATACCGTACGAGAAAGCATTATAAATAAAGAAAAGCAAGTAGTTCGAATGATTCAAAAAGGTCAAAAGGACGGAAGCATCAAAAAGAAATTAAATGCGGACGTAACGGCCAACATCATTATGGGTAGTATGCGATTCACAGCACTTCGGTGGAAAATGGAAAACTTCTCCTTTGATCTTAACAACAGTGCTAAGGAATTGCAAGAAACCATTCGCACAATGATCGAATCTTCATCAAGTAAAAAGAAATCAAAAATTAAATAAACATATACTATACAATTCTAAAATTAACACAATGAAAATTTTCAATCACCTATTCATCGCACTTTCCGTTTTGGTAATCTTCACAGCATGTACTTCTACTACAAGTTCTGAAAATGGTACCAATTCAGCCGAAACATCAAAAACTATTTGGACAGCCAATAAAGAAACGCAAACTGGAATGGAGGCCATTAAAGTTGCACTAGAAGCCTTTGATGCCGCACCTGATTACAAAATTCTACAAACCTCTGTTGCAGAACAAACAACATTTATCATCAACAACTGTGATATGGAAGGGGAAGATCACGAACAATTGCATACGGTTCTTCTTCCAATTTTGGAAGGAATGCGTTCATTAAAAGAGGAAGATCTTTCAAAGGAAGATCAAGATAAAGCAGTACTGTTGATGCGCACAAATAATGCCTTGTACTTTGAACGTTTTAAAACCAAATAATTAAACTTCAATCAACCTAAGATGTACATGCTACAACGTTCCAATCACAAATTATACTTCTTCATCAACTTGATGATCATTGGTTTGATTTTCGGGACGGTAAAAGTTTCAGCACAATCCAATGTGAATCCGCAAGAAGTGGTGGGCGTTTGGCGGATCGAAAACGGATTAGATATTCAAATTTTTGAACGGGATGGAAAGTTTTATGGAAAAATCGTAGCGTTGAATGGATTCAACGAGGGACAAGCCAAAGACATTTATAATTCGAAAGAAAAGCATCATAGTCGTTCGTTAATCGGAATGGAGATTATTACGGATTTAAAATTTCATGTAAAAGATCAGGTTTGGACCGGTGGCAAAATGTATGCTCCACATATGGGAATTTCGGCAAACCTTGAAATTTTAAAAATTGAAAACAACACGGCGTGGGCAGAAGGATCCAAGTTTTTCTTTTGGCATGAGGAGCAGTGGAAACGAATTAAAAAGTAAACGGATGCGAAGCACTTTTTTATGTCTCGTATTATTCATTTCAATTCATATAATATAAATTAATAGATCATGGAAATAACTAAAAAAACACTCGTTTCTGATATTCTAAAAGAATATGGAGACATCGCAAAAGTAATGGAGGTATTTGGCGTGAAACGTGTTGCTGGATTTTCAATCCGAAAGTTCATGACCAAAATTATAACCGTAGAAATGGCCGCAAAAGTACATCGCGTTCCTTTGGACGAATTTCTGGATATTTTGAAAAAGGCCATAACGCAAAAATCTGTGGCTTAATTTAGCCAGTTCCAAAATAAGATACAGTTCGCAAGTCGTTCTTCATTTCACACAAAACCCCTTGTTGGTATTATTGATTACCAACAAGGGGTTCTTTATTCATTAGTTTAAACCCATGTGAATGTTATCACAAGCATGAAGGATTAAACCCTTGTCGAAGTCAAACCCTTGTGGGTGTTATCACCCACAAGAATAGGTTTACAAAAAAGTATATCTAAAATGTTAATTCCCTAGTCCAATCCTAATTTCCCAGATCCGATCACTAATCCTGTGCTACTATCCGAAATTCTATAGATATAAATCCCTTTATCAAACTCAGATAAATTGATCGTAGAAATACCGGATGATAAATCTTCATTTCGATAAATCGACCGACCCGTAATATCAAACAACTCTATGGAAGCATTTTGAATGCCTGCATCCAATTGAATGTTTACCATTCCTTCGGATGGATTTGGGAAAACCATTACATTTTCAGATTGAGCAAGTACTTTCATTCCTAGCGTATTGGTCACTAATACCTGAGTAACAGGAGTAGTAACCATTTTATCCAAATTATAATTGTACATTATGGAAGCCGAATTTTCGATCACGGTTCCTGCTGGCAACGCCTCTTTTAAAATAATATCATACTGCACAAATCCGTAACTATTCAAATAATCAACCACGCTTCCAGGAATGGCAACTTGCTTTGACTCCCAAATCAATACGTTGTCGTCTGTAATATAAAATTTAGCCGTTGGAATCGTGCCAAATGGCAGCGAGATCGTTTCCACATTTAGTTCTGCAGGTAAAGTATCAACGATTCGAATGTAAAATACCGAGTCCAATCCCACATTCTGAAAATTTATCACATAAGAAAGCGTAGAATCGGTATCGGTATTGATCAAACTTGCTTCTTCATCCTGCAAATACACCTGCATGTCATTGTAGAAATCATATCCGTTTTTGTTCTTAGCTTGTACAATTACACTTCTATGTTTCTGGTTATTATTTGGACACAAGTCAGGCGTAAAACAAGAATACTCTGCTTCCCATAATAATGTATCTCCTACCTCAGCAGAAGAATCCACGTGAAAATTCATTCTCATGCAATCCAAAGAAGGGGTTTCTCCTGGGCCAAATCCCCAAGTTACATAACCTGGTCCAAAATCCACAGGGTTCCTAGAATGCCCTCCTAAATCATCAATATACGTATCATCATAGGTCACTGTCAAATAGCAGCTATCTGGATTGGGTTCTCCAATACTTTTGTAATCCATCCATGCACTAAAATCCAATCCACTTATATTTCCAAAACAAGTGCGCAATGTATAAATCCCAACATCGTGCTGAATCAAATCATAAATTCCAAAATCGTTCTCCACTGAATTAGGACCTCCTGCAGCTACTGTTACTTGATAGTTATTCGGTCCTTGCGGAAAACTTTGTTTGGAATGTGGCCGAGCACAATAATATAAGTTTAAGCCTGGAACTAAGTCTACGGTTACTTGAACACCATAAGCTACTTCCATGCAATAGTCTCCATTGGCATCTGTTTGAACCATTCCTCCCGGGGATATTTTAATATTTATTCCAGCATATCCTCCTTCTCCCACATCCTCAACTCCATTTTCATTACTATCCAAAAATACATGTCCACATACCTTTCCGCATCGAAAATCTGGTTCAAAGAAACCAAACCCATCCATTGTATAAATCGAATCATGTTTGACTATAATAAGCGTATCTAACAATGCAGAACTCCCAATGGCAGTTAAGGCTAATCTATTATTACACCCATAAAATGTGGGAGTATCAACTAGTAGTGTAAATACACCTGTATCAGATCTAAGAGAAAAATATCCAATTTGATTACTATAGTCATAATCCCCATTCAACAATTGCACTTTAATTCCTCCAAGTCCAACTTCAGGTCCATTCATAATCCCATTACTGTCCAAATCAATAAACACATAACCTTCTATCTTTGAAGCTAATGAATCGCAAATACGAATATTTATTGAATACATCGTATCTATGGAAAATCCATCATCTACCACCACTTGATACGATCCTGTTGTGTAAACGGTACGAATAGAATCATCTAGTGTTGTTGCTCCCAAAGAAACACCACCTTTCAGCCATTCATACGAATAACCCGTATTTCCCTCTGGATAATAAACCATCGTGACTCCCTGCAAGCCACAGACAATATTGGAGCCACTTAAAGTCGAAAATTGTCCACAATTATTCGAAAAGGAAACCAGATCCGCACTTCGAAAGGGTCCAAAATTCCTATCGGACCATGCCGTATCAGACCAAGTTGGATCATCCACATTTACACAGGTCAAATCCGGATTGTTCGTTGCACCTACGGTCAAGCTTGCATTATTTCCATTTCGCAAATCCAACGAAATCAGTTTATTATCATTTACACCTACATGTAACATTGCAGGATTAAATTGAATATCCAACGTTGAAATTTGATTGAATTCGAGCGTTAACCAGTACAAATTGGATAAGTTACTTACATCCAATTCCATTAAATTATTGTGTTCACATTGCAATACTGACATGCTCGAACCTAATTGACTTAAATCCAACGAAGTAAGATTGTTTTTCAATAGATAAATGGAGGTCATCACTGGACTTACCAATCCGGTTACAGTATTTAATTGATTATTTAAAGCAAACAGAGTAATGAGGTTAGGGCAGTTACTTAAATCCAATGTCGAAATATTGTTGCTATCACAGGCAAAGTATTCAAGAAAGATATTTTGGCTTAGATTTATGCTCGTTAGTTGATTTTCTGAGCAATAAAGGGTGGTCAAAGCAATATTTTGAGTTACATCCAATGTTGAAATCGCGTTTGATCTACAATCAAACTCGTTCAAGGAAGTAAATGCTTCAATACCAGTTACATCTGTTATTCCTAAACCTTGAACAACAATACTGCCCGTATAAGCGGTTGCCTCCGCAACTTGTATTTCTCCATCCATATTCAAATTAAGTGCTAAGTTAGAAACCAACGCTGCCTTAAAAGCAGAATCTGGAATCGAAACATTTTGACTATAAATAACAGAGGAAACAAAAAGAAAAGGAATAATGATTCCAGTAAGAAACTTGACTTTCATAAGGCTGAACTTTAGAATTTTACTTTTAAAGATACTTAAAAAGTTATTTATTATTTTCTAAAATGAATCAAGAAAAAACAGGACTTTAAACCCTTGTGGGTGTTATCACCCACAAGAATAGGTTTCAAAACAGTATATCTAAAATGTTAATTCCCTAGTCCAATCCTAATTTCCCAGATCCGATCACTAATCCTGTGCTACTATCCGAAATTCTATAGATATAAATCCCTTTATCAAATTCCGATAAATTGATCGTAGAAATACCGGATGATAAATCTTCATTTCGATAAATCGACCGACCCGTAATATCAAACAACTCTATGGAAGCATTTTGAATGCCTGCATCCAATTGAATGTTTACCATTCCTTCGGATGGATTTGGGAAAAGTTTCATATTATTTGATTCAACTTTTGTATTCATTCCGAGCGTATTAGTTACCAGAACTTGCGTGATCGGAGTAATAACCGGGTTCGAATAATTAAACATAATCGAAGCGGAATTTTCAATCACTGTCCCAGATGCTACATCTTTTTTTACTGTGATATCAAACTGAACAAATCCATAACTATTGATGTAATCCACTTCGCTTCCCGGAATCATCACCTGATCAGATTCCCAGATAAGTACATTATCATCCGACACATAAAATTGCGCGGTTGGTATCGTTCCAAATGGATCAGAAACTCGTAACACATTCAACTCTGCCGGCAAGGTATCTACAATACGAATATAAAAAGCCGAATCATTTCCTACATTTTGGTAGTTGATCACATAAGATAATGCTGAATCCACATCGGTATCAATGGTACTGGCTTCCTCATCTTGTAAATACACTTGCATGTCATTGAAAAAATCATATCCGTTTTTATCCTTCGCCACTACAATTACCTCTCTCGTTTTAGTATTATCATCCAAACACTGGTCTGGCGTAGTACAGGTGTATTCTGCTTCCCAAAGCAAGGTGTCTCCGATATTCGCAGAAGAATCCAAATGAAAGTTCATACCTAAACAAGAGAAAGCAGGTACTTCCCCTGGACCAAATCCCCAAACTATAATCCCCGGTCCAGTGAGGTCTGGTGCCAAACTATGTCCACCCAGATCATCTATAAACTCATCATCATAATTAAGTGTTAAAAAACAACTATCTGGATTGGGACCTCCTGTATTTTTATAATCCATCCATGCTTTAAAATCCTGCCCAGCAATATTTCCATAATACGTACGTACTGAAAATATACTTACATTATGAGAAGCAACCGCATTAAAAATACCAAAATCATTCCCATTAGAATTGGGATTTCCAGAGGTTAATGTAATCTGATAATTGTCAGGCGAAACGGGAAAACTTTGTCCAAACACAGGCTGATCACAATAATATCCATTGATCTGCGGAATAAATTCAACCGTGGTTGCGACTCCATGTGCTACGTCGGCACAATAGTCTCCGTTTACATCTGTTTGAACCAATCCTCCAGGGATTAAGTGCACATTAATGCCTACGGCGCCCAATTCTCCAGCATCTTGAACACCATTTTCATTGTCATCCAAAAAAATACGACCGCAGATCGTTCCGCAAGGGAAATCGGGCTCTTCAATTCCAAAGTCATCTACGTGATATGTGGTATCATAAACCTCTGTAACAATAGTAACTGAATCAGAAGTTGTAAACGATCCTGGTACTAGTGAATTTCCATTGCATCCTAAAAAGTTTGGAGCAGTAGTGGTAATTAAATAGGTTCCGGTATCAACTCGAAAGGAATAATACCCAATTTGATTCGTATTTATTTCCAATCCATTATCCATTTTGACTTTGATACCTCCTAATCCATGGTCTGCTCCATCTTGAATACCATTGCCATCTAAATCCTTAAACACCGTTCCTTCCAATATCACACTTAATGAATCACAAATACCCACTTGTATGAAATGAGATGTATCTGAATTGACACCATCGTTTACAACTACTTGATAATTTCCTGGGGTAGTGACAAATCGAGTAGAATCATTTAGGGTTGCAGCCCCTAATGAATTTCCTCCCAACAACCATTCATACGTATTCCCTGTTACACCGCCAGGAAAAAACGTCATTGAAATTCCTGGACTCCCACAAACTTCGCGCGTTGCTCCATCAATATCAAACTCATTACAATTAGTAGAAAAGGAAGCTTGAGGATCCAAATAATAAGCTCCTAGTTCTGGTGCAACATCATCATACGGTCTTATACTTGGATGTAATGTTACACAATAAAGGTTTGGATTGTTGTGCGCTACTACAAAATCTAATTCAGGATTAAGACCCAAATCTAAGCTAGTTAAGTTATTTCCCTCAAGATAGATCTGATTCAATAGACTGCAATTACTTACATCAACAGTAGTCAATAAATTGTAATTCATTTGAAGATAATGTAAGCTATCACATTGAGAAAAATCAATACTTGATAACTGATTAGAATCGCATACTATATTAGTCAAGTTTGATTGCAATCCGATGAGATTTGTAATTAAATTTCCTTCACAATATAACAAAGTCAAAGACGTGTTTTGACTTAAATCCAAATTGATTAATTGATTGCCACCACAATGTAATTCTCTCAATGTATCATTCTGACTTGTGTTCAAATTAGTCAATAGATTTTTAGAACAATCCAATTCGTGCAAAGATGGTAGTTGACTTAAATCTAAATTGCTCAATCTATTATTAGTGCATATCAAACTAATTAATGAATCCTTTAGGCCCAAATTAAGGTTGCTAATTTGACACCAACTAATCTGCGCATTTTTTAATAAAACATTTTGACTTAAATCCAGACTAACTAAACTATCGCTATGACTACAATCTAATTCGACTAATAAAACATTTTGACTTAAATCTAGATTAGCTAAAGGACGATTATAACTACAATATAATTCAGTTAATAAAACATTTTGACTTAAATCCAGACTGCCAATATTACAACTTGATATCCTTAGTTTTTTCAATGCCGTGTTTTGAGTTAAATCCACACCGCTTAAATTATAGTTTCCGTGACAATTAATCTCTTCACAAGAGGTAAAAGCCTCAATTCCTGTCATATCCGTAATGGACTTATTATTCACCTTGATCATTCCTGTATAAGCAATAGCTTCACTGACCTGAATTTCACCATCCTGATTTAGATTAATATTCGTATCTGCCAATAATGCAGATTTGAAATTAGTATCAGGAATCGACACATTTTGACCTTTCATACTGGTCAAACCACACAACAACAACAACGGGAAAATAAATACTACTTTAATCTTATATTTCATATACTAATTTTTTGGTTACGTTATATACATTCTTTACATGGACTAATTAGTAACCACTATGTATGCATAAACACATATAAACACAACTAAATCAAATTAAAATACAATATAAATCCCATTATACACATAATCACGCTGTATAAATATAAGGTAATACCTAAGTAAATTTGTTCTAATAAATATGTGGACTTAATGTGGTTTTTAAATCAATATAAGTGCTAGCACACGTGAAATGGGTTTAATTTCAAATAAACAAATTGGTCCGTCGAATGGTTGATCTTTTTATAAAAATATAAATAGAGCGGGTAGATAAAATTAAACCGATTCTTAAAAACACAAAACCCCTTGCGGTGTGATTACCAACAAGGGGTTTTCTTAAATGTATTCTTTCAATTTCTAATCCAAAACCTAGCGCTTCTGAGTAGTCAACAACCCAATACCTCCTAACAAAAAGTTAGCAATTATGATCAAGATCAAAAATACCTGCCATCCGCTCAACATAAATAAGATAAATGATACCAATCCGTCTAATCCTTCATCCAAACTTTTAACTACTCGAGTCGTAAACGGCACTTCGTAACGCTTAAACTCTGGCGTGTCCTTTACCAACTTGTACTTCTTAACCTGTGGCTGGTACACATCCATGCTGATGGTGGTAAATGCAATCTGATCTTCTAATTGTAAATTGGAGATCAAGGCTAAATCCGATTGCTCCTCCTTTGCCAATAATTGCTGCTCGGCATACACAATATTGCTTAAGTTCTTGCTTGATGTGATTTTTGACCCCAATCGTGCATTGTGCTTCTTGGTTCGTTGTTTCAATAATTCATTCCCTAACAAAGTTAAAGTCACGTCGTTTGCAGCGATATTACGTGTATCCAAATAGTCCACCATCGGTGCCAATTCACTTAGAAAGTCCGCTAATTTTCCTGCTGGCACCCGAATATTAATTTTAGATGTACATGAGATATAATCTACATGCATACTGGAATCCTTACTAATTCGTACCTGATCATTATAATCCACTCGGCTAGTTAAATCACTTAACATGATAAAACCTCCATTTTTCAGCGCCAACGACTCAATTTGTTGAGTCGATTCAAACACATCCCCTACTCGAAAACGAAGATTAGAGGTCGTAATCAACTTTCTACCGCCTGGGTTTTGACTCGCAGCAAGAGTAGAAAGTGCTTTTTTTGCACCGTTAACAGGATTGTTTGTTGTAGAAGGCGCAACGCTTCGATTTTTATTCGAAACGACTTTAGTAAATTCTACCCCCGATTCGTCTTTCAATTCACTATTCATATTATCCAGGTTCGCTTGTTGTTGAAAATCAGCTACTCTATCATCTTCCGAGTATTCAGCTTCTGCAGCTTCTTCAGACATTACATCCGCTTCAGAGTATAATTTAGAAGTTTGATTTGATTCTGCACTTTCCGATTGGTTCCCACATGAGGCAAGAGAGAAGAAAACAAATACGGTCCCCAATGCTACATTGCGTAACCGAGCAGTGGAACTAAAATTGATTTTCAATAATTCTAAAACATATTTTTTCATAGCTTTGATAATTAAGTTTGTATTGTTAAAATTTGGTTATTATTAATCCGAATGTGATCCATCCGATAAACGTTTTATTTCGTTTTGTTAGACCAAACTTACATCGGACAACAGCCGACAATACTGTAAAGGGGTTGTAAAGCCATTGTAAAGGTTTTACAGTGAAATTAAATGTTGATTATCAACTACTTAAGCTGAGCGCAGATTTAAAATATTTTAAGCTTCTAAAGGAAGAAATTGCACAAAAACTCCGTGCAACACATCCTTCTGCACCCGAAAAAATCGTCGATTGGAAAGTAAAAGACATCGCGGACTTCCAAAGTGACTTAGAAGAAAAGGTAAATGGAAGGGTCAGTGAGAAA
Source organism: Cytophagales bacterium (assembly GCA_965277185.1). Taxonomy (GTDB): domain Bacteria; phylum Bacteroidota; class Bacteroidia; order Cytophagales; family JAHDFW01; genus JAHDFW01. The sequence goes on along the minus strand of CBDICC010000006.1, from coordinate 540,226 downwards.
TGGGTATATACGCATTTGAAAGGAGACTCTAAAAAGTTGCCACGCGAGGATATGCTCGATCTGCTCGCTCAATATTTGCAATACACAAATTGGCAAGCATACGTAATAGATAAGTCTACCGAAACAAAAAGCTCCAAACGCTATTTAATAGTTATTGGAATTGCCGTCATGGTAGGTATGTTTTGTGCGCTTGTCTTTATGCGACTTAGTCAGTCTACACAATGTAAGATTTGTTTTGTGGATGGAGAACGTAACGCTCTGGTACTGGATTCCCCCGTTAAATTTTATCTTCATGAAAAAGGAACATCTCCTCACTTAATAGCCGCAGATAGTAATACTTGCGTTCAATTTAAGACTAGTAAGGAACAAATTCAGTTTTCCATCCAATCTCCTTATTACAAAACAGATACCATTATTCGAAACCTTGTTCCATTTGGAGATCAATTCTCAGAAGAAATTCGACTTACAACTAATGATTATGCGCTAATGATTCACATATTTTCCTCATCGAAAATAGAAGATTGGAAACGGCGACGATCACAATTAGATCAAATGATCGCAGATGATGCACAAATTTATCAGATTTTTGAGGAAGAGAACATGATCCTTGATTTATATAATAAATGGGATTTTATCGACAAACTAACTACGCCAACACGTAGTCTAAAAAACATTCATGTAATTAATACAGAGTATAAATCAGGCAAGATTCAAACCATGCGCTTTAAACAAATTAATACCCCATAAATTCAACTTGAAAAACCATATTTGGACATATAACCTCATCACACTATTACTTGGAATTGCCTTCGTTTTTCTAATGAATGGCTGCGCAACAGAAAGTAATGATTCCGCCGCTTATGAAAATTACAAGTCTTCTCCTCAAATGGAGGAAACTACCGAATCAGCCGCTGAAGAAGCAGAAAATAAGAATGATGATTTAGTTTCTGATGGTTTATCTGATATGCAAGCTCCAGCTACCACTGAATCTACCGTCTCTGCGGAACAAGATCAATTAGTAAATGGCAATGAAGTTGAATCATCCAAAAACGCATTGGAACAGCAAGTAATTCTAACCGACACAACTAGAACCTTGAACAACAAAGATCAATTAATTCAATATACAGAATTAGATCGCACAGGAGAAAACCCAGCAACTGCAAAAATTAAATTGGCCAATGCGCCAAGTCTCGTCAAACCTTCTTTGAATCGACGGGAATTAAAAGCATATAAAAATCGCGCAGAGCAAATTGTGAATGACTTCATTGATTACTGGAACATTGCTGAAAACCCAGATTATGATATGGAACTACGACAACATACAACACAGTTAATCTTAAGTCAGCTTCAATCTGAATCCTCGTTACTTACCGGAACCCTTTGTCAACAATCATCTGTCGGAATACCAGCAGATCAGTTTACTTCCAATCTTTTACAAAACTCCGTTACAGCCTACTCCGCCTCATTTGGATCCAATTTAGAATGGAATAACAACTTGAATTCTGTCAACGAAACTCAATTTAAAGGTTCTTTGCGCACTACGTATAAGCAGTCCAATCAAGTCAAGAAAATTCAATTCGACATTATTTTAAGCAAACGCTTGAAAAAAATAGGAACCGGACATGCCCTTATTTGGCAAATCAAAATTGAATCCATCCGCGAAATTCCGTAATTATCGTTAATTTTCCGTCATGCAAATACCCCAGATTGTTGAGCTCATAGAAAAGGATTTACAATCCATTCAATACAAATCCGTTCCAGAAAACTTATACCAACCTATTCATTATAGTTTGAAACTAGCGGGTAAGCGGATGCGTCCATTATTGGTAGCCATGACCTATGGCATGTATCAAGAGGACATACAAAATGCTTTACCACTGTGTAGATGCATTGAAGTTTTCCACAATTTCACCTTACTTCATGACGATATAATGGATAAGGCGCCTCTCAGACGTGGTCAACCTACGGTTTATAAGAAGTGGAATGAAAATATAGCCATTCTTTCCGGTGACGTAATGTTGGTCCAAGCATACCAATATCTGAATGACTTAAAAACAGATAAACTATCAGAGTTAATCACCATTTTCAATAATGGTGCTGTAAAAGTATGCGAAGGACAACAATATGATATGAACTTCGAAGATCTTGGAGAAGATGAAGTTCAAGTAGAGGATTACATTGAAATGATCTATCTTAAAACAGCTGCTTTACTTGATCATGCAATGGAAATGGCCGCTGTATTTGCAGGGGCTCCTGAAGGTGACATTCAAAACTTAAAATTGTTTGCAAAAAACATAGGCCTAGCTTTTCAATTAAAAGATGATTTACTAGATGCTTTCGGTGACACTGAAAAATTTGGTAAGCAAGCAGGAGGTGATATTTTGGCTAATAAGAAAACGTTCCTTTTGCTCAAGGCAATGGAGTTAGCTAATCCGGATCAAAAACAAAAATTGCAAAATTGGTTAAATACGGATGAAAATCCAGACCAAAAAGTGACAGAAGTTATTCACATTTTTAAGGAAATCGGTATTCCACAAATAACGGAACAATTGATTAAAAAATACTTTTTAGAAGGAATAGAAGCACTTCGAAGCATCAGTTCACAACGGGAAGAAAAAGAAATTTTAGCTTCATATGTGGAAAAATTAATGGATCGGGAAAACTAGGGAATGAAACGAGGCTATTTAGGCATATTGATCTTCTTTTTAGTTGTTTTAACTAACATTAACGCGTTTGGGTTTTCCACAGGACTTCGTTTTAATCAACATTCTGATAGCACAAAAAGCATTTACCGTCAACACTTTATGATTCCTTCTATAACCGTTGGTTTAGGTATTTATTCACGTTTTCAAAACGTTCCTTTTAATAAACAGTATTTCTACAATATTCGGCAAAACCACTTTCCTACTTTCCACTCCAAAATTGACGACTATATCCATTACACTCCAATGGCTGCTGCATTTGGATTGCAATTAGCAGGTTTACCGGGGGAAAACGACTTTATTAATAAAACTATCCTGATTACAAAAGCTCAATTACTCATGTTTGCGTTGGTATACCCAGTAAAATCATTAATTGGTGATCTCCGACCAGATGGAAGTGAATACAACTCCTTCCCAAGTGGACATACGACCCATGCATTTGTTGCTGCGCAATTTTTGTACAAGGAGTATGGAAAAGATTATCCTATGATAGGAATTGCAGGATATGCTATTGCCATCGGCACGGGAATCATGCGGATGTTAAACAACCGACATTGGTCCGCGGATGTATTTGCCGGTGCAGGACTTGGAATTTTATGTGTAAATTTAGCATACCTTACGCATCAGTATCGGTTTGGTAAATCTGGTCTTCCTCGCGGAGGAAAATTACCCATTTAAAAGTTAAAACAAATTAGAAAGTCTGATCTGAATTAAATAATTGCATTGAAAAAAATAGTTAAATACCTTCCACTGCTCATCTTCCTATTTACCGTTTTAGGAAACCTTCAATATCCGCTATTGTGGAACGATGAAGCGGAGTGTATCATGCATTCCAAACGTGTTCTGGAATATGGTTATCCCAAAATACACGGAGAAAAGAATGTCGTTTATCCTATCCGACACACCAACAAAACCCTGGCCATTAATGAATCTACGGATGCGTATACCGGAATTGGTTGGGGTATGTTTTATTTCGGAACCATTGCGGTAAAACTAGCCAACATTACAGACGATATATATTTCAAAACCTGGTTACTCCGGTTTCCATTTTTAATCATGGGCATCTGGGGATTATGGATTCTATATCGTGCATTAACCCATTTCTTGTTAACAAAAAAAGAAATGCTAATTCTATATGCGTTGCTGTTTCTACTCTTGGCACTGCACGTAGATTTTGGCCTGCATTTAAGAGAAGCACGCTACTATGGATTAATGGTTTTTTCCACAGCTTGGGTTATTTCTTTATTGGTTAATTTGCGCATTAAAACAGACAAAAAACTTCGTCGATATTTAATATGGCAATCACTGGCATTGTGGATAATGTACAACGTGTTTCCTCCTTTATTTATCGTATTTGCGATCTTTTTATTTATATACGAGCTTACCTCCTGGAAAGTAGAAGGGAATTTCCTTAAATCTTTTATGTTTTCTCTTCCTGTGATTATTGCCGGAATATTGATTCTTCCCATCTATCTTTTCTTTGATAGTTTTGAATTTTCTACTCAAACAGCTGCGTTTTACGGATTCAACTTTAAAGTGTATTTGTCCCACATCAAGAATTCCGCGCTGTACTTTATCAACATGGGTTATTTTTGGTGGATTTTAGGAATGAGCGGCATTATACTCATTTTGTTTATCCAAAAGAAAATCATCATGCGGAAAACAGAATTTGCCTTGATTGGGCTCATCGTAATTTCAGCGATTTACTTTATGGTGATCAATTACATTCCTCATTATGTATTCACTCGATATCTAATCCCATTGATCGTATTGCAAGTGGCCATCTTCTCATTTGAAGTGGTTATTCTATACAAACATTTAAAAACGGGTTGGTTCTATTTGTTTTTAGTACTAATCTTTTCCTCAATTGTGTTTAAAAACTATGATTCAATAGAAGGCAGGCTTTATGAACTTACCCACCCTTACAAAGGCCGCTTAGATTATGAAATTCCGTTCATCAAAAAACAATTTCCAGACAAAAAGGATCTAGTAATTGCCACCAATTATGAGGAATGCTCATACATGTACTATTTGGACGCAAAAGTGACTATGGGGTTTGTATTAAACAATCTGGAAGAGGATCTCAACGTAAAGCCTGATGTAATCATGTTTCGAAAAGATTGGGGTTGGAATTATGATCGCTGGAAGTTTGAACCGCTCTTTCGAAAAGGCAATTACAAGTCGCATTATCTGGAGGTATATGACTATCCGTACAATAATCTACCGGATTTATACATAAAGAATGACGGACACTTATTTAAAACCAAACTAGGGACACAGGAATCCAATAAAGCAAAAATTTATGTGTTGAAATAACAGGGAACTAGAGTTGGTAATAATTTGAATAGAAGTAAATAAACATGAAACTCGTAAAATCCATATTGGCTTTTACCATTTTTCTAATTCCTCTGATACTAAATTCAAAGGGTGCGAGCGGATCTTATCATTTCAAGGGACACGCTTACGATCATAATCAAGAACTCATTCGATCGGACTCACTTGACGTAAATTATGGAAATCGAAGCGAAAAAATTTACACTGATTCAAATGGGAATTACTGTGTGAAAATCCGTTGGGGCTACGCTTGTATTTCTGGAATCCGAAATCCCATTAGACAGCGAATTGCACGGACCGATTTTAACAGTAAACAAATCCATTTTACCTATCGCAAACAGAAGTATAATGTGAAAAACGAATATAAGCAATACTCCTCTCGATTTCCTTCATCCATAGATACGATTCAAAAAAACTTGTATTTTTGAATCAGTTCTTCAGTTCGTATCCACAAAACATAGTACATCTTGAGCAACTGAAGAACTGAAAAACCGTGTAACTTAATAACTGAGAAACACGGTTTCTACACTAAAAAACATCGTCAAAATTCAAGGCATCTTCCCCAAATTCTTCGATTCCCTGATCCTGACCCGCAACAACATACGTACTTTTATCTCCCACTTTTCTGGAAAATAACACTTCATATTCTTCATTGTTATGGTCCACCATGTTGATACTTACATAGCTTTCATTCTTTGGAGAAGTCAAGTTTGTAGAACAAATCGGACAATGGAAATCAATGATTTCATCTTTCTTTAAATTGTAAGCAGAATGATGACTGTAAGTATATTCACCTGCTTTTGGACTTAGTAAAATTAGCCCTTTTGAATTTCGGGAATTTTTCGTTGAAAAAACCACGTTTCCTCCCGTATTCAAGTGTCCTTTACAGCTAGGACATAAATAATCATTCTCTTTCATAGTACCGATTTTTTCTAGTTTAAAATATTTGGAGTGCTTTAACTCAAAGTAACGAAAAAGCGATTGAAACGAAAAATTAATTTCAGGAAGTTACTAAAAATAAATAGCATCAAAAACCGCTATCTATCTTGTTTTCTGACGGTAACGAAGAATAGTTATCCACAAAAAAATATTAGTCAATTGATTAAAATATGCAAACTTGAAAATCTCAGTTTAATTTAACGTTAAGTATCGATTCAATTTCTGCCATTGAATAATCATCTTTACCTTCTGCCTTCATTTGATCATACAATTGCCATTTAATCTCATCAAAATCCACAGGCATTTTTTCCATGGTCGTTCGGTACAAAATATGAATCTCTTCCGGCAATTCATCATCGGCAGCATACAAGCTTTTCTGTGCACATGCACCTGCTAATTGAATCACAGGTCGATCATGTGCATACATTAATTTTAATAAATCGATTTGTTCATACGTAGTATAAATGCCCTCAGTTAGATATTCCAACTCGAAAAAGAGGTTGTACAGCAAAATCGGATCATTGTTCAAATGAAAATTAAACGCCTCAATCAAATGCGCTATTTCCGTTGTTTTAAACAGTTTGCCATAAGTATATACCGCGTCGTTACGTAAAAAGTGATTGGATTTATCAAAAAGCATTTCATAGAGTTTTTTGTGGATATCTTCATGGGCATCTAATTGAGCAATCCACTCCTTCTTCCCAAAAGAATTAACACTATCTCTCCAAAAACCAAGCATATTTCGTCTCACCAGCCCGTCTTGATCCTGAATTAACGCATACATCACCTCCAAAATTTCTGCCCATTCGTATTCGAAAAAAATACGATTCAATGGATATCCATTCTCCGGATATTCTTTGATCAATTTATAAAGTGAATTATTCATTCCATTTTAGCTTCTGGATCCTTTCGTTTTAGGACCTCATTCTGTTTTTAGAATTATCTATCTACTTTCTTTTCCTGTCTGATCTAACTTAAAATAACTCCCATCTCGCTTTACACGCATTTTCCCGGTTGAAGGATTGTAACGATCAATACTTTCATAAATGAAGTCTGTTACCAAGTTTCCATCTCGTTTTATTACCGCATACTTCCCATTTCGATAGATCCAAGCAACGGGCGCATCATCATAAAAGTTACCCGCTTTATCATATTCTAATGGTATGACAATCTTTCCCGTTAAATCAATAAAACCCCATTTACCATTTTTCTTCACCGCAGCCAATTCACTATAAAACCAGTTAGCAAAATCATAGTTTACCGGGATTGCTAATTTCCCCTGCTCATTTACAAAACCATATTTTGACCCTTTTTTAACTTCTGCCATTCCATTACTAAATAAGTCTATTTCGTCATATTCAAATGGTAGAATCACTTTTTCCTCCATATCAATAATCCCATACATTTGATTTTTATACACCACAACCAAATTCGAAGATGCAATCTTATTCATGGAAGCTCCATATTGCATTTTCCATATAATATTCCCTTTCGCATCAATCAATCCATAATGCGATCCCAAGTTGACTTTGAAAAGCCCTTTTTTTACATCAAAATCTACAATGTTGTCATATTTACATGGAACAACTTCCTTAAAATGACTATTTACCAACCCCGTTCTACTATTCAATCGAATGCGGCTAAATCCATCTGGGAGATATACAATGGGCTTTTCATATTTCGCCTCCAATTCAACTTTCCCATTTTTAGAAATCAATCCATACTTACCTTTTAATTTAAACGAATAATATCCCTCGGTAAAAACCAATTCTTCGTACTTCAAAGGCAGTTTTGTCTCGCCATACGCATTAATCAATCCGTAGACTCCGTTCTTTTTTATGATAAAACAAGCATTTCGGTCTACCGACAAAAGTTCTTCATAATTTGACTCATTGATCACTTTTCCCTTACGGTTTAGGATATACCACTTACCTCCTTTTTGCACCCGAATTGCTTCCATTATCTGGGCCACTGTTGGAGAAACAGGAACATTAAAATCATCGGCCACATCGTATTCACATGGAATTACTTCTTTTCCTTTTAAGTTTATAAAACCCCATTTTTGGGTAGAAGCATTTTGTACACGAATCAATTCTTTACCGTTCCAATTTCCACAGTAATCAAACGGTTTCAAATCTTGATTTACCATCTGAGGCGCCATATATTGGTTTCTTGGTTTACACCAACCGTCTTGATTCATCTGATATTTCATCTCTGTAATCAATTTTCCTTTACTATTAATCAGGCCCCAAATCAGTACGATTTCTTTAATCCTCTTTCTGTTCCCTCTTCCTGACACACCTCGGTTCTCCTTTTTCGCTACGATTACCAAATCCGTATTTCCCAATGGTTCGGCATAGTCAAAGTATTGATCTGTTACTTTTTCCAGTTTATCATTCAACAAGGTCCACTTGTTATCTTTCCCCTGCACACAATACACAAAACCATTGAACCCTTTCACATTTCTATAAATGGGTTTAATCACTATTTTTGAACCTCCTTGTTTATATCCCCAAACCCGGTTCGTTCCATCATAATATGGCTCAATCGATTGAGCATAGGAGGTCATTAATCCTATTAAGAAATAAGATATCAAAATTATATAGATTGATTTTAGCTTCATGTACCAAGAAATATGTGTTGAAGTAAATTGAATTTTGCGCAACGAGTTAAATATACAAATTTTTATTACGAACAACATAAATCCCTTCGCTAACCAATTCATAAGATCCCCGCTTCCTATGCATTGCTTCAAATCAGCAATAGTTAACATTGGCTATCTTTCAAATAAGGCATATATTTGCTTTATACTTCTACACACCTAATAATGCGAAAGGAAGATTTTTTAAAAGCATATGCTAGCGACGGGTTTATCCACACAATTGGAGAAAGCCTTAAATCAACGGATGATCGAATTTTCCAGCTAAAAGGTATTGTGGGTAGTTTAGACGCAGTTTTAGCTGTGGTACTTTTTCGACATTTGTTGAAAACTCAACTCATCATTTTGCATGATAAAGAAGAAGCTGCTTACTTTCATTCGGACATTCAAAACCTAATGGGAGACAAAGAAGTACTATTCTTTCCTACTTCCTACAAACGTCCCTACGAATACGATGAAACCGAAAATGCCAACATCCTTCAACGTGCAGAAGTACTAAATCGAATTAACACTCGTTCCTCTCGAGGAGAAATAATAGTAACTTATCCTGAGGCACTTACGGAAAAAGTTATTAACAAAAAGACCCTTGTTCAAAACACGTATGGCATCAAAACTGGGGATAACTTAGATACTGCATTCATGTCCGAAATCTTGGAAGAATACGGTTTTGAGCGATCCGATTTTGTATATGAAGCGGGTCAATACGCCATTCGAGGTGGAATCGTTGATATTTTTTCATTTGCGAACGATTTGCCGTATCGAATCGAATTATTTGGAGATGAAGTAGAGAGCATTCGGACTTTTGATCCCGAATCTCAGCTTTCCACAGACAAGAAAAACCACATTTCGATTATCCCGAATGTGCAAACAAAATTATCGCAAGAAAAGCGCGAATCTTTCCTTGATTATATTCCACAATCTACCGTACTATGGTTTAAGGATGTGCAACTTACAATAGACGTGCTTGACAAGAACTTCATGCGTGCAAAGGAGCAGTTTGTGGATAAAATAGAGGAAGCAGGAGGTACACAAGTTATATCAGACCCTGAAAAGCTTTTTGATCGCGGAAATGAGTTTTTAGATAAGTTAGATGCGTTTTCTATAGTGGAATGTGGAAAACTGTTTTATCACAAAGCTAGCAAAGCAAAGGTCTTTGATTTTGATTGCAAACCACAACCATCCTTTAATAAGGATTTTAATTTGGTAGCTGATTTTGTGTTAGATCAAAAATCATTGGGTCATCAAACGCTCATTGCTGCAGATCAAATTCGACAGTTGGATCGAATTCAATCTGTATTTGAAGAAATTGATCCTGAGATTACATTTCGTCCGTTAAACATCGGACTTCGACAAGGTTTTATTGATCAAGACGCTAAAATTGCTTGTTTTACCGATCATCAAATATTTGAACGGTTTTACCGATATAAAACCAAACCCAAATACTCCAAATCCAAAGCAATTACGCTTAAGGAATTGCATAGTTTAAACCCAGGTGACTTTATCACCCATATCGATTATGGGATTGGAAAATTTATTGGGTTGCATAAATTGGAAATTAACGGAAGTCAACAAGAAGCCATTCGATTGATCTTTCGAGATAGTGATTTGTTGAATATTAGTATTCTTTCCCTACATAAGATATCTAAATATTCTGCGAAAGATGGAACCACGCCAATCCTAAGTAAATTAGGTTCACCGGAGTGGGATAACAAGAAAAAGAAAGTAAAAAAGAAGGTTCAAGACATTGCTCGGGACCTAATCAAACTATACGCAAAGCGAAAAGCACAAAGGGGATTTTCATTTTCTCCAGACAGCTATTTACAAGCTGAATTGGAATCTTCCTTCATTTATGAAGACACACCTGATCAAGCTACTTCGAGCGAAATGGTCAAAGTGGATATGGAAAAAGATACGCCCATGGATCGATTGGTTTGTGGTGATGTGGGATTTGGTAAAACAGAAGTCGCAATTCGAGCTGCATTTAAAGCCGTTTGTGATAGTAAACAAGTCGCCGTATTGGTTCCAACTACTATTTTAGCCATGCAACATTACCGGACTTTTGCAGATCGATTAAAAAGTTTACCCTGCAAAGTTGAATATGTCAACCGATTTCGAACGACCAAACAAATCAAAGAAACACTCCAACGAGTGGCAGATGGTAAAACCGATATTTTGATTGGAACCCATCGGTTAGCCAGCAAGGATGTAAAATTTAAAGATCTTGGATTATTGATTATTGATGAGGAGCAAAAGTTTGGGGTAAAGACAAAAGAAAAACTGCGCGAGTTCAAAAACAATGTAGATACATTGACATTGAGTGCTACTCCGATTCCAAGAACATTGCAATTCTCCTTAATGGGTGCACGAGACATGTCGCTCATTACAACTCCTCCTCCTAATCGGCAACCGGTTACTACCCGACTCGATACATTCAACGAAGAAGTCATTCGAGATGCAATTGCATTTGAGATCCGAAGAGGAGGTCAGGTCTTTTTTGTACATAATCGAATTAAGGACATTGAAGAAATAGCCAACATCATCATTCGACTGGTACCAGATGCCCGAATTGGGGTTGGACATGGTCAAATGGACGGTGTGAAACTGGAAAAAGTGATGGTGAAGTTTATTGAAGGAGAATTTGACATCTTGATCTCTACCAATATCATTGAATCGGGGCTAGACATTCCGAATGCGAATACGATTATCATTAATCAAGCACAAAACTTTGGGTTATCTGATTTACACCAAATGAGAGGGCGCGTAGGTAGATCCAATAAAAAAGCATTCTGCTATTTACTAGCTCCTCCAACCATTGCCATGTCTGCCGATTCTCGAAAACGACTTTCTGCGCTCGAAGAATTTACCGATTTAGGAGATGGGATAAAAGTGGCCATGCGTGATTTGGATATTAGAGGTGCTGGAGATTTATTAGGAGGAGAACAAAGTGGTTTTATCAACGACATTGGTTTCGATACGTACCATAAAATTCTCGACGATGCGGTGAAAGACTTAAAGGAAACCGAATTCCAAGATTTGTTCCAAGATGAACTGGATCTTAAAAAGTTAACCGAAAACATTACAGCAGATTGTGTAGTAGAAACAGACTTGCAAATTCTAATTCCAGATGACTACGTAAACAATACTACCGAGCGAATTCGATTGTATTCTCAATTAGACAAAGTCGACAATCAAGAGGAACTCGAAAAACTTAAAGTCAGTATTACCGATCGATTTGGAAATGCCCCAGCAGAGGTATTGGCATTATATGAATCTGTGGAATTGCGCTGGGTAGCAGAAAAGATTGGTTTTACCAAGCTAATGCTCAAAGACAAAACCTTGCGAGGTGCCTTTATGGAGGACAATGAAAAATACTTCCAATCCGAAACATTTGGAAAAGTATTGGCTTTCATTCAGAAGCAGCCTAAAACAACTCGTTTAAAAGACAACAAGGGAAAACTCCGATTGATTATTGATCATGTTGCTTCAGTAGAAGAAGCGATAAAGGTGTTGGAGTCCGTGTTGGCGTAATAAAGTTACCACTTCCCTTTTCCAAGAATGACATCTAAAACGAAATTGTAAAAACTAAATTTTTCATTTGTCAACACCACCGTTCATTCGCCAAAACCGACCATTAATACAGTTATCAATCCATTTTTATTAAGATTCGGTCAATTCAGGTTACTTTACAACTAGTTTCTATATTTACATAGGTAAGTTCGATGTATTATGCGCTATTTATTTTCAGTCCTTTTTATTTCCTTTCTGCTGATTTTGAGTACTTCTCAAATTCAAGCACAAATTGTAAACATCCCCGATGCTAATTTTAAAGCTGCTCTGGTAAATCACGTTACCGTAATTGATTCTAGTGGGGATGGAGAAATTCAGGTTTCAGAAGCAAATTCGTTTATAGGTAGCTTAAATATAGGATCCAGCAATATTTCAGATTTTACAGGATTGGAAACATTTATTTCTACCTCTTCTATTGAATGTAATGATAATCCAGCTGATAGTATAGATTTCTCGCAAAATGTATCTGTAACCAATATTGCCGTGGGTGGATCCAACTTAGTTTACGTTCACCTAGGGAATTTGCCATTATTGACGGACTTTAATTTTGCAGAAAATTGGATTGGCACCTCTGATTTCAACAACTCTGGTTTTTCCCATCTGGATTTTTCCGGGTGTCCGGCATTAAAATGGATTGGGGCACCATATCCCACCTATATGACTTCTCTTAATATTTCAAATTGCGTTAATCTCGAAGTTGCCACACTTCAATTTGGAGCTCCCTTTTATCAAAATCTGGATTTTAGTCATTGTCCAAATTTTAGCGCGTTGAAACTCTACAATTATGAAGATTGGTCTCTCGATCTTTCGTTGAATCCCGCCTTTGATTGGTTAGAAATTGCGAATTGCTCTAGAATCGGTTCAATAGATTTTTCATCAAATCCACTTCTTGTTCATTTAACTATTGAAAATGTGCCTCTTTGGGATTTACAATTATCGTCAAACCCAAACTTAGCAGAACTCTGGGTAAATGGAACCCAAATTGTCCAATTGGATCTAAGTTCAAATTCCAATTTGTATGATATTTCCATTGGCTGTAATCACTATTTACAAAGTGTAAATCTAAAAAATGGAAACAATCAAGAATTTGAAACCAATTCGTACGGAAGCATCAGTCTATATAGTTTTCTTCCCTTATGCGTAGAAGTAGATGATCCGGCACATAGCGATACTACCTGGAGGTCCGCTCCAGATTATTCCATGATTTCCGAAGAATCTGTTCTCTTTACCGCTTTTTGCTCAAGCATAAGTGCTGAATTAGATCCAAATTTTAAGTTACAGTTCGATACAAACCTCAATCTCGGATGTGCAGAAGTAGATACAATCCGAATAGCAGCAACCGGATGGAGCACCAAATATGATGGAGATTTTTTCTATGATTGGTACTTTAATGGAACAAAGGTTAAGGCGTTTTCCGGTCTACATGATACAGATAAAAAACACGACACCATTTTTTACGCTACGCAAGCAGGTACTTACTATGTAACCGTGGTTAGTTATTGTGACAGCTTGGTATATTCAGATACTATTACCATAAATAACACTCCTGTTCCATCTCCAATGGCATCTATAGATACCGTATCATCTTCACATGAATCTTGTGATAGCGTTATTTTGCATTCAACTGGAAATTCAAATCTTTTATTTGGGTGGTTAAAAGATGGAGTGGAAATAAATAGCTCTCAGCTAATATTAAATGATTCTATTCTAAGGATAACGGAATCAGGTAATTATCAGGCCGTTGTGTCCAATATGGGGTGCCGGGATACCAGCACAGCCATCTCAACTACCATTTATTCATCCAACATCTTGATTTCTGCCCAAACTCCATCTGGGAATTGCAAAGATCCAGATTTGTTAAACGTTGGAAATAAAGGTTTCCTATTTGAATGGTTATTGGATGGTGCAAATTTCACTGGACCCACCTTAAATGACAGTATAATCAATTCGGTTGCTCCAGGAAACTATCAACTTATTATTGATTACGGAGTCTGTCTTGACACAAGTGAAGCGTTTGTGGTTAATGGAGGAATAGACAGCATATTAGCGGTAAACGATACTATTGGAAATACAGCCATTGATTGTGATTCCGTTGGACTTATTGCAAAATTTAATGATGGAAATGGCTTCGAATGGTTCGAAAACGGATTCAGCATGGGATCTTCAACGCTAAATGATTCCGTTTTATATGCAGTGAATAGTGGAAACTACCATGTAGTAATAACGCAAGACCATTGCTCTGATACAAGTGAAATCATTGCCGTATCCGTCTTTTCTATCAACACAGCGCTAATTGACACACTCACCTATTATCCTTGTAAGGCAAACGAGATCGTCAGTTTAGGTAATGTTGGAAATAACTTCGAATGGATTAAAGATGGAATTTCACTTGGTTCTCCAACCCTAAACGACAGTATTTTGACCTATCTTGATTCTGCAGCATATCAAGTTATTGTTAATAGCGGGGTTTGTTCAGACTCAAGCAATCTATTTACTCCATTGGCGTCGGTTGACACGTTTACAGCCATTATTGATACTTTATCTCCCTCTTTGAACGAATGTGATAGTATAGGATTTGTATCTGCTGGAAATAGTGGAAAAGTTTTTCAATGGAGGATTAATGGTAGTTTTTTAACCTTTCCTACACTAAACGATTCCAGCTACTACACAAGTATCGACAGCGGAAACATTTATGTCGTTGTTTCAGAAGGTACTTGTAGGGATACCTCTTCAAGCATAAACGTTGATTTTAAGGGAGTAAAAGCCCGCAATTTATACGAAAAAAATTTCACATACTTTTTTCAAGCCGCGTACTTGCCCTGTAACAACGATCCGCTCGTTCATAGGCATGTGAATGCATCTACAAATGTAGAATGGTTAAGAGATGGAATAAGTATAAGTACTCCAACACCTCAAGATACATTTCTTCTTTTGTGGGAAGACGGAGATTATCAAGCGGTGATAAGCAATGCCTATTGTAGCGATACCTCGAATATCTATACAATCACGGGCAGCAAAGAAAATGTGCATGCAAATATTTTCTTTGCTGCCGATTCCACGGATTGTGATAGTTTACACCTGATGTCGATAAATAATTCAGGTAAGACATTTGAATGGTTTAGAAATGGAGTTAGTCTTGGGCCGACCACGTTAAATGATTCCATTCGAACTGCTTTTTCTTCTGGTTATTATAGAGTAGTGGTTTCCAATGGTACCTGTCTCGATACAAGTATCACAAAACAAGTCACCATTTATTCAGATTCTAATCCTATCAATTTAATAGGCCAAACACCTGCCGGGAATTGTAAAAACGCAGACATAGTGCATTTTGGAAGTATAGGATATTCAATGGAATGGCTTTACAACGGGGTCAATTATTCAGGACCATCTTTAAATGACAGCATTGTTTCAAATGTAGCAGGTGGAAATTATCAGCTGATAATCGATTATGGTATATGTATGGATACAAGCGATGTTTACCTAGTTAATGGTGGAATAGATAGTATCATCGCAGTAAATGATACAATTGGAAATACAGCTATTGATTGCGATTCTATTGGTTTAGTTGCCAAATTCAACATTGGAAATGATTTCGAATGGTTCAAAGATGGAATAAGCACTGGGGCTTCCACTACCAATGACTCAA
This sequence comes from Cytophagales bacterium, assembly GCA_965277185.1. GTDB lineage: Bacteria > Bacteroidota > Bacteroidia > Cytophagales > JAHDFW01 > JAHDFW01. The sequence goes on along the minus strand of CBDICC010000006.1, from coordinate 524,379 downwards.
TTTTATACGCTGCCTCCAGCGGTAATTATTATGTGGTTATAACCCAGGATCATTGTAAAGACACCAGCTCCATTATTTCAGTTTCTATCATAGGAGTAACTGCCGCATTGGATACCGCGATCTCTTCCAATCCATGTTTTAATGATTCTTTAATCTCGTCAGGAAATTTCGGAAATACATTTGAATGGATATTCAATAATACGAGTCTTAATTCACCAACGATAAACGATAGTACAATATCATTCTGGACGGATGGAAACTATCAGGTTATTGTAAGTAACGGTACATGCGTCGACACCAGCACCATTTACTCTGCTTTTGGAACGATTGATACTTTCACTGCAAATATTGACACAATTGGAAATTCGGCTACAGACTGTGATATGGTTGACATGATTTCGAATGGAAATTCAGGAAAGACCTTCGAGTGGTTGTACAACTCAAATTCCATCCAAGCTGCTTCAATAATCGATTCTGTGTTCTCCGCTGATTCATCTGGAAATTACCAGGTAGTTGTTTCTGAAAGTGGATGCCGTGATACCAGTTCTGCGATTTATATCAATATAAATGGAATTCAAGCAGATTTGGATACCATATTTAACTTCGATCCTTGCGACAACATCAATTTAATTGCTTCAAACTTTATTGGAAGCACCTTTGAATGGCTTTTTACTGGAATCAGCATCGGTTTACCAACACTCAACGACAGTCTCTTGCATATTGATCAAAACGGAAGTTATCAAGTAATCATTGACAATGGTCTATGTATCGATACCAGCTCAATTTTCGTTGCAACCAATATAATCGACAGCTTCGCCGCTAACATTGATACAATTGGAAGTTCTGCTACAGATTGTAATGCTGTTGGTTTGGTTTCCAATGGAAATGATGGGAAAGTCTATAGCTGGTTAATAGATGGTCTTCCATTCGGAATTACGGATTCAACCGTTAATTGTTCTATCTCTGGAAATTATCAGGTCGTCGTTTCTGAAAGTGGATGCAGCGATACTTCTTCTACCATTTTCATCAGTATCGATGAAGGACAGGCAATATTAGATACCCTTGGAGACATGAATAATTGTCAAAATGTTATTCTAATAAATTATGGAAATAATGGGCATCAATTTGAGTGGTTTAACAACGGAAGTCCGTTAGCATCACCTCAGACAAATGACAGCACTTTAATTGTTGGTTCAAATGGTAGTTATTCTTTAATCGTAGACAATGGCGTTTGCCAGGATACTTCCAATACCATATTGGTTACTACCTGTGATTCTACCTTGAGTACTATTTTTGGCCTAGTATTCTATGATGAAAACAACGATGGAATCTACAATGGATCGGACACTCCTTTTAGTGGAGTACGCGTATATTTAAATTCGGGTCAATCAACCAATTCGAATGGACTTGGATATTACCAATTCAGAGTGGATAGTGGATCATACGACATTTTCATTGACATGCCTACATTCCTAAAATGTAATGGAAACACATGGTTATCTGGCTTTTATACAGCAGATTCAACCTATAATATACCTGTTGTAATTGCCAATTCCGTTCATGGTGATTTTGACTTTGCTATTGCTTCTCCGGAACCACCATGCGGAACCATTTGCGGACATGTATTCCAAGATTATAATAACAACGGAATCCAGGATGTTGGAGAACTTGGTCTTTGGGGTACAAACATTCAAATTTCACCGGGTGGAATTGTTCAAACAAACGTCTTGGGAGATTATTGTGCAGTAGTTCCTTTCGGTGTTCCGACAGAGATAAGTTGGAGTGCCCCTGCTAACCCCTATTGTTATTCAATAGTTCAAACACAAACCTTTCCTATTACGCCATTAACCTACAATACTACGTTGTCATTAGGAAATCCGACCAGCAATAACAATGACTTTGGTGTTGGATATTCACTAGGGTTCGATGCGCGCGTAGTATCCGTGCGAACAACCTTCGGAAATATCGCAGGTCAGGATTTCTATGCTTTTATGGACTACAAAACATCTAATGGCCCAAATCCAGATTCGTGTTTTCTAACGTTAGAATACGATGACCAATACATTGATGATCTAGGCAGTCATTCTATTGCACCTTTTGAAACAGGACCTGGATACATCACTTGGGCTTTTGGACCAGGACAAGCACCTACATTTAATTGCATGGGGATGAACTTCCATGTCGATTCTGTTACAAACATTGGGGATACATTGTTCTGGCAAGCAAATTATGAATGTGGCGTTGCTGACATTTGTCCACATAACGACACGCTTAAACGAAACGTAGTTGTGGTGGATAAAGCCAAAAATGGATTTGACTTTTTCAACAATATGCAGGTATACGACCTAAATGGAGAAAAGGATCAATTAAATCTTGATTTTGATGCACCTACACTTTCCTATGTAATCAACTATCAAAATGTTGGATCCGATTCCGTTTTCCATCTTCGAATCATCGATACGCTTCCAGCTGAACTTGATATTTTATCGGTTTCACGGCCTTTCGGAACCATTCCAACTGCTACATTTGAAATTTCAAATGACAACGTTTTGATCTGGGAATCCGATCAGGTGTCGATACCGGGAAGTGAAGTAGACTATATCAATAGCTATGGGTTTGTACAGTTTGACGTAACCCTTAAAGAAAACTTGACCCCTGGAACCATTATTGAAAACGAAGCCAACATTCTATACAATTATGATCGAAAAGTCTACACCAATACGACACAAGTGCTTATTTTATCCACGGATGGTCAGTTTGAAATGCTGCATCCTACTGATCAGGTGCTTATTTATCCAAATCCGACCACAGGATCGGTACATATTCAATTGAATCAATCCCTAAATAATGGAATATTCAATTTATATGATTTAGCAGGCCGAAAAGTAGTTTCCAAAAATGTGCATGGAATGAACCAACAGTTTAACCTAAATCATCTTGACAAAGGAGTGTATCTCTACAAAATTCAGGATGCACATGGGTTTGATGCAATTGGAAAATTAGTTGTGAATTAAGTAGAACCAGTTTTATCAAAGATGCCAATGAAAATCTCAAATTGATTATTGATCTTGGTAATACAACTAAACAACACAAAAAAAAATCAGTCCACATTTTATTTAATCCTATTCGGATAGGAATGCCCCATTTAGTCAATTAGTTTTGTCCAAACGAAAATAAATAAAATTATAAAGTTTTAATTGTTTTTCTAATCGACCCAACCCTTTTACAAAAGGGCACGTGTTATTAACATGCAACCAACAAGAGGGATTAATTCCAATCTCACCCTTCCGTTTTGTTGAGTCTTAATATTTTTAATTAATCAATCGTATTATATATTTAAAACTTAAAACAAACCCCATGAAAAAAATCTTACTAATCTTATTTAGTGCACTAATTGGCATACAATTACATGCACAGCAATTCTTTTTTAACCCCAATACAGCACCAATGGGTGATTCCGTGGTGGTACAATTCTCAGGTGTCAACACTTGGTTTACATCTGGTAACACTCAATTTTGGCTCTGGAATTATACAGATTCTACTCAAATATTTGGAAATGTGAATGTACAGAGTGATACATCCGCAACGGCTACATTTCAAATTCCATTGCAAGTATATTCTGGATGGTGGAACATGTCTTACGTGAGCAACGCAGATAGTTTCACAATAACGATGGATACATCATTTTTAATTTCGCAAGCCAATTCTGGTTACTATATAACTGGAACCATTTATGACGATGCAAATGGAAATGGAACTCAAGACGCCGGAGAATTAGGTAGATCTGGAGTACAAGTGATGGCTACAGATGGCGGGAGTCAAAACGGATATGGTTATTCTACCTATGACGGAAGCTACTGGATTTCTGTACCTGGAACCGGCACATATACCGTTACGGCAACTGCTCCTTCTTCATATAATTGTGGAGGCTGGGCACAAGATTCCATTACAGCACCAATAGGCGGACACTCTGTTAACGTAAACATAGCCTCTACTTTTAGCGGTAACGACTTTGGTGTTGAAAAAGCAGTTGGAAGCTGTGCAACAATTTGCGGAAACGTATGGTTTGATGATAACGAAAATGGAATACGAGACGCAGGTGAACAACCTCAGGCTGGTATCAACATTAAATTATCTCCAGGTTGGTTAATTACTACCGACGCAAATGGAGATTATTGCGGACAAGTTCCTTCTGGACAACCAATTACTGTAAACATGGTTCCTGGATTACAAACATACAATTGTAACATCCGACCTACATGGGATCAAACGTTCCCAAGTGCTCCAGGTGTGTATAATCTTAATTTACCAGCAGGTGGAGACACAAGCAACATAGATTTTGGTGTGCATAACGGAAACCTTTGTTATGATGTTGGAATCTACTCTGTAAGAACATACTATGGTACAACCGCTGGTGATTTCTTTAATGGATGGATGGATTATAAAGCATATGGTGATCCAACAGATACTTGTACACTAAGATTAGAATTCGATCCAAACATTGATCTAATTTCTTCTTCTACATTAGTTTCAGATTTGGGACCTGGATTTATTGAGTGGGATTTCCCTGCTGGTACTACTCCAAACTTCTCTTGCATGGGAATGGAATACTGGATTGATACGAATGTAAACGTAGGAGATACATTACTTTGGGAAGCCACATATACGTGCGGTGATAGCAACGATTGCTGTACGCAAAACAACTCTATGTCTAGAAGCGTAATTGTTCAAGCAGAAAAATCTAGTTTCGAAGCCAACACAATGGAAGTATTCCATACTAGTGATGTTACAACAGGAACCATTTCAATGGATGATTCTACGTTCTCCTACGTAGTGAATTTCCAAAATGTTTTAGATGATACTGTTTCACATATCAGAATTGTAGATACACTTCCTTCTAGTTTTGTGATTAACTCAATCTCTAAACCGTTTTCTAGCGTACCTGTAACAAACTTCATGATTACCGACGACAACGTGCTTATCGCTGATTTTGAAAACGTAGCATTACCTGGAATGAATGTTAATGAGCACAAAAGTTATGGTTTCTTTCAATTCAATATCATTTTGGACCAAAGTTTACCAACTGGTACAGTGATTAACAATAAAGCATACATCACTTTTAACCACACCAATACCGTGGAAACAAATGAGGTAAGCAACATGCTTGAAATTTTGGAATCTATTGCAGAGTTGAAAAGCAATGCATTCAGTGTATTTCCTAATCCAAGTACTGGCATGGTTGAGTTGAAACTAGACAATTCAAACAAGGCAATGTTAGAAATCTTCGATGCACAAGGTAAATTGATCTCTTCTCAGTCAAATCTTCGTAACTCAACGAAATTAGATTTATCTGGATATGAAAGAGGATTGTATTTTCTTTCTGTAACGCAAGACAATACAAGATCAGTTGAAAAAGTGATTTTGAAATAATTAAAGACAATACTTCATTGGCAGCATGGTTTCCAATGTTGCTTCGCCCATGATTTATTTAAAATGAAAGGTGTCCGGACAAAATTCAAATTGTTCGGACGCCTTTTTTTTATTTATTGGATTTGCTAAACCACTGAGGTTCTTAAAACCTCAGTGGTTTTAGAAGCAGCGGTCAAAAGCCCGCAATCGTATTAAAAAACAAACGATTAATTAAAAATCAATAAAATGGAAAATAAAGAACCTAAATCCTTTCAAGTTAAATACAACAATACCTACATACACTCAACTAGGTAGCAAAAGATACACCATAAGCGCCAATGCCAAAAGAAATCCACTTAAGCGAACCACCGAAGCAAATGTTGTCATTCGAATGTACGCTTGGTCAAATTCAGCTTTCAATAATTTACGCCGAGTAGATAGCATCATCCATACAAAGTAGCCAATATACAAAAGGGTTCCGCCTGCCATCGAAATAGATGTATCTATAAAATCAGACTTGATGGCAAAAAACAATAATCCAACCAACAAAAGCATGGGAACAAACTTCTGAATCAGATTTTTGTTTCCAAATAAATCAAACAACTCCGCTTTCTTTTCAACGGTCAATGCTTCATTCGCTTTATTGTTCATCCAACGTGCGCCGAAAACAGCTCCAATCATTATGATCATTGGAATCCAAGTAGGTGAGAAATTCATAGAGTAAATATTAGAAAACGCTTAAATATATTTAAAATTAGATTCCACAGCTAATAAATATACAGATAGAGAGAGTACGCACTATTTGTATTAGTAGTTTACCCCAAACGGAATTTCCTTAAATAGTTCTCCGCTCGGTGTGAAAATCTTCAAAGAAGCATCCATTTTATTCAATTGATCAAACGTAACAGGGATTCCTCCATTCAATTCTGAAAAAACACCGACTGGCAAATTTAAAACATTATCATATTTCATTTCCAAATCCAGCAACTTACTGTTAGCAGGTTTCTGATGTTCTCCAGACCAAATTTCAGCATGGATTGATCCATCCACCGCAGCATATTCATCAGGAGGCGCACATAAATCCAATTTACAGGCTATTCTATTTGCTGCTAATTCTTCAAATGTAACCGCTGTTCCCCAATAAATAATTGTCCCGAAAATATTTGTCTCGAAACAATTTTCCGACTGATATTGGATTTGTTTTCCATCGTGATTTGCACCTATATTAATATTGGCAATAACGGAATTGTTAATCGTATTAATAATTTTTAAATGTCCATCTAAATTCACAAATGCATCATAATCAAACGGATCTCCATTGTCAAATTCCTGCAGAAAATAGCTAAAATTATTTACTTTATGCAATTGACAATCCAATAACAATTCACCTTCCTCATAAGCAGATTTGGAATAAATTTGATAACTTAAGGTGTCACCAAATGCAGACATTTCGACCGGCCCCTCTCTAGTGGAGGTAAAATTAAGGATATGTCCACCTCCAGCACTAAATCCCGTGACCGTGACAAAACGATGTTCGTATGCATTAGGATCGGGTATAACAACATACTTATCACAAGCAGTACCAATCAAAAGCATCGTCATTCCAAATACAAAAAGCTGTATCGAGTTCGATTTATGAGAAATAGGACGATTGAAATTTTTAAAACATTGAAGCATAGTTAGGTATAGAACTTTATCGCACCAATAACTCATTTCATGAAGAATTATTGTGCCTCGTAAGAGCTTTACTCACTTGATCGAATCCCACGAACCATCATTTGCAAGTTCGTTTCCCCGTTCCATTCGTTCAATTCCAATGTAAATGCAACATCAAAGGGTTTTCCGCTTTGAATCAATTCCAATTGATCCGCCATTCCAAATGCAATTCCATCTATCGACTCAGAAAAGCCATTTTGACCTACTGCAACCTTCAAGTGTTCCTTTGTTTCACCTACGATTCGAGACCGACCTCTATAATCATGTACACCTCGAAGCATAAAGACCGGAGTCATATTTCCTGGTCCAAACGGTGCCATTTGTCGTATGATCTCATAAAACTTCATGTTTAATTGATCCAAAGTAACTTCCAAGTCAATTCGAAGTTTCGGTATTAACTGGTCATCTGTAATTGTAGCTGCGACTACCTCTTCAAATCGCGCACGAAAAGCAGGAACATTTTCTTTTTCCAAAGTCATCCCTGCAGCGTATTTATGCCCGCCAAATTGCTCTAACAAATCTTCGCATTTCATAAGGGCCTCATAAATATCAAATCCTTCGACCGATCGCGCAGACCCAACTGCCTTCCCGTAAGACTCCGTTAAGATAATCGTAGGTCGATAATATTGTTCAATACAACGAGACGCTGAAATTCCAACCACTCCTTTATGCCAATCGGATTTAAACAACACCGTTGTTTTAGCACTTTGAAGACTTGGATCTGATTCAATCATTTCCAGTGCTTCTTCCTTTACTTGCTTATCAAATTCCTTCCGATCATCGTTGGATTCATTTACTCCCCCTACTAATTCCATCGCCTCTTCTCTGGTTTCAGCAAGCATTAAATGTACCGCATCCTTTGCATGCCGTATTCGACCTGCAGCATTGATTCTTGGTGCGTATCCAAATACTACATTGGATATGGTAAGTCCCTTTTCCAAGCCTGAAACATGTTTCAAAGCCTGAAAACCTGGCCGATTATTTTCATTGATTAATCGCAATCCATGACTAGCTAAGATTCGGTTTTCACCCGTAATGGGTACGATATCCGCCGCGATACTCACAACCAAAAAGTCCAAAAAATCATACAACATCGTATCATCCAAATTGTTTTTAAGACAATACGCTTGCAACAATTTAAAACCCACTCCGCATCCTGATAATTCCTTATATGGATAGGGGCAATCCGTTTGTTTCGGATCCAATACCGCAACTGCATCCGGTAAAACGGTGTCCGGATTATGGTGATCGCAAATGATCACATCAATTCCGTTCTCCTTCGCAAAGGCTACCTTATCGACAGCCCGAATTCCACAATCCAACGTAATAATCAAAGAGTACCCTTCTTCTATCGCATGTTCAATCCCAGCCATCGAAACTCCATAGCCTTCCTTATAACGATCTGGGATATAAAAATTTAAATGACTGGTTAAATGCTTCAAAAAACTATAAACCAAACTTACCGAAGTCGTCCCATCTACATCATAATCTCCATAAATCAAGATCTTCTCCTCCTTTTCAATTGCTTGGGTTAAACGATCTACCGCTTGTTCCATATTCTTCATTAAGAAAGGATCATGCAACGCTTGCAATTCCGGTCTGAAAAAAGCTTTTGCCTTATCAAACGTATCTATTCCGCGCTGTATTAAAAGACGAGCAATAACAGATCGAACATTAATCGACTTCACCAATTCTGCTATTTTAACAGGATCTGGTTCGGAAGGAAATAGCCATTTTAACTTTCCTTGCGTATGGTTCGCGGTATTTTTTACTACTTTTGTCAAGGTATTTATGTCTGTGAGATGCTAAAATTGAATCTGACGCTAAATAAATATTTTATACATGCTTTAGATTAGAATACAATAATACGGTTTCCAATTGTTCTTTCTATAGCTCATTTGCAAAAGGATTCGAATCATCTCAGGTCATGCCAATTACAAATAATACGTTAAATCTAGGCCCTTCAATAAACGTTCATAACGAACCGTATGTTGCAAACACTCGATTTCTAACCATATTCATTCTATTTATTGGCCTTTTTACTGGATTAAGAACTGCAAACGCCCAATTAGACAATTCACCGTTCTATGCCAAAGATACACTAGTTGGGCAAAAAAATGATTTATTTTTAAAATTAAAATCATTTGCTTACAATAGAAATGATGAATATGTTTCAAGATTTGCAAATGGAGAAACCTTTTTCGGTTACCAAATCAATCCAGAGTTTGAATACTATTTTACTTCTGACGTAGCCCTTTCCTTTGGAATCTTTGCCAATCAAGATTTTGGAAACCCCGCGCTTACAATGGTTCAACCAACCTATCAACTTCAAATCAATCATAACAAAAACCGTTTTCTCTTTGGGAACATCAGCGGAAATGTAAATCACAAATACATTGAACCGCTATATAATTTCAGGAGCTTAATCCTCCGACCACGCGAAACAGGTATGCAATATTTAGTGAATCATAAGCGATGGAACGCTGACTTTTGGATGGATTGGCAACGTAATATTTACCCTGGAGATGATTTTCTAGAACAAATTTACGGAGGGATCTCCGGAACTTATCACCTCATAGACAAACCAAAAGACAAAGTTGAAATACCTTTTCAATACGTGATATTTCATGAAGGAGGCCAGATTGATATCACCGATGATTACCTAAAGCTTAAATCCAATCGCGCAGTTGGTATTACTTGGACCCATAAAATAGCTGCTGACAGTGTAAAATCATTCATCAACGAATTTAAACTGGATAATTACATCGCTTTTTATCAGGATCACCTCAACGATACCACATACCATTTTCATAATGGCAACGGAATTTACCTAAATGCCTCCGTACGTAAAAAAAATCATACTATTATGGTTTCATATTGGCAAGGAAATGGGTACATGGGAATTCGTGGCGGACCGAACTTTAATTCTGAATCTCAGTCATTTAAACATGCTGGAAGATTGGATAAAAACCGTAAACTGTTATATTTACGATTGATATCAAATATTAATATCGCTCAAGATGTTAAATTATCATTAAGGTTGGAACCTTACTACGATTTTAGCCGTACATGGAAACAAACGTTTACAGACGGCATTTTAGATTTTTCAAACGCTATATATATTAATTTGGAGAAGCGTTTTTATGTGAAAAGTCTTAAGGAAAAGAATTAAAAATCTCTACTGTGGAAAACAAGTTCGCAATTATTGTGGCCGGTGGATCCGGGACACGTATGAAATCCGATATTCCGAAGCAATTTTTGGAATTAAATGGAAAACCGATTCTTATGCATTCAATTGAAAAGTTTGCATCCATTCCAAATATGGAAATTTTATTGGTTTTACCCGAAGATCAAATTGGTTATTGGCAGGTATTATGCAAAGATCATAATTTCGAAATCCCAGTTCGAATCGTTTATGGCGGTCCAGAGCGATTCTTCTCTGTTAAATACGCATTGGAAACCATACAAGAAGCAAGAGGAATCGTCGCAATCCATGATGGAGTACGTCCGTTTATACGCCCTGAATTAATTGAAAAATTACTAGAATCCGCAAACAAAAATGGAAGTGCTGTTCCATGTACTCATCCAAAAGAGTCCATGCGTGAAATAACAGAAACCGGCAATAAAGCAATTGATCGAAACAAAATTCGAATGGTACAAACACCACAGTGCTTTGAATTGTTTGGAATCAAACATGCATATGAAAATGAATTTTCGTCCAACTTTACCGATGATGCAAGTGTCTACGAACACAACGGTGGCGAAATCAATCTAGTTGAGGGTGATTATTCCAATATTAAAATTACCACCGAAGAAGATCTTTCCAGCTACCAAAGTAATTCTTAATAACCTATACTATCCTTTTTTGGTACTACAATGAGAAAAACCTGGATTAAAAATCTCCTGACTTTAACATTTGGCTTGCTTGCCTGTTATGTAGGTTTTGCTCAATCCGTTACAATTTTACTTTCGGATGTAACTGTTGATTTTATAAAGGACAAAAATTTATTTATATCTCATCGAAGATACAATGATAAAGGACTTGCTACCGACACTTCCAGCACGTACTTAATTAGAGAAAACAATGAAAGTGCTCCGATACTGATTCGAAAGATGATTTATCAAAATGGAAAATTAAACGGAAAAGCAACTTGGGATTATTCTTATAAAAAAGATAGGTCTTCTATTTCTGGAAAGTTCGACGCTTCAAAAGACGATTTTTCAAAAATGGCTTGTTGGGAAGAATTCGGTATGGTAGATGTTGGATACCCGGTTGGCATGTTTAAATACACCCTTCCAAAAGATCAAATCGTTGAACTTCGAAACTTTAAAGACGGGACTTACAAAATAAATTGCATCTATAAATCGAGTGGTCGGCCCTATTATGAAATTGAACAAACAGAGGACACTTACCTAAGGGTAAATCAAGATGGAAGTATTAAATGTTCCAATTATGGCATCATCAATGAACCGCTATATTTCACTAACAAAGCTTTAAATGGTCCTTTCATTGAATGGAAAGGAAAAATTGGGAATCCAAGTCGTACCGGAACCCATAAAAACGGCGAGTTAAATGGATTCTCCGTCCGTTACGACCGAGGTGATTCCAGTAATTATGGCAATTATAAAAATGGGAAAAAAGAAGGGATTTGGACATGGATGGAAGATTATACTTACAATAGCTACAGTGGTAAACACCATTATTACTATAAAAGTAGGGCAAATTATGAAAATGGAAAGTTAAATGGAACGCTTACAGTTTATCGAAAAAACGGTTCCAAAAGAGAAGAAATAACCTATGAGAATAATAAGAAAGTAGGGGCTAAATACCTTTTTCGTCCAGATGGAAAACCCTATGGAAAACTTGAAGCTAAGAAATGGGATTTTAAGGATGTTATCTTTGATCGATCTGTACCTGCTGCAATGCGTACGGAAAAATACTATTATAAGCATATAGAAATGGAAGACATTACCAGTGAAATGGATTACGATGTGTCCTATCAATTCTGGAAAAAAATCAAAAAGAAAGAAATCATTACACCAAAAACCAAACATTTTCAACCCGGAAAATATGTATCTAACAATCACCTACTAACAACTACTTTAGAGGAACGGTTGAATTCAAAAGAGTTTTCTAGTACTTCAAAAAAACTTTCAAAAACCAAGTTTGTAAATGTAGAAGTGGCAGTGGATACACAGGGTAAAGTAATCTTTGTGAAGTCTAATACTGGTCTAAAAAACAGTCAATTGAAAAAATTGCCTGCTTTATTTGACTTCTCCATTCCTTGGTTTACAGATCAATTTAACCTAAAGGTAGCCACAACTTATACAATCCAAATTGCTTTTTAAGTTCAAAGCGATATAAATAACTGCCTTCTTCAATTAGAACATTTTACGAAACTACTCAGACCGCGATTCCAATAGAATAGGTTTAGAAACCACCAAAGTACGTTTCATCTTTCCGTTTAATCAAATTTTTGTCCGGATAGACAATTATATTGCAGTTAATACATGATTTGATTAACTTCGATTTAGAATTATTTCTCAAAGTCTTTGAATTTGAACCTATGAAACATTACCAGAAATATTTAGGCGTCGGACTATTATGGATTATTAGTTACTCCATATCTTTTGCTGCTACCATCACCGTATCCAATACCAACGATGCCGGTACAGGATCACTTCGTGATGCAGTGTCCAACGCCAATTATGGAGATGTCGTAAAACTTGATCCAGCATTATTAAGTGGAGGAAGTGATACCATTCATTTGGAATCTACCATTACAATCACCAAAGGAATGTTTATTGAAGGTACATTCAATTCAACGGATACGCTCTTTATAAGCGGAGGTGATTCCGTTCAACTTTTTCATATTCAAATTGGATTTGGTGCTATTTTACCAAATGTCGAATTAGATAGCTTGGTCTTAATTCATGGATCGGGAGACTATGGTGGTGCCATAAAACTTAGTTATGAACATAGCCTTTACCTTGGTCTCACAAAAATCAACAATTGCATCCTACGAAATAACAGTGCAAGCTATGGTGGAGCCATCGGATCTTATCGGGATGTAACTGGAGGGGGTCCAGCTGCTACCGTTCAACTCGCATTGGAAAACACTACTATCATTAATAACTCATGTACCAATCAAGGAGGTGGAATTTACCTAAGAATGCGGTCGTTCCAAGGAGAGGAATCCAAAATTGATCTCGACTTAACCAATTCATCGGTTGTGTATAATACCGCTGGAAACGATGGCGGCGGAATTTATTGCTATGCCTATACGTACAATGGCGTAACAGTGAGTCCAGATGGTGCATTTACCTACATTGATATTGAAAAATCAACCATAAGCGAAAACGAATCTGGTGATGCCGGAGGTGGATTATATTCCTATGTATATGATAACACATCCACCTGGGACGCAATATCTGACATTCGGGTTGTTACATCCACATTTACAAATAACAAGGCGATTTCAAATGGTGGTGGAATTTACTCCTGGTCGCAAAACGATTCCGAAATAGACGTATACAGTTCCACTTTCGCCTATAACAGGTCGTTTTTAGACGGAAGCGCTTTTTACAATGAAACAAATAGTGGACACTGTGACTTTTCCATGTCTAATAGCATATTTGCATTTAACGATGGAAACTCCAGTTATGATAACACCTTTTATAATGTGGGAACATACGAGGCTAAAACGTCATGGGGTTATTCTATTTACGACGCGGCAACCGTACCTGCAACGAATCTTGGTACCTCTTATTTCAACGTGTCAGAACCGCAGCTAAATCTGGAACCACTTGCTTTAAACCCAAACGGAACCTACACGCGCATTCCAGGTACGGGAAGTATTGCCATTAACAATACGTCTCCGTCCAATGTTTCTGACGCTCAAAATGGACCCGCAGTAGGTGTAAGAGACATTGGTGCAGCCGAAAGTTCCTTTTGTGGATACATTCCTGTTACCATAAAAGATACCATTTGCAGTGGGAACACTTACAACTTTAACGGACAAATGCTTACTTCCACTGGCCTGTACTATGACACCACATTGGGAACATCCTGTGATACGGCATTCACCCTTGATCTACTCGTTAACCCATCCGTAACTCCTACCGTTGATGTTTCTATAACTCCCAACAATATCATAATGACTGGTACATCCGTTTCTTTTACAGCAAACATAACCAATGGAGGAAGCAACCCAACATACGAGTGGTATGTAAACGGAACTCCTCAAGGATTAAACGGTCCTTCTGTTACTTCCAGCAACTTAAACAATGGAGATGAAATTTACTGTGTCATAACAAGTGACGCAGAATGTGCCACAACCATAATGGCTACCAGCGACGTAGTCGAAATGATTGTACATGCCAACAATGACGACCCGTGCGACGCCATTGAAATATTCGTGCATCAATCATGCGAATTCTCTTTTTTCAATAATGACGGAGCAACAGATTCCCCATTAGTAGGCGATAATAGTTGCGCTCCTACAAGTGGAAACGACATTTGGATCAAATATCGAGCTCCTTCCGATAACGATATTGCTTTTACCACACTGCAAGGAACACTCACCGACGCAGTCATCACGATTTACGAAGGAGGTTGCAATGGGCTGTTTGAATCAGGTTGCATAGATGACGTAGGAAATGAAAAAATGCCGTTTGGAATCATAATTAACAACGAGTATGAAGAAACATACTACATTCGAATCTCAAGTTGGAACACCGGATCATTTGCTATATGTTTGGAAGAAATAAACAACACTGGAATTAACAATAATCACATAAAAGAAGTATTGGTATATCCGAATCCAGCAAGCCAGAGAATTAATTTAGACTTTGGAGCAACCAACAATCCAGGTACTCGTGAAATTATGATTGCCAACACCTTAGGTGAAACCGTTTACACTGGGGAATCAAATGAGCAAACTACTTCATTAGATATCTCCTTTTTGGAGAATGGCATGTACTTCGTACGTATCTTTCAAAATGGAGAATTAATTAAAAATGCGCCCATTTCTATTGTGAGATAGAAAGCTGCAATCTCAATATAAGACAATTCAATAAGCCTCCATCTTTTTTATAAAGGTGGAGGCTTAACGTTTTCATGACCTGTTTATATTCATTATTTCTATTCTAAAAATGTTACTACATTTGTAAAGAACCATTTTATAATCTGTTGCTATGTCGCAATATGTTAAATATCTTTTTATCGCTACTTGTTATTGCGCGTGCATAAGCAATGTACAAGCTCAATTAACCAAACATCGTTCTTTCTTCAAATCGAACGAATCCTCGTATCAAAACTGGTTGCAAGACAATAAGTTTTCTGATTATATACGATTTGACTCCTTAAAAATTGAAGACGACTTGGTTACCGCATGCCTTGTTCTTCCAAATAAGGCTCGTTGGGAAGCGATGCAAGATGCTTCGAAAAAAGAAAACTACGACCTTTCGTTTATACTCTGGAACGAACTAGTCTACTTATGTGACCTTAAAGGTGATCAAGCCTCCATTTTTATTGATACCAAAGACACACGGATATTCATCGATTTGGTAGAAGGAGAATTATTAACAGATTTTCAAAAAAAGATGGGCCACGGTAGCTCCAACAAAAACTTTGATCCTTCTAATGGAAACCCAAGCTCAGTAAACAGTTTAAGCTTTAATAATACAGGATCGGCTCTTTCAGGTCTCAATCAGTTAACTATTTCTGGAGCAAAAATTCGAATTTCGGAGCATTTTAAAAAATACTTCAAACAATTCGAAGCTACTTTGGCCATCGGGAAATACGATTTCTATAGCTACTCACATAGTAATAATGATTTGTACGTAGAAATTAAGAACATTCGAAATGCTGTATTTGATAACGGTACATTTGAATACATCCGATTTGCTTTTTCGTTTTCTGAAAAAGATGGAGAACTCAATGTATCCTATGTGGTCGGTTGTAAGTATGGTGGAGGAATGTTCATGGCTCCACACAATGACGATTATAAAGATGGAAGCATCAAATACAAATCATCTTATCAAGCCTTTAACAATCGAATGAAAGGAGAGCTTTTTGGATTATTAAATCCATAATATAATTAATCCAAATTTTTCAACTCAACTCAATCAAAACCAATGAACGAAGTAGCGTTTCAGTATAAAATGGGGAAACTCATTATCTGGTCCAACATTATCATTTTTGTTATTGTCGGCTTAGGAGGAATTCGTGGATTCGCAGATGAGGATGAATTAATGAGTGTAATCAAATTATTAGCACCAATCAATTCTATTTACATGGCAGCAGTCATCAAGTTCATGATTGGCAATAAAAACGCCGTTTCGTCAGAAAAAATAAAAGGGGCTTCAACTCTAAACAAAGGATACATCGGTTTAACCAAAACCATCATCTACTTACACCTCATAATAGTAGCGGGTCTTATCCTTCTCAAAATTGCAGGATTCATCAGTAGTATTAGTACCCTAACTGCAGGTCTTGCAATTGCCGAAACATTCTTTGGGGTATATGTTGGAACCATCATTGTTGATTTATTTAAGGCGAGAGACAAAAAAACCGGCGATTCTGACTCAGACTCAGACTCAGATAAAAAGAAAGTATCAGAAGAAAGCGAAGAAACTAAAAGTACTTCAGAAGAAAGTACAAACAAAAAGGAATCAAAAACAAGTTTAGAAGATTAAGGAACCCAAATCTTCTAATGCTATGTCGAGGTAACTCTTACGGTCTACTTAAACTTAACTTACTATTTAGTGCCACTTTGAACCCTCCCTCTATCGAATCTTAAAATCAATATGAGGATTTGTTTTCCGCACGCTTACATTCTGCATTGATCGAGAGTATTTGTACACTTTCTTATTAAGCGAACCGCTCAAATTCCCAATCGAAATACCCGGATTGCTTTTCAAGGTTTCTAACAATGAATAACCAAAAACCGTCATCGGTTTTCGAATCCGAGACGATCCGGCAGATGCAAATTCGTTGGCATTGGATGAAGAAATAATGTATGCTCCATTGGAAGGTCGCAAATCAATAAAATAGGAGTTCATTTTATTAAACAAATCCAAATCTTCATCAAACTCGCCCGACTGACAAGCATTAATTAAAAGCACCTTTTTTCGCGATCCAATGTTCGACAGTAATTCATTTAAACTTTCAAAATCCAATGCTTCCATTGCTGGGTTGGCTGTATCCGTAGCATAGGTACCTAAGTAATAATTATTTTGCTCGTCAAAAAATCCATGGCCAGCATAGTATACCATTACCAAATCATCTTCCCTAGCCAATGTTAAACGTTCTTTCATTTTAAGCACACTGCTCTTCGAAACGTTTCTACCAAATAAAGTATCTACCACCAATTCTGAATAGCCTTCTGGTAAATTGGAACGATAGAAATCAATCAAAAACCGAACATCGTCATCTGCATTCTCAAGAGAGGTTAATTTTTGATAATCCGAAGCGCCAATACCTACAAAGAAAATGCGTTTTTTAACAGACTTATCAGGGGTATAACGCACGATAAACTGCTTATTTAGCGACCAAGCTCCCGTTTTACTTCGGCAACTTAAGTCGATCTGATTGTTTCCCTCACTTAATATCAATTTGATCTTCTCCGTAAAAGAAACAGATCTATTCGCAATTCCTTTTAATTCATACGCTACAGGTACTCCATTAACCTGAATTTGAAATTGTGTAATTGCCACTCCTTTTCCTTCAAAATGCGCATCAAATTCAATCTCGTTAGAATTGGTCGATAAAGGTAAATGGCTCAGTGACAACGTTAGCTCCGGAACCTTAGCACCAATCACACCTGCAGAGCCATTTTGACCTGCCTTCTTCGCTTTTTCTACCCGTTTTTGGTATACCTGGCTCAATTGGTCTGCCAAGTCATGTGCGGGGTTCAATGCGCGCAAAATCAAATCCGGACGATTATAGGTAAGATCAAAGGAAGAATGATTCAATTCCACGCCATTGTATGTGAATTTTAAATCAGACAACATTTCCTTGCTACCCGAATAATAACCCTCTGGTGTATAAATAAACGACTCATTCAAACCACCTGAAATCATCGACAATATGGGCTTGGTCGAACCTCGTTTATACAAACTTATACTTCCATTACTATTAACAAACACATCAAGAGCATTCTTTCGCATAAAGTAAAAGTCCCTAGAAATACAATCGTTTTTGTGATAGGAATTCGTAATGTACTCCGTTTTCAAATCATAAATATCAGAAATGTTTGATCGGGTCATCACAATCAAGTTTCCCTTATTATTGAAAGCCACATTGGATATCCCAACCGGAGTAATATAGAATCGTCCCTTTTTGGTTTCAATATTCTTGAAATCCGTCTTTTCTATCTCCTGAACTGTTAAATAATCATATACACGGATGGTATTCGAACCACGAAATGAATAAGACAAATAGGGCATGTTCGGACTTAACGACGCCCCAGAAATGGAACGATCCTTTATGTTCGTCACTTCCAGCGTAACTTTTCCTGTTTTTAAATCTACTACGCGTATTTCCTTCGAGCTCCATATCAACGCATGAGAACCAGCACTGCTTATTTCCAAATGAGTGGCTGGTTTATCCATTACATCGTAAGAAATAAGTGGCTTTTCATCCGTACCATAAATACCCAATTTACCTTTTTCAGTCGAAACGATTAATTCTCCTTTAGACGAATACCGAGCACATTTAATCAAATCATCCTTCCGCTTTATACTCGTCTTTAACACGGCGCTTTTTGAATCCCAAATTCTGGCTGTACCTTCCGAAGAAGTCGAAACTACCAATGAATTTAGTGGGTTATAAGAAACAGACTGGAGCAGCCCTTCATTGCCCGCATCCATTGTTTCCACCGTAAGGTCGTTTAAATTCCATTGCTTAATCAGGTTGTTACTATAAGCTACTAATAAACGGTCCCCTTGAATTGATCCATCCAAATCTATCACTCGAGCCGAAGAAGCATTTAATGTTTTAGCAAACGAATAATCACTGGTGTTCCAAAGTTTAATTTCCCCATTCTTATCTCCTGAGAAAAGATATTTACCCTTAGCACCAATTTTCATAACCGAAGAATTTTGGTCAGACGTTTTAATTGTTTTTACAATCGAATGAGTAGTTAAGTTTAATATGTTTGCCGTCCCTCCGCGCATATTTATCACCGCAAAACCAGATCCTGCATCAACGGAAACAATCGGCTCATCAAAATTGATCACTTTAATGGAAGACATGGTGGTAGTATTCACTACATATACCTTATTGCTCATCACGGTACCCATAATCAGTATTTTACCGTCAGAGGAAACGTCCATATCTTGGGTGAATTCACTATTTATTTTATAGCGCTTCGAAGTATAGTCAGACGTGTTAAATACCGTAATACTTCCTTGTGAACCTCCAACATATAACTTTTTCCCCTCTGGACCATACTTTACAAAATGTACATACTCGGAACTATTGGTTCGACGAACGGTCAATGCTCCCGTTTCAAGATTAAAAATCCCTGCCCGAAACATTTTCTCACCAAAAGCAACATGCTTTCCATCAGGACTTATATCCGTAGCCGTTTTCATATAATTAAACCCTTTATCACCGAAATCAACCGCCTTGATTAATTCACCTGACATACAACTCCAAAAGCGCGCTTTATTACCATTGCTTACTGTGAAAAGAAATCGACTATCCATCGAAAAAACCAAGTCGTTCGTTTCCTCTAGTTCTTTAAAGTCTAAAACAAGCTTTCCATCTGGAATGGTCCATATTTTCACCGACATGTCTTTGTAAATGGCACCAAGGAAATGACCATCATTGCTTGTCACTATTTTACGCACTTCCGATTGATCTAAACTGATCTTTGGCTGTGCCATTCCACAAACACCAAACAAGAAAAACAAACAAGAAAACGTAATTAATTTCATTACTTGAATAGATTATATTAGGTCGAACGAACGATCCCCTTGAATTTTAAACATGAATGCACATACAAAATCAAAGTCAATCATAAGGATTAATTAATATAATTGAAAAATTGCAATTATAACAAACTTCCCAAAATTGATTTGAATAAACCCTTGTGATTTCGTCGCTATGCTTTGCGTACTGCCGTTTCCAAAAACTGTATGTTTTCTTCAACCGCATGAAGACTGATTTTCTCTTCTTCCATTTGTTCTTTAGACAAATTCAAAATCAATCCTGAGCAATCTCTTAAATTATACAAATCATGTGTAACGCAAAAAACAGTCTTACTCTTCATTTTACAATGTTTTTGAAGAACGTCAAATACCTGACGCTTGTTTCGAATATCTAATTGTTGCGTCGGTTCATCCAGAATAAGGACATCCTGGTCTTGTAAAAGCGTTTGTGCAATCCAAAGCATTTGTTGCTCCCCTCCGGATAAATCTTGAAATGACTTCGGTAACAAATACGATATCTGCATCTCCTCTAGCAGCTCTTTAACGAGTTGTTTATCCTCCGAATTATAAAATGGTTGTGTAAAATGCTTGTGACGATAACGTCCCATCAATAGAAACTCCTCTACATCAATGGAAAAGTTCATTGGATTATGCTGACCAAGGAAAGCAATATTATCAGATATAGAAATTTGACCGGAATAGGTAAGTTTATTTGCCAATGCCTTAATAAGAGTGCTTTTTCCCGAACCATTTAAACCAATCACCGCTACAAATGAAGGATCGGTTAGTGTAAACGAAAAAGTGTCGATTATGGTTTTATTTCCATAACCGACACTCACATCTTTAAGAACAATTTTCTGCAAACTTGATTTTTAGGTAAACTTGAAAAAATCCTGCTGAATTAAATTTTAATAATATCTTTTTATTTTTTACCATGCACGATGTCAATTAAATTGATTCATCGTTGTTCGGCCTATTTTATTATTATCTACTTAATCAATTTAATATTCATCCTCATTAAAGAAGAAATCATCCTTTTGGGGATAATCCGGCCAAATTTCTTCAATAGATTCGTATGGTTGCCCATCATCCTCTAATGCCTGCAAATTTTCTACCACTTCCATTGGTGCTCCTGAACGAAGACCAAAATCGATCAACTCATCCTTGGTTGCTGGCCAAGGTGCGTCTTCTAAATACGATGCTAACTCTAATGTCCAATACATATTCCTCAAATATTTTTTGCAAATGTAATATTTTAAACCAATTAAAAAATTTTCCTTATAAATTTATTAACTAACTAGTTCCGCTTCTAATTCACGAATGATATCTCGTTTTACCTGCCATCTACGTTCTTGCTCCTTCGCCTTAGAATCAAGTAGTTGTCCAAAACCCTTACTTTTGTGATTAATTCGGAAAGATCCAATATTACTATTCATCTTTTCTAAACTTTCTTTTTCCTTACGAACCAACCTTTTTAAATGTTTCAATTTTTCCGAAATTACTTCTTTTTCATTCGAAAGGTTTAATTCTGAATTTTCGCGGACCATCTTTTCCAGCCTCGAATTTTCAATCAATCTTTCAATCCAATAGTTGAACTCAGCCCATATTTCATCGCTTAATGCATTCGGAACGTATCCAGAGTTCTTCCATTCAGTCCGCAAGGCTTTAATTTCGTTCATATAATTTTCAGGCAGGTTTTTCTGCAAAGCCTTTACCTTCAAAATTAGAGCGCGTTTCTTCTGAAGACCCTGTTCAGTACGTTCTACCTTACGTTCCGCCTTCTCTTTTTCTACCTCCGATTTATACCCCGAGAAGAAATCATCATGCACATTATTAAATGACTTATATAAGTCCGAATATTTATTTTTAGGAATTGGTGGTAACGATTTCCACTTTACCTGAACTTTTTTCAATTCCGAAATTTTTTGATTTCGATTGAATTTTTCATCTTCAATAATGGCAGTGGATTCTGAAATCAGCGCACTATACAATGAAATTGCTGATTCTGATTTCTCAAAAAACGCAGATCGTGCATTGTAAAAATGATCTGTGTACGATTGAAATTTCGTCTCCAGCTGATCATCCAAATCTGCAGAAGCAGCTCCCGTCTTCTTCCACCTCAATCGAATTGAGTTCATCTCTTCCCCCGCCTTTTTCCAAATCGTACTGGCGGATACGATTTCAATCTCTTCCAATAAAGCTTTTTTGATTTCTAAATTGCGCGATCGATTCTGCTCAATAGTAACCAATATCTCCTTTTCCAACCCCTCTATTCGCTGATATACTTTCGTAAAATCACCAATCGCATTAATTTCTAAAATCTGTTTTTTGAAATTTTGCAATTGAACTAAATAGGAACCTTTATTTTGAGTCGCCTCCACTTTGATGAGCACTCCTTCCACCTTACCCATAAATTTCTTATAAGCGGCATCAAGCACCTCTAAGGTTTCATCCAACGAAGTAAATCCTTCGTGCACCATTCTGGACTCAAAATCCAAAAAGGAATTGAGCCAAATCTGATTGTCTTTTACTTCATAAAAGTCCTGCATTGCTTTTTTCTTAGTGCACAGTTCTATTTTTGCGGCTGCAAGTTTAAGAAAATTAGATCAATTAGATATCAAAAAAGTATGGATTGTTTACAGATAGATCATACACCAATTACCTTACATAATTAATATGCCATACGATCAGTCTAATTAAATACTTCGAATAAGTTTTTACTAAAAATAAGATTAGTCTGATTAAGTCTATCTAACCTAACCAGACTAACACTTCCTTATTTCCAATTTAACTTAACTTATCTTATCTTATATTCAACTAGTTTAGTGAGCTGTATGTTTATCCAAGAATGCTCCTGTAGATTTATTCCATGAATTTATACGCTCAGCTCTATCCTTATTAAGCTCTGCATTCGTTTGGTTATAGGTGTTTCCTGCTCCATTCATGTCGTTAACCGCTTTATTAAACGTGTCAACATCTTCTTGCGAACGATCGGATTGCTTTTTAGCGTCAAATGCTTTCTTGATCTTTTCGAAGTTCTCTTTTTTGATATTAAAATCTACTAAAATAGGCACCTTCTTATTTCCTTCGCTGATATAGAAGTTTAAGATCTTCTTACACTCCGTAATAATCGTGTAGTCGTCTTTATACTTCCCGTGCTTATCTAATTTACCAAGCCCTTCTTTGGCATATTTAACAAGTGTATTTTTGTTTTGCTGAATCGCACCAATATCATTTTTACCCAAAGCTTCAATTAAATACGCCTCCTGCTTATACGCTTTAAAGAAAATCAAATACACTACGTTGTAGTATTCCATCACCTTACCAGCCTCAGCTAATTTATCCGCGGTTTTGTTTTTCTTACCCTCTACTAAATTAATATTGTTATCCTTCGCAAATCGATCTTGCTCTCGTTTCACCATATCACTAGCTTCTCCTAGTCTCTTATTTGCATTCTCTTGAGCCAACAAATAGGCCTCCATCGCATCATATGATTGTTCCGCAATTTCCTCCATATCTACTATCTCTGCATAATCATGGTTTAAGACCTTATAGTTAATCGTTAGAAACTGTACCACTGAATCACGATAGGTCGTGCTTCCATCATACGCGGGCATTTTGCTAATCTTCTTTTTCGCTGTTTCCACCGTTTTGATCATCTCACTTCGCGTTTTCTCCACTTTTCGCGCACTCTTACCATGATTTACAGATCGAATGTAATCCCACGAATCACTGGTTATCTTTTCATACTCGGCAGACATGTAATTCATGTACTCTACAGCCGAACCAAAAGTTTGTGCGTTGGCCGATTGAACCGATCCAAACATGATAGAAAGCATTGTGAATATTGCTACAACATAGCTTCCTTTTGAAAATGTTATTGACTTCATTATATTTCTATTCTAATTTCTTTTCTGTATTAATTAACTAACTTAACTTCTTCCTTATTTGACATTCAATAATAATGCCACGTCATTTTTAATAAGTTCAAACAACTTCAAACATAGTTTATTCTATTGAGCATCCAATTTGATAAAATCCAACATGATTTTATATGTTTCCGCTATTTGAATGTCTTCTTCCAATTGCTCAACAAGAGATTTATTCAACTCCTTTCCATAAGTATCCATATTCAATACAGATTGATCATATTTATGATTTTCTACCTTGTAAAGAATGTTATTCGTTATTTTAATTTCATCTACCTCATCCGAAACATCCGGTTTCTTATTTTCTTCTAAACGATCAACTAACTTTAATGAAATATGCACATCTGATTTCGAATATTCCTTTCTTAAGGAGTCATTTAAACTTATTGTTTTATTAAATAACTCGTCTTTATCAACTCGAACCTTACTCCCTGCCGCTAATTTCTCAATAGGCAATGGCTCCATTGGTTTGAAATATTTTGCTTTTGCAACAGGTTCTGAATCCAATGCATATAACTCTTCCGCTTCCGTAGGAATCAATCCTTTAAACAAACTTGGAAGTTTAACATCCGGTTCAATCCCCTTTTTCTGATACGATTTCCCTGTAACCCGGTACAATCTAGTTGTTGTTATTTTAGCATATCCACTGGCTTTTGGTTCTCTCCCAACCAATGAACTTAATTTATCAAGAGAGTCAACCGGAAGTATGTTTTGACCCGTTGCTTTTCCATACGATTTGCTTCCTACAATCAACGCCCGGTTATGATCCTGTAACGACGCAGATAATATTTCTGATGCTGAAGCACTGGCTTCATTAATCATTATGATCAATGGTCCATCAAAAATAGTTCCTCGGTTACGGTCCTTAATATTTACTGCTTTTCCTTCCGGATCCGTCACCATAAATAAAACTCCCTCATCAATAAAAATTCCTGCCAAATCAATTGCTTCTGCCAATGAACCTCCACCATTAAAGCGTAAATCCAATATTAACCCTTGCACGTTTTCAAGTTGCAACTTGGTTATTTCACGTGCCATATCTTCCGCACATCCCAAATTACCATCCGCACCCCACTCCGTATAAAATCCAGGTAAAGAAATGAATCCAACATTCTCCACGCCATTTAATATAAAACTCTTAATGATGTTTTCATCGGCGCGCACCTTCTCCTTTTTTAAACTCACGCTTTTTGAAATCCCTGCTGAATTAGTGAATTCCAAGGTGATTTTATTCGCGCGATCCTGTTTTAGTAATTCTGTAGCCTCTTCTACAGAAAGCCCATTCAATTCCTCTACCTCACCATCGTCAAATATGATCTTATCCAATAAATCTCCTTTGTGCAGCTGATTACTTTTCCACGCTGGACCTCCTGGAACCAATCGAACCACCTCCAATCTTCCTTTTCTATTTTCACTTACCTCCAAGCCAAATGACAAAACTTCCTTGGACAAATGCGATTCAAATTCATCCTTCTCATTCACACTAAAATAGGTACTATGTGGATCATGAAGGTTCGCAATACTATTCAGATAAATATCAGAAACGTAATTTTCAAATCCATTGGGGTGTTCTGCAATACTTTCCAACTTTCGCTTTGCACGTTGTTCTACTTTAAGACGCATTTGAGGCTCGCGCGCCATAAACTCTTCTTTGGTATCCGCTTTTCGTGCCATTTGAAGCACTTGCAATTTTAGTTTTTTTCGCCACCACTCCTTCAGTTTTACCTCATCTTTTGCAAAAGTAAAGGTTCTGGTATCATATGAAAGTGTGATTTCTTCGTCCTTTTCAAAGTTGAATGGTTTGCTTAAAATGTCCGTTACTAACCCTTCCGCCACTTTAATTTTTTTAGAGTACAATATTGTCAAATCTGTAAGAAACTCGCACGATTTCCGATTTAGTTGGTCATCCAAATCATATTTATGTTTCGATAATTCGGCAATATCCTTTTCTGTGAAAAACGTCGCTGACTTATCCACCGATTCAATCACATGCTCGAACAATTGAAGTGAAAAGGTATCATTCAATTCCCTTGGATTCACATGATCTTTTTTAAAGGAAGAAACAACGACACTCCCTTGCGCACAATTCTTTTCCTGATTTTGAGCCGATCCTGAATGGAATGAAAATAAAGTGATCATACCAACCAATATCCATAGGTTTAAATATGGTAATTGAAGTTTTCGGTTTTGATTCTGATGAATTATTAAGTAGATATTCAAATTAGTATTGTTAAACTTTTTAGCCTCATTCTCTCGATGTGTTTGCCTTCTATTTCGATAGGCATGCTTTCAACAACAAGACTTCTTTACTTTATGAAACCAATAAATGTACAAAATATTACTGCAAATACAATACCAACTACTATTCATCCATGAATTCGAACCCTTTTAGTCCATCATTGGAGCACGTTCAAAAGGAATATTTCGGTCAAATAAATAGCGGTAAGTTATATGTGTTTTACTCACCTTAGCCCCAAGTGATTTACAAATATGTATCATCTTGGGATTAAAATCACCAATCCAATTCATTTCGATTACATCGTATCGCTTCAATGGTAACATCTTCTGGGCAGTAGCCATTACCATCGCTCCTTCTACACCTTTCTTTTGGTGTTCTGGAATTATTCCAAATGCTACGCCAAAAATTTTGCGATTCTTTTTACGCCACTTATGCCATAGAAAAGTCAATTTTCCCCACCAATTCAAATTCCCATTTACATGTTTGAAAATCTGATTAAGTTCTGGTAACATAATAAAAAAACCAACTGCCTCCTTTTTATAAAAAGAAAACCACATTAACTCTGGTACCAATACGGGCTTGAGTTGTTTCATCATCGCCCTTGATTGCTCTACAGACATTTTTGATACCCCCGAGTGATTTGCCCAGGCCAAATTATAAACGGTACGAAAATATTCCGCGTACTCATCTGTCTTCGATTCATCTAAACATCGAAACTCATAATCAGGATTGTTTTGTACTCGTTGTGCTTTTTCTCTCCAAGATTCTGGCATTTCCAAATCAAGAGCGAGCGAAAATGTGAATTGCTTGTAGTATAATCCAAATCCATACTCTTCAAAAAACGATTTGTAATACAAAAAATTATATGGCATGCAATAGTTAGGCTCTTCAAAACCTTCTATTAATAAGCCCCACCATCTTTCCCGCTCTCCAAAATTGATTGGACCATCCATGGCTTCCATCCCATGCGACTTTAGCCATTCTGCGCATTGATCAAAGAGTTTAAATGCCGCTTTCTTATCATCAATACATTCGAAAAAACCCATTCCACCAGTAGTTACATCGGTTTTATCCTTGGTTTTCTCGTTGACAAAAGCAGCTACTCTACCAATAACCTCCCCATTCTCGTTTTTTAATACCCATCGAATTGCCTTTCCATGCCGGAAATACTTGTTTTTTTCCGGATTAAAAACAGCATCGATATCCTTATCCAACGGACGGATCCAATTTTCTTCGTTTTTATACAAACGCACAGGAAGCATTAAAAATGCCCTGGCAGTATGTTTATCTTTTACCTCTACCAGTTCCATAGTTCTTCCATTTATAAATAAATACTAAAGGCAAAATGTTTTTATGAGCACGTATGGATGTATGTTGAACCTTTCTACCACGCATAATATAGATAAGAGCAGAAACCAAATTTGGTTTATTGCCCAAATTAACGAATAACGAAGTGAATAATAGTATAGGATTTAATGTTTTACAATTCGTGTGGTTTTTCTTTGATTCATTCCATCAATTTGAAGGAAATATGTTCCCGATTTCAAATGCTCTAAATCCAATTGAACCATTCGCCAATTTTGCGAAAATGTTTCCGCATATACTTCCTTTCCTAATAAATTAACGACAGAAATCTTAGTTACATTTTTCAACTCAGTCGGAATGTGCACAATTACTTTATCCAACACCGGATTTGGAAATACAATGTTGTCTTTCGCTGAAACCGTGGCTTCTATTCCTACAGGTACGGTTTCGCTGTTGTCTTTCAACACAAATAATCCATTTGAAAAATCAGAAGCGAGAATGTTACCTGAAGGCAAATAAGGGTAAACACCCCAGCAACCTTGATAAGAATCATATCCATTCGGCTCTTCGAATGTGTCATAATATCCGATGGTAGTAGGATTTAACGGATCCGTTATATCAAAAATCCATACGCCATCATGGTAATAAGATACAAATAACTTATTTCCCTGCACAAACACATTGTGAGGCATTGAACCTACATTTGATCTAAATAAATTCAGCGGCTGTAAATTATTAAGGTCACTCACATCATATGCCTTAATACCCATTCCATGTTTTTCGTCCACAAAATACAGCACTTGACTATCATCACTCATCCAAGAACTATGATTATAGTCCTGATCAGCATAGCTCGTTAAACTTGCTTTTAGTGTAATGTTGGCAGGATCTGCAACATCAAACATAAATAATCCAGCATGTCCATTGGAGCAATACGCAATATTGTCACGTATAAACAAATCATGTACATGACTACCTTGGGCCGATACAAGATTTAAATCTCCTAAAAGTGTTGGGTTTTCAGGATCCGTAGCAATATCTAATACCCGAAGCGAGGAACTAGCAAATGCAATAGCAGGAGTACATAAATACAATCTTCCATTGGTAGAATCAATAAACATATTGTGAGAGCGGATTACAAATTGATCCGAATCATACACTTTATGCATGCTATCTGGTAAAAAAGACAAATCAAAAATTTGCAAAGAACTTTCTCCTTCATCAGCCACTCCGTATAAGTAATGACCATAGGTTTTAAAATCTCGATGAATTTCTGCTGTATCCTTTCCTTCCTTAAAATCTACCATTTGAGTATTGGCAGGATCCGTTACATTGAATATATAGGTTCCAGCAGCAGAACCAATAATGGCATACTCGTTTCCGTCACTTTCATCGGCATAACCCCAAATCTCATTATACTGCTGCCAGATATCTCCCCATTTCTGGGATTCCCAAACGTTGGCATCATCCCAACGATACAACAATTCCATATTGAGCGAATCTTGTGCAAATAGGTTCGCCGGTCCGGCTAATAACATGATAATCAGAAGCTTTTTCATAATAACTTTATAAGGATAACAAACATAAAAAAAAGGTAAACAAATATATACGCTAAATTGCATTATTTTATCACTTTATTCCCTAACTGTCTCATTTTAATGTTTTTAACAATTTAGGGCATTTATTAACAATCCACAAGCTTTTTGTTTATAAATAATTGATTTTTTGGTTGTTATACTTCAAATTTCAATTGGATTTTTTGTGGAAAACTGAAGGTTGTTGTATTTTTGTCCGATCAATGTGCCATTTTGGCATTTTATGCACACTGGAACAAATTTTGTGTTGTTGGTTAAAAAAAGTTAAGATAAATCATGAGCAAAAAAGGAACATTATCAATCAATACGGAAAACATATTTCCAATCATTAAAAAGTTCTTATACTCCGATCATGACATTTTTCTAAGAGAGTTGGTTTCAAACGCAGTAGATGCGTCTCAAAAACTTCAACAACTTGGATCAATGGGTGAGTATACGGGAGAAGTTGGAGAACTTAAAGTTACCGTTTCGGTAGATGAAGAGGCTAAAACCATCACCATCTCAGATAATGGGATAGGGATGACGGCGGACGAAATTGAAAAGTACATCAACCAAATTGCCTTTTCTGGAGCGACGGAATTTGTTGAAAAATATAAAGACAAAGGAGACGAAAGCCAAATTATTGGTCATTTTGGACTTGGTTTTTATTCAGCATACATGGTTGCTGGAAATGTAGAGATCCAAACACTTTCTTATCAAGACGGAGCAAAACCTGCCAAATGGGAATGCGATGGTTCTACTACTTTTGAAATTTCAGAGGGAACAAGAGAAACAAGAGGTACGGACATCATCCTTTATGTAAATGAAGATTCAATAGAGTTTCTTCAAAAAGCGAAGGTTTCTGAAATCCTTAATAAATACGACAAGTTCCTTCCCGTTGCGGTAGAATTTGATGGTACAGTAATCAACAACACTGCACCTGTATGGACTAAAGCACCTTCTGAGTTAAAAGACGAAGATTATTTAGCTTTTTACAAAGAACTTTACCCATTTGAACCAGATCCATTGTTCTGGATTCACTTGAATGTAGATTATCCATTTAATCTAACAGGTGTATTGTTTTTCCCAAAAATTGACAAGAACAAGTTTGAAGTTCAGAAAAACAAAATTAGTCTTTATTCCAGACAGGTATTTATTACGGATGAAGTGAAAGATGTTGTACCCGAGTTTTTGCAACTACTTCACGGAGTTATTGATTCACCGGATATTCCATTGAACGTATCTCGTAGTTACTTACAAGCTGATTCTAATGTTAAGAAAATCAACAGTTACATCAGTAAAAAGGTAGCAGACAAATTAGCAGATCTTTACAAAAAAGATCGACCTGGTTATGAAGAAAAATGGGATAGTATTGGTGTATTTGTTAAATACGGGATGCTTTCAGATGAAAAATTCTATGACAAGGCACAAAAATTCTGTTTGTTGAAAAACACAGAAGGCGCATTTTTCTCATTTGATGAATACTCTGAAAAGTTCAAAGCGAATCAAACAGACAAAGACGAAAACTTTGTGATGTTATATACCTCTGATAAAGATACACAACACAGTTTTATCGAATCGGCGACCAAACAAAACTACGATGTAATTGAGTTTGATACGCTTATTGATAGTCACTTTACCGGTTCTTTAGAGCAAAAATTGGAAAAAACACAATTGAAGCGTGTGGATTCAGATACGGTAGACAAATTAATCAACAAGGATACCAAAGCCGAAAGTGTACTTTCTGAAAAGGAAACAGAGCGCGTAAAGGAACTATTTGAAACTTCCATCAACGATAAAACCAAAACCGTAATGGTAGAAGCTTTATCTCCGGATGAGCATCCTGTAATCGTTACCGTTCCTGAGTTTTCAAGAAGAATGAAGGAAATGCAAATGGGAGGCGGCGGAATGGCTATGATGGGTGATTTTCCATTACAGTACAACGTAACTATAAATGCTAACCATGCCTTAGTACAACGTATTTTAAAGGCCAAAGGCGATAACAGAGCAAAAATAAGTAAGCAAGCATACGACCTTGCATTGCTTTCTCAAAATTTATTAACTGGTAAAGAATTAGCTAGTTTTATCAACCGAAGTGAAGCACTCCTTTGTGAATAATTAAGGTAATAAAGTCGATTAAATGAGTGAAAAGGCGGGTTAAAACCCGCCTTTTTTTGTGCCCTACTTTGCAAATAATGTTTATTTTCACTACTTTGCGCGTTCGAATAAAAAAACTTGTTATGAAAAAAGACTTTACCTTAGAAAACTTAAAAAGTAAATTAAAAGGTTATTCCGCACTTGCGGGGGCCATTGTTGCTTCCGGTACTGCAGCAAATGCGGATATGATGGTGAAAGATACAACGATCGCCTTGACCGCAGATACAGAAGCATTTGAAATTGACTTAAATTGTGATGGAAGTGCAGATGTACGCGTTCAATTGAACCTCGCCTCCAGTGGAACCTATATTGCTACTATTGGAACAAGTAGTTACAATCGTCAATATTCAGCAAGCATGTCCTTACTTGGGAATGCCGCCGCTATGACTTCAACTGATGCTGGAAAATCTTTCGTTGGAGGATTTCTTAACGAAAATGACAATATTTCAGGAGGGCCTTGGACTTCTGCTGCTGGGAACGTTGGATCTTTCAATGCTGTATATGGTTATGGTACAACTGGAAACTTACCAACTTGGTGGACAGGAGCAATGACTTCATCTGGTACAATGGGTCCTTATGCTAGTACCAATGGAAATTGGGGTAATGGTGTAAACTTCTCTCAGAAAAAATGGATGGGATTCCGAATGGAAATTCCTGTATCTAGTGGTGATTATTATTATGGTTGGGCAAGAATATCAACAGGAACTAGTCCAAAAATGGGTTCTATTACTGTTCATGGTTGGGCACTTAGTGATGAAGCCAACACTGCTGCATTCGCTGGTATTGTAACTTCATACGCAGATTCTGCGAATGCGATAACTGTTGCTGATGTTTCAGATAATGACGGTGCTGCTGATTTAGGGGTAACTTTCTCATTAGCTGATACGGCCAATACTGGAGAACTTCGTGTGTATGCTGTTCCTGCTGGTGGAGATACATTGGAAGCTTGTGATGCATGGGGAATTCTACAGACCGGTTCATATATGACTGTTCCGTTGAATGCTGCAACTGGAACTTTTGATTATTCCATAGACTTCACTGGTCAAACGGACATTAATGGTGCAGCAATCGTTAATGGATCACAATACTACGTTTATGTATATTCTAAAGGTAACTTCCATTCTATAACGAATCCTACTGGCGCAAATCAATCTTCACTAGTAAAATCTACAAACTCTGTTACCCTAATGGGTAAAGCAGAGCCTGTAACCGCAATTGGAGCATCTGATATTTCAGATAACGGTGATGCATCTGATTTAGAAGTAACATTTACTGAACCTGCAACAGATATCAGTAAACAATCTTCATACAAAGTATTTGTTGTTAAATCAGGTAACACATTTAACAATGATACAGCAAACGCAGTACTTGCTGGTAATTATAAAACAGAAAGTGCTACCTCAACTAGTGATGTAAAAACAATTAATTACACTGCTGGTGATAAAGATTCAGATGGTGATAGCATCGTTGCATGTACAGAATATGTAGTATATGTTCAATCTATAGCCAATCAAACTACAGCAGATAGAGACACTTTAATTGGTCCTTCATCTGCAATCGAACTAAAAGGAATTGTTCTTCCTGTTTTGAATATTACTGCTTCCGATATTTTGGATAACGGTGATGGATCAGATTACGAATTCAGTTTTGATGCACCTGCAGAGGTAAGTGGAATTAGCTTTTATAAAGCATTCTGTGTTCCTACAGCAAGTCTTCCTTTTACTTTAGCTGATGTTGCTACAAATGCAAACTTTGTTTTTATCAACAATAATGCTTCACCAAGTTATACCTATACCTTTAGTGGTAAAATGGACACGGATAACAATGCTATTGTTAATGGTACAGACTATACAGTAGTTATTGCGTCATTAAATAATGGTAACTGTGTTGATCGTGATACGATCATAACGGCAAGTGCTGGACTTACTTTAAGTACAATTGTTCCTCCGACTGTAGATAACATTACAATCTCAGGAGTAGATGTAGCCGATGATAATCTACCTTCCGATATGGAAGTAACCTTTACACGTCCTTCTGGAAATATGGATCATGTTGGGCAATTCCACATAGTGGTGGTAAACTCAATCAATGCATCATTCTTCCAAGGAACAACTAACGGAGAAGCTGCTGCATTGACTGCTGCTGAGGATTTGAAAAAAGATGGTTTCCTTACCTCAGTTTCACCGTCCGATTCAGCTTCTGATGGTACATATACCGTACGTTTAGCTACACATCACGCAGATGAATTTGGAAACAAAATCAGAAACTACCGTGCTTATAACATCTTTATTCTAACTGAAGGAGATGGTACATTTGCTTTATCAAACACACTATCTGATTCATCAGACGCAGTAATCTTAAGAGATTTCACTGGACTTGAAAGTGAATTGGATTCTAAAGTAACAATCAACTCGTTTGAAAATAACGTTCGTATCGTTTTAGATCCTTCTACCAAATTGGCTGGTACTGTTGCCATTCATAACTCTCTTGGACAAATTATCCACAGTGAAAACATTACTGGAAGAGAGATGATGTTTAATAACATTACTTCTGAAAAAGGAGTGTACTTCGTAACAGTAGTAATCGGTTCTGAAAAAATAACTAAAAAGGTGTTTATTCAGTAAACAACAAATTAAAGTACATTCTTTCTATCCCTAGTGATAGATAATTTGTGCTAAAAATACTTAAAGCGACTCTTCTATGAAGGGTCGCTTTTTTTCTTTTACAAGAAGCTTTCTTAATATATCTTGCTAATCCGCTACAGCCAAACAAACAACGCTCACACTTCTTGCGCCTGCGCGTAAAATAGGGATTGCACAAGCTTCGATTGTTGATCCTGTGGTTATTACATCATCTACTATCAATACGTTTTTATCCTTTAATATGCTTTTATCCGGAACTGCGAAGACTTCTTGCACATTTTTCCAACGATCTACTCGAGACTTTTTAGTTTGCGTTTCAGTATAAACATTACGTACCAAAAGTTTTATATCTACCGGTAACTGCAGGCTTTTGGCTAATCCATTCGCAATCATTTCAGCTTGGTTAAAACCTCTTTTACGCAGTTTATTTTTATGAAGGGGCACAGGAATCAAAACATCGAATTTATTTGTAAAACCTTGTGCATAAAGCAATTGACCATACTCTTCACCATACATTTCTCCTAATTCTTTTGCCTCTTTATATTTCAGTTTGTGCAACACTTTTTGAATTCGGGTGCTTTTTTTATAATGAAAATAAGCCAACGCATGTTTCATTGGTACTTTTCCATAGAACTTCTGCAACATTTGATTATCACTTGATGTACTAAAATCATTCAAATGAAAATCCGTTTCTGCAAATGAGAAATTACAGGTGGTACAAATCTGATTTTCACCCTTTACAAGAGGGTTTTCACAGGCCAAACAGAGGTTCGGGTATATAAGAGCAATAAAATCCTTTATCATCGCCTGAAAATAACGTAATTTCGTCGGTATTTAAACATAAATGGAGATGGATTATAAAGAAGAGGATATTTCTTATAAATGGAAAGCGGTTACAAAACACATTCAAGAACAATTTGGAAAGCAACCTGATATCAATAGCATCCTATTTCTAATAGGTGTAAATGAATTAGGTCAGGGACCTGGTGATTATAAAAAAGAAACCAAACAAGATTTAATACATATCGGAAATTGTAAAGTGTTAAGTTTATCTGGCTATTTTGCGTTAGAAGGTAAAGATCAGGACGAGTGGCCAGTATGGAAACCTCTAAAACCACTTCCGAACATGAATGTATCCGCTCAAGAGACATTTATTAAATGGCACATAATTGAGTACTTTAATCTGAGTTAATTCTATAAAAAATACAATGAATCCTTTACTTAATCGAAAAGGGACACATTTATTTTGATTTAACCCCATTATATTATAGTTTTACTCCTTAAATGCGTAAATAAAGACAAAATGATGAAAAAATTCATAGTTGCTATTGCCTTGACGGCCGCCCTATTGCCATCTTGTAAACAGCAAAACAATTCCAACGATACCTTAACTCAAACAACCAAAGTAGAAGGAGGTAAATACTACGGGGGAATTATTAGAATTAATGAGGCAGAATATTTCAAGAATTTATATCCTCATAGCATGGTTGGTGCTATTTCTGCTAGGATAGCTTCCCAGGTTTATGAAGGCTTGTTCAAGTTTGATCAAACCACGTTGGAATTAAAAAAGAGTTTGTGCGAAGATTATACCATTTCGGACAACAACTTAGTTTATACTTTTAAAATCAAAAAAGGAGTTAAATTCCACGATGATGATTGTTTTTCAAAAGGGGAAGGAAGAGAATTAACTGCGGAAGATTTTAAATATTGTTTCTCTCTGCTTTGTACGCAGGATAAAGCAAACAAAGGCTTTTACATTTTTGATGGTACCATTCTTGGTGCTAGAAAATATTATGACGCAAGTGTTTCAGGAACTCCTAATTTTGATATCGAGGGGATTAAAGTAATTGATACACATACCCTTCAAATTACCTTACAACGACCTTCTTCTCTTTTTCTTTATGACATGGCAAGACCATTCACTTTTGTGTTTCCAAAAGAAGCAAGAGAAAAATATGGCTTGGACATGCGGATTAAAGCGGTTGGAACAGGTCCTTTCTTAATGTCAGATGTAGAAGAGAACGTTTCAGTTAACTTAAAAAGAAATAAAAACTACCATGCTAAAGATGAGTATGGAAACCAGTTGCCATTCCTTAGTGGAATTAACATCCGTTTTATAAAAGACAAAAAACAAGAGTTGTTCGAATTTAAGAAAGGTGGTTTAGATATGATCTACCGATTGCCTACAGAACATATTATTGAGATACTACAAGCCGCTCACTCAGAAAACGGCGAATTCAACGATTACGAGGTACAACGAGATCCTGAAATGACAACCAACTTTCTTGGATTCCAAATGAACGATCCTGTATTTAAAGACATCAACGTACGTAAAGCCTTTTCTTTTGCGATCGATAGAGAGAAAATTTTAGAGTACGTATTGAATGGAGAAGGATATGAGCCTGGTTTTTATGGAATCACACCTCCTACATACAAAGACTACGATGTAAGAAAAATAAAAGGATACACCATTAACATTGATTCAGCAAAATACTATTTAAAACTTGCTGGATATCCAGATGGTAAAGGTTTCCCAGATAAAACATTAGATGTGAATCCTGGTGCAGAACGTAATATTAATGTTGCTATTGAAGTGCAAAAGCAACTTAAAGACAACTTGAACATTGATATTGAAATCAATCGTGTTCCTTTTGCTACACACGTTGAAAACATGCAAAAGGGTAAATCTAGTTTCTTCCGTACTGCTTGGAGAGCGGATATCCCTGTAGCTGAAAACTTCCTATCTGTACTTTACGGAAAAGATATTCCTGCTACTATGGAGGAAGAAAGCTATCCAAACATCATGCGTTATAACAATGAGAAGTTTAACGCTCTTTATGAAAAAGGATTAGAAGCTCCTACAATGGAAGAAGCAAACAAATACTTTATGCAAGCGGAGCAAATAGCTATAAACGATGCTCCTTTCCTTGCTGTATGGTATGATGAAGGATTTAGATTATTACAATCTTACGTTAAAGATTTCCCTAATAATCCTATGCAATACAGAGATTTTAGTGCTGTTTATATTGAACAAATAAATAAAATTCCTGAAGAAGATGGCAAAAAAGGTAACTAAGTAGAATATAAAACGTATATAAAAACCCTTGGCTAACACTAAGGGTTTTTTTGTATCGTTAAGTTTGTAATGGAAAATTCAAAGATACTACAGGATAAAATTCAAAAATTCCGAAAGAAGTTCCTTTCAAAGCTAATGCTTAAAGGTTTTTCACTTTTTGGACTGTTGGTTATTACCACCTTCATTGTCTTTAACTTTGTAGAATACGTCGCCTTTTTTAGTAAACCAATTCGTGCTGGACTGTTCTTTACGTTCATCGCACTTTTCGGAGCTTCCCTTTATAATTTTGTACTAAAACCATATCTTAAATTCCGAAAAAATTCCTCGGATGAAAATATTGCACGGGAAATTGGTAAATCAATGCCTGGTGTAAAAGATAAGTTACTGAATACTATACTGTTAATAAAGAACCACGACGATGGTTTAGCCGCTGCAAGTATAGAACAACGTGCTTTTGGATTTACGGCCGTAGAATTCGATAAAAGCATCAGACTACGAGAAACTTTCAAATATCTCATGTATTTTGGCTTCATAGCCCTCTTTTTACTGTCTTTCTACCTATATAAACCATTGATATTCAGCGGTAGTACAAGCAGAATTATAAACTTTAATCAGGAGTACAAAGAACCAGCAGCATTTGCTCTCACAATATCCAATAATGACCTCCAAGTATTTGAAAGTGAGGAGTTTAAGTTGGATATTAACGTTGAAGGCAAAACGGTACCAAATGCTATTTACATTGTCGAAAACGGATTGAGACATAAAGCTACCTTTGATAAAGAAACCGGATACTCCTATGTCTTTACCAATATTTCCAAAGACAAAAACTTTAAACTAGAAGCAGCAGGTATTGAGTCACCCGAATATAATTTGGAAGTTTTGAAACGACCTTCCATTACCAAGACCAATATCTATGCACATTATCCAAAATACATTAATCTAAAAAATGAATCCTTCAACGGAGTTAATGAAATCAACATTCCAGAAGGAACTACTTTAGATTGGGAATTTCTCACAAGAGAAACAGAAAGTATATCTTTAAATTCAGCTTCTAATATAAACTATACCGTTAACGAAAAGAATGACGGCTTCCAAACAAGTATGCGTTATAAGACTAGTGATCTAGTTACACTTAAGTTAACCAACCTGAACGGAGATAATAAAGAAAAAATAGCCTATAACATTAATGTTATTAAAGACTTAAGTCCAAGAATCAACCTTATTTCTCATGTCGATACTGTATTATATGAATATATTTCACTAGCAGGAAATGTATCTGATGACTACGGAATTAAGAGTTTGGTTCTTAAATACCGTGTTATAGACACCAAGCAGCCTGTTAAAGATCAACAAGCCTATACATCCATTAACATTCCTGTTAATAAATCTATTGAGCAAAGTTATTTCTACAACTGGGACATTGATCAACTAATCACAAAAGACGCTAGTCTTGAGTATTACCTGCAAGTATGGGACAATGATGGAGTAAATGGTAGTAAGTCCACTAAAACAGCTGTAGTGAAACTTGAAAGTGCTAAATCTAACAATGCAAAGGAGCAAATTGGCAAAACAAACGAGAGCGTAGAGAACAATATTGAGAAGAATGTAGATGAAGTTAAGGAGTTGAGAGATAAAATCAACGAAACGAAAGAAAAATTACGTTCTAAGAAGAATCTTAACTGGCAAGATAAAAATGAGCTAGAAAAAATCGCTCAAAAGCAGAACGCACTTCAAAAATCCATTGAAGAACTATCTAAAGAGTTTGATAAACTTAAGAAACAGCAAGACAAATTCGACAAGCAAGACGAACCTCTTAGTGAGAAAGCAGATGAATTGCAGAAGATGCTCGATGAAATGATGGACGAAGAGACCAAAAAGATGTTCAAAGAACTGGAGAAAA
Organism: Cytophagales bacterium; assembly: GCA_965277185.1. Classification (GTDB taxonomy): domain Bacteria; phylum Bacteroidota; class Bacteroidia; order Cytophagales; family JAHDFW01; genus JAHDFW01. The sequence continues at coordinate 485,493 of CBDICC010000006.1, read as the reverse complement.
TGCTTGAAAAAAAGGACATTAAGCCAGAGAAAATCACGTCTCTATTAGAAGAAATGGAGAAAAAAGACTTCAATCTTGAAAAAGAACTGGAGCGAGCCAAAAACCTATTCAATAAACTCAAGTTTGAAGAAAAACTTGACAAAACGATTGCCAAATTAGAAGAGCTAGCTAAAAAACAAGATGAATTAGCGGAGGAAAACAAAGAAAACAAACTTGATACAGAGGAGGCCAAAAAAGACGCTTCTGAAAAACAAGACGAAATCAACAAAGAATTTGAAGATGTTAAGAAAGATTTAGAGGAACTTGAGGAGTTAAACAAGGATGCTAAAACTGGTTTTGAAGAAAAGATGAAAGAAAACAAAGAGCTTTCTGAAGACATCAAAAAGGAACAACAAGAAGCTTCTGAGGATTTAAAATCTGGTAAAAGCAAACCCGGATCAGAAAAGCAGAGTAGTTCTTCTGAAAAAATGAAGAAAATGGGAGAGTCTATGATGGGCATGCAGAAGCAAATGGGAGAAGAACAAAACCAGGAAGACCTTAAAAACCTACGTAGAATCTTGAACAATTTGATCAAAGTTTCTTACGACCAAGAAGAATTAAGAAATAAGTTTAAAACCATTCGTACAGTCAACCCTCAATTTGTAGAGCATTCTTCCAAACAATTAAAAATCCGAGAAGATACACAAGTTATTGAAGATAGCCTTTTGGCCCTTGCAGGAAGAAACTTCCAAATCAAAAGCTATGTGACTAAAGAATTGTTCAGTATGAATGAGTATTTGGACAAGAGTTTGCAATCCATTCGTGATAGAAAAGTAGGACAAATAACAAAAAACCAACAGTTCTCTATTGAGCATATTAACAACCTTGCCCTAATGTTATCAGAGGTAATGGAACAAATGCAACAACAACAAGCTCAAGAAATGGAGGGTGAACAAATGTGTAATAATCCAAAACCTAATGGAGGAAAACCAAAACCATCTATGCAAATGGGCAAACAACAACAGAAACTAAGCCAACAAATCATGCAGTTGAAGCAGAGTGGTAAGAGTGGAAAAGAAATGTCTGAAAGCTTAGCTAAAATGGCTTCACAACAAGAACAATTACGTAAGCAATTGAAAGAGCTAGGTAAGATGCAAGATAAGGGCAAGGGTAAAGGCCAAGGCGGTGAACTAGGTAAGTTAGACAAGTTGATGGAAGAAAATGAAATAGACCTTCTTAATAAGCGCCTAACTCAAGAAACAATGAAGCGTCAGAAAGATATTATTACGCGTTTGTTAGAAGCAGAGAAAGCTATGAGAGAACGAGACTGGGATAAGGACAGAGAATCTAAAACTGCTAAACAATTTGACAGAGATCTACCACCTAGTTTTGAGAAGTATTTGAAAGAAAAGGAAAAGCAAACCGAAATATTAAAGACGGTTAACCCTGCTTTTGTTCCATATTATAAACAGGAAATAAATGAATATCTAAGAGAGCTATGAAAGAGTTCAACATTAAAATTCCATCTATAATAGATAACCTTCGCATCGTTGAAAGTTTTATTGACAATGCTAAAGAGAATTATAACATTAGCGATGATCAGTATGGAAACATAATGATTGCTGTAACAGAATCTGTTACCAACGCTATTATTCATGGCAACGATGCTCAGAAAGATAAAAATGTTTTCCTCAGCATCGAGGAATTAGATCAGCAAAAGCAAATTGCATTTGAAATAAAAGATGAAGGAAGTGGGTTTGATTTTATGAATTTACCTGACCCAACATCTCCAGAAAACCTTGAAAAACCAGGAGGGCGAGGAATCTTTTTGATCAGCAATTTGTGCGATCGATTCTCTTTCGAGAACAAAGGAGCTTCGATCAAACTCTTTTTTAACATCTGATTTGCATGAATAATGTAATCAATTTCTTCTCCGAAGAAACAGATTTTACCTTAGAAAACAGCGACAATTTCATCAAGTGGATTCAAAAAACCGTTGAATCCTATGACTCGAAAATAGCCTTAATCAACTACATTTTTTGCTCAGACGAATATCTGCACCGCATCAATGTAGCCCATCTTGATCACGATACCTACACAGACATTATCACTTTTCAATACAATGAATCAAACGAAGCATTGGAAAGTGACATCTATATTAGCGTCGATCGCGTGCGCGAAAATGCCGCTGAATTTGAAGTGGAAGAAGCACAAGAATTGCGACGCGTTATGATACATGGTGTATTACATCTCCTTGGATTGGGCGACAAAACCGAGGACGAAAAAAAAGAAATGCGAAATAAAGAGGATTACTTCCTATCTTTGTTCAAAGAAAATTAAATGTTCCACGTGGAACAATCCCATTTTATGTTTCCAGAATACGATATAATAGTAGTTGGTGCCGGGCATGCCGGTTGCGAAGCTGCACACACCGCTGCCTCTATGGGCTCCAAGGTTTTGTTAGTTACAATGAACATGAACACCATTGCTCAGATGTCATGTAACCCAGCAATGGGTGGCGTAGCAAAAGGACAAATAGTTCGTGAAATTGATGCGCTTGGTGGAATGTCTGGCATAGTCACAGACAAGACCATGATACAATTTCGTCTCTTAAATGAATCGAAAGGACCAGCAATGTGGAGTCCAAGAGCTCAAAGTGATCGCATGCGTTTTGCGGAAGAGTGGAGGATACAATTGGAAAAAAATCCAAATGTAGACTTCTGGCAAGAGATGGTAAAAGAAATCATAATTGAGAATGGAGTAGCGCGCGGTGTCAAAACTAGCATGGATATTTCCATTCGATCCAAGACCGTTATACTTACCAATGGTACCTTTTTAAATGGACTCATTCATATTGGAGAAAAACAATTTGGAGGAGGAAGAGCAGGAGAGCGTGCATCTTCTGGAATCACCGAACAACTAGTTTCCATTGGTTTTGAATCGGACCGAATGAAGACTGGAACTCCTCCTAGAGTAGATGGAAGATCTATCGATTATAGTAAAACTGAAGAACAATCAGGAGATGTAAATCCTGGTAAATTCTCTTATACCGATACTCCAAGTTTGACAAACCAACGTAGTTGTTATATTACATATACCAACAGCAACACGCATGATATTCTAAAAACAGGTTTTGAAAAATCGCCAATGTTTGCCGGAAGAATCCAAGGCTTAGGTCCTAGATACTGCCCGTCGATAGAAGATAAAATCACTCGATTTGCTGAACGAGAAAGACATCAAATATTCATCGAACCAGAAGGGTGGGATACTGTCGAAGTTTATGTAAATGGATTTTCATCTTCCCTTCCTGAAGATGTACAATACCATGCCCTTCGTACAATACCCGGATTTGAAAACGCCAAAATGTTTCGTCCAGGATATGCAATTGAATATGACTTCTTTCAACCTACCCAATTAACCGCAAGTCTTGAAACGAAGGCTGTGAAGAATCTATACTTTGCCGGACAAATAAATGGGACCACAGGATATGAAGAAGCTGCATGCCAAGGAATGATGGCTGCAATAAATGCCCATCAAAATATAAACGAAAAAGATCCGTTTATACTATCTAGATCCGAAGCATACATCGGCGTACTCATAGATGATCTAATTAATAAAGGTACCAACGAACCGTATCGAATGTTTACATCTCGTGCTGAACATCGTCTCTTATTAAGACAAGATAATGCTGATATTAGATTAACAAAACGAGGACATGAAATTGGTCTAGCAAGTGATCTACGATTAAAAAATGTAGAAGAAAAGATTTATAACACAGGACAAATAATAAACTTCTGCACACAAAAATCTGTCACACCCGATTCAATGAATCCATATCTAGAGACTATCAATTCTGCACCAATTAAACAAAAGCAAAAACTAGTCTCTGTAATACGAAGACCCAATGCACAACTGAAAGAATTGATGGAAGTTGATCCAGAATTAGAAACGCTCAAGAAGTATAAAACACTTGAAATAGAACAAGCAGAAATCAGCATCAAATACGAAAACTACTTAGAGAAAGAACGACAGCAAGTAGAACGATTCAACCAATTAGAAAAGAAAAAGATTTCTTCAGAAGTTGATTACACATCTATTAATTCTCTATCCACTGAAGCTGTAGAAAAATTAAATAAAATCAAACCAACCACACTTGGTCAAGCTTCCAGAATAAGTGGAGTATCTCCTTCAGATATTTCCATACTCATGGTTCACCTTGCAAAATAATATGAACACGCCAATACCTAAGAATCTTCTTACCTCTATAATATGTGTAAGTCTTATTACTTTTTTGTTTTCCTGTGCAAGTGAAAAGCCACCGACGGGAGGATTGAAAGATAGCAAACCACCTACACTCATTGGTACCTATCCAAAGTCAAAATCGACTAATTTCAATGCCAAGCAGATCAAGTTAGAGTTTGATGAAAATGTAGATGTACATCAATTTCAACAAAATGTATTGATCTCTCCTTCATGTGATGTTAAGTTAAAACCTGTTGTTCGAAAGAAAGAAGTAATACTAAATATAGAAGGAGCATTTAATCCAAATAAAACATATACCATCTTTTTTCCGGAATGCATTAAAGACATTACGGAACAAAACAAAGTTAAAAACTTTACATACATCCTTGCCACCGGTGCCATATTAGATACCTCCTTTATTAAGGGAACTTCCAAAGTAACTGAAACCAATAAACCACAGAAGAATGGATCGATAATGTTGTATCCCAAATCAGATACACTTGATATCACCAAACACAAACCCGAATACTTTTGTAAAGTAAAATCGGATGGATCTTATCAACTGGAAAATTTATCTCCAGGAGAATATCATCTTTACTATGTCAACGATGTCAACAATAATTTGATTCTTGATCCAGAGGAGCATGTAGGTTTTCTAGAATCTTCCGTACAATTAGATAGCAATCTTACGCAACAAAATTTCAAGGTATTCCTAAATGATGTCAAACCTCCTGTTATCACAAATACAAAAAGCAAGAACCATTTAACATTGTCCTTCGATGAAACCATCAAAAAGATCTCATTTCAAAACGAGACAAATCAACCCATTTCAAACATCGAATATTTTGCGAATGAGAATCAAACAAAATATGTTATTTATAAAAATCCAAAATGGATTAAAGATTCCATTCAACTCAATATAATCTACGAAGATTATAACAATAACAATGATACATCAAATATTATAATTTATAATCCAATAATAGATACAAACATAACAGATATTATTGTTCCTCAACTAGTTACAAAACTAATTGAATCCATAGATAGTATAAAAATAAGCTTCAATTTTCCTGTTTCACACGTTAATCCTAAGAGCATATCTCTGATTGCCGATACACTAGGGCTCGGAACACTAGAAGGAAAGCGTTACAAGCTCTTAAACAACGAACTTACCATTCCTCTAAACACTCAAGCATTACAATACATCACCGTTCGTATAGACAGTGGTGCAATCGTGGGAATGGATAGTACGATCGTTAACAAGTCTTCTTTATTAACAGCGAACATTATAGATCCTGCAGAAGTAGGAAATATATCAGGTACTATTCAATATGATCAAAATGATTTCGAACTAGAATTAATGTTAGATAAAGAAATTGTTCGAACGGTTCGAACTAAAACATTTTCCTTTCGGAATTTAAAACCAGGTAATTATTCTATACGGATAAAATTTGATGAAAACAAGAATGGGTACTATGACAAAGGAAACCTTGAGGAAGGGATTCAACCTGAAAAAATATTTTTCCACAACGCACAAATAAAACTGCGTCCTAACTGGGAAATAGCAGACATTATTATCAATCCATTGGAATAACTTGTTAATTGAGTTCTTAATATATGTGCATAAATTGTGCATAGTTGTTGAGAACTATACCTTCTACCTACTTACTGTGCATAACCTATTTTTTATACCATTTTATCCTCAACGAAATCAACGAAGTATTTCACAAAATGAATTCACGTAGTAGTAAAACAAACTATGTTAATAAGTCTATAAACAACTGATTACAAATACTCTACTACTTAATTACCTGTTAGAAAAAAACAAAGTTGTTAACAAAAATAAGATCAAATAGAAAACTTAAAAAGTTATTAACCGAATCCACAGACTAATAATATACTATAACCTTAAACTTAAATAACCTTTTAAATAATAATATTAGAGAGTCAAGTACGAATCAAGTAAGAAATTGGAATAAGAATAAAATTTGTATCTTTGTGTCGTTCGAACGGACAACAGGAAAAGAAACACCATCCCTCCAGAAGTTAAGTTCATCAGTTTGATCAGATCAGATTTCAATTAATTAATTAGAAACATTGAGTTAAATGAAACTGAACTTTTAAGTTCTAACCGATTCCAATTAAAAAGAATCAAACCAACTCAACAATGAAAGATGGTTTTGACTTTATTAGATTCTTTCGGTGAATAAGCGAGATGACTTGATCTGAAAATTTCGGATTAGCTTAACTTAAAAACATTTTAACGTTGCATTCAGTTTATCATTTATTTGTTGACGGACCGATTGCAAATTGTTTCAAAACGAGAACATCTCAACTCAAATCATTTTGATCTATTTTTAAGTTGAGAGCGCATATCAGAAATAATTGTTGCGTGAAGGAAGAAGGATTGAAGTTTCCAAAAATTAAATTGTAGTTGAATTGTCATTGCATTTTGTTTCAATTTGATTTATTTTAAAATAGTAAAAAGAAAAAGGGAGTAGAATGGAATTTAAAATAAATGATTCCATATTATCGAGAGGTAGATAAGATTAACATTGAAAGACGAAAACAAAATATTATTAGAAGTTAAGAATCTGGTAACTCAGTTTCATACCGAGCAAGGAATTGTGAAGGCTGTGGATGATGTATCGTTTAGTATTCGGAAAGGAGAAACGATTGGCATAGTAGGGGAATCGGGATCAGGTAAATCAGTTACTTCTTTATCTATTATGAAATTACTTGCGGAGCGATCATCTGAAATTGCTCAGGGAGAAATTTGGTTTGATTCTCCAAAGCTTGGAAAAATTAATCTTGTAGAAACTTCGAATGAACAAATGCGGAAAATCCGGGGAAAAGAAATATCGATGATTTTCCAGGAGCCGATGACTTCATTGAATCCAGTTTTTAGATGTGGAGAACAATTGATGGAATCAATATTACTTCATTCTAAATTTGATAAAAGGATTGCTCGAGAAATGGTATTGGAGTTGTTTAACGTTGTACAACTTCCAAGACCAGAACGAATATATCGATCTTATCCACATGAATTGTCTGGTGGACAAAAACAACGTGTAATGATTGCAATGGCAATGGTGTGTAATCCATCATTGATGATTGCGGATGAACCAACCACGGCGTTGGATGTAACGGTTCAAAAAAGTATCCTCGAATTAATGAAAAAATTGAGACGAGATATTGAAACTTCTATTGTGTTTATCACGCATGATTTAGGAGTAGTTGCAGATATAGCCGATAAGGTTGTGGTGATGTACAAGGGAAAAATTGTAGAACAAGGGAATGTGTGGGATATATTTAGTAATCCACAACACCCATATACAAAAGGACTTTTGGCATGCCGACCAAGCTTGGAGATGAGCTTAAAAAAGCTTCCTACCATTGTTGATTTTATGGGCTTTAATGCTCAGAATGAGATTGTGGAGAAAAAGGACTTTGACATTATGAAAGGAGATTTCGTGTTAAGAACGGAAGACCTTCATATACGAGCAGAGCGAAGCAAACAAATTTATAAAAACGAACCTTTGTTTAAAGTAGAGAACCTAAAGGTTCATTTTGAAACGAAGCGAAGTTTATTAGGAAAACCACTGGCCTATGTAAAAGCAGTGGATGATGTTTCATTTGAAGTATTTAAAGGAGAAACCCTTGGACTAGTAGGTGAATCTGGTTGTGGTAAAACAACTTTGGGGAGAACGATGTTAGGTTTAATAAAATCTACATCGGGACGAGTTATTTACAACGGGCAAGATCTTACTTCATTGAAACCAATGCAGTGGCGAAAATATAGAAAAGCGCTGCAAATTATTTTTCAGGATCCTTACTCTTCACTCAATCCAAGAAAGACGATTGGTAATTCTATTGTGGAACCAATGAAGGTGCACAACATTTATCAAACGGATGCGGAATGTAGAGAAAGGGCTTTTGAATTGTTGGAAAAAGTTGGTCTTTCGGCCAATCAATATAATCGCTTTCCACATGAATTTTCAGGTGGACAACGACAACGGATTTGTATAGCAAGAGCTTTGGCGGTAAACCCGAGCTTTATTGTATGTGATGAATCCGTATCTGCATTGGATGTATCCGTGCAGGCGCAGGTATTAAACCTGCTCAACGAATTGAAAGAAGAATTTAATTTTACATATATATTTGTTTCACATGACTTGTCGGTCGTAAAATTTATGTCTGACAGAATCCTTGTGATGAATAAAGGTAAAATAGAAGAGATGGATTATGCGGAAGAAATTTACCAAAATCCGAAAAGCAGTTATACACAAAAATTAATTGAAGCCATTCCCCAAGGCAGATTAGAAGATGTACAACGGAGTATTTCGGAAAGAAAATCATTTTTGAAACAAAAAGAATACGATGTCTCGTAAAATAAAATTAAAACGGGGAGGCCGGGGAAAAAAGAGTGGCTCTTCACGAAAACAAGGAAATAACAAAAACTACATTTCTGAATCTCAAATCTTTGCACTGTTTATACACGGTGAAAAAGAACATTTTACACCAAAAAATATAATGCGTAAAATGAAACTTAATTCGTCCCGAGATCGGGCACGAATCATTGAGATCTTACAACGCCTTTTCAAAACAGGAAAAATTATAAAGACCGACGCCGGAGGATATGTTATCAATTCGGATATGGAAATTATAGATGGAACCATTGAAATGGCCGGAAAACGAAAAGCGTTTTTGATTTCAGAACAACTGGAAAAAGATATTCCGGTCGATGTTCGAGATTTAAAATTTGCCCTTACGGGTGATAGAGTGAAAGCATATAGCTTTCCAAATTTAGAAAACCCACAAGCGGAGGTATTATCCGTAATAGAAAGAAAACGAACGGCTTTTGTCGGAAAAATAATGAAAAAAGGGGGAACTCATTTTTTATTACCGGAAGGTCGTGGAGTGTACTTTGATATTTTTGTTCCAGCCCATTTCATTGGACAAGCGGAACATAATGACAAGGTAAAAGTAGAGATTACTAGTTATCCTGAACAATCAGGATCTAATCCGGAAGGAAGAGTTGTTGAAATTTTTGGAAAAGTAGGAGAAAACGAAGCGGAGATCCATTCGATCATGGCGGAATTTGAGTTGCCTATGAAATTTCCGAGAAGTGTGTTGCGTGAGTCGGAACGAATCGATGATAAAATTCCAAATAGTGAATTTGCAAAACGACGAGATTTTAGAAATGTAACAACTTTTACAATTGATCCAGTTGACGCAAAAGATTTTGATGATGCCCTTTCGATTGAAGAAATTGAAGAGGGAGTGTATGAAATTGGAGTACACATTGCAGATGTGACGCATTATGTAACTCCTGGTTCAGCTTTAGAACAAGAAGCATATCAACGAGCAACTTCGGTTTACTTGGTAGATCGAGTGGTGCCCATGTTACCGGAACGTCTTTCAAATGGATTATGTTCATTGCGTCCACATGAAGAAAAATTAACTTTTTCGTGTGTATTTAAGATGACTGCAGATGCAGAGTTGAAAGATGTATGGATTGGCCGAACGGCGATTTATTCAGATCAGCGCTTTGCATATGAAGATGCTCAACAGCGTATCGAAGATAAAGAAGGTTCTTATCAAAAAGAAGTAAACATTCTGAATGATATTGCTTTGAAACTTCGGGATGAACGGTATAAAAATGGATCTATTTCATTTGAAACACAGGAGGTTAAGTTTAACCTAGATAAAGATGGTAAACCAATCAATGTATTTGTGAAAGAACGCAAGGATGCGCACAAAATGATTGAAGAGTTTATGTTACTTGCCAATAAAAAGGTTGCGGAGTTTGTTTACAAACGATCAAAGACAAAGCAGAAGGATACGATGGTATATCGGGTGCATGAAGCACCAGATCAAGAGAAGTTGGATTCGTTTGCTCAATTTGCTAAGCGTTTTGGTTATACAGTGAATGTTCAAAAGAATGTATCAAATGCGATCAATGACCTTGCGGTGAAAACGCATGGAAAAATTGAACATGATGTATTGCAGCAATTGGCGATTCGAAGTATGTCAAAAGCGAAGTATACGACTGATCCTTTAGAACATTTTGGATTAGGGTTTGCGCATTATAGTCATTTTACTTCACCGATTCGAAGGTATCCTGATATGATGGCGCATCGATTGATCGAGCATTATTTATCTGGCGGAAAATCTGCGGATTTAAAAGAGTATGAGGAGAAATGTAGACATTCTTCTGATATGGAGCGCCGAGCAACCAGTGCGGAACGATTGAGTATCAAGTTTAAGCAAGTGGAATACGTGCAACAATTTGAAGGGGAATCGTTTGATGGATTTGTTACTGGAATGTCAGATTTTGGATTTTATGTTGAATTAGGAAATCTTAAATGCGAAGGAATGGTTCGCTTTGTTGATATGAAAGATGATCATTATTATTCCGATATGGAAAAGTATGAGATTGTTGGAAGAAGAACAAAGAAGAAGATTTTACTTGGTCAGAAAGTGCGGGTAAAAGTAACAGATACGAACTTGGAGCGAAAAACCATTGATTTGAATTTGGTGAAATAGCAAGGTAGATTTTAGAAAAAAGAGAGAGGATAAATTATGTTTACTCAAAAGGTATATAGTATTCCGCAAATGGCTTGGTGGACTCGTTTTGAAACGATAAAGTTCATTTTGATCATTACAGCGTGGGTTTCATTGTATCATTTTCTAGAATTAGAATGGATTCGAATTCCTTGGACACCGTTGGCTTTAATAGGTACAGCTGTAGCCTTTGTCGTTGGTTTCCAAAACAATTCGGTTTATAGTAGAATCTGGGAAGCACGAAAAATTTGGGGTGGTATTGTAAATACATCTCGAACTTTAGGTGTGTATACCCAGGACATGATCACTAATGAACATGCGGTCAATAAAAAAACCGATGATGAATTAAAAGAAGAGGTACGAAAGATCACTTATCGGCATATTGCATGGTTAACGACTTTACGATATGCTATGCGTGCGGATCGACCATGGGAAACCACAGGGAAGTCTCGTAGTAATACAGAATGGGGAATTAAACCTCAGGAAATGATGACTGAATTGACGGAAAGTTTAAAACCATACCTTTCAAAAGAAGACATGGAAGATATTATGGCTAAAGGAAATCACTCTACGGCATTATTATATCAGCAATCGCATCACTTCCGAAAATTGAAGGAAGAAGGGTGTCTTTGGGAGTTTTCATTTTTGGAAATGGAAGCATTAATTAAGCAGCTTTTTGATCTTCAAGGAAAGTCGGAACGAATTAAAAACTTTCCTTATCCAAGACAATATGCTACGTTGAACCATTATTTTATGTGGTTGCTCTTGTTGTTTTTACCTTTGGCGTTGATTCCACAGTTTGCAGATATTGGGAAGGAAATGACCGAAAGTTTTCCAATTTTAAGTAAGTATTTTGTTTGGTTTACGATTCCAATTTATTCTACACTTGCTTGGATTTTTCATACGATGGAACGAATAGGTCGTACCGGAGAAAACCCTTTTGAAGGAACAGCTAACGACGTTCCAATTTCTACGATAGCAAGAGGAATTGAAATAGATCTTCGACAAAACTTAGGAGAAAAGAAGGAAGATATTCCAGCACCTTTTCCAGCGGAGATGGGGGTTCAGTTCTAATTGATTGAAACAATATGTTTTCCTATAAGCGCTGTGGGAGGAATAGAATCTGGTATAAATATAAATCCATGATATATCGCCTTTCGACTTCCAGAGGCGTTTTGAAAAATAATGTAATCAGCGTCCTTTTCACTGCTGTACTTTTCGAGATCGTATGAATTAATCGTTCCACATTCCTCACTATTGTATGAATATTCGACTACAGAATCGGATAGAAATGTGGATGTCAGATTATCGATGGTATTGAATTCAGATGAATCCAATTTGTGAATCATATTGGTGGTATCCAAAAACTTTGTTCCGCTATCCGAAGCGTTGCAATAGGAATAATTAAGACACACCCAGGGCGAAGAAAAAACGGTATCCGCACAGGCAGTATCGTTTCGTACGTAACCTAAAATTTTCCAATCAGGAGTTAAAGAAAATATTTTTGTGTGTTCCTTTTGCCATTGCGATTTATGGATTTCAACATGCTCAATTCTAATATCGTCGACTCCATCCTCATCCAAGTCTATGAGGTGCGCGTAGGTTAAATATGAAGCGTATGAATCGAAATCGGCATATGGATCGGGTAATGGTTCGACCACGGGTTGTTCCGGTTGAGGGTCGGGGTCTTGCGTACAAGATTGAATGTTTATAAAAAGAGAAATTAAACAAATGGCAAAAACCAAAGGTTTGAATAAATGCTTTTTCATAACTATTTTAAGTTAAACGAACGAGGGTATAGTATTGAACGTGTCTATTAAAAAAATGTTGCGAATAGAAGCGAGAAGAAGCCTGAATCTTTAATCAATTTGGATATGGTAGGTTGATCTGTTTACTTTGGCATTCTGTTTGTATATATTCTTGCAGTTCATTCGTTGATATAGTTTATATCTATAGAAACGCTAGTCCAATACAATGTTTATAAAAGGTCCTTATACATATTATTTAATTCCAGTATTGTTTCTAATAATGGGAACAAGCCAGAATGTTTTTTCACAAGCAAACAAATACCAAGATACACATCCTATAGATAAGAAATATGCAGAATGTTTGGCTTCATGGGAAGGAAGAAGCACCGCAGGGAAACGTTCCTGTTCTTTTGAAGCTCGTAAGTCTTGGGAATCTGAGATGAATAAATATTTACTTTTGTTAAAATCAAAATTGTCCAAGGAGCAACAAATCAAATTGAATGCATCTCAGAAAAACTGGAAATTGTATAAAGAAGAAGAATTTAAATTAGCTGGAAGCATATACGGTGAAATGGATGAGGAAAGTTGGCTGGAAGTATTGTCAGAGCGAAATACGAATTTAGTTCGCGAACGAACCATGGATTTGATTGATTATTACAACGATATTATGAATAATGAAATCCGGAATTGATTTGAATGGAGTTAACGATCGTAGTATGATATAATGCAAAGCTATAATCAGTCAAAATAAAAATTAAATCACAAAACGAGCCAAGATTAATCAATCTGGCTCGTTTTCGTTTGCATTCACTTCATTTGATAGCGCCGATTCTTTTTCCATTGTTTCGACTAATTCAATTTGTGTTTCTTTACTTTTTTGTCTCCGGGAAGATATTATAGGCACACCTCCGCCTAGGCTTACGCCAATTGCAGCTAGTGTAATTAGACAGATGAGTCCAATCAGACGCATTCCTTTTTTTAAACGTTGCATGTTAAGAATTTAATGATGGAAAGGTTCGTGATTTGAATAAGTTATACCCACGGCCACAGTATTTAGAAAAAAAGTGGTTGGTAAGACGATTAATAACTTCTTGAAACAACGTTTTTCTCCTATTGTTGAAAAGGCAAGCCAGGCTGGGTTGAAAGGTCTTATTCTTGTTGATCCTGCTTAGAAGAGCAACTTTATTCTACAGATCTATCTTATTTGGATAGATTCAGTTGAATCTTAGCAAATGTAATCGGGAGAATCTTGGTTCGGTTTGAGAAAGCGATGTTGAAATCGAAAAAGGATGTTCAATTCCTTTTTTTGCCAACGGTGAAAATTCACCTGTGTTTTAGATGCGAACGTACGAATTGAATAAAAATCATGCTCGTTGGTAGTAAACTGTTCACAAGAACCAGGGTTTAAAGCAGAGAACAACTCGGAGTAATCCCAAAGTTCTTTTGTTGGGGTTGACATGTCTTTTTTGACAAGGACCCATTCTGTTTTTGTGGAGAGACCAACGGTTTTATTTTGGTGATAGAAGCCTTGATTTTCAATTTGTAGATTGAATACAAAAAAGGAGAAAACCCCTGTGATTAGCAGGAACAGCAAATGAGGTTGATATGTAATCGTTGAATTTCGCACGAAATCAATGGTATTGGTGATTGATGGGACAATTATCAAACCAAAAATTGATTTCTGACAAGCTGACGGTGGCAAAATAAAAAAGCCTCATAAAGTGCACAGAATACAACCATTCGCCCATCGGGCTAACCGTTCGGCACAATTACCATACAAGAACGAAACATAATTCCTGATTTTTTTTAGCTTTGTCGAATGTAGAAAATAGAAAGTGTGCTGTTTGATTCAGTTGCACTAGAATGATATAAGAACACACTATAAAGATAAGCAAACTTAACTAAAATACGGATTGTTATGAACATGCAGGAATTATTGGAAAAATACGAAAACAAGCGCCCTGAGATTGTTTTTGAATGGCAAGATGCAGAAACGGAGGCTGAAGGTTGGGTTGTAATTAACTCATTGAGAGGTGGAGCAGCGGGTGGAGGTACTCGAATGCGAAAAGGATTGGATAAAAGAGAAGTAGAATCTCTAGCCAAAACGATGGAAGTAAAGTTTACTGTTTCGGGTCCTACAATTGGAGGAGCTAAATCGGGAATTAACTTTGATCCGGCAGATCCAAGAAAAGAGGGTGTATTGAACCGATGGTATAAAGCGGTAATTCCATTGTTGAAAAACTATTATGGAACAGGAGGTGACTTGAACGTTGATGAAATTCACGAGGTTATTCCGATTACAGAGAGCTATGGTCTTTGGCATCCACAGGAAGGGGTCGTAAACGGACATATGCAAGCCAATGAGCCTCAAAAAATCAAAAAACTAGGTCAACTTCGTCAAGGAGTGTCTAAGGTGTTAGAAGACGCTAATTATACACCTGCGGTAGATCGAAAATATGTGGTTGCGGATATGATTACCGGATATGGTGTAGCGGAAGCGGTACGTCATTATTATAATATTTACGGAGGAGATCTGAAAGGAAAGCGTGTCGTAGTTCAAGGTTGGGGGAACGTAGGTTCTGCCGCCGCTTACTACTTGGCAATGGAAGGAGCGAAGATTGTTGGAATAATTGACAGAGATGGAGGTTTGATCAATCAAGAGGGATATTCTTTTGAAGAGATCCGGAACTTATTTTTGACGAAGGAAGGAAATAAATTGGCTTCACCTGATATGATTCCATTTGCGGAGGTAAATGAAAAAATATGGGATGTCAATGCCGAGATCTTCTTGCCTTGCGCAGCATCAAGATTAATCACAAAAGATCAAGTGGATCGTATGATTACAACTGGAATTGAAGTGGTTAGTTGTGGAGCGAACGTACCATTTGCGGATCCAGAAATATTCTTTGGTCCAACAGGTGTTTACGCAGATGAGCATATTTCTATTATTCCAGATTTTATTGCAAACTGTGGAATGGCGAGAGTATTTGCATATTTAATGCAAGATGAAGTAGAATTAACGGATAAGGCAATTTTTGTAGATACGTCTGAGACGATTCGTAAAGCGATGCAAAAGTCTTACGAAGTAAAAGATTCAAAAACGCAGGTTGCAAAAACCTCGTTTGAGATTGCGTTGAAAGATTTGGTTTAAGAATATCATTTGTTTTGTGGGTGAGATTAGATTATACTACCCACTAAACGATCAACCCAACATCAATCAATAATAAAATAATAGGAAGCCTTTGTATAACGAGTATACAAA
Organism: Cytophagales bacterium; assembly: GCA_965277185.1. Lineage (GTDB taxonomy): Bacteria > Bacteroidota > Bacteroidia > Cytophagales > JAHDFW01 > JAHDFW01. The sequence continues at coordinate 469,692 of CBDICC010000006.1, read as the reverse complement.
GGCTTTTTTGATTTTTGTCTACCGGTGAATAACACGTGTAACCGCTTCGCTCAAACGCGCGTTATTATGGTAAATCCAAATTGGACGAGAACGGAGAAAAGACTAAATTTGGTGAGTATGAGGTGTTTCCGTCCTTGTTTCGAATTAATGAAAAACCAAGTAAACTCGTTGTTAGTTTAAAAGCAAAAGTAGCGTTAGAATGGTCTGGGATAAAAGGATGCGTGTTTGAAAACGTTGAAAGGTCTATATGACACAGATAAGAATATAAGTTTGGAATACAAAATCGTCATAAAAAGGAAAGAAAACCCTAAGGCAGACATACGTACATGTATTTATGCCGTTCCTGGGGTTTGATATAATAACGTTGGAAGAGGCAATTGAATACTCTGATCGTTTTGACGAGCAAAAAGGGGAACTGGAATTTATTATTTCACCGGATGTAAAAGAGGAAATTCTGGTTCTGTTAAATGAGATGGAAATCAACTACTCAGTTGAAGAAAACAACTAGAATGTCAATAAATTTTAGATGATTCATTCAACGTTTGAATATCAGCCATTTTGATTTGCATCCAGTCTCCCACCTGTACGAGTTCGCCTTTAAGTACACTGGTTTTTCCTACGTAGTCCAAGACCATTTGATTGGCTGGTTTTCCGTCTTTGTCCGTGATTAAAAAGTAGTTGGATTCTCCATTTTCGTTGAACGTGATGAATACGGGTGGAATTCCTCCTGAAATACATCTGATTCCACAACTTCGATGGATTTTTCCTCTTCCAGGTTTCATTACGCCAAAATAGCATTTTGGATCTATTACTTCTCCCGTTAATGATATGGAACCTAATGCAGTTTTCGAGAGTTGCTGCTCCTTCTTTGCCGTACCTAATACCTCATATTTTTCTTTTAGATTGGGTTCCAATTGAAACAAGGTTTTTCCGTCGTAATAAATCAACGTGCCTTTTACTTTCAGTTTCAAGTTTTGATAGGCTGTGCCATTGGCTATTTCTTCTAAACCCTTTTCTGCACCCATCTTACCATAGCCTAAAAGCAATACATCCTTGGTTGTATTATCTGCTAAGTTCATTCGTAAGATTGGATACGGAGTTTCATGAAGTACTCCTTCAATTTCGGTTAAAGAACCTAATTCAAAGGAACCATTGTTGGATGTGTTTTGACTAAATCCAAAGATCAGCGCAGCTACAATTATTATAGCACCAATTATGAACACTTTCGATTTTACAAACTTCATGATTGAGTTTGGTTGCTGATCGTTGTATCCTATATAAAAATCGTCGTTTTCCATATTCAATTATCTAGTTGATCAACGTTGGTTCTATGGTGGTTCCTTCTGCTTGGGCTTTTGGATTTACATAGACTTTGTTTCCAATTAATTTTAATTCGTAGGTCGCGACTTTTTCTTCAAATGGAGGGGGTGATTGACCATTTTCGGGCATGTATTGATATCCATGCCATGGACAAGTAATACATCCGTCTACAATTTTACCTTCGCTCAATGGTCCTCCTTGATGTTTGCACACATTATGTACGGCAGATAATTTGTTTTGATATTTGAACACTGCAATCCGCTCTCCATCACAACATACCATTTTGGCTCGATTGTCGTCTATTTCTTCCACGGTAGAAACATACTGCCAACCATCCTCGCTCAATGTTTCTTCATTATCTATTTTGGTTTCTTTAAAAGCCGTTCGAAGATGCAAGACAATTACTGAGATCATCCCTAATCCAACTAACCCGACTAAAAACGGAGATGTTTCTTGTTGAAATGCACCAAGGAAAACATGGAGTACTACTAAAAAATAGGCTACGTAAACGAGCATGTGCAGTACTTTCCAAGTTTTTGCTCCCAAATTGGCCAACCAAAAATCATGACTTGTTGAAGCCATTAGAAATAAGATTAGTAATGCCACAAAGCCCAATGTTTGAAAAGGGAAATTGGTTAGTGACGTATAATCCATATTGGAAGTAAATATGGATGCAATTGGATTCACATTTCCTAAGGCATGAAATTGAATGATTGCAATTACGGCATGCACCAATGTCATCAAAAACATACTTACACCCAAATGTCGTCTATTGTACAACAACGGTAGGAATTTTGAATTGAGACGGGCCAAGGGTCCAATCCAAAGAATGACATGTAACATAACAATTGCCAATGAACCAAATGCGCGGATGAGCATCGTAGCATAAGATGTATCGGGATTAGTTATAATGGTAATGCCGGAAAATACAACCAGGTATATCACAATGAACAGAACAATTAATTTGTCGTACTGCTTCTTTTGTTTATTCCATAAGACGGCTTCGTAGTTTGAACTCATAGTATTTGTAGCAACTTCAATTTATTGAGAAAACCCCATTTTTGTGATTTCAACATTTTTAATGTTGTCTTTTATTGTAATTTGTACTGGTCTTTTATTGATGTCAAATCGATAAACTCCGGTTGAACCTAATTGACCTAAAACCTTGTTATTGGCATCATAAATTACGGCAGAGGCAGATTTGATTGGCGTTTTCAAAATTATTTCTAATTGAGCTACTTTGGTTTCATTCCCTCGAACATTGACTTTAATGAATTCATTTTCCTGTTCGGAGAGCACAATTCCTTTTGCAGGAGTACTATTTTTGGTGTTTAAAGGGTTTTTATTGTATGTCGGGAAGTCTGGGATATTAACAACCGCAAGAACGGTTAATGCTGGCAATGTGAGTGCAATGAGCAACCACATTATTTTATGTCTTTTTCGTAGTGCGGAGTTCATTTAGTTCTTCATTAATTTATAAAGTAACATTGGCCACAATAAAATGGAGCCTGGAAGAATAAGCAGTTTTACCGCGATTTTGCTTTCATTCATTGCAGGGTCGATTTTTTTGGCTCCTTTGCTGATAAAATATAGTGCGAAGAGTAATCCTAGGCCAAAATAGACACCTAATCCTGCGACCATTAATTCAAGTACTTGTTTCATGTTGAATTTTATATAAGTTCCACATCGGTAATTACTTCCAATAAACCGGGACCAGACTGATTGAACAGTTCGGTCATTGCAACATCTAAATCTGATCTCGAAGTTACACGTTTTCCCCACGCACCACAAGATTGGGCAAAATCGGCGAAGTGCGGATTTTGAAGTGAGGTTTGCCAAACGGCAAATTCTCCTGCGCGTTGTTCCTTTGAAATTTTACCTAGCTCTGAATTATTTAGAATGATCAACTTTACAGGCATTTTGTATTTAACTAATGTGGTGATTTCTGCTAAATATTGACAAAGGCCACCGTCTCCTGCTACTGCAATAATTGGTTGTGATTCTCCTACTGCTGCATATGCACCCATGGAGGCAGGCAAGGCAAAACCAATCGAACCTAAATACCCGGACATTAAAAAACGATGATCATTGGATTCAAAATAGCGTCCAAAGGAATACGCATTGTTTCCAACGTCTACACACATTATTGCCTTTTTCGGAGCAATTCGGTTCATCGCGTCAAATACCGCAATGGAACTTACTCCTTTATGTTGATCGTCTTGCAAACGATTTTGTTTTTCTTCTCTCCAAATTTTCCAACGGGTAGCTACTTCCGTTCGTTGATCAATAGTGTCAGTTTGATCTTTTAGATCTGATTTTAGCATGTCCACAGTAACGGAAATTTCACCCCAAACTGCTGCGTCAATTTTATGAAATTTGCTTAAAGCCAATGGATCAAAATCAATTTGAATCAGTGGTTTTTTAGGTGTAATTCCTGTATGGTTTGAAAAGGAAGCACCAATTACTAGAAGCAAATCGGTTTCATTCATAAACCAAGATGCAATGGGTGTTCCACTTCGTCCCAATACGCCTCCTGCCAATGGATGATGATCTGAGATGAGTCCCTTCCCTTTAAATGTTGTTAGGACGGGAGCATTCATACTTTCAGCAAATTCAATAATGGATTCCATATGAAAACGGGCTCCATGACCTACAATGATTACTGGCCGCTTCGCGTTGGATAAAAGTTGTTTTGCTTTGTCATATGATTCTTTGGGAGGCGCAATAGTCATTGGTGTCATTCTGCCTTCTGAATCTCCTGGTTTTGAATCTCCAGATGGTTTTTCTTGCACTTCGTCTGGAAATGTTAAATGCGATACGTCTCTTTTCAAAATGGCGTGTTTCACAGCGAGTCCCATTAATTCACCGTGTTTGCTATCGCCTTGTACACGTTGATTGAAAGCAGCCACACTATTGAAAGCTTGAATTAAATCTACTTCCTGAAAATTTCCTGTACCGACTACTTGTGTGGCTACTTGACCTGTAAGTGCCAAAACGGGCGCACGATCTACTTTTGCATCCCATAATCCAGTATATAAGTTCGTGGCTCCTGGTCCTGCTATTGTAAAGCAAGCAGCTGGTTTTCCAGTTAATTTTCCATAGGCGCTTGCGGCAAATGAAGCTGCTCCTTCATGACGGATTCCGTAAAAGGTAAGCTCGCCGCGCTCTTCTGAACGTCTCATGGCATCTGCAAAACCCAGGTTGGAATGACCTACCATTCCAAATACTTTGTTTACACCCCAATTTGTCATGGTTTTGACCATCACATCGGAGATCGTTTGCTCTTGTGGCATTTCTTCCTCGATTCCAACATAGACGGCATCATTTTCAATTTTCACTTCAAACGCAGCTAATCCATCATCAAACCCATCAGATGAACCTCCACATGGTTCGAAATCCCAACCATGCCATGGGCAACGAATTTTACCACCTTCAATAGAGCCTTCACCTAATGGACCTCCTTGATGCGGGCATTTATTATCAACAGCACAGAATGTTCCTTCATGGTGGACTAGGCATATTCCAGTATGTCCGGCGGTTACACTTTTCACTCGGCCATTAGGAAGTTCTTCCTTATTTTCAAGGACCTTATGCCAGATCATATTTTTACTCATAATCGAATGTTGATATTTCTAATGGGTTAGAATTGATTTTCTTTTAAGAAAGATCAAATCTCAACTTAAATAATTTAACTCATATTTACTATTAATGAGCTGCAGTTTCTTTCTTGAGTAATTCAGGAAATTTGGCTTGAAACTTTCTTAATCTTGGAATGGACACGCTTTTTACATACCCTTGGTTTGGGTGAAGCCGTTCGTAGTTTTGATGATATGCTTCTGCTTCCCAGAACTTTTTGTAAGGAGAAACCTCCGTAGCAATAGGTCTATGATACTCTTTAGAAGCCTCTAATTTTGCGATGTAATTATCCACAATTTGCTTTTCTTCCTCCGTTTGGTAAAAAATGGCTGAACGGTATTGTTTTCCGTAATCTGGGTGTTGTCCGTTTTTGGTTGTTGGGTCGTGAGATCCGTAGAATACTTTTACCAATGTTTCATAGCTAACCACATTGGGATCGTAATATACTTTTACAGATTCGGTATGTCCCGTTTCGCCTCCACCAACTTGTTCATAGGTAGGGTTTTGCTCTTCGCCTCCAGCATAGCCAGAAACAGCCTCTTCAACTCCGTCTACACTTTCAAAAATGGCTTCTACACACCAAAAACAACCAGATGCAAAATAAGCTGTGGCATATCCGCTGAGATCTTTATTTTCAATGGCGGCTTTATTGTCCGTTTCGGTTTCCGCAGAATCTGTGGAGGATGAGATGGTGTTTGTTTTTACTTCGCCAGAGCAAGCTGTAAAGAATATAACCGTGCTCAGCATAATGATTGATTGAATCTTTCTCATGGTTCTTGTTTTTAACTGTTTAAATAGATGATGCCCTCAAGTAAAATGTATAGAGTTCGTTTGCTCTATGTTTTATCTTCTGATGAATAACAACATCTACTAAACACAAGGTTAGGGAAAATTGGTTCAGATGGTTTCTATTTTAATAAAAGCGGACCTGAAAGGGTGTGAATTAAGATTTTAGTCTTTCGTGAAGGTTTCGTGAGATTTAACACTTGCGCTTTCTCTCAAAAAAGAAAAAACGTGGTAATTGAGCGGACTACATAAGTAAAACACCAAAGTAATTAGCTAGTATGTCTCCTTTTTGTGCATCAATAATGGCAAAAGGAAAATTGTAATTTGAATAATATATTTTCCAAACCAGTCGAAAATTGGTTTGATGATTTCCTGTACCTTGATTCAAATCATATAATCCAAGCGTTGCTTTATAGCATTCTTCTGCATTTATTTCTTTGTGTGCGATTTTTGCGGCTTTGGTAAATGATACTTTTGGTTCAAAATCCACATCAATTGATTTTACAAGATCTCCTGAAATAACTAAACCTTGCACATTGGAAAAAACGAAATTTACGTCATTGCTAAATACAGGGAGTCCCTTATAGAATTGGTTGCATTTGGCTACATCTGCATTAGAATTTTTATCGTACTGTCTTATTTGAAAACTACCGTATGATTCGATCTGTTGAATCCGATCACCCATTTGACTTAATGTAGTATCTGGAATCAAATGGGTTGTACTAGGAATAACTTCTTCAACACAAAATTTAGTTGAATGTTTTTCGCAAGCAAAAGACACCACTAAAAATGCGAAAAAGAAGGTGACATAAATGAATTTTTTTAACATATCAGGGTCATTTTAAGGCGAACTACAAAATTTATTCCGTTGTACGAATGCCATCATCGTGTCGAAGAAGGTCTTTATTTTGTGCATCGACTATGGCAACACCATATTTATTCCCTGATGTAGTAATGCGCCATACCAATTTAAAGTCGGGTTCTTGATAACTTCTGCCCGAATTCACGTTAAACAAACCTAGTTTTGCTTTATAACATGCTTGTGCACTTATTTTTTTGTGCGCGACATTTGTTGCTTGTGTAAACGATACTTTAGGTTCTAAATCAATATCGATTTCTTTCACAAAACCACCACTGTTGTATATACCCTGTACTTTGGAATTATGAAATATGACACTGTTGGAGAATAGCGGAAGTCCTTTATAAAATTGGTGAGACAGCACATGGATACCATAGGTGTCGGTTTTATATTTCACAATTTGAAAATCTCCGGATGACTCAATGATTTCAAGTAAATCCCCCATTTGCTCTAAAGTACTATCCGCTACAACGTGATTTTTTGAAGGAATGACTTCCTCCACACAAAATTTAGAGGAATGCTTTTTACAAGAAAACAGGGTTACAACAAGTGAAAAAATCAATAAAAACGCAAAGAAAGTTTTAGACATAAAAACAAGTTTATTATTGGATTCTACCTTTAAGACAGAATAAACCAATAAAAGGTTGCATTACCTTGCTGATTACTTATTTTTTTCCTCCGTATCGGTCTCATTCAATTTGTTTTGAAAATATTTGTACGTTTCCAATTGGGATCGAATGTTTCTACCAGAAGTTCGAACGTATTCATTCAGCATTGCTTGATTTCCTAAACGCCGCGCTTTGGTATTGTCGGAAAGTTGAATTGTTAATAAATCCTTAATGGTTTCTTTCAAATCTGGACTATATACTGGAACAGAAACTTCTACTCTACGATCTAAATTCCGACCCATCCAATCTGCGGAAGAAAGATAGATTTTTTCTTCGCCTCCAGCATGGAAATAGAGAATTCGAGCGTGTTCTAAATAACGGTCAATAATACTAATAATCGTAATATTTTCGCTTACCCCTTTCACTCCAGGCATCAATGAACACATTCCACGAATGATTAAATTAACTTTTACACCTGCGGAGCTGGCTTCATAAAGCTTCTTAATCATTTTGTCGTCCACCAGGTTATTTAGCTTCAATATAATTCGAGCTTCTTTTCCTTTTTTGGCCTGTTTTATTTCATGATTGATTAATTGAACAAACTTTCGTCTAGTTCCTGTAGGGGATATGATCAGATGAGAATAACGTTTTACCAAAAAGTTGTTTTCAAAAAAATCAAATACCTTATCTACTTCTGATGTGATGCGCTTATCTGCCGTAAGTAATGAAGTATCTGTATATAAATTAGCTGTTTTCTCATTGAAATTTCCTGTTCCGATATGTGCATAAAGTACAGTACGGGATTTTCTTCTTCTGCTTATCAGAATTAGTTTTGAATGTACTTTCAAATTTGGAACGCCAAAAAGTACGGTGATGCCTTCTTCTTTTAGTTTATTTGACCAATAAATATTGTTTTCCTCATCGAATCTGGCACGTAATTCAATAACTACGACCACACGCTTGCCATTTTTGGCAGCATTGATCAGGGAGTTAATGATTTTTGAATTTTTGGCAACCCGATATAAATTGATCTTAATTGATTTTACATTTGGATCAATTGCAGACTCTCTCAAAAGGTCAATGATTGGATCAAAAGAATGAAAAGGATAGTTTAGTAGAATGTCCTTTTCTCTAATGCTTTCCAACACACGATTCTTTCGGATATCGGGATGACGTAAAGGAGGTAATGGTTTGAAATGATGGTTTTTCATTCCTGCGGGGAAATCCATAAAATCACGAAAATTGTGATACCGGCCTCCTGCATTCGTGGAATCCCCATCTTTTATTTTTAATTTTCGGAATAGAAAATCCTTTAGATCTTCCGGCATTGATTTATCATATACAAATCGAACCGGATTGGCACTTTTTCGACTTGCTAAACTTTTTGTAAGGGAATCAATGACACTCATGGATAAATCATCATCCACATCTAGTTCAGCGTCTCTTGTTAATTTTAAGGTAAAAGCTTCAGCATATTCGAAGTCGAAGATGGAAAAAATATCTTTTAAATGGATTCGAATAATGTCATCCAAAAGCATAACATAACGTTTAGCCCCTCTGCTTCCTAAGACCATAAAACGAGAAAGTACTTTCGATGGCACTTCAATGACGGCATAGCGCACTTTTTCATCCTCGGTTCCATTGCTTAGTTTGACAGCCAAATAGATTGCCCGATCCTTTAGATGTGGGAATTCTCGTCTTTCATCCAACATGATTGGAACGAGCGATGTCCGTACTACTTCACGGAAGTATTCGGAAACTTCTTGCTGTTGTCTTGGTGTGCACTGAGTTTCATCAATCAAATGAATCCCTTGTTTTTTGGCTTCTTTTACAAGAGAGTCAAATACATGTTCAAACCGAATTTGATGATTTTCTACAATTTCTTGGATGGATTGTAAGGTCTTTTCAGGATCTACATCTAAGGTTAGCCGAAGTCGCTTGTTTAGTTTGGATAATCTCCGCAATGAAGCCACTCGAACTCTAAAGTATTCATCCGCATTGTTGGAGAAAATTCCAAGAAATTTAAATCGTTCAATCAATGGAGTATGTTCATCCTCCGCTTCTTGTAAGACCCGTTCATTGAATCCTAGCCAACTAATTTCTCGATTGATATTTAACTTCTTTTTCCCCACGTATTATATATTGTTATTGTAATGTTTGTTGTTAGTTTTTATTGTAAAATTCCGTTTTAGAGTTATTTAATGTAGTCTAAACTAAACGAATCTATTTTCCCAAGGTTTATTTTACTGCACTTTATTTTTTCAGTTGAGCAATGCATGCGGTTGCTGCGCGCGTTACTGTAACCCTTTTATCTCCCTTAATATACGCTTTTATGGCAGTCGCTGTTGTTAATTTTTTAAGAGCACTAATTGCTTGAGGCGCATTTAAAGAAGTGCTTAGCTTACCTGTATTTGTATTTGATGAAGATGTGGAAGCAACAGCTTTAGTCGCTGTTGTTGCTTTGCGAGTTGTTGTTTTAGCACCTGAATTTGTTACTGGTTTGGCTTTAGTTGTAGTATCCTTTGCAGGAGTTTTAGTTGTTGATTTTTTAACGGCAACAACAGGAGCTTTTCGAGTAGAGGAAGTTTTAGCAACTACTTTTTTGGTAATTGTTGTTTTCTCATTTGCCGTAGAAGTAGGATTGATTTTTATGACAACGTCACTTTCTTTAACTTTTTTCTTACCCTCTTTTTTACTAGATTTATCCTTTTTCTTTTTGGACCCGGTGCTATCTTTTTGCTCCTTCTTCTTTTCTTTTTTCTTCTTTTTGCTCGTCTCCTTTGTTAAGGCTTTTTCCCTCTTTTTCTTCTTGTCCTTCCCTTTTTTCTTTTTGTCTTTATCTTTATTTTTTTCTTTCTTCTCCTTTTTTTCTTTCGCCTTTAACTTCTTCTTTTTTGCTTTTAACTCGTCCTTTTCCTCTTTGGAGCTTGCTTTATCTTTCTTTGCCATAAGTACACTTTTGATGTTTCAGGTTAACCAACAAAAATAAGAAGGAATGCGAATAATGCGCAATAAGATGGGATTTTTTGTTGAAACGTTCTCAAGTTATTCCGCTGTGGGGCTCCCTAGTTCTTTGTGGTATATTAAAAATTTACATATAATTTGATTACGTGTTTTTGATTGGGAATGTTGCGGGATGGAAAAAGTTTTATGGAAGTAAAGGAGAATGCAGGATGAGAAATGTAGCGTTCTGGAAAAGAATTTTTTAAAACTTAACATTTATTTAACATACCAATGATTTCTTCGCAGCATAATTTAAACAAGAAATGAAAAAAGTATTAATAATCAGCGCGTTAGTAGCATTTGCAATGATAAGTGTAAATGCTCAAAAAATTCAATCTACTTCTTTTGGTAAAGGAATTAACTTTATGGCGAAGGATTCATCCATGACTATGAAGATGCATTTTCGAATGCAAAACTTATATGATGTACAGCATAATTTGACATCAAATTCGTCTAAATCAAATTTTTTAATTCGAAGATCTCGATTAAAATTTAGCGGTTATGCTTTTTCGCCAAAGTTGAAGTATAAGGCAGAGTTAGGGTTAAGTAACCGAGATATTTCTACCTCTAGTGAAGATGGAAATACAAAAGGAGGTGGAAGAATTATATTGGATGCAGTATTAAAATATAAGTTTCAGAAACATTGGGAACTTTGGGTAGGTCAAACGAAACTTCCAGGAAACAGAGAACGAGTAGTTTCTTCTGCTAATTTACAGTTTGTAGATCGATCGTTGGTAAACAGTAAATTTAACGTAGATCGAGATATGGGGCTTCAAATCCATGGTAAGTATAAATTAGGAAACATGGTTGTTCGACCAAAGTTTGCTTTTAGCAAAGGAGAAGGACGAGACATTACGACAGATAACCTTGGTGGATTTTGCTACACGGGTCGATTGGATCTATTGCCTATGGGAGAATTTGAAGGAAAGAAACAAGATTATATTCTTTCGGACATTACTCGCCAAAGCAAGCCAAAATTAGCTATTGGAATTTCTGGTAATTATAATGACAGGGCAGTTCGTCAGCAAGGACAATTGGGAAAATTTGTTACTCAATTTGATTCTGCTGGAAACGAACTTGGGTATGCAGAAAACAGCTTGTATATGTTGGAGGCAGATTTATTATTCAAGGTAAAAGGATTTTCTACTTTGATAGAATTTGCAAATACATCGGCACAATATCAATTGACAAACACGGATCGTCAGTACAATACGGGAACAGGATTCAATGCTCAAATGGGTTATTTGTTTGAAAACAATTTTGAAGTCGCGGGACGTTTTACAGGAATAAGCGCCGACAATAATTTGTATTCCGGAATTACTGCAACGGATGAATATACGCTGGCTGTTTCAAGATATTTTGTTGGGCACAGCTTGAAAGTTCAATCTGATATTTCCTACATTCAAACACCAGGTAATGAGACGATTCGTTTCAGAGCTCAAATGGAAATGCAATTTTAAGAGAATAGAATTAATAGAATTTTTTCAATCGGTATAAAGAAATTTTAGATGTTAACATTCAGTTAATATTGAGGATGTTCTTTTGCAATGAATAATTGATTGTTAAATAAAAGAAATTATGACAGAGTTTAATTCAAAGTCGGAATCACCAGAAATTTTGCCTCCAATTGAGGAGCAAACTGGCGGAGCAAAGAAAATTTTGATAAACACCTTGATGATCATTGGGGTAATGTTTGTCTTCCTTGTATCTCTCAAAATGATGGGAGGTTCGTTTAAACTGTTTGGAAAAGATTTTGCACACGCATTGATCACAACCACTTCAAATCCGTTTGTTGGTTTATTTATTGGTTTACTTGCTACTGCGGTAATCCAAAGTAGTTCTACTACCACTTCCATGATTGTAGTGATGGTTGCTGCCGGTGATTTAAACTTAGCGAGTGCAGTTCCAATGATTATGGGAGCTAATATTGGTACATCAGTAACCAGTACATTTGTTTCCATGGCGCATATGCGCGAAAAGATGGAATTTCGAAAAGCGATATCGGCGGCCACGGTCCATGATTTCTTTAATATTATGGTTGTGCTGATCTTATTTCCTTTAGAAATATCATTTGGGTTTTTATCCAACTTTGCTGAATTTCTTGCTGGTTATATGGCAGATTCAGAAAAAGGGCCGGAAATGTTTAGTATACTTAAATATACGGTGAAGCCGGTTGCTAAGTTTTTGATTGGTATCACTGGAAAGAATGGTTTTATTTCGTTGTTCATGGCTTTGGTTTTATTGGCTGGTTCACTGCATTTCTTAACTAAAATTCTGAAAAAGCTACTAATCGGTAAAGCGCAGCAACGGATGGATTCGATTATTTTTAATAAACCAGCGAAAGCAATGTTTTGGGGTACGGTTTTAACTGCAGGAGTTCAATCTAGTTCGGTTACCACATCTTTAGTGGTTCCTTTAGTGGCAACAAATAAAGTATCCTTAAGAAAGGCATTTCCATTTTTGATGGGAGCTAATATTGGTACAACGGTTACGGCATTAATCGCAGCACTTTCTGCGGATAACAAATACGCAGCACTTTCTGTAGCATTGGCCCATGTATTGTTTAATGTACTTGGAGCAGCGATTATATTTCCAATAAAAGTATTACGAGATATTCCGATCAAGTTGGCTAGAAAACTTGGTAAAGCAACTTTGAAAAACAAGTTGGTTGGATTTGCTTACGTAGCTGTTACGTTCTTTATTATTCCAATGTTACTAATTTCCGTATCTGGATCTCAAAAGTCGTTGGTTATTACGGAGTATAACTATAAAGTGACCGAACTGAACACGAATAAAAGTTCGTTTACGATTATAGTACAAGAAGATCGTAGTGGAGAATTAACAAGGAAGCAATATATTGATCTTGACTCTTTAAACACAGATATTGTAAAATTAAAAAGTTTAAAAACCAAGGTAAAAAGAGTAGAGGAAAATGGAAACATTGCTTATTTTGGAGATGACTTCTTCATCTTTCAGAAAAAGGAATACTGTTGGGATTCAGAGGATTTAAACGGTAAATTCAATGTATGTGTAGATCACATTAAGGAAAACTATAAGGTGAAAGATGATTATAATGCTGAGAAATGCTACGTGTTTAGAAAGCAGTTTTACAGTGGAGATAGTTTGTCTCCAGCGAAATCACTTATTTATATCAACGAGAAAGATTTGCTTATTTTGAAATCAGAGGAGTATGATGCCAATGGGCGATTGATTCGAAAGCAAGAATTGATGTAGGAATTTAGTTTAGAATACAGAATTCAGAAGGGGAGCGTTAATTAATTTTAACGCTCCCTTTGTTGTTGTTTTATGCCAAGTAATTTGGATAACGTTTGTAGTGGTCTTCTGCGACTACTTCTGTAACTCTTGAGCGAAGTGTATCCAGGTTTGTTCTGTTTATAGCAGAGATAAAGATTACCGATTGGTTTCCGTCCGCCAGATACATTTTTTCGAGTTCGGTTAGTGAATAAGGCTTGGACGGAGCTTGGTTTGGATCCATGTTTTCTAGATCCTCTGCGGAAGGTTCCTCGCGCTTATACGCATCAATTTTATTGAATACTAAAATCTGTTTTTTCTCTCCGCAACCAATATCACTCATCGTTTCTTTTACCACTTGAATTTGTTCTTCAAATAATGGATGTGAAATATCTACTACATGCAAAACCAAATCAGATTCACGAATTTCGTCTAATGTGGACTTAAAACATTCAATTAAATCGTGTGGTAATTTTCGAATGAACCCTACCGTATCTGATAGCAGAAATGGAACGTTATCCAATACTACTTTACGAACTGTAGAATCTACCGTTGCAAAGAGTTTGTTTTCTGCAAACACGTTGGATTTCGTAAGAACGTTCATAATCGTTGATTTTCCAACATTGGTATATCCAACTAAGGAAACACGAATCATGCCCCCTCTTGAGCTTCTTTGGACCCGGTTTTGTTGGTCTATTTTATCCAGCTTTTTCTTTAGTACGGAAATTTTATCTCGAATCATTCTTCGATCCGTTTCCAGTTCTTTTTCTCCTGATCCACCTCTTGTTCCGGTTCCACCTCTTTGTCGTTCCAAGTGAGACCACATGTTGGTTAGTCGAGGAAGCAGGTATTGAGATCGGGCTAATTCTACTTGCGTTTTGGCTTGTGCCGTTTGCGCGCGTGCTAGGAAGATGTCTAGGATTAATAAACTTCGATCATAAATCTGGATTTCCAGTTCTTTTTCAATATTACGAACCTGCGAAGGGCTTAAATCATCATCGAAAATAAGTACATCTACTTCCGCCGCTTTGATGTATGCCTTGATTTCTTCAAATTTTCCCTTTCCAACAAAAAGGCGTTTGTCTGGTTGATCAAGTCGTTGAATGAATTTTTCAACGGTTTTTAATCCCATCGTTGTAGCAAGAAATTCTAATTCATCAAGGTATTCCTCGGCCTTTTCTGGGGGTTGTCTTTTATTTATTACCGCAACTAAAACAGCGGTCTGTTTTGCTTTTTGTGTGGAATGAAGATTCTTTTTTTTGGACATAAAAGTTAGTGCATTAACCGATCAATCCCGGTTTTTTGAAGTTGTTTGTTTATCGTTTTAATTGAATTAAATATCCTGCAACTAGTTCGATTTCTTCTGCAGTCAATTCTCCACCAAATGCTTTCATCATTCCTTTTCCTTTGGTAATGATTTCAACTTTGTCTGGATAAAGCATGGTAGACGCTTTTAGATCTGTTGAACCGAATTTACCTAATGTTCCATCAAATCCGTGGCATAGTGTGCAATTGTCCTCGTACAATTTTTTTGCTTGTATATCTGCTGGAGGGAGGTCATTCAATGCAGCTTGAAGTTTATCTTCGGAATTGTCTATTATATCACCGCTTGTTGCAGAGTTATCCACAGTAGAAGACTCATTACCTGCTTCGTTATCATTTGTGTTTTTCGCCCCTTCCTTGCAGGAATAAAGAGAAATAACAGTAAGTAATGTAAGAACCAATGCGAATTTTGAACTATGTTTTTTCATCTGTGTGTAATGGATTAGATTAATTATGTAATTGCTAAAAATTGTTTAGAGAAAGAAAAGATATTAATATATCTATAAACTTAATCGAACGCATTCTTAATTTTATTGCCTGCTTCTTGTATTTTTTCTTTGGCAGCTTCTTTTTTATCTTGTTTGAATTTCAAGCTTTTTGTCTCTGCTACTCCGTAAACGTAAATAAGTAATAACAAGGCAATGATTGCCATAATTTTGTTTTCTTTTCTCATGGAAATGATGCCAAGTACAATCGCGATTACTACTAATAGTACTTTTACGTCTAACCACATTCTGTGTCCGTAAATTTCAGAGGTAGCATACCAAAGGTATGCGCCTGTTCCTACAATTAATAGGCCCCAGATCATATCAATCATTTTGTATTTCCGGATTTTATCCAAAAGTTCTTTTTTACCCATCAATAACAGGATGGTTTTGAATAAGAAGAAGAATAAAAAGGTACTGGTTAAACCAATGTGGGTGTATAAGATGATTG
Organism: Cytophagales bacterium; assembly: GCA_965277185.1. GTDB lineage: Bacteria > Bacteroidota > Bacteroidia > Cytophagales > JAHDFW01 > JAHDFW01. The sequence continues at coordinate 453,969 of CBDICC010000006.1, read as the reverse complement.
TTGCGAAGTCCATAGTACTAATTTGTATTTGTATTTGTTATAGTGTAGTAGAGTATAGTTATAGTATGTAAGCAAAGATAATGGAATTGTGGAAAGATTGCAGGAAAAGCGTCTAATCCCTTTTTTGTTTGTATAGAACGGAGCTTAGCTTGAAGATTAAGGTGGTTTTTAGGTCGGTGAAGACTTTATCATGTCGGTGAAAACACCGACATGGGTGGGGAGGAGGTTTTCACTGATATGGGGGAGAATAAGGTTTTTACTATGGTTAAGTTAACCTACAATTAATTTATACCCTTCTCCGTGTACGTTTACAATTTTGATGGATGGGTCTGTACTGAGGTATTTTCGAAGTTTGGAAATGTACACGTCCATGCTCCGCGCGTTGAAGTAGGAATCGTCCTGCCAGACGGTTTTTAGGATTAAGTTTCGTTCTACTAGCTCATTTAAATTGTTCGCAAAAATGCTGAGCAGCTTTGTTTCTTTGGAAGTTAGTTTGATCTGCTCTTTGTTGGTTGATAGTACTTGTTGCTGTGGATTGAACAAGAATTTACCAATAGATACATCTAGATTCTCTTCGATTTTATCTTGAACAAATCCTTTTCTTCTTAAAATGGCCTGAATTCGCAGCAGTAATTCTTCAGAGTTAAAGGGTTTTGTAATATAATCATCTGCTCCAATGTTAAATCCTTTTTGTAAATCTTCGATTTGAGATTTCGCTGTCAGGAAGATAATTCGGGTATTTTTATCAATTTTGAGCATTTGAGTTGCCAATTCAAATCCATCTAACTTTGGCAACATGACATCCAAGACGCACACGTCAAAGGATTCTGCATTGAATCGTTCGAAACCTTTTTGACCGTCTTTTTCCAATGTTATTTCGTACCCTTTTAAGGCTAAATAATCCTTTAAGAGCATCCCTAGATTTGGATCATCCTCGACCAATAATATGTGTGCTTTTTGTTTCATTCTATTTTCTTACGCATCCACTTCTTAAGCAACTTGAAATAGATTCGCTTCCTGTTCTATTTATTATTTATATTAGAATTAGTGTTTATTGGTAATCGTACTATAAATGTACTGCCTTTTCCTTCGGTGCTTTTTACTTCTATTTTTCCCTCATGTAATTCTACAATTCGAGCGGTGTAATATAATCCCAATCCGTATCCTTTTACATCGTGAATATCTCCTTGTTGAACGCGATGAAATTTATCAAATATTTTCGTGAATTGATTGGATGGAATTCCTTGTCCTTGATCTACCACTTCTAATATTAATTCGTGCTCGTTGGTTTTGGCGTTTAAAACAACGTTTACTTGATCTGGACTGTATTTGATGGCATTATCTAATAAATTATGTACAATATTGGATAAATGAAATGGGTCTCCATTGAATTGGATTCCTTCGTTTTCAAGTTGGGTTTTGATCTGCCCGTTTTTCTTCTCTACAATCATTTTAAAACGATCTACTTCATGTTGAAGTAATTCTGAAATGTCAAATTTTGACTTGTTAAGCAGCATTCGATCCGAGTCGAAAAACGAACTTTCTAATACGTTATTGACAAGTAATTGCAATCGTTCATTTTCCTGTGCAATAATCTTTACGTAGTTTTTAACTTGCTGTTCTTCAAATTGAAAATCTTTGTCGAAAAGCGTTTCGCAAGCTAGATTAATGGATGTGATTGGCGTTTTTAATTCGTGCGTCATATTGGAGACGAAGTCGTTTTTTAGATCTGCAATTTTACGTTGCTTGTTCATATTTTGAATGGTACGAATGAATGCAAACGAAATCAAAACAATGAAAAGCAATGAAAGCGCAACCACGATCCAAATTTGACCAACGAGAAAGGAATATTTTGATGGAAATTGGACGTACAATGTGACCAAATTGGACTGAATCGAAGAAGAGAGCAATGGAGATTGATAGTTGGATTGAATAAGTAAAAGAGAATCACCGCCACTTTTTTTAATAATTCCACCTTTATTTTCCTTTACCATATATTGAAAAGGTAGGTTTAATCCTTGTTTAGAAAGTTGCTCCTGAATGCGTTGTTGAAGCGAATCCAGATTCAAACGTTCTGAAATCTCTTTTTGATCTTGGATCATTAATTTAAGAATAACATCTTCTAATTTTCTGCTTTTATCGTTGAATGCATTAGTAAATTCTGCGGAGTCAAATTCTACTTTAGTTACGATTCTGTGCTCGTACTTCCTTTTTTCATTTTTGTTGATGTTTACTTCTTCATCCAACGAATTGGAATTTGATTCCCTTTCGTGGGAATGATTGTGCCCGTTTTCGCTATGTACAACGTTATAGGTTTGACCTGTTTGTTTATCTTCTATAATGGTTTTAATCTCCACCTCGGTGTTTTCAGAATCTTGGATGATTATTGTTTCAGTTTTAATACTGTCATTATTTTGAATGTGATTGCTTTTTAAAATAATGGAGGCACCATGATTTTGGTCACTGGACCAAGAAACCCGTCGTTCAGTTTGGTTTAATTGAATTTTCAGCGAGTCAGGAGTTGATTTTATTGTTTGGATGTTATGAGGAAGTAAAAATAGATTTGAAATGGAATCGTGATGATCTACTAGAAAGTCAGCGATTTCAAATTGTTCCAAATCTGTATTCAAACCAATTAGTGCATCATGTACATTCTGATCAAATTCCTGCTCTGCAAACTGCATAGATTTATAAAACCAGAAGGTCTGTGCTACTAAAAGACCCAGTAAGGAGAACGATACGATCCAGGCATATAGATTGATTTTTTGCTTCTTCACATTACAAAACTATCTAAAAAAGGCTCATTCCAGCTTGATTTAACATTTTTTAACATTTCTTAAGAGTGCGTTAACATTTAGATCGAATGCAGTCCATTATGTTTGGGATGTTGATAGAAACCAAAGACGTCTGGTTGAGTTAACAACACGAAACAACAAGTAATAATATTTACAATTTAAATAACTTAAATAATTATAAAGACATGAAAACTAGAGGATTAAAATTAATGGCAGCGGCATTTACCTTTTGCGTATTTGGATACACATCGGTAATCGCTCAGAATGAAGAAAAACGAGAGATTCGTAAGGAGGTAAATGTAGAAATTGAAAATGGGGAACATATTTTGACCATTTCTACTACTGAAAACGGTAAAACGACGAAAGAAGAGTACCGCGGAAAAGAAGCGGAGGCAAAAATTAAAGAAATGCAGGAAAGTGAAGGTCATCACGGTGATGGAGAACACGAAGTAATCATTCGAAAACGAATTTCAATAGATAGCGATTCTGATGAAAGCGAAGATAAAAATAAGGTAATCATCATGGAAATCGATGATGAGGATACCGACGGTGCGCATCGTCACCACCTAAGTAATGAACATATGGACGATATGAATATGAAAATTGATGAGGAAAATGGAACAATGACGATTGAAATCAATGGTGAGAAAAAGGTGATTGAGTTGGATAACGACCATGATGGGAATCATTCTATGAAGAAAATGATGTTCATTTCAGAGGATGGAAAGCAAAAGGAGTTGACGGAAGAAGAAATGAAAGAATGGCATGCTGAGCATGGATTGCCAGAAGGAATGAACATGGATATAAATGTAAAAGTAGATGAGGAAAATGGTCAAATTAAGATTGTAAAGAATGGAGAGGAAACGGTAATTGACATGGATAGCGAACATATGAAAGAGGGAAAAATGATGTTTATTACAGAGGATGGGAAAACGTTTGATTTGAAAGATGGAGAAAAAGGGAAGCATGAGCGCGTTGAAATCATTGTAATTCAAAAGTTTGTAACTGTGGAGGATGACGCAACATTAGAGCAGGATTTGGATGTTGAAAACTTTCAAGTATTTCCGAATCCAAACGATGGAAAATTCAGCATTATGTTTGATTTAGATTCAAAGCGGAAGACGGTGATTCAGGCAACGGATTTGAATGGTCGAGTGTTGTTTTCGGATGATATCAAAAAATTTGATGGACATTACACCAACGAAATTGACTTGAGAGATCAGCCAAAAGGAATGTATTTTATTAACGTAATTCAAGGAAAAAAGAAGACTACTAAGAAAGTGAGTGTGCAGTAGCAATCAATGAAACTAGTTGTTTGTGATCAATCAGATTACATCGACGACAGTTAATATGTTCATAAGAAAGTAGCTTTTGTTCCGCTATCAAATCGATTTACTAAAAGATTAATTTCAAATCATAACAAATAACAACACTCATACATTTATATTTTACTAAATCAATACAGATTATATAGCAACCTATATTAAATTATAAGATAAGATAACATAACACAACTCATCAATAAGGGAACAAGAGCGAAGTAAAGAGGGCAACGAAAGTTGTCCTCTTTTTTGTTATGAATTAATTCAAACCATTTACAAAGTGAAACAACCCATTCACAAATGTCGCAATGTTTTAAAAAGATATCCAGTATAGATTTGATTCAAAATAGCGGATGCCGAAAAGCAAAATAGAGTAGGCAGGTTGTATAAATTAAATGAAAAGAAGATAATATGAAAAAGGTATTAATATTAAGTATAGCGGTGTTGGCAATGTTTAATTTTTCTTGTGAAAAGAAGGACATGATAGATGTGAAAGAAGACAGAATAGAGTCTACAGACATAAGTGGTTATAGTGCTGATTTTACTGTGGAGAAAGTATATGAGATTGATAAGAGTAACACAAGTATACTGGCACGAATCAATAAAGATGGTGAATTGATTTATACTCGATCTGAGAAAGCATATGTAGCATTAATTCGGGCTGAAGCCAGAAAGATAAATGGATTGGAAGCTGCATCTCCAAATGACATCGAAGTGTTAAATTTTGCGATAAGTAATGGACCAGAGGATAAGCCCAATCATTTGTTTGCTCAGATTAAGGTTAATGGAGTTCGTTTTTCACTGGCCAACCTTTTAGAAGTAGCCCAAAGTGGAGGATTAGGAGGAAAAGTTAATTTCATTAAGACCGTTATTACACATTCTTGTACTGGATGTTCTTCTTGTGAATTTATAAAGAATGGTGGGGGAAATATTACAGGATGTGAGTGTCCTAGTAGTGTTGGTTTTAGTTGTGTACATACAAAAACGCAAACAGAGGAGATCTAGTCACTAAGTAAAAAACATACGCAAGGCGGGATATGATTTTATATTAGGTAGTGTCCACCAAGTGTGTAAAGTTGAAAAGCGTGAAGGTTTTTAGAATCTTCACGCTTTTTTGGTTAGAATACTCCACTAAGTCCACTCCTTTTATTATTAATTCTGTTGTAACGGATTTAGATGCACCTCGTAAAACAAATTATACAACAATCTTTAATTCAGTTCAACTCAACCCATTTAATCCATTCATGCTAAAATCAGAAGCAAGTCCCAGTGAGGAGCAAAGTCCTTTCTATCAACGTAATAAAAAAGTATGCACCGATTTTGAAACATGGTTTCTATCCAATTCTGGTAGGGTGACTGGAGGATATTCCGCCTGGGCACTTTCCTTTCAAGGGAAAATAGATAACCCGGTTGAAATGGTATTAAAAGTTACCAAATCAACCATGTCCTCAAGTGGAAATCTGCTCATCGATAGTAAGAGAAACATTTTTGAACAGTCAAAATTGGACATTAAAGGGTTAAAACTTACCAATCACGATTTTGAAATTGAAAAATCCAGTTGGATCGACTTTGTAAAATCTCGAACTCCATTGCCTGGTTTTAAACGGTATTCAATTAATCAGTCTAAAGTGAATCCAAAAAGCGAGCAAATGTTGCAATTTCTTGATTCATTAAAATATTTATTGACAATGGAACAAGTAGGACTCATTCGATACAATCATAAAAAAGACATTGCTTCGATCGAGCTTACTAAGATTCTTAATAAAATCAACCTGCTAGATTCTCTTGTTCAGATAGGATCTAAATAATAAAACGTCTTAAAATCATTGATCATTTTTGGAATCTTTTATTCAAAAATCCGAGCCTTAGAAGCTTCAAAAGTAGCATTTCTTGCTAATGGTAAGATTCGGGCACAAGGCCGAAAATTAGTTTAAAGTTTCGGGATTAGACTATGTTTGAACTCTCCGACCAATATAATTTTATTAATCTGCTTCTTTTTTTCGTATGTATTCTGCCTACAACTTCGCTTCAGCCTACGTGTATACCTATGATACACTCAGGACAGGCGACTCTTGTGATCATAGGCTCACGCCTATGATACACACATCGTCAATTTGTTCATCAGTTCCCTGCTCTATCCATTCATCAAATGATTTTGATAGAATTTCCTTCTGAATTTCCATAGGCTTTGCACTATGTTCAACAAGCATTTTTCGAAAGGTTTTATATCCCAGTTTCTTTTCCTTTGGTCCTCCAAATTGATCTGCGTACCCATCGGAAAATAAATAAATCAAATCCCCTTTGACCAAGGAAATTACGTGATTCTCAAAGGGTGTCATTTCCTGCGCATACCCAATCGGCTCCCGATCTCCTTTGATAATTTCTATTTCTTCTGCACTTTTTCTTTTGATATAAATAGGATTGTTGGCTCCTGACCACATTAGTTTCACCGCTGTTTCATTATTCAGTTCTTCCGTTTTTGTAACGCTAAACGGAATTCGAACTAAACTAATGTCCATGCCGTCCTTTACATCTTCTCCTCTTTTAGCAAAGGTTTGCACAACCAACTCTCTGGTTCGATCCAAAATCTCGGAAGGTTTAGTTAAACCAAACTCTAATACACAGCGATTTAAAGCATTGGCACAAACTACACTCACCATTGCACCCGGAACGCCATGCCCCGTACAATCTGCGGCTGCTACAAAAAGATGATTGCCTACTTTCTCAAACCAATAAAAATCTCCACTAACGACGTCTTTTGGTTGGAATAAAATAAAGTTATTGGCTATGTGTTGATTCACTTCTTCGAAAGAGGGTAAAATGGCATCTTGAAGTCGCTTGGCGTAATTAATAGAAGACTGAACTTCCTTATGTGATTTTTCAACTACTTGTTTTTGCGCTTCAATTTGATCTCTTTGCGCTGAGATTTCTTCGTTGGTTTGGTTGAGTTCTTCATTGGCATTCTTTAAATCAATCGTACGCTCAGAAACAAGCTTTTGCAGCTTTTCATTCGCTTTTTTCAACCGAACGGAGTTGATTCGAATTGCAATGTATATAACTAATAATAACCCCAGAAAATAAACGGTATACATCCATTTCGTTTGATACCAAAGTGGTGTAACAACGATCGTTTTTTCAACAATGTCTGAAACAATACCTTGTTCATTTTTTGCCCGCATTTTAAGTTTAAATGTTCCGGGGGGAAGCTGATTAAAGTATACAATATTATTAGCTGAAAATTCAGACCATTTTTTGGTATAACCTTCTAACATATATTGATATCGAACTTTATCGGAGAACTTGCTATCAGAGACAAATAATTCAACTTCTATAGATTGATTGGAAGCAAATGAAATTTCAGAATCTAAAGATCTATTTTTTTCATCTACCTTGATAGAACGGACAATTAATGGGCTTTTCGCAGGCGGAACCTTATCAATATCAATATTGATCAGATAATCCCCAAAACAAAAAAAGCTAAACTTTCTTCCCATTAAAGCGGCATACCAGGTCTCCGCTTTTCCTCCAATATTATAGGTCCTATAAAACGTACCATATTCTTCACTATATCGATATAACTCAATATAATCATAGAGTAAAAACAATTCTCCTCCTTCATAAAAGAGCTCGCAACGTTCATAGTTTAACTCGAATGGAAGCTTCAATATTTGTTCCTCTTTTTCACGCAACCATTTAATTTCTTTAATCTTTCCTGCATCATCCGGTATCCCATAAAAATATTCGGATTGCTCACAATATAATCTTCTCAAACCTCCTTTTTCATTCGAATCTTTGGTAAACACATTACCATCAAAACAAACGGTACTATCTTTCAAATAAAACCAACAATACTGTTCATCAAAATAAAACGCTTCCAAATCCAATTTTGTATCAAATTCGGTGAGGGTTTTAGACTTTTCATTGACAGGTATTATTACAAATTCATTGTAATCGTGCATAACCAAAGTTCCATTTGTCATTTGTAATATTTCATCCACATCATATACATCCACGGGACACTTTGTCCGCTTTAATTCATTTAAATTGTGATCTACCTGAATCAATATGGTATCCTTTATTATATAAAACGTGTCTTTTCTACCTTTGGAAAACTCGTCAATGCCGTCTCCTTTTTTAACGCATGTAAGATCATCCAAGAGTTGATATAACTCTCCATTAGAAGTTAAAAACCATGTTTCATTTTCTGGCGTTTTTTCTTCGAAATTGAATACCCCACCTTTTATATGCGAAAAGAAAGTCTTATCAACGATTTCATGATTTTTGTAAAGCCATAGACTTTGATTATCTGCACTATTAGGAATAATTACAGCCGTTGAGTCATTCATTACTTTTAATAGGAAAATTCCGTGACTTGGCTCGTCTTCTTTCACAAACTGAACATGCGCAGCTTCTTTAATTTCATACATTACTCTAGCTCCCCAATTAATCGCCCAACAATGGCCATCCTTTGAATCTTTGAAGGCGAAATCACCATTAAGATTGAGGTTATTATAAAAGTCATTTGCATTTACAATATTTGAGGGCCCAAAAAGCAAGGTGGTTTTTGAATTATTTAATATTGAATTTTCAAGCTGTAAGTGATCGCCATAAAACGTTTCAGCTATTTTTTCCGGATATTTAAAAAGCCCTTTATCGGTTACAAATTGCGCTGGTATTCCTCTAAAAACATGAAAACTATCCTGCTGTTCTGCGCTTCGAATTCCCAAGTATAGTTCACCATTCCTATTTTCTCCATAATATCGTTCATACCCCGGATCAAAAGACTTTATCGTTCCGGACCAAGTCAGCAACGAAATAGCATAATCGTTATCTCCTTTTGTGGGCTTATTAAATAAGATTAAACCATGATCGCTAACTCTATACCGAAAACGACTGGATGCTCTTGCTTTATAAATCGTTTCTTTCTTCAAACTTCCTGAACGAAATTCAGCCCGTTTAATCAATATTTCCGCTGAAACTCTATTGCAGGAACCGAAAAATACTCCTCCATTAGGAATTGGATGCAATACCAATTTAGGGTCACTTGTTCCGGAATTAGGCCCATCTAAGAGGTTTTGCTTAAATTTTTCTACAGAAAATACTTTTCCAAGATTATTCCTTAAATCCACAAAATCAATGCCCAAATTAGTAGCTATGTACAAACCACTATCAGAAGCTTCAACCGCTAAAATCGTATCTCCCGATAGCCCATTTTCCGAATTGTACTTAAAAACTGGGGTTTGATTTTCTAGTTTATATACTCCATTGTCCAATCCAAACCATATTTCTCCCTGCTGACTTACCGTGCTTAAGTTTTTGTAACTAGATAATCCATGTGTGGTCAGCACATCTCCAAAAGTAGTCGATGGGATTGCCTTTTCCTTAAATTCCTTACCATCAAACAAATAGATAACATTCAAAGAACGATCTCCGCTAAAACCAAAGGTTATTCCATTTTTATCAGTAGCAGGAGAACGCAAATGTAAGCATCCGTTTTTGTCATCATAGCGCTTTACAATCAATTCGGATTGAGCACAGAGCTTAGTAGAGAATCCTGCTATAACCCATAACACAACTGCGATGCTCGAAATTCTAATCTTGTAACTATTCATAGTCTATTTATAGGCATGTAAGGTATGCTTTTTATTGCTTCGAGAAGGTTTAATGCAATCTTACTATGTTATAACACATACCATTCCGGCTCTTCCAATGCCTTGCGCCTCCCTTGCTTATCGGGCGCATAGTTTTTCTCCAAGTAATCCAAAATCACCTGCTCATTGTCTCCCAGCAGCCAAAGTCCTTGCTCTTGCTGCATCCAACGAATCATAGACAACCATCCTTCTCTCGTAGCACGATTCTGTGTGACTAATTCTGCTGAATGACAAGCGGTACATGTTGTTTTTACGATTTCAAAACCTTCGTCAATAATTAATCCCGTCGCAACATCCTTTCCATCAACAACCTGCACGGTGTCCAACATAGTTTTAGTTGAATCGGAAGGATCGGTCGTTCCCGTTTTGCTTGGATTATCTGGTGGTATTACCAGCGCGAGCCCAATCAACACAATACAAGCCACGCCTAGCAATGCAATTCGCAGGATAAGCAATGACATGCTGGTCAAACTTTTAACTTCTTCGTTCTGAGAACTCATAGATTATTGAATTGATTACTAGTAGTATCTGTTTCTTTCTTTCTTTCTTTCTTTATTTATTAAACGACTTTTATCGCTATTCGGTGACAGGCATTGTTCAGATATCCTTTCGGATTCCAATCTGGTACAACCATCGGTTGACTTTCGCCATTTTCATCCGTTGCCTTCGCCCACACTTCATAATATCCTTTCTTTGGAAAGGTAACAGCCGTATTCCATAGTTGCCATGCTCCCATATTTGGCGCCGGTTTAATGGTACATTTTTGCCACGTAGATCCAAAATCAATGGAAACATGCATTTCTCTTACGGATTGCTCTCCTGCCCATGCTTTTCCTGCTAAACTCAACGTCTTACCCATTTTCAACATCGCGCCCGTCTTAGGATACGTAATCAATGACTTGACCGGCATATTCTCAATAATTGCCATGTCCTCATCGGCTACATTTTCTCCTGGCTTCACAGGATTTTTCGGAACTCGATACGACTTCAACATTTTCTTCCCGTCGTGTACCTTGTCTCGAACTGCCAATCGGGTAATCCATTTTCCACAAGTCGAAGCGGGCCAACCTGGTACAATTAATCTCAATGGTGCTCCATGATATCGTGGAATAGCCTCTCCATTCATCCCAAATGCCAATAAGACTTCATCTTTCATCGCTTTCTCAATCGGAATGCCCCGTGAAATCGTTTCTTTCTTTGGATCGCGACTGAGGTGTTTATCTTTTCCGTAGTATCCAATATACACTGCATTCGATTTAATTCCTGCATCATTTAATACATCTTTCAATCGAATTCCAGTCCATTCCACACAATAAACGGCTCCAGTTGTCCACTGAACTCCCTTTGCCGGTGGGTTATATTCATGTCGTCCGTTTCCAGCACATTCCAACGTGACTTGACGAGTGTATTGTTTAAATTTTGATTTTAATTCCGCAAGCGAGTACGTTTTTGGTTTTACAGCCGACTCTCCATCAATGGTAAGTGTCCAAGTGGACTCATCAATCGATTCTGGAATCAATCCATTGTTCCGCATGAACATATTTTCAAACGGCGTAATCGGATCATTCAATAAATGCGGAGGTGTTTCTACATTCCAAGGTTTATCCGTTTTTACAATCAAGTTTTTATTCTTTCCGGCAGGAAATCCTTTTCCTTCTTCGCCTTCATACATTGAAACCGGGATGTATCCTAACGGCATTTTATCTGCAAATGCAATTTTAGATCCTAAAAAGAATCCCATACTTGCTAATGAAGCATTGCGAATGAAATCTCGTCTAGAATTCTCACCCCAAAGTATTTCCTCCCGTTCTTTTGGAGACTTAGTAAGCAATTCGCTTAACTTAAGTATAAGTCGATTTTTCTTCATTTAATTTAACTGAACTTACCCAGATTCTTTCATTGCATACTCTATGCAATGAATAGACTCCAAACCAAAACACAATTTTTCTCCCGCGTTGAAAAGATATTGTTTAATGTTTGTCGTGTAACACCAAGCATTAATTTAATACCGAAAGATAATCTTTGATCTGAACTCTTACCAGATTTTAGTCCTCTTTTTTTGAGCGAAAACCTGTAATCAATTGTTGAATAAAGCCACGTGGGAAGTGTTCAATCTCTTCAAAGCCTAATTCATAGGTGCCATCCTGGTCTTGAGGAATGTAATTGGTTCCAAAAATATAATCCCATAGGCTTAAGCTTATTCCATAATTTACCCCTTTGACATTTTCAGGTAATTCTTTCGCGTGGTGATACAAATGCATGACCGAATTGTTGAATATATACTTCAACGGTCCCCAAGTAATACGAACGTTGGTGTGGTTCAAATGTCCAATTAAAATTGTGAAAAAATGAATACCAAATGCCATTTCAGGCTCAAAACCTCCCAACAACATTACAATCAGCGTCTTGAACGGCTTATAAAACAAGTTTTCCATCCAATGGTATCGTAAATGTGCCGCAAATCCCATTTCCTGAACGGAATGATGCACTTTGTGAAATCGCCATAAAAATGAAAAACGATGCAGCAACACATGAGTAAACCATTGCACCAAATCATTCAATATAAAAAAGATCAGCAATGCAGCCCAGGAGGGTAATTTCTTCAAATCCAACAAGGCAATTGAACTCATCTTCAATCCTGCATTACCAGCCATCTTCTCAATCAAAGCATAAACACCACTTATTACAATGGAAAAAACAAAGAAGTTGAAAAACATGTAAAAAGCATCCAGCCAAAAGTCCTCACGAATCACTGCTTGTTTTTTCCTCCAAGGAAAAAGGACTTCAAGTCCTAACGTCAACAACGAGATTAAGATCAAACCATAGAAGTAATTTTTATACCAGATTTCCTGAAACGTAATTAATTTCCAAGTCCAATTTATTGTTCCAACGCAAGTATCTAAGATGAGATTTAAATATTCCATATGCTGTGTACCTACAAGGCCCCATTTTCTGTTGGCAATTCATGATAATAACTCCACTCCAACCAGGAACCATCATAATTTCGAACGTGTTTATAACCCAATAATTTTGTCAAGACAAACGTAGTATGTGCGGATCGAACACCCGATTGACAATAGACAATTACTTCTTTATTTGAATCAATCCCTAAACCTTCATAACGTTTTTTTAGTTCCAAAGCCGGCATAAATTGATGGTTCTTTCCATAATTAATGGCATTGGAATAATCCATAGAAATACTCCCCGGAATACGACCTCCTTGCCCAAAGGTTCCTTTTTTTAGTTCCCCAGTAAATTCTTCTGGGCTTCGGGTATCCAATAAAATAATATTGGTATCGGAAATAGATGCCTCCACCTGCTGTTTATCGGCGTAGTTCGCATGATTTTCATCCTCACGGAAACGATAATTAGAACGTTGATAAACTGTATAATCAGTATTCACCTCGTAACTCGAGGCAATCCAATTCGTTATTCCACCATCCATAATCGCTACCTTTTGATGACCATAATAATTAAGAATCCACCACAAACGAGCTGCATCTGGATTCCCTTTGCCATCGTATACAATAATAAAATCAGTTGGTCGAATGCCTAATCTACTTAACAAACCCTCCATTTGCTCTTTCGGAGCCATGATTCCTTTACATGCTACTTCTAAATTTTGAATTTGAGGACGCCAAACATTTACTGCACCAGGAAGGTGTCCATTAATGTATTCCACATTTTCACGTACATCGACAATGCGCACGGTATTTTCACTTTCCCATATTCCACCATCTTTCGACCTTTTATTTAGGCCTAAGACTTGTTCACAACTGATTAAATCGGTTTTTGGATAAAAGTAGATGTACCATGAGGGTTCGCTTATTGAATCTATTTCCGAAACTGCATCTAAATCCTCTCCTTTAGTGCTCTGAAGATTGTTTTCACAGGAAAGCAAGTTTAAAAACGTTGCTAATGAAATGAATATAAATATGTAATCGAACCTTCGCATCGTATCAAAAATACCTAAATTGAATGACTGAACAAAACCGTACTTTTTAAATTTAAAATTCAGTCAGAATTAAAAACGAATGCCAACTACGCACACGTCATCAATTTGATCCTCATACTCCATCCAAATGTCCAAATAGTTTTCTAAGATCTGATGTTGATCCTTCATCTCTCGATGTGCCACATCTGTTAAAATACTACGAAAGGATTTATATCCTAGTTTTTTTCCAGCTGGGCCGCCAAATTGATCCGGAAACCCATCTGAAAATAAATACAACATATCTCCTGATTCAACTTTGATGGTATGATTCGTAAATGAGTTTATTTCATCTGCATAACCCACTGGTTGTCGATTTGCTTTGATAATTTCTACTTCCTTTGAATCTTGGGAATTGCTGCGGACAATATAAAGTGGGTTATTTGCTCCAGCCCATTGAATATTTGAATCCTTCTTGCTGATTTTCACCATGGAAATATCCATTCCGTCCATCATTTGACAGCTACTTTGATCAAATGTTTCCAAAATTAGTTCACGGGCTTTTGCTAAAACTTCTCCGGGTGTAGTAATGGAAAATTCTCTTACTGCTTTGTTTAAGGCATTATTGCAAATTACACTTACCATTGCTCCTGGGACTCCATGTCCAGTACAATCTGCTACAGCAAAATAAATAGAATCATCGGTTTCCTCTAACCAATAAAAATCACCGGAGACAATGTCTTTTGGTTGATCATATACAAAATGAGTTGGAAGCAACGAATCCAACCGCTCTTTTGAAGGAATGATTGCACTCTGAATTCGTTTGGCATAATTGATTGACTCTTTTACCTCATAATGTGCCTCTTCCACTGTTCTCTTTTGTGCTTCAATCCGATCACGTTGGGTTTCAATTTCTTCCTTTTGATCATTTAATCGCTGCACATTTTCACGAAGATTTTTTACCATACTATTGAAATAATAGGACAGTAACGAAACCTCATGTTTGCCTTTAATTTTAACTTCTTGCGTTAAATCACCATCCGCCACTTTTTGAGAAGCCGTTATTAAGCGATGGAGCGGTTTTGTAATGAACTTCAAGCTGATGTAAACCAAAATCAATGGACTGAAGAATAATAATATCATGACAAAAATTTGATACCAAAAACCTTCCTGATTTACGTTACTTTCTAAATTTATCTTTTTTGTATACAAGAGAATGTATCCATTATAAAACGTTCCGGATGATTGATAATGCAACGTATAAACGGTTCCGTCCTCTTTTCGAATAATTTCATCCTCATGCTCCGGATAATCCCAAAGGCTCAGAAATAGCAGCTCATCTTGGTCTTCTAATGGCAATTCTGGATTATATTTCGAATTAAGGCTGTCATTGAAAAAGATCTGTGCCTTGCCAAAATCGCCCATATAGGGCCACTCATTTACCATCTTTTGCACAACCGGGCCAGGTAAATTTTTCATAATTGCCTTATCCAACTCATGTTGCAATCCTATCTCCTGAATTTCTATATAACGTTGATCCGCAACCGATTTTAATTGAAACGCCCATAAAATAAGGAAGCCCATGCCCAATATGGAAGGAAGGACAATTAAGATGCCCACTCTAAAAAATATAGATGATCGCTGTTTCAATTGCCGAATGCTTTTAATGACTCATAAAATGAAAACGCTAAAGATATAAAATATATGACGGAGAAATGCGCTAAATAGATCGTAATCCTATTTTAAGCATCTATAAAGCCTTTTGGTTGTATCAAATATTTCGTACAATTTATTTTTAATTAAAATAATATACTTTAATTTTGTAACTTATTTTTAATTATAATTATTTAAATGTACACAAAGAAACGTTTTCCAATGAAAAGAGTGTTTGCCTGGACTTGGCAATCGTTGTTGTTATTTTTGGTTATTTCTGTAATACCTGTAGTCTTTTACACCTTTTTTGACTTTCATTTTTTGAGTTTACCATGGTTGCCATTGGCTGTTTTAGGTACATCGGTTGGCTTTATAATGGGATTTAAAAATAACAAATGCTATGATCGCATTTGGGAAGCCCGAAAGATTTGGGGAGGAATAATCAACGCGTCAAGATCCATAGGGATTATGATCAATGATTTTATTGGTAATGAACATGTTCGTAACAAAGCCAACTTGCAAAATGCCTCTCAACTGAAAGCTACGAAACGAACGATGATTAACCGGCACATTGCCTGGTTAACCGCACTTCGATATTCCCTAAGGGAACCCAAACCTTGGGAAGTAGCGCTAGCACAACGAAGCAATGCGGTTTTTATGAAAAACAATCCGATCCCCGAGCACCTTAATCCAATCGAAAAAATACTAGCATTCTATTTAAGTGAGGACGATTTGACATATGTCATGAGTAAAACCAACAAAGCGGCGGCCATCTTAAATCTTCAATCAAGACATCTCGAAGAACTAAGTCAAACACAGTTAATCTGGCGCTTTTCCTATCTAGAAATGAAAAAAAAGATCGTTGATTTGATAACCCTACAAGGCAAAAATGAAAGGATTAAGAATTTTCCTTATCCTCGACAGTTCGCCACTCTTAATTTTTGGTTGGTCTGGATATTTATTTTTCTAATCCCTTTTGGAGTGATGGGTCCGTTTCATGAAATGGGCTTAAAACTCGTCGATTATTATAAAGCAGAAGGGGTTTCGGAGGGGTTTCCAATGTTTATGGCTCATAATTTCATTTGGCTTTCCGTTCCCTTTTGCACCGTAATCTCTTGGGTCTTTAATACCATAGAACGAGTAGGAGAAGTAAGCGAAAATCCTTTTGAGGGAACAGCGAACGACATTCCAATCACAACCATTTCCAAAGCAATTGAAATCGATTTATTAGAGATTATTGATTCCGATCCGGAGCAGATTCCAAAACCGCTGGCGCCTGTGATGGATATTATGATGTAATTAGATCCTAGTTCCCTGTTATAAATACCACATATTCGGAAAAACCTGCCGTTAGTAAGAGGAACCTTGCCGTTTACACAAATTGTATCTATATTTATCTTATTTGTACGTATCTTTATAGAGTAAGATAATGCATACATATAAAATAGTGCTTATGCTTATAGTATCGTTAATGTGATATTCAAGTAATTATGAAATTTTTGACAAGAATCCTGTTTATACTTTTAACGAGTCATACGTTCATTTACGCTCAAAATGAATATGAATGGATTTCAACCTATGATGGTCAGGGTAACGACTACGACATTGGTGAAAAAGTAATTGTCGATAAAAACGATGATGTATATACAGTGGGATGGACTACTGGTGCAGACGATTCGTACGATATTGTCACGATCCATTATGATCATAATGACGGAACCGAATTATGGAGTAATACTTTCAGGGGCAGTCTCTTTGGTGAAGATAGAGGTACGGATATATTTGTGGATGACAGCTTGAATTCCTATGTAGTTGGAACAGTTATGAATGATACCACTGGCCAGGATTTTATATTAATCAAATATGACAATCTAGGTAATGAAATTTGGTCAAGCAGCTATAACTACGATTCAAATAGTACAGACATTGCCCATTGCGTAGTAGTAGACCAAAGCGGCAATGTTTACGTTGGTGGTCATTCCAGAGGAGACACAAGCGTTATGATCGTATTGAAATACAATAATCTTGGCGATACACTTTGGTCCTATAAAATACCGGGTCCGGCCGTTGGCGTATGGGACGAAACTATTAAACTACAAATTATTGATGACGATTTGTTTGTTGGTGCTAGCTCGGGGAATCATGTTCATATTGCCCGACTAGACAAAAGTACGGGATCCGAATTTTGGAACCAATTTCATAATCAATCAGGGATCGATAACTTTTACACAAGAATTTTAGACATGGTCGTTGATCCTGATAAAAATTTAACTTTTACAGGTGACTATGTAGATTCAATTGGGTCTCTAAGCCCTGTCAACAATCATAGTCTTACAGCCCAATATGATTCAAATGGAATATTACAATGGACCAATTCCTACTATGCTGATATAGACTATACTTCCACAGGCGAAGATGTTGATTTAGATGGTAACGGAAATATTTATGTTTGTGGAAGAGCTGATTTTCCTGGCGATGAGGGCTACAATTATTTCACAATTAAATATAACGAAAGTGGAATTGAACAATGGCACGACATCTATAATGGGAATTACGTGGACATGAATGGGAATTCCGGCAATGATTATGCTTTACATATTAAGGTTAAAGGTGGAGATATCTTTGTATTGGGACGAGCAACCAATGTCATTAATGGGGAACAAATAGTGGGTATTACAACTTTGAAATTCGATTTAGACGGCAATAAAACATGGACAAGTCCAATCCCAATTTCATCTGCTGCTTCTAATATTGCCGTTGACTCTAAAGGGAACGCTTATGTAACAGGAATGCATCGAGGTGCCACCTCTTCTTTGACGAACTTAATCACATTAAAATTTGGCCAGCTAACGGACATTGCGACGTTAGAATCCAACAAATTGACTGTTTTTCCTAATCCTACAAAGGAAACACTGTACATCAAAAATTTAGCTCCTGGCTTTACAGAGTTATTTATTTATGACGTTGTGGGTCGTCAAGTATCTACAAAACGAATTACAAACAATCTAAAAACATCGATATCAGTATCTGATCTTAAAGAAGGGTTCTACACCCTTAAACTCCTAAATTCAACAACTAAAGTTCACACATTTCAATTTTTAAAACAATGAAAAATATATATGCAAAAATCTTTTTGTTGCCCCTCATTCTTTGCGGTGCAATAGCAGTATCCATGGGTCAGTCTTATGCCCCATTTGGAGGAACCTTTACACCTCAGGGCGAATATCATATATTACTCGTCTATGCTGGTTTTACAAACGACAATGACCCTGCTGCACCAGACTATGTTGATGCAAATAATGTTTGGTCGGCAGAAGATGAATTCCCATCCTATCATGGTGAAATGTTTTATGACGATATAGCCTCATTTGATCCGAATGCGACCGATGCCACGCTTTCCAATTTTTACTATCAGATGAGCATAAACTCTCCCAATCCACTAAAAATTGTTGCACATACATTACCTACACGAATTAATGTACCTGCATCAAATTACCGAAACAATAATCCAGATGATGCGATTGACGACGGTTGGAGTTATTACTTCAAGCAAGTTTTCAACAAAATCAAAACTACCTACCCTGATGAACCTTATACTAATTATGACCAGAGAATAAACAATCCGAATTACAAATTCGATAATTCACCGTTGGCAAAAGATCATCATATTGACATGGTGGTAGTTATGTTTCGATATAAAGGAAATGATCGATTACCTTATCAAACAACTGTTCCTTTCGCAAATGACTATGGTCAATCCGCACTTTTTTCATCAAGCTCAAAAATAGCCGTGGGTAACTCCAGCATTCCAGATACTATTTCCACTGGTATTAGTTTGTGCCGAGCATGGGATGAGGCAAAAGCAATGCGAAGTTTCTTCCTACACGAAAATGCGCATGACATGTATGATATGGGCCATCTTTTTGGTGCCAATAAAACGATGGGAAACAAATTTTATACTACCAATGGCTGGGGAATGATGGGTACGTCTACTAAACTTCTTTACTCTGCCAATGCCTGGGAACGGTGGGTATTAGGTTGGGACGACATCAAGCATGACTTAAAAGGACTCAATGCTGTAAATGGAGTATATAAGATACAAGATTATGTAACTACCGGTGATGCCATTCGACTTGAAATACCGGGTAGTTTAGGAACACAGCACTTATGGCTAGAAAATCATCAGGGAGTACATACTGTCTTTGATAACAGAGATGCATGGAATAGCGTCCATATTTATGGGAATAAACCACGAGGATTACTGGCTTATGTAGAAGGGATTACCAGTACTCGAAATCAACCGCCATCGGTCTTTAATCTGGATGATAATAATGGAATTCGAACACTTTCCGCTGCCGGAAACTACGATTATGTAATACCAAACACGTTTACAACACCATGGCAAGGAGGAGAAAATCCAACGTTTGATTTTTCTCTTGGAGCAGAAAATCCGATTGCCGGATATTCTGATGTTTCTGAAATAAGAATGGATTATACTGGAACTGATTTACAGGCAAGCGGTTCAATGGTTGCCATACCAGACGGAGAAATAACGACTTTGCATAACCATGGAAATCTTGGTGGTCAATATGAACGTGCTTTAAACTATATGAGAGATGGTGTTTTATCCTTTCCATCGATGGGGGCCAATATCGGTTTTCAAGTTGGTGATAAAATGGACTTAGGGTCCAATCCAATGTTAACCAATACTCCTACATTTATCACTGACAAGACGCCAAATCTTGATATGCTTAGTCCATACTACCTGAATGGGATTTCAATCGAGGTAATTTCAGTTGATGACGATACACACGAAATGGAAGTTCGAATAAAATTTAACGACACACAACTTCGAAATGATACACGTTATACTGGAAACATTGTACTTCCTAATGTACAAAGTGTAGCAAACGGAGCAGACCTAGATGTAATGCCTGGTGTTACGCTCCGAATCGATAAGAGCGGAACGGCCAATAAGCGGTTTGAAAGAACTCCAGGTAGTGGCGATTTTGTTAACCCAACTATTTTCACTGTGCAGGATTACTCTTTAATGCATATCGACCACGATGCCACCGTAATCGTTGAAAATGAAAGCACACTGAAACTAAACCCAAGATCTATATTAGAAGTACATGAAAACGGTGTCTTACGTATCAAATCAGGCTGTAAGTTAATACTTGAGAATGAAGCAGATTTAATCGTTCATCGAGATGGACAAGTAATCATTGAAGATGGTGCGGAACTCATTATTAAAAACAACCTTCCTGCTCATGGACTTATGATTGGGAATAACTCGACCGTCTATCAAACGGCAGAACTCAAGGTTTTCGGAACCATTAAAATTGAAGATGGTGCTACATTTTCCAATATCGGTGATGGGTTTATATCCTTCTATGGCAACGGTAGTATAAATTTCGGAGACAATACGGAAATTGATCTGAAAGGTAGAACTCAATCTGATGAGTTAATCAGACTTGGAAATGGAGTAACACTAGAATTGGATGCTAATTCTACTTCAATTGCAGATTGTTGGATCAACATGGCGCAAACATCCAAAATCATTCTAAACAAAAACAAAGACGCGCAAGGAATTGCGGGAGATTATAGTTTTTCCAACATCACCGTAAATGGCGGAGCAAACTTCAATTCAAATGTTGTGGAAGCGGTTGGTACAGGAGATTTTTCAATTCTTGGTTCTGAATTTAGCGGAATGGAAAAAGGACTTTATTTAAAAACTCCAAAAGGAACATTAACTGCTCGAAACACGGAATTTAGAGATTGTGAAATCGGTCTTGAAATTCTTGGAAGCATTTCTACCAATAATTTATTGAGAGATTGTCAGTTCATCTCCAATTCTACAGGTTTAAAATTAAATGCTGTGCCTTCCATTACACTTAATACAACGAACATCAAACAATCTACAGTTGGAATTGAATCTTCGGGAGTTAATTATCTGGTTCTTGAAGATAAAACAAAAATTCATCTTTGTAATAAAGGTGTTGTAGCAGAAGCAAGCAACGTTTTTCTCCGAAGTGCTGCTCAAATTTCTCAAAACACCGTTGGAGTAGAGATGATCAATCCGGCACATAAACCAAAGATCTTTGCGATGGGTGACGATGGTACGTGTGGTTATGTAACCGGAAACGGAAAAGGAATTACCGGAAAAAATATCTTTTTGGATATTGATGCGGAAGATCATACAACTGCCATTTTTGGAATCGGAGCTCAGATCGTACCCAATCATTTTGAAGATAACGGACTTATTTTTGAAGTTATAATTGAAGAAAATGGAGCCTCGCCAATAACACATTCGTTAGACGCAAAAGGTAATTATTGGGGAGCACCTACGGTTGTGGGGAACGTGAACAACCCTATTTTCAAGCCGTTTAATCCTAAAGCACCTTTCGATCATTTTCAAATTTATTATGTGGATGGATTTAATCCACAGAAAAAATACCAGGTGGATCTAAGTGAACAATGTGTACGAGGAACTTCTAGTTGGTGCAGTGTTTGTGACGATTATTTCCCGATTCGAAGACCGGGTCCACATCCTCCTTTCAGTCAAATTTTGAAAAACTGTACATTGGATGACCAGTTAAGTGTGGAGGAGCAGTTCTATGCTGGATACCAAGAATTCGTTGTTAAAGATTATGACAAAGCAATTCCATTGTTGGAAGTGGCAGCAGAAATTCCATTTCGAACCAAAACACCTAAACTTAATTCTCACTGTGAGAACTTGATTAGAATAGCCGAAATCTTAACCGAAAAATTCAAGAACGGAGGAGATAATGTTTCAGAATTTGAGAACCCTCATAAGTTAAAGGTAACACCGAATCCCGTACATGGAAACTTTATTGCCGAATATGATTTGGTAGAAAAGACAGCTGGTCAACTCATAATAAAAGATGCAATAACGGGTCTTGTGCAAGTGACCGAACAGATTGATAATTCTGCAAAATCGAAACAAGTCAATGTTTCCGGCCTTTCTTATGGAAATTACATTCTGGAATTGAGAGGTGTGAACGGTGAATATTTAAATTCAGAACATGTATTGATTTATTAAATACAACAAGTAAACGATCGATGCATCCACAAAAGTAAAAGGGGGGCTTCTTGTTGCCCAACGAAAAGCAAAACAATCTGTATAATGATTACCTAATCATTATACAGATTGCAGCGCTACACTCGCGAATGCGGTGTGTTTAAGACACCTCCCTTTTTGTTAATTAAAATTTCAGAAACTAATGCTGATCGACTAATAGGGAAGAAAAAGCACTTCAGAGGTTTCTACTTTATATAATAACATTAGTGGAGCGATGAAGTAACTCGCAAATAATAAAAAGGCTAAAGCAATTGACCAAACCCGCAGTTTGTTCCTCTTCGTAAATGCTACAATTAGAAATGTAATGGAACAAATATGCAAAAGAATCTGAAACCAATGAACTTCTATATGTCCCATGAGCATCTCACGATGCATCTGTCCCACAAACAATCTAGGAACCACAATCAGATTCAAAAAATCCCAATATTTAATCGAACTCTGAATATTTATGGTCAGGCCAATAAGACTTAGTAATATGGAAAGCAGACTAAAGTTAATCCACTTCATTCTCGATTCTTCAAAATGCATGAAAATTAGATTATCAGATCTTAATTACTCTATGATTCCTTATTAAACTCCAACGCCTTCTCAATCCAAAAATCCAAATCTTCTTCGGAGTCAAAACCATCCGGATCAATAAACAAAAATCCACGCATTACATTTCCGGTAAAATCCATTTCCCTACTTCCTTTTTTGAAAATCAATTTGTCATGTGACATTTTCCCCACTCGAACCATTAATCGGTCCAACGTTGTCTTTTTATCAATGTCGACGCCCACGCACATCTTCCCGTTCACCATAAAAATCAATCCTCCCATCATCTTCTTTTCCTCCACATCCAAATTCGCGTTTGGATTAAGCCGCGCTCGCACACGATCCGCTAAATAATCACTATATGCCATCTTTATTATTATTATTTAGAAACTACGAATAACAAAAAGAACATTCTCACTTCTGTATTCTATATTCTGCATTCTGAATTCTAACTTCTAACCCTACTTTTCACTATAACCTTTCAGTCCACCCAGAAATTGGTTAATTCCTTTGTTCCATTGGGACTTCATCATCGCTCCCATCAACTTGCCAAATATACCATATTTCATCTGATACTGCATTTTCTGCATTACTTCAATTTGATCTCCTACACTGTTAAAATAATACGAATGCCGCAATTCATGTACGGGAAATGAACAAGCGCTCAATTTGTAAACTAGTTTTTGATCCTTTTCAAATTCCACACATTCTTCTTCAAACCAATTCTTTCCATCTTTCATGTCTACTTTTCGCTTGGCTCCTTTTCCTGAACTCCGGTCCGTGAGTCGCGTAGATTTCAAAACAGTAGGATCGTATTCATCCAGTCGATCTACTTCCGTTAATGCTTCCCAAATTTTATTCATTGGTGCATTGATTACAATTCTATTTTCTAATGTGAACATCTTACTTATTATATAATTTAAATTTAATTCTGACTTCTGTATTCTCTATTCTGTATTTCTTATTCCCCCTCCTCGCAAACCTTCAAAATTTCCTTATTGTCGTCCCATTCATTTTTTCCTCTCCGTCACGAATAATCAAAATTTTGAAGGTTAGTCCTTCTCTAAATTCTGACTTCTGTATTCTGACTTCTCAATTCTCAATTCTAAAAATAAACTTTAGTTGTTTAATAACGAACATCTTACAAGTAATTTAGCTTTGGATTCGCAAGTTAAATAATTTAACTGTTAAAAAGCAAGTGAAATCTTTTGTTTATCTTTGCGTCTGGTATGAAAATGCGTTCACATTGTCCGATCAATTTTGGCTTAGAACACTTCGGAGATAAGTGGTCCTTGCTCATTTTACGTGATCTCGCTTTCAAAGGAAAAAGACATTACAACGAATTCCTTGAAGCAGGAGAACGTGTATCTACTACCGTATTAAGAGACAAACTTATCTTATTGGAAGAAGGGGGGCTTATTATAAAAGAACAGGATAGTGTAAAAAAATCCCGAATCCGATATAGTCTTACTGCGAAAGGCATACAGTTGGTGCCAATGCTCATAGAAATTATACTTTGGAGTGGACAATTTGATAAAAACACGGATGCCGATAAAGCATTTTTACAAAGGGGGAAAACAGATCGTGAGGGGCTTATTAAAGATATTATTCGGCAATTAAAAAAGGATCATTTATCAAAATCGAAGTAATTGGCACAAGAATGGCTCGGTTTCTGGTATCTTTAGGTTATTATTAATGCGTATTTAAAACATCCATTCAATAAATTAATGTGGATTATATGAAAAATAGAAATGTAAAAGTATGGTTATTCGCATTGTGCGGTATACTTATCGCGCTCAGCGGCAATGCTCAAAAAATAAAGACCACAGAAGGGTTAAATAATGAAGCGATTTTAGCAGCATTGGACGCACTAACAATCGATTTGCACGTCATTCATAAGCAAAACGGTGCCACGTTCAAGCAATATCAAAACATCAAAAAGAATCAAACTTTTACCTATCCGCTTTTTCCGGAGGTAAAACGCGTACGTGAATTTGGGGTCTATATTCATCCTAGTGAAATGAATCTAGAAACACATCCACAATTACAGTTTATTACGCTTCGTTATTATGACGACAAAGGCACCTTGCTTGCCAAAGAAACAACGCGCATTTTACCACATGAACAAATCACCAAAATTTGGACTGGAAAATCAAAAAAAATGGAAACACTCATGCCCAACGCACGATTTGCAGAACTAACCCTTCGAATCTTAGTACCTGGAGCCAAGCGCACATCTGATCTAAAATATCGGATAAAACTCGAAGCTGCAAAATAATATATCACATGTGACTCTGCAGTCATTTAACACTGGCGGAATAAAACTTATTGTTCATCACACAAGAAGACACCCTAATCTTTTGTATTTTTACATTTAATGATCAAAACTCTTAAATATGGTCTTTTCCTATTTGTCCTAATGTATTCAGCAATGAATTTATTTGGACAGATCGATCGTGAATTTTGGTTTGCTGTTCCTGAAGTAACAAACAGTCATGCCGACCGTCCAATTTACATCAACATAGTGGCCCAATCACGACCATGTGACGTTACAATTGACATTCCAGCAAACAGCAATTTCACACCAATCAAAGTTTCTTTGCTTCCCGATGAGTTTGCACGTATTGATTTAACCAATTGGATTGATCTTTTAGAAAATATTATTCCTGAAGCCGAATTAAGCCGTGGATTGCATATCACTTCGACCGATATGATCACGTCATTTTATGAAACATCTGGTGTATCTGCTTTTAGTGGAAACGTTGTAAATACAGACATTTTTGCATTAAAGGGATCCAATGCGTTAGGGACAGAATTTATGATTCCGTTTCAAACGACCTTTCGAAATCAACAACATAATGTGGCCGCATGGTCTTCATTTGATATAGTTGCTACAGAGGATAGTACGGAAGTCACCATTATTCCAACTAAAAACACCTTTTCACACACGATCAATACTCCATTTACCATTACCCTTCAACGCGGAGAAACTTATTCCGTTCGTGCTTCCGGACCAAATCCAATTGATCATATGTCTGGATCATCTGTGAAATCCAGTAAACCCATTTGCATAACAGTAAAAGATGATTCTGTAATTTTACCAGCCGGTGGATCAAATGATTTAGTGGGGGATCAACTCATCCCAATTGACAAATTAGGAACTGAGTTTATCGTGCAAGGAGGCCACATTACCATTCTCGCCATAAAAGATAGCACTGTAGTAGAATTTGATGGAGTAGTTCAAGTTACCTTAGACAGCGCGCAATCATACGATCATACACTACCGGGAAGTCAGGATTATCTCTACATCGAAACAACCGAACCGATCTATTTACAGCAAATTAAGGACTTTGGAGGTGAAATGGGAGGCGCATTAATTCCACACATTCAATGTACCGGATCATACGATGTGAGTTTTTCACGAGGAACGATTGAGCTATTACGTTTAACCATTCTTGTGAGAGATGGAAGTCAAGGAAATTTCACTTTAGACAACTTAACCGGTCCGGTTGGAGCAGGTTCCTTTTCACCTGTTCCTGGAAATACGGATTGGGTAATGGCGGACATTGGATTCACCACGAACCAATTATCAGTAGGCTCACACCGAATTGAAAACAGCACCAGTCCATTTCATTTGGGCGTTCAAAATGGCAGTACTACCAGTGGATTCCGTTACGGATATTTTTCCAATTTCAACTTACTTGAATTAGGCATTGATATTGATGCGTGCAGCGGAAGTGTATTAGATGCTGGTAATGGAAAAGATTCCTATTTATGGAGCACGGGAGATACTTCTACAAGCATCGATATTGATAGTAGTGGAACTTATTGGGCGTTAGTTACTGAAGGAGGTTGTATTGCTCGAGACACAATCAATGCCATTATTCGTCCCGGAATAGAAGTAAACTTACGAGATGACACCACCTTATGTCTTGGAGATTCTATCCTATTAATAGCTGAAATCATTGGCCAGGAAGATACCATCCTCTGGAATGGAGTAACTGGAGATAGTACCTATCTTGCAACCGGTGGAAGTACGGTTGCTGTTACGGTTCAAAACGCCTTCGATTGCAGCGATAGTGACATCATCTCCATAAATCAAATTCAAGGACCAGAAAGACAAGTTCCATTTGATACAATTTCCTGCGATAAAACCCTTACCCTAAACTTATTACAAGATCCTTCCTTATCCTATCAATGGCTAGATGCTACCGGAAATGTGCTCAGTTCTTCCGTTCAAATTGAAGCTTCCAATTCTGGAGAATATGTTTTATTAACGAACAGCTCATGTGGAATCCTTATGGATACGGTTCAAATTTCGTTTCGAGATGTAACTGTACCTAACATTATTACACCCAATCAGGATGGAGTCAATGAATCATTTATTCTGGAAGGCGTTTCTCTTGGTGACTGGGAATTTGACTTATACAATCGTTGGGGAAGACGGGTTTTACGCACTTCGGATCTTTCAAACATTCTCCAAAACACCGAACTAGCTGATGGGATGTATTACTATGGCTTGAAAGATGAGACCTGCGATCTTGTATATAAAGGATGGCTTAAAGTGGTTCGATAAGGCATTTTGTTTTCTAATCTACTTTCTCAGAGATAATGCTTTAACCGGACTATCACATTGATTGTTCTTAAGTTGTGCTATATTTGATAGTATCAAATGATCTTCTATTATCGCCCTATGAAACTTAGCAAATCATTATTGTTAATCCTTCTATTCGCTTTATCAACACAGCATTCTAAGGCTTGCATCAACGAATATCGGACATTACTCTCCGGGGAAGTTCGTTTTAAAGACGCGATGCAAACTGGAACAATCTATCCAAAAATCAATGATACACTAGAATTAAGGCAAACGGCTAACCGTCTCTTGGAACAGTCCATTGGAACTGATTCCATCGAACCCTTGTCGGATTACGCAGCAGCGTTAATTTATTTGGGAGAATATGAAAAAGCAAAAACCATCTATCAACAAATTGAATTACGTAAACCCAACCTGTATACCACCGCTTCCAATTTAGGTACAATTTACGAATTGACTGGTAAACCAGATTCAGCGTTGATTTGGATTAAAAAATCTATGGAATTGAATCCTCAATCACATCATGGTTCTGAATGGATTCACGTGAAAATTTTGGAGTTCAAACTAATGGAAAGTTCCGACTATACGAAGTCCATTCTAGACCTAGATTTTGGAGATAAAGATACTCCCGAAAATCCAAATAATTATGACTTACGCGAAATGCAATCCCATATCAAACATCAACTGCACGAACGATCTTGCTTCATAAAACCACCAAATGCAATAGTGGGAAACATTTGTTTCGATCTTGGTAATATTTTAGCCCAAACAAATGATGTCCAGACAGGACTAGAAAGTTATGAAGAAGCCATCACCTATGGATATGATTCTCCGCTTTTTCAAAAACGTATGAAGCGGTTCAAAGAATTGGCGGATAAAACAAAAACCTTTGTATTCATCGATTCAAAGAAA
The DNA here is from genome assembly GCA_965277185.1 of Cytophagales bacterium. Taxonomy (GTDB): domain Bacteria; phylum Bacteroidota; class Bacteroidia; order Cytophagales; family JAHDFW01; genus JAHDFW01. The sequence goes on along the minus strand of CBDICC010000006.1, from coordinate 425,475 downwards.
GATTCATTTATTAGAAACAACACTCAAACTGTCATAATTGGTCTGTTAATCACTTCTGTTTTAGGTCTCTTCATACTTATCAAAGTGATAATCTGGATCCGTAAAAGACTAAATAAGTAAATGATAATCAACTATTCAATTGCCTAACTGCAATTAATAAACCTGAACGTTCTACATTAAACTTTCAGTATCCACGTTATCTCTCTTATTCGGACGAGCAAGTGAGATACCTCATTTGCTTTTAACTTCGTCGAACATGTACCCAAATAGATATTTCCATATTGTACCTGTGTTAAGTTTAGCGCTCCTTTTATTTGGCAGCTGCAGCAAAACATTGGAACTCGAAACAGATATAGAACGTATCCTGGACAATCCTGAATCGGAACTAAGACTAATACCAAGATCCACACTCACCTTTCAGCTAAAAGATATGAAAGAGGGGAAGAGCCTGCAACGAACCAATTTGTTTAAACGTACACTCGCAAAAAAGGATTTAAATGACAGAAATCAGGACTATGAACCAATGGAAGTCAGCCAAATTAACCCTAATTTATTACGCAAATTGCACTGTAAAAGTGAATTTCCGCTTCAACTCAACTCAGAATGTAAAATGAAAATTGGCAACAAAACAGCTCTTGTTTCTTATTCATACAATCAACTCAATTCAATCCGATTTTCAAGTATGGTTTCAAGCATCTTTTCGAATGATAAAAGAGCCCATTTATCCATTTCATTAATAAACGATACAATTCGATATAAAACCATGATCACCACTTCCTATAATAATGGAGGTTTTTGGGATCCTTCCTATGGGCAAAAGCAAGATAAAATTAAGTCCATAAAAATACCTTTAAACGATCTCCAGAAAGTAAATTCCTTTCCACAGGAATCAAAAATGGCATTAAAACTTCTTCAAATACACGATTTCCTTATCGAATCTCACCTAAACTCCAATCCTGTAACCCCTCATCATGTTAGAGATACATCCAAGTTTCACCAAGACATCAATTTACTATTCCACCGAGGTAATTTGAACAAATCGACCAATTTCACGGCAGAGGAAAAATCGAATAAGGTATGGGTGAAGCTCGTTTATTCCGAAAAGTATCCTCGCGGTGAACCTCGCTTTACCGTAGAAGAAAGTAAGGAATTTACAAAGTATTACGACGGTAAGCGTGGCGCGGTATATGCGTTTAAATCCAGCCTGAAAAAACTAGCAAAAGCCATTTTAACAACCTTAGCATCCATGAAGAATATGGTATCCGATATTTTGGAAAGGTGGATTTAATGAGGATTCAAATTTCACAAAAGGACTCCGCTTCCTTTGTTTATAATTCTAATCCGTTGTATCAATAATACCACTTTGCTCTTCCAAAAGAATGGCTATATATCTATCTATTTATTTAACCCAATCACTTCTTAAATCTACTTTTAAGCCAAAAAACTACTCCTGCTGCCGCTACTCCTACTCCCACACCCATTAGTAAATAAATCCAACCGCCCATCGGTTGTTTAGATGGGTGTGCCTGTTCAAATTCTTTCTTCACTTGAACCGAGTCTTTTCTCATTTGTTCGGTTTGTTTGTGCATACTTAAAACCGAATCTAATTGCATTTGCAAGGATTGAATGGAATCTTGACGTGTGCTTATTGCCAAATGAATCGAATCCATATGTTCTCCTACTTCCTCAATACCAATAATTAAGTAGTTCAAATCCAGTTGCCCTTTCTTAATAAAACGAGTAAACTGGGGCGAAATATCTGCAATATGCTGCATATTTCTTCTTCGATTAATCTTCCTTATTTTATACAAAATATCCCCTTTCAACCACTGATTTTTATTGAATTGTAAGGCATATGTATAGGCTAAAATGGCATTTTCATAGGTTCCTTTGGCTTCATTCAATTCGCCAATCGAAACCAACAAATTCGCTATCACCTCGTTCGGTGCAGGTGTGAACGGCACTCTCGTTCGAATCTGATAAAACAATTGTTCATGTATTCTTCTTAGCGGTTGGTGCGTACGATGGTCAGCTTTGGAAATCAATTTTTCCTTGCGAATAATTGGATGTTTTAAAATATAAGACCGATTTGATTTCCGTTTGATCTTTGCTTTAAGAATCGCCACATGAATCCACTCACTACCCCGATGTGATTTTGGATTAATATCCACTCCTCTTGAAATATATTTAAGAGCACTGTCCAACTGGTCGGTCAGTTCATAAGCTGTTCCCAAATTTGCTTGAACACCATATTCCTTGGGATACGCCTCTGCCAAAGGTTCTAAAATTTGCAGCGCGGAATCTGCATGTCCAAGTTTCATTTGATAAAGCGCTATATTTGAAGCCAATTTGAAATCAGATGGATCCGCCTTGAAATCGGATTTTGCTTTTTTCAGTTTTGCCGCCAACTCGACTTTATCAAAACTTTTCATCCGTTCACTTAAGAAAAAATACCGTGTGTACATTTTTTGTCCCTGCATGGAAAATCCATACTCATTTCCACAGGCCATTATTTGATTGCAAGAAGCAATTAATATTGTGCATGTTAGAATAAATGTCATGCCTCTCAAGTTGTAGAACCTCTTCATATTACGTAGATTTACATTGGTTATTATATAGGTATATAATGAGTACTCCCTTAATCGTTACACTTTATCAACAACAACTTTATAAAGTCACTCATAAAACAAGTGAATTACAATTTCACAATGCGGTATAGCGGGTCATTCTATATCAATTTTAGAATCTACATTTCCCTATTCGTGGCCGTTTTTTTATTAACTGGCACCGCCCAAAATAGTTATTCCCAATCGAGTGATTCGGGGGAATATTATTCTCTTCAAAAGGCTTTAAAAAACCCTTTGCAGGTCAAAAAACTAACCTTAAAATCAAAAAATATTTCGTCTATTCCGGCTTCCATTAAGTTATTGGCTAATTTGGAAGTCCTTATTCTCTCAAATAATCGTTTAAAAATACTCCCTCCAGAAATCTGTTCTTTAAAACATCTGAAGAAGTTATCGGTGAGTCGAAATCAGCTAAAACAACTCCCTGATTCTATAGGTAAACTTGAGAATCTAGAATCAATGTTTGCTACAAACAATCAGCTAACCAATCTTCCTTCCTCCATAGGGAACCTAAAAAAGTTGTTCCGACTCGAACTAAGTGATAATAAACTGACCAATCTTCCCGAAGCTATAGGTTCTTTAAATTTAACTCGGCTTGATGTAGACCACAATTCACTTCAATCCTTGCCTGAAGGCATTGGTCAACTGAAAAAACTTAAATACTTTTTTATTCATTTTAATCAGTTAACGACATTGCCCAGTTCCTTTGGAAAATTGCAAAGTCTAAAATACCTGAAGTTGGACCACAACAAACTAACGAAACTACCCGCTTCTTTTGAGCACTTAACCCAAATCCGAACATTGGATTTAAGTTTCAACGCGCTAAATCAACCTATAATTCCCATCGGGAAGTTCACATTTCTATCCACACTTTCGATAGACAGTACGGGAATTACTGCCATGCCTGACCTCTCAAATTTATTGGATTTGCACGCAGTAAGTATGCAATTCAATCGATTGAAAAAAATCCCAAATCAGCTATTTTATTTAAAGACATTACGTCATCTGAACCTCTCACATAATGAATTGGAAATACTCCCTGATTCCTTCAATATATCATCTTTGAGATATGTTAATGTACGTTTCAATAAGCTGATCAAGATCCCCGAAACACTAACTGAATTCTCCAATCTTTCTGGGCGCACATTAGAATCCGGCAACAATCCTCTTTTTGAAGATCAAGCGCATTTAAAAAAACAAACAGAATCAAAAAACAACATATCTAACTCGCTACCTAAAAAAGGGAGAAAGATTGCATTTTACTCTCTGGAAGATGCTTTTTTGGACCCAAATCAGGTCGTTCGTCTTGATTTATCCAATAAAAATTTAGCGAAACTGCCTGAAAAAATTGACCAATTAGTTAATCTTAAAATATTGATATTATACAATAATAGGCTGACCAAACTGCCTGAATCTATCGGGAATTTAACCCAACTGGAAAAATTACTTATGAGCAAAAACCAAGTGGTGGAATTACCTGAATCCATAGGTAAATTAACCAAACTTCGCTTCTTAGATTGTTCAAAGAATATGCTGGAATCAATTCCTAATTCCATATTGAGTCTATCCAATCTGGAATTACTAAAAATAAGTGCCAACCGACTCACCATCGTTCCAATTAACATTAGCAAAATGGATTCGATTGAGGTACTTGATCTTAGTTCCAATAAGCTTACAGAAATTCCATCTTCCATTGGCCAACTCACGTATTTAACCAAACTTATCCTAAATTCGAACGACCTTCAGGTACTTCCAGAATCCATTGGAGCAATATCGTCGCTTGAATATTTAAGCGTCCAAAGGAATCATCTCAAATGGTTTCCAAATTCTATTGGCTCATTAACAAACTTAAAAAAACTGTATGCAAATCATAACTTAATTACTCATTTGCCTCCATCTTTTAGTCAACTTCAAAAGTTAGAAACGTTGGTGCTGGGTCACAATAAACTTATTGCATTACCAAATTCATTTGGTCAACTTCATGCCATTCGAGACCTGGATTTATCACACAACAAACTGATTACATTGCCTGAAAGTTTTGTAAAACTTCATCAATTAAAACTTCTTGAACTTCAATATAACCGAATCGTAGAACTTCCTAAATCCTTTGGTCAACTTTCAAAACTGGAGGAATTGAAAATGCGTGCCAATCGACTTACACGCCTTCCCGATTCGTTTTCAAAATTGCCCTCTCTTTCTTCTGCCAATTTTGATATGAATAGCATAACACATCTACCTGTGTCTTTTGGAGATTTACCAAAGTTGAGTTACATCAACCTGAATTTAAACAACTTAAAGGAACTTCCAGAATCTTTTGGTCAACTTCAAAATCTAACCAAACTTGATTTATATGGCAATCGAATCAAAACTTTACCTGCGTCTTTTGGCCAACTTTCCAATCTAAAAAGTCTTTGGATTACCAATAACCGATTATCCGAATTACCCGCTTCGTTTAAAAACTTAACACGCCTAGAAGCCTTAAGTTTGGGAATTAATCCAATCAAGCAAATACCACCAGAAATTGCGTATTTAGAAAATCTTAAACATTTGGGATTGCTTTCCAGCAAATTAACGGAAGTTCCTGATATGATTGGAAACCTAAAAAACTTAACATCGCTTAGCTTTAGCTTCAATAAAATAACAATCATTCCCGATACAATTGGTGCCCTTACCGAACTAACATATCTTTCGTTTAAGAAAAATAAACTTCGCTATATTCCTGATTCCATTGAACGTTTGAAAAAATTAAAAACGTTCAGTATTTCGTTAAGCAAAAAGTATGAAGAAAAAGGTCGCTTACAAGTTGCTCGACTGTCTCCGAAATGTAAAATCGAATATGATTCCAATTTGCATCGTTAAGACCTACAAAAACGTTATTTAGCCCTCATTTTAAGCACTATTTATACGCTACATCATCCGATATTTTTGCGTCTAAGAATTCATTCATCGTTGCAATATTTTTTTATTCAAAACGAAAAAAAAAGTTGCTGTAAATAGCCAACAATAAGCTTCCTTTTCAACCTATTATTTCTTAACTTAGCAGACGTCCAAACGGGACCATTTCTTTTGTGAAATCCTAACTTTTTTTGTCTATGAACATACCTGACATCGACCTCCCTCGCGTTGTGGTAATTGGCGCCGGTTTTGCCGGTTTGCAAATTGCCCGTAAAATCAATACTGCTCATTATCAACTGGTATTGTTGGACAAAAATAATTACCATTCATTTCAACCATTACTGTATCAAGTCGCTTCGGCTGGCCTTGAACCCGATTCTATTGCTTATCCAATTCGAAAGACACTTCGTTCAAAAAAGAATACGTATTACCGATTGGCGGATGTTTCTGAAATCAACAGCGAAAAATCTACCGTTGAAACCAATATTGGAACGATTCATTACGATCATTTGATCATTGCAACGGGAGCTACCAACAATTTCTTTGGGAACGAAACCATTGAAAAAAATGCCCTCCCAATGAAGTCTGTCAGACAAGCTTTAGACCTTCGAAGTAAGATCCTAGAGAACTTTGAACAAGCTTTGAATACAATGGATTTAAACAGGCGTGAGGAACTCATGAATTTTGTCATTGTAGGTGCGGGACCAACCGGAGTAGAACTTGCCGGTGCCTTGGCTGAATTAAAGAATAAAATCCTTCCAAAAGATTTTCCAGATCTAGACTTGCGCAACATGCGTATTCATGTGATTGAAGCAGCTCCAAGAGTCCTTGCAGCGATGAGTGAAACATCTTCCAAAAAAGCACATGAATACCTTCAAAAATTAGGAGTGCACATCTGGACGGAAACCTTTGTACAGAATTATGAAAACAACCTAGTTACCACCAATAGTGAGACCACCTTTCAAACGGATACACTCATTTGGGCTGCAGGAGTGGCTGGTGATCTTCCAAAAGGCATTCCCGCGAGTGAAATTGGAAAAGGAAATCGAATAGTAACGGATCAATACGGAAAAATGCACGGAACAGAAAATATCTATGCTGTCGGTGATGCTGCCATCATTCATTCTGAACTTTATCCTAACGGCTTACCAATGCTTGGTTCGGTTGCGAAACAACAGGGACTATACTTAGCCAAAGCATTCAACAATCGTGCTCGAAATAAGGATGTCAAACCCTTTGTTTACAATGATCAGGGCACCATGGCTACTATTGGTCGAAATAAAGCCGTAGTAGAATTACAAAACATGAAGTTTCAGGGAGCATTTGCCTGGTTGTTTTGGATGCTGGTTCATTTGATGCTATTGGTTGGATTTCGAAATCGAACAGTGGTCTTTATCAATTGGACTTGGAATTACTTCAACTATAACAATGGATTACGATTGATAATAAGACCATTTAAACGCACATCCGTCAATCCAACTTAATCATTCAATGAAAACAACCGCTGAACACAATTTTGATCAGTTAATTAAAGATGTTTTTCACCTTCGGCTTAAATCATTGGGATTTAAAAAGAAAGGAGCGAACTTCTATTGTCCCAAAGATGATTTTGGCTATCATTTGAATTTTCAGAAAAGTACATACTACGCACGAGATAACATCCATTTTACCCTCAACCTTGGTGTTTTTAGCCCAAAATATTGGAATGGATATGTGGGTGAAGAAAAACTTTATCCCAGTGAAAGTCATTGTTTGATCCGTCAACGAATCGGACATTTTTTAGATGAAGGAGATTCGTGGTTCGAACTCAATGATGATTCCAACTTGACTGAATTGCATGAGACAATGAATACATGTCTCGAAAAACATATTCTACCTTTCTTTAATAGTATTCAAAGTGAGCAAGATATTATTGATTACCTGGAATCACATTCAAATGTATTTCTACTACCGATCTCCATGCTAATCGTTTATAGTGAGTTTGGTCTAAAGGATAAAGCAAAGACCGAATTCAATCGAATGTATAATCCAGAGCTTAGCCCTGGATATAGTGAACTAGTAATGCGCTATGGAAAGAAGTATAATCTTTGTTAACTTGACTTTTCATATCGAATGATTGGATGAACGAATACATGCATGCGTCTTAGCTCAACCAATAATTATGTCCGAGTTTTCATTAAATAATCTTAATTTTGAACAAACCAGAAAAGTCATTGTACTTTGTATTGAAACGTCTTTTAGTTAAGTGAAGCCTTTCCTCAAAAAAACCCTTCTATTTATTTGCCTGATTTTCGTGGTATTAAGTTCGGTCTATTATTCGGCCATTGCCATTGTAAATTTCAAGAAACACGATCCAAAGCGTATTTATATGTGGGGTGATTCACAAGTTTTTCGAGGTGTCAATACATCTACCTTGAATGCTGTGACAAATCGATCCGTTTCCAGCTATGCTTTTCCTGGATCCGGAGTCTATGATTTTCTTGTATTTACGAAAGACGTACCGGAAAACTCAGATGTCCTCGTTGCGTTTTCTATTCCAGTGTTGATGCGCAAGAAAAAGTACGACTATAGCAGAAGCAATATTACACCGGATTTAATTACGCTGGTTCAGCATGGTTATACCAAAGCAGATTTAGACAAGATTATTGATAAAAACGGACTCAAAATTCACAAAGTTGTAGATCGACAACATGAATTATACAACGATATAAAACCGAAAAAAAGAGCCATTCCTATAAGTGTAAGCGATGAAGTATTCAAATCGATACCAACTTATTTTAAATCAAAAACAGACTTATTTCGGTATGGTTTGAATCGATTGAAAAAAAAGAACTGTACGATTTTAATGGTTCAATTTCCGTACAACCAAGAAATGGAAGAAATTCTAAACAATTCCCCAGCAAACAATCAATTGAAGCAATTCAAAAATCAATTAATCTCAGAATTCTTTGAAGGCGAAACAAATGCCATTCCTTTGATAAACGAAGAAAATATGATGCGTGATTATACCCACTTGAATAGAATAGGTGCTCAAGAATCCGCAATTGCCTTGGGAAAATTAATGAATAATGATCTACAAAAAGATCAATTTGTATTACTCCATATTCCCACTATTAATAATTCCGATAGTTCCTATGTCCAAACGGATACGAGTAATTCAAATTAATTCTTTATTTTTACAAACTATATACTCAATTTTATAACCTTGTTTTAATTTTTGCGATTAGATGCGAACGCGACATACACTAATATTCTCCATTTTAATTCTTTTCTGCATTAGCTATACAGATTTAATAGGGCAACGAATCAATTCAATATCTCCCGAATCCTCCAAAAACACATACACCTATTCCGAAAGTGAAAGTATCTTATATGTTCCGATTCGTTTAAGTTTGGACACCTTAACTAGTCTTATCAAGGATCACCTTCCAAAAAACATTCAAGGAAAATTTGAATATACTGGGGTAGAAGATGGAAAATACCGCGTCAAAATTCAAGGGATTCAATACAAAGTAATCAACAATCAATATCAAGTAGAGGGATTATTTGTAAAGGGATCTGCCAGCGCGCTATTAGGTTGGAAATTCGGCTCCGAAAAACTTGGTGTAACCCCTAAAATCAATCATCTAAGTGGCAATGTCTTTGTCCAACCGCGTATTGGACTCAACAACTATCAAATTTACGCAAATCCTACCCTTGCAACCCATGTCAATAAAGTTGATTTGAAAGGTTGTTTGGATCTTCCTATTTTTGGTGAAGTTTGTTCTCCTTCTGTGAACGTCAGCGGTGCTGTAAAAAAAGCATTGGATTATGAAATCAAGCAAAAACAAGATCAGATCAAATCGTCGGTAAATCTGGAATTGAAAAAGCTAAACTTACCTCAAAAAATTCAAAGTTTATGGGATACATTACATCAGCCCATAACCCTAGACAATAGTGTTGACCCTATTTTTTTATCCCTAAAACCGACCGCCGTTTTACTTAATCCACTGCACTTCGACCATAAATTCCTTCATATGGGACTAGGGATCAAAACGCAAACAGCCATTACAGACTCTCCGGTTAAAACCTCCACCAATTCCATTCCCAATCCACTGATTGAACCAGATACAATGGATGGACTTTTCAACGTAAACCTTCCAATTGATATTAAATATACCACCATCGAAAGTTTACTTGAAGACTCCCTCAAAAATAAGGTAATCAACTATAAAAATAAGCCTACCATCAAGATCAAAAACGTCAAATTCTACGGAAAAGACGGCGATCATTTTGTGTTGGGATTAGATATCAAAGGGCTTCGCAAATCTATTAAAAAAGTAAAAGGCTGGGTGTACATCACTGGAACCTTAAAATTCGATCCAGAAACCTATTCACTCGAAGTGGATCAATATGATTTGGAAACCGAAACGAACAAAAATTTACTCAATAAAGGATTAAATTTTATCGCCAATAAATTGCTTTATAAATCCGTAATAAAAAAGATGAATTTCTCCTACAAAGACGAATTAGGAAAAGCCGTTACAACATTGGATAACAAGTTAAAATCCGGAATCGAAACACCTCTTGGAAATATTACGGGTAGTTTTGAATCATTGAAATTGAACCAATTGATCTTTGCAGATTCAAGGCTTCACATCGATGTGACTTTCAGTGGAAAATTAGATGAGTTTACCTTAAACCTACACGAAATAGCAAAGTAAAAAGAATTCCAAATTCTGTATTCTGTATTCCAAATTCTACATTCTGCCTTCCAAAATTTACCTACCTTGTTTATGATATGGAAAAAACGATGAATCACCTTTCCGAAGCCGTAAACAAAAAATACAACGTTATATACAGTCAATTGGAATCCAATGACGTGACCATTTATAAATCCAAAAATGGGAATTGGGGTGCGATTAAAGATGAAAATAACCAAATTATCCCAGCAAGACACGATTTCTTAACCTATTACGCCGATAAAAACTGGTTCACCGGCGTAGTTAAAAAAGATTTTTTGACTCGCAAAAGAATAAATTTGGTCTACGATGGCAATGGAAAACTACTTCGGAAATTTAAAGGAAAGTATCTTTGGATTACTCCAGATGAATTCGGAAATATTCGGTGTTCAATCGAATTAGAAGCAGTTCTTACCAATATTTATGGCGAAAAATACAGCGGAACCATTACAAAATATGGAATACTTAATAATGAATTAGATGAAATATTACCTCCAAAGTATGAAGCACTTCATGGAATTTCAGTTAATCTATTTAAAGTAAATATCAGCGGAAAATGGGGTTTGGTAGACGAAAAAGATCAATGTGTTTTACCATTGGAATTCACACGATTCTTCGATTCGATTGATCATGGCACCAATCTAATCTTGGCCCAAAAAGAGTCCAATTTCTATCAAATAGATAAAACGGGAAAGATCGTAAAACAACTCCCTTTTTCGCATATACCGCTCATTCATAGCAATTGCTATTGGTTTAAACGCAACATAAACTTATTGCAAAAAGTAATTGTTAATGGTGCCATGCGCTCCGATGATTCAGAGGATTATTGGTTGCTGGATGACATGGTGGAATACGAAGGAAAATGGGGTATAGCCAATCAAATTGGAGAAATAATAATCGAACCCAACTATGATTACATTGATTTTTTCGGTCTTACCAAATGCTTCAAGATCTTTAAGGGGGAAATGCAATTTAATATTGATGACGAAGGAACGCAATACATGACAGGGAGCAAATGCGGTATAATCAATCCAGATGGAAAAGAAATCGTTCCTTGCATATACGAATGGATTGAAGAAGTTGCTCCAAATTTATGGATGGTTTGCGTCGGTAGCGAAGTGATATACAATGCAGAGTATCAAGAAGAATATTGGGAGCGAAAAGGCGGGAAAATTGGTCTCATCAATACTAAAGGAGACATCGTGGTCCCGATCGAATATGATTCTATTTACACCTGTTGGTATCGTGTAAACGATTTGATTTTTCTACAAAAAGGAACGTTCCTATTTGATGAAAACAAATCCTATGATGTATTTAATCATGATGGTGTGCTTCAGTCAGGAGTTGTATTCGATTTTAGAACCCATGCATTTACCAATTAATTTCTATTGGATATAAATACCTAAATCGCAAACTAGTGCTTACGACCCAATTCCTATTTCTGAATTCTCGTTTCTGAATTCCACTCTCTACCGGTATGATCTTGACAGAATTTTATTAGTTTTGAATATTGCCCTTTGTTAAAATCGCATAACACTACCTGTAATGAAAAAGACCACTTCCATCCTTTGTTTAATTGGTGCTATCTCTCTTTTAGCTTGTAAGAAAAATTCTAATTCCAACAACATGGATAACACTGCATCCAACTACCCCGTTACCGAAACTATTGATCAGACCGACGAGTACTTTGGTACCGAAGTCAAAGATCCATTTCGATGGTTAGAGGATGATCGTTCTCAGAAAACGGTCGATTGGGTAGATGCTCAAAACAAGTATACATTCGACTTTCTTGACAAAATTCCTTTTAGAGAGAAAATCAAACAACGACTAACCAAGTTGTGGAATTATGAAAAGTCCTCTGCGCCTTTTCAACGAGGAGATTACTACTACTTCTACAAAAACGATGGTTTACAAAATCAATCGGTTTTGTTTCGAATGAAAAACTTAAAAGGGAAAAAGACGGAAGTATTTTTAGATCCGAATAAGCTTAATGCTGCAGGAACCGCCGCATTAGGTGGAATTGATTTTTCTAAGGATGGTAAATACATGGCATACGGAATCAACGATGCAGGATCGGATTGGTTAACCATTTATATCAAAGACACTAAAACAGGTGAAAACTTATCTGAAAAGCTTGAATGGTGTAAATTCACAGGAATGGCTTGGGCCGGAGATGGATTTTACTATAGCCGATATGATGCACCAGAAGGAAGTGAATTATCCGCCAAAAACGAATACCACAAGGTGTACTATCACACCGTAAACACTCCTCAATCTGAAGATTCATTGATTTTTGAACAGGCTGATTTCCCAAAACGCTATATGTTTGCAGAAACTTCGGAAGATGAAAAATATCTGGTGGTCTCGGTGTCAGAAGGAACTAGTGGAAACATTTTGTACCTCAAAGATTTAAGAGAACCGGATAGTGCATTTGTTCAGCTAAATGAGAATTTTGAGAACGATCATAACTTTGTACATAGCAAAGCCAACACATTGTACTTCTACACCAACTTGGATGCGGAACGCTATAAGGTTGTAAGTACGGACGTTTCTAATCCTCACCAAAGTAACTGGCATGCATTCATTGGTCAGCATGAATCAGATGTGCTTGAAACTGCTCGTTTTGCAGGCGGTAAATGGTTCTTAAAATACATGCACGACGCCTATAATAAAATGTATCAATTTACAGAACTTGGAAAATATGAAAAGGAAATTCCAATGCCTACTACCGGGTCTGTGAATGGATTTAATGGCAAGGCAGATGACCGAGAGGTGTTTTACTCATTCAATTCCTTTACTTTTCCAAATACGATTTACAAGTACGATATTAAATCAGGAGAATCAGAGCTTTACAATAAATCGAAAGTTGATTTTAATTCGGATGATTTTGAAACAAAACAAGTGTTTTACCCAAGTAAAGACGGCACCAAAATCCCAATGTTTATTGTGCATAAAAAAGGATTGGTACTTGATGGAAGTAACCCTACCTATTTATACAGTTATGGTGGGTTTAATATTTCATTGAATCCTGGATTTAATGTGAAGTTAATTCCATGGCTTGAAAACGGCGGAATTTATGCCATGCCAAATATTCGAGGTGGTGGAGAATATGGAGAGGCTTGGCACAAGGCAGGAATGTTGTTGAACAAGCAAAATGTATTTGATGATTTCATAGCAGCAGGTGAATATTTGATCAGTGAAAAGTATACTTCAAAAGAGAAGTTGTGTATCAGTGGCCGCTCAAACGGAGGTTTATTGGTTGGAGCAACGATGACTCAACGACCTGATTTGTGCGCGGTGGCATTGCCTGGGGTTGGAGTAATGGACATGTTGCGATACCACAAATTTACGATTGGTTGGGGATGGGCTGTGGAATATGGATCAAGTGATGATTCCATTCACTTTGACAATCTTCAAAAGTTTTCTCCATTGCACAACATCAATAAAGCGGATTATCCAGCAACGTTGGTTTATACCGCCGATCATGATGACCGAGTAGTTCCTGCGCATTCATTCAAGTTTGTAAGTGAAATGCAACGGCAGCAAACTGGTAAAGCGCCAATTATGATTCGAATTGATAAGGATGCAGGCCATGGTGCCGGGAAGCCAACCAACATGCAAATTGATGAATGGAGCGACATTTGGGCATTTGTATTGCATAATATGGGAGAGACATTTGAGTAAGAAGCGTTGAGTCTTCCTATTATTGAAGGTAATTGGTTTGAAAGAAATCTTCTAATCAAGTAACATAGCTTGCTGTTGATAACACCAAAGGTTTCATTTTTTCGTTAAGAACTACATGCGATTTACAATCATACTTTTAGTTCTGATTTTTGGCTTAATCCATCCAATATTGGGGCAAACCAAAGGAATTGTTGTTTCTCCTACAGAACGAGAAATGTTTCTTCTTGAAAGTGGAATTGGTTTTTACAAACTCCACAGCACTGGTAAACTTGGTTTTGCCTATAGCCCCAAAGATCCCATTGAATACATTTACGATGTACTTAACTTTCATCGAAACCTTGGAATTGTCGCAAAAAAAGACGGGAAGTGGGGTGTACTAAGTAGAACACATCAAACGATTATACCCTTCGAATATGATTACTTGTGCTCAACCCCCTACCGAAGCGAAGAAGGAAACGGACATTTCATCGTTCGAAAAAACAACAAGTTTGGAACCATAAATTCCGAAAATCAAATCATACTCCCCATAGAATACGACTCCATTTCTGGAGGTTGGTGCGAGTATGGCCCTACTAAGTACCACTTTGTATGCAAAAATGGCAAATACGGGACCGTATCGGAATATGGCATTGAATTATTACCTTGTATATTTGATATGGCATTGAATTATCAAAAAATAATCGTTGTCCGAAAAGGAACTCAATACGGTCTTTTTGATTCTAGGGGAAAAGAAATCCTAAAAGTAGGTTTTGAAACATACTATTCGACCGGTTATAGAGAGCATTTTCTTTTTAAATCAAATACCTCCTATTACGTTTATAATCGAGTTAAAAATGAATTGGATGGAATACTTACATTGGAAGAGGTGAAAAATAAATATCCAAATCTTGATCTAAACCCAAGAAAATCTTTTTCCGGAAGTCCCTGTATCCTAAGACCGCAGCCAGATGGAATTTGGCGAAATTTCTGATGTTATCTTATTGCTAAATTTTTGAATTGTGTTTGATTCATTAATTGATTGATTGATTGATTGATTTGATCACGCAAACCATTCCTTGAACTTCCTCTTCTCCTATCAAATGCTCTTCTCCGCTTGTTGTAGTTCTAGTTCCTGGCTTGCATAAATCAAATCATCCCACACATTGATATTACTATTTACTTACTTTACTGTTTTCATTTCTTTAAGTCTACCTTACTAAACACCTTACTGATTAGAAGTTCGACTATCCTCTAAGCTTTCGCTCGATTTATTTCGTTCAAATACGGGTCCACATTGTTTTTCAAATAGCGGACGAACAGTTCCTATATTAGCATTTCTGCCCTCATCCAAAATTCCATATGTCATCGTTCCTTCCAATTCGTTTCCTGTAATGGTTTTCGCTTCCGCTCCAACCATTGCTAACAAGGAAAACACTTTAATTCCGATTGCTATTACGATTCGTTTTTTCATGATTGTTGTCAATTTAAAATTTTGTACTAATTCGATTTTCATGGTTTGTATAGTTAAAACACAATCATCCAAATCTACCCTACCCAAGAAGGAATAATTTTTTAGTCCAAATTGAAAAAACACCAATGTTATACATATAAAGCACATTGTTTGCTAAAAAATTATTAGTCCATGAATTTATTTTACATTCATTTTTTATTCATATCCCGTATTCGACTAACAATTGTTAATTTCTTTTGATTAGCGTTGCTTACCTCTTAACTTGTACTACCGAATAAAACTTCAAATGAAAGGTCAAACCTTTTACTGATTCAACCAATCGATTTTCTGCCATGAATTTGATCACTTCCATCCGTACCATTTTATTTTGTTCCGTCTTTACTTTTAGCGGAATGTTCTTTTTCTCGTGCGTAAACTACAACAAGGAAGACATTTCCGATGCTCAAAAATCAATCCCTGACATAGACTTCACTACAATGGGAATGGAATTTTTATCCAATCGCACATATGATTCATCATTGGCTTCGAAATGTGGAGCAGATCAGTATGGAATGAAAAAATATGTAATGGCTTTTCTAAAGAAAGGTCCAAACCGTGATCTCGATTCTACCAAATCGGCGGAATTACAAAATGCGCACATGGCAAACATTGGAAAAATGGCTGAAGCAGGCAAATTAGTCGTGGCAGGTCCCTTTTTTGGCAAAGGAGAATTACGAGGTATTTACATCTTCAATGTATCTTCTATTGAAGAAGCAGAATCGTTAACCAATTCCGATCCAGCCATTCAAGCAGGCAGTTTAGAAATGGAATTAGTAGAATGGTATGGATCTGCTGCCTTAATGACCATCAATGATTTGCATTACAAAATGTCTGAAAACCCAATTTAAATCAACCCGCAATTCAATTACCTCATTGACTCCTTTTACTGAACGTCTTCATTTAAAATCAACCAATCTTTTGACACCCAAATACAACCTATATCGCCGCCTCTCTGTTTTAATATTGACTTTTGTTTTATTCAATGGATTCTTATCCTTTGGTCAAAATGCCCACAGCTCCGCTTCTTCTAACACACTAATTCCTCGAGCCAACTTTTTTCAGGGAACACAACATCTAGACATCAAACTCAATCCAAATGGAACTGCCTTTTATTATCGAAAAACCAATCGATCCAACGTTATTTATTTTAAAGACTTAATTCCACTGAAAGGAGACGAAACCAAAATAGACTCCATTGTTTACCCCGGAAAAGTACAGCAATACGTAGTTTCTAGTGCCGGATTAATATGTGTTTGGAAAGGAGCCGATGATATGCCTCACTTTTCGATGGGAATCACCGAAATGAAAACCCGTTTTACCCCTACTTCCATTAAAATTTTACCACATCCCGTATATAATTTCCTTGTTCCGGTGGAAATCAAAACCAAAGACGGAAAAGCAGATGGACTCTATGTTTTTTACACCAAATCCGAAGTTTTTAGATTTAATCAAGATGCTCTTCCAGCAAAGCAAATATTCTTCGATGATGAATTTAATCCTATCGCCGGTAACGATGTAAACAAATCATTAGGAGCTAGCCTCCTTTGTTTGAAAGATAGCCATCGAACTTCAATAGTAGAAACACCTTGGGGTGCCGATATGATGTTAGGTGGCTTTTCCAAAGTAATATCTGCGAGCCTAGATGGTAAAACCATTTACTATACCTCCAATAAAACAACGGACAAAACCCGCCTCTACAGTTACGATACAGAGACAAAAAAATCCATAGAACTTGCGGCTTCCCAAAAATGTGATTTACTCCCTTTTGGCGCCTCCATAAATCACAAAGGGCATGTCACATCTATTGTCGGATTATATGCTAAAACCATTCGAATAAGTCTTGTACAATCTGTTCAAGAAGATTTTGATTTGTTAAAGTCCAAACTCAAATGTGACGTTGGTTTTGTTCAATCTGTCAATGAAGACAAAACCTGGCTCATTCGAACCTTTACTGGAGGCCCGATGCGATCATACGCCTTTAATAGATTAACAAAAAAACTCACGCTTCTAATTACGGATTGTCCTCAACTAGACAAAGAGCAACTAGCAACGCGCCATGCATACGAAGTGACAACCAAAGACAATCTAAAGTTACCAATTCATGTTTATTTACCGCCTGGTACAGATACCAATCATGACGGCGTTCCAGACAAACCACTTCCTACTATCGTATATGTACATGGAGGTCCATGGGTGGGCGTAGTACATTGGAATCAATATTGGCATTGGCGGAATTTTCAATTGTTAGCAAATCGAGGATATGCTGTAATTAATTGTGAATTTAGAGGAGGAACAGGTCTCGGGAAATCCATGGTGGAAAAATCAATTCAAACATGGGGAACGGATATGACTCAGGACATCGTGGATATTACGGATTGGTCCGTAAAACAGGGGATTGCTCAGTCGGAAAAAGTAGGGATTTGGGGCTGGTCATATGGAGGATATGCTGCGGTAGCTGGTCCGGCATTTTCTCCGAAAACATATGCTTGTGGCGTTTCCATGTTTGGAATTGCAGATTTAGAAGCATTTGGAGATATCCCATTTGCCGATGATCCTTTTTGGAAACAAATGTTAGGTGATCCAACAAACAAAAAGGACCGAGCTACTTTAGCAGATCAATCACCAATAAACTTTGTGAAAAAGATCCAATGTCCTATCCTTTTTACCACGGGAAGCAAAGACGCACGCGTTCCAAAATCACAAGTTGATAATATGGTTGCTGCCATGAAAAAGGCAAAAAAAGAACCAGTATATTTCTACTACCCTAATGAAGTGCACGATTACGTAAAGAAGGAAAGTTGGATTTCCTTTTGGGCAATTACTGAGCATTTCCTAAAGCAACAATTAGGTGGTCGTGCTCAGCCGATTGGAACCGATAAAGATCAAGGGGACTTAATTATGGTTGAAGGCGAAGGTTTGATAAAATAACTTGCTTAAACATTTATTAAACGATGGAACAATCAACAAAGGTTTAGAAAAATTCTTCATTGAGTACCTCAACCCCAGGTTTCCTTAATTTTCTCATTGAAAAACAGATTGAGGATTTATTGATGCAAGTAAATGCAGTAACAAGGTCAAAAAACTAGCAACTTATTGTTCTTTTCCATCAAGCTGATTTAGATGGAGTATCTTTTTATTCATTACTTTTTTAAACCTTTTGCGTTGCACCGCGTCTAACAACCAAATACAAGCCTGGAATAAGGTCCGAGCTCAAAACTTTAAACCATATGAAAAATCGATTCGTCCCATTTCTTTTGATCCTGATCATTGCTTTGTTTTCTTTAAACACCGTATATGCTCAGCGAGGAAAACATAAAAAACATCCGCATCGCCCTGTTGTGAAGGCAAAACCAAAACGTAGAGCAGCTGTTCGTAAGCCAGCTGTTGTCAGAGCACACAAACGAAATGCACGTGCACGCAGAGTAGCACATGTGCGCTATGCGCATTTACCAAAAAGAGGAGCAAGAGTTACCGTTGTAAGTGGAGCCCGTTCAATTCGATTTAGAAAAGTAAATTATCGATTTCATAATGGGGTTTTTTATAAACCGGTAGGATCTTCACTAGTTGTACATCGTGCTCCAATTGGTATTCGAATTAAAGTACTTCCAACGAAACACCGAAGAATAATTGTTGGCCCAAGAACCTACTATTACTACTACGGAACGTATTATGCTAAAACTCCGGATACGAGCAAAGATGGAGACGAATATGAAGTAATTGATGCACCTATGGGCGCAGAAGTAGATGCATTACCAGAAGGTTATACCGTGGAAACAATCAATGGAAATGACTATTACGTACTAGACTCTACTTATTATGAACCAAGAATCAATGATTCGAATGAAGAATATTATGTGGTGGTAGCTAAACCAGAATAAAGACTGTTTATCTAAAGGTCTGTAATTCAATTGATTATTTTGATAGCTGATGTTGTCAGAATAATCAATTTTAGTTAATTTGGCAATAATATAATGGTGATCGCCTAAGTAATTATTCCAAACCCATGATGAAAAAGATTTATATTCTATTCCTAGTTGTGTTTATGCCGCTACTTACGTGGGCGCAATACCAATCCTTTTTGGGACAAAATTCAACAGAATGGTACTACATCACTAATTCCTTAAATCCCGGATATTCCGAATTTTCCACACTGAAGATTTCTTGCCAAACCGATTCCTTATTTAGTATAGATTCTGTGGATTATCATCTTTGTGAAGTGAATCTACCGGATTCCAACGGTAATGGATCCATAACTGATTCTTTTTACATTGGACAGAACATTATTTCCGGACTTTTATTAGTGCATGAGCTTGATACAACTACTATTCATCCAGATACTCTATGCAATCTCTCTTTAACAGATTCAGGTCATTACTATTTGTTTCCGATCAATGCGTTTGTACCGGAAGATGTAGTTAGTATTGATACGTTTGCAGGCTCAAAACGCATTCATTTTACCGACCACAACTTTGAATCTCGTTTCTTTCAAGAGGGAGTAGGCAACTCCTTCTTTTTCATACGATGGATGGATTATTATCGTTCATTTTCTCAATTCTTTGAAACCGAAAAGTTAATGTG
Organism: Cytophagales bacterium; assembly: GCA_965277185.1. GTDB lineage: Bacteria > Bacteroidota > Bacteroidia > Cytophagales > JAHDFW01 > JAHDFW01. The sequence goes on along the minus strand of CBDICC010000006.1, from coordinate 405,484 downwards.
TCAGTATAAAGACGGTATCAAAACCTATTCTGATACCATATTGCCATCATTCATGCATGATGCGCAAATTACCTTTTCCGATGAATGTGTCACCATAGGTTGGGCAGCCTCTATACATGAGCAATTTGAATTGAATGCATTAGAAATATGGCCAAATCCTAGTTCAGGAATTATCCATTTTAGATTGGACATCCCAAGTCATTCTGGATTAAAACATATGCAACAAGTTCGCATCTTCAATGCCCAAGGCCAATTAATTAAGTCAATAATGAATCCTAAAAACCAGTTTTCAATCGAAATGGAAACTCCAGGTCTTTATAATAGCGAGACACTTTACAATGGGCATATATATTATAAACGATTTATAGTTAAATAAGTAAGGCTAGGCTGCCGAAGGAAATTATTTCATGTTTTCCTTCACTTCCTTTATCCATTTTTTCAGCTCGGAATCGTTCATATTAAGGATTTTCTCAATTTTTTTATCCTTTTTCATGCCTTTTCCTTTGCTTACCTTATAGGTTCGGATAATTCCTTTAATACCTTCCAAATTACCTCTCTTACTATCTTTCGCCTGAGCAGGGTTTTCTAATGCAAATTTGGTCCACCCTCCCATATAAGCCATAAGCAATTGCGGGTTCTTCTTCGTTAATTCAGTTATGCTGACATCTAGTTCAATGCTTACTTTAGGCGTTCCTGTAAGCCATAATAACACAAAACCATTGATGGCCACACGTGTATCAGGATCTTTTTCGGCCGGTGAATTTTCCAAATAGTTAATGGCTTTTAGAATTTCCGGCTCATATCGCTCGTAATCTTCTGGTGTTTCCATTTTTATTTCGTCCTCAGTTCCTTGTGCTTGTACTGAAAAATTAGAGGTAAATACAATGGATAGAATGCTAAGGCAAATTAATCCCAATCGAATGTTTTTCATCTTGATAAATGGTGTTGTTTAGAAATGTTGAACTATTGATTCCTCAAGGTACAAAAATTTAGATTATCCGAAAATATACAACTAAGTTTTGCGAAAATCGCAACAGAGTAAATACACTTGTTTGTACCAAAAAACAAATGTTTTATTTAAATTGTACAATATTTTCTTTGTTTATTTACAATTGAAATCAATAAAGGACGAAACAAAAAGAACCCGACCCCGTTAAAGCCACGAAATGCAATTCATTCGGAGGTTCCGATTAAAAAATTTGAAAAGCATTTACTATTAGAAAACATTAATAATAAACTTAAAGAATATTATTATGGTAGCTAAATTGAAAGAGTTAAAAGAAAGCATGGTGTTGATTACGTTTATGACAATGTTATTGTCATGTAACCATAAGCCAAAAAATGAATCAGAAGCGGAGTCTTCTGACTTGTACCCTTATTACGATAACAGTAATTTTTTAGATAAGTTTAATGAAATCAAATACCGAGCAGGATATGTTGATGTCACTGGTAAAAAGGTGATAAAGAATCAATATATCCAAGCAAAGCGATTTACAGAAGGGCTTGGTCCTGTTTCCATCAATACAGATTCCGGAGAATACTGGGGATATATTGACAGTTCTACAACTTATAAAATTAAACCTATATTCGAAGACGCGCGTTCTTTCAACGAAGGTCGTGCCTTAGTAAAGCATAAAGGTAAATGGAGAATCATTAATAAGAAGGGTGATTTTCTAACGGACTATAATCTTTCTTCTAGTACTACTGACTTTCAAAACGGCCGATGTATTGGATATATTTATAAAGGAACCACGTCGGTTCCGGAGTATAAGAAATTTTTGATCCGTTTGATTAGTCTAGAGCATCGAAAGCCATTTACCTTGGATGTATATGATGTTTACGGAATTGATCTGGACGGAAATATTATGTGGGGAGAAACCATTGTAAAAGGTTCTAAATATGATTTTGGAACGTATATGGAACAGGCAAAGCGTGATTATTATAAAAAGACACGTTCTGAAGTAGATTCTAGTTTGTACGGTTTTAGACAAACTTGTTTAGCACCTGGTGATACGTTATCTGATTCATTAAATATAATTGAGCCTCAATTTACCTATGCAGAAGACTTTGAGCATGGATTGGCTCGGGTTTCCTTTGGTAAAAAAGGAAAACAATATGAAAAAGGTTATATCAATACTGACGGAGAAGTCATCGTGCGCTTTTTACAAGACAGCAATGAATTTTAAGGGCTTCACCCAAGAATGAATTCGATTAATAAGTAAATAAATAAATCCAGTTCAATCAACAACAAATTAAAAACCCGGAATCAAAAATCTTAACGATTTGATTCCGGGTTTTTCTATTCAATTCCGATGTGTTTGATTGTCTTACTAAAATGCGGTTCGAATTTTCAGAAAACGCATCAACTTCTTATCATCTGGTTCATTCAAATACTTTTCAGGGAAATTTAAAAGTTGATACACATTCGGATCTCCTGATGAATAGACCTTCGAAGGTAGTTTTCGCCATGGGTAATGAAATTGATAGGTAGAACATTCTATGTCCATATAATTTACGCCTATGTATTTTTCAACCAATTCTATTTCACCATCGCCATCATACAATTCTCCTGCATTGATCAACACGTAATTCTTCTTTTGCCCAACAACCCAAATTCGCTTATTGTATTCATTCGATTCCGTTTCTTTATCTAAACTTATCGAAATTCGATCCAATTCTTTCTCACCTTGTTTAGCAACTAATTCATAGTCTCCGGAAATTAAGTTTACCTCCCCTATAAAGGTTTCAAAACTTACTGCTTTTTCACCATTTACGTAGATATCCATTGGAATGGAATCATAATTCCAAATAGAAACGCGTCTTGCGTTTACAAATTTTTCAGAATCGCAGGAGGTCAATAATGTACTGGCTCCTACCAATAACATCAATAAAAGGGTAGAAAATGGGGTTTTATATGTTTTTAATAATTTTTTCATATGCTTCTGTATGTAGATATGGATGTATATATTATACGGTACTTTTCAATTCTATAAATAAATAGCTTACTAACTTAACTATCTATTCTGTGCGTTCCAATTCAACCAAGATGTCCTTTGACTCATTCTCACCTCGGTCTTCAACCGGATAAAACTTCATGGTCATTTTGTTCTCCAAAATGTTGACTGCCGAAAAAGACATGGATGATCTATATTTCTCTCGTATCCGCATTCCTTTAGGAGCTCCTACATAGTATCCACCAGTAAAAGTACCTTCTGCACGAAAAGGAGTAGATTTAAAGGGATCCTTTTCATAGCTACCTACATTATTGACTACGGTATAGGTTAAATCTTCATTAAACATCCAAGTAAACCCAGGTTCTACTTTGCTTCCATCCATGGCTTTTAACTCCCACTTTCCCACAATTTGATCTGTGTATTCATATTTTTTCTCGCACGAAACGAAAATAATGGTGCAAAGCAGTAGACATCCAAACAACGAACGACTTAGCTTTGATTTGTTTAATTGGTGTTTTTTCATCGTGTTATAATTTTTTACTAATACTATATTATAATTTCATTTCATTTAATCTATAATTCCCTATTAAAGGCAGTCACGTGTCTTAGTCTTCAGGCAATAGTTCATTCAGTAACCTGTTCCGCTTTTAATCTCATATATCTCCAGCGCAGGTAAAACACCAATAACACTGTTGTAAGCCACGGAATAATTGTTGATTTTTCAAACACAATCATATTCCACCAATCAACAAGAATCTGACTAAATGTTACGTTTGATCCAGCATTATCATGCAATTGAAATAAGATCGCTAAATTTCCAATCGTTACCAGAACAAGTAAAATAACCCCAATTATCATTCTCGTTTTTGCTGATTTTACCGGGTCTTTAGACATCTTTTTTCGCTTAATTGAATGAGAAATGATCGAAATCAAAGGTAAGTAATATTCATAAATATAGAAAAAATAAAAATGGGGACATTGAATCTATCCTTACTTTAAAAGTTGCTGTCGAGAATTATATCACGTCTGTTCCTTTTTAATTACTTTAGCTGAATGGGTACAATGTTGATATACGGTTTAATTACAGTAATGGGATTGCTTTATGGCGCTATTTTCAGGAAAAAAATCACTTATATCAACACGCCATCTTCCCAAATCCAAGACACCGTACGAAACAGAATGCTAGGAATACATTTTTCAGCATCATTCCTGTTAAGTGTTGGGATCCTTCAATGGCTCATTCGATATTGGTTTCCCATTTATTATCAATACATCGGTGATCATGACTTATACATCCCTGTAATCATTGCTGGTTTTCTTGTGCTTTTTTTTCCAATTGGAGCTGCAATCCAACGGTACTTAACCTTAAATAATAACTACGTTAAAACAGCAAATGAAATATTAGAAAACCCGGAGCAACTATTAAGCATTAAAAATGCAAGTGAATATGAAGTGCTTCGATCAACTGAATTTTGGTCCATAATTGAAGAAGCCAAGCCAGACATAGGGAATCGAATGCAATACGAAGAAACCCTAAAAAAACTTTTTGCTTCCAAAGATGCAGAATGGCTGCTCCGTTTTTATTTATCCATCCTCGAATTAAGACCTTTATTAGATAATGAAAACATGCGGAGGGTCTATGTTTATATGTTTCGAAAGTTCGATATCGATGCATATGAAGCAACACTTCAATACATTATATCCATGGGAAGTGAACACTACCAAGCCATATCAAAAAACACAGATCACCTGTCCTTTGTAATACCTGCACATTTTGTTCATAATTGCAGTTTAACTAAGTCATTATCCGCTGCTTATTTTGATAAACAAGGACAGCATTTAGATTTTGCTTTTTTTGATTACGAAATACCACTTCCTATTAGTCCATTAATACCCGAATTCAAGTCTTATCAAGATATCCAGAAAGATTTTCCTAATATCTATGCCCTATATGCTTAGCCTAATCAAACTCAAACCATCATCTGATTCATTTGAATTCAACTAATAACTAGCACAGAATGCTCAAAATTGCCTACTCTAAGTGTTTTTGTCATCCGTTACCTGACGATCATAAGTTTCCAATGGTCAAATATGAATTGTTGCCTCAACAATTGATGCATGAAGGCACGATTGAATCAGCAAATTTCTTTGAACCGGAACAATTGTCCGAAGAGGCAATTATTAAAACCCATGATTTGGATTACTGGCATAAGCTTAAGAACCTTGAACTTACTCCATTTGAGCAGCGTAAAACTGGCTTTCCTCATACGCAAGCTTTAATTGAACGCGAGCGGATAATTATGGATGGAACTGTGCGAGCGGCACATTATGCACTTGAATTTGGTGTTGCGATGAACATTGCGGGGGGCACTCATCATGCCTTTACGAATCGCGGAGAGGGTTTTTGTTTATTAAATGACATTGCGTTGGGAGCAAATGATTTATTAAATTCAAATAAAGCAAAACAAGTATTGGTAGTGGATTTGGACGTACATCAAGGGAATGGAACTGCTCAAATATTCCAAAATAACCCTCATGTATTTACCTTCAGCATGCATGGAGCCAGTAATTATCCCTTACATAAAGAACAAAGCGATCTAGACCTTGCTTTGCCGGACAAAACAGATGACAAAACCTATTTAAAGCTGTTGGATCATCATTTGAAAGAATTGTTAGATCAAGTCCAGCCAGATTTTATTTTTTATCAATGTGGCGTAGATGTATTGGATACAGACAAATTGGGTAAGCTAGGTATGAGTATTGCAGGATGTAAGCAACGAGACAAACTAGTTTTGGAAACCTGTCATCAAAATGAAATACCGGTATGTGCCAGTATGGGAGGCGGATATTCGGTGAATATAAAAGATATCGTAGAAGCACACGCCAATACCTATCGATTAGCACAAGAAATTTGGTTTTGAAGGAAAATGTCGATTGCAAATGATAACACCGGCAATGGTGGCATTATCTAAATTTGATTTATGTTTTTTAAACCCACGCTCGTATTAACAACCCACATGGGTGTTATTAAACACACGTCGGTACTGACAACCATGTCGGTGTTATCACGGACATGCAATATATCCGACATGCAATACTTCCCACAAGCCATATATGCGACATGCAATACATAACATACCGCATATCCGAAGCATCATCATTACATCAATCTAAATATAATCTCGATAATCACTCAAAAAACTATAGTGAAAATCCCCTCTCTCATAAAATGAAGCCGAACTATATCTATAATTAATTGGATCTTCAACCAGTTGCCAATGTTCTTTAAAAACTTGTCGGTATTGACAACCCATGTCGGTGTTATCACCGACATGGAATATATCCGACATGCAATACTTCCCACAAGCCATATATCCGACATGTCAACATAACATACCGCATATCTGAAACATCATCATTACATCAATTTAAATATAATCTCGATAATCACTCAAAAAACTATAGTGAAAATCTCCTCTCTCATAAAATGAAGCCGAACTATATCTATAATTAATTGGATCTTCAACCAGTTGCCAATGTTCTTGAAGAGGATTAAGATGAATATATTCTAATTTTTGTTCAACCATATTTCGACCTAACAAATCAATAGAAAGAGCCTTTCGTTTCCAAAATTGATATTTCCGATCATTTAAATTAACCTCAAATTGGTTAAGAAAAGCACTTCCATCATTTATTAACTTAAATCTAAATTGTTGCGCTGTAAACTTTAATAAATCACGCTGAACATCTTCTCTTTTATGATCAGAAGCTATCCTCCATATAATATGAATATGATTTGGCATGATCACAAATCCAAAAAGTAACAAACGCTTTTTTTCAACCATAAATTGAAGACTGTTCATGACTATTTCCTTAAAATCATCACTCTTCATTAGCTTTTGCCATTTTAAAATAGTTGCGGTAAAAAACTGTATTTCATGTTCGATCATTTAATAAAAATACATATAATTAGCTTTTTTAGAAATATAAATACAAGATAAGTGTGGATTTCTCGTGATGACACCCATTATATAAATTTGATTTATGTTTTAAACCCACGTCAGTATTAACAACCCATTTCAGTGGTATCGAACCCTCGTTCATATTAACAACCCACATCGGTGTTATTAAACACATCCTGGTATTAACAATCCATGTCGGTGTTACCGAACCCAAGTCGGTATTGACAACCCATGTCGGTGTTGTCACCGACATGCAATACTCCGACATGCAATGCTCCGACATGTGATACTTCCGACAAGCCTCATATCCCACATACCCTCTCGACATGCCCTACAAACGTCATTTTAACTACTTAAACAAAAGCTGATGTAGATTCCTGTTGAAACATTTTTTAGGAAATTTTTGGTGTTCTCAGTTTTCTAACCTTCCTTTGTTCTACCAAATCAAAGAAATTGGCTTTAAATAAGAACTATAAAACCCTACAAAACACCCAGAACCAATATTATTGGCGATGGCGCAACGAATCTCATTCGCTGTGGTAGGAATTGTATGTTATTTATCTCGAAGTCAATAATCTCACTTTAATTTAGATAAATTTTAATAAAGCAAAAGCCCGCTCCACAGCGGGCTTTTTTGTTTTACGCCCTTTTTTCAATACCGATTCCAAAAGAAATTCAATCAATAAAATTCATTTCAGACACAACAACAACAATGAAACTTACTACTTCCACTCATCAAATGCTTGCAGATACCATTACCCCTGTTGGAATCTATTTGAACCTCAGAGATAAGTTTCCAGGCTCTGTATTACTCGAAAGTTCTGACTATAGTTCAAAGGAGGATAGTTTATCCTTCATTGCTTTTGATACACTCGCGGAAATTCAAGTTCATAACAATCAAATCATAACCAAAAAACGGAATGAAACTACTTCATCAGAGATTGTTCTAAACGGAAATACTCATTTCATTCCAGACCAAATCAGAGAATTTATATCCTCATTTTCTTCCAATCAACCTAATCTACCTTTTGATCCATGTTCGTTTTATGGCTACAATACCTTTGAATCTGTTCAATACTTCGAAGACATAAAGTTTTCAAATAAAAACAATAGCGAGCATGACATTCCAGCAATCCAATACAAATTGTTTCGCTATCAATTAATTATTGATCACTTCAAAAATGAACTGACTTTAATTGAATCCATCCCAGAAGATGAAATATCGAACATCGAACAAGTGATCAACCTAATATCGCGGAATGGTTCCATCACATTTGATTTTAACATTGGAAACCTAGAAGAAAGCAGTAATATAACCGATAATGAATATCTTTCTATGGTGAAAAAGGGCATTGAACATTGTCAATTAGGAGATGTGTTTCAAATAGTTCTATCCAGGCGTTTTCAACAAAAATTCAACGGAGATGAATTCAATGTGTATCGGGCATTGCGTAGCATTAACCCTTCCCCTTACCTCTTTTTCTTTGATTTTGAAGATTTTAAATTATTTGGTTCTTCTCCAGAGGCACAACTTAAAGTACAAGAAGGTGCGGCAGAAATTCATCCAATTGCTGGAACTTACAAGCGCACTGGAGATTTTCAAAAAGACCAAGAATTAGCAATACAACTTCAAGCGGATCCAAAAGAAAATGCTGAACATACCATGTTGGTTGATCTAGCGCGAAATGATCTAAGTAAATCTGCTAAAAACGTAGCCGTGAAGGAACTAAGACAAATTCAGTATTTCTCCCATGTGATTCATATGACCAGTAAAGTAACGGGAGATATTGATCAAAACTCTTATCAAACATTTGGTGATACCTTCCCTGCCGGTACTTTAAGCGGTGCGCCAAAATACAAAGCGTTGCAATTAATCGACGAATATGAAACTACAAAACGAGGTTTCTATGGTGGATCCGTTGGAATCATCAGTGGTTCTGGGAACATTAATAAAGCCATTCTAATTCGTTCCTTTCTTTGCAAAGAAAACACACTGTACTTCCAGGCAGGAGCCGGCGTAGTTGCTAAAAGCAATCCAGAAAGTGAACTTCAAGAAGTCAACAACAAAATCGCCGCATTGCGCAAAGCGATTCAACTAGCAAACAATCTTTAGTCCATTTATATCACTATCACTCTATTCAATCCAGATTTAACGAGATATGAAACTTTTAATAATAGACAATTACGACTCCTTCACTTACAACTTGGTACAAATTATTCGAGAATCAGAATTATGCACCTACAAAATTGTACGAAATGATCGATTTGAATTGAATCAAGTAGACACGTTTGATAAAATACTCATTTCACCAGGACCTGGCGTTCCGGAAAATGCGGGGTTAACTAAGTCTGTGATCGAACATTATGGATCAACAAAAAGCATTCTTGGTGTTTGTCTGGGTCATCAAGCAATAGCAGAAGTTTATGGAAACAAACTTGAAAACCTTACAGAAGTAAAACACGGAATCAGTTCAACCATTTCCATTGACACCTCAGATTATTTATTTGAAAACATGAATCAAGCAATTGAAGTAGGAAGATATCATAGTTGGGTTGTTTCGAATCAAAACCCACTAAACAATCTAGTTGTTACCGCAACAGACGAAGAAGGCCAAATTATGGCATTAAAACATACGCATCATGATGTACGTGGAGTGCAGTTCCACCCTGAAAGTATTTTAACTCCTGAAGGCAAAACCATAATTGAAAACTTCTTAAGACATTAAACTGAATTGAAATGAAAAAGATATTAGAACAACTTTTTGAACACCAAAAACTGGATTACGACCTATCTCGGAAAATCCTCATTGCTATTGGAAACGGTGAGTTTAACCAAAGCCAGATAGCTGCTTTTCTAACTTCGTTTCGTATGAGAGGAATCACGGTTGAGGAACTTTCCGGTTTTCGAGATGCACTCTTAGAATTAGCATTACCTATCGATTTATCTGAATTCGATGCCATTGATTTATGTGGAACCGGAGGAGATGGAAAAGATACATTCAATATTTCTACCTTAGCCTCCTTTGTAACTGCAGGAGCTGGAGTTAAAGTAGCTAAACATGGCAATTATGGCGTAAGTTCCGGCTGTGGTTCTTCCAATGTAATGGAAAGCATGGGATTGGTATTCACCAACAAATCTGATACACTAAAACGACAAATTGATCAGGCAGGTATTTGTTTTTTACACGCTCCACTATTTCATCCAGCTATGAAGCATGTAGCTCCTATTCGAAAAGAACTGGGAATTAAAACCTTTTTCAACATGTTGGGGCCTTTAGTAAATCCATCACAACCTACAAAACAAATTGTAGGTGTGTTCTCACTGGAATTAGCCCGAATATATAATTACCTATTTCAAAAAACCAACAAAGAATATCGAATCCTACACAGTTTGGATGGCTACGATGAGATTTCTTTAACTGGCAAAGTAAAAATAATTTCCAATAACGGAGAAATTACACCAGACGCAGAAACACTCGGGTTTTCAAGCTTAGATCCATCTGAAATTAAAGGAGGAGAAACAGTCGAATCTTCTGCTAAGATATTCATGAAGATCCTTCGAAACGAAGGTTCAATAGCGCAGGAAAATGTAGTTCTAGCGAATGCTGGACAAGCCATCAGTTGTTCTAAAGGAATCACCTATCAAGAAGGAGTTCAGCTTGCATCTGAATCTTTAAAATCAGGTAGTGCGTTAAAATCACTGGAAACGATTTTGACATTAAGTTAAATAAGATCCAATCAAACGAATTTTAGAAATACATATATAACATGAACATACTTAACCAAATCGTAGACCATAAGCGCAAAGAGACGGCGGAACGTATTGCTTTGTATCCAACGAAACTATTGGAACAATCAATCTATTTTGACACAACACCCGTTTCAATGCAACAATATCTTACGCGGCCCAATGCCTCTGGGATCATTGCAGAAATCAAGCGTAAATCACCCAGCAAGGGAGAAATCAATCCATACGTAGATATTGAGCGAACTAGCATTGGATATATGCAAGCTGGGGCTTCAGCTATATCAATTCTAACAGATCAACATTTTTTTGGTGGTAAAAATGAGGATTTAACCTTAGCTAGAAAATTCAACTATTGTCCCATTCTTCGAAAAGACTTTATTCTTGACGAATATCAAATCTTAGAAGCCAAAAGCATTGGGGCAGATGTAATACTATTAATCGCCTCGATCTTGACACCAGAAAAAACAACGCAACTTGCTCAAGTAGCCAAAGGATTAGGGATGGAAGTTTTATTGGAGGTACACAATGAAAATGAGGCAAAAACACATCCAAATCAGTATATCGATTTAGTCGGAGTAAACAACCGAAATTTAGACACGTTCGAAGTGAATATTGAAAACTCCATTCGATTATCAAGCGTCCTTCCAAAAGAATTTACGTTAGTAAGTGAAAGCGGCTTAAGTGATCCTTCTTCCTTAATTGAATTACGAAAACATGGTTACAAAGGGTTCTTAATTGGAGAAACATTTATGAAACAATCCGAACCACCTTTGGCATGTGCAGACTTTGTGGATGCCTTGCAAATGATGGAATAATTGAAGCTGAATAAAATCAAAATTAAACAGAGAAAAACAGGTGGATCAATCTAAACTAAAGTTGAAGGTTTGCGGGCTTAAATACACTGATAATGTGTCAGATATCATTGCGCTAAAACCGGACTATATTGGGTTCATTTTTTACCCTAAATCTAGTCGGTTTGTGGAAAACTTCCCAAATATCCAACATAACAAACACACAAAAAGGGTGGGTGTCTTTGTAAACGAAAATGTGGAAAACATTTTAGACAAAAAAGAGCGTTATAATCTGGATACCATTCAGTTGCACGGAAATGAGACTCCTGAGTTGTGTGAAAAAATACGTAACTATGCTTCCGTTATTAAAGCGTTTTCAATCACTTCGTCAAAAGATATCAACAATTGTCAGAAATTTGTGAATAAAGTAGATTTGTTCTTGTTTGACACTCAGACAGATGGGTATGGAGGATCCGGAAAAAAGTTTGATTGGTCCGTATTAAATGAGTACAAACTATCTACCCCTTTTATGCTGAGCGGTGGAATTGGTCCAAAAGATGTGGAATCCATTTTAGCTCTTAATCATCCACAGCTAGTTGGTATAGATATCAACAGTAAATTTGAAACTAAACCTGGGTTAAAAAACACTAAACTGGTTAAAGAGTTTATCCACAATATAAAAAGGTAATATACCTTAGGTAATTATAAGACATGATTTTAATTAAAGTTTAACAAAATTAACAATGAAAAAATTAAGCACCCTATTTAAAAAAGATCCAGAAGATTTGGGAAGAATCATTGCTGAAATTAACCCTGAAAATACTTGGGCACTAACAGACGGAGTTCCAACTCAAAAGTTCGACGGTACTTCTTGCGCGATTATTGACGGAAAACTTTATAAACGCTTTGACTTAAAAAAAGGAAGGAACTTACCGGAAGGAGCAATTCCCTGTCAAGAACCGGATTCAAAATCGGGTCATCATCCTCATTGGGTTCCATGTCATCGAGAAGACAATGCAAACAAATTTCATTTTGAAGCATTTGATAAATTAGGTTCGGAAAACCAAATAGATGGCTCATATGAACTCTGCGGGGAAAAAATACAAAAGAACCCTGAGAAATTAATTGGACATCAGTTAATCCCTCATGGTAAAGAAATCTTGGATCTACCTGACCGATCTTTTGAAGGAATAAAATCCTTTTTAGAATCCGCAGATTTAGAAGGAATTGTTTTTCATCACAAAGATCCAAATGATGAACGCATGTGCAAAATTCGTAAAACAGATTACGGAATTCGCCGGTAACATATTAATTAATACAAACGATTTGAATTAATAAATTTATTATAATGAATACACAATCAACATCGGATTTTCAAGTGGACCAAAATGGATTTTATGGTTCCTATGGAGGTGCTTTTATTCCGGAATTATTGCATCCAAATGTAGAAGAGCTTAAGCAAAATTATCTCTCTATTTACAACAGTGATGATTTTCAACGGGAATTCAAGGCCCTACTTACCGATTATGTTGGTCGACCTACTCCATTGTATTTCGCCAAAAATCTATCCGAAAGATATCAACAACAGATCTATTTAAAGCGAGAAGACCTATGTCATACCGGAGCACACAAAATCAACAATACGATTGGACAGATTTTGCTTGCACAGGCTTTAGGTAAAACACGAATAATCGCAGAAACCGGAGCTGGTCAACATGGAGTGGCTACTGCTACTGTATGCGCGTTGAAAGGAATGGATTGTACTATTTACATGGGTGCGAAAGATGTTCAGCGTCAGGCCCCGAATGTCGCACGAATTAAAATGTTAGGTGCAAAAATAATTCCGGTAGAAAGTGGAAGTAAAACATTGAAAGATGCAACCAACGAAGCCATCCGTGATTGGATTAACAATCCTACCGGAACGCATTACATTATTGGTTCTGTTGTAGGTCCACATCCCTATCCTGATATGGTAACGCTATTCCAATCCGTTATTAGTAAGGAAATTAAAAAACAATTGCCAAATCCAGATTATGTAATCGCTTGCATAGGCGGAGGGAGTAATGCTATTGGCGCATTTTACCATTTTTTAGATGATTCAAACGTCCAATTAATAGGAATTGAAGCTGCAGGAGAAGGGATCCATACGGATAAAACCGCAGCCACGCTCAAATTGGGAACAGATGGAATTCTACACGCCAGTAAAACCGTATTAATGCAAACAAAAGACGGTCAGGTAATTGAACCGCATAGTGTATCCGCGGGATTAGATTATCCCGGAATTGGACCTATACACGCACATTTAAACGCAATTGGTAGAGGTAAATATGATAGCATTACGGATCAGGAAGCCTTAACCGCAGGACTACTTTTGTCTAGAACGGAAGGAATCATCCCAGCAATCGAATCCGCCCATGCATTGGCATATCTTGAGAAACTACAGGATGTCCCAAAAGATTCCAAGATTGTAATCAACCTAAGTGGACGAGGCGATAAAGATTTGGCAACATATCAACGTTTTTTCGAAGGACAATAAGAATAAGGATTTAAGAACACTTAAAATGAATAGAATTCAACAATTATTTAAATCATTACAAGATCAAGAGAATCGAAAGGTCCTTAGCATCTTCTTTACAGCTGGATTTCCAACATTGGAATCTACTCTAGAAATCCTCAAAGATTTAGAAGAAAGTGAGGTTGATTTGATAGAAATAGGTATTCCATTTAGTGATCCATTGGCTGATGGCCCGGTAATTCAGGAAAGCAGTCGCGTTGCTTTGGAAAATGGAATGAATCTAGAGTTGCTATTTGAACAACTGCAAACGATGCGGCAACATGTTTCTATTCCTGTAATATTAATGGGGTATTTCAATCCTGTGTTCACCTATGGAGTGGAGAAATTTGTGAAGCAATGCACCGCTGTTGGAGTAGACGGAGTAATTCTTCCTGATTTGCCCTTAGCATTTTACAAAGCAAACTATCAATCCTTATTTGAAGAGGCTGGGTTAAGTAACATTTGTTTGATTAGTCCGGAAACAAGTGAAGATCGAATTCGAACAATTGATGATAACTCAAATGGATTTATTTACGCGGTTTCGACTAGCAGTACTACGGGAAATAGCACGAAAAACATTGATTCTTCTATTTACTTAAAAGGTGTTAAAGATTTAAAACTAGAAAATCCAGTAATGACTGGTTTCAACATCAAAGATTATACATCGTTTCAAAACGCAACAATTCATACATCTGGGGGGATTATAGGAACGGCATTTATGAAATGCCTTAGTAAAATAAAGGATGGATCATCCAGACGAAATGAAATCAAAACATTCATCTCCTCCATTAAGTAAATAACAACGGAGGAAAATAAATTACAATAGACTAGAATACCATAATAGAATAATTAACTAACTAATTATGATAATACAAATAAATCAAAATATAGAAGCAGGAAGGAAGGCAGAACTTCTTAGTGAGTTTCAGGCATTGGGTTTAAAACCGAATCAAGTTCGAACCCAGTTTGCTGAATATTTGGTGTGTGCTGGGAAGCCCGACTTAGATATTCGTTCTCTTGGAAACAGAAGTGAAATCAAAGATATTCATGTGGTAAGCGATGATTATCAATTGGTTTCATCGAAATGGAAGGTGGGAAGAACAGAGGTCGATATGGGAGACGGAGTGAAGATAGGTGGATCTAATGCTCCTGTGATGATGGCCGGACCTTGCAGCATTGAGAGTGAAGAGCAAATAATAAATACGGTAGAATGTTTAAAATCGAATAACGTTCGGATAATGCGGGGGGGAGTATTCAAACCAAGGACATCACCTTATAGTTTCAGAGGAATGGGAATTGATGGATTGAAACTATTTTACAAACATTGTTCTGAAAACGGCATAAAAGTAATTACAGAAGTAATGCACACATCTCAAATTGAAGAAATGGCTGACTATGTGGACATTTTTCAAATCGGAGCACGTAATTCTCAAAATTTCAATTTGTTAGACGCTGCAGGTAGCATTGATAAACCGGTAATGATTAAACGTGGAATCAGTGGAACAATTGATGAATTATTATATTCTGCAGAGTACGTTTTTAGTGCAGGAAACGAACGAATTTTGCTTTGCGAAAGGGGCATTCGAACATTTGAAAAAGCATATCGAAACACATTGGATTTAAACTCTATTCCAATTTTGAAGGAAAAAACACATTTACCAGTTATAGCAGATCCTTCTCATGGAATTGGGATTCGAAGACATGTTTCTACTATGGCATTAGCTTCTGTCGTTGCAGGTGCAGACGGAGTTATTGTAGAAATTCATAAGACACCGCAAAAAGCGGCAAGTGATGCAGATCAAACGATTGGTTTTGACGATTTAAAATCTTTATGTGATAAGATAAAATCTTTAAATAATATTTTAGTTTAAACTATAAACAATGTAATATATTTGAATTCATCATTAATACCACTACAAATGTTGGAACCAGGGAATTACTATCATATATATAACCGAGCAAACGGATTTGAAAATCTATTTCGAAGAAAAGACAACTATTATCATCTTTTAAGAAAGTATCAAGAACATATAAGTTCAATAGCGGAGACCTATTGTTACTGTCTAATGCCAAATCACATCCATTTTTTTATTAAGGTATTCGATTATGATCAACTCAAGAATGACATACAAAACAAATATAAAGATAATCCCAATTCAAGGTACTACATCCCGCGCGCGCGGCCTTTAAACCTTCGAGGTCTGAAAGACCTCGAAGGTTTAAGCGGTGGTGGTGGCGCAGGCGTGGAAGATGTAGCAACCGATGATGGGTTAATAAATAACGCAGTGAATAAAAAAATGGATCAATTTGGCAATAACGATGATAGAACCAATAATAAATCAACCAACTTAGATTCCAATAATAACCGAACAGATAACTCTGAAGAAACAATTATTAGTCGCTACATATCGCAGCAATTTTCAAACTTATTCAATGCATATAGTAAAGCTTATAACAAACAACAAAAACGACATGGTAGTCTTTTTCAAGCTAGATTTAAACGCAAAAATGTAGATTCGGAAGAATATTTTAGAAGCCTCATTCTATATATCCATAATAATCCTGTTCATCATTGTTTTACCGACGATCTAAATCAATGGGACTATAGTTCGTACCATTTCTTTAATGGAAAAAAATCCATGGACAATTGTCCAATCAAACTTCAGTCAAACCAAGCAATAAAGTGGTTCGGGACAAAAGAAAACTTCATATATAGCCATGAAAAGCGGAATAATACTAGTTTTGATGATCGTGTGGCTATAGAATAAGTACCATTTATAAATCTATACACCGATAAACTATTATATCAATGAACAGTTTTCCAATACATACTATCAACCTGGACCTATCTCCTTCCGAAAGGTGGAAGTTCCTTGAAAACTATAAATCTGAAATATCGGAATTGTACGATTATTATCTACATGATTTTCACGGTGCCGAATCCATTATTATAGCTCATATAGGTTTAGTTAAACCACATATTCCAACTGAATATCTACTAGAAATAGAATTTTTAGCCACTATTCTACCTTATTCAAAAGATCAAATACTTCTCGTAAACCTATATTATGATATCTTAAAAGTCTATTTAGGGTGTACAGCGTTTTCCCTGTTCGACAAAAAACGCTCCATCATGTGGCATGCTCGTAATCTAGACTGGCACACTGAAAATGACCTATTATCTAAGCATTCAGCTACGTTCAACTTTCAAAAAAATGAAAAAACAATTTACAATACAATTGGCTGGCCTGGATTTATTGGAGCCTTATCTGGTGTCAAACCAGGAAAGTTTGGAATTACATTAAATGCAGTTTCAAGCAATGATCCTGTTTCATTATCTACCCCTGTATCTTTTCTTATTCGACATACCCTAGAGCATTCTAACTCCTTTTCAGATGCTGTTAAAATATTAAGTGAAACCGAAATTGTCTCTGATTGTCTTCTATTAGTTGCAGGAACAAACCCGGAAGAGCAAGCCGTTATTGAAAGGGCTCCAAAACGATGCGCCGTTCGTACTCCTAACAATCAACAAAATCAGAACTTCCTTGTTGTAACCAATGATTATAAAAAGCTCGAAATTGATGACAATAAAAACACCAACAACAGTTCAAACATCCTTCAATCTACTTCTTGTCATCGATACGACAGTTGTACGCTAGAATTAATGTTGAACAACGAAAATGAAAATGAAAATCATGAATTTGATTCTCATAGATGCTTGGAAATTCTTAGTGATGAAAATATAAAGATGACCATTACAGTACAACAAATGGCTTTTAATGTGAATTCTGGAGAAATTACATTGATCTAATTTTACATAATAATTTAGACGGTAAAGTTTAAAAACATAAATCAAATCACTCCTTCCGCACCATTGCTCCTGCATAGGTTGCAACCATATAGGGCACACAATAAGTCAAACCTAACTTGATATAATTGATCTTATCAAAATTCATATTCAACAGCAAATCCCCTTGATTGATCAGGTTTAACAACGTTCCAACCACCAAAGCAACTTTAATCGATCTAATTACAATTTGTGCACTAAATGCATTATGGAAAAAGTCTTTCATTCAATACAATTAATAAAAATAAGTCGATATTAAATCCTAGTTAATTTAAGATTCCATTCGACTCTTTGCCGCATCAAACTCCTCCACAAGATTTTTAACTATCGTTTCAACAGGCAATACCGAATCAATTGTCCCTGAAACCTGACCAATTTCCAGTTCCCCTTCAACCATATCTCCCTCAAACATCCCTCGTTTACTTCTTCGTTTCCCAAGAATCTCAGTCAACTCCTCTTTATTTGCTCCTTGAATTTCCGCCTCTTTTACCCGGTCATAAAATTCATTCTTAATCAAACGAACAGGAGTAAGTTGTTTCAATGATAACTCCGTACCTCCTTCCTGGGTATCTACAATTCGATTCTTAAAATGAATATGTGCCGATGCCTCTTCGCTTGCAGCAAAACGAGATCCAATCTGAACTCCATCCGCACCTAACGCCATAGCCGCCAAAATCGCACGACCCGACCCTATTCCACCCGCTGCCAACACCGGAATCGAAATATGATCAACTACATTCGGTATCAAACAAAGCGTAGTTGTTTCCTCACGGCCATTATGTCCCCCAGCTTCAAAACCTTCAGCCACAATCGCATCTACTCCTGCGGCTTCACACTTCATAGCCAACTTCGTTGATGGCACAACATGCGTCACCACAATACCATGATCCTGCAAATGTTTTGTCCAAGTTTTCGGATTTCCAGCAGACGTAAAAACAATCTTCACTCCTTCCTCAATAATTATTTGAATATGCTCCTCTACCGCAGGATATATCAATGCTACATTTACCCCAAAAGGTTTATCTGTAGCTTTTTTACATTTTTGAATGTGTTCCCTCAATGTGTCTGGATACATAGATGCAGATCCAATTAAACCTAATCCCCCAGCATTGCTTACAGCACTTGCCAGTTCCCAACCACTACACCAAATCATCCCTCCTTGAATAATCGGGTATTTGATTCCATACAACTGTGTGATCCTATTATCGTTATTAATCTTCATAAATTAGCCTCATTACATTCGAATCCCTTAAATTAGGAAATCAAAATTTACTGGAAACATTTTCAAATGAAAAATAGCATTACTTTTCTCTTCGCTGCGTGTATTATATTAAATTTCCTTGCTTGCACATCGAATGAAACCACAAATTCAAATACAGAAAATAAGGCCGCTGCCGAGGTAATTGAAGAAAAAATAGAATCAAGAACGTATACGCCAGAACCTGCAAACAATTCAAGTGAGTCCAATGTAGAGGAACAATATAATGGAGGATCTCACCCTGTACACGAAGTTCCGGGTCCCGATAATCAAATGAAAGACGAACAATCCAGTATTCCCACCACCGACTCTGAGGTCCAAGTAAATTATCCATATGTAGCCCTAAAAACAATAGGAGGCAATCATACAACGGAAATGGAATTTGAAATAAGGGGCGATCTTGTAGCTGGTCAACTATTTTATAATGGGAATAGAATCCGAATTTTAGTATTAGGTAAGAAAGTACAAAATACCTTTTACCTCAAAGAATATGATAAATACGGAAACATTGTAGGAAACATAACCCTAACATCAAACGACCAATTAACCAAATGGTCCGGTGAATGGAGCTCCGCAGATTATGAAAACCCGATTAAGATGAAGTGTTCTATCCGTGGAATCGATGAAAAAATAAAATTCTTTCATCCACTTAACACGGCTAACCTGAGTGGAACATGGGGTTATAAGCAAGGAAAAAATCAAGGAAAAGGTGAAATGCAAGTGTATAAATCAAATGAAATTTACAAAGTAAATTTTTCCAACCTTGGTTCTTCTCCATCAAATCACATAGCTGCGATAGAAGAAGCAACAGTGAGCAACCCAAATCCAAATCGGCTAATCTATGACGAAAACGATGACGAGTTTATGAATTGTAAATTTGAAATCGTGTTTTATCACAATTTTGCCGTGGTTTCCTTTTTAGATGATCGATACGAGTGTGGCTTTGGAATGCAAGCAACCGTAGAAGGATTTTATATCAAAAAATAAATATGATATCTATATAATAAACAACCTTAATCAGGGCTTCCTTATTCTTATTGGGCCAATTTAAAATGATACCCGTAAAATTCATTATGCCAATCACCTTTATTGAAACCCTCTAATTCCAAATTCAATTTATCTCCTAACAAATAGGTGATTTTAAATTGGTAGATATCATCTTTTCGGTTGTCCAGATAACATTGGTATTCTTCATCCGTCATCCCAGTCCCACACCAAATTTCATTCGATGGTGTAACATTTAGCACCAAAGTCTTCCGATCACGATTATAGGACCAAGTTCCCTCCTTAATGATAAACTCTTCCATTTCCATATCACCGTATTGAACCCCACAGGATTCCATAAACGTATTATTATGAAGCCACCTTCCTCTTTTTATATTCTTGATTTGAACCGTTCCATCTTCATTAAGAATCAAACTTTGTTCCACATCTCCATCATAATTTCGCAGAGTTTCCCCACAATGGTTTTCCAATATTGTTCCTATTTTACCTCGAACAATACCTTTCCATTCTCCTGTGATTTCAGTAAAAGATCGATCCGAATCGGGGTTTGCCAATACAGGACTCAATTCTTGTTTTTTACAAGAAAAAAGAAATATAGAACATGAAATAGAAAGGATGCATAGCAAATGAACCCATGTAGGTTTTGCAGCATTAACGTTAAAAAGAATGAAGGCCTTCATCTTATCTTGTTGTTGAACTTTAAACGTTTGTTGTTTGTGTATCTATTAATATAACGATACAAAGTACAAAAAGGTTGCCTAATAACAAAAAAGGACATTGATCCATGCAAAGATCAATGTCCTTTAATTTTATCACCATAAGGAGGCTGCCTTACCTTACCATTCTAACACTATATATACTAACTATACTATAATCAGCAGCCTCCTTATTTTGGTGCACAGGTCATCATTTTATTCCAAGCATTTTTCCATCTTCACTTTCCCTCATCACATTTTATGAATTAAATCGATATTGTTAATTTTGTTGAATTGTGTTTTCCCTCGTTCCATTTTTCCTCATCTTACCAAAGCGTAGCATGCTTTTCAATCTAACTTAACTTTAACTAACTAATCCAACATCCATCGTCCTCTTCCGACTTCACTGCACTTCGCCTACTACGCGTTTTCGCAAACACTCTTCTATTTCAATATATCAATGTCCTTCAATTTAATTCGCCTTCTCCTCAATCCTCATTATTTGCTCAGAACGTCCGTTTGACCTGCTCCGTTTATTCATGCATTCCCTAATCACTTATTACTCCATCTTCACGTTTATTACCACAACCTTACATGCCTGTAAAATTGTTATATGGTTTCTTTCTACCCCCTTTTACGTAAGCAGGTTTGGGAAAGTTTCTACCCACAAAGGATGATATTGGATGAAATCACCCTTCATTTCGTTTGAAGGCTGATTATTTTGGTGTTTTATGAGAAAAAAGTGTTACTTAATTAGAAATTCTTGGACTTAACTGCCACATGCCTTGCGGTTGAAACACCAACAACGGTTTAAATAAAAACGATGGACTTCTGTGATTAGAAATAAACCCAGCTTAAACCTAGTGTAATCTAGACTTGTAAACTTGATAAATAGACGTCATCTAACCAATCTTCGTCCGCTTTTCAGTGCTCAAAATTGATTTTCATTTAAAGGTACGAGCCGGTGGATTCACTTTACACTATTCGAACAATCTCCTTACCAATCTCAGACAGATCCAGTATTTTGGCATGTGCATTTAACATAATTGCTTCTTTTGGCATTCCAAAAACGACACATGATTGTTCGTCTTGTGCGATGGTGTATGCGCCAGCTTCTTTCATTTCGAGCAATCCTTTGGCTCCGTCATCGCCCATACCGGTTAGAATGATTCCGACGGCATTTTTCCCTGCATAACGTGCTGCTGACCTAAATAATACGTCCGCCGAAGGTTTATGTCGACTCACCAATGGACCATCCTTTAATTCTACAAAATATTGAGCCCCACTTCGCTTCAACAACATGTGATGACTTCCAGGAGCAATTAATGCATGACCTCGCAATACACGGTCTCCGTGCGACGCTTCTTTTACTGTGATACCACATTCTTGATCAAGACGTTTTGCAAACTGCTTGGTAAATATTTCGGGCATGTGTTGTACAATAATTACACCCGGACAATCGAGCGGAAGTGATTGCAAAAGTACTTTAATAGCTTTTGTTCCTCCGGTAGAAGCGCCAATCACTACAACTTTGTCCGTTGTTTTTAACATGCTGGTCATGGTGCTTTTTTTAGACAAAATAACGTCTGCATTGAGCTTGGGACTGGCTTTCAAAAGAGGCGTCCCGGTTTTAATGCGCTGAACATGTACGGATGCAGCTGCTTTAACCGTATCACATAAAATTATCGAACTTTCTTTTAATGCTTTTTCTGTATTTAATCTTGGTTTGGCCAATACTTCTACTGCGCCATATTCCAATGCTTTTAAGGCGGTAGCAGTGCCGTGCTCCGTAAGTGTGGAGATTACTACGACTGGAACCGGATGTTGAGACATAAGTTTTTTTAAGAAGGTGATCCCATCCATTTTAGGCATTTCAATATCCAATGTGATTACATCCGGGACCTCTGCCTTTATTTTCTTTGCAGCCACAAACGGATCAGAAGCGGTTGCGATTACTTCTAGTTTCTTGTCAGTGGCAAAAATAGATGTTAATGTTTGTCTTACTACGGCTGAATCATCGATAATAAGTACTCTAATCTTTTTCATTCTCCTTTTACGATTTGACGATAAACTACCTAACTAACTAATTATATTAATGTTGTTTATGTGTTGGAAATGTATTTCATTCGAACCAAACCTGTGCCCGTATCGAAGAGCACTTTTCGACCCAATTTTCCACCTAAACTTTCTGCGACGCAGTTTAGTTGATGCTTTGCCAACAAGTCTTTTGCTATTTGTATGTTGCGTACCCCTACCGAAATGTTGGAATTATGGAGACTGGCTCCTCCAAACAACTTTACAATTAGATTTTCTTTTTCACTTCCCATTCCCAACATTTTATCAATTAATAAGTTGATGGCAATATTGCCATATTTAGGAGACGCAAGTCCCTCACCATTCCATAGAGGAAGCATAAAATGATTGATACCTCCTGATTTTTTGACAGGATCGTGGATACACATAGCGATGCAAGAACCCAAAATGGTTTTTACCTCAAAGCGTTCATGCGTCACAAAAATAGAGGACGGATAAAGAAAATGATCGTGGATTTTCTGACTGGTATGCATCAAATCAAAATAGTTCGCTGTTCTTTTCATCATCAAAAAACAAAAATGAATTATCGGAACTAGAAAATTTGTCCGTCTCTGTTTCATTTTCTGGGATTATTACTATAAAACTACATCCCTGATTGACTTCACAACTCGCTTCGATCCTTCCTTTAAGTAAATCAATTAAGGAAGACACGACTGATAAACCCAGTCCTTGCCCGGAGAATCTTTTAGTTGTTCCACTGTCCAATTGTTTAAAGCGATCGAAGATAATGTTTTGATTTTGCTCGTTAATACCTATTCCATCATCATGGATTTTTATGATCAGTTTTCGTTCAGGAACAATATGAGCAGAGACTTCTACTTTTCCGTTTTCATTACTGAACTTTATTGCGTTAGAAATTAGATTGGAAATGATTGCTCCAAGCATTTGAGTATCTGTTTTAAACTGTAAATCCGTTTCCAAATTGATTTTCAGTTCCAAGTTTTTACGAATCGCCATAAATTGATAGGATTCGATAATGCTTTCGATGATTGGTTGCACATCTAGACTTGAAATTTCAGGATAGGCTTGTCCTGCTTCAATTTCAGAAGCCAAGAAAATATTTTTAAGCTGAAAGTTTAAATTAAATGCTTCTTCAAATATTAAACGTGAACTGTTCGAAACGATGTCAAGATCAGCAGGTTTATGCATTATGCCCTGTGCCAACCCAAGAATAGCAGACAATGGATTGTTGATTTCATTCTTAATATTAGATAAAAAATGGGATTTAACCATTTCAGAATCAATCAGTTTCTCGTTTAATTCTTCCAATTGATTGAGCATCAAATGATTTTGTTCGAATCGGTCGTTCAATTCATTTAAAAGCTCGGCATCTGTGAGTTGTCTCTTTTTTTCCATTCTAAATTTTGACGTAAATGGTCGGCTTAATTTGTTTTAAAGGAAGATCTAATCCCAGTATGGATTCGGAGTGTCCAAGGAAAAAGTAGCCTCCTATTTTTAGTTTTGTGCATTGCTTTCGTACGACTTCCTCCTGTGTTTTCTTATCGAAATAGATGAGTACGTTTCGACAAAAAATAATGTCTAGTTCGGGAGGAACTGAATAATTGGCATCCATTAAATTCAACCGTTGAAATTGGGTTTTGTTGCGAAGTTGAGATACAATTCTAACTTCAGGCTTATCCTGATTCTTACTTTTCAAGAAGTAGCGTTTCTTGAGGTGCAATGGAATATTTGAAACCCGATCAATGGTGTATACTGC
This sequence comes from Cytophagales bacterium, assembly GCA_965277185.1. GTDB lineage: Bacteria > Bacteroidota > Bacteroidia > Cytophagales > JAHDFW01 > JAHDFW01. The sequence goes on along the minus strand of CBDICC010000006.1, from coordinate 380,859 downwards.
GTTAATGGCCTTTTTTAATATTTCTACGGATATATCGGTTCCCAATATCGAATATCCAAGGGTATGAATTCCTATCCGGTTAAACTCCTCTAATACCATGGCAATTGTATAAATCTCTTCTCCACTGGAGGCAGCAGAACACCAAATGTTTAGGGGTTTGCCTTTGGAGGTTTTCATGTGTTCTGGTAAGATGACCTGGTCTAAATATTCGAAGTGTCTTGCTTCTCTAAAAAAATCTGTTTTGTTAGTAGAAATTTGATCTACCATATGGATTATTTCTTGCGCACCTCCTTTACTGAAAACATAGGAAAGGTACTCTGAGAACGATTTTTTATTAGTTGCGGCGAGCCTTTTTTGAAGTCGACCTTCCACCAATATCTTTTTTGCGGGAGGTAATTTGATCCCATAATTGGTGTATATGAATTGGCTCAGTTTGCTATACTCGCGCTCATTTAGCTGTATTTTATTTTGGTTTAATTCCAATAGATTGGGATAAGATTCGCAGTTTGTACGGTTCACATAGGGTTGAAATCTCTGCTTAAAGAGATCCCAACCCGTATGTTTCCCTGGTTGTTGTTAGATGAATGGATTGATATTGTTTTGTGTTTCCTGAATCGATTGGTTAATTAAAATTTTTCAAAATCAGCATCGTTGACGTTTGAATCATTCATGTTTAATTCAAATCCACCGTTATTGGATGTTGCCGCAGTAAAGGTGGCTGGTGTGGTAGCAATTGCTGGTGACATTGTCTGTTGATATGCAGCTGCTCTTCTGTGATGGGCAAATTCGTCATCCAATTTGAAATAATTGATGGTAGATCGGAGCATGTCCGCTTGGCTTGCTAATTCTTCTGAGTTCGCCGCAAGTTCTTCAGAAGAAGCTGCATTTTGCTGTGTAACTCCATTTAATTCCTGAATGGCACTGTTTACTTGTTGTGCACCTGAATTTTGTTCAAGACTAGAGGCATTAATTTCTTGAACCAATTCTGCTGTTTTTTGAATATTAGGAACCAACTCCTCAAATAGTTTTCCGGCTTTTTCAGCTACGGAAACGCTTGATTTGGAGAGGGTGTCAATTTCTACTGCAGATATTTGGCTTCGCTCGGCTAACTTTCGTACTTCGGCTGCAACTACAGCGAATCCTTTTCCAGCTTCTCCCGCACGTGCCGCTTCTACTGCCGCATTTAATGCCAGGATATTGGTTTGTCGAGCAATTTCACTGATAATGGATACTTTGTCAGCAATATCTTTCATCGAGTTTACCGTCTGACCTATCGCTCCTTTTCCTTCTTCTACATCTTCTACGGCTTTTAATGCCATTTTTTCGGTTTGCTGAGCATTGGCAGTGTTTTGTTGGATATTGGCTGCCATTTCTTCCATGGAAGAAGAAACTTCCTCTGTCGAAGCAGCTTGAGAGTTGGATCCTTGAGACATTTGCTGTGAAGAGGAATTCATTTCCGTACCTGCAACTGTTATTGCATTGGCTCCGTTTCTTACCTCCGCAACGACTTCTTTTAGTTTAACCACCATGTTTTTCATGTTTCCATATAGCCCGTGGTAACTTTTATTTGCATCGAACTCAATGTTCAAATTACCATTGGCAACTTCATTGGCAATATTTGCTACTTCCGTAGGCTCTCCACCTAAGGTACGCATTACGCTTCTTGTGATGAAAATAATGATAATGATTCCGAATAGAACCGCAACCGTTGTACCTATAACTACGACGCTTTTTGCGGTGCTTGCAGTGGATTCTTGATTGGCCAATCGTACCACCAGTAATTTGGATTCTTCACCCGCAAATTCGTCTAGCCGTGCCCGAATTTGATCCATGTAAATCTTCCCTTCTTTCTTTGCAAATAATTCATACAACTCCGCCATGTCTGCAGTTGAAGCTTCTTTTTTTGCCAGATCAATGAGTTTTTCAGAATAGTCGTTGACCCAACCATAGGCCGCTGTTCGGATCTGATAACTGGCATTATAGCTATTCAAATGTTGATCTAAATTAGCTTTTCCGGAGATGTAAGGTTCTAAATATTCCTCATCTTCGTTCAATAAAAAACCTCTAAGTCCAGTTTCCATATTGATCATGTCCAGTGTGAGTTGATCTTTTTGAGAAGAGGAAAGAGAAGATTGAGTAATTAAACTTCTTAATGCGTCCATATTTTTCTTTCCAACACCAGATTTTATGATCACGTGAATTTCGCGTTCCAAACTTTCGCCTTTTAGAATATCGTTTCGAAGAGAAATGTAGTTATCCGCTACTTTTGTTCTCCATTCAAGTGCTAGTTTTTCAACGCCGGCAAGACGTTGTACTTGTGCAGGATTATCATTTACCGTGATTTTCATTTCCTCCATCAATTTGTCAAAGGAACTTTTTCCACCGATGTATGGCTCCAGAAACTCCTGGTCTCCACTTACAGCAAATCCACGCATTCCTGTTTCTTGATCGACCATATATCCGGTGAGTTGATTGGCTTTACCAATCACTTTATACGTGTGTTCCACCCATTTTGTATTATCCAACAGGCTGTTTATCGATAAATAAACGATAAGCCCGATCACAAATAGCATAACGAGTGTTATACCGTTCCCTAATAATAGTTGTGTTCTAAATTTCATAGTAGTAGAGGTTAGTTGAATTAATCTTTTTAAAATCGTTTGTGTGCATGCATTGCTTGCATATTGAATTCCTTATTTATTTCTTTATTTAATAATCAATTGAAAATCGAAGTACGCCGACGAATGCATTGTCCAGTAGGGTATTTGCTCCTGGATTTATAATATATTGTAAGTCAGGTTGAATTGTAAAGTGAGTGCCTAGTTTCATCGCATAGTTTAGTTCTAGTACCGATCGACTTTGTGTTGTACTAAAGTTGTTTACAACCTGGTCGTTTATGGATGAGTTTAGCAACCCGATGAATAAAGCATCTTGATCTCTTTTTGGGATTAGCCCTTTGTAAAGGATTCCAGTACTGATAAACAGATCAACCAAATTTTGATTTCCAGAAGCACTTCCTACTTGAAAAAACACGCCCAATCCCTGATCTGATTTTTCATCTTCTGGAAGGATAAGTTGATCTGTGATTAGATACATTCCTAAATTTCCATTTACTACGGAAGCTGGGTTGGTCATATCTGGAAAATCACCGGAGTGATAAAGCAATCCTGCTTTTACAATTCCCCGTTGAACGCCATTTTTCATTTGTTTGTAATGGATTTCAAATCTGGAATGAGTGGTTCCGTCTATATTCCAACGAATGTTGTAAGGGTCGTCCGCATAGTTTTGACTAGCTCCAGCATATACGGCTGCTTGAATCGTCATTAAATTGTTTCCAAGCTTGAGCGAATCATATTTGACATATACAGTAGGCATGGTTCTTGGAAAAATAGAGAATGAATATCCCGCGTTTGGTGTGATGCTTGGATTCATTCCGAAAGCCGAGTGAATGGAGTTCCCTCCATAAGCGCTTGTGCCAAAGGATGAATTCATATCATGTTGGCCAATTAAAATACTGGCATTACCGAGCGTATGTTTGTACCATAGTTCGAACATACCTGTGCGAGGTGAGGCTTCATTCCTCGATATGGGCTGAAAGTCGCCAATGTATGTTGCAGTAGGGGTTCCACCGTGTGCATTCACTCCATTAACAAGGAATTGACCATTTTTCCATAATCCAGCCTTTTTGGTATCAAGACTTAAGGTCAGATGGGTTCGACTCATGTAGTCTGAGCCGGTTTTGATTCCACCACTAAAATTATGAAAGACCCCACCTTGCACCACGGCTTTAAATGTAAATGGATCTTGTTTTGTTGACGGAGCGTTGCTATTGTCCTGTTGAGCATTTGATTGAACGCAGAATGCTAAGGAACACAGGAATAATAGATAAATAGGAGGATTGATTTTTGTAAATAGTTGAAGCATTGTTAGGTTGATTTTATTTGTACATATGTTTTGCAACAGAGAAATCAGATTAGATTAAACGAGAATGAAGGCTATATCAGGAGAATCATTCTTTTTTTGGAGGATTCTTTTTACGGGTTTTTTTAGCTGGAGCCTTCGATTTCTGGGTCTGATCGACTAGAATGGAGACTTCGTCCTGAGTGAATACTTTGTCAATATTCAGAAGCATAATAAATGCCTCTTCTCTTTTCCACATTCCATCTATAAATTCGGATTTGTATTTGATTCCAATGCTTGGAGGAGGTTCGATTTCACTCGTCTTGATGGATAATACTTCACTCACCCCGTCGACCAGTGCGCCAATGGTTACTGACTCACCTTCTATTTGAATATCTAGTACCACAATGCAGGTATCAATGGTGTTTTCTTTGAGTGGAAACCCAAACTTCTGACGGGTATCAATCACGGGTAATACACTTCCTCTTAAATTGATTACCCCTCGCATATATCCGGGCACTTTTGGAACCCTCGTAATGGTCATCATTTCCAGAATTTCCAATACTTTACCTACGTTAATGGCAAATATTTCATTCATCAGTTTAAATGATAGGTAGGATTCGATTTCGGTTGATTTGTTGTTTTCCATAGCGGTTTTTTTGTGATTTCGATCTGATCTATACTGTACTATTCTATTTTTAAAGAAGCGTCTTCTTCTTTTAAATGGGTGTGGGATGAATATGAACGGGCATTGTCTTGAACCAGCCTGTTGGTATCCAATACCAAGGCAATGGTTCCATCTCCTAAAATGGTAGCACCTGAAATGACTTTAACATTTTTATAAAATCGGCCTAGTGGTTTAAGAACGGCTTGATATTCTCCAATAATTTCATCCACTACAATCCCGGTGATACTATCATTGGAGTTGACAACAATGATTTGTTCAATTTCTGGGCAGTTTTGGTGGATGTCAAATTCTTTTCTTAAGTAGCAATAGGGAACTTGTTCCTCATCTATGACCACTATATTGTTGAAGTTGTCTTCCAAAACCTGGTGTGAAGTTTCGAAGCATTTGTCTACTGCTGCGAGGGGAATTACAAAGTGGGTATCATCTATTTTTACCAACATTCCATCCACTACAGATAAAGTTAATGGTAGAATAATTTCTACAATGGTTCCTTCTCCTTCTTCGGAAATCAGATTTACTTCGCCACGTAATTCGGTTATATTTCGTTGTACTACATCCATTCCCACGCCTCTTCCTGAGACACCGGTGATTTCAGAAGCGGTTGAAAATCCGGGTTCAAAGATTAAATTCAAGACTTCTTGATCTGTAAGAATTGCGTTTGCGGTTATAAGACCTTTTTCGATCGCTTTAGCTTTGATTTTTATTGGGTCTATTCCTTTTCCATTATCCCGAACTTGAATGTGCACATTTGCGCCCGAGTAAAATGCTTCAAGGGATATGGTTCCAGTTTCGTCTTTACCCGCTTTTTTTCGTTCTTCGCTGGTTTCTAATCCGTGGTCCAAGGAATTTCGAAGAAGGTGCATAATCGGATCTGCGAGTGCTTCTATAATGGTTTTGTCCAGTTCGGTTTCTCCTCCTTTGGTAGTGAATTTTACTTTTTTATTTAACTGGGTAGAAAGGTCCCGAACCAATCGTTGAAAACGGTAGAAAACATTGTTTAGAGGAACCAATGTCATACTATAGGCTGTATCTCGTAGTTGTCTGGAAAGCATTTCGATGTTTTCAGAAATAATGTCCAAGCGATCGTCATTGATTATTTCCGAATACAATCCGAGCCCGGCTTGTGTTGTAACCAACTCACTTACCAAATTCATAAGTTCATCTAGCTTGTCAGTTGAAACTCTTATACTTGATGATTTGGCAATTTTTGAAGAGAGATCGGAATTCAAATCGACAAGGTTATCCGCTTCCTCTGGTTGACTATAGTTGGAAGCAATTTCCATAATGGACGCTTCAAAATCGATTTTTGGGGTGTCTGTAAGGGACTTCAAATCGTCTAGTTCGAGCAAGTCGAAAGGACATATTTCCTTAATATCAATCGTGCATTCGTCTTCAACGAAGATAAACACATCTTTGATTTCGTTTTTAGTATTTTTCGTGGCAAGCACAACGTCCCATTGCACATAGCATTTGTCAAACTCCAATTTAGAAAAGGAAGGGATATCTTGGGTATGAGCAAATGCGCTTCCATTTCCTATTTCTAGCAAATCCTCAATTAAAAACAGTGGATTGGTACCGTTGGAAAGGATTTTTTGATCGAATGAAATATGAATTAGAAAGGTGTGAAGGGTGTTTGGCGATGAAGGCCGATCATTTTCGAGACCAGAGATTGGAGTGATATTGATTTCTGCCAATGCTTCTTGGATAATCTGAATTATTAAACGATGATTATCAATGTTTTGAGGCTGTTGACATTCGGAGTCAATGAGTAGCGCCGAAAAGTGATCGACCGTTTTGAGTGTAACATCCAGCACTTTAGTGGTAACAGAAGCCTTCCCTTCTCGGATTAAATCGTAAATGGTTTCGAGGTTATGGGTCAATTCCTCTATTTTTTGAAAGCCAAACATGCTTGAACCTCCTTTTAAGGTATGCATTACTCTAAAAACCTCCTGAATTTGTTCATTGTTTTTTGGATTTCCTTCCAATGCAAGTAATGCCTCCTCTAGGGTAATAATCAATTCCCTGGCTTCTTGTATAAATATGTTATTAACGTTATCCATTCTTAGTTTTCTAGGTTAGAAAATCCTAATTGTACCATTTGCGTTGAACTGAATTCTGAATAGGTCAGATGCACTTTTTTTTCTTTTTTAAGTGCGGAGATTAGTTGTAAAAATGTAAGGTCAAACGGGTCTATCTTTTCGACGATAACCATTACTTTATCAGATGTGGAAATGTTTTTTTTGATCTGGTTTATGGTTTTTTTGATGTTCGAAATGGTAATAGATCCGCTTAGTTTTATTGTAGAGGATTTAAGATTCGTCTCTGCACTTTTTTCCTTATAATCTTCGGAAAAAAGCAGATCTTTTTTTCTATTTAAATTTTTTCCAAGTGCCATATTACGTGTCGTTTCTGTCTGTTTTAGTGTCTATTTGTTGCTTCCAAAAATTCCATTGTAAATTTTCTGTAATCAATTGATGCATTGCATTTTGGTGCAAATTCTAGTACGCTTTGAGTAAAGGAGGGTGCCTCCATCACTCGAACGCTATTCCGAATTTTGGTTGCATATACGTTTACTTCATAGTTGTCATGGATGTATTGGATGACCTCAAGGCTCAATTTTCTTCTCATGTCAACCATAACCGGTAGTACGCCTGCCAATTTTAGAGAACTATTGTAATTTGTTTTAACTCTGTGAATTGTATTGAGAATCAAGTCAAGTCCTTGAATTCCAAGTACAGAAAGTTGGATTGGTACAATGACCTTTTCTGAAGCAGTAAGAGCATTTATTGTCAATAATGATAGGGAGGGAGGACAATCAATCAGGATAAAATCGTACCGATCTTCTACCTGCCATAAAATGTTTTTGAGTAGAAATGTTCTGTTTTCATAGTTTGGAAGGGATAATTCCAAATCAGCTAGTGCTATAGTAGAGGGAATAACATCTATGTGCTTTCCACGATGAATGACTTCTTCTAAAAGCATTTCGTCCGATAGTACATGTGTGATTTCATTTTCATTTTCTGAAATCCCGAAACAAAATGATAAACTTCCTTGAGGATCTAAATCAATTAGCAACACTTTGTTGCCTTTCTCGCTTAACCCTGTTGCTAAGTTTACGGTAGTGGTCGTTTTGGCAGTACCGCCCTTTTGATTTACTATTGAGAGAATCATTGATTTTCTTATCTCAGTACTTTTTTGATTACATCCAATAACTTACTTTCCATGAATGGCTTGACAATCCAGCCGGTAGCACCGGCCTCTTTTGCTTCCATTTTTTTAGAAGCTTGAGACTCTGTGGTTAACAGTAGGACTGGAATAAACTGATATTGTTCTATGGTTCTGATTCGTCGTACTAATTCGGTACCATCTATTTTGGGCATGTTTAAATCGGTTAAAACCAAGTCAATTTGTTTACCGTCCAACTGATCTAGTGCTTCTTGTCCATCGGACGTAATAATGACTTCGTAGCCAGCGCCTTCTAATGTCGCATTAACCAGCGTTCGGATGCTAACGGAATCGTCAGCGATTAAGATTGTTTTTGCCATTTTACTATTGTTTTATATTGTCTTGCTTCTGTTTTATTAAAATAATTGAATCCCACCTGTATCTTCCTCATCCGTTTTTAATCCATAGATCTGATCAAAAATTTCTCGTTCTACCGCCATGGAAAACTGATTTCGTATTTGTTGAATCTCTTCACTATATTTTTCGTCATTCCAATCGAGCGTTTGGTGTTCCAATTTTATGTTTTCCAAAGACATCGAAATCATAAGCCGCTTCTTGATGAATGTGTAGGTCCCATTGAATACGATGTCAATGTTTTTATCAATCTGCGTTTCAATTTTTGGTTCATTCCAGATTGTTACTAACTTGGTTCGAATGCTTCGACTCGAAGTTTCATACTCCGTTTGGATGTTTGCCAGCAATTCAAGTTGTAGGTGAAGGAATTTTGCGAGAAAGGGTTCTTTAAATTCTCCAAGATTCATGTCCAAGATCAACTTGTTTATTTCAATGATATGCTCGATTTGTTGTTCGATGATATCATGGAATTGGAGGTTTCGAATGATGATTGAAAAACTATCCAGAAGGTGTTGCTTCTGACTGGATTCAATGACAAGATTCTTAATCAATGTTTGATACGTTTGAACCTGTGAAGTCCATTTCATAAAATCAACTCCAGAGATTTCTTTTAATTCCATTAAATGGACATTGATTTCATCGAAAATAACTTCTATGTGTTTTAAGTCTCTCATGCTTAAAATAGATCTACGGTTATATTTTGAAGGAATAAAGCGCAACGTTTTTCACCTGCGAAATCAAATTCAGAGGATGAAATCAAGACGTCTTTTGCTTCTCCTACGGTGTTTAAAAAAGTGAGTTCAGTACGGATATTTACTTCGTGGTTTGTTTTCAGGACCACCAGAGATTTACAACTTTTGTCTGCTCCAAATCCAAGTGGGAGAAATTCAAAAACTCTTTTGTTGACAATGTTTTCACTGATGTCACCAATGAGTTCCTGTCCGGCAAGGTTTACATATTCGATTCGAGCATCATGAGATAAAACCAAAACGCCATCAATGGCTCCATCAAGAATTGCTTCGGTTTTTTTCTTTTGATCTTCAAGACGCACTAACATCTTGTCCATTTTTTCTTCCCTCAATTTCTTTTCATTAATTGGGAAGCTTACACTCATGTATTCAAAAATCTCTTTGTTACTATTTTTTAGAGGGGCAATAATTACGTCTGACCAATGGGAGGATCCATTTTTAGTAATGTTTTTGAATTCACCTTTCCATGTCTTGCCACTAGAAATAGTATCCCATAATTCGGTATACTCTTTTTCTGTGGTGTGACCGGATTTTAATATTGAATGGGTTTTTCCAATTAAGTCTTCTTCTAGATATCCAGAGGTTTTCAAAAACATATTATTTGCATAGGTAATCTTACCCTTCAAATCAGTTTTGGATACACTTACTACATTTTCAAGCAACTCAAGCTGAGCGTTTACCGCATCTTGGGCTTTTTCCATCGCTTCTTTTGCATCACGCATTTCGAGCAATAATTTTTGCGTGTTGTTGTTGACTTTAATATTGGAAATAATAGATGCAATGTTGATTACAAGCTTTTCTAGAAATTCGATATGGTGATTTTCCAACACATTGAACGAGGCAATTTCGATGATGCCAAATATTTTTTCGTCGAGCTTAATAGGGATAATGACGATATTACTGGGATTGGCCGAACCAATACCTGAGGTGATGGTTACGTAGTCGTCTGGAATCCGAGTCATCACAATCTTTTTCTGTTCCATAAAACATCTTCCAGCCAATCCTTCATTAAGTTCGATTCGCATGTTTGCGTACTTATTTCGTTCCCAAGCGTAGCAGGCTTTTAATTCCAGGTATATGTCATTTGAATTTTCTTCATTTACAAAGAAGATGCTCCCTTGGTTTACCTCCATATATTTTACCACCTCGGAAATGAGTATATCTGTCATTTCAAATACGTCGTGATCAGAACGAAGAATATTGGCAAATTTGGCAAGCCCGTCCGAGACCCAATTTCGATGTTCATCTTCTTCTGAAACTTTGAGCAAATTAGACTTCATTTTTAAAAGGGCAGATCCTAATACATTGTCTTTAGAGACGTCAAAATTGGTATCAAGTTCTCCTCGTCCGATGTTTTCCGCAAACCGAAGATTTTCATTTAGGATATCCTTGTTTTTGACGTTTTCCCGGCGAATTTTGCGGTATTTGTTAAGTAATATTCTCCGGTCGAAGAAAAGGAATATGATCATGCTTACCATGACCATGATCAGACCCAGAATGACATATTCAACAATATCCATATCTTTTTTTGCTTATTACTTGAATAGCGTAATCTCCAAAGTGTTGTAGATAATGCATTGGTCATTCTGGGCGATTACAAAATATCAATCAGAAGGTAAAATCTAAACTTGCCTGTTATTAATATTTGTTGAACTTAGGCGAAAACCGTGGTTTTGTTAATTTGATTTTAGCGAACTGTTGAAACAAATTTAGGTATTCCGTAGTCTCATAGTCTCCTGAATTAAGGTAGACGAGTGTCCGTATTTAAGGTTGGATTTATGGGAAAAGTAAAATGTAAATTGCGGAAAACCCGTAGATTATATTTAGGGAAATCCGTGTAACTTTTTTTCGGATGTAGTTTAGAAAAGAATGAGTGAGGACGAACCCGAAATTAACTCTGGTTGTCGCAATTTTGTAAAATGAAATTGTAGTAAAAAGTAAATCACACGATTGGCTGATTTAAGAATTCAGCGTAGCTCGTTTGATGCTAAAACGGGAAGTTTATACCGTGTTATTGCTTTTATATTTTTGAATTGGTTTAATCCAATAAAACGATTCCGTGTTTGATGGAATATTTAATAATATCCGCGGTAGTTTCCAGATCTAATTTATCCAAGATATTTTTACGATGCGTTTCGACGGTTCTGGTACTAATATTCAGTTTATCTGCGATTTCTTTGTAAACCAGTCCATTTGAAAGAAAACGAGCTACTTTTATTTCTTTAGGAGTCAGTTTGCGATCTTCATTATCAAATAGTCCTTTAATAAGTATTTGAGACGTTTTTTTACCATAAAATGTATTCCCTTTTAAAACGGCCTCAATACCAGTGAGAATTTCTGTTTCATCCACCATTGATTTAGTAAGGTATCCTTTGGCCCCCATTTTAACAGCTTCTTTGATGTACATTTCGTCCAGATGCATGGAAATTATGAGAATCTTAATGTCTGGTTTTTTTTCCATTGCCGTTTTACAGAGTTCTAACCCGCCCATTTTGGGCATGGTGATGTCTGTAATAACCAAATCGAAATCATTATTTTCGATTAGAGCAAGCCCTTCTTCTCCATTATTGGCTTCCATGATCTTCATGTCTTTGTATTTGGAATGAATTAGTAATTTCATTCCTTTACGCACGACGGTGTGGTCGTCCACAAGCAAAAGCTTTGGCTCATTGTTTTTCATCTTCCAAAGTTATTTGAACAATAATTTTAGTTCCCATATTCTTGCGGGTATCGATAAACATGCTTCCCCCAACAGATTCTACTCGTTGGCGCATGTTTTTTAGGCCTAATCCTTGTTTATTTACATTGCAATCAAATCCAATACCATTGTCAGAAACACTAAATATTTGAAGGTTTTTGGCTTCTTCAAAACTGACATCTAATTTCGAACAGTTAGAGTATTTTACAGCATTATTAACAGCTTCTTGGATTACACGATAGATAATCACCTGGTATTTCAGGTTCTCAGGAAGATCAGACTTTAAGGTAAGCGAAGTGTCAATATGGATGACATTTTTAAGATCTGTCAAAATATGACTAATAGCGGCTTCTAAACCATAGTCCTCCAATACCCTAGGAACAAGACTTTGTGATATTCGTCTGGTTTCTAAGCCCGCTTCATCTACAATTTTCTTGATGTCTTTGATCTGACTTTTAATGCGGTCGTTGACCTCATTGTCGTTCACCAAAGCACCCATGGAAAACTTAGCTGCTGTGAGCATTTGACCTAGGCCATCATGCAATTCTTTTGAAAATCGATTCTTTTCCATTTCCTCTCCTACAAACTGAGCTCGGAGATTTCGTCGTCGTTCCAACTGAAGTTTTTGTTCTGCATCTTTCAAATTTTGGATGCTATAGATACTTACCGGAACATTAAAACTCTCTTCTAAATTTTCCGGAAATTTTACAGAGATTATAGCAGCAAATTCCTCGTTGTCAAAAGTTTGAAAGAGGGCTTCAGACTGATACATTGGCTCATGGTTCCATACTGCCTCAATGAATCCGATAAAAACAAGAACTCCTTTTTTTCCAAATGCCCTTTTATAATCAGATATAAATTCGTTTTCCGTTTTTACGTTGAACATTTTGAGACTTGCTTGATTCACCTCAGTAACCTTGATTTTGGAAATTAGGATTTTTGTGATCCATTTATTATTGATCAGGTGCGTTCGAATATCCTTAATACCCTTGGTTCTTAGTTTGTCAAGTTCCTGGTACAATTCCGATAAATCTTCGTTCCAAATGGAAACCTCTGAATTGTCAAACAGCGATCGGTATTTACCTTCACTTGCAATTAACTTTTGTTCGCTTTGTATTTTGTTGGTGATATCATGAGAAATACCCAGCAATTGAATCACCTGATTCTTTTCATTGGTGATTGGTATTATTTTGGTTTCTCCGTACTTAATTTCGGTAGATAAATTTACAACCTCACTGTATTCCAGCAGCTTTTTTGATTCAGTGGCTTCGCTGTATTTTTTGTGTACGAAGGCATGTGCTTCTTCCGACAAAAATTCATTGGTTAGCTTGTTGTAAATGTCTTCTCGTTTTAATCTGGTAACTTTTATAAACTCATCATTGGCTGAAATGAAACGAAATTGGAGATTGGGACCTTTGTTTTCAACGTCGATCAGCCAAATAGAATCGAGTGCGGCATTATAAATCGTACTTAATCTTTCCTCGTTTTGTTTGAGCAGGATTTCTTGTTTGGTTCGTTCTGTAATATCCCGAACAATGCTTTGTATGTATTTTTTACCATTAACTAATATGAGTTTTGAACTGATTTCGACATCATGTATGTTGCCTGATTTGCACATTAATTGATCTTGAAATTGAGACCCAGTTTCTATCGATAAGGTTAAAAAATCACTGTCATCGTTTTTCTTGCCTTGTGCCGATGGTGGCCTAAGTTCTTCGAGGTGCATCTCATTTAATTCTTCAGAAGAATAGCCGAGTAGTTCCGTCGTTTTTTGATTGGTTTGCATAAGACGTTTTGTCTCAAAGCAGAAAATCATAATCGCGTCATTCGCACTTTCAAAAAGTTCCCTGAATCGATTTTCACTAGTTTTTATTTGCATTAGAGACTGCTCCCTATCAGTGACATCTAATAATACTGCTACCAATTTTTCTGGAGAGCCGGATGCATCCAACAGTATTTTCCCACTTGCCTCCACTTGAATTATTTCTCCATTTTTACGGATCATTCTTTTTTTCACAAAGTAAGGGGCTCCAGCCAAAGCTTTGGTTATGGCGTCCACTGCTCTCTCCTGGTCTTCAGGATGAATAAGCTTAAAAGAAACATCTTCATTGGGTGCGATTTCACCAACTTCATATCCAAAAAATCGATAAAAGTTATCGGACCACCAGAGATATTTCGATTTGAAATTATATTCATAAGAGGCTATTTTTCCAGTCTTCTCTGCAGAATTGAAAACACCGATCATCTTTTCGAGGGAAGTGTTTTTTATATTTAGTTCATTGTAAGTCCTCTGAAGTTCTTCGTATTTTTCGTTTAGTTCTCGTTCTCCAGAAAGAATGACCTCTTCTTTTTCAATCAATTGAGTTACATCTTGGCAACTGCCATACAGCAACTCTACATTACCCTCTTCGTCTAATTTTACATTACCAAAAGAATTCAAGTATTTTACATTACCATCGGGGGTCTTAATTCGTTCCTGAAATTTAAATGGTTTTTTCTTCTCCAGTGCGCTAAAAACAATGTCCTTTACTCTTTCCACATCATCCGGGTGAAGTCGCGCTAAGTACCCTTCAAAGGAGGCGCCAAACTGATTTTGATCTATTTCATAAATTTCAAAAAGTTTATTGGTCCAAATTACTTTGTTGGTTTTAACCTCCCATCTCCATGAACCCATATTGGCTAACTCGTGGGAATTTTCGAACAGTTGATTTTCTAAATCCTGTTGTTTTTGTACCCTTGTTTGCCAAGAGAGATCGGCAAGAGAGATAATATAACCCGTGATTAAATCTTGTTCGTTTGATGTGGTTTTGTAGGTGACGGCATAGCGGAGAACGTCGTTGTTTTTGGAAATAAAATGTAAAGAAATGTCAGAAAGTTGGGTTTTAATTTGCTTGCCAGAAGAGATAAGCTTGTCAAAATTTTTTTTGGATTGCTCTGTTAAAAAATCAGAAACGGGTTTGTTTTCAACTTCCTTCTTGGTGAATTTGAGTTTTTGAAGCCAGTAATTCGTAGTGCCTATGATGGTTCCATTGAGATCAATGACAAACATCATTACAGGTAATTCATCAATATTTTCAGCAATGTTTTTTATACTGTCCACACTTTTACGTCCGTTGAGATTAATTGTACTTTAGGAGTATGCAATATAAGCATTCTCGCAGGTCTATTTGAGTTTTAAAAAAGTTATTGAAATATTTATTTCAATTTTATGTTGGTCCTTACTTGTTTTTATCAGGTTTATTGCCCTTAATTTAAAATCCCATTCAAGCTAATTGCATTAATTAGTAATTGGGTTATGAACGTTGAATCTTGTGTTGAATTTAATAGGATAAATCAATGTTTTATTGGGCCAGGCTTAAATGTTCCCCTTCAATCAAACGTTATTTTTTAGGTAATCCATTAATGAATTAATCGTCAAAAAGTTCTTCATCTTTGTCAATTTAACATCAATGGAATCTTTATAGTTTATAATATCTATCAAATTTAAATTCCTTCTAATTCAGACTAATTTGTGAATCAGAGAATCTTCTCGAGAACAATCGCAATTAGATTAGAGTAAACAAAAAAAGGACATTGATCCATGCAAAGATCAATGTCCTTCAATTTTGTCACCATAGGGAGGCTGCCTTACCTTACCATTCTAACACTATATATACTAACTATACTATAATCAGCAGCCTCCTTATTTTGGTGCACAGGTCTTCATTTTATTCCAAGCATTTTTCCATCTTCACTTTCCCTCATCACATTTTATGAATTAAATCGATATTGTTTATTTTTTTGAATTGTGTTTTCCCTCGTTCCATCTTTCTTCATCTTACCAAAGCGTAGCATGCTTTTCAATCTAACTTAACTTTAACTAACTAATCCAACATCCATCGTCCTCTTCCGACTTCACTGCACTTCGCCTACTACGCGTTTTCGCAAACACTCTTCTACTTCAATATATCAATGTCCTTCAATTTAATTCGCCTTCTCCTCAATCCTCATTATTTGCTCAGAACGTCCGTTTGACCTGCTCCGTTTATTCATGCATTCCCTAATCACTTATTACTCCATCTTCACGTTTATTACCACAACCTTACATGCCTGTAAAATTGTTATATGGTTTCTTTCTACCCCCTTTTACGTAAGCAGGTTTGGGAAAGTTTCTACCCACAAAGGATGATATTGGATGAAATCTTCCTTCATTCCGTTTGAAGGCTGATTATTTTGGTTGTTTCCTTTAAAAAAAGTGTAACTCAACTTGAAACCTTGGTAAATCGACTGATTTTATGGGTATAAAATGAGGTCCGATTTTTTCCAAAATGGAGAAAATAGGAAGACTTCGTTTAAAAGATTAGACAATAGAGGTAAACCAAGTGCTTGACATATATAATATATAAAGGCACATGATATGGTTCCTTATATTCTATTCATCTTATTCAATAGACATAAATCTCAATTGTTCGGGTGTTATGCTGGTGGTGTCCCCACGCAATATGTCCATCATTGGTTTTTACGAAACAGGTACGAGTATGATTGGCGTACGAATCCATAATGTCGTGCCACGGTGTATGGCTGTCTTTTAGTGGAATATTGTAATACCAATCTGCTTTGTGTTTTGAAATCTCCTGCGGTTCAACGAGGAAGGTTCCTTTGTTGTCGATGATGCCGATTTTGTTTCGGTCGATATTTTGTCGTACAAAAATGAGTTCATCCTCATCGTCTTCGTCTTCATACTCGGTTTGCCATTTATCAATTTTGGCTTGCAACCCTTTTGTGTCGAATTCTTTCCAAAAAATAAGGTTCCGATTGGGAGCAACTTGAACCGTATGCACGCTGTGTTCACATATTGTTGGCGTATTGGTGAGAAATTTGTGCCCTGAAGAACAATCTTTATCCTGAGGTTTGAGCAGAGTTAGTGCAATATCGTGCGTGGGTCGCTGATCTGAAAAGGAATAGGTAATCAACACTTCGCTGTTGTCCAATAAGATAGGGTCCCCTAGAGAAAAAGGTAAGTAGTTGTCACCGCTTTTGCCTGAAACGTTAAATGCTTCACAGGCGAATTCCTTGTCTTCATCATAAGCCCAATATTCTTTTAATTGGGTATTGTTTTGATCAGGATCATCGTCTGCTTCAAATGCTTTGAAGGAGTCATTGGCCAATGGATAATAATCGATTTCCAATCCTCTTGGTCCTCCATCTCCTTTGGAAAGTAAAATAGCGTATTGATCATTTACCAACATTCGCTGTTCAAAACTGTGGCTCACTCCCCAATCGAAAAAGGAATAAACTTTTCCATCCTTAGTGATTATATAAGCACAATCTGCTTGGTGGATGTCATTATCTTCGGCTTCCGTCTTCTTAAAATTATGCTGAATAGGGAAAAATGCGATGTAAAATTTTCCGGTCCAACGCATCAATGGATTGCCCCAGTTATCTAAATCTGTAGAACCGGGTTTTTTCAAATCATTTGCTCCGGTAATTAACGTGTTTTTTAAGATTTGACCTGCCTCATTGACTTTGGTGAAGTATACAAAATTATGAAAGGCGTCCCCGTCGTCGACCAATGAACTGCCAGTCAGCATGGCAATTTCTCTATGGTCGGTCACAATCTGGAAAATAACTTTGCCCTTCAGTACGTATTCCTGAGTTGTTTTTTTGAAATCTTTATCGAGAAAAAAGTAGCGTGATTGCATGTCCACAGCAGTGTAAGCCACTACATATCCTTCATCCCAACGGGCAATTTGAACTCCTGGCAATAAGTCTCCATAATACCGATTCATGGTCGAGTATACAGGACGTTTTTCCATTTTGACCGTAAACTGCTGAATCTTATCCTCTAATCGATCGGGTTGCGCTATTCCCAAATTTATAAGAAATAAAGTCAATAGCAGGACAGGCAAGCTTGTTCGAATTTGAAGGTTCATGTTGAAGAGCATTAGGCGACGTTCATTGGCGGTTGAGCTGGTAATTTACAATAAAATTAAACTGTAAGCATAATTTACTTTACAGGAACAGTCATAATAATTGGAGTTCCGTATGCTAGTTCAATCAGTTCAATTGTGTTTTTATAGGTCCTACGTAGGATTTTATTAATTTTAATAACATAAATATCTCCTTTTTGTTCCAGGGTATGAAAGCGCTCCAATTTAGAGGTGTTGGACATTTGTTTTTTAACAATGTTTTTATCACGAATTAAGATTAATTCCACTTCTTGGACTTTATAACGGGCATCTTTGGGCACAGTCGTTTTAAATTCCTCGTCAGGCATCATGCGAATCATAAAATCACCCAATTTGGGTTGAATACCCCGTTTGAAATCTACGCGACGATTGTTCGCATTGAGCAATACCGTTGGTTGAGGAATTTGTTTGACTTGAAACGTCTCATGTTGCAGGGTACCGTTCTGCAATGTTAAAATTACATGGACCATAGCCGCGTTTGGAACAATGGCCATAGCACCTGTTTCTTTGTTTTCTAAAATTTCACCTCCAGTGATTTGATGCGACTTTATAACAAGTGCTTTTCCACTGGAATTAGTAAATGAAACTGCGTTGGCACAATGGATATATAATGCTTGTGCATTGAGCTCTTTTGAACCTTTAATTTGAGCTTTTCCGATAAAGATGGTTAGGACAAATATGCCGATTAATAATGCTGATTTTCTCATAATGCGATGGGTTTAGTTTACCAGAAGTCGTTTGTTCGATTTCTTTATCGCATACATAAGACAATTATTACCAGTCGTTACGGTCATTCGATTAATATACCCAGAAAGGATGATCCTCATTGTAAGATGTAGGGATGAATGAGGTTTCCCCAAATTAAAATTATTAAAATCCGGTGGTCATTTCCTTGACTCCGTTGATCCCATTTTTACGGATTTCACGCTTTTTAACAGCGCACTTTTTACGTTTTACAATGACGATGTTTTGGTTTGCGCCCATAAGTTCACCTTGGCTGTTTCCGGAGTTTTTAAAGTTTTTGAGTTTCTCTTTTGAGTTTTTCGCAGGGCCAGTAGCCGAATACATTTTCCGTAGTTTTTTGATATCTCCTTCTGATATTTTATCGGTGGTAGAATTTTGACCGTCTGCAGATATTAGTTCGATGGAATGGGCTTTCATTGTTTTTAAATTATCTAAAGGACCTATTTCAAATAAAAAACCATACAAAGGAGATCGGTGTTGCCCTTTCATATCCGATTTTAAGACAATACGTTTTGCTTTTGCACCGGTTTCTTTGTCGGTTCGAACCAAATAAGCAGTATCAGAAGTGGCAAAAAACAGTTTTTCATACTTTTTAGGGAAGAAATAGCGATAATACAGCGTGTTTCCTCCGTTTTTAGGAGGTTTGGCGTTGGTAATTTCAAAACCAGTTTCGACTTGGTTTTGGGCTATCACAAACATGTTACATGCCAGTAGTATTATAAAAAGGAGTCCTTTTTTAAGTGGTTTCAAGTTATTTATTACTTTGGTTGTTGTCATTTTCAACTTTAATTAGATTGTTAATCTGTTCCTTCTTTTGTGTTTACTACCCGTCAAAATCGATCTACAAACGCGATCGTTCTTTTCTATTTTGAAAGATTTGCTTTTAAATTGGTTCTGGCTAAAGTATAAAATTCTTGAAGTTTATCTATTGGGAATACATCGGCCAGGCTCCGATTTTTACCATCTTTTAATTTAATCTGTTTGAATAGATTAAAAGGTAATTGACCTGATTTCATAAACATCAAATCTTTGTCTAATTGATCGATATTCTCTTTTTTGCAGATTTGATCTAACTTAGTCTCTTTAAACGTTCGATTGACCATTTTGGCACTTGCCATTCCTTTGGTTTTGATTTTCTCAAATGGAGCTTCTTGCGCACTTTCCTCCAGAGGATCATCGTCTTCTTCCTCTTCTATTTCAAAATTAACTTTGATAGTAGCAGGATAAATAGTTTTATCATGCATTGTTTTAATGTTCAACAAGGCATATTTGGCCGTAGTCATGCATTTCACTCCTTTGTCCGATTCATAACCTGACCAGATTAGGTTTTCCATTCGTGCGATTCGTTGCACAAGTTTGAATTGATCAATTATCTGATCCGATTCATCGTAAAAGACCAACTCAACTTCGCGAATCCACGCATTTTGCATGTTTTTGGAAGAGGTTGTTCTTGAAACATTCACATTGAATAAACGCACTCGCATAAAATCTTTCCAGGATTTATAGGTTACGCTAGATCCATCCACCAGTTTTACAAAGTTTCGGGAACTAGAAGCTTGTCTACGGTGCATTATGTTTAACCGATACTTTATTCCATTATCGCTTTGGCCATAAAAATCGGTTGCAAAGAGTAAGAGTACCATCACGGTGACAAAACATTTTACTAAGTTTTTCATTTTTTCTCTGTTAATAATTAGTGCGTCTATCGGCCAATTTGGGTGATCTCCATGTAGTCTTTGTAAATTAAGGGCAAAATCCGAACGCAATATAAATTTCCTTTACTATCTGTAACAAAATTGGACCGATTTTCTCGATTATTGGTGGAGATATCATTTCCCATTTTTGATAATTCAACCGTTTTAATTTCCGAAGTAGTATAAAAAGGCTTTTCAGCATGAATGATTTCACCCTTCTTACTGATAACGGCAAATCGTTCAGAGGTTCCTCCTTTGATCGCATCATAGTAATCGAAGACCTCCCATGTTACTAATATGTTGTTTTTGTAAAAGGCAATTTGTGGAGTAGCTTCGTCAATGCTGTATGTTTTAGTAATGGGTTTTTGTAAAACCTTCTTTCCTGTTTTATCTAAAACTAGGAGTAATAAATCATTTGCTTTTCCATCTTTGGAAGGGATGTTTTCTTCCGTGCTTATGACTAAATAAGTGAATTCTCCATCGCTGATTGCATTTCCAAATTCAGTGTCGCCAATATAGTTTTGTCCAATGGTTCCTTTAAATGGGAAGAGATTGTTTATGGATGTACCAACGGTATTGAATTTGTTTTTAGAATCCATTCGACGCATATTAATTCCTCTTGGATAGCCGTCTCCTAATGCAAATAATTGGACTTGATCTTGGTTGAGGCATATCAATTGTCCAAAACTATGACTTACAAACCATTTTGACTCAGTTATAATATTGCCCTTCAAGTCAAGTACAGCGTATCCATCTCCTTGGTGGATGATTCCTACATTGTCTTGCAATCGCCTTGTGTAATAAGCAACAAGGTGATTGTTAGCAGTTACTTTTAAATCAATGCATCCTGCTCGACTCCATTCAAATCCACCATCACCGGATTTACTCATCGTAATTTCAGGCACAATTTCTTTGTCCCAAATTAGTTTTCCGTTGAAGTCAAATCGTAAAATATGACAAGTTTCGAAATAGTTTTTTGGAGGCTGTTCATCATCAAGATATTTACTTTTGGAAGTAATTACGACAAATCCATCGGGTAAAAGTGCGTATTTATAATAGGACCATTCTTCAGGTAGCGTAACCTCTTTTAGAATTTTTCCGCTAAGGCTCATTTTGGCAAATTTGACTCCTGTTTTTAGATTAACATACATCATGTATATATTGTCTTGATCATCAATACTCAATTGAGGAGCAGCACCAGGCCAAGGCCCTGTTTGAAATGGGAGAATTTTGGATCGAACTTTTCCGGCAAAAGGCCCGTCTTTGTAATAATTGGAAAAGTCAACTCCAACCGGCGCTTTTGGAGTATAAAAATGGATGCTGTTCAGCGCTTTGTTTATGATTTTTGTTTCTTTAGCGAGTTGCTCGTTTAACTCCTGCAGGTCTTCCTCATCCTCTTTGTCAAAATCCTGATCTTCGCCTTCTAACATGAGCATGAAGTAAAATTCATCATTTAACTTAAAGAACCATCGATAGACATAACCTACCGTTTTGTCCTTGTATAACATATAAAAAAGTTGCTCCTTATCCAGTTTGCTTTGCAATTTGGGATTGTTAGTCACGGTAATTTTTGGAGCATCACCCTTTGTTCCTTTCACACCATCGTAAGGATGATCGTAGGTGAATTCTTCGTCGTATTTACTTAATATTCCCGCAGTAAAAACGAAGTCATCGATATAAGTCTCGGTTACTAATTCAAAACCAACACAATCATCTTCATCCTTAAATCCACAATTGGGCATTTCAAATGAAATCCCAAGCGAAGGATAGTTGTATTTTTTCCAATCAGTAGGACTTTGAGCGCTGAGTGTAGTTCCGATGCAAAGAATAGAAAATATGGAGAGCAGTTTTTTCATGTATATAGTTTAAAAAATGTATGGTTCTTCATGTGACCATCTAAGTCAGGTCGATAAAATAACTCATTTTATATGAAATTGTTACTGCGAAATTTTGAAATACCCATTTGTGAGTAGATCCTAAATCAATAATGAGATTTATTGTAAGTGGCATGGTATTTATGCTAATCATCCTATGTATCTTGCTCGTTCTATTTTGAGTGAAACATAAATATAAAACATAAAAAGCGTAATGTCTCGATTATCAAAATCCGTTCAAATTTCATTTTTATTCCTTTTTTCAATTGTTCTTCTTCCCTTATGCGGGAATGCGCAAAGTGGAAATAAGAGTTCTATTTTTAATAAGAAAAGCCTTACTGCATCGGATTTGTCAGCGATGGAAGCGGAGTTGAAAAAGAATGGCGAGAGCAATCGAGAGATAAACCTGTTGATTCGCAGTAAATTGGATTTTGAGGCACTTTTTACCGAAGAATACCTAAACTGGTATGAAAAAAATGGAACCGTTGAAACCGATACAATTCTGTTTACGGATGCAGATGTATATACCCATCGACGCACCCGAGAACAGACAGATTTCAAAATTGCAGAGCAAAAAATGGCACAGCGTATGGTGCAAATTGCGTTAACGCATAATCCAAAGATGGGCTATGCTCAATTCAAAAAGATGATTGCATGGCTTCCAAATAAGGAAAAATATTCTACAAAAGTACAATTCAAAATTTGTAATGCTCTTCCAGATCTTTTTGTGGTGCAGTTGGGCAGATTTGAATATGAATGTAATGAAATGTATCAAAGCGACCGAGAATATATCCCTAAAGAAAACAAATCCTTATCCATAAGCCTGACGGAACTTTTAAGAAACGCGGTAAAAGCAGAAAACAAACACCTTCTACCAGCTGTGAAAAGAATAGTAATCGATTTTATGCAACAAACGGAATCAATGGATTTCAGTGCTGTATCCTATAAAAAATTGAAAAGTTCATCGGATCGCGATGCGCAGAATTTGTTGATTTATGTTACAACTGATGCCGTAGGATTTGATGATAGATGCGAAGCGTACAGAAAAACGGCTAAAGAAAGAGGGATACCGTATGTTCCTTATGAAGATTAAGTGATCCTATCATAAAATTAAATTAGAGTGAACAATCTTTGCGCTCAGCCATTCTAAATAATAATAGTAAATAAATTAATAAAATAAGCATGATGTTTCAACTGTCAAGACCCACTAAAAGTGCGTTATTTTTTCTTTTTTCGATTGTCTTCCTGCCCTTCTTAGGAAGTGCTCAAGGGGAAGAAGTAAACCCGATTTTTAAGAAAATGAAATTTACATTATCTGATTTGCAAGTGGTAAAAGCGGAAATGCAAAAAGACGAGGAGGGTAAACAATACTTGCATAAAATTGTTCGGGAACGATTAAATTTTAATGGTCTTTTATCAGATAAATACCTGACTTGGTATGAACAGAATGGTACGGTTGAAATGGATATGATGTTGTTCACGGATTCGGATCCATACATGCAGCGTCGGACAGAAGTAGAAGCTGATATCTACGATGCGGAGAAAAAAATGATGCAACGCATGATCCAAGTTGCTCTAAAAAGGCAGCCAAACATGTTGTATCCACGGTATGAAAGCATGTTTAGTTGGTTGAAATCAGGCGAAAGATTTTATGCGAAAACGCACATAGATTTACGTGAGGCAATGCCTAATCAATTTGTTGCGCAAATTGGTGTTTTTGAATACGAGTGTAGAGCTTCATACGAAAGTGATCGGGATTGGTGGAATCCAAAAGAAAACAAAGATTTGGTTGCGCTGCTGACCGAACTTTTAAGAACATCGGTAAAGACTGAAAACAAAATGCATCTTTCGGACGCACAAAAAATAATGACTAGTTTCATTTTGGAAACGGAATCAATGGCATTCAGTGACGTTCTATTCAAAAATCTAAAAAGTAAATCTGATCGAGACGCACAGAATTTACTGATTTATATTACGACAGATGCATTTCAGCATAGTGACGATTGCGAGGGTTATAGAGAAATAGCTAAAAAGCGGGGAGTTGCTTATGTTCCTAGTGAGGATTAGTCTTACACCGTTGACGTGAGAAGATTTGGTTAACTTCGTTTAATCAGGTAGATGAGCGATTCCACTGCTTTGTTAATTTGATGGCCGTTTTCCATAGGTCCTCATTCCACTTTTGGTTTAATGGAGGACTATAGCTTTGAAAATCTTTATTAGTAGTGTTTTGAATTAGCGCTGAACGCAACAGTTCTTGCTCAGCAAAAAGTATTGAGTTTGAAATGGGTTCTTCATTGGGGATTGAATCATTACCCCAGGTTTTAATTTCATTTTGAGCATTGGTTTGCTCAATAATTCGTTTCAATTTACCATAGTCATTTCTAAAAGTATTTATTTCATTTTCGGTTTGCAATGAGGTGCTTAATTGCTCAAAAATAACGTATTCTAAATGAGGACATTTTTGAATCACTGCTGGTAGAATGTCGAATAGGATGGACGGTACATTTTGATCGTGGGTATCGCGACGAATTCTTTTTGTTAATGTTGGATCTTCGTCCCAGCTACCACCTGAAATGTGCAGTTCCTTTACGCAATCCAAGGAATAGGCATTGATCAATTCCATTAAATCTATGTTGAAATTGGCAGCTTGACAATACAGATTATGTAAGTCCAAAATGATAAAACCATTAACAGGTTCGATCATTCGATAAATAAAATCTCCTTGTGCTTTCACTTCATCTGAATGAAAGGCAAGTGCTAAATTTTCAATTCCAATGGGGATTTGAGCTGCATTTTGAAGTCGCTTTAATCGATCAATGCCGATTTGAAGCACGGAATCCGTTAAAGGAACTGGTAATGGAAATCCTTCGTGCGCGTTGGTCGAACTCATTAATCCAAAATGCTCGGTAAGATGTTGATATGGGTAGGTAGAGACTTCTTTTTTAACTTGTTGGAGCCATTTGCTTTGGCGCTCAGTCCACTGGGCATCAAAGAGTGAGTAGTATACTCCATGTCCTAAAAGCCGTCCATTTTCAGCATATTCATTCAATAGAAGATGTAACCAATCGGGTTTTTTACTCGGATCAAGAATGGTATCAAAAGACCATTCGATTACATCAATTGATTCATTTTCGAAAAGTGGGAGGCATGCTTGTAAGAAAGAATGATCAGGCATTACTGATATCCCAAGCAATACGCTATTTGTATTATTTTTTATCCCATCCCGCATGGTGGACAATAATGTTCAGTAATAATCGGTTTACGACGAACGGGTACTTCTAATGTCCCTTCCTTCTTTTTTATTTGAACAGAATCCTTTTTTACTTCGGTGCTCATTAAATCAACTTTCTTTGGTGAATTCGACTTTAAGCTATCTTCTATACTATTGGAAGACTGAGCTTGTGCTCCTCCTATGGCTGATGCAGATGCAATTAAGCTAGTTATTAATAAATTGGATAGTTTCATGCTTGTTTCATTATAAATTACTGGTTTTTAATATAGATTCAAATTCGATGAATAATCCATAAAGCAATTTAAAAAAATTTGTCGAGTATATCCAGTGAATTGTCGATTGAAGATGGCAATACCATTTCAAATGTTTCAACTTGCACTATCTCATTTCTAGTAGTCGGATCATTTCTTAGTAGTACAACTTCTCCAGTAAGTTTATTGAAAAAGTAAAAAAACCTTTGCCACAATTGAAATAATAGTTAACATTGCAACCATTATTACTTTAACTATTGTTTGAACGTGGAAGAAGAATTCAAAAAGGCACTCGGATACAATCTAGGAACCACTTTTTTTGCCATGGGTAGTCTTTTGACCCGGAATATGCAATCTCAAAACCTGGATTTAACACATCAACAAGCGAAACTAATTTTGTTTGTGGGCTTCAATGAAGGAGCCAAACAACAAGATGTTGCGGACATTTTACGAAAGGACAAACCGGGCGTTACAAAAATGGTAGACCTATTGGAAAAAAAGAAGTTTATAGAACGTCGTCAGGACAAAGATGATCGCCGAAATAAATTGCTCCATCTTACCAAAGAAGGTCATGTTGTTCGACAAAGTTTGATGCCCATTATTAAGAAAACGATAAAGGAAGCAACGGGTGTGTTGTCTCATGAAGAACATGAGCAATTAATTGAATTGTTGACGCGCGTTCGGACCAACATTGAGCAATTAATGCAGGAAGACAATTCGAAATAAGAAGTTAAACACAAGCATAATACAATAATAACGTCCGTAAAACGACATGTATACATATATATAGTTAATACGAATACAATCTAATTTTTAGAAGCCAAGTCATGAAATACAAATTAATAGGATACGCAGTTACCGGCATACTTTTAATCCTCGGGTATCTAGTTATGAACGCGTTAGTAGCAAGCAAGAAGGAACCGGAAAAGAAGGACGTGGTTCCAACCATAAAAGTGGTAGCAGTTACTGAAGCCATTCCTCAGGAAAATCCAGTATCTATTTCCATTAATGGGAAACTGGAATCGTTTAATAAACTGGAATTATTTTCCGAAGTAGGTGGACGAGTATTGAAAGGGTCAAAGAACTTCAAAGAGGGAGTCCTTTTTTCCAAAGGAGAGATATTAATAAGCATCGATTCCAGAGATACCAAAGCTGCTTTGATCGCGCAAAGAAGTTCGTTTCAAACAATTTTGACTCAAATATTGGCAGATCTAAAATTGGATTACAGCGATAATTTTGAGCCTTGGAATGCCTATGTTTTGGCTTTTGATCCCGAAAAGAGAATGGCTGAATTACCAAAATCAACGTCAGATCAGGAGAAGCGTTTTTTGACTACCAAAAACATTTACAATACGTATTACAACATTCGAAGTCAGGAATTGAAGTTGTCGAAGTTTAGTGTTTCTGCTCCATTTAATGGAGTGCTAAGTTCCTCATCAATCCAATATGGAAGCATCATTCGTCCCGGACAGAAATTGGGTGACTTTATTCAACCTGGCTTGTTTGAATTAGAAGCACCTGTGAACATAAAGGATGTGTCCTATTTAAAACCTGGAAATGAAGTTAAACTTACCTCTACTGATATTGCAGGAAACTGGACAGGGAAAATTGCACGAGTAGGAAAAAATGTAGATTCTCGGACCCAGTCTGTAATGGTTTATATCACCCTAAATCAATCTGATTTAAAGGAGGGTATGTACCTAAGTGGAATCATTGATGCCAGTACGGTTTTGGAGAGTGTGATCTTGCCAAGAAAACTTTTAAATGATGATGGAAGCGTTTTCATTGTCCAAGATACAGTGTTAAAAAAGATTTTCCCGACAGTTGAAAAGATTTCCGAGTCAAGCATCATTTTTTCCGGAATTCCGTCTGGAACGAAAATTCTATCAGAAAATTTCTTAGGTGCTTATGAAGGGTTAAATGTCAGTCTTGGATCAAACAAAAATTCGGATAAAAAAGATTCTGATCCAACGAATTCTGATGCCGAAATGGAGACAGAAGAGGCAGATTCTTCTCAAGAAACTGGAACTTCAAAGTAAAACGAAGACAAGACGATTGATCAATTAGGATTTAAGACGTAGAATGGAATTGCAATGAAAGCATTAATTAAATATTTTATAAAATATCCGGTAGCCGGAAATGTGATCATGATATTGATCCTCATTTTTGGATACTTTGGATTGAAACAGTTGAAAAAGACGTTTTTCCCTATTTCGGAAAGCAAGATAATCAACGTTACGGCAGTATATCCAGGATCTTCTCCTGAAGAAATCGAAGTAGGAATCATCTTGAAAATGGAACAAGGTTTGAAAGGTGTTTCTGGAATTGAACAGATTTCTTCTGTATCCAAAGAAAACTTGGGAAGCGTGACTGTTGAAGTGAAAAAGGAATTTGATACAGATGATGTATTGCAAGATGTAAAAAATGCAGTAGATCAAATCAATTCATTTCCAGATGGGATGGAACCTGCTTCTGTAGTAAAAAAAGAAGCACGAAATTTTGCCATCAATTTTGCTTTAAGTGGAGATGTAGATTTGAAAACACTCAAGCGGTTTGCAAAGCGAGTTGAATCCGATCTATTGGCAGTGGACGGGATCTCCAAAATTGGGATAAGTGGGTATCCTTCTGAGGAAATTGAAATCACCTTTCGTGAAAACGATTTGCAAGCATACAATTTAACCTTGGACCAAGCTACACAAGCAGTTCGAAGGTCTAATTTGGAAATTACTGGTGGAACAGTAAAAGGGAAAACCGAAGAGTTATTAGTTCGAGCCCGTTCCAAAAAATATTATGCGGATGAGTTGATGGGCATCGTGTTAAAAACAACCAATGACGGAAGAATTGTACGTTTGAGTGATGTAGCGAATGCACGGGATATTTGGTCGGATAATCCAAACCGCTCTTATCTAAATGGAAAACCATCGGTGGTTGTTACCATGTCTAATACCAATGATGAAGATATCATTTTTGTGGCCGATGAGACTCGAAAATTTGTAGCCGAATTCAATGAAAAAAACGATGTAGTCAAAGCAACAATCATTCGAGATGGATCGATCACCATTCGACAACGAATCAAACTATTGAGCAAGAACGGATTGATTGGATTCCTGTTGGTATTTATCATTTTGACCTTGTTTTTGAATTATCGATTGGCCTTTTGGGTTGCGCTTAGTATTCCAATTTCATTTGCCGGAATGTTCATGATTGCGGGAACATCAGACCTTACGATTAATGTAATGTCCTTATTCGGAATGATTTTGGTTGTAGGAATTTTGGTAGATGATGGAATTGTAATTGGGGAAAATATCTATCAGCATTGGGAGCGTGGGAAGACACCATTGAAAGCAGCTATTGATGGAACAATGCAGGTATTACCAGCTGTAATATCAGCGGTTTTAACTACGGTTGTGGCTTTTTCAACCTTTTTCTTTCTGGACGGGCCTCTTGGTAATTTTGCTCCAGATTTAGCCTTTGTGGTAATCAGTACATTACTGTTTTCATTGGTGGAAGGGGCGTTGATTTTGCCGGCACACATTGGATATTCGAAAGCACTTCAACGCAAGCCTAAAAAAGGCTTCGACAAAATTATGGAAAGCGTGGAAGTGCGTATGAATAAAGTTATGATGTTTATGCGTGATCGAATGTATGCTCCACTTTATCGATTGGCGCTTAATTATAGAGCAGTTACGTTAGCATTCTTTCTAATGCTATTTATGATCACCATTGGAGGAATTAGAGGTGGATTTATTGACCTTACTTTTTTCCCTTCGATCGGAAGCGACAATGTTTCAATCAATTTAGAACTTCCAGCTGGATCTCGAGATTACCGAACGGAAGAGATCCTAATCAAAATAGAACAGGCAGCGCAACAAGTAAATGAAGAAATCAAGAGCACTCGAGAAGATGGTCGCGATGTGATTGTAAACATTGAGCGTACGGTTGGACCGGGTTCCAACACAGGAAAAATAAGTCTTCGTTTGCTGGATGCTGAAATCCTTAAAATGGAGAGTTTTGAAATAGCCAATGCGGTTCGAGATAAGGTAGGAGATGTACCTGAAGCCAATAAACTTACCTTTGGAGGGGGAACAATCTTTGGAAAACCAGTATCTGTTTCCCTTCTTGGAAACAATCTAAAAGAACTGGATGCTGCCAAGAATGCGCTGAAAGCGGAACTAAATAAAATGACCGCTTTGAAAGATGTAGTGGATAATGAACAAAAAGGAATCCGGGAGGTAAACATTGAGCTAAAAGATAAAGCTTATTTACTTGGTTTGAACTTGCAACAAGTTGTTGGTCAGGTGCGTCAAGGATTTTTTGGATCGGAAGTACAACGTTTACAAAGAGGAGAAGACGAAGTGAAAGTTTGGGTTCGATACAATTTAGAAGATCGAAATAGCCTAGGAAAGCTAGAAAACATGCGAATTCGTACATCTAATGGAGAAGAGTTTCCATTTAAAGAAGTCGCTACTTACACCATCGAACGTGGGATCATTGCAATTAATCATTTGAACACCAAAAGAGAAGTACGGGTTGAAGCAGAAATGGCGAATCCGAATGAGTCTTCTACGGCGATCAACTCCGATATTAGAAACAATATTGCTCCGGCTGTATTGGCAAATTTTCCAAGTGTAAGTTACTCATTTGAGGGACAATCTAAGCAGGCAGCAAAAACAGGAATTAGTTTCCAAAAAGTTGCTCCAATCATTGGAATATTGATGGTTGCGTTGGTTTCTTTAACGTTCAGATCTGTACCACAGGCTGCGGTGATATTCATCATTATTCCGTTTGGAATTATTGGTGTAGGATGGGGGCATTTCTTTCATGATAAAGCAATGAGTTTACTATCTGGATTTGGAGTAATCGCTTTGATTGGGGTCATGGTAAATGATTCACTGGTCTTGGTTAGTGCGATGAATGAATTGCTCAAAGAAGGGAAAACGTTTAAGGAGGCAGTATATGAAGCCGGTCGTTCTAGATTCCGACCAATTTTATTGACTTCACTGACCACAATCGCTGGTTTAGGACCCCTGATTACAGAAACGAGTAGACAAGCCCAGTTTCTAATTCCGATGGCCATTGCCGTAGCTTATGGATTAGGAATTGCGACATTGACCACGTTGTTTTTATTACCAACACTGCTGTTATTATTAAATGATGTGCGAAGAGGTTTTACGTTTGTAACGAATGGAGGTTGGTATCGTTGGAAAACACCTGTTCCTGGTCCAGAAGAAGTAGAACCGGCCGTAATTGAAATGGGACATCAGCAGGAATTAGAAGATGCTGGAGAAGGGGATTGATTTAGATGAAGAAGGGAAGAAGGGGAAGGGAGGAGTTATCGTCTGCCTTGTGGCAGACTAGGAGTTAAAGGAGTTAGAGTGGGATTAATCTTCAAAATTTTGATTCATCGAAGCATTAAAGCAGAAAATTGACCGATGATTTTATTAATAAATTTTGAATGTTTGCGTGCTGGGGGGAAGGTTTGAAAAGAGGGAAGAAGGAGGAGTTATCGTGTGCCTTGTGGCAGATTAGGAGTTAAAGGAGTTAGAGTGGGCTTAACCTTCAAAATTTTGATTCATCGAAGCATTAAAGCAGAAAATTGACCGATGATTTTATTAATAAATTTTGAATGTTTGCGTGCTGGGGGGAAGGTTTGAAAAGAGGGAAGAAGGAGGAGTTATCGTGTGCCTTGTGGCAGACTAGGAGTTAAAGGAGTTAGGGTGGGCTTAATCTTTAAAATTTTGATTCATCGAAGCATTAAAGCAGAAAATTGACCGATGATTTTATTAATAAATTTTGAATGTTTGCGTGCTGGGGGGAAGGTTTGAAAAGAGGGAAGAAGGAGGAGTTATCGTGTGCCTTGTGGCAGACTAGGAGTTAAAGGAGTTAGAGTGGGCTTAACCTTCAAAATTTTGATTCATCGAAGCATTAAAGCAGAAAATTGACCGATGATTTTATTAGTAAATTTTGAAGGTTTGCGCGCTGGAGGGAAGGTTTGAAAAGGAAGGAAGAAGGAGGAGTTAAAAAAGTAAAAGCATTCATTACAAACAAGTAATAATTTAAGGAGATGAAGAATCATCAAAACAATAACATAGAAATAAACATAAATAGATTCGTTGTTTCGATCATGGTAATCGGAGTGTGTCTTTTGGGATTTAATCCTTTACAAGCACAATCTTCGGATGCACTGGATTTGGAAAAAGCAATTGCCATTGCACTTAAGCAAAATAACAATGTGCAAATTGCCCGAAATAATACCGAAATTGCCCGTCAACAAAATACATTGGGAAATGCGGGATATCTTCCGACGATTTCAGCTACTGGAAACACGAATTTTGGGATCAATAACTCTACCTTTCAAATTGTAGGACAACCAGAAACTAAGATAAATGGAGCCCAATCACTTACTTACAGTTCTGGATTGTCATTGAACTATACTATTTTTGGTGGGTTAGGTGCGTTTTATAGTCGGAAGAACTTGAATTTAAGTGAGCAAAATGCTTCCATTCAAGAACGATTGAATATTGAAGGAATTATTCTTAGAACGATTCAATCCTATTGTCAAGTATTGCAAATGCAAAACAACTATGATCTTTCGGTCAGCTCCATGGAGATTAGTAAACAACGAATTGAACGAGCCCAAACACGTTTTAAATTAGCGGGAGCAACGAAG
Source organism: Cytophagales bacterium (assembly GCA_965277185.1). Taxonomy (GTDB): domain Bacteria; phylum Bacteroidota; class Bacteroidia; order Cytophagales; family JAHDFW01; genus JAHDFW01. The sequence goes on along the minus strand of CBDICC010000006.1, from coordinate 348,832 downwards.
TTGGAATTACTGAATGCAGAGGTAGATTATAATACGGATAGTACCAATCTGATTCGTTCCGAAACGGCATTGGCAAATGCAAAACTCCAATTGGTTCAATTACTTAATATGAATCAGGTGGAGTTGAAAAATGTGGAAATCTTACCTTTAAAAAAATCCGAAGAGATTATGAATGAGGCATCTTTGAAAGAGATGGCACTTAAGAATAATTCATCCGTTTTAAATGCTTATTACAATTCAGATATTTCAGAAGCGCAAATGAAACTCACCCGAGCTCCAATGTTGCCAAGATTAAGTTTACAATCTAGCTATAACTTCAACCGTACAGAAAACGATGGTAGTTTTATTCCAATTAATCAATCGGTTGGATTTTCTGGAAGCATTCAATTAAGCATTCCCATTTTTGACGGGCATAAAAAGTCGATTCAATATCAAAACGCGGAGGTGCGGGTACGTAATGCAGAATTAAACTGGAAAGAATCGGTATCAACCATGGAACGAGATATAAGTCTCGCGTTCAGCAATCATGATCAAGCCAAACGAATCGCATCACTTGATGAAAAAACGGTTGAAACGGCTACATTAAACTTTAACCGAACCAAAGAACTATTTGATAACGGTCAAGTAAGCGGATTGCAATTTCGAGAAGCCCAATTGAATTTAGTTCGTGTTCAAGCACAAGCAGCCAATAATCAAATCAATGTGAAATTGACAGAGGTAGAATTAATGCGCTTGAGTGGGCAATTGATTCAGTAAGTAGCACATCAAAAAAATAGCAGTGTTGTAAAAACAATAGAATTTACTTGATTCTAAAATGGATAAGTAGGGTTCGTTTTCAATAAAGAGTAATTAATAAAGACATCCGTTTTCTGTATTCTAAAACGGAGTAAATGCAGATTGTCCATTTCTTTATTAATAGTTAATTATTCTTTATTAAATATGAAAACAACCTTTACTTGTAATCCTACCCACGTATTTTTCGCTTTCCTTGTTCTTTGTCCAGCTTGGTTTCCTTTGGCTCAAACGGTAACGCAACTACAAAAAATAACACCAGCCGATAGAGAAACTGGTGATAATTTTGGTTTTTCAATGGCCGTAAGTGGAAATTTTGCCGTATTTGGAGCCAATAAACAAGACGAAAATGCCCTCGGACTTGACTCTCTAAACAATGCCGGATCTGCCTACGTATACACCAAAGACAGCAGTGGAAACTGGGTAGAATATCAAAAAATAGTTGCTTCAGATCGTACCGCATCGGATCAATTCGGGATTTCCGCAGCAATAGATGACAGCACGCTAATAATTGGTGCACGTGCGCACGATCAAGATTCATCAAATACCAGTTACAAAAGCAATGCTGGAGCTGCTTATATTTTTAGCTTAAATACATCTGGAATTTGGGTAGAAATTCAAAAAATCACCGCATCAGATCGAACTTCAAATGATTATTTTGGAGCAAAAGTTGCTATAGACGGAAATTACATTCTTGTACAGGCTTCACAAGAAGATCATGATGCTACTGGCTCAAATCATTTGTCTAACGCAGCTTCGGTTTATGCCTTCGAACAAAACGCCTTAGGAGAATGGAATCAAATACAAAAGTTGGTTTCCCCTCAGCGACAAGCGGATGAACAATTTGGATTAAGTATCGCAATGAATTACCCATATGCTTTAATTGGCGCCCCAAGACAACATTTAAATGAAAATGGAGTAGATTCATTATATCGATCAGGCGCCGCTTATTTGTTTAAGTTGGATAGCACCAATGTATGGAGTCACGTAAAAACCTTTGCAAATAGCGATCGGCAAAAGGCCGATTATTTTGGAGAATACGTAGCCTTGTCGGATTCCATTTGCTTAATCAGCGCATATCAAAACGATTATGACGAAATGGGAGCTTCATATGTCCTAAATGCTGGAGCAGTATACGTTTTTGAACAAGATGCTGTCACTGGCGGTTGGGCGGAACATCAAAAAATTGTCCCTTCCGATCGAGGAGGAGGAGATTATTTTGGTTCCTCTGTGGCGATTTCTAATGATTTATTATTGGTAGGGGCAAGAAACGAAGACAATTTTACCGGCACTATAAATGTTAATAATGGTGGATCCGCGTATCTTTTTAAACGCACGTTGAACAATTCATGGGAACAAGCCACCAAGTTTATTACCAATGATCGCACCTATAATGATCAAATTGGGAAACGATTTTATATCTCAGGAACAGAGATTATAGGTGCAACTGAATTACAGGATCAAAATGAATTTGAAACAGATACACTAAACAATGCAGGAGCCGTTTATGTCTTTGATTACAGTTCTTGTTACAATGTGACCTATGAGGAAACAAAAGTATGTGGTGAATATATAGCAAGCGATGGTACAGTTTATACATCTTCGATCAATTTAGTAGATACCACATTAGGAGTGCATATATGTGATTCCGTTGTAATTCTTGCCGTTTCAATTCCGGAAACCAATACCAGTATTTCCGTGAATGGAGACACATTGGTAGCGATTTCCAAATCAAACTATACATACAATTGGTTTGATTGTGCCAACATGAGCACAGTTGCACACGATTCAACCAATCAATTTGTAATACCCGCAGGAGGATCGTATGCTGTAGAGATTAATAATAATGGATGTTTAGATACATCCAATTGCATTGGATTTGAAGGTGTTGATGCTTCATTGTGCAATATAGAAATGACGGTATATCCAAATCCTTCAGCAGGTCAGTTTACGATTGAATCGAAGGATGTACGAATTGAGGAGGTTCAGTTATTTAACGCTATAGGAGAGCAGATTGATTTGCCATTTACCCAAGGTACAAAACGCTTTCAGTTTGCTATTTTGGAACCAGGGATTTATGTATTGATTGCAAGTACAAAAGAGGAGGTAGTTTCGAGAAAGTTAGTAGTGAAGTAAGCGATTAGGTAGGGTTAGAAATGGAATATATCAGAATGAAAGCTTAATTAGACTAGAAAAGTCAAACTTCTCGCACCCCCATAAAAAGGAAGTCCTTTCGAACGAAACATTCTCTGAAAGAGAAAGTGCAGAGAGAAATCTATTGTATTGTGGTCCACCTGACAATAGATTTCTCCTGCTGTCGAAATGACTTTTTTTTAGACGGTATAGGAAAATGATTCAAAGTGGGATTTAAGCAGTTTACGATTGAATCGAAGGATGTACGAATGATGGAATAGTTTGAGAAAGTTAGTAGTGAAGTAAGCGATTAGGTAGGGTTAGAAATGGAATATATCAGAATGAAGCCTTAATTAGACTATAAAAGTCAAACTTCTCGCACCCCCATAAAAAGAAAGTCCTTTCGCACGAAACATTCTCTGTAAGAGAAAGTGCAGAGAGAAATCTATTGTATTGTGGTTCACCTGACAATAGATTTCTCCTGCTGTCGAAATGACTTTTTTTAGACTGTATAGGAAAATGATTCAAAGTGGGATTTAAGCAGTTTACGATTGAATCGAAGGACGTACGAATGATGGTAGTTTGAGAAAGTTAGTAGTGAAGTAAGCGTTAAGTAGGGTTAGAAATGGAATATATCAGAATGAAAGCTTAATTAGACTAGAAAAGTCAAACTTCTCGCCCCCCCCATAAAAAGGAAGTCCTTTCGAACGAAACATTCTCTGGAAGAGAAAGCGCAGAGAGAAATCTATTGTATTGTGGTTCACCTGACAATAGATTTCTCCTGCTGTCGAAATGACCTTGGTGTTTTTAGAATATGCAAGTTATAGATGGTCCATTACGCTCAAAATGCTCCTTATTAAACAAAAATATCCCTAATCGCTTTTCTGAATTCTTGCCGCTCCCGCAAACCTAAATCTTATAAATACCCACCCCAAAGTAGGGTCTTAACCAACATGAGGGTTTAAGAATAAACAACAGAAACACAAACAATAAGAATAGATAAACTTTAGAGTATTCGGAAGTATTTATGTCTTAACAACATAAATCAAAAACAAAAGAATCATAAAAATTTCACCATGAAAAAATTAGCCCTATTTGGATGCATCATCCTTCTCTGTTTAACCACTTTTGCACACAACGAACTCGTTGGGGAAATTTTGTTTGAAACAGACGGAAACAAGGTATTCATCACCGCTACACTGGAAAAAAGACATTTGGCACTTGCACTGAAAAAAGAGCAGGATTGTGCTCCTCAAGACATGATTAAAGAATGTGGAAACAAGTACATTCAAGAGCATTTCAAATTAATACTGGATCAAAAGGATCAGGCCATAAAATACACAAGTCACTCACTTGATAAACAAAACATAACCTATCGCTTCGAATTTGATCTAAAAGGTAAAAAACCGGAAGACATCCAACAAATCATTGTCAATTCAGACTACATGGTTAAGCATAATGATCACGCCATTTTACGGATCATCTTCAACCTGGACGCCAACGTCCGAACCTTCAATATTTCAAATCACAGAAACAAAATCATCTGCAATTATAATTGAGTTGCACTTGGCTATCGAGCAACCGTTTACTCAAGGAAAACGAAACGAACATAATATTAACTCAAAATTTATTATATGAAATCGACTTTACATTTTAGCATTCTAGCAACTTTAATGGTCATAACGCCCCTCATAAGTTTTGGACAATGCAATACCACCGACATATATAACAATGACTCCCTTACCGCAGTCTGTTTCGATACTACCTCAGGCAAAGTATTGAATTGTTATAGCAACAATGTACCCGATCATACGGATACGTACAACTCACCATTTACGCTGACTGCCTCGGATGAAGAGTACTCCATGTGCCTCTATCCTGACACAGCTGCCAGTTTCACTCCTCTATATGAAACAACGGAAGATGTTGGATGTACCTATACATACACATTTGGGATAAGTACCAATGGTGTAAAGTACGACCCAAGTTCCGCAGAGTATTTTGAAGATACCGGTACCGGAGAAAACAACCTAGATTGGCATGTAGAAGCTCGATATATTTTCTCGGCCAATTTTGGAAACAATGGAGGACATTTGAATCCTTTTGGAGAATACCATTACCACGATGTACCTTCGGACTATTTTGCAAATGACTTGAGCATCGATGGCTCGGCGCATTCTCCCATCGTTGGTTGGGCGGCCGATGGTTTCCCTATTTATTACAAATATGTATTCAGTGATCCAGACAACATAAGTAGTTCAATTACTTCACTTGCTTCTGGTTTTACGCTTAAAACAGGTTCAAGACCAGGAAATGGTATCACGGCGCCAAGTGGATCCTATACCGGATTGTATTATGAAGATTATGAATATTCTACTTCGACCCTAGACGAATGCAATGGTCGTTGGGGAAAAACACCGGAATTTCCTTCTGGAACCTATTACTATGTATTAACGGACAATTACCCTTACATCCCAAGATGTTTCAAAGGGACAGTAGTAGACAATACCTTTAGAGTTGGACCGAGTGCTTCATGCCCAGCTTCTACTGCTTCTACAGATTGTTCTGAGGCTCCGGCATTGATTAGTGGTTGCATGGATCCATTTTCATGTAACTACAATCCATCTGCTACATCAGATGATGGAAGCTGTGATTACTCCTACAATTATCAAGATCTAACCGTAAGTCAAAGCACCGATTATACAGCACCAAGTGGAGCCGTTTTAAACGCTACCGGAATTCATTACGATACCGTTGTCGTGGCCGGATGCGATACGATTTATATTATTGATTTAACAATTAACACCTCGTGTTCTGCGACGATTACGCTTACTGATCCTACCACTTGTGGAGGTTCCAACGGAGCAATTTCTTTTGGAATGCCTTCCGGAACACCTCCATATAACTATAGTATTGACAACGGAGCAAACTTCACAGGAGGAATGCCTCCTACCACTTTTAGTTCGCTTTCTTCTGGAACGTATTACACCGTAATGACGGACGGTTCGGGATGTACAGCTTATGTAAATGTAGACTTATCTGATCCATCAACCATAACATATTCTACTACTACTTCCGCTGCTTCATGTGGTGCAAGTGATGGAACAATTACCATTACCGCTTCGGGAGGAACTGGAAGTTTAACTTATTCAAAGGATGGAGGTACCTCATTTCAAGTGTCAAATATCTTTTCCGGTTTAGCGGCAGGTAATTATGGCATTGAAGTGAAAGACGCTTCCGGATGTACGGCGACTGGATCGGCTTCGGTTGCGAGCAGCAGTACATTGTCAATTGATAGTGTTGTTGCACCTGATCTTAGTTGTGAGGGATCTACGAATGGAACCATTGATATTTATGCAAGTGGTGGAACAGGTAGTTTGCAATATAGTATAGACAGTGGAGTTACATACGCATCAACAAGTAATTTCACAGCTTTAGCAGGAGGTACATATCACATTTTTGTGAAAGACGCTTCTGTCTGTGCCATTTCTGAATCCACTACGATTTCAGAACCTATTGCGTTGGATCCAGAAATAACGGCTTGGATTTTAGGAGATGGTTCGACCGGTCGTTACTGGGATACAGCAAGCGCATCGATTATTACTACTACGCATTTTGCCAATGTAAAATCGGTTTCATATACCAATGACTATGTATATATTAATTCTTCTGGGATCCCAGATTACGTATACGGTCCATTCCTAGACGGAAACCCATCTATGCCCGGTGATGTGGATTATTTATTTCAACTTCCAAGAAATCCTATAGAAGAAATGGGGACCAAAGAAGTTCCTAGTACAGGTCAGATAGGTGTATTTATCAATGGTGTGCCGATTTATAACTATTCAGATGATCAAAGTTATAATAATATGGGCATTTGGAATCAAAATGCGGTTGTTATGGAAAATGACGGATTTGATGCTCAAAAAGGACATCCTTCTCCTAATATGAGCAGCATAAACAACTCTTATTATCATCATCATCAAAGTCCTACTACCTATAATTCTGCCTTAGCAAATGTAATGTCAGATGTAGGGGATACCTATCCATCTACTGGATTATATGATATTGATTCCACAGAACATTCTCCATTGATCGGATATGCCTTTGACGGTTTTCCAGTATATGGAGCCTATGGTTATGATAATACAGATGGAACGGGAGGAATTGTTCGAATTAACAGTTCATACGTAAAAAGAAGCATTGCGGACCGAACAACCTTAGCTGATGGTACGGTCCTTTCCCCAGCGCAATACGGACCGGCAATCAATACTAGTTTTCCACTTGGATCCTATAAAGAAGATTATGATTACGATGCTTCCAATGGACATTTGGACGAATACAACGGGCGATGGTGTGTAACACCTGAATATCCAAATGGAACATATTGCTATTTTGCAACGGTGGACGAAGATTGGAATTCAGCATATCCTTATATTGTAGGAGACGGTTATTTTGGTGTGGTAATTGACGATAACTTTCCAAGTGGAACGGGAGGAAACGGTTCTGTTGTCGCAGATAATAGCGCTATTACTTGGGATGGAACTTCTTTTACAGCGTTAAGTTTAATTACAAATACCATGGATGCTTCTTGCGGAGTTTCAGACGGTTCGGTTACATTAACTGGATCAGGAGGAAACGACGCTCCTTTCCAATATGCATTCAATGGAGGTTCATTGCAATCCAGTGGTGCATTCACAAGTATTTCTGCTGGGGAGTATGAAGTGATAGTAGAAGATGCGGGCGGATGTCAACTATTAGATACCATTACGATTACAAGTCCAGGATCACCATCACTTGATTCTTCTAGTTTCAATGAACCTTTATGTAATAGTGGAACAGATGGAAGTATTACGATCAGTGCTTCAGGAGGAACAGGAGCCATTACGTATAGTAAGGATAATGGAGGTACATATCAAAGTGGAGCCACGTTTGCTTCTGTGGGAGCAGGTACCTATAATGTTGTAATTAAAGATGCCAGTAACTGTACCGTTTCAAGTTCAATTACGGTGACTGAACCTGCCGCCATGGCATATTCCTCTAGTGAATCCGATCCAACGTGTAACGGGAATACAAATGGAACGATAAATCTTTCCCTTACAGCAGGAGGAACAGGAGCCATCACTTATAGTATTGACAATGGTAGTTCTGCACAAAGTACAGGTACTTTTTCGATGCTTGATGCGAATACGTACAATATCTTAATCGAAGATGCCAACGGATGTAATGCATCCGGTAACATTACCTTAACAAACCCAACCGTTGTTGGCGTATCCAATTCTGTGGTTGACGCAGGATGCGGAGCAAGTGATGGAAGCATTTCCGCTTCGGGATCAGGCGGAGATGGATCGTATATGTTCAGTATTGATGGCGGTTCATTGCAATCTTCCGGATCGTTCAACAGCTTAGCAGCTGGCAGTTATACCATCCGAGTAGAAGATGGAAACAGTTGTTTTTTTGAAGAAGACGTAGATATTGTAAATCCAGGTGCTCCATCTTTAGGAAGTCCAACTACAGGAGATCCAACATGTTTTGGAATGCTCAACGGTACCGTTACTATTTCAGCAACAGGAGGAACAGGAGTATTAAGTTATACTATTGATGGGGGAAGTAATACACAGTCTACCGGAAGTTTTACTGGATTAATGGCAGGAAACTATACCATCGAGGTTATGGATGTAAATAGTTGTACAGACGTGGTTGGTGTAACGTTAACGGATCCAACACAAATCAACGCTTCTGTATCTTCTACAAATATTTTATGTTTTGGAAATGGAGATGGAAACATCACCATCACGGGAATGGGAGGAACAGGTGCATTGGAATACAGTACAGATGGAGGAATGTCTTATCAATCATCCGGAAGTTTCACAAATCTAACGCCTGGAACCTATCAGAACACGGTGAAAGACGCAAACGGATGCGTTGAATTTACAGATTCAGCTACTCTATCTCAACCAATGCAAATCATGCTTTCAGGAACGGCAACGGATGTAACAACACTCGGAGGTGCAGATGGAGCAATTGATTTAACGGCTTCAGGAGGAACAGGAAGCTTACTTTTCGACTGGGATAATGATGGAACTGGTGACACAGATGATTCTGAAGATTTAGTGGGTTTAATTGCTGGAACCTATATGGTTTCTGTGATAGATTCAAACAATTGTACCAACGACACGTCATTTGTAATATTAGATGGAACCGTTGGTATTGAAGAGTTGACTACATTTGGTTTGGAAATTTATCCGAATCCAGCTTCTAATCAAGTGATGTTTGAATTAGACAACCAGCAACCATTTACCTATCAAGTATACAATGGAATTGGAAAACTGATCCAATCCGGAAACGCAAATGGAAAGGAAGTATTAAACGTTTCTTCCATGGCAACTGGAGTATATCAAGTGATTATTATGCAACAAACCACTCGAATTATGACTCGATTTGTAAAAGAGTAACCACGCATAATAACTACTACTTTATAATGAGTTGTATCGATTATAAAAGTGAAACGTATTCACGAGATATTCCTATTTTTTGGATAGAATAGGATAGCCAAGCGACTTGTAGAATGTTTATCTTGATCATTCTTCAGGTCCACGTGCTACGTTTGATGGTTCATTATCGAATTATTAACACTTAACTAGAACTTCGATGGAGTACAGTTTATTTCTGGTAGTTTTGCAAACTATTTTTAGTTCAACTTAGGGTTATCTATACTATAGACGTTTTAAATTAAATCCTAAATAAATTTAAGATCAATTATGAGATTAGAAAATTTACTTTTTACCAATTCAACAACTTGCAACCGATTAAAAAGGCTTACTGTATTCTCCATGCTTCTTGCATTGAGTTTTGGTAGTATTGCTCAATGTATGTTGGCACCGATTACCTTGAACGAACGAGTGAAATCTTCTTCTGTTATTTTCGAAGGTAGAGTAAAGTCAAAACATTCAAAATGGACGGAAAATAGAACTACAATTGTCACTTATAACACAGTAGAAGTATACAAAGTATTCAAAGGGAAACTCGTTTCTTCGACCATAGATGTAGTAACAAAAGGGGGAGCCGTAGGAGATGATGCGCTTGAAGTATCTCCTTCTCTTCAATTAAATGTGGGAGAAGTGGGAATTTTCACGTTAGAACCTGGTTACAAAGATGTTTCTACATTGGTTGCTTATGCTGAAAATCAAGGATTCATTAAATACAATGAAAAATCTCAAACGGCAAGAGCTGTATATGATGAGTACGATTCGATCGATCTTCTTTATTCTGAAATTGAAAAAATAACGGGTTCAAGTGCTCAAATGATTAATGGATATGAACCTCATAACCCAATCGCTAGTGCGGTTTTAGCCACGCCAACTATTACTTCTCTAAGTCCTTCTGATGTAAATGCAGGAGCATATGAATTGTTGACCATTAACGGATCAAATTTTGGAACAACCGCCGGAGATGTAAGTTTTGGAACAGCCAATGATGGAGGAGCAACGTATACAACCGCAACAAGTTCATTGATTCAGTCGTGGTCTAATACAAAAATTACAATCTATGTTCCGTCTGGTGCTTCTTCCGGACCCATTCAAGTAACAAATTCTACTGCTGAAACCGGTACTTCTACAGACGAATTGAACATTGGATATAATATTAGTGCGAGTACCGGAGCCTCCAGTGTGTACGGTTCTTCTCATCAAATCATCAATGATCATGTAGATGACAATGGATCGGGAGGATATACCTTTACATTCAACAGTACCTATTATGCAAATACCAACGCAGTAGATCGATTTGAAGAAGTAATTGAATTGTGGAGATGTCAAAGTGGAATCAACTGGACTTCTAATGGAGCAGCTACGACTGCCACGGATCAATCTCAAAGCGATGGAATTAACATTGTAGTTTTTGATGATAATGATCAACTTTCGGCTGGTGTTTTAGGTCAGTGTGCAACCTATAGCAATTCTTGTACATCAAGTGGTGCTTCATATCGTAGAATAACCGAAACAGATGTTATTTTTAATGACGATGACCTTACGTGGAATTATACTACGGCCTCTCCTGCTGGCAGTGAATACGATTTTTACTCCGTAATGCTGCACGAAATGGGGCATGGACATCAATTAGGACATGTGGGAGACGATGCCGACGTAATGTATTACAGCATTAGTGCTGGAAACGAAAAAAGATCCTTATCACATAGTAATTTAAGTGGTGCAGATTTTACCATGAGTCGATCAAGTGCCAACGAGACTTCGTATAACGGACACACAGGCGGAAGTATTGTAGACAACGCATGTAACACAGGTGCAATGACAGCAAGTTATTGCAGTAATGCTCCATCTGCCGTGTTTAGTTCTAATTCTAGTGGTACATGTTCTAGTTCCTTAACCGTTGATTTTTACGACGAATCATTAGACAATCCTAGCTCTTGGCTATGGACCTTTGGAGACGGTAATTTTAGTACAGATCAATTTCCAACGCATACATATTCCAATGCCGGATCGTATACTGTAAGTCTGGAAGCAACCAATTCGCATGGAAGCAGCACAGAAGAAAAAATAGGTTATATTACTGTTGCCGATGGATCTGTAACCGCTGCAAACTGTAATCCAACCAGTACAAACGCAGGTAATTTTGGGTTTACAGTGTACAATGTATCCTTTAACGGAATCGATAATAGTACGGCTAGTATTACAAACACAGCATATACTGATTATACTTGTACCCATGTAACTACCGTTGTAGAAAACACAGTTTACGTACTTTCAGTTAGCCTTAATGCAATTGGATCAACTTATGATGAAGAATGCGAAGTTTGGATTGACTATAATGATGATGGTGTTTTTGCTGCTTCTGAACAAGTAATGGACGTGACGCAGGCAAATGGAGATGCGGGCGCAATTACAGCAAATGTGACTATTCCTACCACTGCAGTTACTGATAAAGTACTTCGAATGCGTGTCGTGGGAGAAGCCAACAACCTAAGTGGAGCATGCGAAACCAACTTCATTGGAGATGCAGAAGATTATGGAGTGTATATTGTAAGTACGGCTCCATGTTCACCAGTAGTAATTACGACTCAACCAACGGATTCTACGCTTTGCGAAGGATCAAATGCACAGTTTTCCGTTTTAGTAGAAAATCATGGAGGATCAAGATGGCAGGTAAATACTGGATCAGGTTGGAGTGATTTAAGTAATGGAGGTGTATACACTGGCACTGGATCAAAAAATTTAAAGATTACTGGAGCGACAACTACCATGGACGGATATGAATATCGATATCGATCTAGAAGTAGTACATGTACAGAAGATACAAGTAATACCGTAACATTGAACGTAAATGGCCTGGCAGCAATCGCTACTCAACCTTCCAATGCGAGCATTTGTGATGGAGAAAGCACAACTTTTTCAGTTACAGCTAGTAATGTTGGAACAGACAAATGGCAAGTTAACGACGGGTCGGGATGGACCGATCTGTCAAACGGAGGAGTATATTCTAGTACTGGATCAAAAACCTTAAGCATCACAGGAGCAACTGAATCCATGGATGGATATGAATATCGATACCGAACAGGAAATTCAAATGGATGCGGAAATGACACAAGCGATGTGGTTACATTAAGTGTAAGTGGAATTACAGGGATAACCAGCCAACCTTCCGATAGTACGATTTGCGATGGATTGGATGCTACATTCACAATTGCTGCAGAAAATCATGGAGGTGTGCGATGGATGGTAGACGATGGTTCTGGTTGGGCTAACTTAAGCAGTGCGGGAGTTTATACCGGGGCCTACGGCACTACATTGACCATTACAGGAGCAACTACTTCCATGGATGGGTATCAGTTCCGTTGCAGAACTCGAAACAGTTCATGTACCGAAGATACAAGTAATGTAGTAACTCTATATGTAAATACAAATGGAATCGTTACTTCAGATCCTTCAGATCAAACATTGTGCGAAAACGAAAACACTACATTTACCGTAACTGGAACTAATGTTGGTACTGATAAATGGCAGGTAAATGACGGAGCGGGATGGGTTGATTTGAGTGGATCAGCGATTTACAGTGGTGCCGGTAGCAAAACATTAACGGTCACAGGTGCACTTACTTCTATGGATGGATATGAATATCGATATCGTACAGGGAAATCAAATGGCTGTGCGGATGATACAAGTGCAGAAGTTACATTAACCGTAAATGGGTTACCAAATGTTACAAGTCAACCTTCAGATTCTAGTTTATGCGATGGTTCAAATGCAAGTTTTACAGCCACTTCGGAATATGGAGGATCGACGGTATGGCAAGTAAATGCGGGATCTGGATGGAGTGATGTTTCTGATGGAGGTGTTTATTCTGGCTCAGCAACTTCTACACTTAGCATTACGTCAGCTACCGTTTCCATGGATGGGAATTTATATCGATTAAGAACTCAAAGTAGTACTTGTGCACCAGAAGATACAAGTTCGAGTGCTACCCTTTCGATTACAAATGGGGCAGATAATGCAGGTGCGATCACAGGAAGTCTTGCTGAATGTGTAAATGAAACCAATGTTTCTTATGGCATTTCTACTGTAACAGGTGCATCGGGTTATACTTGGACGGTTCCAGCTGGAGCAACGATTGCTTCTGGAACAGGAACAAATAGCATTACCGTAAACTTTGGTACGACATCAGGAAATGTACAAGTTACTCCAACAAGCAGTTGTGGAGATGGCTCACCAACAAGTGTTGCGGTTGCATTAACTGCAGCACCAAGTGCGGCAGGATCAATAAACGGAGATACAGTAATTTGTCCAAATACCACAGGAGTAGCTTATAGTATTTCTGCCGTTTCTGGAGCCACTAATTATACTTGGTCTGTTCCGGGAGATGCAAACATTACCAGCGGCCAAGGAGGAACAAGCATTGTGGTTGATTTTGGAACCAGTTCAGGAAATGTAAGCGTTGTTCCAGACAATACATGTGGAACCGGAACAAGCAGTTCCATTGCGATTGCAGTTTCTCCATTGATGATGTTTAATACCAATCTAACCAATGAAACATGTACCGATGGAAACGGAACGATTACATTAACCGTTTCAAGCGGGGCGGGTTCTGTCACTCATAGTATTGATAGTGGGGCAACGTATCAAAGTAGCAATGCATTTACTAATTTATCCGGAGCTACTTATGACATTTTTATTAAGGATAGTACCAATTGTGAGGTTTCTGCTTCTGCAACGATTGTAGATTTGGCTGGTCCTTCTGTAACTAGTGTAGCTGTTAATGATATGTCATGTAATAATGTGGTAGATGGAAGTTTAGTCATCACTGCTTCGGGTGGAAACGGTTCCTTTCTTTACAATTTAGATGGAGGAACAGATCAAAGTAGTGCAACGTTTAGTTCCCTAAGTCAAGCAACGTATTTAGTAATGGTTTCAGATACAAATAGCTGTACGGACACCATGAGTGCAACAATTGCAGAACCAATGGTTGTTTCATATTCTGCTTCAATCACGGATGCGGTTTGTGGAGCGAGTAACGGCTCTATGACCTTAACAGGTTCTGGTGGAAATGGAGGTTCATATACCTACAGTTTTAATGGAGGAGCATACCAATCAAGTGGAAGTTTCACGAATCAATCTGGGGCTACCTACGCTGTTGGTGTAAAAGATGTAGACGGATGTGAAACTACTTCGACAGAAACGATCAATAACTCTGGTAGCCCAACAATCGATTCCACATCATTTACCGAACCACTTTGTAACGCAGGAACAGATGGTACAATCACCATTCACGCTTCTGGAGGAACGGGAGCAATCACTTATAGTATGGATAATGGAGGAAGTTTCCAAGCTGGAAATAGCTTCTCAACCGTAGCAGCTGCTACATATACCTTGGTAATTGAAGATGCCAATTCGTGTCAAGCGTCGACGCCAATTACCGTTACACAACCGACTGCTGTGTCTGCATCCGTTTCAAATACGAACGAAACATGTGGAGATGGAAATGGAACAATAACACTTGGCGGTTCAGGTGGAACAGGATCTTATACCTACAGCATAGACAATGGAGGTAGTTTCCTACCTTCTGGGAGTTTTGCAAGTCAATCTGCAGCTACGTTAAACTGGATTGTACAAGATGTAAATAACTGTCAGGATACAGGATCAGAAGCAATTTCAAATTTAGCTGGACCATCTTTGACTTCTGTGAGTGTAACGGATGCAACATGTTTTGGAAATAGTGATGGTTCATTAACTGCGAATGCAACAGGTGGAAATGGAACATTGGCCTACAATATAGATGGAGGAACAGATCAAAGCAGTGCAACGTTTAGTTCCCTAAGTCAAGCAACGTATTTAGTAATGGTTTCAGATACAAACAGCTGTATGGACACCATGAGTGCAACAATTGCAGAACCAACGGTTGTTTCATATTCTGCATCAATCACGGATGCGGTTTGTGGAGCGAGTAACGGTTCTATTGCATTAACAGGTTCTGGTGGAAATGGCGGTTCGTATACCTATAGTTTCAATGGAGGAGCTTATCAAGCTAGTGGAAGTTTCATCAATCAAGCTGCTGCTACTTATGCAGTAGGTGTAAAAGATGTAGACGGATGTGAAACGACATCCACAGAAACGATCAATAACTCTGGTAGCCCAACAATCGATTCTACTTCATTTACCGAACCACTTTGTAATTCCGGAAACAATGGTACAATCACCATTCACGCTTCAGGAGGAACGGGAGCAATCACTTATAGTATGGATAATGGAGGAAGTTTCCAAGCTGGAAATAGCTTCTCAACCGTATCGGCAGCAACATATACTTTAGTAATTGAAGATGCCAATTCATGTCAAGCTTCAACACCGATTACTGTGACGCAACCAACTGCTGTATCTGGATCTGTTTCTAGTACAAGCGAAACGTGTGGAGATGGAAATGGAACGATCACACTTGGTGGTGCTGGTGGAACGGGAGCATATACATACAGCATTGACAATGGAACAAGTTTCCAATCGAGTGGAAGTTTCACGAATCAATCTGCAGCTACGTTAAACTGGATTGTACAAGATGTAAATAACTGTCAGGATACAGGATCAGAAGCAATTGCAAATTTAGCTGGACCATCTTTGACTTCTGTGAGTGTAACGGATGCAACATGTTTTGGAAATAGTGATGGTTCATTAACTGCCAATGCAACGGGTGGAAATGGAACATTGGCTTACAATTTAGACGGAGGAACAGATCAAAGCAGTGCAACGTTTGGTTCCCTAAGTCAAGCAACGTATTTAGTAATGGTTTCAGATACAAACAGCTGTACGGATACCATGAGTGCAACAATTGCAGAACCAACGGTTGTTTCATATTCTGCATCAATCACGGATGCAAATTGTGGAGGATCCAACGGATCAATCACTTTAACCGGTGCAGATGGAAATGGGGGTGCATATACGTATAGCTTAAACGGTGGTACATACCAATCAAGTGGTGTCTTTAGTTCATTATCTGCTGCTTCTTATACCATAGGCATTAAAGATGTAATAGGTTGTGAAATCACATCATCCGAAAGTGTAAGTAATGTGGGTGCTCCATCAATTGACAGTGTAGATTCAACGGATCCAACCTGTCCAACTGATACGGATGGTGCCATTTTGATTTCAGCTTCAGGAGGAACCGGAGCACTAACATATAGTATTGATAATGGATCCAATTTTGCCTCTACAAATTCTTATTCCAGCTTAGATGATGGAACTTACAATTTGGTAGTAGAAGATGCAAGTGGATGTCAAGCAACTACATCGGTGACATTAACGGATCCAGTAACGATTACGTATTCTTCTATAGACGTAGATCCTTTATGTACTGACAGTGTAAATGGAAGTATTACCCTTACGGTTACCGCTGGTGGAATTGGTGCAATTTCCTATAGTTTAGACAATGGCGGAACGTCTCAAAGTACAGGTTCATTCTCTGGCTTGAGCGCAAATACGTTTAATGTCTTGATCGAAGATGTGGATGGATGTACCGCTTCGGGAAATATAGTATTAGCAAATCCTGCGGCACTTGGAATTTCAAATGCAGTGGTGGATGCTTCTTGTGGAACGGCAGATGGAAGCATTACTTCTTCTGGTTCGGGAGGAACAGGGTCCATAATGTATAGTATCGATGGAGGTAGTTTACAATCCTCTGGTTCGTTTGCTAGTTTAGTTGCAGGTACTTATATCCTACGTTTGGAAGATGACAATAATTGTGCATTGCAAGATACGGTAGATGTTCAAAATCCAGGAGCGCCTACACTTGGTGCTGCAACTACCACGGATCCTTCATGTTTCCAATTATTCAATGGTTCGGTAGATGTTACAGCGACCGGAGGAACGGGGCTATTAAGTTATTCAATGGACGGTGGAACAACTACTCAATCTACGGGAAGCTTTTCGGGATTATTTGCTGGAAGTTACACCATTGAAGTGTCTGATTCTAATAGTTGTTCAGATGTAATTGTATTTACGTTAACGGATCCTGCACAAATTGTAGCAACGGTTTCTTCAAGCGAGATCCTATGTTTTGGTGATGCAAACGGAAGTATTTCTATCTCCGGATCAGGTGGGACAGGAACGTTGGAATACAGTGTAGATGGAGGCACGACCTATCAAGCAACTGGAAACTTTACCAACTTGACTGAAGGAGATTTTGCCACTGCTGTGAAGGATTCAAATGGATGTATCGTTTTTGCTGATACAGCAATGATTTCGGAACCAACTGCAATTGTATTGAACGGTATCGTATCGGATGTAACTACGATGGGAGGTACGGATGGATCAATCGATTTGACTGCAACGGGAGGATCAGGAACATTGCTTTATGATTGGGACAATGATGGAACCGGCGACACGGATGATACAGAAGACTTATCTGGATTGATTGCAGGATTCTATATGATTACCGTTTCGGATTCAAACAACTGTTCAAGCGACACAACGTTTGAAGTATTAGACGGTCCAGTTGGAATTGATGAATTAGAATTAATTGGTCAATCAATTCAGATTTATCCTATTCCAGCTGAAAACAACTTGACTATTGAGTTATCAGGTAATGCATTGTTTGAATACCGAGTATATAATGGAATTGGAAAACTAGTATACACGGGAAGTTTAAATCAAACAACCAACGTAGACATATCTGAATTAGCTAGTGGAACGTATCAGCTTGTATTGATGGATCAAAATGCAGTGCAAATTGTGAAGCGATTTATTAAAGAATAACTTTAAACGTTTGTCCTCTCATGAAATAAGTGGACATAAAAACGATTATAATATAATGAAGAAAGAAGCCATATGATATGTATGGCTTCTTTCTTTTGCATTCGATATTAGTATTAGGTGAACAACCTGAAAGATCACAGTTTGAGATGAAAAAATAAACGTAAATTAAATGGGTGGATGAAGACCGTTGATAAATTCTTCTAAAGAAGGAGCGACATATCGCATGGTATCAAACTCCCCTCCATCCAATTCATTTATCCAAACTTGCCCGTACGTATCCTTATTGGTAGAAATATTTAAGTCCCACCCTCCTGAATCTATAGCAAAAGGTATGAATCCAACTATATTTTCTTCTTCATGTACAGCCAGTGTACCTTCAATTGAAGCACCACTTTTTCCCTTTTCAAGAAATAACACTTTATTGATTCCAATAAGGCTAGAACCGGATGTATAGAAGGCTTCATTTTCATCGGTATATAGTCCTTCGTATTTTAATAAAAAATCGGCTAATTCTTTTGGAAACACTATTTTAAAGGCCTTTTCAAATGCATTAATGTCATCGATGGATGTTATTCTCCTTTGATCGTTTAACACCGTTAACTCTCTCATAAATTTCTTCTTTTGGCAATTAATTTAAATACGGAATACTTGTTAAGTAGTTAGATTTGAAATTTGTATTGGTAATATCAGAAAGAACTAATTCTTCAGATATTTTGGGTTTTG
Source organism: Cytophagales bacterium (assembly GCA_965277185.1). Classification (GTDB taxonomy): domain Bacteria; phylum Bacteroidota; class Bacteroidia; order Cytophagales; family JAHDFW01; genus JAHDFW01. The sequence goes on along the minus strand of CBDICC010000006.1, from coordinate 329,936 downwards.
CAGCGCAATTTCACGCATGATCGTCAATAGCAATTCTTTATTTGAATGATGATTTTCAGAATCGAATGGACTAGTCAAACCTGATATTATCATGAATTTACCTTGATTAATGGAGGTATATTCCAAACCATCTAAACGGTTGGGAAATACAATTTGGTAATTAGCGGAAACGTAGTTCACCACGCCTAGAACTGCTTTGTAAATTCTAACCTGGCGAGTAAAATCTCTGTCTTTAATTTTAATTGTAGCATATAAGACATTAAATGAGGCATTGATGCTTTTAATAAATGTCAACATCTGATCATAATTATTAAAGCAGGATTCGTTGAGCATTATTCCGGTAATTTTGGATTGCAAGGTTGCATCAAATGAAAACGCGAGTGAAAACAACGTTTCTTCTTGGTATTTTACTTCCACTCCTAAATAAATAACAGCGTTACCTGAATAGTTTAAATCTACTTCCTTGATTTCATCTCGCTTTCTGATGGCATCAATATTTTGATGTAAAATTTCTTCAGCAAGTAATTGAGCTATAGTCTCGTAATCCTCGTTTAAACTAATGAAATTGTGCATTATATTTCGATCAGAAATGATATTTAGTCCACTAATCCGGCTATCTTTTTTGGAGTAGTCCTCATAAAATGAAGCAATCATATGCGCAATATCAGAAATGGTTAGTTGTTCACTTTCTAACTCTATGTACGGAATTACATTGCTGTGTCTCATATTAACTAAGAATACATTTTCCTTATTTCTTGCTAAAATAGCTTCTATTGATGGAAAATCCTCCTACTCTCTTAAAACCAATACGCATCAATCACTCCTTACTATCACTATTCAAAGCGGTTTCATCCAGATCCGGAACCATTCTCGATTGAATGGCGGTAATTTTCACCTCTGTTCTTCGATTCTCAGCTCGTCCATTTTTGGTATTATTGCTAGCTGTGGAATGGGATGAGCCATATCCTTTTACTTTTGAAAAACGTGATTTTGAAACGCCTTTTGCATGGATGTTTTTAGCTACTGCGTATGCTCTTTTTTTTGATAATACTTTATTTAAATCCGCTGCTCCAGATTGATCGGTGTATCCTTTAATTTGAACATCCACTATTTCGTTTGGCTTGATTATCTCAAATAAGGTCCTGATCGAATCTAATTGTTCCGCACCAATGTGGTACTCTTCTGCCTTAAAATGCACGATCGTAGATGCAACGATGGTGTCAAAAACCTCCTTCATTTTTACAAGAGGGATTAATGGTTCAACAGAGATTGTATCTATTTTAAAATAGTAATCCCGAACGTTTGCAAGTGTGCCGAATTTATAATCTTCCTCCTTATGACTGTGAAATGATCCATGTTCAATAAATACTCCAGAATCATACATTCGATCACTCGCATCTGCTATCGCTATTTTCAAATGATATTTCACACCCGGAATCACGTTGGATTTTGCTTGTAAAACCTTGGTGTATCCGTCAAATTCGATATTGTGGGTCGGTTTTGAAATAAGCGCAGCACCAATGTTATAAGTGATCGTTGTGGTGATCTTTTTATTATTCTTGATAACCACATTGGTGTCTATAGAAACAAGGGTTGGCTTATCATACAGAAAGGCATTGTTCACATAATATTGTTGATTCATTTTATGATTAACTGTGTTAATGGCAATGGGCTTATTTTGGTGTGGTATATGAGCCAAGTTTTTTGCTTTATGCTTTCGTCTGGACAGTAAAAATGCAAACACGTCATTAAATCCGCTGCCTGCAAATTCAGGATATTCTTCAGAGGCAAATACATAGTTAAAAGACACAAATGAGCACTTTGGAACAAAATCAAACTCAATAATCACCGCATCGTGCGTTTTTGCCTTCGCAAGTTTGGAAAGAGTCTTATCCCCTTTAGAAAAATTGAAGCCTGATTGGTTGTCACTTTTGTTTGGACCCATAGCTCTTTTTGCGCTGCCTGTACTTAGTAAAATACCTTTGTGCATTTTTACCGTTCCTTGATCTTTAAATTGGCCTATGGCCCTTCGACTTCCTTTGAATCGAACATTGGATATTGTAATGCTATCACTTGAAAAGTTATTTTGAATCAGTGATTTGACACTCTTTCCTCGCTCAATGTTAATTTGAGCATAGGAATTAATAGATATAGCTATCGCAGCTACTAGTATGACCAGTATACGAAAGAACATAATGTGATTTGTTTATTTATTATTAGTTGTTGAACTAGATTATAGATAAAACGTTCTTACCCTCCAAATTGTTACATTCTCATTGTTTTTCAGTGTGAATCTGTATTAAATTGAAACATAAAATCCTATTGGAATTAACATTAGCAATCGGTTTATTTCCAAACTAAAAAACTATTTTCACGCTACTATTGTTTAAAAGGATATGGCCTACTTACACGGATACAATGAAAAGGAGTCTACAAGACTCAACCAACAAGCAAATACCTTGTTTGACATGATCTATTCTGGACTAGATTTTTCCAAAGTGGAATCTATGTTGGAAATTGGTTGCGGTACCGGAGAGCAAACGACCATTCTATTGGAACATAATCCAAAATTGAAATTAGTTTCTGTTGATCACGAGGCACATCAAATTGAAGTTGCCACCAATCGAATAGAGGCAATTGGAATGAGTGATCGAGTTGATTTTAAGCTTGGTAATGCAGAGAAGTTAGATTTAAAGGACGATCAATTTGATGCGGTGTTTATTTGTTGGGTGTTAGAACATGTAGAAGATCCGGTTTTGGTTCTTTCAGAAGCCTTGCGTGTATTAAAACCAGGTGGTAAAATTTATCTTACTGAGGTATTTAATAAAGCACTGGAAATACAACCTAATTGCCTAGCGATTATGAATTATTGGCAAGCATTTAATAAGTTTCAAAGCGAAAGTGGCGGCGACCCAAATGTTGGAGTTAAACTAGGCAGTTATTTGGCTCAGGCTGGATTTGTAAAAATAGAGACCAAAACTTTGCTGCAGCACCATGATGCGCGTGATTTGGATAAAAAGGCAAACTTCCTTAATTACTGGAAAGAACTGATGCTAAGTGCACAGGACAATTTAATCGAAGACAAACAAATTGATAATGAGTTGGTCGCTTTGGTAAAGTCGGAGTTTAATCTGCTCCACGAAGATCCAAACTCTATTTTCTTTTACACGCCCATTCGTGCTATTGCGGAGAAGGGTAAATGACTAGATGCAGCATACCGAAGTTAGAAAAGGAATAACCTTCAAAATTTCGATGATTTTCCCGTTGGGGGGATAAAATAAGAGGAAAGTAAAAAGGAAGTTAGAGGAATTAAGGAGAGACTGTTTTCACCTCACTTTGACCTTAAAGGTCTTCACAATCAAATCCGACGAAGCATTAATCAAGTTTCCTTTTTCATCAAAAGACCAAATGACGCAACCATATCGACTTCCTTGTTGACTGGATGTAATTGTTCGAAACGCGTATTGAATAAATTGTACTCCAGCTCCTCCTTCCGGAGTTTTTGTCAATGATGCGACACTTTTAAAATCATATCCATCTTTAGAATAGGCCTTCATCTGATCTATTTGCCCATCCATACGTTGTCTGACCACCAAAATTCCTTTTGTCTTTTCGTCTTTGTACTTAAACTTTGAATTCATTTGAAAGAAATGCAAATAATGCGTTTGATTTAATCGAATAGTGGAAAGATGTCCCAATGCTTTACTTGGAACTGTAGTTTCATTCAATCGTTGGATGGTATCTACGTTAAAATTATACGCCTTTTGAGTTAACCATCGCTTGTTTTTATATTTGCGCAAATAGGTATATTTGATGAGTGAATCGGTTCTTTCATGTGCGTAGGTTCGCTTACCGTATACTGCGGCAAGTGCTTTACTTTTTATAAATCCTTGTTGATTTAAATCCACAACGTATCCTTTGGTAACCACGAATAAGCTATCGGCTAAATGATAGGTTGGGGCGGATACAAATACCGCCTTTTCCGTACTATATGTCTTGTAGCGCTTTTTTGCTTTGGGTCGAAACAAACCTAACGTAGACAGCTTAACCAATCCTGCTCCGATCCGCCTGTGGATATCTATTTGTCGGGATGAACTTATCGTTATTTCCTTAAAGTTTATATTGTTTTCACATCCATTCTCCCAGTTTAGGAGGTACCACACGTCTTTTTTCGGTCGTTTTTCATCTCCATATTTCTCGTAATGTGTAAAACCTAGAATTACCTTTTCGCCATATTTAAATACAGTTGGTGGGTAAGGATAGGAACTAGAGGAAAAATAGCGTCCATCTGGGACAAACTGGCTTTCTAGAAGCGTCTCTAATTCTTCGGTGATTAACATATACGAAATACGATAAGGATATTTTCCGTTGGTGGATCGAATCAATAAAATCGAATCTGGACCAAGTACAAATGGCTCCCAATTTCCTTCCAGTTCCAATACATGTTTCTGTTCCAAGTTGGAAGACCAAGTCTTCAACTGCGTGTTGACAATTCCTTTGACATCTTTGGTATCAGGTCTTAAGTTTAAATTACTTAAATACCCTGTGCTGATTGGATGCAAGTTGTTAAAATGATCTCTATACGAGTTTTGTGCCGAGTGAAATTCTTGCGCGGAGCTCTGGATAAAAGCAAATAAGATTAAATAGCAGCTAAGAATAATGCGATACATTGGATTTCCCGTTTCCATTGGGCCAAGTTAAAACTTTTGTGATACAAAACTTTTAAAGCAATTAGAATATGAATCAGATTATTGACGGACTAACTTTTCGGAATGCACCACCTGCCCATCAATCATCATACGTACAAAGAACATTCCTTTGGGGAGCTTTGGAAGCATTATTCTTCCTTCCGCTTGGTTAGTTGGTAAGGTGATTTGATTGATTGGTCTGCCCAATCCATCTATGATTATTAATTGCCCAATTTTGGAATCACCCAGATTATAGACTAGCATCGCGGCTCCTTTAGAAGGATTGGGATAGATTTGCATGTAATTTTGCACGATACTTTCCTCAATTCCAACTCCCTGAATGCATTCTTCTTGATTTAGGAAATAACAATGAATGCTATCGCAACCGCATTGGTCTAATCGAACGATCCATGGATTGTATAAATCTCCTTTGATAAATCCAGATGCGAGGATCCCTCCATCAGAAAAAACATGTACGTCGAATAAATAGTTATCCGAAATTTCAGTGGAATCTGGAACAACTTTTCGTTCCCAAATCAACTTCCCATCTTTTCCTGATACTTTATTGATCCATCCATCCCATTCCAATGATTCTTCTGGATCATAATAACCTACCGCAACTAAATTTGAGTCTGCGGTCTCTGTCAAACCTAAAAATACGTTGGATACCGAATCTCCATAATCTTTTTTCCACAGCACATTTCCATCTGAATCAATTTTCATTAATAAGCCTTGGGCTCTTAATATAGTATCTATCGCTTGTCCTCCAGCAATATAGAAACCACCTCCCTTAGCAGCAATTATATCGTTTCCTTCTCCCTCGGTAAGGTTGTTATAATATAAACTATCCCAGAATAATGTTCCAATAGAATCTACTTTCAATACATATAATTTGTTTAGAATTTGCCCGGTTATAGCGTAGCCACCTTTTTTGTCTTCCGCAATACCTCGCATCCAATGATTTCCCAAGTTATTACCATATCCTATATACAAAGAATCAAATAAAATTACTCCAGTAGAATCAATCGATAGTATTCTTGGCTTTATAAGAAAGTCTGTTGTATCTAAGATGGTACCGCAAACAACAATATTCCTTTCGGAATTTACAATAATGTCATTTCCAAATTCATAATTAGAAGACCCACTAAAGTAAATTGAATCCCATTTTAGCTGTCCGGTTGTGGAAATTGACGCTATATATAATCCTGAAACTGCATTCGGAGCGAAAACATTCCCAACCAAAAATAATGTTGTATCATTGAATTGAACAATGCCTCCAATATTAAATCTGTTTATGCTGTCAATATAGTCGGTTTTAGAAATTGTATTACCGAGAGGATCTAATACTGTAATTGTTTCTTTATTGTTAAATGATCCCAAAAAACCATTGGATGGTATTACGATGTTCCCATTTCCTAAAACTTCATGGCAAAATGATCGATATTCAATTCCTGTTGGCACACTATAATCCAATATTTTATTGAAGTACGATTGTGCATTTATGACACTAACTGATAGCACATACAACAATAAGAATATAGAATAATGTAATTTAATTCTGTACATACTTTTCGGAATGAATAATTCCTTCATTCGTGATAATTATCAATTGGTATAATCCATTGGTCAACTGTGGAATTGTGAATATATTAGACGTTTCGTCTAAGTTTAATATCAATACTTTTCTTCCCGTCCCATCAAGTAAAATTGCATGAGCCTTTGAAATTTCTCCGAGATCAAACTGTACTTTAGCCGTCGAACTTGATGGATTGGGAAAAATACGTAATGTGATTGGTCTTTTCTCCAACGAAGAAGGACTTTTTCTTAAAGAAGACGTGGATGATTCTAATGGGTCATTCCAATAACGGCCATATCCCATGCGTTCTAAGACCATTTCAGCCTCCATTTTGGCAGACGAAAATGTCGATTTCAAATTCACCAGTGTCTGCATTTCATTTGCCGTAGCTTGATTCCACGTTCTTCCTTGTTCGAATATATTGATTTCCATGGTATGGAACTGTTTAAAATGGACGATTTCATCACTATTTCCTTGAAGCCCACTTAAAACATTTCGTGCATCGACATACCGTTCTTCCCGAATCAGTCGTTTTACCAATATCTTTTGTGCTACTTGGTCGGGCACATTTTCCAATTGATTAATTACTTCTACATTATCTCCTTGATTGGTTAAATAAGCGACCATGTTTCCGATTATGATTCGGCGTTCTAATGATGTAATGCCGTCTTCATGCAATCCATCTAGGAATTTTTTCAATCGAATTTTTTGATTTCCTACTGGTGGTGCCATGTCAATGCGATTTTCGCAGGATTCTGGATTAAATACGGGACAATCTATTTTTGTCATTTGAGGAGTTCCCCATGAATGCACCCCTTCTCTAACACATGTGGAAGCTCCAAATACAGCCGGATTTGAATTCCCTAATGTGGAATTATAATAATCAAATGACAACACCGTATTTATTTGATGGTATCCAATAAAAGTATTACACTGTAAAAATTGATTTCCAGCTTGCATAGATGAGGACCCGCAATTACTACCTTGATTATCCAAAAAATTTGCCGAATTTAATTGAGTTATACTTTGAAAACCTAACGTATATTCCGCACCTAATATCATAGCTTGTTCATAGCCATCCAAGATATTACAACTCAATGCGACTCCTTTGTTTACACCTTCCGTTTGTAAGCCTATTTTGAAATTTGATATAGAATTTCGTCTGATTTCGCCTCCCAATTGAGTGGATTTAACAGTTATTCCTTGACCAGAAAGTATAGATATACCTGCAAGTCCGCCTCCTTCTAGGGTATTATCATTAATAGAATACAACTCAATATTTTCCAACTCAATACCCCACACATTTATCAATGTTTCTTTATTGATCATTAACTCATTCTCTTTCACAGTAGCTGCTCCTAAACCCTTTAGATAAATCCCCTGATCTACATTTTCAAATAGACAATTTTCGATGCGGGCATCCATAATGTCAGTCCCTTGGCAATTAATTCCGGTGGTTAGGTTTCGGAAAACATTTCTTGAGTGAATAGGGGGTGTTTGGTTATGATAAGCTAATCCGGCTGGCCATTTTCGTGTAGGTAGCACATAAATTCCGGCGTCAAAACCTAATATGCCAATTCCTCTTTTATTAGTGGTAAAAGTAGTAGGGTCCAAATTTTCAAATGTACAAGATTCCATCAGCACTCGATTATAATCATTGATGTATACACCCGTTTTTGATGGAATTACACGGGACTTTATGGGTTCATAATCCAAATCATCATGCACATTTAGAAATAAATTATCCGTCGTAAATCGACAATCTACCAGCTTACTGCGGGTCAATCTAAACTCACTTATACTCGTTAAATTGTTATAAAACATAGCTCCTATTTTATAGTTCCTAAAATCGCAATCCCGAGCATCAATGATCCCTCCTCTAAAATCAGAAACAGGCTCTCCATTGAATATATAGGATTCGTGATTTCGAAAGGGAATCAGGCAATTCTCAATGGTGCTGGCTCGCATAATCAAGGCACCGCCGGTACCGTCGTATCCACACCACCCATTAGGCGGGTTATTATACACAACTGGACCGGAGTTACGCGGACCCCAAACTTCAATTCCCCACCATGGAGTAATTGGATTGGATGGGTTTCCTAATGCCGGATCTACATTGGAAGTCAACAAGGTGTTATTCGTCAATTCCAAAATACCTCCGCGCGTTTTCATAGGCCGTCCTTCGCATTTGGTGGTGGGTGTATTATTCACACCGTCCTCATTCATTACGATGATTTTGGTATTGGGACAAAGCCTTAAGGTGCAATTTTTAAGTGTTAATTTAGCCCCTTCATGAATAATAATGTTCTGACCAAATTCTAAATCACTATTTTCAAGTGTCATATCTGTATATGCAGGGACTTCAAACCCATCCAGACATGACGGAGGTTTTGCCGTTTGTGCGTGAAGAGAAGAAAGTACAAACAGCCCTAAAAGTAGGACCGAACATGTCATTTTAATAGCTTTTTTCATGAAATATATTTGGTTTGTTGAACAATGGATTACAGTAAATATATAAAAAAATCTGCAATATTCCAATTGTATTGATTCCTAAATTCAGCCATAACTTGCACCATTGATAGATATTAGTAAAAATTCCATGAAATTATTTGGTTTTAATTATTCACCCACTACATTTGTAAGTAATTACTCACTTATAAATGACCGAGAAGCAAGAAAATATCCTGATGGCTGCCCTGAAACTGTTTGCGGAAAATGGTTTTACAGCTACTTCTACTAGCAAAGTAGCCAAGCAAGCGGGGGTTTCTGAAGGATTGATATTCCGGCATTTTGAAAATAAAGAGGGATTGCTGAAGGCGATTATGCAGCAAGGAGCGGAGCGAGCAACTCATTTTTACGCAAACATACTGTCGGAGTCCGATCCAAAAACATTGATTAGAGAAGTAATAAAATTGCCATTTAGTAGTAATGAATCTGACTATCATTTTTGGAAACTGATGTACGCACTAAAATGGCAAGCAGATGTATATGATGATACGTTTTCCAAACCTATTCGAGCAGTCTTGATCGCCGCATTTGAAAAATTAGGATACAAAGATCCCGAAGCTGAAACAGAAACTATTATGATTTTAGTAGATGGAATCGCAACCGCCGTATTACTTCGAAAACCTACTAAACAAGACGCTATTTTGAATTCAATTTTGGCCAAATACGAACTATAAAAAAATTTAACTAAAAAATAAGTAATTAATCACTCACTGATTAATATTCGCAAATAGATATATAATATAACAGAAGATCATGGAACATAACACATTAAATATTGACACTTCAAAACCAGTAATGGTAACTTGTGCTACCGGATATGTAGCAGGATGGCTAGTAAAACGATTATTGGAAGAAGGAATCACGGTACATGCGCCTATTCGTAATCCAGATAGCAAAGATAAAACCCAATATTTGGACGCCATAGCAGCTTCTGCTTCGGGTTCCATCAAATACTTTAAAGCAGATTTATTAACAGAAGGATCATACGAGGAAGCCATTAAAGGGTGTGAAATCGTGATTCATACGGCTTCCCCATTTATATTAAATCCAAAGGATGCTCAAACGGATCTGGTTGATCCAGCACTTAAGGGAACCAAAAATGTATTGGACAGCGTTAATAAATCTGGAAATGTTAAACGTGTGGTACTTACGAGTAGTTGTGTTGCGCTCTATGGAGATGCAAAAGACACTAGAAGTTATCCAAACGAAACGATGACGGAAGAGCATTGGAACAGCACTTCTTCTTTGACGCAAAGTCCATACAACTACTCCAAAACGTTGGCAGAAAGAGAGGCTTGGAACATGGAAGGAGCACAGAGTCAATGGAAATTAGTGGTAATAAATCCTTCTTTTGTAATTGGACCGAGTTTAAATCCAAATGCCACGTCTGAAAGTCTTGCCCTCATCAAACAACTAGGAGATGGAAGTTTCAAATCAGGTGCCGCTGAAATCAACATGGGATGTGTGGATGTACGTGATGTTGCCGAAGCCCATTTTCGAGCTGCATTTCATCCAAATGCAAATGGAAGAAACATTACTTCTGCAGAAAATATAAATGTTTTGGAAATGGCAAATATGCTTCGTCCCAACTATGGAGAAAAATATCCTTTACCCAAGAAAAACATGCCTAAATGGCTTATTTGGCTGATGGCACCAGCTGCTGGACTTACCAGACAATATGTTTCCGACAATGTGGGTCATCCATGGAAAGCAAATAATAGCAAAATCATAAAAGATTTGGGTATGGATTTTCGTCCTATAAAAGAAACCATCAATGAGTTCTTTCAACAGATGATTGATAATAAGGTTTTCAATAAAAATTAATAAATTGACCAAGATTTGGAAACAGATCTATTTTAAGAACTAATAACTATGATTTATCTAATTTCCATCTTAGGATTTTTAATTACCGCTCTTATTGCGATCCAACTTTATATAAAACTTAATCCAGAGTTTGGTGCAGTTGTGAGTGCGGATGACCGCTTGAGGTATAGTAAATCTCCTCATTGGGATGGGAAAACGTTTGTCAACCAATCGTTAACGGAAATGGACGTAAACTTGCGAACCATGCCAAAAATCATTGGTGCAAATCGAAAAAACGCCAAAGTGAAAGCACCAAAGAAGAATCTGGAGTTTATTCCTTTTGATAAAGAGGCGTGGAATCAAATGTCTGAACCTGCTTTTACTTGGTTTGGACACTCCGTTTTATTAATGAAACTCAACGGTCAAACCATTCTGATTGATCCAATGTTCGGTCCGGATGCTTCGCCTATTGCACCATTTAAAACCAAGCGTTTTACAAGTAACACACTGGATATTATTGATCAATTGCCTCCAATTGATCTGGTTTTATTTACGCACGATCATTATGATCATTTAGATCTTAAAAGCGTTAAAAAATTAATCCCTAAAGTAAAACAATGGAAAACGCTGATAGGAGTAGGACGGCATTTGAAAAAATGGGGCGTTTCTCCTTCCATTGTGCAAGAATATGATTGGTGGGATGAATTCGACTTGAATGGAATCCACGTTACTTGTACGCCTAATCGGCATTTTGGAGGCCGTGGAGCAACGGATCGCGCAAAATCCTTTTGGGGAGGATGGGTATTTGAAACAGAAGCACACAAAATATATTGGAGTGGAGACGGTGGATACGATACGCATTTTAAACAAATTGGAGAAAAGTTTGGCGGGTTTGACTGGGTATTCATGGAATGTGGACAATATGGTGAATATTGGCACCCGATTCACAATTTTCCAGAAGAAGCAATTCAAGCAAGTATAGATGTGAAGGCCAAACGGGTAATACCTGTTCATTGGGGCGGTTTTGCACTGGCCAATCATGGATGGAAAGAATCTATAGACCGATTCACAGAAGGATCTATAGATAAAGAATATGCCGTTTGTACGCCAAAAATTGGTGAATTATTTAGTACAGATTATGTTCCAAATCAACGATGGTGGGAAAAATACGATTGACGAAATTCTTAAAATCTATTTCATAATCTTAGAACCTCCTTCTTTTCAATGATGAATACATGAAAATTTTGAATAAATTAGCAATTAATTACTGTACAATACAATTCTAAACGAACGATTTAAGACCTTTCATCACTTAAGATAAGTCAAGCATGTTTATAAATAAAAATTTCGGAATCAAGGGATTAATGCGATTCTCAGGAGGCCATTTAATCTGGTTGACGGCGTGGGCCACAATCGCTACTAGCGCAACCGAACTACTCCATCACTATAAGATCTACGCATTCAATGTGCCTTGGTTACCAGTTTCTTTAGTTGGTACCGCTGTAGCATTTTACGTTGGTTTTAAAAACAATAGTGCATACGATCGATTGTGGGAAGCACGTAAAATTTGGGGTGGAATAGTGAACACCAGTCGAATGTGGGGAGCCAATGTACGAGGATTCGTAGGAAATCAATTCCGCGACAACTTGTTAACGGATAAGGAAATTACGCAGCAACACAAGCGATTAATCTATCGACACATTGCCTGGTTATACACCTTAAGAAGACAACTCCTAGTTCCAACGGAATGGGAACATATCAGTCAGAGCAAATTAGTCCGTAATCAAGCAAAACGGATCATGAATATGTACAAAGGTGCATTGGAATTGGATGATATAACTGAAAACAGTTTAATTAGTTGCTTATTAGAGGACGACGTTCAGAAAATGTTGGACTACAAAAATACCGCAACTCAGCTCATCGATTTGCAATCGCAAGACCTGAAAAAAATGCGCGAAGAACACCTTATAGATGATTTCCGTCACATGGAGTTGCAAAAATTGCTAAACGATCTTTACACGCATCAGGGGAAAGCAGAACGAATTAAAAAATTCCCTCTTCCTCGTCAATATGGAAGTATGAGTACGATTTTCGTTGGGATCTTCCTTTTTCTTCTTCCATTTGGATTGGTAAATGTATTTCATCCACCATCTGGAGCAGCAATGGTATCGAATTGGGGTGCTTGGGTATCCATTCCGTTTACCGTAATTGTAGGATGGGTGTTTTTAATGATGGAATTAATTGGAGATTATTCTGAAAACCCATTTGAAGGCTTAGGAAATGACATTCCGATGCTCTCTTTATGTCGAACGATCGAAATTGATTTAAAAGAAATGTTGGGTGATACGGATATACCTAAACCGGTAGAATCCATCAATGGGGTGCTAATGTAAATAGGCGTGAAGCAGTAAATAAGAATTACATGAGTATAAAAGCAATCATAACTGGAACTACTGGAATGGTAGGAAAGGCAGCCTTATTGGAATGCCTTGATCACCCTGAAGTGGAATCAATTTTGATTATAAATCGCCGTTCGATAGATATCAAGTATCCTAAGTTAAAAGAGGTTATCCATAAAGACTTTTTTAATCTGGAAGCAATTGAGTCTGAGTTGAAAGGATACAATGCATGTTTCTTTTGTTTGGGAGTGTCCTCCGTTGGAATGAGTGAAGAAGATTTTACAAAAATGACCTTTACACTTACAACCACTTTTGCGGAAGCAGTTAAACGTCAAAATCCGGAAGGATTGGTTTTCAATTACGTATCAGGAACAGGTACGGATACCTCGGAAAAAGGAAAAACGATGTGGGCTCGTGTAAAGGGTCACACGGAAAACACCATTTTGAACATGGGATTTAAAGATGCCTATATGTTTCGTCCGGGGATTATACTTCCAGAAAAAGGAATCAAAAGTAGTACGGCATTGTACAATACGGCATATGTAATCTTATGGCCTTTTTATTTTCTTTTTAGAATGTCGAAATCCAATACAACGACAACCAAAGTTGGGTTGGCAATGATTAATTCGGTATTGAGGCCTCAGGAATTGAAGCATCTGGAAGGGAAGGATATTAATGAAATGGCTGAGGTGAAGTAATTAACTCAGTGTATTAAATAAATGGCTGAAAATAAAACAATAGAAAACGACGCGGATGTTAATGCGTTTATCACAAGTGTCGAAAATAAACGAAGGCAAAGTGATTCATTCACATTGTTGGAAATGATGACCCGAATTACCGGGTATGAAGCTAAGATGTGGGGGCAAAAAATCGTGGGCTTTGGAAAATATCACTACAAATACGACTCAGGCCGCGAAGGAGATTCTTCTATGATTGCTTTTTCGCCAGGTAAAGCAAATATGACCGTTTATTTGATGGACGGATTTGATAAATACAAAGATGAATTGGAGCAACTTGGTAAATATAAATCCAGCCGGGTTTGTATGTACATCAATAAATTGGACGATGTAGATCTTACGGTGTTAGAAGACATTATTTTAAAGTCTGTAACACATTTTAAAACCAAATACGGAGCCTAATTGAAAAAATTAGTTCAAACAATTTTATTCCTTCTTTGTGCATTTATTTATCACAACAGTTCTGCTCAGCATTGGTTGAAAAATGACACATCTTGGACAAGGGAATGGTCCTATCTATTTTACACAAAAGTTTGAGAAACAATAGTCATTTGTAAAAAGTAATATTCTTAAAAAATAATATTTTTATCAATTTGTATTCTCTAAAAAATCAAGTAAACAAATACATTTTCTCAAATAACTATAATCTGTTGTTTTGGGGGCTATATTCTGATAATTATTCGTTAAAAATTCTCTTAAAACTTTAACATTTAATAATGTTCTTTTAACATAAGGTATTCTAACTAGCGCCGGGATTAATTCATTATTTTCGAGCAATTCTTGAAGTGAGCTATATTGTTTAACTTGTTTTGTATAGGTCTTTTTAGAAGATTTAGCCCGATAATCTTCTAAACCTATGTTTTGAGAGCGTGCTAACGTATAATTTTTATTTATGAAATTAATAAGAGAATTATCATTCTTTAAATTTCCGACAACTTTTTGGTATTTAAAAAAAGGAATAAATTCTCCTTTATTTACCATATTAGGTAAAAGCTGCTCCACAATTTCAGAATAATTTTCTTTAGATAAATTATCAAATAAAATATCTTCTAGTAGATCTTCGGCCTTAATTCCAATTACTCCTTTCTCTTTTAATTTAGATATATTTCCAAATCCAACGACCACTTCTAAGTTTTCAATATTATCTAATTTATCTAATCCATTCACCATAATTTTTTTGGTAGGCTCTTTAGTTAAAACAAGTTTGTAAACCATATTTTGAAGTTGTCTCAAAACTGCTACTGATATTTTTCTTGGTATATTGTTAAGGACTTCAAACAAGGCGGAATAATTATGTACTTTGATCTTTTGTATTGGAATATTAACAGAATTTAGACTAAAATTGGTACTTTCAATACTAGGGATGCAGTCCAAGTGTTGCCACTCAACGAAAAAGAGTCTATTTTGCATCTTTTCAAGATGAAAATATTTACTATCTAGGCAGCTGATTAAATTTTTGAAAATCAATTCAATGTTAGGGTCGGATAAGGAATATCCCATAAAGATGATAGGGAAGTCTACAAATAAAGTAAGTAATTTTGAGTTTAAAAAATGATTATCCTTCATGAAAATTTCGTAATCTTTGCTGGTAACAACTAGTGTCTCAGGACTAGAAGAGCAACCATGAATTTTAAAAAGATCCCCAATCTTCTGTTGTTCCCCAAAGATCATTTCCTTTTGTCCTACTTTAATTGAAAATTCGGTAAATACATTTTGAAGAAAATCATCCCAATTAGTTGTAACAATACCGCTAATCGTGGAATTAGCTAATAATTTAATTTCGTTTTTTAATTCATCATTTAGTTGTTTTCTTTCATTAATAAATGAACACAATTCTATTTTGAATGCTATTTCAATATCTAGTCCAGAAATCTTTTCAAATTTTTTTCGACTGGGAGCAAATTGATCTGATTTCCACCAATGCTCATGAAATTCTTTGGCTAGAGTTGAAGCAATTTTTAATGGATCACCTGAACAAATAGAGGAATAATATCCAAATTCATAAGTAAAGCAAGAACTGTGTTCTAAAGTAAAATCCTTTAGTAATCCCATCCAAGTTGAGATTCCATAATATCGAATAGACAATCCTGAACCTGCAAAAATAAATGGGGGGGAATTAGATAAACTAAGTTTTTTAGAAAATTCTTTTTTGAATTTATCCAATTTTGATTTCCGTTCTGTTGCCATAAAATTTAAAATTATCGTAAACTTTATATTTAGTACACTTTAATAGAGGCAATTTAGTTTTATTTTAAAATTATAAATATAATATTTTATATTTTTAATTATATATAATCTTATTTTAAAATATATTTTACTTTAATTAGTTGTATTTTTTGAGCAGTATTAAATGCTTATCGATTTTGTCGAGTTGAAATGAAAAGTCGTTTTAGCTATATTAAGGTGACGACTTCTTTTTATAAAAAGGGTAAGTTTTTTGCATATTCCATGTTAGGAAAAAAAGATTAACGCTTTAAACCGTTCCACTTAAGGATATGTTTCTATTTTTGTAATGCATAAATAGCATTCCTTAATGTTGGTTTATGCATTTAATTAACTTAGCTCAACGCATTCAGTTGCTTAGTTAACTTGAATAAATAAAATATTGTTAATAGAAATATATGAAACGAATTGCGCTCCCGATACTATTTGTCATTACCATATTGCTTGGTTGTTCCAGAGTTCCATTGACTGGTAGAAGACAGGCCAAAATGATCCCTGCTTCACAAATTCAGACCATGAGTTATCAAAATTATACGAAATTCATGAGTGAAAACAGAAAGACAACAGACATGAATTATGAACGAATGGTGAAAAATTCTGGTCAACGAATTAAGGTTGCTGTAATGAATTATATGAATGCGCATAAGAAATACAAAAAGCGCGTAGTTGGGTATCAATGGGAATTTAATACGGTAGAAAGCGATCAGTTAAACGCTTGGTGTATGCCAGGTGGAAAGGTGTGTTTCTATACTGGAATATTGCCTGTTTGTAAAAATGAGGAAGGCGTAGCGGTAGTAATGGGACATGAAATTGCACACGCGATTGCATCACACGGAAACGAACGAATGTCACATTCTATGCTTGCACAGGGAGTAGGTACGGGATTAGGTGCATTTATGCAAAGTAAACCTGCTGCGGCTCAACAAACTTTTGCCAAAGCGTTTGGAATTGGATCCAATGTAGGAGTGATGTTACCGTTTAGCAGAAAGCACGAATCGGAAGCAGATAAAATGGGATTAATGTTCATGGCGATGGCTGGATACGATCCACGTGTTGCCGTTGATTTTTGGAAGCGTATGGATGCAATGAGCAAAGGACAACGTCCACCAGAATTTGTAAGCACACACCCTGCTCCAAAAACACGGGTAGAAAACTTGCAAAAGTGGATGCCTGAAGCAATGGAGCTTTATAATAAGAACAAAAGATAACAAATACACCAACAAGCATAAGATACGTATTGTGGCACAAGAACGAGACCAATTCATTGACTTTATCAAAGGAATTGGAATCTTTTTGGTCGCTTGGGGACATGCAATGGTTCCTCGATCGGAATTTCTGTATTCCTTTCACATGCCTTTGTTTTTTGCCATTTCCGGATACCTTTTTACTTCCAGAAATGTCCTAACTTTTACCATATCGAAGCTTCGATATTTATTGCTTCCTTTTATTTTATTCTTTCTACTTTCTTGGGGATTTCAAGCGACGGTTTTTATGATCTTGGGACGTGGAGAACCAACCTTATTTGATTTTCCACATGTAGCTTGGCGCTTTTTACTAGGAGATAGCGACGTAGTGAATAATAGTCCTTTGTGGTTTCTTACCTGTTTATTTTGCTTGACGATTCTATTTTACGCAATGGAAAAACTAAAATATCCCATTTTGATATTTGCCGTATCGCTATTGATTGGCGGAGTCGGTGTTTATTTTAGTAAGGAACACATTGAATTGCCTTTAAAATTTCAAATTGCGTGTACTGCGCTACCGTTTTTTGCACTTGGATGGCTTCTTAAACAACCAAAAGCGAGTTTTATTGTTAAAAACAAGGTGTTGTTCAGCTTATTAATACCGGTTTATTTAGTTGGACATTATTTCCTAGTTGATTTAAACATTGCTTCAAGCGGGATTAAAAAGGTGAATATGTACGCTAATACCATTGGAGATCCTCTTTTCTTTTATCTAAGTGGATTGCTAGGTACTTTATGGTTTGTTTTTACATCCATGTGGATTTATAAAGTTTGGAAACCCAATTTCATTCATTACTTAGGAAGAAACTCGCTGCTCATTTTAGTGCTCCATTATCCAATGATTAATATTTGTCGGGTGTTAGTAGACAAATATGTAAATATAGAAAGTTGGGTTTATGGATTGACTGTGGGAATTCTGGTTACGATTGGGTGTGTAGCTATAATTAAAGTATGGGATTTAGTTAAAATTAAACTATTAACATTTCCGAAATAACATTCAAACAACCTTTTTACACTTTCGTTCATCTTGGTGTTTAACAAGAAAAGGAAGAAGTTATATGAAGACAAGCGATAATTGATCTTCTGTATTCTTCATTCTGAATTCTGTATTCTGAAATTTAACTTCTCCCCAGCGCGCAAACCTTCAAAATCCACCAACAAAAAGTAATCTCCACTTTTTTCCTCTCGACGCAGGTCCAACGAGATTTTGAGGGTTGCCCTACGCTAATTCTTTGTAATTCGAAGGAAAGGGATAATTGATCTTCTGTATTCTGAATTCTGTATTCTGAAATTTAACTTCTCCCCAGCGCGCAAACCTTCAAAATCCACCAATAAAAAGTAATCTCCACTTTTTTCCTCTCGACGCAGGTCCAACGAGATTTTGAGGGTTGCCCTACGCTAATTCTTTGTAATCCGAAGGAAAGCGATAATTGATCTTCTGTATTCTTCATTCTGAATTCTGTATTCTGAAATTTAACTTCTCCCCAGCGCGCAAACCTTCAAAATCCACCAATAAAAGGTAAGCTCCACTTTTTTCCTCTCGACGCAGGTCCAACGAGATTTTGAGGGTTGCCCTACGCTAATTCTTTGTAATTCGAAGGAAAGGGATAATTGATCTTCTGTATTCTGTATTCTGAATTCTGTATTCTGAGATTTAACTTCTCCCCAGCGCGCAAACCTTCAAAATCCACCAACAAAAAGTAATCTCCACTTTTTTCCTCTCGACGCAGGTCCAACGAGATTTTGAGGGTTGCCCTACGCTAACTTATAACTCCTGCTTTCTTCCCGAAACGCGCACGTAAATTTCATAAATGACAATCTGCGGAAGCCAACTTAACAAAGCAATCACAGCATAAGCCATTTCCGTAGAATATGGTACATACTGATGGTATATGAAAGAATAAATACGAAGCATTACCGCCGAAATAGCCAGTAAAAAACTCCGAGTCATAAATTGTTGATGTTGGATGAAGTTTCCTTTTTTTATGTGTTTCCAACCTAACCAAGCTGAAATCCACCAAAATATAGATAAGATTAGAAAATTAACTTTCCCTGGAGCGCCTCCGTAGGCATAAAGAGCCATGATCAAGCCCGAAGGTGCACCTACTAAAAGAATCATTAAAATGTAGATCTTTCCGGTCCATCGGTGAAATTGGATCCACTTGCGCTCGGTTCGATAAAGAACCTGCCAAATACCAATTAATAAGATCATTGGGGTAGAGATGATATGGCCATAGAGTGCAAACTTGAAAGTTCCGTTGAAAGCCTCCTTTTTATCCAACAAATACCCCTTGGTAAAATCAGGATGATAATAGTCGAGCGATTTAATTACAATGGAAATGCCAACCAAAATAATTAGGATGGATAATATAATGTTAACCAACCGTGTCACATCGAACGTATCGTTTGTTAATTATTTTCTTTTCGTTCTTTTGCAGGCGTTTTTTTGCTTTTAAAATCACCTTGATATTGTGTTGGTCAATGGGCGTTAGGAAAGCATCCACGTTGTCTGCATCTGGTTTATACCAATTTTGTTCTTTAAAATAATTCAACCATTTTGACGTAGAAAACTGATAGCCATAATCGGCATAAATCTCATTGCGCATCACATCTAAATCTTCAATGGTATAATGGTCTTGAAAGAAATGCTTTGGAAAATCCTCCTTACTTCGATCATATCCAATGAATTGGCCTATAAAATAGGATTCATCTATTTTAATAAACTTGGTGAAATCAAACGTCCGGTTGGAGGTTAATTGATCAATATTTCCATCCGATCGAACTACATAATATTGGTAGTTTTGAAAATAGGTATATGCTTTATATTTGCTTTTGATATTCATGTATTCCACGGTGTCCACACTTATAAAACGTAGCGGGTCCGGCCAGGTATGTGTGGCATCATTTTCACAAGACAAAAATTCAATGGGTCCATAATTATCTGGAAGCCTTATGCTATTGACAGAAGAGTTATTGTCCGTGACTACATGCAATTGGTTCTTTTCTATAGAATAACCTCTTCCCGAAACTCCAGATTTATAAAAGTTAGAGATAAACACTTTTATCCTTCCAAAAAAAGAGGATTTTTTAGCTAATGCAACTTCTAAGTGGTCAATACCAATTATTCCTTCCACGTCCTGTCCAAGATTCTCACAATATTCTGGTAAAACGCCCCAATCGTAAAGGTATGAAGGACTGAACATGGCATTTGGCTCAGGTATAAGGTACTTATAATTTTGATTGGTGAAATTCTTGGCTGGACGAAGCCATGCTAAAGTGGTATCTGCCATGTTAAATTTCCAATCAGAAACGGATTCATCGTATCCAACCTGTGTTTCAATGCTCCCATCGGATTTCAACACTTCGTACGCATCGGGATTACTGGATTCCAATTGCAAATAGGCTATGATATCCTTCGATTTTCCAACGTTCAATGAAGGAAGAATTTTAGCGTATTTTGGTTCAATGATTGTGCTAGTTTTAATATTAAACAAGCCCCGTTTTCCATTTTCCGTTTCCAACACAATATGCCCCGGAACGGTTGCATTCGGATTATAAATTTTATAAAATTTAACCGGTACAACTGTCTCAAAATTTTCATTTAATAAGCCCATTTTATGATTCTGAGAAACAATACTATCATTCAACATTTCAAAATCATCGGTGGTTATATAATAGAATGTCTGTTCGTTGGTCAAAGGACAAAACCAATGGCATTTCCAATCGGGAAATTTCGTTTGAACCTTATTTAACTGGTTGAGCCAAACAGAATCTTCGGGAGAATATATTATAGGGTCCGGAGTGGTGTCATCCTCTTTGTTTTCCATCTCCTGGCTAGAAGATGAAGGAGTGTTGGTCACAGACTTATCTGACAATTGTCCATTGCTTGGCTTTTCATCTGGGTTTTCACAACCAATGAAAAATACGTTCGCAGTTAGGAACAAGATTAAAAGTAGATGTTTAGATCTAAAAATGGTCATTATCAAGTCGGAGTTACCGTATGATTTGAATTGAACAAAATGAATTAATTAACCAGCCCAACCGCAAGAGACGTTGCGCGCATTTACAATTCCTTTTTCATTTTCTTGTAGCTTCTTTTTCTCTGCCAAAATCACTTTGATGTTGTGCTGATCTATTGGAGTTAAATACT
The DNA here is from genome assembly GCA_965277185.1 of Cytophagales bacterium. GTDB lineage: Bacteria > Bacteroidota > Bacteroidia > Cytophagales > JAHDFW01 > JAHDFW01. Next base: position 308,608 of record CBDICC010000006.1, on the reverse strand, counting down.
CATCTACGTTATCCTTCTGCGGAACATACCATTTCTGTTTGTTGAAATAAGTTTTCCATTTATCGGACTTAAATTTAAATCCATAATCTGCAAAAATTTCGTTGCGCATCAAGTCCAAATCTTCTATGGTGTAATGATCTCTAAAAGAATGTCCTTCTTCTCCTTCTGAGTCGCCAAACATGGGGCCGATGGTTTTTCCACTTAAGTAGGAGGGATCAATGCGTACAAATTTGGTAAATCGAAATGCTCTATTGGTTCTCAACGAATCTATTCTTCCGTTTGCGTTGATTTTATAGTACTGATAATTTCTATAGTAATTGTATCTCCCTGGTAAGGTTCCACTATTGATCTCTAAGCACTCAACCGTGTCTTTTGAAACGAATCGATAGGGTTCACCGGGCCAGCTATTGGTCTCTTCTCCTTCACAAAAGAACCCATACAGTTCGTTGTCTGGAAAATTAATTTTGCCAATTACATTCACATTTTCATCTATGGTATGCAGCGCTTTTTGCTCCATAGAATATCCTCTGGCATCGGATCCACTTTCATAAAATGCAGAAACAAATGCAGTAATCTTGTTGATCATGGATTTCTCTTCGGTAAATCCTCCTTTATACTCGTAAACGCCCATGTTTTCTTCATTTAAAACCATAGCAGGCTGTATTTCTTTACACATTCCCATTTTAACAAAATGGTCGGGAGCTAGCATCACTCGTTGCACATAAGAAGGATCATCTTGGTATTCAAGATCAGCGGGTGTTCTCAACAAGACAATTTGCGGGTTTAATGCATCAAATTGCCAATTGGTGTTGTCGACACTGTATCGCGTATTTGGAAGAATTGTTCCGCCTGAAGTTAGGCCATCAAATGAATTATTGGGCAATTGTAAATAGGCTAGAAGCTCTTTCTTTGCGGATAATACCTTTGTATATTTTGCTTGAATTAATTCTTTGGTAGCAGGATTGAATAACCCTTTCAATCCATTCGCCTTTTCTACAACCATCCAGCCTTTTGCCGTGGTTCCAATGTTGTATATTTTATAATACTCCATTGGAAGTAATTCGTTTAAATCTTTATCAAGTAGGCCCATTTTGTGCGATTTGGATGTAATCGCACCATATGTAGCTGTGTAATCGTTACTTGCTACGTAGTATATTGTATCGCCATTAAATGTAGCAAACCATGGACATTGCATTCCCTTTAGTACGATGTTGTCCAGCTTCGTGAATAAAACCAAATCCTCTTTTGCTCGGTGGGATTTATCATCGGATGAGGTGGAGGTATTTGAACTTGTTTCCGATTCGGAGGGAGTATTCGAACTCGTTTTTACCTCTGTGGCTTCCGCAGTGGCTTCATCCGGTTGGTTTTTGGATTGGTCAGAGCAAGATTGAAGTATAACGACAATACTTAGTAGAGTAAATAGGGCTAGAAAACGTTGTTTTTTCATTTTAAAGTATTTTATGTCTTGTTTTTATATTTTCTAAATGGTTTGCGAGCATTATCCTCCGAAAGGAGGAGAATCGAAGCAATCTGTTTATTGTTTTACTTAAGTTCTAATAAACAGATTGCTGCGCTGCGCTCGCAAATAGAATAACTTTTAGGTTTACTGTTAATACATTAATTCACGTTCCAACCAATCAGCATCATATACTTTCATGGTCGAATTTGATCGAGTATTTCTTTCGCATCAGTCATACCCAATTGCGTTGCCTCTTCCAGATTTCTAACAGCCATGGTTGTATCCTTTAATGCAAGGTATGACTCGCCGATCCAAACGAGCGCACTTTCCTTACCTAATTCATTATCAACTACATATTGCATGTCTACAATCGCTTTTTTATGTTGATCAGTTTCGGCATAGGCAATTCCTCTTTCAAATAATACTTCATTTCGCGTTACATGGTAATCAGAATCACGATCCCAGTCATTTGCAGGATCGACCAACTCAAAAAAGGGCTCATTAGCCGGCCTACAACCAGTCATATTTAATGTTTTATTGTAAAGAATTATGCCTTGTTTATAGTCATTCAATCTTCCATAATTTTTTCCCATATTAAATAAGGCAAGAGCGTTTTTTTTATCAACTGAGATTAACAGTTCGTAATCCTTAATGGCCCCAGAGTAATCCTCAAGTATCGATTTATCCACTCCTCTATTTAGCAATGCAGGTCTACATCTGGGATCTATATTTATGGCTTCGTCTAATAATTTTATTGCAGCTTCATAGTCCCCATTTTGTTCCAATTTCAAGGCCTCATTAAAATATTCTCCCGGATGTTTCTTTTTACAAGAGACACAAATCCCAATGATCGCAATAATCCACAGTATTTTACGCATTCAACCTGTTGAAATAGAATAACTTTTAGGTTTACTGCCAATTCATTAATTCACCTTCCAACCATTCACCATCATATACTTTCATGGCCTTCAATAGTCCTCCCCAAACTTCGTCTCGGGTTCCGTCCATATCTCGACGAATCCAAAAACCTGCTGCAATTCCACTGGTAAGTTCGCTGTAATATTCATCGTTTGGCACAGACCGATAGACTGAGTTAAACTTGTCATTATATCTATTATCCAACGCCGTTACCAAATAAACATTGTTTTCATTTTCTTGCATCATTTTGTACGCCATCTTCTCTTGATCCCATCCTGCATTGGCCACATACAAATACGCTCGAACATGCAATCGGAAAAAACGTGCCATTACTTTATCGTAAATTTTTTGTGCCTTTAAACCTGCAATTCCATCACTTGGTTCTGGAATTAAATTTGTAACAGCCCAATTAATATATTTTGGATTGAGGTGGTCAAATCCATGATCAGATGGTTTATTGGATTGGTAATTATATCCTCTTTTTAATGTTGGATCAATACCACCACTTAACGTTTTTAACAACGTATATTTTCCTTCGCCCCACCAATCATATCCTTGTTCAGAATCCATTCCCTCTCCGTATTTGCTAAAACAACTTAATAAACCAGTATAACTAAAGATCCCATTGATACCTTCCGCAAACATTCCTCGTGGGACTCCTCCAACGTTAATTGTTTCAAAGTTTTTTGTGTCCGTAAAACACTCCGATCCTTGCAACCAGCATTCATAAGCTTGTCTTGTTTCTAGTGTAGTTGACAATGTTAATTCCGGTCCTGATCCAACACCTACATCATTACGATTACCGTTACTATTGTTATCTACAAACACAGAAGATTGCAACTGTGGAGTTTCCATAATTACCTTAATTTGAGCCTTCCTTTTAGCTTCATCCTTGATTTGCATTGCACGGCCATACATCTTTCCGAATGCCAAATCTTCCTGCATATCCGTTAAATCTTTTCCACTAACCCAACCTTCGGTAAACCAAGTAGAACCATAAGGTTTCGCTTTTACTTTGTAAAAACCATCTTGATCGGCTTCTGCTGCTACCACGTATAATTTTGCAGGAAACGATTTGTCTGTTACCGTTAGATAATCTGGTCGTTTATAGATTTTAGCTTCATTGATTGTCACAAACTCTTTTACGTTTGCAGCCATCATACGCTCTTGAACCCATCCTTCGGTTCCGTCGCTTAGTTTAATTTTCAGGTATACATTCTTCTTCGAAGAAGCATCATCCGTCTTTTTCTCATCTAGAAAGGTTACTTTCTCTCCAAGGTAAATAACGGTTTTGTATTTTCCTTTATCTGCTGGTTCTTCTCGAACGGAAAGTTCATCCCACAAGCACACGGTTACTTTAGCATCTTCTGTTCCTTCCTCTTGGTATACTTCTTCGGAAGCATCCGCATCTCCGTTCATTTCGGTGTTGTCGCTACCCATTTCTTCCATTGCTTCAGCTGTTGCTTCGGTTCCTTCAGAATCAGACGACCCTCCACATGCGGTTAGAAATAGGATTGAAGCGAAGGCCATTAAAGCTACAGCAGATTTCCTTAAATTATTAAATTGATATTTGAGATTCATGGGTACGTTTAGTTGAAATGAGAGATGATCGTTTGAACAATTAATTTAATTCGGATTCATTTTAATGTTATAATGAGAACTAAAACTAGTGAGAATTGGAAAGAAGTCAAAGGAATATAGGGTTATGGTGGAAAAATAGTACAAATCGATCACACAATAAATGATCTGTTAAATTGGATTAATGGATCATTTTTACTTAATTAAGGTGTAAAATGAGTTGTTTTATTTTATTGAATGAACCAATCATGCACAGTTTTGCTCCATTTACAAAGAAATCTTAGCCAGTCACAAACCTTTAGGTACTATTCTAGCGGATTTCCTCCTGATAGGCTATTTTTGCCTAAGTAATAATGTGAACCCCGATGTCTGAAGATCATTCCAAACAAACCCAATTCGTCCTAAGTTTTTGTTTTATTATTTCTGCTATTCTATGGACGGGGAATGTATCAGCACAAATGAATCTTGCTTCAAGTTATTCTAATATAACTGCTAAAGGACCGATTCCAGAAAGCTTTATTAAAGATGTAACGGATCAAATTGAAGCTTCTTCTCAACAAAATGAATCTGAGGAAACCGATAAAAAACGAATTAAGGAATTAAAGGAAGAGTTTTATGTCAATAGTGCAATCAGCATTAACAACTTGTATAGAAGTGGTCAAATGCTTTATGGCGACGCTTTTACCAACTACTTAAATGGTATCGCAAAGGTAATAGAGGAAAACAATCCTGAAATTAAAGATAAATATGAAGTTTATACATTAAAAGCATCGTTTCCGAATGCTTTTTCTACCTACGAAGGCGTTATTCTGGTCAATATTTATCTACTGAATTATGTAAAGTCTGAGGCAGAACTAGCTTTTTTACTATGCCATGAAATAGGACATATACTTAAAAAACACACGATCAATCAAGTGACGCATAAGGCAGAATTGATAAAATTGAGAAAGAAAAAAAAGGATTTGACTTCAGATGATTTGCTTCGCCTCAGTTTTTCGCGATCAAAAGTACATGAGTTTGAAGCAGATGAAATTGGGTTTGAGTTGTTCAAAAAGACTCCGTATTATCGAAAGGCTTCCATCGATTTCTTTAAGCATTTGTCCTATGCGGAACAACCTGTAGAGCAAGCACCCTTTAATCTTTCATTATTTGAAACCACGGAATTTAAAATCCCGTCTTGTTTTTTAAAAGAACAACTGGATACGATCCGTTCATCCATGAATAATAAGGACATCTATTCTACGCATCCTAATATTTCCAGTCGGATCCAGGCTATTAAAGATTTAAGCAATAATGATTTAGATAAAGGAGCATTATTTATTCAACCGGAATCAACGTTCAATCAAATAAAACAAATGGCTGCATTTGAAGTCATTCCGTTATTATTGAATTCGAGAAGGTATACCGATGCATTATACTGGACGGATGGTTTATTAAAGAAATATCCGTCCAATACCTTTTTGAAAATGGCCATGGTCAAGTGTTTATATGGATTAACAACCTATAAAAATTTGAATACCTATTATGCCGTATCTGAATCTTATACAGATTATGGTGGGCAATACCAACAAGTCAATTATTTTTTCAAAAACCTAACAGCAAAGCAAACGACCGCTCTTTCTTTGAAAGCTATTTATAGGTTACGCAATTCCTTAACAGAGCCAAAATCCATTCAGTATATAGATAGCACGTTGGTCAATATTATGAGTCGAGCCATGATTGTTGGAAACTTTGATTATGAGCAATTACGAGAGGGAACAACGAAAGATATTGCCGCAATTATGAGTGAGAAGCAGAACGAAAAAGCGATACTTCAACGGTATGCTTGTAAGCCTTTTTATAAAAATGCATTGCTAAAAGAATTTCAGGAGGATGCGTTTAAATCCCTTATCAAGAAGGCGCAAAAGCAATATTCAGAATATAAATCCTTCGATGATTTGTCCTATAAAGACGAACAAAAATTTTGGAAAGAATTGGAGAAACAGCGGAAATCAAACGGGTGGAATATCAAAGCTAAAGATATCATTGTGTTGGAGCCAATAGTGCATTTACGAAGTAGTAAAAAGGAAATAAAGACCATTGAAAACAAACAAGATTACTACCAAAAAATAAAAGAATCAATGGCCAAGTATCGAAAAAATAACGCTAATCTTAACTTAGACTACTATGGTTTCGATTCATTCCGGGAGTCCAAATCTGTATCGTATTACAATGAACTGAGTAAACATAAATACTGGCTTCAGGAATGGAAAAACCACTTAGCAAAAGACATCGTACCACTGGCTAATCATACTTATGATGCAAATCCAAAATATTTGGTGGTAATGAACCTTCAAAAATTACCTTATGAAAAGTATTACGCCTGTATGGTAATCAATTTAAATAATGGTAAAATCATTTATGCCAAAAAAGAGGATGCTCGGGTAAATCCTTCCATTGCAGCCGATTTGTTAACTGAAACATTGGACATCATTGTGCAATAATTAATTACTGATTTACTTAATAAAAATTCAACTTCCATTTTTCTCAAAAACAATATAATATATTAATCATATGTTTCGTACTAGCCTTACAATCTTGTTCATTCTTATTTCTGTTATTTTTGTCGATATCGCATATGCTCAGAGTGTGACTTGGGGACCGGAGAATAATTATAAAGAATTTGCTCCAAAGATAATTGGGTCTTCCAACGATCTGGTTTTTTCTGTAGGAACGAACGAAGAAAATTCATTGACATCCATTGTGGTACATGTCAACAAGATTCATTTTAAAACATTATCTAAAAAAGACGGTATGAAATCGATTTTTGACAAAGTCTTTGAACTGGAGAAAGAACAAGGAATAGTGAAAAGTATAAGTGGGTATCGAATTTTAAATAACAACTACCATTTCTTTTATTCCAAGTACAACAAATCTGAAAAGACCTATGAGCTTTTCGTAGCTATTTTTGATGGCGCAACGGGACAGGAAAAAGGAGCACATAAACGACTTATTAAGGAAGAAGTTGAAGGTCGATGGGTGCGAGGAGCGTTTGATGTTTTGGTTTCCAAGGATCAATCAAAGGTATTTATCTATCATAGTTCGTATTCCAAATCTGAAAAAGCCAATGTTCGGAAGTATACCTTATTTGATCAGGATTTGGAGCAATTAATGCAAAAGTCTGTACCAGAAGGGGAGTTTATGCCTGACAGTTATTTGATTGATAACGATGGTTCTATTTTTTATGCGGGAATGAGTGAAGACGAGGTTCCATATGTGGGTTCTTACGATGCTCTTAGGGACTATGAAAAATGGAAAGAGGATATCAAATTTGAAGGACAAGAATCTTCTGTACGAATTAAGCGGCTTCATTTGGCTTTAAGTCCTGAAAATGAACTGCAAATTTTTGGGTATTTTTCAAAAGAGCAACTAGTTCGAGAAGGGAAAAAGCGAAAAAACTATACATTGGCAGGGATTTGTTTTGCACGATATGAGCGTGAATCAAAAGAGCAGCGGATCGGTAAATTAAGTTATTTCAATTCTGATTTTACGGAGCAATTTCGAACCGACAAACAGCGCGAAAAAGGAATCAATGCCTGGATTGGAACCAACTATGATTTCAATATGGATATTCATTATACCAAAGATGGAAAAATCATTGTAGTAGGGGAGAGATACATTTACCAGAAGTGGCAAGACGATGATGGGCGAAAGCAAGAAGCTTGGACTTACAAATCAATCATTGCTACTTGCATCAATAAAGAGGGCAATATTGACTGGGCGCATCGAATTTACAAATCTCAATCATATCGAACCAGTTCATCTTCCACTCCAGCGCGTGTAATGAAACATTTTTCGTTTATCTCCGGATTGAGCAATACTCAATTTGTTGTGGTACATGTGAGTAATCTGAGAAAGATCAAAACCGCAACGGTTCATAAATGCACGATTGATTTAAGTACAGGAGTAAAGAAAAAAACATCGTTTCCAGAAGCCCGGAATGAGTTTTTATTATCTCCATTGGTCAATTATCAGGGGCAGCAGGGCGATCCAATTATTATTTACGGGATTAATAAGCAGATGGTGAAGTTGGGGTTGATGGAATTGGAGTGAGGGGAGGTTTTTTATCGTGTCTACCCATCAATCTAGAGTCACAAAAATGTACGATTTAGTGAGATTCTTCTCTGGAAGGAGGTGGATGGAAGCAATTCGTGTATTGCTAACGAAGTTGTTAATGAGCAGATAGCTAAATACTTTGTTTCACCCTAAGTAGCGTTTCGTGTAGCCGTTACCACGGTCTATTTATTCTCAATTCCTTTTCATCATAACTGAACCACGTTGAAGTTGGTTATCAACTACTCCATTTACCTTCGCTAAAGCTACGGAAAACAAGAGGCTTCGTTGATCACAGATCGCTAAACTTTAACTAGCGGATAGAGAAATACAATTAATAGTTACAAACTAAATAACCTAAAATTAAAATTACAGTGAGAACAATAATGTATTAGTGCAAGTACTTCGGATTAATTATATCAATAAATTAAAAACATTGTTTTAATTCATTAATAAGGTATTTTGGATAGAATGTGAAATAACTAATTCAACTTATTGGATTTATTACATTAAAATAAAACATAATATTTTAAATTGTATATTGTATTATTAGCATATATTTACATATAACTTAAAAAGTATTAGCTATGAAAAAATTAACTTTTATCGTAGCAATGATCATTGGTGTAATGACATTGTCTACAGAAACGTTTGCTCAATCGTGTGAACAAAATGGACGGGTCCTTGGAACTGCAAGAAAAGCAGTTAAAGATGCTGGATGTCTTGGTGGACTGAATCAACGATTTAAGCCGTTTGAATATTGTGCTGAGATTACTGGTGGATGTGCTTGTGGACCTGCTTTAACAGGTGCGGCTTATACTGTTAAAGTAACTTCTAAAGCGACTGGTTTGCTAATGGCAGAAGTAGACATTTGTGGTTGTACTGGGGAAGTATCCGCTACCCGATGCCTAATCAGATAACACCGGTTTAACATATTAATTTACAAATAGAAAACCCCTGAATCATTCGTAATCGATTGTTTCAGGGGTTTTAATACGTTTGAGCGAATTTTGTTTTTAGGAAATGGTTTACTGTTTTAGCATTTTTATGCAACTAACGAATCAGAAATGACTAGTCCTAAATAAACGATACAGTTTTACAAGGATAATAATTTATTAAATAAGAACTGGGCTAGCCCAGCTCTTATTTTTTGTTTTATACGTTTTTATTTTAATTTTTTGTTGAGTGTGCATTTGATTCGGAGTTTTCATTTCACAAGAATAATGAGGCCTTATTTGATTATATATATTAATGCTATTTTTCACCAATAGCCTCATTGTATCGAGTTCTAGATTTCTAGTTTGTCCAATAAATTCCTGTTTTAATATTCCGTTTATTCTTTCTGCAACTGCATTAGCATATGGATCATATGATTCAGTCATACTGCAGCGTATTTTCTTTTTATTAAGCAAAAATTGATATTGGTCGCCACAGTATTGTAATCCTCTATCTGAATGATGGATTAAATCATGTTCTTTATAGATCCTAGATTTAATGGACATCTTCAAAGCTCTAATTGCTCCACTCTGATCTAAGCTATTAGATACATCGTAACCTACAATCTTTTTAGAATATGCATCGGTAACTAGAGCTAAATACATGGGGTTGGTTCTATTTCCAACATAGGTAATATCTGAGACCCACAGTTGTTCTGGATACTCTGGAACCATATCTTCAATAAGATTCTTATGTTTTCGAAAACGATGATGTGAATCCGTTGTTATATGATAACTGCGCTTAGCTTCTATAAGCATATGATTTGCTCTTAATATCCTAAATAGCATGTCTCGACCCACTCCAATAGCCTTTAGTTCACTACTCAAAAGGTAATACAACTTTCTAGTTCCGATTCGTGGCATTTGAATTCTTATTTGCTGAACCAGATCAATTACTTTTTCAGCTCTTTGACGACGCAATAGCCTAGATTTAACAGAACGATAATAAACCTGTCTACTTACCCCAATCAATCTACAGGTAGCTGTTAAGCTTTCTTTTTGTTCTTTCCGGAACTGGTCGATTGATCGGGTAAGGAGTTTTTTCGGATAGGTATATTATACTCCTTCTCAGCTAAATCAATCATCATATCAAAAAGAATACTCTTTTTGTCTGATTGCTCTACTTGCTTTTCCAAATGAGCTTTTTGCTTTTCTAGCAACTTAATCTTTTGCTCCAGCTCCATGAGCTTTTGCTCTGATGTCTTTGGCATATTTGATGGTGTTTGGTTCTCCCAATCAAAGTTACCATATTTTCTTAACCACATCACAACCGTAGATCTGGACTGAACACCATATTTCCGTTGTGCAGATGTAGGTGATTCTTCTCCTGATTCAATCGCCCTGACAATCTGAAGTTTAAAGGACATTGAATAGTCCTTTTGCGTACGCTTTACATACACTTGATCTCTCTTTTCTTTCATAGCTTTACTTTTTAGTGTATCGCTATTTCAGGACTAGACAAAATCAAGAATTAAAAACCCACATTAATTAATGGCAGGCTTACTTCTTCTTATTCCACTCTACATCTGCTTTCTTTTGCAAATCCTTCGGATCTTCTTCCAACCACTTGTCTAGTGTATTGATGAAAAAGGCATTGTAAAACAAGTACAATTTTCCATCTCGAATTTCAAAGGTCTCTGGATTGATATCGACTTTATCACCGTCTTTGGCCATTGCATAAGCACACCAACCTCCATACTGTGGAGCGTACTTTGTCGGATCGGCCTTAAACTTTTCCAAATTAGGTTTAGACGAAAACTTGTAGGAGGTTCCGCCATGCGTGGTCATATATGACTTGCTGCCTTCAACTGCTTTTCCGTCAAAGTAGGCCACGACATCATAGCCTTCTGCCATATATCCTTTTTTTGTATTATCCTCTTTGGTGTCTTGTGCGACGGCTGTAAACACTACAAGCAATAACAACGGTAATACGGTAAATCTTATACTATTTTTCATATGAGTCTAATCTTATCTAATCTAATCTAATCTAATGTTATCTTATCTATCTGTTTTATTTTTCAGGAAGAGATGCTTCCAATTAATTTTATATCAAATGTCGAACCAATTGCATCACACCTATCGCAATAAATACAATTCCTAATGTTCGATTAATGAGTTTACAACTTTCCTTTAGTCGATCTTTCAAAAAATTACCGAGTCGAGCATAAATTGCCAACACTAAAATTTTCGTCGCAAAAACACCAATCAAAAATAGATACATATTTGAACCAGAAAAGTCTGGATCCACTTCTTGAGAGATATAAGTGATGGCAAATATCCAAAACAAAATTACTTGAGGATTAGCCAATGAAATTAACAAACCTCTTAAAAATTGAGGTAGCTTAAACTTATTCTTGTTTGCTACGGTAGGATGTGTTTCCCGAAACATATATACGATTCCTACCACAATGAAAATGGAGAAGATCACCAAAGGTACCCAAGAAAAAGTACTCAAAAAAGACTGAATATATACACCAAAAAACAATGCACACAATGCAAAAAGGAGTTCAACCATTCCAGAGGCAAGTATAAAAGGCGATGCCGCTCCCGCGGATTTATCAATGGCAATTCGAATTACCGATAAGTTTACCGGACCGAAAGGAACCGCTCCAATCAAGACCGTAACAAATGCGATAAGTAAGTATTCCATGTAATTAAGGTAATGTTCGTATTAAGTCTATTATACCACGGCCTATATTCTGTATTCTAACTTCTAACTTCAATCTTTCAAATGTTCCTTAAACACCTTCCGCATTTTCTCCACTTTCGGTTGAATTACATAACTGCAATATCCTCTGTCTCCATTGTTACTATAATAATTTTGATGATAATCTTCGGCTGGATAAAATTGGATGAACTTATTTACTTCCGTTACAATCAAATGAGGATAGGCATCTTCAGAATTCAATTCTTTGATTACGCGTTCCGAAATTTCCTTTTGTTTTAAGGAATGATAGAAAATGGCAGAGCGGTATTGCGTACCATAGTCGCGTCCTTGCCGATTAGGCGTAGTAGGATCATGTGTGGTGAAAAAGATTGAAAGTAATGTTTCATAACTTATTTGCTTTGGATCGTAGGTTATTTGTGCTACTTCCGCATAACCGGTCTCACCTGTACACACTTCTTTATAGGTTGGTTTTTTTCCATTTCCTCCAGAATATCCGGACTCCACTTTATATACCCCTTTTAATTCCTGAAAGACGGCTTCTACACACCAAAAACATCCCGCTCCAAACGTAATTTGTTCTGTTTGGATCCCCGTAGGAATCTTCAGATCTGGGTTCGTTTGAGCTTGTGCTCCAAATATGGAAAAACAAGCAAAAAGGATTGGCAATACTAGCTTTGATAATTGGTCTGGTCCCTTCATAAATAGCAAGGTTTATCTATCTCAAAAAAAAATAGATGGAATAGTTTATTTGGTTTGTACAAATTCCAATGATGCCGAATTGATGCAATATCTGAGTCCTGTTGGTTGTGGACCATCATCAAATACATGTCCTAAATGTCCATCACATCGAGCACAAACTACTTCTGTTCGGTCCCACCCAAACGATTTATCATGCACTTCTCCTACGGAGTTGGATTCAATTGGTTGGAAGAAACTTGGCCATCCTGTTCCAGATTTAAACTTCGTTGCGGAAGCAAATAAGGGCAATTTACAGGCAGAACATTGATACGTTCCTTCCGCTTTATTGTTCCAATACAAACCGCTAAATGCCCGTTCAGTTCCTTTTTCTCGAAGTACATGGTATTGTTGTTCAGTTAGCTCCGATTCCCATTCTTCTTCCGTTTTTTCGATTTTATCTGTTCTGGAAGTTCCCTCCATTTTTTTAGGTGCAGAAACCTCCGTAGTAGTTGAAGCGGTAACATTTGCTTGTTGCTTTTGCGCATTACCACATGAAGGTAATCCCAGCAATACAACTCCTACTAATGCCGCGCATATATAATTTACTCCTTTCATAATTTCAATCTTAATTAACTTTATTGGTTCATTAAACATTCTAAAAGCAAATTTAAGTTCCAGTTATCACGAAATTATCACAGAAGTTTCAAATTAAATAATTGTAAAAAAAGAGTTATTCAGTTGATCAGTTGCTAGTTAAGAAAGAATAATTGCAAACTGAAGAACCGAGAACCGAGAAACTGAATAACCGAATAACCGAATAACTGAATAACCGAGAAACTGAAAAACCGAATAACCGAATAACTGAATAACCGAGAAACTGAAAAACCGAATAACCGAATAACTGAATAACCGAGAAACTGAAAAACCGAATAACCGAATAACTGAATAACCGAGAAACTGAAAAACCGAATAACCGAATAACCGAATAACCGAATAACTGAATAACCGAGAAACCGAAAAACTGAATAACCAAAAAATCAGATTCTAGCTCATAGGTAGTTCAAAATTAAATGTAGTTCCTTGGTTGATCACACTTCGTACAGAAATATCCGTGTTATGTAATTCCATGATCTTCTTGACAATCGCCAGTCCCAATCCTGTACCTTCCTTCGTATTCCCCTTAATCTTTCGATATCGATCAAAAATGTACGGTAATTCTGCGTCCGGAATACCCACGCCTGTATCTTGAATCGTAATTTCAACAAACCCTTTTCGTTTGCTTTTTACCATGATCGTGATTGTTTCTCCTTCTTTTGTATGCTTTAAAGCATTGTCTAGTAAGTTTTGAAACACTCGATCGATTAATGATAAATCCGCAAAAACCTGTAAATTAGGATCATCCATTTCCAATTTCAACGGTACATTTTGACTTTTGGCTAGCAAATCAAATTTGGAAACGACATCCGAAAGCATTTGCCCTATTGGGAACAATTCCTTTTTCGTCTGAATATGATTGGACTCCAACTTGGCAATTTCAAACAATTCATCTACTTGTTTCTTAACCTTCTCAGTACTGTTTAAAATAGTATTGGCATATTTCAATTTTGCCTCTTCGTCCAAAGTATCATTCATCATGACCAATGTTTCTGCATATCCTTGAATGGAAGTAAGCGGTGTTCGTAAATCATGCGAAACATTGGCGATTAACTCCTTTCGAAGGGTCTCCACGGATTTAAGCTCGTTGATGTTTTCTACAATTGTATCAGCCATCGAATCAATGTTATTCGCAAGCGTGGACAACTCTCCTCGTGATTGTAAATTGATTCGAGCATCCAATTTTCCATTCTGAAACTCCGTTACTTTCGACATAATATGATTCAAATTCTTGGTCAAAAACCAGATGATAATCAATCCAATAATTAAAGTCGAAACCAATGATATGGTAATGGAATTCGTAGCTAATTTCATGATAAAACTATTGGACAACATATCTAAGATTGTAGTGTATTCTTCACTTGCCAGAATCACATATACAAAACCTACTTGCTTTCCTTCGTTTTCGATTGGTGCAGCAGAAAAAACTTTAAATGTACCTGGATTCCGAGGGTCTTCTCCCTTAATGAACTCGTCTTCGTTGGCTATGAAAGATTGAATAGGTTCCAAATCCAACGTTTTTAGTTTTACCTCTCCAAACGGCGCATAAAACGATAAAATCTTACCATTGTTGTTCAATAAATAGACCTCCACCGACGGATTAATAACCATCACATCATGAAAGATCTCTTTCACTTCCCCTTCATTCAAGTTTCCTTTTATAAATGGAGTGGTGTGTTTTGCTACTCGAGCTGCTAACGAACGATTGAGTTTTTGGGATGTTTCCTGTGAATACTGTAAGGAAGAATTGTACGTGATATAGACATTGATGCTCGCAAAAGCCAATAAACTTACTAAAAAGAAAAGCGATAAACGCCAGAAGAGACTATTGTAAATCCGTTTCATTTCGTAGCTGTTTTAGTTGATTCGTGTCGTGAATTTTAAAGTTCGTCATTGAATTTATATCCAACTCCCCAAGAGGTAAGAATAAATTTAGGTTGAGATGGATCTTTCTCGATCTTAGCTCGCAATCGATTTATATGCGAATTTACGGTATGATCATATCCTTCAAATTTGTATCCCCAAATCAAATCGAGTAATCGTTCCCGACTATAGTTCACCCCTTTGTTTTTTGCTAAGATATACAGCAATTCAAATTCTTTTCGAGTCAGTTCAACCAGTACGTCATTCAGTAGAACCTTCCGTTTTTCTACATCTATTTGTAAATTTTCAAACGAATATACTTCTCGTTCCTCCTCAATCACATTCATGTTACTTCGACGGACCGTGGCTTTTACTCGAGCCAAGAATTCCCGAATGCTAAACGGTTTTGTGATGTAATCATCTGCTCCAGATTCAAGTCCCAACACCTTATCAATTTCTTCTGATTTAGCAGTAAGCATAATAATGGGGGCCTGAACTTTCTCAGCGCGTAGTTTGCGACAAAGATCCATTCCATCACCGTCGGGTAGCATCAAGTCCAATAAAATAAGCGCGTAGTCATTTTGTTTGCACAATGCTTCCCCATCCTTTAAGTTGTCGGCATGATCCACTTGATATGCGGCGTTTTCCAAATGAAGACGTACCAATTCTGCAATATCTTGATCATCTTCTACTACTAATACTTTTGGTTGGCTCATTGAACAAAATTAAACAACAATTATCACGAAAGTTTAACATCGATGTATTTTTATAATGAATGAGTTCCGCGTAACTTGCCCAAATGAAAAAACAACTCGGTATTTTCTTTATTTTAATTGTGGTAATGTTCAGCTGTAATAAATCTGAACAGCCACCCAATCTGGACAAACCAGAGACGAATTCAGAATTTAATGAATTAACAGCTACTGCTTCGGCATACCTGAAAGAACAACAAGATAGCTGTTTTAAAAAATATGACCTTTTGAATTACTCGGAATGGAATTACGATCAAACATCAGGTTATCTTGAATTTTCTGATAGTGGAGTAGTTCAAATAAGAATTAAATATGAACAAGTTGGGACACTTTCGGATAGTTCGGGCACCTGGCTGTGGGCATGGGATAATCCAAATGTCTTAGAGAAGGTAAAAGGTGAAATTCCAATGGTAAAAGCGTATGGTTCCAAACATAATTATCCCATGCTCACCAAACCAAAGTGGAGTGCAGATGAATTTGATGCAGCCAATATGACTTGTATTGCAGCCTATCTACTAAAAGCGAAAGGACTTTATCGAGTCCCCGCTGATGGCATTTCTTCCTATATGATCTTTAAAGAAATAGAAGATTTGCGTAAAGAAAAAAAATAGTAAATAAGTATGTGAAACTTGGTTTACAAAAACGGGAGATGTTTACCTATCTGATTTCCAATCTGCGAATAATTGCGACAATCGTACTTTTCCAAGATTCAAAATCCTGCTCATCCTCTTCCCACAATTCACGCAATTCGGATCGCTCGCTGATGACCAATTGCATAGCTTGAATGGTAAAATCCTTGAATTGATCGTCGATGGCAATACCCTGATTTATTTCCAACCAGTTCTTCAATTCGGCATTCTCAAACTCTATGGTAGTTCCGTTTACCAACGATTCAATTAGAGCCCCATATACAGAAATTGCTACACAATCATCTGCATCAATAATACCTTCATCTCCTGTAGATTGAACGATTTCAACAAAGGCATGCATTGCACTTTCTTGCTCTAGTACTTCGTGCAAAAAATCTAATGCGTCATCATTCTGAAATATCCCGAATCCCCAGGTGCCCATATTAATTTATTTCTATGCTAATAGAGTGTTTAATTATTGTAAAGGTACATTTAAACTAGAAATATTTCCAGCCTTACGTATATTTCCTGAGCTATTTTTTACTACAATCCTTAACTTGGATTCCATAAAGCTTTCAAATATTATCCGTTAAATTATATTATATCATTGATCTTCAAATATATAACCTATCGTCAATAAAAATCAATCCATTCATTGCTTGAATATGATTTCAACCATATTTTTTTATATTTGTTAAGGGACGAAATACATTCGTTGATTAAAAACCGAGATAATAAGGAAAAGAATGATCACAACTTGTTGAAATTGATGAAAGTAAACGAAGCATATAATCAATGGGCAGCACAATACGATTCGAACCAAAATAAAACCCGTGATTTAGACCAAAAGGTAACGGCGGAAGTGTTAAACAAATACGCATTTAAGTCTGTCTTGGAATTGGGTTGTGGCACAGGTAAAAATACAGATTGGTTACGCACCAAAGCTCAACATATTCTTGGACTGGATTTCTCTGAGGAAATGCTGGCCATTGCTCACAAAAAGTTAATAGAATTTGATGATCGCATTTCGTTTCAACAAGCAGATCTAAATGAATCATGGAATGTGCCTAATGAGTTTGCGGATTTGATCACCTCAAGTTTAACCTTAGAACACATTAAAGACTTGACTCATATCTTTGAGCAAGCCCAACAAAAATTGAAAGAGGGTGGTCTGTTTTTTATCTGTGAATTGCATCCCTTCAAACAATACGCTGGAAGCAAAGCAAAGTTTGAAGCGGATGGAGTTACCACTGAATTAGAAGTCTATACCCATCATATTTCCGAGTATTTAAACGCGGCAACACAATCTAAATTGGAGTTGGTAGAGTTGAATGAATGGTTTGATGAGGATCAATCAGTCCCGAACTTGCTTCCTCGACTGGTTTCCTTTGTATTTAAAAAAGTCTAATATCTATCCGAAACAAGAGATTAAATGCCGCCATGTGCACTGATGTAAAACTGAACTGAAAAATGGTTTTGTGCCAGAATGGAATACTGGTTTTTATAGATTTGTAAGGTGAATTTGGCTTGTTCTTATACCGGAAATATGAAGTTTTGAGAGAATAGATGTTCTTATCTTGGTTTGATTACCTCAAATGGACCATTAAGTTGTTCGTCCATGAAAATATGCACTTGATAAACTCCGCTTGGTGAGAATTCTAAAAAGTCCAATTTGATAAGCCCTCGAATATCGACGATTTGTTTCTCTTCGACCAATTCTTTTTTACTGTTGAATACCTGATAACTCAACTTGCGATAATATTCATTGATTTGAAGCAATGCAAAATTGAGGGATTGTTTGGGTTGGTAGGAAATGTTCATGGTGCTATAAATCGAATTGATGAAACAAATTGACTTGTACATGAAACACCTTTGTCAATCCAAACCCTACTTTAACACCTATGATTGAAATAGATTCTTACCTAAAAGAAAACCCCCAATTCAATCCAGAATTAGCTTCCTTTCTCGAATCGGGGGTTCATTATATTGGTGTTTATTGTGGTTGCTAACGTTTTAAAGCTTTATAGTGACTAGTTTTCTGAAATGTCGGACCATTGCTTCGTCATCTTATTTGTTTCGATTATCTAACAATTAGTTGTTGTTGATAACTGATGCTATTGCTTGTCTTATCCGTTTTTAATGAAGAAAGCTGAAACATGTAAATTCCGCTACCAAATGAAGTTAGATCAATGGTGGAATTTGTTGTGGAATTGAATTTCGAATACACCAATTGTCCCATGGCATTATAGACATTTACTTCTATCGGATTAACAGAAATTCGTTCCAATCGAACGATTCCGTTGGATGGATTTGGATATATATGAATCTTCGAAAATTCATTATTGATCCCATTAGGATCTATTTGAATTGTATTACATGTGGAAGTTGCCGAACATCCGTTGGAGGTAGTTACGGTTACTTTGTAATCACCAGAAGTACTTGGTGTAAAACTTTGAGAAGTCGCCCCTGCAACATTCGTATTGGTAGCACAATCAATCCACTGATACGAATTATTTCCTGCAGAAGCCGTTAATGTGGTAGCAGTAGCTGAAACGGCTCCATTCGCTGTATTAATAGTAATGTCCAATATATTAACCGTATCTATAGATCCTGCAGACAATAATGTGTCATTGATTGTGGTCGAAGAGGTATAGGTTTGACCTCCATTTTGAACACTATCGCACCCAGATGCGGTAGAATTTCCAAATACATACAAATTATGCGTGGTTCCTGGTTGATACAATTCTTTTATCAACTTAGGACTTAAACTAAGATTCCAATACTTCACTTCGTCAATAGCTCCTTGCAAGTATAACCCGGTTACAGCAGATCGATCTGCATATCCAATACTTCCTCCTTCGGATGTAGAATAAACAATTGAATTTGTTCCAGTACCGGAATAAGTCACTACTTCTGGGACTCCATTTACATACAATTCCATATCTAAAACATCTCGCATTATTCCTACTACGTGGATCCATTCCTTACTAGGCAACGAGGTGCTTCCAATGGCAGTTCTTCGATCAGTGGAACCTGCACCAGTTCCATCTCCCATACTCATAGAGAGGTTTCCAGAACCACTTTGAGAGCTCAAAATCATTCCGTAATATCTACTTGCGTGGTCATTGTTGGTAAAAAAGTGATTTCCTGCCGTAGCATCTTCCATCCATACCCACATGGATACTGTGATTGGATACTGTGTCTGATGTGACGTATCCTTTGGAAAAGTTATTAAATCGTCCACCCCGTCAAAGTAATACGCGCTTTCATTTCCAAATCGATCTGATACTGGAGTAGCCCCCACCACTGTTCCATGGGTTTCAAAAACGGAAGAATCCGTTGCTGCGTCGTCAAAAGCATAGTACAGTCGATAATCACTCAATTGTCCTAAATCATTCATAGTACCCGGCGTATAAAGCGCTTGAATATCTGCTACAGACAAAGTATCGTCCCACATCGCAAGATCATCCAATGCTCCGTGAAAATATCTTCCCGTACTGGTAGATCGATCCACATGTCCAATTGTTGCGTTATTGGCGGTAGTGTATATAATGGTTGGACCGCAACTTCCAGAATAAGTTACTGCTTCTTTTACTCCGTCAATGTATAAATCCATATCGGTAGGCCCTCTCATGATACATGCAATATGTTGCCAGGTTTGTTCTTTAAGAGTAGAAGAACTTTCCACCGTTCGTCGATCACTAGGACCCGATCCTGAACCATCTCCATAACTAAGTGAAATATGACCGGGATTCGATCCTGAAGTACCCAAGACGATTCCATAGTAAGACGTGGAATGGTTATTATTGGTAAAAAACTGATTGATCGATGTAGAATCTACTACCCAAACCCACATTGATACGGTAAGCGGATATTGTATTTTATAACTTGCATCATGTGCTACAGATATGATATCATCTGTACCATCAAAGAAATAAGCGCTTTCAACGCCAAAACGATCTTCCACAAGAGTGGCTCCATTGATAACCCCATCATTTCCAGACGAAGATTGATCCGTAGCATCCCCATCAAATGGGAAATCCAACACCTTAGTTTGAGCCTTTACTCCAAGTTGAAGGCCAATAAATAGAACAAATAAAGAATAATAAAGTCGAGTTTTTTTCATGGTACTTTTATTGAATATATGATACAAATATCCGAAGCAATGAACTTATTATTCAAGGTATTTGATAAGTGACGGGATTGAATTATTAACTGATTGCATTCGATGATTAGTCGATTCTTTTTAACGCATCAAACCATCAATTTAGAACATGCATTGAGCTCAAAACGCTATATTTGTTTAATAACTGTTTAAAAACTGATGTCTAATTTCATTCACATATCGATTAAATCAGTCCTGCTAATCCTCTTGATTTGGAGCTGGAATAAGAATGTCAATGGTCAACAACCTCATTTTAAAAACTACACCATTGAGAACGGACTTCCTTCCTCCACGGTGTACAATGTCTTTCAAGATTCAAAGGGATATATATGGTTTCCAACCGATGCAGGCGTAAGCAGATATGATGGATATGAATTCACCAATTTCAGCACGGAGGATGGATTATCAGATAATGAAGTTTTTAAAATTCAGGAAGATTCAAAAGGTCGATTGTGGTTTTTCACATTAAATGGTTGTCCCTCTTTTTTTGATCAGGATGAACATAAATTTCATAACCCCTCGAATGATTCTACCTTGAAGAATGCCTGTCTGGATCATTTTATTCTCGCATATGCTGAAGCGGAAAACGGTGATGTTTATTTTGGTTCTGCAAAGGGAGGAATGGTTCGTTTAAGTGATAAAACAGCACAATTAGGAAATTGCTATCGATGGATCTACCACCTTTGGTTAGAAGATAATGAATTGTTTAGCATAAATACATATGGGGTAACCAAACACGACGATCTTCTAAATATTACTGATACGCTGTCTAATTTTAATTTCTTGGACATTCCGAGAATTATAGAACATGGAGAAAATTCCTTCAGGTTAGGGGTTGGTTCTAATATCTATGATTATGTAAAAGGGAGTAGGGAAGTAACACATGTGCATGCATTTGATTCGGGTACTTTTATTCAAAATATATATCAACAAAAAAATGGGGGCTTGTGGGTCGCTACTCGAAACGGCGTGTATGCTCAGAATCAATCGGATCAAAGGTCCGATACACTTTCCTTTTCAAAATACTTACCGAAACGAACTATTAGCTCTATAATGGAGGACCGCGAAGGAAATATTTGGATAACTACCCTCGATCGAGGTGTTTACCTGACTTCTTCCTCCAATTTTTATTCCTATTCAGAAACCAAAATTGGTCCAATGAAGGTGAAAACCTTAGAAAAGGATGAAGAAAATAATCTTTGGGTTGCCGGGGAGAAAAACCGGTGTTTTAAGATTAATCAAACGAATCAAAAAATTCAAACGGTATCCTTATTTGGTAAAAAACAATTGGGTGTTAGCGATATTAATGCGACTTCAAAAAATAAGACCTGGATTGCAACCAAAGAAAACGTGATTTTAGAAGAGAATGGCAAACAAAAATACCTTCCTTTTTGGGCCAATCGAGCATTCCTGGATCAATACAAAAACTTGTGGTTAGGTCTTACAGTAGTTATCAAAATTCCAGAGGCTGAATGGAAGTCTAGATTAATTTCAAAGGGTGTCAAACCTTGGCCATACATCAAAAACGATGAACCTATCATTGAAGACAATACTAAATTGAAATTTCGAACCAATGCCATGTGTGAAGATCAATCCGGAAAGATTTGGGCTGCCACGGAACGAGGTTTATTTACGTATGAACATGCACAAGATCAATTTCAACTAGTACCGGGATTTGAATCCAAAATTGCTGATTTACATTATATCAAACAGGAAGACCTTTTACTTGTTTCTTCACAAGTTGGTTTTTATGTTTTTCAGAATGATCGCTTAATCCATTCATTTTCGAAAACGAATGGATTGCCAAGTAATATTTGTTTTACAGCCAAAAAGGATACCGCTACCGGAATTATTTGGCTAGCAACGTCAGCTGGAGTGGTCAAGATTGCAGCAGACTATAGTCAGCTCTCGGTTATTCAAGATCGACGGTTAAAAAACCTTAAAATAAATGATATTGAAATTATTGATCACAACATCTATTTAGGGACGGAATCTGGTTTATTTACCTTCGATTATTCTGAATACGAACAGGATTTGTTAACGCCACCTTTACTTTATTTGAACGCTATTTTTATCAATGGAAAAGTCCATAGAACGCAAAACGATCTGAAACTTAACTACAACCAAAATAACGTCTCAGTGACTTTTCAAGGACTTTACTACAAGGATCCAGAAAAGCTTAAGTATCAGTATAAACTTGCCCGTGCGGAAAAATGGGAAAGCACAGAAAGTAGAACTGTCAATTTTAGTGAATTGCCTTCCGGTAACTATGCGCTTCAAGTGCGAGTGGCTTACCCAGGCGGAAATAACAATGGTTTGATATTTAGCAAAACAAAAACGCTTCGGTTTTTAATCGATGCTCCGTATTGGAAAACGTGGTGGTTCATTGCGTCGATGCTTTTGGTATTGGTTGTTGCCTTATTTTCCATTTGGATGGTACGGATTCGGGTTTTACGAAGTCAATTTAAACTAGAGCGGAATAAATTGGAGATGGAACGAAACCTAATTGAAATGGAGCAAAAAGCGCTTCGACTTCAAATGAACCCTCATTTTATTTTCAATGCACTCAATTCAATCAAAGGAGATTATGCGGAAAACAACATTCGTCGGGCGAATAAATACATTATAAAGTTTTCTAAGTTTTTGCGAATGGTTTTGGAAAGTACAGACCAATTTGTTTCACTAGAAACGGAAGTGACCATGTTATCTTTGTACATGGATTTAACGCTCGTTCGCTATCCGGATAAGTTTGAATATCATTTCAAAACAGAAGCTACCATTGATCCCAATGAAACCAGTATTTTAACCATGCTGTTACAACCTTTTGTAGAGAATGCGATCATTCATGGGATTTTACCAAAGAAAGAAAAAGGCTTGATTCAAATTGAATTTAAAACCGATGAAAATGGTGCGTTGATTTGTATGGTAGAAGATAATGGCATTGGTAGAAAAGCTTCCAAGTTCCAAAAAACGCATGGTTACGAATCCAAAGCGATCAAAATAACAGAGGAGCGATTGCAGTTAATTGCACTACAAGCAGGTACTTCTGGTGCATTAAAAATGGAGGATCTTGAAGATGATCAAGGCAATGCAACCGGTACGCGTGTTACAATCCACACTCCATTTATTAATTTTGATCAGACACGTTAATTGAACAAAGGAAGATGTATATTTTTTTATATAAATATATGAACAAGCCAAATTTGATGCCTACAATACTGTATGATACAAGAGAATACGATAAAGGAAAAGTATGAGTAAAGTGATTCGAGCTCTGATAATAGAAGATGAAGTAAAAGCTATTTCTGCATTACGTCAGGAACTTTCATTTAATTGCAAAGACGTACAAGTAGTCGGAGAAGCACATTCCGTTGCGGATGGCATCCAATTGATCAAAGAAATGGATGTAGAATTGGTGTTCTTGGACATTCAGTTATCGGATGGACTAGGCTTTAAAATTTTGGAGAATACTGCTCCTTGGGATTTTAAGGTGATTTTCACTACTGCCTATAGTGAATATGCGTTAAAGGCATTTAGGTTCAATGCATTAGATTATTTATTGAAGCCCATTGATGGAGAAGAATTAGCGAAATCTGTTCGAAAAATCATGGAAATTTCACAACATCGTTTGGAAGAAAAACTGGATTTATTTTTACACAATTCTCGTTCAGAGGAGCACGCAAAAAAGAAGATCGCATTGTTTACTTCAGATGTAGTAAAGTTGGTAGAATTGAAGTCGATAATTCGCTGCAATTCAGAAGGGAATTATACGTATTTCCATTTCGATGATGGAACGAAACTCTTAATTTCCAAAACAATGAAAAGCTTTGAGGAAAAATTATGTGCTTATGGATTTGCACGAATTCATCATTCACACATTGTAAATTTGGATCATTTGATCAGTTATCATAATTCTGATGGGGGATATGTAATTATGTCTGATCAAAGCAATTTGCCTGTGGCCCAACGTAGAAAAACGGAGTTACTTCAAATTTTGGAGAAGTTTAATAAATAGAATCAGGGTTTCTCAGTTCGTACAAACGATTCTATGGTCTAATTGAAATATTGGTTAACGGGCGTTTGACCAACTATTCCGAACGTAAAAGAGCTACATCTTCCACAATACGCTTCACTTCCGATTCCAATGTGGCATTATATACTCCGCGAATTCGGCCATTTTTATCGATTAGCAACGCGTTTTCTGTATGTAAAAATTCATCACTGGATTTTTGCAATCCAATCCCTTTCTCAGCGTAATAAGAAGTGCGTGCCAGATCAAAGATTGTTTCTTTCTTTCCGGTTAGTAAATGCCATTTTCCGTCTTGAACTTCATAGTTGTTTGCATAGTTTCGTAACACAGACACCGAGTCTACCCAAGGCATTACAGTATGTGAAACAAGTACTACATCATTCATATCTTGGAATTCATCTTGCAAAAGCGCGAAATTGCCCGTCATTTTTGGACATATTCCCGGACAGATCGTGAAAAAGAAATTTGTTAGGTAAATTTTGTCCTTTAGTGTTTCGTTCGTCACGGTTTCTCCATTTTGATTTTGAAAAGCAAACGGCTTTATTTTAGGCATTTTGCTTAAATCAAATGATTGATTGTCAGACCAACGTGGAGTAAATTCAGGAGTGTTGTAATATGGCAATGCAGTTACACTTCCCGTACCTGCATCTTTTTGCTCCGATGAAATTTGAGTACTAGACCACAAACAACCCGTTAACATTCCTACAAATGTGAGCAACAATATTTTCTTAAACGTAGTTAATTTTCTAAATTTCATTGGATGTAGTATTAATTTCATCTTTGGTTGTGATGCAATCGAAACGGCCTAAGACCCCGTATTTCCTTCCATTTCGAAACTCATAATTGCTGTTGATTTTTCCTTTTCGAGACCAGCCTTGCTGTAAGCCAAATTCAGTTCCGTCTTTATAGTTTTTTTTCATTGCTAAGACTCCAGTGCTGTACCATTCAAAAAAGGGACCTTCATGCAATCCATTTTTATAATGATATTCGTATTTCTTTTGGTCATTTTTATACCAAGCAGTGGCAGTTCCCTCCAATTTTCCGTTTTCATAGTATCGCTTAAACGATACTTTTCCGTTTTGGAAATAACAATAGGATGTGTCTGATTTCCATCCATTTAAATAAGACCAATCTTTATGAATTGCACCGTTCGGGTAATTTATAATTTGGTGACCAGAAAAGAGCTCTCCATGATGATATAAAGCACCTTCTTTGTGGGTAAACATCCGGTCGCTTGCTTTAATTTTTAAAGCGGGAATGTCCTGTTTTGGATCGCATCCGAATAGTAAAACGAAGGATAGTAAGCTGCTATAAAAAACAATTTTCATTAACATGGGCATGGACTTGAGATTGTGTTTTAAGGATATTTCAATACTGGTTTATTGGACTAATTTGGAATTAGATTTCATTTTGTATTGAATAAAATTAGGAGGAGTCGGCAGCACAATAAAGCAGAGCTTCAAACATGTACTAACCGACTTTCTCAAAATCTTAAATGAGTATTTTATTACATAGTAATGGTTCCAGGAACACCCCAGTATCCATCTCCGTTGATCCATGGAGCATCATCCGTACAGTGATAATGATAAATTCCTTCTGGATAATCCGTTGTTACGTGACTGTGCCCGTGATATGCATCCAAATCAGATGGAGTAGTACCATCTTCATCTTTTGGTCCATAAAGCGGATGTCCATCCAACAAGAACCCTACTAAGGCGTCCTCTCCATTTTGAGTCGTTAAATAAGCAGGTTCAATGTGATAATGATATTGTCCATTGGACGGGGAAGGGTGTCCGCTGTATTGATCTGTATTGTCAAATTCAGTATCATCCAATAAAGTTCCTGCTCCATTGTATTGATTATAAATGACTACTCCATTGATTCCAATTCCAATTGGTCCACCTGATGTAGCGGGATGCGAAGTGTTTTCTGCAGATGCATTTGTTGGAATACGAAACGTTAACGCCTGCGATTCAATATCTGGATCTTGAGAGGATCCACCAAGCGTTATTGCTGTTGAAAAGTTCGTATTGGTCCCATTATATGCCTCGTACAAAGCATGACTTTCTGGGTAAAACGGACTTCCATGATCTGGATTGTCATCGGTTTCTATTACTAAAAAGTCTCCGTCAATGTATAGGTTCGTACTTCCATAAATTTTTTCATATACATCCGCAATTCCATCACCATCTGAATCTTCATAATTGGTGGATGACGCAGTGGAAAATTCACAAGTGCCATCGTCTTTGGATGCTTCTGCGTTGTAATTTGTGGCAGTTTCATCGGTACAACCTTTCTTTTTACAGCCAACGATCATCATGCCGGCAGCAAGCATTCCTACTAAAACAAATCTTTTTTTCATCTAATCTGGGTTTTTCAATTAAAGTTAATTGTGGTTAAAACCTTAAGGCGTTTAACTAATATTGAACGCGTGGTCGGGGAAAAACCCTACCTGCAATTAGATTTATTTTTTGTGAGATGTTTTTTGAAGATTTAATGTAACTTGAACTAGCGCCGAATTAATAATTTTTCACTGAAAAAGTGCTCTTTCCCATATACAACCAATTCGTACGTTCCGCTATCCAAAAAAGAAAGATCAAAGAAAGGGTCCTTTGGATTGGACACTTCAAAACACAGCCTTCCAGTTGCATCAAATACTTGAATCAATTCCAGCAACATTGGTTCTTTCGACTTATTTAAAATGGAAACATTTCCAGAAGAAGGGTTGGGGTAGACCATGAAAGACCGGGATAAATTTACTGCTTCCGAAATAGAATTAGTCGTGTCAATAATTGGAATTGCACAAGAGGATGGAATCTTTACTCTTGTTAATAAGAGATGGGAAAATGTATTCGTGTCTATCACATTTCCGGCAATATACATGGTAGTGTCATCGGCAAAAATTCCAAAAACACCACCTGCTTGATTTACGCCACTATTGTATTCAAAATTGAAATTGCCTTCGTCTCCAAAATCATCCACTAAGTCTAAATCAGGACCAATTTTAGTAATCATAAACTGATCTGCATAATACGCAGGGTGGATGTTAAAGGCAAAAATATTCCGGCCAATTATGAACAGATTACTATCATTTACGGCAAAGGAGCCAAACACTTCATCGTCCGCATAAACCACTCGCTGATGAACATACTTATTGCTATCTAAATTAAACGAGGCATATTCAAAATCACGCGCATTGTTTCCATAGAGAAAAATTTCTAATACCAACGTCCGGTCAATGAGTTCGATTGATTGGAAAAACATGTTTTCGTTTAATGGATGTACAAAGGTTGCATGTCCCGCATCCGCAAAAAGTGTATCTAATCCTGCATTCATATCAAACTTGGAAACGATACCTCGATACGAGTTGTCCGAACCTGTGGTATAAATGGCACTTCCTATGATCTTAATTCCATAATATTCTCTTCCTGTAGAATGACGTCCGTTTCGAGAATTGTTCAAATGAAAAGGTTCATTCACCGCGATTTCTTTAGTATATGCACCGTTTGTCGCCCAAGTGGTGTCGTATGCTCCGTTTGTTTGAAGCCTTAATAAATAAGACGCAGATATTAATCCAAGAGAATCATCCGTTCCGCCTGCAATCCAAATACGCTCTAAACTGTCCAACTCAATATCATTTGGATAATCCTGCCAACCTTCTACAAAAGTGGTCACCTCTCCATTGGTTCCGAAAGAAGAATCTGGAATCCCTGCAGAAGTAAGCCGAACCAAACATGTAGGAGCATAGGCATATCCTTTCCGAGAATACCCAGAACCTAAAACATATAAGTT
Organism: Cytophagales bacterium; assembly: GCA_965277185.1. Classification (GTDB taxonomy): domain Bacteria; phylum Bacteroidota; class Bacteroidia; order Cytophagales; family JAHDFW01; genus JAHDFW01. Next base: position 280,335 of record CBDICC010000006.1, on the reverse strand, counting down.
ACCATTGGAATCTTCCTCCAAATCAGTCGCTCGAGAGAAATCGATGGTCGCAAAATCGGCACGCACAATTCCAGCATTACCAAATGAAGTTTGCAGTTGACCATCAGCATCCAATTTCATCACCACCCAATCTTGGTTGTATCCAATGGAGTCAATCATTCCGACATCTGCCAGTACATATAAACCACCATCATTTGATACAATTACTTTTTTTGCATCTTGACTCAAATCAATGGAATAGGATTCAAATCCATTCCCGGTTGAACCAAAAGTGAGGTCCACACTTTGAGCCTTAAGTCCCGTTGAAAAAACGGTTGAGGTCAAGAGTATGAAGGTTAAATAGATTTGCCTTAGATTCATTGATTGGTATAAATTAGTATTAATCAAGTGTACAAAATTTAATAGTCGGACTAAAAGGATAAACAGGTGTTCACAAAATAACCCTACTAAAATAGGTAAAATTAATAATTCAACCGCAATCCTCGACTCAATTCATATAATTACTCCGTTAAAATCCTTTTCTTTGCACATTAGAAAATTGGTTCGGTGTATTCTATTTTCTTCTTCATAATGAAACTACTGCGCCTTTTTAACGTAAACTAGCTCGTGATAAAAAATCGTTTGCATATTTTTTCATTCCTTACGGTGTGTATTCTTACATTGACAATTATTCAAACATGTAATGCCGCAGTTTTCATATCTACTACTGGAGGCACTGCAGATTATTTTGACGATGCGAGTTGGGTTGGCGGAGTTGCGCCAAATGCTACATTGGCTCCCGGAGACACCGTAATTATCAATTCTCCTATAAATTTAGATGGAGCCATTGTTATAAATGGTCACCTTCAAGTGAACGTTGGAGGATCCTTAATCGGAGCTGAAAAAGTAGAAATTGGAAAACCTGGGGATGATGAAGGTTCCATCCTAAACTATGGTACGATCGATGTAGCATCAATAACCATAAAACCTAAAAATGCAATTGGCCTAAGCGACGATAGCCCAAGTTTTGAAAATTATGGGACCGTTATTACCTCAGGAAACCTACACATTGGAGATAATGACCAAGCTGGAGTCTTTATCAATTACGCAGGTGGAAGTGTCACAGTGGGTGGAGATATTCATCAAGATAATCTACTGATCAATTATGATACTATTACCGTTGCGGGAACATGGAAAAATCATGGCGGACGGGTAGAAGGATGTGGTGTAGTGAATGTTTCCACAATCGAATTTGACGATAATGGAACTAGAACCGGAAGTTTTGGATGCATTGATGTATGCAACGGAGGAAATTCACCTGTTTTTGAGATAAAAGGAGGAGCAACTTATAATGATCCTAATACATCTTATTTTGATTTAATTACAGGAGAAGGATTTAATGGCTCTCAAAATACGATTGACTCAGCCGATACATATATATGTGGTGTAAACTATGGAGGAGGTACCAATCCCTTGCCACTTCGATTATTGGATTTTAATATCCGCGCTAAAAATGAAAAGGTACAGATCCAATGGATCAATCTAGCTTCACATAAAAACGATTACATCGAAGTGCAACGCTCGTTTGGCGGTGGTCTGGAATGGGAAATAATCGATCAGATAATTGAGCGATCCAATTCTATTGCTAAGGCTCATTCTATTTGGGACGAACCATTTGGTCATCAAGTCGTTTATTACCGACTTAAGCAAATTGATTTCAACGGTAAAACCAGCTATTCAAAGACAAAAGCGATCCGCGGTTTATCAAAAAATGTCGTAAAAATTTTCCCAAACCCTACGAAAGACTTGATCAATATTAAACTATACTCGTTGAAAACGGAGGGGCTTGAAGTTTACCTGATTAATAGCACAGGTCAATCAAACGTGTTAAATATAGGCTCTGATTCAAATGAAAAAGGGATGTATCAATGTGACCTTTCCGATATAAATCCTGCACCTGGAATCTATTCGCTACAAATCCGCACTAATTCTTGGGTTCGGATCAGCAAGTTGATCATTTATTAACGTGTATCTTTCATTTTAGTCACTCAACGATAAATTAAATATATTGTCGTTAGCACTGTTAATACATTGGATTTCATAACGAACTCCTTTAATTTAATTGCGACGGGTATAGCATGCTAGCTTCTAAATGTTCTTAAAACTAAAAAGCCTCGTTGCGATCTAAATGCAACGAGGCCTTTCATATTATATATTGATAGAGTAGAATCTTTGTAGGAAGCATAAAGTATACTTATGCTGCGCTACACTTATATTATATTCTTTTTAAACGGTTCCAATTAATAAAACGTTTGGAATCGGTTAATGCGGTTTGAACAATAAATTTTTTCTGTATAACCCGCACCTGCTTTTATAAGATTGCGTTGTTCTTTTTTCTCCCGATACTCACTGTGTCGCGATTGCAACGCCTTCTTATAGCAAATTAACTTTTTATCCAATTCATCATAGATATTTCGCAACGTTACCATTGTTGAAGTCCATTTGTTTTTTATATTTGATATTATCGTATTCATCTTAATATGTGTCTGTTTGACATTAAAACAGCTTCATTTTGGTTTACCCTACTTTTAATTTAAATTATTTCAGTCCGGTGTTTTTTATACCATTAGAACGTGAAATGTAACCACTTATTGTGATCTAATTTGAAAACACTTCATATCAGATATTGTGCCATAAATTGAGAATAAAGCCTGAGATCATCCATCATCAGGCTTTATTGTAGAGTTGAGAAAACCAATTGATTAATTAAATTAAGTTAAATCAATGGAATTGGCTGTTTGTTGGAAGTAAAACATGGGTATTTGTGAAAACCCTACCAGACGACTGAAAAATTTTTATCTTTGTTTTTGGTACGAATCTTTTTAACCTAATAATTCAAGTAATAGAAATGTCGGACAAGGACCCTTCAGTTTGTGAAGAACAAGTATTTCAGTCGCTTTATAATGAGCATCTGAAATCTGTCCGTAATTTCATTTATTACAAGAATGGAGATCTAGATCGTGCTGAAGACATTGCGCAGGAGTCTTTTATCAAAATGTGGAACAACTGTAAAGATGTTATTTTTGAAAAAGCGAAAGGGTTTTTGTTCACGGTAGCCAACCGTCTTTTCTTGAATGAAGTGCGACATGAGAAAATAAAACTCTCATTTGCCAAAGACGCTCCTAAAAATATTGAGAAAAACGACCCGGCATTTCTAATTGAAGAACAAGAATTTAAAACGAAACTAGAAACTGTAATTTCTGCACTTCCTGAAAAACAACGAGAAGTTTTTTTGATGAGTCGCATCGATAAGATGTCCTATAAAGAAATTGCTGAAACATTAGAAATAAGCGTTAAGGCAGTAGAAAAACGCATGAACGTATGTTTGAAAACGCTGCGAGAAAAAGTAGAGGAATTAAAAATATATAAAATTTGAAACTATAAGGTAGGGTAAGTCGTATTTACTGTGTTTATAAAATACCAGCTGGTATAAAACGAGGTAGAATACTCTAGAACGAATAAAATTGAATTTAAGTACATTACATTATACTATACATTCTATTAAAAAACATTGCAAGATGTCATGACGATCTCCGGATCAACTTAAAAAATGAGCGAAGAACAAAACGATAACGAACACATCTATTCAGATTGGCTTGAAGGAAAAATTTCCGATGAAGAATTCGAACGTGCTGAAGGTACCAACGGATTGTCCATTATGAAGGCTGTTGTTCAGGAATCGGATCAATGGAATCTTCCTCCTGCTAAAACATCTTATTCAGATTTTAAATCTCGGATTACCAGTAATGGTTCGTTACGAGTTACTTCTAAAAATGAAAATGCTGCTCAAACCCAAAGCAATGAGGGCAATATGTCTGATTCCGACAAAGGAAAAGGGAAGGTGATTTCAATTACTCGTATTTTTAGCATTGCAGCAGCCGTGGTACTCAGCTTTGGATTTATGTTTTATTATTATCAATACGTGTTAAACGTAGAGAAATATGAAACGCTGGCAGGAGAAATTAAAGAATTTACCCTTCCGGATGAAACAAAGGTAATCTTGAATGGTAGCTCCATGTTAAGTTATCAAAAGAGTGGATGGACCGAACACAGAGAAGTAAATGTGGAAGGACAAGCCTATTTTGAAGTTATAAAGAAAGGTCCGTTTAAGGTAAATATGGAGGAAAATGCAGTTAATGTATTAGGGACTTCATTTGATGTTTTTTGTAAAGGCAACATTCATGTTGTAAAATGCTTTGAAGGAAAAGTAGGTGTAGATATTGGAGATCAAAAGTTTGAATTAACTCCAGGTAAAGAATTAATCTTCAACGGCAGCGTTGAACAAGGAACATTCGAAGAAAAAACACCAACTTGGGCGGGTGATTATACAAAGTTTGACAACTCTCAGTTAATTGAAGTGCTGGAAGCGCTCTCATTACGATACAATTTTGAATTCACCTATGATTCCGAAAAGATCAATGTGAAACAAAAGTACTCTGGTCAATTTATCAACCATGATGCAAATCTGGCGCTTGAGATGGTCTTCAAACCACTCGGGATGGAGTATGTGAAAAAGGATCGAAAAGTTCAACTAAAAGTAAAGAAGTAACCTAAGATTGGAACACCAATTCAGATCTCTGATTTTGGCTTGGTTTAGCTAAAGATTAAAAAAGATCTTGTTTCCAATAAAGCCAAAGTGGACTCTTAACCGAAGCCAAATTGCACAGTATGAATAATTAATAGAACCGAACCGCTTGCCATATTTTATTTGTTCGCCCAAAAGAAATTTGAATATGTATGAGTAGAAATTTAATTTTTACCTTTCTGATTTTGATGCTTGGTTTTTCAGGTATTCATACTTCGCATGCCCAATCTAAAGCAGAAGAACCCATCGATTTAATTACATTCATTCAGAATGTTGAAAAAGAATTTAACGTTACTTTTTCATATCGGCCTCAAGATTTTAAGGAATTAAAACTCGATCCAACCATCTTTGGAGCAAAGAAAAAAAATCAGCCTTCACTGCAGGAAATCCGTGAATTACTGACAAAATATACTGCTTTTGAATTTATGCAAGCCGATCAAAAAACGGTCTTGGCAGCACCGAAGCAACCAGGTAAGAATCTTTTTATACAAGGCCGCATTTTGGATCACGAAACAGGTGAGCCGCTTATAGGAACAACTGTAATTTCTACTTCGGGTAAACTGAGTACGGTAACAGGAGAAGACGGTACGTTTAAGTTTTTGACAACGTTATCCGAGCCAGATACCATTTTAATAAAATACATTGGTTACGAAAATCAGTATTTTCCAACCTCTTATTTTAATGGTCGATCCAATATTGAATTTGATTTGAAAGAGAACTCCGAATCAATTGAAACGGTGCTGGTAATGGCTTATATGACCACTGGGATCAACTATAAATATCAGGATCAAAGCATTGAAATTAATACAATGAACGCCGGACTCTTGCCAGGAGAAACGGAAGTAGATATTCTTACATCCTTGGAATCACTCCCTGGATTAAATAGTCCAACCGGCAAGGCAGGAAATCTCATTATGCGAGGCAGTGATCCAGACAAAACACTTACCACCTTAGATAATATTCCTATTTACCATTCTGGCCATTATTTTGGAGCAATTTCTCCCTATAACGCGCAGTTTATTGAAAAGGTGAAAATACAACGAAATGGTAGTTTCGGATCTGAACATGGAGGTCGAGTAGGAGGACTTATTGAACTTACTTCTAGAGACGAAATTGTCGATAGTGCGGAGTATCATGTGGGCGGTGGAACCTCCTGGTTGGAAGGAACGGTAGACTTACCCATTGTAAAGAATAAAATTGGACTCTTGTTAGGTGCTCGAACTTCGTATCCTCTTAATTGGATGTCGCCTAGGATTCAGGCGATCAATCAGCTTACCTTTCAGCAGACAGAAGTGGGTGCCGCTCTCTTTAATTTTGACGGATTGGAATTGGAAGATTTTCAATTTGCCTTTTCCGATATGAATGCAAAATTACTTTATCAAGTAAATGATAAACATCGAATTGAAGCAAGTGCATTAAGAATTAACAACAACCTCCATGTCAATTTAATTAACGCTACAAGGGCAGCCTTGCAGCAAAACATTGACACAGTACAATTAAACAATTGGGGGGTAAACCTTTCCTTAAAAAGTCAATGGTCCGAGCGTTTGAAAAGTAATGTTAGTTTAACACAATCTAGTTATTTACATTTTTTTAAAGGTTATAAGTTGGATTCCGCAGCTAATTTAATCTCGAGTGAAAGTTTTTACAACGGAACGGAGGATGTGCGGCTTCATTCTGAAGGTGAATACGATTTAGGAAAGAAACGAAACGTTAAACTTGGCTATGGCTTTGTAAATCACAATCTAATTAATCAATCTAATATCTTTGAAGGTTCTGGATCCACATTGTCCAATGGTTATCCTTCCGATGAAACCACGCATTCTGTTTTTAGCAGTTTTAATGTGACGGATGCAACCAAGTTAATTACAGGTTCCTTGGGTCTTCGAAGTAGCTACTATACTGGAACGGGTAAAATATATTGGGAGCCTCGAATAATGATGAATGCTTTTGTTTCCGATGCGATAACATTGAAACTTAATGGTGGATATTATCACCAATTTATTAACCAAATATCTGGATTACAATTAACCAGCATTGGTGGCGTAGGGCTATTAAACTGGCGAATGTCAGATGATAGAGGTATTCCTGTTGTGAAAAGTCATCAAGGGATGGTGGGCGCCATTTATAGTAAAAAGAATTGGGTAGTAGATGTGGAAACTTACTATAAAAAGACCAGCGATATTACCACGCATAATTTTATTCAAGCTTCCAATGCAATCTTTCTTCACGGTGTGAATGAGGCAAAAGGAGTAGATGTCTTGGTGAAAAAGTCGTGGAAAGATTTAGAAACGTGGGTAAGCTATAGCTTTAGCGACGCGCAGGCAAAGTTTGACACGTTGGAGTTTGAATATGTTTGGAATCAAAAACATGTGTTAAATGCAGTAATAGGATATCGAATCCATGGATTAAAAATATCTGCTGGTTGGAAATATAAAACAGGTATGCCTGCACTACCAGGTATAAGAAATAACTTCTTAGTAGGGATCCCTAAAGCGCAAATTTCTCCAGGTGGTGGAGGCAATCCATCGGCTCCAGTACTATGGGACTCTAGTAATGAGGGATTATACAATGAATATTTTCCAAATAGCCATCAATTGGATTTGTCTGCGTCCTATAATGTTGTTCCCAAGCACAAGAAATGGAATCTTTCCTTAGGTGTAGCTATTCAAAACGTATACGATTTTCAATTTATAATAGGGCAAACATTCCGTTTAGAAGATGCCATGACTGGAGGACCTGGAGGACCTGGCGGACCCGGTGGACCACCACCACCTGCTACACCAATGTTGGTAAACAAATATGGATTGGGTCGAAATGTAAGTGCTCTGATCGCCTTTAAGTGGTAGGGTTTACTTGATGATATACGAATTTAAAACTCACATAATATCTTGCAAATACACTGTATCGTTAAGATTAATTAACGTTTCCATGTAAATCAAGAACGAAAGTTTATCGAGACAGAGTGTTGGAATTCGACAGGACTGGCATGCTTATCATAATTGAACAAGTATATAAACTAATCAGATTTTACAATATAAGATTCGGAAGAATTTAAGGAAAGGCGCCTTTGTAATTCACCTTGAAAAGGTGTATTTTTATAAGAACTAAATAGAACGAATAATGAGCACAAGACTTGAAATTAAAACAGAATTTTTTCCACTAGCATGGTTCTTATTCTTTGTAACTCCAACGATTGAAATAAATGGAGAAAAGCACAAGAAAAAATGGGGTACCACTTCCTTTGATTTATCGCCGGGAGAATATAAAGTAAAGATTTACTTTCCATATATCGGACGAGCTGAATGCGGTGCGAATAACATTAGCGTATCGCTTTCTGAAGGTGACCAAAAAAGAATTAGCTATTACATGCCTCCTTGGATGTTTTCAAAGGGAAGTATTAAATTGAACTAGTAAAGTAAAGCATTTGAATTCTTCTGATTAAAGGGGGGACGTCAGGTGATGTTCTTATTCAGAATGTTGTATTAACATACGTACTAGAAAAACGAATCAAATGGAGCATGTTTTAGTCCAAATAATATCGGAAATGACGCCGTTAACTTCAGAAGAAGAATTAGCGATACAAAATAGTTTTCCCGTAAAAACATATTCAAAGGGAACCTACCTTCTGAAAAACGGACAAATTGCGAAAGAGGCTTATTTTGTGGTAGAAGGTTGCATTAGGAGTTATGAATTACTGGATGGCGAAGAGAATACATTAGATTTTTATACGGAAAACCAATCTGCCGCGAACTTCAATAGTTTGGCTACTAAAACGCCATCCACATTGAACTTTGTTTGTGCCGAAGAAACAACCGTAGCCCTTGTAAATGCTGAAAAAGAAAAAGTGTTTTACGATTCATTTCCACGTTTCGAACGATTCTGCAGAGAAGGTATGGAACAAATGATTGGAATTCAACTGACAAACGCGGCTGACTTTCTCAAACAAAATCCAGACGAGAGATACGAGCATCTGCTGAAAGAAAGACCTACATTAATAAACCGCGTTCCTCAATATCAATTAGCCAGTTACCTTGGAATAAAACCTGAAACCTTAAGTCGAGTGAGAAAGCGAATTTCGGAGAAGAAAATTTAGTTCGCTTTAAAAATTCACGCCGAAGTGAAAGCCAGGTTCGAAAAGGAAGTACTTATTCCATTTATCTTCTTCCACTTGAAATGAATCAGGAAGGTTCGTGTTGATGGGCCAACTGGTAAACGCGACAGAAGGTTCAATGAAAAAATGCTTTTTAAAGAGATTAATATGGTACCCAAACCTAAGCGTATTAAAAAGTTGGAACCCATTTTGAATTTTAGCATTATCAAGATCTAAGTAACGCTGACTTAATGCGGTAGAATGGATTTGTGTATACACTCCCTTCCATAAAAAACGCTTATAGGTTAACCCTAAACCAAGCGCTTTTACTTTACCTGGAAAATAGTTTTCCGGATTTTCAGCATGTGCATAAGGAATTCCCAAAGGCGCATGATACGCCCAAGTAATGGCTTCTACCGAAACCACATCTTTTGACGTTAATCGATAGCCAAAATTTAATTGAAAATATTCGGGAGAGGGGGATAAAAGCGGTGTAGCGATAATAAATGCCGTACTACCTATAAAATGTTTTCGTTCGATTGTATCTGAATTGGTTGATATCCCTTGAGAGAAAAGATTGTTCAGCGTGAATAGCGCAATTGCTGTTAGAAAAATTGATTTTGATTTCATATTTTTAAGTTTGATACAAATTTGATGGGATTAGGATAGAGTTCCATTGATTTGAATCAAGAAATGAAAAGAGTGTAGGAGGGAATAATCTTAGTAAGATCGTCGAATCTGTTGATTGTGCTTGGAATAACCTTCAAAATCTTGCTAATTAGAAATTGAAGAGTATAAAACGGTTCGAATTTGTGTTAGCCAATTTTGAAGGTTTGCGCAAGGGATTAAGAATCGTAAAATCTCACCTTAAAGACACGACGGTATTGGAAGAATACGTTAATTTATTAATTCATATTAAATACAGATGAAAACGATCGTTCCAATTTTACTGACTTTCTTGGTAACAGCTTGCCAACTAAAGAACGAAGGCCGTTACAACGGAATGGAAGGTTCGAAATCATTACCATATGAAGTGATTCTTGATGTTAGGCCGTCTTTTACATCAAACGTTTTATATACCATCAAAAAACAAGGCGACACTTGTTACATCAATGGCGAATCTTTTGCAATAGAAAATGAAGATGCACAATTACAAGTCTATTTTTCAGAACTCGGAAAAGTGATTGCAGAGCACTTTCATAAAAAAGAATACAAAGAAGATCATGGAAGATGGACAGATGGAACCCCAGTAACAATTACGATTATACTTAATAAAAAGGCAAGAGTATTTGAATTTGATAACAGTGGAAAAAATAGCCTGTTAAACAAATTAGTCCCTCCACTATATAGTATCGTTCACTATGTAAATAAATCAGATCATTCGAAGTTTAAGCTAACGGAAGATGCACTCCTGGCATTGGAATTAAGTGAGGCAACAGTAATTGATTTTCCCATAAGAAAATTGGCCTCAAAACCCTTAAAGTATCGTCTTTACGGTCGGGTGTATAGTTGTTGTATTAAAGAAGTGCATGCACTATTGGATAGCTTCGATAAAGATGAAATTTGCTATATTGAAGTGAGCAGACAATACTCAATCAATTCGCATGATGAATTTCACGATATTTTCGTTGAACACATCGCAAAAAGCTCTAATTTAAGATGGATCATTGATTTTGAACAAAAATCGACCTTCCTCAAGCTTGGTGTACCAGAGGAATACATGATTGTTAATGAATGAAAAATTAGTAGATGTAGTGTCGTTATTTAATTTGTTACCTGCTACTTTGATATACTAGTTGAAAATGAAATACTCGCTATCCTTATTATTTTTTTTGTTTGGACTTACTGCAATAGCACAAACGGACACAATTTCGCCAAAATTCGCACCAATTTACTTTGAACATAACATCGATACCGTTAACAATAAATGGCATGAAAGGCTGGACAGTTTAGGAGAATTCTTGTCAGACCATCCTGAATTTCAAGTACAAATTCAAACCACAGGGGCCTGATTTATATACCAGATAGCGCGTATTCTGTGTATGATAAAAGGAAAGTAGAATTTATTATTACAAAGGTGGAAGAGTAGAGAGTAAGATTGAGCAACCAAGATTTAGCGAGGCTTAGTTTATACTCTTGTCGAACGATATTTGGATTTGATATTCGATAAAAAAATCTGTACACCTCGTTCCTAATATAAGTAAAGTGAGATTGTTGTATATATGTTTAATACATACTTAAGAACGAGGCGACAGGTTTTCTTTGTTTGTTTAACTTAACTAAACTTATTCGTATTCAATTTAACTTAATTGTTAACCATTTTATTCTTATTAAGTTTAGTATTTGTTAATACTTTTTAGAACCAAAAGGTAACTATTGACGATCCAATTTTCCAACACCAATCATTTGATTGTCAGAATTATGTATTTTATATATGTATATTCCTTTGGGCAATTTAGACACATCATGTGTGGACATACTTTGAGTTAACATCGCGTTGTACAAAGAACGACCTGTGATGTCATAAATCACGATTTCTGCATTTGTAGTATGTTCTGGAAGTTTGATTTGAATCAATCCTCTCGTTGGATTTGGATAGATCCCAACTTGATTATCCAAATCATCTCCAACACTTAAGTTTTTGGCTACAATTGTCTTACAAATTGTATCTGATCCACTACAAAATCCATCTCCATACAAACACACTTCATAAATGCCATCTTCGGTTAACGGATGGATAGGTTGTTCTTCCCCTGCATAATATGGAACACCATTGATTGTCCATTGGGTCCCAATCAAATTGGAATGATCGTGCAACTTCAAGTCATAGTCCTCCAATATATATTCGAATAAGGCATGTGGGGTGGTTGTATCAATATCTACACGTACATACGCATGAGATTCACATCCTACAAGATCACTTCCTGTTACATGATAAATCGTTGGATAGGTTGGATAATATACCACACCATCCTGGACATTTTTATCCCAATCATACGAAATCCCACCTGATCCTGTGAATACCACACTGTCTCCCAAACATATTTTATTGTTGGTTACATGCGCTGATATATTTGGATTAGGATATACAACCAGCGATGCGGTTGTGGTATCCGTACATCCTGCAGAATCGGTTCCAATTATTGAGTAATTTGTACTTGTGGTGGGTGCTAAAATCCCCGCTTGCACTGAAGTTGGTATATAGGAAAACGAAGTTGCTCCAGTCACCGTTAAGTTGGATGTTTCTCCTAAACACATCTCTGTCTTACTCAAAGACACTTGCAATTGAGGAACCCCAAACATGGAGATATCAATGGAATCTTTGGTAGTATAACAACTTTGTTGATCCGTTACTTCAAAAAGATAAATGGTACTCATATTCGGCGTCGCAATTGGATTGGCTACCAACGTATCACTTAAGTTTTCAATGGTATGCCAGTGTACACCGTCGCCTCCTTGCACGTCGAATTGAACGGACGCGTTTGGACATACGGTTGTATCGGTTGGATAGAAGAGTACAGCAGGAGGGAAGGTAGTATCGCATCTGTTTACTTGCTCTTTGGCACCTGTTTCTACAGAATCAAATAAACTTACCCAGCTGGTATTGGTTCGAATTGGTTCGTTAAAATCAAAATAGATGTCAGCAAAATTATGGACAATGGACTTCTCAGGAACCGTCGATTTGGCTACCGCACTAAAGGTAAAGTACCCTTGACTTCCCAACTCATCTGTTAAACTATCAGGTAAATAAATATCGTTGAAGATAAACTTCATTACCGGACTTCCTTGTCCACTCACTGCCAGTTCGTATGAATGCGAACTTCCTCCAAACATGATGGTGCTTACGTCCAATTCCGAAGGCAAACTATCGACTACTACTACTTTATATGCTGTATCTGAACCTGTATTTTGAAAGCGAATTTTGTAATACAATCGAGCGTCCGGTTTTACATACCGTTGAGCATAAACTCCCGCTGGAGAAACTTGCTTGTCATTTGGATCGTAGCTATCAATAATTGGAAGACAATCTTCTGACATTTGTACGTCTTCATTATCCAAAACAGCTCCATTTACAAATCCGGTGGCAACGTTCCCATTCCCCAAACTGCCGCAGGCTTCTACCGTAGATCTTGGATGACTATTACCTGGATGACCCACTGCCTGATCTACTTCCATTCGAATTGTACTTCCATCATTTGGAATTTGAAAGCGTAGCGTATCTCCTCCATTAATTTGAACAGTACCTGTGTTGGTCAGTACGTTATTGATGAAAATCCGGTATTGAGTTGGGTTTTGCATATCTCCATTTCCAGGATCCCCTGTATTTACAATGATGAATTCCACAATAGAATCTCGTACGCATTCCCCTTCAATCATAAGACTACTTTTGTCCCAGCCTGCACTCACTCCGGTAGTCGTATCCATATTGTCTATGCAATGGTTGAAAGGTGTAATCCAGGCCTTAGTACATTGGGTCAATCCGCGAATCCCATCTTCGCATTGTACATGATCAATAATGTTTATTACGCCAGACTCTCCTGCATTCAAGGTGCCTATGGTAAATACATATATTCCATTTGAATCAATCGTGTATGAATGATCTGCGCTTACTAAGTCAACATATTGTGGGAATTTGACGTGTACTTGTACATTGCTGGTATCTCCATATCCTTGATTTCCATAGAATACAGTCGTTTTATTGTCAAAGCAACGACGCCTTCGATTACTGGAAATATCTACCATTAAATAAGGACATTGCAATACCTCGTTGTAAAAAGTAATACCATTGGTATCCTGCATTACCGTATCAAATGTTACGATATGATGGTTTGGCATTGGACAAATTGGCTTAAGTAATAACTGATCAACGGTAGATAAAACCTGCTCTACTTTAAAAACACCTGAATCTACTTTTAGCAAATAATCTCCTGCCGAATCAGTGACAGCAAAATAGTCCTCTGGCGTAGATTTCACAAAATGTCGGAACATTGGAATTTCATTTCCATCCACAGTACAGTTACTATCTCCTAATACAGATCCGTTTACGGCATTAAATACGTCGTCATAAAGCAGTCCGTAGTGTAAAAAGTCCAGCTATCTATATTTGTCCAATTAAGTGTAGTATAAAGGGGATCCGAAACTTCTACACAGAACAAATTTGGATTGTTAGTGGTGTTATAACGGGTCGTCACAGTGTACTCGTTGTTTCCATTTTTAATGGTCAATTCACTGAGATTATTATTGTTTGCTTGTAATCTGTAAAGGTAGGTGGCAAGACTTATATCCAATCGTTCAATTTGATTGTAAGAACAATATAAATGGGAGAGATTGGAATTGTTGTCAAAATCGAGTGCCGTTATGTTATTATACCGACAATCCAAATAATCGATGTTTTGACAATTAATCAAGTCCAATGTGTCCATATTGTTGTTCGTACATCGCAGGGTTGATAACTGTGTATTATAGGATAAATCAATAGAATCGATTCCTGAATTACTAAAATTCAAATAACTCAAAGCGCTATTTGTACTTAAATTCAAGGTGCTGAGTGGAGTATTGTTACATCGAAGTGTGCGCAAAAACGTATTTACGGCTAAATCCAAAGAAGCCATTGGAGTAAAACTGCAATTCAGTGTGTAGAGTTGAAGATTTTGAGTTAAATCAATATTGGTTATGGGGTTTCCATCACAGTAAAACGTATTCAAATTCGCATTCTGACTTAAGTCAAAACTAGGTGCTGAAATGGATGAGGCATAAAACGATCGGAGTTCAAGATTCAATGTCACGTCCTGACTTACGAGCGCATTTGCAGAACAATCGAATGTATTCAAATCCAAATTTTGGGTTACATCAATATTTGTCAGCATATTATTTCGACAATAGAAACTATTCAATTCAGAATTGACAGTCACGTCAATCACAGGAAGTTGATTACTAGAACAATTGAATGAATAGAGCAACAGGTTGTTTGATACATCCAACGACGGAATATTGTTGTAATCACAATGGTAAGTTGTCAATAATGGATTTAATGACGTGTTTTGATTTGCAATTTGATTATTACCACAATCTAAATAATATAGCAATGGATTTAAATCAACATTAACCGTTGGACTTATCTTATTTACCTCGCAATCTAGGTATTGCAGCTTGACGTTTTGCGTTACATCCAGATCCGGTAATAAGTTTTTACTACAATCTAGATGAATCAGTTCTATATGGGGAGTTACATCCAAAGTGGCTAACAAATTGTTATTCACATTTATATAATCCAGATCAAGGTTATTGGATAAGTCTATGGAATCAATTCGATTGGACCCCGCATCTAATGTCGTGATATTAGGACAACCGGTAATGTCGAGTTTTTGCAACCAATTTCCTGAACAGGTTAAATCCGTTAATAGGATATTTGAACCTAATATTAAAGTGTCCAGATCGTTCCAGTTGCAGTTTATCTTCCCTAAATTTAAGTTTTTACTAAGATCAAGATATTGGATTCCAGTAAGATTGCAATCAATGGACTGTATATTGGTGAAATGCTCAATTCCTGTCAAATCCCAAATATCAGGTTTATGGTATATGGAAATTCCACCTGTATACGAAGCTGCTTCGGTTGAATCAATTTCTGCATCTAGATTTGTGTTGATCAACGGATCTGCGACTAATATTGCTTTAAATCCAGCGTCAGGAATAGTAATAATTTGAGCGTACGATAGCATACAGCCAAGGCTCAAAGCCAAGCTTAGGAATATTTTTTTCATACAGAGTTTTTAAAGTAGTTGAACTTATCCTGTTTCAAATATAAGACAGGATTAAAATCAAATTGGTTGCTTTAATCAATTAGAAACTTTAGTAAACAATAGGTATTAGTATATTCTATAAGCGAGCGATAGGTAAACGATAAAATTTAAAATCGTTATTTAAACGATTTCAGAGCTTGTTTTTTTAATGATGTTTGAAATACGTGATGCAACTAATACGATGAAAAATTTGATTTATTTTATCAAGTACTAAATGATTTTTTGAAATACAGAAATGTGAAGGCGAAGAAGGACGCTTAATGTGTTGGTTCTCTGGCGTTACTTTTTGGTTGTAAACGTAACTCGATTCAGTTGTCCACTTAATACAGTAAAGGATAATACCTGATAGCAATCTACTTGATCTCCTTTCGCCTTAGCGGGATTCCAATCCGATGGGAGATTGTTTACTTTTTCCAATACCAAATTTGCCAGTTCCTCTAATTCACCTTTACCACGAGAAATAATTTTGTAATCGCCTGCTTCTCCATTACAATTAATCATAAAGGCAATTTTCACACGGAACATCATTTCTTTTGCGCGCGGATCTGTAATGGGATTCTCTTCAAAATAAGACTTCATCTTTTTGAGTCCCCCTTTATAGTCAGGGTATTTCGACGGTTCTTTATAATCAGGACCTAATCTTTCCATCAGCATGCTGTTTTTTACCGTGTATTTATTGCTAGCATCACAAACAGTCGTTTTTTTGATCACATCTGGGTCAACTTTTTTAATTTCAGGTAGTGTCTCAGTCGTAAAGTATGTAAAACCCTTTGGACATTTAACCTGATTCTTATCGTAATCATATCCATTTATGAATAGGATAATGGGCTTTTTTAACCCTGAATACGTGACTTGAAACTTATTTAACACGCCCATGTCGCCAACTAAGGCATTCTTAGATTTTACTGGACAACAACTACCAACGCGGCTAAATCGAACTTTCTCTCCATTTGGCCCAAGCAATGCACTTAAAAATTTCAATTGATTGTTTGCTCCCTCTTTTTTTCCACCTACCATGATGGGTTTATCCTCTGTATAACCGTAAGATGCATCCTCTGAAATGGCATCCAATTTCATGATGTAATCATTCAAATATTCTTGAGAAAATGATTGTTGGGTTAAGAATAGAAAAGATAATGAAAGCAGAAAATATGATTTGATGTGCATGAGTTGAAAATTTTAGCGGTACAACCAACGAACGTAGAAATTCTAATGTGAGTACTAAATGTACAAATAAATTTTGAAATCCCCTTAAATAAAGGCCTTTAGCTAGGTTTCAACCCTTAAATGGGCTATGTAAACATAAAGAAAAGAGCGTTTAAAATTTGATGTGCACGTTTATCTGCCAACCACCTTAATCTTAGGAAACTTACTTCGATACTTGTTCGCGATTTGGGTTGCTTTTTCCTTACTCTTGTATTTAGCAAGATACAAAACATTGTTCCAATCATCGTCTAGATAAATTCCAGAAACAGGATACGATTGTTTGTATTTGGTTCGGTGTTCTTCGACGGCCTTCCAAGTATCAGTATATGTTTTCGCTGCTACATAATAAAATCCGGGTTCTGGACTTGTTATGGTTGTAGTGTTGTCAGAATCGATGTCAAAATCTTCCTCTTTAAAATGTTGATCTTCTTTACAATCCTGTCGATTCTTTTGAATGATTGTCGGATCGTATTTTTTAGAATTGACAAAGGATGCATATGTTCCTAAGTCAGATTTAGGAAGTAAAAATCCGTTCATAATCTTTTGTAATTCAGGGCTGTAAATTTCATCTTCACCAGCAAAACAAGGAAAACGTTTTCCCATTTCAGGATCACTGTAAAGTCGAGTTAGCAAATCCCTCCAATTCCATTCGATTAACGTATAAATCAATCTCAATTTTTTGTTGGACATAATTCGTCCGTAATCGTTGGGTCGTTTTTCTTTGGCGTATTTTAGATAATAGGCCATAAAAATATTGAACTCGTAGTAGGAAGAAGGAATGTCGCTGTTGTATGAACCATTTAAATTAAATTGATCAGGATCAAAACCCATTGCACGAATTTTTTCCAACTGTTCCTTTGGAATACTACTTTTACTTTCTCCAACTCCCACTTTCATAAGCTCATACTGTGCAGACATACCGTGATAATAGGCGTTGAATTCTTCTAATAAACCATAAATTCCATACACATTAGAAGAAGCTGGAGATTCAGAAAGGGATTCTAGATCAAACCACTTTTTATCCGATTCTATATCTTTCGCTGATTTACCTTTATTCATCCAATGCGTCTTGCCCGGAGGATGATGTACATAGGTATCATATCGGTTGAGTCGTTTAACTTTTTCAGGAAAATAATTAGCATGTAATAGGGATGTTTTAAAGTACAATTTACGGTCAAGTGTTAATATGATACCCTTATCGATGAAATATCCCTCATACCAAAGGGAAGTCTCTTTGTTATAGCCTTTATCACTGCCAATGTCACTATCATATCCATGCAAACATTCATGTACCGTCGTTCCAAATGTAGAAATATCGATTTCTTTGGATTCATTTTTCATGTACCTTGCTACCGTCTCTGCTTTTTGAGAATTAATAATCTCAGTGGCATTAGAGCAGTACTTTTTAGATACCGAAACTGCAAAATTTTTGGAGGCTGTTTCTTGTGCGGTTTGTGCAATTAATAGGGTTGAAGCGAAGGCCATTCCTATGAGTAGCGTGTGCCTAAGTAGTTTAATTTTATACATACAGTTACATTACATCTCTTAGCATTAAATTAAGTAAAATAGGTAATTTAAACTAGTATTCGACTCCGAAATCTGCCCGTCACCAATTACCAATTTTTAAAATCAGGACATTTTATTTCTTTAATTTATAATAAGATACATATCCATTTTCTTCCGAATACGCACTAATTAGAATGGTCGCTTCGTAATTGGAGAACGTATTACCTTCAATAGCGACAGAATATCCAAACTGCACGTTCTTGTCTGCACTTAGATCCTGTAGAGGCATCCATCTTCCGCCTTTTTGATATACGTCGTATTCATAAAAACGGATGGTACTTGAATTTGGAGCCGTTAGCAGCGCAATGTTTCCGACGACTTGTACTGAATAATTGCTTGGATTTCCAGATTCGATTTGTTCAGTTTGTTGATGGCTCCAATCATCTGCATAATGATAAAAGTCGATGGTATTTGATTGTTCTTCATGACCTGCTACCACCATATGTAGACCATGCATACTTACTGAACCGTTCCACCTACGTTCTTGTTTTGGACTGTTAAAATATCGAGTACGCCAATGCCCGCCTGGAGCAATATCCAACATATGAATAAATTGATAGGAGGTTCCGTCTTTTGATTTGGTATCATCGATTACGATGGAGGCGTCTTCGGTGCACATTACTTTGTCGCCATTAGGTAAATCATACGGCTTGCGTTCATCATTTTCAGGTGTGATGCGTTCCCATTTATCGTGATCGTTGAGCACAAAAAGATAGCTTTTTCCTTTTGCACCTGCACCGGGACTTGAAATTAGACAGCTATATCCCCATGCGTCAATTTCTCCAAAATAACCATTTTCTACTGGTTTAGGAGAGGTGATTTTAGCTGTTTCCATCCATCCTCCGTTATTTGGTCTGTATCGATAAACATAGACAGCACCCGCATTTTTTACGTTTTTTCCATTGTGGATCACATCTGCGTTTGGAAGCCCTAAATAAGCAACATCCTTTGAAACGGAAACTTGTGCATTTTTCAGGTCATTTTCTTGCCATTTTGTTTGTTCTGGTGAATGAGAATGAAGGTGTTTCCATGTTCCTTCTTTAGTCAATTGATAGAAATAGATAAATAAACCATCGGTTACGACCATATGTTCCTCCGCAAAATCAACGGACATTCCAAAATTCTTAATAGACGGATTAGGAGGTTGAATTTTTTGGACCAATTGAATTGGATCTGAGGACTGAGCAGATACGGTTGCAGAAACGAGGAAAAAGAGGGTCGCTAAAACCAAATTTATAATTCGCAAGATATGTTTCATTTGTTGTTTAATTAAAGAATAACGGCACGCTATATTCGTCAATATTCGCTTGTTAAACCATACATATAGATTGGAAAAATAGTTTTAAGTGCTCAGATTCGATTAAATTAAATTAAATGTCCTTTATTTTTTTTCGTTAGATAAATAATGATTGAGACTGTCTATGTCATCAAAAAAAGGAAAATCCATTTGTTTAAATAATCTACTGAAATTTCGCACATCCAGATAGATGTATTCCCCATTCATTCCTTTGATATTGTTGCATATCGTACAAATTGAAAGCGCTTCTACAATTGAATCGTTTTTGTAAAATACAATCCCATGATGAGGTTCAAAGCAATCGGCTGCACCTATTTCGGGTTGCTTGAGATCCATTATGTGTTTCAATGTGCGTATATGGTTTTTGTTTAGGATTGCTTTTTCATAAATCGCCGGATGCAACGTATTATTATATACAATTGTGATTGGACCGGCTTTAGATTCAGCAGCTGAATTCAATCGATACAAATACAAATTGACTGAATCATACTCAAACGAAAGCCAACTTTTCGTCTGAATGGAATCAGATAAAGGTTCATTTAGTGGTGCTTGACTGGAAGACTTATTTTCTTCCAAGGAAGCACAACCAAACATTATAATAAGTGGAATAAGACTACAAAATAGGTGTTTCATAAATGATCTACTGACCGATGTAAAGTTTTATTAAGCCTACAATATCGTCTTTTCCCCCAAATTATTTATTAGAATGATTGCTCTTTTATAAAACGCGCACGTTTCCGAATTCAGAACGTAGAGCGTTTGCTCGTTGCTTTGCCAGTGCAGGATCCTTGGATTTAAATAAATATAAATGATATCCATTTCCGTCCTCTTTAATTGCATTGCCACTTTTGCGTACAATCGCTGCACTATTCCATTGAGCCATTATCAATTCCCGAAGGGTTGAAAAGGTTTGGATTACCACGTAATGGTATCCTGGTTGCCGAACACCAACTTGCAATGAGGTGCTTTTATCATCCTCGTCTTCTAGTTCAAATTCATCTTCCTCCTCTCCCCAAGTATCAGCATCGTCAGCCCAGGCCAATTCATCATTATCCTCAAGGTCATCTTTTGAATCATTTTTAGTAAATTGATCAGTATCATTTTCAGGGTCTAGAAGATGGGAAGTCTTCTGATGCACGGTTAACAACTCATTCCTTTCACTTGGTGATCTACGGTTTTTCAGAATCAATTCTGGATCATATTTATGCGCTTTTACATAAGCTTGGTATTTCCCCAATTCTTCATTATGCAGCATAAACGTTTCCATAATTTCTTTTAATTCAGCATTGAACAATTGATCTTCTCCATCCCAGTCTGGAAAATGTTTTGCAATAGCTGGATCGGAATAGATGTCCGTTAGGACATCTCTCCAATTGGTTTCGATGAGTGTATAAACTAACCGAAATTTCTTGTCCCGCATCAATTGATTATAGGTTGGTTTTTCATGCTTTTTGGCATACTTTAAGTACCCAGCCATGAAAGAATTAAATTCAAAGTAGGAAGAAACAATATTGCTGGTAATGTTTTCACTTACTTCACCGTTAAAACGCATCTTCTCACCTGCTTTAAGCATTTCATACATTGCTCGATTACCATGTTGATACGCATTGAATTCCTCCATAAGTCCGTAAATTCCACGATCATTGGAACTTGCTGTTCCTGTTACGTAGGTGTTGTATCGACTCGCCTTCTGCAGTTTTGCGGGATAGTGTTTTGGATGTAAAGTAGAAGTAGCAAAGACCTCGGGTCGTGCTAAAGTAAGTTTAATACCTCTATCAATGAAAAACCCTTGAGTCCAACGATCTAAGTCGTCATTATATCCTACATCACTTCCTATTTTATGATCATAAGCATGTAAACATTCGTGTACGGTTGTTCCAAATTCTGACGGTCCAATGTCAGATGTTTTTTGATCCATCCAGAAAGCAACTGTTTTCGCATCATCTGCTTTAATAATTTCATATCCATTCGTGTAAAATTTATTAGCTAATCTCAAAGCGTAATTCTTGGAAGCAACGTCTTTAGGACTTTGCGCCAATATTTTTTGATTGAAGGTGGACAATACCGTAAGCATAATGGTTACAGTTAATCTTGGGATTGAAATTGTACGTAGCTTTTTCATAATGAACGTAGTTTTCCTGCGCTAATCGTGGAGACTACCCAAATGTTACTCGATTTGGGTAGCTCCATTGATTAACTTGACTTGACTTAAATTAAACTTTTGTTATGTAATTAAATAAATGAATCTTGAATTGATTGCTCTTGACATAGAGGATTAAACCTCATCGTCAAAAACGTCCTCCATTATTTTTAGTAATTCTTTTTTACTTAAACTTTCGAGGCCATATATGGTACTGTACGCTTCGTACGTCTCATTAACTTTCAGTGCAATGTTTGATTTGTCATTTGATTCGATTGACTGCATCACTACGCCAGTTAAATAGTTGTTCATTATGATCTGGCTAAGTTCCTGGTTTAGTTCCACACATGCACTTGCATTGCTTAGGAACGAAGCGAAATTTTCATTTTTGATGTCCTTTACGGCGAAGTAGAAAATGAGCAATTCGGTCTCTTCGCTTAAATTTAATTTTGGATGTGTAGTGAAAAACTCCTCAGCCATTTCTATCGGGAATTCCCCGGCCAGTGCTTTTTTGTTAATCAGTTCTCGAACAAATATTCGATCACGGTCCCCTTTTGCATAGCGTTGATTGTCTTCATACAGTGGATTTTTGGTAGGATCAAGTACTATTTCGGCCTGCTTCTTAATTTCCACTGCAGATTCAGCACCAACGATCTTGTGTTTTAATTCCTTTTCTGGGGAAAGAAACAGCATGGTTGGGAAGGAGTTGAGGTCAAAATCACTCATTAAGCTTCCTCCATCTGTTTTTTCACCATCTAGTTTTACACATACGAAATTTTTGTTCATGTAATCCCCTAGTTCTTCATCTACAAATATGTTATTAGTCAAGTATTTGCAGGGTCCACACCAAGTAGCGTAGATGTCAATAAATACGTTTTTCTTTTCTTTTTTTGCCTTGGCTATTGCTTGATCAAGGGTCAGGTGTTGAAACTTAATTCCATCTCCTGCGTTTGCTATTGCCGGCATCAAACCGGCTAGTACCAGTAAGAGGGTGATCGTTCCATTTTTTAGTTTTTTCATCGTTTCCTTTGTTTTAGTTTATTGTTTAGTAGTTCTCTTTTGTAATGGAGCCTCCGTTAAAAGGAGATCCATTGATTAGCATGCTTTCTAATACTTATAACGCAAAACCAGCTGGGTAGTTGCTACCAACAAAGGAGGATATTGCTAAAAAAAGGTATTTACGCCTTTCAAACGTATCTTTTGTGAATGTGTAAACGGAGAAAATATTAGATTCTGATGAAAAAGGGACCGGATGTTAAGTTGGAAAGAGAAGAGAAGGAAAATAGAATATCTTTTGAACACCGGAGCTGTAGTAAGGAATCCAATTTTTTCTTTTGTCGTCGAAAGGTTTTTAATCTGAAAATGGAGATTGAAGCTTGATGCCTAAAACAACTTCACTATGATAAATGTGAAACGTAAAATTTTAGTATAAATGAGTATTAATTATTATGCACGCACTGCTTTATTAAGCGGCGTGAGTTGTTTCTTTCTGAATTGGTGAATTTGTAAATTGAATAAATACCAATAAATTATCGGTTAGATATTCTCAAGAGAAAAAACTGAATTCTATATTCTCACTTCTGAATTCTTCCTTCTGTTTTCTCACTTCTGAATTCCAACAAATCCCAATAAGAAGAACGATCCCCCTTTTCTCTAAACCCCCACCTGAATTATGATCGAAGTCCCATGCCCCGGCGAAGTATCAATATTCAATTTCCCACCAATGTTGCTAATCCGCTTCGCAATATTGGTAAGTCCAATTCCAGCATTCTTCTTTTCCAAATTAAATCCAATTCCGTCGTCTTCAATCATCAAGGTTAGCTCATTGGCTTCTGAAATTAATTGAATCGAAACCTTTGTTGCTTGCGCATATTTAATCACATTGGTTAAGGATTCTTGCGTTACTCGAAACAACGCAATTTTGGTTTCTTTAGAGATCTTTGAAAAGTCACCAATGTAATTTCGATTAATTTTCAAGGTACTTTGCATCCCAATTGCATCTACAAATTGATTAATCAACTCTGCTAAATCATACATGGCAAAATCAGGCGGAATAATTTGATGACTTAGATTACGTACGTCCCGTACCACCGTTTTAATCATCTTTAAAGCCTCATCCGGATTGTTACTTTTTAGGATAAACTCCGTAGCTAAAAGACTGGAACAAATACCATCGTGCAACTCCTGAGCAACTCGAAGTTGTTCCATTTCTTGCCCTTCCATCAATGCATTTACCACTTTCATTTCACTGTCTAATTCGACTTGAACAAGTTTGTTTTTTTGTCGAGCACGACTCCAGAGATAATAGGCCAATGCAATTACGATAAACAAGATGAACCCAGCCCCCCATAGTTCCTTCTTCAATCGTTCATTCTTAATTTGTTGATCGTATAAAGTAAGTTGATCTGCTGACTGTAAAGAGTCCAGTTTTGCCTGATCTTCATAACGCGTTTTGATCTGCATGTGAATAATAGCTTGCTTGTTTTCAATGCGCTGATTTGTATCTCGAATTGAAATGTACTCTTCGTGGTATTTCAATGCTTTTTCCGTTTGATTTAGCTTTTTGTATACACGGAAGAGGCGCAGACAAATAATTTCATGAAATTCTAAATATCCTGTGGGTACGATCAGTTTGTATGCTTTTTCATTATATTCTTTTGCCTTTTGATAGTCTCCTTTTTCGAAGTAAATATCCCCTTCATTGGAGAGGATTCCTGCTAATGCATGTTGTTCCTGATATTTTTCTGCATATTGTTGTGCTACGTCAAAATAGAATAGGGCAGTATCGTAGTTGGCAAGCTCCTTATGCGCCACAGCCAGATTACCATAGCTTGATCCAACATCTAATGTAACAGATGCGGTTAGTCTTGCATCCAATGCTTTTCTATAATATGAAAGACAAAGTTGGAACGAATCCAATGAATGATAGATGTTGCCGTAAATGGTATAGACAAATCCCAATTGAGCGATGTCATCCGATATTAAGCCATATTTGAGTGCACTATCTAATTCTTGTAAGGCCTCGGAATAAAAATGTTCATCGTTGTAAATGATCGTTCGGTTGCAATATGCCTCGCTTAATATTCGTGCAATATTCAATCCTCTCGCAAGATCAATAGCTTGTTTGTTAAATAACAGCGCACTATCTAATTTTCCGATGTTTTCATAAGCCATACTTATGTTATTCAGTACCTTGACCGAATTAATGGACTTTTCTCCAGATGCAATGCGCAAGGAAAGAGATTTTAAGTAGTATGGAATGCTTTCAGTAAACTCACTTTTTTTATCATAAATCAACGCAATGTTATTCATAGCATTGGCCATTCCGGCTGTATCTGGAATTCGGCTGTTGAGATCATAACTTCGTTGGTAAAATTCTACCGCCTCGTCATAGTTCCCTTGATTATCAGTGATTATTCCCAGATTATTTAATCCAGAGGCTTCAAATTCAATAAAGAAGTTCTTATTTGGAGATTTTGGGTGCTCTCGTTGGTTTTTGGAGCAGATTTCCACAATCCGTTGATTCAATTCTTTATCTAACGCTACATCATAGTTGTAAATAAGATTATCCCAGTCAAATAGAGCATTGATACGAGTTGTATCATGATTCGAAACATTCTCGGCCACATTTTTTAGCGAATCAATTTGCCGTAATTCCAGATCCGAAAACTGTGCATGTACTACGTGGCTACTCCAGAAGAAGCCTAATGTAAGCAATATGGATAAGGATCGGAATGTCAAATCAAGTGAAGAAATAAATTGCTGGCAAAATTATTTAGAAATGAGCCACTAAACAATACCTACTTAGCGGTATAAATAAATGTATTAATTAAATAATTGAAGAGAATTTAAGTTGGTTTTGTATCAAGCCAACTCATTTTCTACTGCGTATCGAACCAGATCAGCCGTATTGCCCAATGCCAATTTGAACATGATGTTCTTTCGATGTGTTTTTACCGTTGCTTCAGAAATAAAACATTTATCGGCTATTTCTTTATTTAAAAAGCCTTTGGCAATTAACTGAACAATCTCGATTTCACGCTGAGTAAGTCGTTTTTCAGCATCAGACCCCGTTTGATTGAGCATCTTCTCAATCTCGTCGTTCATGTACATACCTGTTTCCAGAATAGATTTGGTTGCATCTAGAATTTGTTCAGCTGCATCATCTTTAAACACATATCCATTGATCTTTTGACCAAATAGGTTTTGGACGATTCGTTCGTTTTTATGTGTAGAGAGCACTAAAATCTTTTGCTCAGCATTTTTGTTTCGAAGCGCTGCAATGAGTTCACTTCCTTTCATCTGAGGCATGCTAATGTCAGTGATGACTAAATCGTAGGAAGTGGTTTCAGTGGATTCTAAAAAATCAAGCGGATTGCTGAATTCTACCAGTTCGTAATCGGTTAATTCGGAAGCAAGTAATGATTTTACCGCTTTTAAAAGAATGGGATGGTCGTCTATTAGTGCAATGGTCATACCTTCAAATATATGAATATGAAATAAATTAATTGTAAAGAATTGCTAGAGAAACAAAAAGGACCAAGCAACTAATGAGTTCAGAATGAATTATTGATGTGCTTGAACGGACAAAAATAGTCGTGGATGAATGGATAAGTAGGAAGTTTCAACCTAGCTATGAAACAGATTAGTATTAGTATTTAGAGTCGATCAGGTTTTTTAGATCGAGAGAAGGTAAATCAAAAGAACCGTATGGCATGTTTTTAGGCATGTTTTTGAGGTGTTCTCTTGTGAAAGAGATCATTAAAGGTAATGCGGAAAAATGTGCAATGTCCATGATTTTATTTTCATCCAATTCTTCCAGGATTTCAAAATAACCTTCCGATTCCACAAAAATTCTATAACCCTTACGTGCGGGTTCATGCTCATTGAATTTAAAAACCAGTGCCAAACGGATTTTATTTTTGTCCTCCTTATGTGTGGATATCATGAAATCTAGATCTGAAAGGGATAGTTAATCACTTTCCTCCCCTGCAAACTCTTTATCTCCATTTACCATTGTAAATTGAGAGTTGGAGATGTTTTGTCCTTCAATTTTTAATTTGGAATGCTTAGGCTTCGTGTTATGCTGTGCCTATTGACACCAAGCTGGAGATTGACCAGCTAATTCGGGATCAAAGTTCATTTGATATTTACTTACTCCTGAATAAGAAGTAGGAGAGTCGTTTTTTTCAATTGGAATTATTTTTATTTCCTTCATCTGATTGGACTCGTCTTCCCCCAATGCATAACTATTTCTTTTTACCTCGAACTTTGTTTTATTGTCTATAAAGTTATTGAGATCAGTAAATTTCAATACAGGTGCTAAATCTAGCGATAAACTTAGTTCAACTAGTTTACCTATCGAAAAATTAACGTTGCCATTTAAGATTTGAGATACATATCCTTTTGTTACGCCTAATTTTTTTGCGAGTTGTGTTCGTGTAGTGATGTCATTGGTGTCGGTATCTAAATATTCTTGAGCATATTTAAATAACTTCAATTGTATATCTGCTATCCAATACTCTTTGGTTTTTAAAAGATCTTGCTTGCTTAAAAACATGTTAATTTTTAATATAATATTCGACGGTTGATTTAAACTTTCTAATATCCTTAGCTTGATTTGCTTTCAGACCTCCATTAATAATTACATAACCCGCGGTAACTTTTAATAGATAAATACGCAAAATTTTTGTTTTAAATTCGATTCCTTTTGATCGATTTTAAAATATATTAAACCTGCATTATGGTTAAATATATAAAATTAATACTTTAAAAAAGAAATATAATTTAAATTAAGAGTATATGAGATGATTGAAATACTTATGGTATTAAAATTATTGCATCCACATAATAGATAGGATGAATTAGAACAATGAAATAGGTTTAAAACCGGATAATCGTACGCACATCATACGTTTTTCCATCCACTTGAAACCAAGCAGTTAAAATGGCATGAGTAGCGTCCTTCATTACTTTTGGATCTTCATTGATCCCAGCCCAAATTTCGTCTTTCGTCTTATCCTTATCATTGATCTTGCTCCAACGCCCTGTTTCAACATCGTTTCCAGCGTAAAACACTAAATCTAATTTATGTAAATGGGCCTCGACCAATTTTTTATGCGTTTTGTCTTTATTTAGTGATACATGAAATCGACGTACGGTATTGAATTTGGTTGCCGGTCTATAAAAAATGATGTCCTCCGCTCTGAGCTCTTCATAACGTTGCATGCTCGTATTATCTTCTTTGAGTTGCACGATCACATCGATGCGAAATCCTTTTTTAGATTGTGCTTGGCTCTTTTGAAATGCGATAAAGGAAAAAAGAAAAACAAAGGTAAATACAGCAGTTCGATTCAATAATTTCATAAGACGGACGATGGTTTAGTTAATTTAAAGAACAGCATAATAGTACTATTTTGCAAATATAACCTACTTCTTTCAAGGGGAATTCAAACCCTCCTAATTCAAAATAACGAAAATGCTCTTCATTAGAATGGATGGTACTCAAAGAGCGAGCCAAAAACTAACGCACTTGTATTTTAGGATATTTTGTTCGAAGCGAGGCCGCTTTCTCATTCGCTCTTGATTTGTCTTTGTATTTATACAAGTAAATGACATAACGTGCATCGTCTTGAATGTAAATTCCGGATTGCGCGTAATTCTTCTGGTATTTACTTGCGTAGGCCTGTGCTGCTTTACCAAAGTCAGAGGTTGATCCAACAACCACATAGTAATAATCACTTTGTTTGCTACTAGCGTTTACTGAAAAAGACGACTCTCGGTCTCTATTTTCGTCGTCTCCCGGCATGGTCCAATCATCTTTTTCAACAATTATTTCTTCCCCATCAGCTAGTGTTGAATTGGAAGTCGGTTTTATGGCATCGACTTCATCGCATTGACTTCGGGCACGTTCTACAACTTCGTGTTTATACTTTTTTGCCTTGGCGTAGGTATAGTACGGTTTCATTTTAACATCGTTGAGCGGAAGCATAAAGTCACTCATTATTTTGCGAAGTTCTGAATTGAATAAAGCGTTTTCATGATTTTTGCAGGGGAAATGATCTCCAATTTCTGAATTGGAATAAATGCGTGTCAATAAATCCCGCCAGTTTTTTTCGATAAGGGTATAGGCTAATCGAAGAGACCTGTTCTTGATGAGTTTGCTATATGTTTCAGCCTCATATTTTTTTGCGTATTTCAAGTAGCATGCCATGAAAATATTGAATTCATAATAGGAAGACACATTGTTGGTGGTAATGTTTTCGCTTACCTCGCCATTAAACATCAATTTTTGTCCTTTGATCATCATTTCATATACCGCTTGATTGTCGTGATAGTATGCATTAAATTCTTCCATCAGACCAAAAAGACCTTTATCATTAGAGCTGGCCGTTCCAGTAACATAGGTGCGATAACGCCCTGCACCTTGAATTCCAGTTGGAATGTGTTTTGGATGTAGTTCATCTGTTTTAAAAACGGTAAATTCGGGTACGATTATTTTGATTCCCTTATCAATAAAATACCCTCGTTTTCTGATTCCATTTGCTTCCCTCGCTCGTAATTCACTTGTAATTGTATGATCATAAGCGTGCAAACATTCGTGTACAGTACTTCCAAATCCTGTTGGATCCATGAGACCAGAAGATTGGTTGTCCATCCAAAAAGCAACGGATTTGGCATTATCGCTTTCTATAATTTCATAGGCATTGGAACAATACTTTTGAGCTACTTTCAGCGCAAACGCTTTGGAGGCTTTTTGCTTTTGAGTTGCTTGTGCAGAGCTCTCAATTGGAATGATTAGAAATGAAATGATCATTACCACCATCATTAAAATGGACAAGCTTAATTCAAGCCGTATATTTCTCGGGATAAAGGCTGATTTGATTTGCAAGTGATCTGAGCTATTCAATGATTCCAAGTTTGTTTAATTTTAATACCTTACGATTAGAAATGTAAACGTTGTTTAATGCATTTCGTTGCATAATTTGCTTTAAATTAATCAAAATTGATGCCGAAATTGGAACAGACAAAAAGAACTCCGACGTATTTTAAACACGACCGTAGCCTAATCCTATTTTTGAATATGAGTTGTCATTCCACTTTTTCGGAGCGATAAATCACGCCATTGGAGGAGCGATTCATATACCAACGAATGATGCGTTGTACGTCGCTGTTGTTGGCATAACTTTTTACACAATCGGAATAAAAGTCGTAGTGGTCTTCTGCACATTCAACATCAAAATATCCAAATCCACGATACACACCCTCTTCTACTAAAACTACGGACTTTTTGTCTGGAGTAGGACCGTCTCCAACAATGATGAAATCTTCTTTCAGTTCGATGGAATCAATGGCTATCTGTACACGTTTATTATAAGATTCGACCTCTTCTTCTCCTGCACAAATCCCTTTACATTTTTTAATTTGATGATGAAAACAGCCCGCTTTACTTTTTTGTAATCCACAAAATCGAGGGCACAATTGAAATTTTTCTGTAATGGTTTCTAGATAACTTCGTGCATCTGAAATATTATAAAAGAGTGCAAGTGGCTTTTTGATTTGCTTAATGCTTCCATAGGCTAGTCTTCGAATTCGATTCCCATCTTCATACTCAAATACGCCATGCCCCTCATTGGTTCGTTTGCCTGCGCTGTTATAAGTAGGACGAAGTCGTTTTATTTCAGCTGATTCAAGTAGCAATGCGACCAATTCACTTCCTGTTTCCGTATAGGTTACATTGGCCGTCAATTGTTGCATCACCACTTCCTTTTTCTTTTTGTCTTGGAAGTGACTCATTGCCCGCTTTTTGATATCAATCGCTTTGCCTACATATATGATTTCACCTTTATCATCATGGAAATAATAAATTCCAGTGGTGTTAGGTAGGTTGTCATACACCTCTTTTGGAAGCTGAGGAGGAATAGATGTTTCTTTAGAGCGCGGATTAAGAAAGTGCTCAAAAACGTCATCTTTATCATTTTTAAGGAGCATTTCAAAAAGAATCACCGTGGCTTCCGCATCTCCCCGTGCTCGGTGACGATCTGTAATATTAATGCCTAATGCATCGCACAACTTACCTAAACTATAGGAGCTGTGTCCAGGTAAAATCTTTCGTGAAAGTCGAACAGTGCATAGTTTTTTCCTACGAAATTCACCTCCTAGCTCACCATATTCACTTCGGATGGTATTGTAATCGAAGCTAACGTTGTGTGCAACAAAAACGCAATCCTCAGAAAAAAGCATGAAATCCTTTGCAATTTCATACCATTTTGGAGCGTGCATTACCGTTTCATTGGTAATGCCAGTAAGACGAGAAATGTTATATGGGATCAAACTTTCAGGGTTGACCAACGAATAGAATTCATCAATAACCTTGGTTCCATCGAATTTAAAGGCAGAAATCTCCGTGATTTTATTTCCACGTGACCCGTATCCGGTTGTTTCTATATCGACAATGCAGTAATTCAAGGAGGTAATTAAGCGTTTTTCACGCCGTTATCAAAATTAATATTTTTTTAACGTTGTGGAAGAAAGCAAAGTTCAATTTTTGCATTTTTTGTAAAAATGCAGGAAATGCGCAAATTCTCTTATGATTATTGTGCAACGAAATCATATGTTGTAGATTGCGTCTTCGTTTTTGGCCCACTACGAAAAATCAATGATATCAAAAATCAATGCCCAAAATTAGAAATATAATAAATCTGATCTCATCCACGATCATTGTTTGTTCGTGTAGCCTTATTATTGATCAATTCGAGCATTTTTCTACAATTCCACCCGATACTTGGGGTGTTTATTACGCCATTGTAGGGGTTACGTTTGCGATGATATCCGGTTTGGTGTTGGTTCAATCTTTGGAACGATACACCAACTTAAAATTACTTTTTCAAGAAGAATTGAACGCACTGCAGGATATTCGAGATTATTTAATATTTCTGGATGATGTACCAATGGAAATGATCGATAAGATAAAATTGTCATTGTCTCATTACGTAGGTTCGGTGATTGAAAAGGATCTACCAAATATGAAAAACAAATGCATTGAATATTCAGATACGTCACCGGAAATGTATGAAGTGATTCGAGACGTGGATGACATCGATATAAATAATAAAAATCGATCTCAGAGTGTGGCCATGCAGGGAATTTTGAGTTTGATTTTTGAGATTACTACACATCGGACCAAACGTTTTTTCGTTGCTAAAGAGGATACGCATCGCACCGTATTTCGTTTAATTGTATTAATGGCCATCGTTATTGTGCTTGGACTGATCATGATGGACGTAGGGAATATAATATTACACGTGTTTATGGTCGGAACTACCCATATATCACTTACACTTCTAATTATGATATTGGCGGATTTGAGTAATCCGTTTAAGGGCAATTGGAAAGTTGACTTACATGGGTTTGAACTTTTTCAAAAAACGCTTGTTCCTGATTTCAAAGGAGGAATAAATGCAGTTATGGAACCGGTAAAGGAAGAGAAGGATGTAAAGCCAGTGACAGAAGCAGAAGCGAACGACGAGTCGGAGGAATACGACGATGAATAAGATTCGATCAAATTAATTGAGTCAAATTTTAGTTAACTCAATCGTAATGTTAAAGTGGTTTTTAATATCACTTGGAATTAAGCAGATTGGCTCCAATCAGATAAGATATCCTCAAATCGATTTACCTTTTCTGTTCTGCTTTTTCGAATGGTAACATACATTTCTGTTACCCCGATGCAACCAGAAAATTCAAGTTCATCCGCAACGGCAATTTTAAACATGTCGTTAGCGGCAGGACTGTATTTGGAAAACTCCGTGATGGATGCAGCACCGAATTCTGATAATGCTTGAATTAACGCATGATCCGATTCCTTTTCAAAGTAGTAGTACCTACGATGAAAGTGCTGACATGTTCGTATGACTTTAAAATGAAACCCCTTGTCCTTCTGGTTGTTAGGCATTTTGTTTTACGGCTTCGAAAAGATCATATTCATCGCCCATTGCACGACATTTTAATTGACGTCCAACAAACTTATTTGGATTTTGATTGATTTGTAAATAACAGTCTTCGTCCAATGTTAATGGAGCCGTTTCAGGGAGGTTTAATGTGTATACTAAATTCATCAATCCTTCCACTCCACCTGTAGCCAAAAATGACACTGGAACAGAGGCTGAACCATATTTTTTAATATATGAGTTGGATTCATAACCACTTTCAATTCGAACAACTAATTTTTCATTTGGAATGAACTCTTCAATAATCCAGAATCCCCAACCTAATGCATTTACAACCGCGTTGATGCCTTGAACCCAATCATCATTGTTTTCAAACATAGGTTTAATCATGGCATTCCATTCCGCAGATTGCATGATTCCGCCAAATGTATTAAAAGCACATACTCGGCCTGCTTCTGTTAAAAGAGAGATGGCGAGATCTCGTCCGTCTTTACCCATTTTATTTGTTAGGGCATCAAGAAATGAATAGGAGATATCGCAATAGTAATTGGCATAATGTCGGGTAAGCAATACTCCAAATGCATCAATTAGGCCACTGTCCGCAGCTCCTTCAATAGGCATATTGATTAAGGCTTCTCGAATTGCACCATAATTTACAGATGTATCTGATGGTTGCGGTAGTGCACTTGTTTGAAACGAGCCTTCTGCGGGGGAAGGTTTAAAGTCCCATTTACGATCAGTTGAAGAAGGAGTCAATAGGTATGAACTACTCGCGTCTCCGACAGCGATGCACGATTGTTGGGTACTTTGAATACTACCAAATGCCAATCCATAAATGGCTTCAAGAGCTCCTGACAAATAGCCAGATGTGAAATGAGAAACAGGTTCGGATGACTCTCCGAATTTAATTTTCCATCCAACGCCATAATGATCAGAAGAAGATTGAACGGTTCCTCCTTCCGCTGTTACATTTGACAAATCGATCACTCCGTATCCACCAAAACGGAAATAGTCCTCCACCGTTTGCTTTCGCTCATCGGTATTTAATGCAGAATTCTCCTTAAAAAAGGTGCTGAATTGAGTATAACTTATTTCCTGAGCACAACTCACCAATATTTCTTTGACTTCTGGAAGATATGCTTCCGTATCAAGAATTACACCTTGCAGATAGCAATTGTAATGATGACAATGCAAAATGGCAGGTTCTCCCTGTACTACATATGCGTTCCGATCCGCATAAAATTGACCTCTCATTTGAGCCATAATACTAAATGTTTTATATTAATTAGAAGGAATGGTGGTTTTGTACAAACTGTCTAATGTTTGATTTATTAATAGGAAGAATTCTTCTTCGCAAATATATTCTTCATCGAATTTGTGAAGATAAATGCCTCTTTTGTTGAATTCAGGAAGTAACCGTAACTGGACACGTTGCCATGCCATTGGAGCTACCTTTTGGTCCATAAACTCTTTAATATCAATCAACTTCATATAACTTGTTCTTGAAATAGGTCGTACAACAATGTACAATCTAATATTTGTTCAAATCATATGCAAATTTATTTTTGAGAAAATTAAAGAAAAGATTCAGCTTTGATCAATGATAGAAGGGGTGATTTTTAAATTCATTGTAACACAACTTGCACGGCAAGAACTAATTAACGCTTGATCTTAAGAAGGCTAGATCTAAGCATTTTTATTTAAATTAAAATAATCAAATGCTCTAACGTATCTGTTCGAATGATTGTGTTTACTGAATTTCATGTTTTGACAATTGAATCCCCGTATTAAAACATTTATAGAAATTCTTATACCTTTTTACCTCTTCAGATTTTCTTTAAATAATATAATTAATATATTGCATATAAAGATTACACTAAAGACGAATAGGTCAGCACTTTAGCTTTGTACGCGCCTTTAATATATTAAAGTATACGAAAATCAAGTAGGAATGATTGAATGACAGAATGAATTACATATGTTATTAAGTCTTATAATTTTCGGTCGAACCAGAGCTAAACATAAGTGCATTATTAATAAATAAAATATGGATAAAAACTTAATTGGTGACTTACATTGTCACCCAACAATGCGTCCTTTTAATCGCAGTTTACCTGGAGGAATCAATGATTCTAATCCACAAAGCAAAGAAAGTATCTGGTACTATGATCCACCCACTTTCGTAGATGAGTTGGCTCAAAAAACGTTAGGGTTGTCGAAGTATTCACAGGCCAATTATACAGCAATGGCCAAAGGAGGGGTCCGAATCATATCTAATACTTTGTATGCCTTGGAACTGGGTTTTATTGATAACAAGTTGGAACATGTAGGTGGACAGGAATTATCTATGGCAGCGACGAGTCTGGCTTCTGGAATTCCAGTGAAAGACTTGGATTATATTGCAAATAATAAGGATTACGATTACTACGATAATTTGAGAAAATCCTATGATTATTTACTTCAAATGAGTCATAAAACGGTGACGATTGATGGGGGAGAAGAGTGGACTTACAAGGTGGTGAACGATGGGGTAGATTTGTTAGAAGCCTTAAATGAACCGAATACACTTGCGGTGATCGTAAATGTAGAGGGAGGACATAATTTTGCAGAGCGCGTATTGAGTGCGCAGAATCCGATGGATGCTGATTATGAAAAAACGATGCTTGAAAACCTGAAAGAAGTAAAACGATGGGAATTTAGACCATTCTACATTACTGTAGTGCATCATTTTTTTAATGGGATCTGTGGAAATACAAGAAGTTTTCCTCCTGGAATTGCTAGTAATAACTTGGATCAATCCTATATGTTGGGGACAGGGATGACCACTTTAGGAGAAGAGTTTATTCATGAAATGCTTGATAATAAAAACGGAACGCGCATTTTGGTGGACTGCAAGCATTTAAGTATTCGTGGTCGAATTCGATATTACGAAATGTTAGAGACTACGTATGCCGACGAAAATATTCCTGTTTTGTATACTCATTCGGCAGTTAATGGGCGTAAGTCTATCCATGAGGTATATAAGAAAGGAATGGAAGAAGGATGGGGTCCTTCTGAATATTGTACAAACATTCCAACAGCTCCCGAAATTGAGGACAAATTCAATGATTGGTGCATTAATATTTTTGACGATGAGATCATTATTATTGCTAAATCTGGTGGCTTAATGGGGATGGAATTTGATCGACGAATTGCGGGTTATGAGAAAGAAGATGATTTAAAGGCCAAAGCCAGTGATGTAGACGATTGGACCGAATTGATTTGGAATAATGTGGAGCACATTGCAGAAACATTAGATAATGCAGGTTTGGATGCTTGGGATTCAATGTGTATCGGATCTGATTTCGATGGAATAATTAATTCAATTTATGGAATCTGGACTGAAGAAGAAATGCCTAAGTACAAAGGGTTTTTATTTGAACAAGTAAAAGAATTTTTAAAACGAGATACACTGGAGGATAAAAACCGATTGGATCCACAGGAAATCGTAGACAAAATCATGTATAAGAACTTGCTGGATTTCTATAAAAAGAACTTAAAAAAGGCACATTCTTTGACTGCATAACCAACTTAAATAGGAGTTTGAATCTGCCATCTTAATAAGGTAGATTGTAAGAAAGTTAAGATGTTTCTTAAAACGAGATCGTCATTCTTTATGTTTGCGTTGCAAATTTAGGAAGGACGATCTTTTTTCTTTTAAAGGAGAGAACATCAAACAAAAATAGTGCAGAGCTAAACGAACAATCGCTCCGATATAAAATCAGCTAGCAATTTTCCTTTTTTAGATAGAATTAATACCCCATTGTCGGCGATCAAAAATCCATCTTGGATAAATTCCATAGCTTGAGGTATCAAATCAATTCCATAGTTATCGACTATAAACTGTGTATCAATTCCCCATTTTGTTCGTAGACGGGTAAGGATATAGTCATTGACATTATCCTGTTTGGTGAGCATTTCAGAAGTAGAAGGTAAGGTGCCCGATTGTATTTGCCGTACATAATCTGCGTTGTTCGAAACATTAAAACTTCGCATTTGGGAATTGTAGGAATGTGCTCCCGGACCAATACCTAAGTACAATTTACTTTGCCAATAGGCGGTGTTATGCCTAGAATATTGCTGGTCCCTACAGAAATTAGAAATTTCATATTGCTCATATCCATTGGCTTCCATCTGTTCCATTACAATATCAAATTGGCGAGCCGTAAAGTCTTCATCAATAGGAGCCATTTTGCCTTTCTCAGTCCATTTCCCAAATGGCGTTTTTTCTTCAATGGTTAATCCATAGGCTGAAATATGATTTGGTTGCAATTCAAAAAAGTGCTTCAAATCCTCTTTAAGAAATCCATCTGTATCAGCTGGGATTCCAAAAATCAAGTCTAAACTTAGATTATTAAAACCAAGGGAATGGGCGTGATCAATTGACTTGTGAGCTTCTAGAGCCGTGTGAGCCCGATTCATAAAAGTTAAATGTGCATCATGAAAGGATTGAATTCCTATACTTAGCCGATTCACACCGGCATTTTTAAACTCACGTAACTTAGGAAGAAGTAAATCATCTGGATTTGCCTCTAATGTGATTTCCGCGTCAGGTGCAACGCTGAAATTGGAATGAATCGTTTGCAACAATGAATTAAGTTCTGCTTCGGATAAAAGAGAAGGCGTTCCTCCTCCAAAATAGATCGTTTCAATCGTTTCAGCACTGGTTATTTCCGCTTTTCTTAATGTTAACTCTGTACTTAAGGCATTGATAACTGCCTCTTTATTGGTTAAAACGGTGGAAAAATGAAAGTCACAATAA
This sequence comes from Cytophagales bacterium, assembly GCA_965277185.1. Lineage (GTDB taxonomy): Bacteria > Bacteroidota > Bacteroidia > Cytophagales > JAHDFW01 > JAHDFW01. The sequence continues at coordinate 242,859 of CBDICC010000006.1, read as the reverse complement.
TGGCATGCTTGTTTGCAAAAAGGGATATGTAAATAAATTCCAGCCATGTTCTCAATTCATTTTCAAATATGATATATACGTAAAATTGAATATTTTCGTTCTTAATTCTTATGCAATTCCTGAAAAATGTATCAAATAATGCTTTGAGCTGGCTCAATGCTTCATTTAAATATGGATGCATATCATTTTCCATTCTGCTTTTTGGAGCAATTCAACATTCCTACGCCCAAAAAGAGGGTAAAATCCAGTTGAAAGTCCAATTTAGTTCCAATTCCGAGCAAAAAGTTAACTTGAAAGATGCGTACCCGGATTCATTGGCACTGCGAACGGATCTAAACGCAGCAATTACCGGATTACACGCAAAGTCATATCTTTTGGCAGGAGTTGATAGTTTTCACTTTGACAAAAAAGCCCGATTATTTGAGGCGTGGTTGTATATAGGTGAATCATATAAATGGGCGAACGTAAAACAAGGAAATGTCTCTACCAATTTGGCGAGAAAAGCGGATTTTAAAGAACGATGGTTTTTAGATAAACCTTTCCGACCAAAGCAATTCTTTGAAATGGAAAAAGCGCTAATTACTTATAGTGTGAATCACGGATTTCCATTTGCTAGTGTGAAATTAGATTCTGTTTCGATTGAAAACGCCACGGTATCCGGGATTCTGAATTATGAAAAGGGAACACCAGTTGTATTTGATTCCATTATTATTCGAGGGGGATCGAAAATAAACCGCACGTTCTTACAAAATTACCTGCAAATCAAACCTCGCACCCCATTCGATCAACGCCGTTTGGATCAAATTAAATCGTTGATTGCTCAACTGAAGGCCGTAAAACAAAAGGAACCCTATCGCATTCGATTCAAAAATGAACAAGCCCAGGTCATGTTGATTTTGGAAGATTTAAAAACTAGTTCGATAGATGGAATTGCGGGTTTTCAGCAAAATCCAAAAGATAATTCATTGTTATTTACAGGTCAATTTGATTTGGGACTCAACAATATAGGCGGAAGAGGCAAGTCTTTTGAGATGCATTGGAAAAAAACAGATGTGGCTTCTCAATTGCTAAACTTAACCTATGAACACTTGAGTTTATTTGGGACAGGGTTTCATGCCAAAACTCGATTTGAATTATTTAAGCAAGACACCAGTTTTGTTCAAAGGAAACCCTATCTCGAGTTTTTTAGAAATCATCCTACACTAGGTAAGATAAAGTTCTTCTACCAACTCGATGATTCTAGAACGATTGGAATACAAATAATACCTGAAGGAAGGGTGCCAACGTTGTCAAGCGTACGAACGAATTATTACGGCTTAGGAATTGAATGGAACAATCTAGATCGCGTGAACTTTGCACGAAGCGGATGGAAAGTAGATATGAATGGTTCGGCAGGAAACAAAACCATATTAAACTCCACACTTACCTCAGATCAAAACCTGGATCCTAAAAGCCTACAAATTAAGTTGAATGGAAAAATAGAAAAGCATTTGAAACTCAATCAGTTTTTTGGGGTTTATACCAATGCAAGAGGAGGGTGGGTTGAAAATCCAAACTTGTTTTTAAATGAATTGTATCGTTTGGGAGGAATTAAAAGTATGCGTGGATTCCGCGAGAATAGTTTTTATGCCAATCAATATGCGATTGGAACACTGGAAGGTAGATTCTTTTTAGATGACCAATCCTATTTATTGGTTTTTTCGGAGTATGCTGTATATGAAAACAATATTGCCGGAGACAGGCCACCGCACAATGGTCCGCCACTTGGTTTGGGAGCAGGAATCACCTTTTCTACCCGAACCGGAGTTTTTAGTTTTATTTATGCTGTTGGTCGAGAAGGAAACGGTGCATTTAATTTTGCCAATTCAGTGATCAACTTTGGTTTGACCAGTCGTTTTTAATCCAATAAGGATTAAAATTTAGAAGACGTGATCATTTCCCTAATTCATCCGTTTACTTGCCTAAGTTCAGGTTGTAGTTAAATAGGTATGGTATTAAGTTTGGTATAGTTATGTTTTTGAACAGTAACTAAAACGAATTCAAACTAAAAATATCCTACCATGAGAAATTTAACAATGATTGTAATGAACGCCTTATTCTTGATCGGCATGTATTCACAATCGTATGCACAACCCAATAATGCAAATCGTACCGATCAAGATCAGGATCAAACGAATTCGAATCAGACTCAGTTACCGAGTGACGCACCGGTAATAGAATTGGTATTTTGTCTGGACGCAACGGGAAGTATGGGCGGATTGATTGGAACCGCGAAAGAAAAAATATGGGAAATTGTAACCGAACTTTCTCAATCTACACCGGCGCCTAAAGTGAAAATAGGTATGGTCTTTTATAGAGATAAAGGAGAAGCATTTGTGACCAAACGCTTTGAATTAACAGAAGATTTGGACGGAATTTATTCCAATTTATTGGCTATTCAAGCACAAGGAGGTGGTGACAGTCCAGAAAGCCTGAATCAAGCGTTATATGAAGCAGTAACTAAAATGGGATGGTCTAAAAACGGAAGTGTTTATAAGACGGTTTTTGTAGTAGGAGATTGTCCTCCACACATGGATTACAGTGACGACGTAAAATATATGGAAACCTGTGAAATCGCTCAGGGAAAGGGAATTATTTTGAACGCAATCAAGCTTGGTGCGGGTTGTGCAGATGCAATTCCACATTTTCAAGCCATTGCTCGATGTTCTGGAGGAGAATACAAACAATTGAGTCAACATGCGCAAGATGTGGTGGTACAAACACCTTTTGATAACGATATTAATGATGTTTCTCGTCAAATTGATCAATCTAAAATGTACTACGGTAGCGTGAGCGAACAGTCAAGCATGAATACACGTAAGGAGAAAAGTTTGAAATTTTATTCCTCAGCCTCTTCTACTTCGAACACGCAACGTGCAGCTTACAATTCATCTTCTTCAGGGAAAAGCAACTGGTTTGGAAATAAAGAACTTATTCAGGATTTGATTGATGGAAAGGTTGATGTAGAAAAATTAAAAGACAATGAATTACCGAAAGAACTGAAAGGAAAATCGCTTGCCGAAAAACAAAAGTTTATTGCCGCAAAAAGAAAAGTTCGAAAAATGAACATTGCGAAGTTGAATGAATTGAATAAGAAGCGTGCTGCGTTTGTAGCATCTGAAAAAAGCAAAGCTAAAAACAAAGGGAAGGAATCATTTAGTGGAGAACTGTTTCGAACCATGCGTGCCCAAGCAAAATCTAAAGGGGTTGCGATTGGAAGTCATTAAGATTAAGTGGAGTTCCTTGTTGGGAATATGAGCAACAATACCAACTAAGAACCCTTGTTGGTGTTGTCACCAGCAAGGCGTTCCTCGATACTGATTAGAATAGTTTTTTAAACGCAATACCAATTTGTGAAAAACACTAAAACCATATTGTTTCTTATCCTAATCACGTCGTTAGGTCTTTTTTCATCATGTAAAGTGCCTAACCAATTGTATTATGGACAACGAAGAGTGCAAGCAAAAAACCAGGTAGGTTTGGTAAAAAGGGACATTAAGCATTCCTTTTTCAAAGTACGAAGGCCAATTCCGTTGTACTATATGGCTAGAAAATGGATTCCGAATCGAACGAAAACAATCTCTTATTACTATGATCAAAATACCCAAGAATTAGAGAAAAAATTGATTGTGGTTACCTCATATGATCTGATTCGTAGCAAGCCTCGTTTTCGAAAGCGAACGATTTGTAAAAAGTAGAATTGTTATTTAATTATTTATTTATAGATTTCAACCATGAAATACAGCATCACTTTTGGCCTCTTTTTTTTGCTGTCTACGGCTTCTTACGCTCAATCAAAAACGCATTTTTCAGGAGACTTCAAGGGCCAAATACGCACAGGAGGGTTCATTGATTTACTTACTTTTAAACGGAATAGACTCATTGTGCAAAAAAATGAAGCTTATGGTTATGGAGTGATCCACACATATGTTTATCGCATAACCTATTTGCCCAATGATTTGATCTACTTTAAACAAGTTAGACACAGGATTAAGGGAAGCTTCAAAAGTGGTGGTTCAAAAGGCGAATTGCACAATAAAAAAATTAAAATGATCCGATTAAAAAATGGCAACATACAGTTTCAAAGAGGGTCTCCACGAACTAATAAATCGTTAGAATTAAAACGAATTTGAAAATAGCTTAGATGGTCATTTGACATGCTAAACAAATTTCTTCTGTTTTGATCTTTTGTTTATAGAATCAAGTTTTTTTTGGAGTAATTTAAGTAACTTGAAACGAATTCTAATTGGTTTTATGAAACTCACCCAAAATCCAAAAGATCTTTTCACATTAGCCAAAAAACTCTTATGGGATGTGGAGGGATTGAATCAAAATGTACACGTAACGTTGCGTTGCATGGGTATAGATTCCTTTTTGATCAATTCGTATTCGAGGTTTATCGTTCAAAACGAATTCGATAAATACATGGTAATCCGTCGAAAATTAATTCTAAATAACTTGGAGTTTGTGTTTGGTACATGGGATTTGGAAGGATTAAAGGCGGTGGAGCAATCACGAGTGTTATCCGAGTCGGAACAAGCGAATTTTACAAAACTAGCTAATCATTCTTTTACGCTACCTCAAATCCAACAAGGCATTGTTTTAGACGGAGTTGATTACAAAATGGAATTACGAATTCCACAGCAAAGAGAGCAGATGGTCTTTGAATGGCAGTTGGAAGAGCAGCTTTGTCCCTCATCTCAAACCCTTATTACTTTTGTTGAAAGCTTAAACCCCAGCTAATAAAGGAACGGTCAATAAAATTGAAATTGACCTTAAGGAAGCCGATCCTGGTATCGACCCCTTAAAATCAATTATTTTCCCCGTTGATGAAAAGTCAAAAAACAGGTATTCTTCCGCTAACGTAGAGGAATCGTTTTACCTACTAGTTGAATAAATTCCGTTCTGTAACCCGAAGCGTCTTTTCCTTTAGCCGATTGAGCTAACTTCACGACATCTTCATACGAAAAGGATCCTTTGTGCTCTGAATCTCGCAATTGCATTCCATAACTTGCCACAGCTGCTGAAAAGTTAAAGTTGGAACTCAACTGTTTGGTGTCCTTATTTTCCAACGTGTGTACAATCAGTGCACTCTTGGTTTCATAGGGCTTTTTGTATCGAAATTTTAATGTCATTAATTCATTTGGAAAGGAGGCGATAGTCGTTTTTTGGGATTGATACTTTAATGAATCCACAGGTTGCTTTCTTTTTGATTTTTCAACGGCACTACTTTTTTTATTTAAGACCAATTCATACATCGCAGTCACGGTATGGCCAGCTCCCAAATCGCCTGCATCAATTTTGTCGTTGTTAAAATCTTCATTTCGAAGCAAACGATTTGCATATCCAATGAGTCGATATGATTTTACGAGCGCTGGATTAAATTCCAATTGCAATTTTACGTCCTTGGCAATCATCATCAATGTGCTGCTAATTTGATCGTTTAGCACTTTTTTTGCTTCAGATAAATCATCGATGTAGAAGTAATTTCCGTTTCCATGATCCGCAATGATTTCCATTTTAGAATCTTTATAATTTCCCATACCATATCCCAAAACCGTCATGAAAATTCCTTTATCTCGCTTTTCTTCGACCAATGTTTTCATATCAGCATTTGAAGATACACCCACATTGAAGTCACCGTCTGTAGCTAATATAATTCGATTGATTCCGTCTTTTTTAATTGCCTTTTCTGCTTGAGCATAGGCCAAACGAAGTCCTTGACCTCCTGCAGTGGAGCCGCCCGCTTGTAATTTATCTAGTGCTGCGTTAATTGCCTGATGGTTCACTCCCGAAGTAGGAGGTAATACCAGTCCTGCTGCACCCGCATACACGACAATAGATACATTGTCTTCCTGACGTAAGTTTTGGATGAGCGTTTTCATAGATTCCTTTACCCATCCTAATTTCCTAGGACTACTCATCGATCCGGATACATCAATTAAAAACACCAAATTCATGGGCGGCAGATTTTGAATGTCTTCAAACTTTCCTTGAATTCCTACGTGAACCAATTTGTGCTTGGTATTCCACGGGCAGTCGCCCATTTCAGTAACAATTGAAAAGGGATGTCCATCTGTAGGTTGAGCATAATCATAGGAGAAATAATTGATAAATTCTTCCACTCGTACCGCATCTTTTGGAGGCATCATTCCAGAATTGATCATTCGCCGCACATTGGTGTAGCTAGCAGCGTCCACATCAATCGAAAAGGTAGAAAGTGGATCTGAAATCGTTGATTTAAAACTATTATCTCGAAGTGTATTATAATCTTCAGAATTAGAAGTTACCTCTTCTTTTTGTCCTGCTTTTTTATCGACTTTTTGTACTTGAACCGCATGATTCTCAACTTGCTTTTTGGATATAGGACTACTAGCTGAATTTGAAATTGCTTTGTTCTTTTTACTTTTTGACCGTTTGTTGGAAGCTTTACCTTGAATTATTGCTGAACTATAAGATCCGTCATCATAAGAAGCGTTTCCTCCTACCAAATTCACGGCATGAGATACATTTCGCCGACCCATTTTTTTAAGATCATCGCCACTTATTGCGCCACCAGAAGTTCCTTTATCTCGAATCAAAGGTTCCTGATGTATCACAATTTCCACCATTTCAATTTCCTCATCGGTACTGTGTACTTCCATGTCCAATTTTACACTTGCTCCGGGGTCGACGGTGACTCCATTTACTTGTTTAGTCCCAAATCCTACATAGATAAACTTGACGTCGTATTTACCAGGCGTAAGTCCGCTTAAAATATAAGCACCGTCAAAATCAGTGGTTGTACCGTTCTTTTGAACGCCATTTTGGAATGCAATCACATTAACAAATGGAAGGGATTCTCCCGATATAGTATCTGTTACAATTCCTCTAATTTTTCCGGTAGTTTGTGCTATTGAGAAGACCGTGGAAAGCAAAATGGTTAATACACTGAGTAGGATTATTTTCGTTTTCATAGTTTTTATGTTGTGTTTTCTTTAATTTTTTTAGTGGCAGCATTGCTGTACCATATCTTGCTGGTGAAAACACCAACAAGGGTTTCAGCACTACACCAACAAGAGTTAAAGCCATTGAACGCCATCCCTTCTTATCAACCCGTAGAGTGAGCAAATCCAGAGATGGCGTTGGCCTTGTTTATTACTGACTAGCTAATCGCTTCGATGCTTCTTTCTCCACGCGTTTTCCTTCGGTAATCAAATGCAAAAATTCCTTGCGGTAACAATCTGGATTTTTCCCTTGTCCGGATCGAGCTAGTTTTAATATATCTTCATACTTAAAGAATCCTGCATATCTAGAAGTTCGAAGGCGCATTCCAAATACCGCTGCAGCTGTGGCGATCTTAAAATTATCGGATGCATCAGAAAGTGGTTTAAGGCGTACTTTCATTCCTTTTGACATCAAAAAACTATTGTATGCCGTCGGCAACTTATATCGCAAATGTACCGAGCCAAGGGTAGAGTCTTCCTCCGCTCCTGATTTCAATTCAAGTTCATACAATGCCGTTACGGATTGACCTGATCCCATTTCAGCCGACCCAATGGAATCAAATACAAAATCTACATTTTTCATCATGCGATTTGCATATCCAATTAATCGATAGGATCGAACTACGGTACGGTCAAATTCAATTTGAACTTTTACATCTTTAGCCACATTAATTATGGTTCCAGGTAATTCTTCGTTTAATACCCGGTCCGCTTCTTCAATCTTGTCAATGTAAAAATAGGTTCCGTTGGTTCCTCTTGTTAAGGCGGCCAATGTGGAATCTTTATAATTCCCAGCGCCAAATCCCAACACAGACAAATTGATGTTCTTTTTACTATAGGCTTCTAATTGATCTATCCATTCCTTTTCTTCTGGCATTTCATGATTGAAGTCACCATCTGTTGCCAAAATAATCCGATTGGCGCCGCCCTTAATAAAGTGGGATTCAGCCATTTTATATGCGTATTTTAATCCCAGTGCCCCATTGGTTTTACCTTGTAGTTTTAAGTTTTCTACAGCGCGATAGATTTTAACTAATTCTGTTCCAGAGGTAGGAGGTAACATGATTTGCTTATCTTCTGCATAAGCAATTATGCATAGCTGATCCACTTTTCGGAGCTTTGAAGCCATCACCTTAATCGATTCTTTAACCAAAGGCAATTTGGCATCATCGATCATGGAAGCAGAAACATCTACTAAAAAGATAATGTTCATTGGAGGCATTTCCTCTTCATTTAATTCGCGCGTTTGAATCCCAATTTGAACGATTTTGTGTTTTTCCTCCCATGGACAATCACTTAATTCGAATTGCATCGCAAATGGACTTCCATCTTCCGGTTGCGCATAGTCATAATCAAAGTAGTTGATCATTTCTTCAATCCGTATCATATCCTTTCCAGGCATTCTACCGGCCTTTAAATATCTACGAACATTGGAATAACTTGAACCATCTACATTTACACAAAAGGTGGATTTTGAGCTAGAAGCGGTTGTTTGAAATCCATTTTCTTTCAAATATTCATAGTTTTCGCCTTTAAAATCAATCGGTCGAATAGGAGCTTTTGATTTTTTCTTATTCCGGTTTTTTGGTTCAAAAGGAGAACGTTTTCCGAGTAACCCGTCCGGACCTAAATCGTCGTCATCTGAATTTGCAAAGCCATTCCATACTTGATTAGGATTGCCTTTGTTACGAGATGCTTGCGATTTACTCGAACCTTCCAAAGCCATAACATTGATTGATCGAGTCATATCTCGAACTAATCCGGCATTGAGCACTTTGCATATCGATTCTTCAATCGCTACATTTTTTACACTTTTGGTTTCGAAACCTGTAAAGCGAAATTTGAGCTCATAACTGCCTTTCTCCAGATGTTCCAAGCGATAACGGCCGGCAACATCCGTGATCGTGACGGCTTGTTGTTTGCCATTTTTATACAACAACACATTCACGAATTGCATCGGTTCCCTACTTTCAAGATCCACTACATTTCCACTTATATTGGCTTGCGAATTTGCCATTACATATAAGGTGCAAAAATACAATGGTAACAGTGTCCATAATTTCATTTTCATAATCTAAATTTTTATTTATTAAATTTGTAAACCCTCATAATTAAGACGATTTATGAAACGAAATAGTTGCCTGTAAATATTTGATAATCAATGTTTAATGTAAAAAAGAACAACCCACGCTTGCGCATGGGTTGACCACTACCTGATGGACGAAAAATCGTCCGTCAGTTGTTATGAAACCGCTCTAATGAGTATGAAAAATTCTTGTTTTTTGGAGTTACTGGGTACGTGTTATTTTAATGCCATACTTTTACTTTTCGTGTGACCGTTTTACCCTTTATTTTCATTCGAATAAGATAAAATCCATTCGCTAAAAAACTTAGATCCAATCGATTTCCTTCCGCTGCTACTTCATCCCGAAGTAAAAGCTTACCAGTTAAGTCGAACAGATGCAATATTGTTTTATTTTCTTTAGGAAGACCTTTAAGGAACACGGCGTCCGTTGTTGGATTAGGGTACACGATCACTGAAACATCTTCCGTGTTTTCCTTATTGGTCAGTTTTTTGTTTGATTCATCTTCTTCATTAGTACAAGAGGATGTGGTTGAATATTGGGTAATTAATCGAACCATTAGATCGGTTAATAATTCCACGTCATATTTGTCAGTGGATGGTTTGATGTGTGGATTACCAATTCCACTATCATCAGTTAAAAATGAATACGTGCCGTTAGTAGCTAACGCAACCGTTCTTAGAAAAAACTCACAATTTTTATCTATCCCGCTGCTTGCAACCGGTATAATTCGAATGCCTTTCTTAGCCGCCATTGCTATAGTTGAATGCAATTTCTCAATAGACTCTGAACTTTGATGTGGTGGAGCATCCATTACCAAGAATACAATTCGAGCAATGGCATTTTTATTCCAGCTTAATTTTTTAATGGCCGCATCCAAACCAGCATCTACTGCTTCAGGAAAATCACCCCCTCCATTTGCACTTTGCTTTTTGATAAACTCCGTAGTTGTAGCCAGAGTACTTGTTAAATCAGATTTTCTTGTAAGGTATGCATCGCCTTTGTCTCTATAAAATACCGATCCAGTTCGAAGTTTAAGCGTTGGATTTTTTACTTGTACCTTTGTAATTACGTCGTTCAATTCTTGTTTCAAATAGGAGATTTCGTCTCCCATCGAGCCTGTAGCATCAACTACATATGCAATGTCAATTTCATTTAAAGTTTGACATGATTCGTTTAGTGTAACGGAGTTAATTCCATTATGAAAGCTGTTTGCAAACTTAATTTCCTTTTCATCGGTGGCACCTTTTACTAGAATACTTAGTCCTTCTGCATTTTGGTCAGATGAAAAGAATTGATTCCATAATTCTGCTTTACCAGTATTATCCGTGATTGCTTTCCAAACCACTTCTCCTTTTCCGTTTCGTAATTCTACCTCGGCATTGATTACGGCAAATCCTTGCTCATTTTTCACATGTACGCTGTAGCGATCTTTTGGATTCATATTCCAATTTGACTGAAAGGATTTGAATTGATCATCTGTAAGATCCGTCCATAAATTCCATTTACTAAAATCGTGAATCTCTCCTGCCGTTAACCCTGACTTTACTTCTGCTTCATTCGACTCTTCAATTATTTCAGCATCCGCTATAACTCCATCGGCTGAGCCTCTAAATTTTGGAGTTGTCTTAGACTTTTTTGAAGGCACCGGACTAGGAATAAATTTATGTACTTTTGTTCGTTTCGATTTTCCTTTGTAACCAGATGCTTTTTTGCTCCTGCTTGTACTCTTTAACCCATTAATGTATGCAGTAGAGGAACCTGCTCCATCATCCGCGCTTACTGTACCGGGAGTGATCGTAATAGCATCACTCACACTTCTTGTACCCATTTTTTTAAGATCGTCACTTGAAATTCTTTCTTCTTTTTTCTTTGATTCTCGGATTAACGGTTCTTTATGTGTCACCACTTCTACAGAAGAGAGCGCCATATCCGATCCTTCCATATCTATGTTTCTTTTGATGGATGCGGACGGTTCTATTTTTACGTCCTTTACAACGTAAGGCTTATAACCGATATACTGAAATCGCATTTCATAAATACCAGGTGTGATCTCTTTGATGCTATAATTCCCATCGAAATCGGAGGTAGTACCTTTTTTCATTATCCCGTCTTGGTATAAAACAACATTGACAAAGGGCAGAGACTCGCCAGAAGTTTTGTCCAAAATGGTTCCTTCAATACTTCCTGTTTGTTGCGCCATTAATGGCGAAGAAGAGAGCAACAAAGTGCAAATGCTTAAAAGAAAAAAGAATGTATTTCGTGCTTTCATAATCTTTTGGTCTTAGTGGTGAACTTGTTTGATTTAACGTTATACGTTATAGATGCAAGTTCGTTAGATTTTCCATAAAACAGCCCCGCTTTATTTTTGATTTGATATAAAAATAAGTTTGAAATTCGCAGGGCTGCTATGTTGCTACATGTGAGTTGTCAGCACATGCGGCGGTATTGAACCTAATAGAATAAATAAAAGGTTGTTATGAAAAAAGTTGTAAATTGTTGTTTAGGCTTTGTTTTGGAGGTTTTTCAAAGGCCAACATCGTTGTGTCTATTGTTAATGTTGGAGTAAGACCCGTTCATGAAACCAACGTTCCTTCTGTTTGAAACGGATCTGGTAATAACCACCGGACAGATGCGCTAAATTGATCTGATTCAGCAGTGGATCTACTTCCTGCGTATGAACTATTCTGCCTAAGGCATCTGTTACATATGCGGTAGTTGAAAACATAAGACCTCTAAGGAACACGGCGTCGGACGCAGGATTAGGGTACAACATCACACGTATCGATTCCGTGTTTTTATCCTTAGTGGTCTTTTCTTTAATTTCTTGTTCTATTGCTAATTCTTCTTCGCTGAAAATTGGACATTCTTTTGCGTTGTAATAATTGATGGAAATAAAATTGTCAGCACAACTTCGCCTTGTAATAACTATTGAATTTTTTCTAGGATCCAATTCTCCAATTTGATCAACCAATTCATCGTTAATGAAATTAAGAAACTCCTCTAATGCTGATTTTTTGTATGTAGTTGCGATTTGTTCACAATGATTTGTACATGTTGTTGTAATATCATGAGCATGAAACGTAGAAGTCAGATATGCAATAGGATCAAAACCCTTGAGAGTTGACTCTAAAGAAAATGACTCTCCAGGCTTCAACAAGACAGATCTAATCATTTTTGGATTGTATCCTATATATTGAATTTTCACATCATATTTACCCGGTGTCAATCCTCTCAAAATATAGTTTCCATCAAAGTCGGTAGTAGTTCCTTTGATTGGAACTCCATTCTGCAATGCAACTACATTTACAAAGGGAATAGTTTCTTTGGTGTCGGAATCTCTTATTGTTCCTGGGATTTTACCGGGTCGCTGAGATTTTTCAAGAACTGGTTTGTTTTGATCAAGATTGCTAATATCATCTGGAAGACCTCCAGTGATAATTTCCACACGTTCGTAGTGCGTTTCACTTGAAGATGTTCGATTTAATGGTGCCTTAGAATCCACTGCGATTCCGGCAATTTTACTTGTTTTTTGGGATGATACAACAGCAGAAATTGCTGTGTGTCTATTTATTGCGATGCTTGCCTCTCGCTGCGCTATGGCGTACACCGATAGCAACAGAAACTGGGCCACGAATGCCAGTCTTCTCTTCATGATAATTCAATTTTATTGGTTAAGCAGAACTGTACCCGTGTTCTGTTTCTAAGACGGCGACATTTTTAAAAAGGTTGCCTAACCCCTTCAGCTAAACCCTAAAATGACAGTCCAAATCATCAATTTAACTACCTGATAAAGAGAAGTTTAATAAATAAATAAAATAATTTTTATTTTTGGAAAACAGTAGGTTTTAATCAAGTGATTTTTGCCATTTTATGAAAGAGTCAGCGTCTAAAATTGCGGAAAATTCGAATTTAATTTCGGAGAAAGTAAAAGCTTTAGAGGCATTGAATTCAGGGCTCAAGAATTTGGTTTGGACGAACGCTTTTTGATAATCTTTATTTTCGAGTTGAATATTTAGATTAAATCTAGTGACTCTTTACCGAAACGCATCTTCAATATGTTCCAATTCATTCGAATCTAAGGTTAGTGCAATGATATCGAATTGAATATCGCCAGACCAATCAAGTTCTTCTACAAAATGATCCGCTACTTCCAGAAAAAGTTCTTCTTTTCGTTCGCTTACAAATTCCTCTGGAAACCCATGTGCGTTGGTTTTACGGGTTTTTACTTCTATTAGATGAAGGCAATTGTTTTTGGAGGCGATTATGTCCACCTCCGCTCGTCGTAGACGAAAATTTGTATGTAAAATGACAAAGTCACTCGCCCTCAAATAGTGCACCGCTTCATCTTCTCCATCTGAACCAGTTTTTTGTTGAGGGGTTTTCATGTAATCGACTTGCTCCTTTAATAGATTGGATATAGAATAAGTATCAATGTCAAGATAGGATGTTTGAATTGGTTAACCAAGGAACCGAAGAACCGAACAACTGAAAAACCGAGTAACCGAGTAACCGAAAAACGGGCAAAGCATTACTATCCCGCCCCCAACTTTCCTCTTTTACCTTTCTTCCCTTTTTTCTTAGGATCTTCTCCAAACGTGATTTTACCTTCTTCGTCCCAAGCATTAATCACTGTTGGAGTGTAGTCTTCGTCATATCCATTAGAAGCGTGCTGGGTTACCTTCTTTTTACGTTTTCGGAATTTATAATATTCAGTCCATTTACCAACTTTGATGTCACGCTCAAACCTTCCCTTTTCCTTCAGCGAACCATTTTCATAAAAGGATAAATACATCCCGGACCGCTCTCCAAACATAATTGGAATTACCTCCTTAAGTTTTTTCTTTTGACTATCATAATAAGAGATTTTGGAATCTGCTGGCCATCCCTTGTAATATTCATTTTTCTCCTTTAAAATTTCTCCTCGACTGAACTTCTCCCATCTATGATGTTTCGTACCTATATAGAAATAGCCGGTAGCAAGTGTTACGGTATCTTGTGTTTTGGTATACGGACCATGTAGAACCCGGAATTGCTTAGGGGGATACTTTTCCTTATCGTATTTGGTAATTTTGACAATGCGTAATTTCTGTACTTCAAAGAGGTACAAAGGTGTTACATAAGGATCTGGATCTCGATGTTTTTTTAAATAATAAAACAGCTCCAGGGTCATTCTACTTCCTTTCCCTTTTCGAGTAAATGCCCGTTTGGTTTTGAGTCCGTTGAATGTTTTTTTCTTACGCTTCTTCTTTTTCTTTTTAATGACCTCTGTGGTGTCTTTGTCAATCAAAAAGTCGGGCTCTTCGAAATTCATGAATTTCTCTTGCTCGCTCTTCTTATCATCGTCCTTTTGAGAAAACCCATTAAAAGGAATAAAAACGCCTGCAGCCAACGATAAGATAAAGATTAATCGTACGGTCGATCGGCTTGGTTTAAACAAGCCAGCCGGCCAAAGAGAGTGGGCTATTTGAATGGAACTATTTTTTAATGCTAAATACATATCGATCATTCGCTGAACCTGCATCGTCGTTTATCCCGGTAATTTTTATCAGCGCATAATCGTATAACGTTGGAGTACTCAACTTTGTTATAATGATATCTCCAGATTGTAGACTGGATAGCGATGTGGTAGGGGTTCCGAAATCAAATGCTTCGGTCATTGTACGATACGTAGCACTATCGTAATTGAAACTATTAAATACTACAAATTCATTCGAGATTGGGGAGACCAATGTATAACTCAATGTATCAGTTGTATCAGTGCAAACCAGATCAAGATCTTCAAAAAAGACGCTGTCTGAATAAACTAACGTGTCAGTTGCGATCAAGTATCCATTCTGATTTCCTGATTTTAATGAATATAAGGATAATCCGGTAATTTCTGTAAGTAAGCTATCCGCTCCTGAAATAAGTAAACTTCTTGCAGCACTTCCAAAGTTATTTTGCGCATCGTATACTTTAAAAACCAATCTAATTTCTGTTGCTTTTTTTGTAATAGGCATTTGATAGGAGAAGGAAATATCTGATAAATTCTCACCCCCTAAAGTAGAGTCTAACAAGCTTGTGCTCGGAGCACCATCTACAGACTCTATAATTTCAAAACGATTTAAACCGCCTTCTGCTTCCACATTGATTGAGAAGTTTGCAATTTCTCCCGGCTCTAACGTGATTTTTAATTCGCTAGGCGTGATGTGAAGTGTAGGAAGACTTACTTCATTTTTTTTGCACGCGCCTATAGTAAGAACACAGAATAAAATGACCGACATCTTAATCGCAAACTTCGGGCTTATTATACCCATTCCAAACTTGATTCCGTTGCCCTTCATTTTTTACATTAAGCCACAAAAGTAAGAAAACGTAAAAAACTTAGCATTATTATACTGTAAAAGATGCGTTAATCACCTACAATATAATTTGAAAAGCCGGTGATATGTAGTAACATTGCCGAAATTTAATTGATTAGACGCTTTTAGGAATCCCTCATTTTTTCCTTCAATCCACCTTTTCATGAAGAAAATGGCATGCATTTCTCGATTGACATAGGAAATACCAGTAGTAAAGCAGCTTTGTTTCAGGAAGAGGAATTAATACCTCTTACGATCTGGCATAACTTCGATTCTTCTCAACTTTCGGAGATTGTGGCTAAGAATTCCATTTCTAGTTGCATAATAAGTAACGTATCAGATTCGGAAAAATCAGCACAGTATAAGGAAGAACTTTCCCGCTTGGATATTGAATCCATATTTGAATTAACGCATGAGTTACCTGTTCCTATACAGAATGTCTATGACACCCCTGAAACACTTGGGATGGATCGTCTTGCCTCTGTTGTTGGAGGTTCCGTCTTGTTTCCAACTAAGGATATTTTAGTAATTGACGCCGGCACATGTATTACTATGGATTTCATGAGGAACAATAAATATGAAGGCGGATCTATTTCACCGGGTTTACAAATAAAATTTAAAGCCCTTCATACTTTTACAAACAAATTGCCGTTAGTGGAATTGGAGCCTTCCACACCATTGATCGGCAAAAGTACTCAAACGTCAATTCAAAGTGGAGTCCTGAACGGAACCATAGCCGAAATAAACCACGCGATTGCGGAATATAAGGGAATAAGTGATAATTTAGCGGTCATTTTGTGCGGCGGTGATTCTTCATCGTTGTCAAAAGGTCTGAGAAACATTGATTGCATCGAGCAAGAACTGGTTTTAATCGGATTAAATGAAATATTGAAACATAATGTGCAACAGCAGAAATAGAAGAAAAAATAGAAATCAAAGGGTGCAGGGTTATTTCCTAATCTTGGGTTTATTTTTGATTAATGCCACTGCATTTGGTCAAAATTCGATCAACACAGATCAAATAAATCAGGTTTATTCTCGATTTGGCGTAGGAGTGATTACCCCGGAAACCAATATTCGGAATAATTCAATGGGAATGACGGGTATTGCAAGTCCCGGACGTTTTTCTATCAACTCATATAATCCAGCTCTTCTTACCTACAACAATGCAACTTCCTTTGAGTTCAATGTTCTTGGTGATTTTCGAAGCGCTGTAGACGCAGCAGGTACGGAATATTCCGATAATGAAACAAGTATTGCTTCTATTGGATTTGCATTTCCAATTATTTTAAATAAATGGCAGACTTCTTTCGGACTTCGACCTTATTCAAAAGTGAATTATTCTGCATTTAGTTTTACTCCGGTTGGACAAGAAGCGGACTCCATGTTTAATTATATCCGAACTTCTGGACAAGGAGCAATTAGTCAGGTGAGTTGGAGAAATGGAATTCGGTTATTTCGAAATTTCAATATTGGTTTAGAGACTTCCTATTACTTTGGAAACATTTTTAGCAACAACTTAAGTTTTGTGCGTTCGCCGAAACTGGCTTCTTATAATGTACAAGATATTCAAGGTAATTTATATAGCATTTCACAAGGAAGTAAATTGTCGCAGCAAGTTGAGTTCTTAAATTATCGTGGATATTCTGCGGGAGCGGGCTTTTCGTATATGAAACGTATGAACAACGCACCATTTGATCTATTTATAGGTGGTATGTATGACATTCATCGATCTATGAATTCAACTTCCTTACAATACGAAATAAAACCGGGTACCGTAGACACAGTGGAAAGCACAGGTTCTCATTCCATTCCAGCGGGATTAGGAATTGGAACAAGTCTAATTTTTAAAGATTCTTTGGATATTCAGCGTTTTATGATCTCGTTAGATTACGTTTCTAAAAAATATAATAACCTACAAAATAATCGAGTTGGAATAGGCTTTGAAAAGCTATCTAACCCTAACTCAATCAAGGGGTTTGGTAAGAACTTACTTCGGGCCGGAGGGTATTTCTCTCAGAACGAATTATTGTATAATAATGGAGGTGTAGATGAGTTTGGCATAACTTTTGGAATTGGTATCCCAAGAAAGCGAACAAGTGCCGGAAGTGTTGGAGTAAGATCCATCTTTGATTTAGGAATCCAAGCTGGGAAACATGGAACGGTAGCGGATGGAGGAATTGAAGAGTCATTTGTTCGAATAAACCTCGGATTAACGTTTAACGATCGTTGGTTCCAACGCATCCGAATTAATTAATTAATAAAGAGAGCAACGATACAATAAAATACAATACAAGACATAAGAAAAGACTAAACGAAGAACTTAGGAAATAACACAATTAATATAATATCCAGACACATGAAAAAGTTACTATATATCGCATTTTTATTCTTCACAGCTGTGAATTTAGGAATGGCACAAACCGACCCAGTATGGCCAGATGAACCAGCGGATCGTAAACAAGCAGAAAAAGAATGGGTGCTTTTAACAGATAACGTGGAAGCAAAAAAATGGGTAGAAGCGAAGAAATCGTTTGACTGGTTACATGAAAAATGTCCAACATTGATTAAAAGCTTATACCAAAAAGGTTCTAAAGTATATGAAGGATTGGTGAAAGCAGAAGCGGATCCAGTAAAAAAGAGTGAATTGCAAGATATCGCATTGAGTTTATACGATGAGCGAATCCAACATTTCGGACAAGAGGCGAATGTGATGAACCGTAAAGGTTTAAAAGCATATAATTACCTAATAAATCGTAAAACGGAGAATCAGTTTTTGTATGACTTATATACTAAAATCTATGCGTTGAATGGAGATGCTACGTATTCGAGTAATTTAGTGGCTTTGATGAAAATGAACTTCAAACAATTCAAAGCAGAAAAGCGTACCAAAGATCAGGTAATGGATTTGTATGTGGAAGTTTCAGAAAGGTTTGATACTCGAATTGCCAACGATAAAAAGGATTCCGATATCAAATTGAAAAGTATGGTTGACAAAGCATTTGCGAAGAACATTGAGATCAACTGTGATGATATCAAAAACATTATTGTGCCTAAGTTTATGGCCAACAAAGAAGATGTTAAAATTGCAAAGCAAATTGTTGGATTCATGGCTTCAGCGAAATGTGATAAAGATCAAGTTTATTATGATGCGGTAAGTTTAATATTGGAAAAAGAACCAAGCTGTGGCGGAGGACTTGCTGCTGCTAAACGAGCAAAAAAAGACGGTGATTTAGACTGGTCACTTAAATTCTTTAATAAGGCATTGGAACTTTGTGGAGATGAAAACAAGGGTGAAATCTATTATGAAATGGGAAGTATCTATTTCTTAAAGAAACAACGTGAAACGGCTCGAAGCTATGCTCAGAAGTCAATTGCTGCAGGAGAGTCGCACCGTGCTAGAGCACACAATTTGATTGGAGATATTTACTTCAAATCGGTGAAGGATTGTGATCCAAAAGAAGTAGTATTGTTTCGTTCTCGATATATTGCAGCCTTTAATGAATATAAAAAAGGAGGAAGTACAAATGGAATGAACAAGTGTAAGGGACAATTTCCAAGTAACGATGAGTTGTTTACAGAGAACAAAAAAGTTGGAGATTCTCAAAATACAGGTTGTTGGATGAATGTAAATGTGATCCTGCAGAAACGATAAAAGACAGTTGGGTAAAACAGGTGAGATGTTCATAAGGTTTGAATTAATCTAATCCATCTGTCATGGTCTTAAAATAGCTAAAATGGCTGTCTCCAAAGATGAATTTAGATACCTATAATTCAATTCTTTAGAGACAGTTTTTTTTTACCTGAAACTTGGAGGTTTAATCTAAAAAAAAACGCTAACGAGTACTTAATTCTTAATGAATACGTTGGTTAAATAACGAATGCAAATTCCAATAAATAAAAATATTATATGGTTGTTACTCTTCGGAGCATTGATCCTACTGTTTTTCGGTATTAGATCATGCGACCTCAAAGAGGAAACAAAAACGAAGATCGTTGAGCCATATGATGGACCTTTAGCGGAAGCAGAAAATGTAGTTACCTTATTTAGTGATTCTTCTATTGTACGGGTTGAGATGAGGGCTCCGGTGCAATATGAATTGCAAAATCATGATCGTGAATTTCCGAAAGGAGTAGACATTGATTTTTTTACGATCGATGGGGAAGTGGAAACGACACTCACATCAAATTATGGAAAATATACGGCAGAAACCGGAGTGTATCATGCGAAAGGGCATGTAGTAATCCTTAATACAGCTAAGAATGAGAAATTGGAAAGCGAAGAGTTGTTTTGGGACCCTGCCACAGAGAAAATATATACTCCAACCAATGTACAAGTACGTATTGTAACACCCAATGAAACCCTTTGGGGCAACGGTTTGGAAGCCAAGCAAGACTTTTCTAGCTACAAAATATTAGATCCGGTTGGAGTAATTGCACATGAGCATTAATACCCCCACAATAGTCCGTGTAAATTACACCTAAGACCTAATTTCATTCAGTTTTCATTATCGTTTTCGGTATTTCTTACCCTGCTACGTCATATTTCTTTCCTGATCCATAAATAGCGATTTAAAATTTGTTAATTTTAAGGCAATGAAACTAGTTGATGTTATATTAATAGCACTTTGTCTAGCCTCTTTTTGCATTGGAGTAAATGAGGTTATGACAACGGAAGCAGAAACGGTTACTGGAAGCATAATGGCGAATTATTGGCTGTTTATGTTGTCTTTTATCTTTCTAATAGGCCTCCGAATGGTGCGTCAAAGACGAAAACAAAAAAACGCATTGGTTTCAACTGGACCGGTTTCAAATGTTGAAACCAAGTCCAAATCAGTTTCGAACGAAATGAATACTCCAAAGAAAAAAAAGCGGAAGAAACGTTAACCGAAAATATTTACTAATTTAGTTTAATGCCTGATTTCGCCTTTGTAATTATTACACTCATTCTTTCCGCTATGTTTTCCGGATTGGAAATCGCTTTTATTTCTGGAAGTCGATTGCAATTGGAAATAGGGAAAGATTCCGGTGTTTCGGGTAGAGTACTTGCCGTACTTGCCAAAGATCCTTCCCGATTTATCGCAACGACACTGGTTGGAAATACCTTGTCGCTTTCCTTATACGGTATTTACATCGCCCGGATTTTGGAACCAATGTTACACAATCATTTACCGGTTCAAGTCAATAATGATGTAACCGTGTTTTTCGCTCAAATCACATTGTCTACGGCGTTAGTATTACTTACGGCAGAGTTTATGCCGAAAAGTTTATTTTTAATCTCTCCCAATAAGATTTTAAAAGTGTTCGCCATTCCGATGGCCATTGTTTATTTCATATTATATGTGTTTGTATTTGTGATTGTGGAGTTGTCTAAGTTGGTAATTACCAAAATACTACGCTTGGAATTTTCAACGGGATTGCCTGCGTTTGGATTGACAGATTTGAATCATTTTGTAGCACAAACGGTAGAAAACATTGATGAAGAAGCAGATCACGAGGTGGATGCTAAAATTTTGCACAATGCCTTAGAATTTAAATCTGTAAAAGTTCGGGAATGCATGGTGCCAAGAACGGAAATGGCTGCAGTGGATATCGAAGATGGTATTGAGGCACTTAAGGCGGCGTTCATCGAAAGTAAATTTTCAAAAATTCTAATTTATAAAGATTCCATTGACAATATTCTTGGGTTTTGCCAATCCAAGCAGATGTTTAAGAAGCCAGAGGAAATCAAAGAGATTTTGAAATCAATGATTATTGTGCCAGAAACCATGTTGGCCAATGAATTGCTGGTACAATTTATTCAAAACAACAAGAGCATCGCTTTAGTAGTAGACGAATTTGGTGGAACGGCGGGTGTTGTTACCATGGAAGACGTAATAGAGGAAATCCTTGGTGATATTCAGGACGAATACGATGAAGAAGAGTTGTTAGAAGAGCGCATTGATGATCGAACATACCTTTTTAGCGCTCGACATGAAGTTGACTACCTTAATGAAACCTATCATACTAATTTACCAGAAGGAGATTATGAAACGTTAGGAGGGTTTATTCTGCATGTACACAAGGACATTCCAGAACAGGGGATCGTAATTGAATCGGTACGTCACATTTTTGAGGTTGTGGAGACTGAAAACAATCGGATTGAATCAATCAAAATGACATTAGCCGAGGACGATAAAGAGTAGAGTAGAGTAGAATCGAATAAAAAGGATTCGTTTTAAGAACCAAATAGCTTTCCAAAAAACCCCTTCTTTTTCTTATTCCCATTATCTGGCTTCACACCTTTAAGTTGGTCCAGTTTTTCTTTCTTAATGTGGTATCGAAAGCCTGTTTTACCTGTTTTGTAAACCCAGTGCCCTTTTCGTAAAAGATTAATAACTTCTTCCCGTTCGGCTTCGTCCTCCAATATTTCCGAAAAATCGATCGCTTCAGGATACGCTTCTACTAATAATTCGATAAATTGGTCAATTGATCGTTCGCTTGCCATCAAACTGGTATTTAGTTAAAAATATAATATCACGCAATTTATAACAACTGTGGCTTCAAAACAATAAACTTACCATATTCACCCACTATTTATTCAGTATAATTGATTGTTTAGATGAAAAAATTTGACCGAGTCATTGCGACTCTACTTGTGTTGCAAACGAAGCATGTCACTAAAGGAAGTGAGCTTGCCGAAAAGTTTGGTGTGAGTTTACGTACGGTATATAGAGATATTCGAAGTTTGGAAAATGCAGGAATTCCTGTGTATGGTGAAGCTGGAGTAGGTTATTCATTGGTAGAAGGATATAAATTGCCCCCAGTTTCGTTTGAAGAAAATGAAGCCATTGCATTGCTAATGGGCGAAAAATTTCTGGGCAATCTGGTTGATAAGAATACGCAGAAAGCGTACAATTCCGCCATCGACAAAGTGAAAGTAGTCGTACGCTCTATTGAAAAAGATTCCATGCAAAGAATCCAAGAAGCAGTGTCTTTTACCGTCCCAGGTGAATTTTCTGAGCATGACAGTCATCCGTTTTTACAGGAGATAATACGTGGAATTGCCGCCCGAAAACTAGTCAAAATACAATACGAAAAGCCGAAGGATAAAATGGCTGAAATGAGAATATTGGAGCCGATTGGATGCTACTACCGTTTTAATAGTTGGTACCTGATCGCCTTTTGTCAGCTTCGACAGGCATACAGAACCTTTCGTAGTGATCGAATTCAATCTGTCGAAATTTTGGCAGATACATTTGAAGATAAACATCCAAGTTTAAATCAATATTTGGAGAAAGAAATGGAAAATCAAGACGCAATTATGATTGTGGTTGATTTTGATGAAGATGTGGCACTTTTTACAAAGTCAGCAAAATATTCTTTTGGATTAGTCAATGAAGAAAAGATCGATCAAAAAGTGCGGATGACTTTTATAACTACAAGTTTTTATGGCATTTCGCATTGGTTGTTGGGATATATTGATGCCGTACAAGTTGTCGATCCACCTGAATTATTAGACTACATGAAAAGATTGGTAAACGATTTAAATAAACACTATTTATAGCTTAATCTCCTCCTAATCCTCAATTTCCCGAAAGGTCACTCTGGTTTTACGTATCCTTTTATCTTTAACTCTTGGTGCATCATGCCTTTTGCAATCACCGTATAATTGTATGTAAAGTCACCTTGAGAACTAGGTCGCTCAAAGCGAATTTGAATCATACCTGACTCACCGGGAGCATACTCATCCTTATCCCAATCAAAATAAACCTCGCTTGCATCGTTATTAGTCTCAATATCGATAATTTGCACAGGTTGTTCACCTACATTTTTGAACATAAATGTAATTTCGAACTGGCCGTAATTGGTTAAAGTATCGACGTCATAAAATGTTCGATCATATTGAAGTTCAAGATTTGGATCAGGATATTTGTAGTAGTATGCATAATCGAGCCGTAAGTAAGTCGCAATATCGACACACTGGGTGAATAAGTTTAAAACCTCGGTTTGTTGGATCTGATTGTCGACGGTATAATGCAGTCGAATCGTACGACAAATCATACCTTGAAAACTAGAATACAATGTGTACTTTATTGTTTGCTTCTCGTTAGGCCATAATATAATCTTGTTTTTATTTTCAATTTTAACACCAACAATTGAATCAACATGAAGTTTTGAATCTGTCGTGTTTTCAATAGTAAACGTTCCATGATAGGTGCCGCGAACAGGAATTTCCCATGGATTTTCATAGACAATCTTGAGCGAACTTTTTGCAGAATCGGGTAATACGTTTCCTTTAATTCGTATGATTTCAGGAGTACTTTTAAAGTTTCCTTCAAAAGTGATGGAGTGATTGAATGGACCAGGTCGATTGGATGGATTGTAGCAACCACCAATCCATGCGATTTGATAGGGATCAATGAGCTGTTTTTTATAATCAGGTAGATGACATTCACATCCACTTTTAATATTCACCATGACTACATGTACCGTTCCAATATTTTGAACTTGATGGTAATGACAGACATTTTGGTCTTGTGTAATGTTACCAACATCGATGACAGACTCAATTATTTTTATTTCTGAAAAATAACTCGAATCAAGTGGTAAATACTTGGTGACTTGAGCCATCAAAGGATTGGTTATAAATCCAGTAATAACCAAAATCGATATCAGGGTTTTCAATCGCAACACATTGGTTATTCAAGCAAATTTCATTCCGACATGTTATGATGAAAAAACAAGATCTTGTACAAGAAATGTCTCTTAGTGAACATAGAAGTAATTACCCCGCCATTTCAATTTCTTTCAAACTTTCCATGCGATTTCGTTCCAAAAAGGCATCGATGCTTTCGAAGTGCTCAATAACACGTTTGTTTTTAAACTCAAATACTTTTTGAGAGAGTCCACGTAAGAAATCTCGATCATGAGAAACTAAAATAAGCGTTCCATCAAAGTTCTTTAACGCTTCTTTCAACACATCTTTCGATTTCAAATCAAGGTGGTTGGTTGGCTCATCCAGAATCAAAACATTTACTGGTTCTAACAACAATTTAACCATGGCCAATCGGGTCTTTTCTCCTCCAGAAAGGACACTCACTTTTTTATCAATGTCATCTCCACGGAACATAAAGGCTCCTAAAATACTTTTGATTTGAGTTCGAATTTCTCCTTCGGCAACTTCATCAATGGTTTGAAAGATCGTCAAATTTGGATCCAGTAGTGAAGCTTGATTTTGAGCAAAATAACCGACTTTGGCGTTATGCCCTAAGCCACATTTCCCGTCAAAATCAATTTCTCCCATGATTGCTTTAATCATAGTTGACTTTCCTTCTCCGTTTCTTCCAACAAACGATACGTTTTCTCCACGTTTTATAGACAAGTTGGCTTCTTCAAACACAACATGATCATCGTATTTCTTGGAAAGGCCTTCCGCCGTTACCGGATAGTCTCCTGCTCTTTGAGCTGGAGGAAAGCGGAGTTTCAAAGATGAATTGTCCACTTCATCAACTTCTATAAGTACCAATTTTTCCAACATTCGCTCTCTTGAGTTGACCTGATTGGTTTTGGAATAGGTTCCTCGAAAACGTTCTATGAAGGTTCTGTTCTCTGCAATAAACTTTTGCTGTTCCTGGTATTGTTTTATTTGTTGTTCACGTCGTTCTTCACGCAATTGCAAATAATGAGAGTAATTTGCTTTGTAATCATATATACGTCCCATGGTAACCTCAATGGTACGATTGGTAACGTGATCAATAAATGCCCGGTCATGAGAAATAACGACTACCGCTTTTGCTTTGTTGATCAAAAAATCTTCTAACCATATTACAGATTCAATATCTACGTGATTGGTAGGTTCATCCAGCAAAATCAAGTCAGGTTTTTGCAATAAGATTTTAACCAGTTCAATTCGCATTCGAAACCCTCCACTAAACTCACTCGTCTGTCGATGAAAATCTGCTCGTTGAAAACCTAATCCTCCAAGCGCTTTTTCCACTTCTGCATCGTAATTGATTTCTTCAATGGAATAATATTTCTCTCCCAACTCACTTACCTTCTCAATCAACTTCATGTACGCATCGGATTCATAATCCGTACGGGTTTCCAATTGTTTATTGAGGTCATCCATTTCCGTTTTTAACTGAAAGATATGCGCAAATGCTTTGGACGCTTCTTCGAAAACGGTGCAGTTATCTTCAGTCAATAAATGTTGTGGTAAATAAGCAATTACAGCATCTTTAGGGGTGCTTACTCTTCCTTTTGTAGCCTTTTGTTCCCCTGCTATGATTTTCATCATGGTACTTTTTCCAGCTCCATTTTTACCCATAAGGGCAATTTTGTCATTTTCATTTATGACAAAGGAAACATCACTGAACAATGCCTCTCCACTAAATTCCACACTAAGTCCGTCGATTGAAATCATATATTTTAGCTAATTAATTGAATTGATCTTTTCAGTCAATTTTGAGACTGTATCTCAAAAGGAATGCAAAAGTACGATTCATTAAGGCATTTTGGAAGGAAAGCAGCAGGTAAAACGTTCATCGGTAAAGCAAAATGCTACTTTCAATGATTTACACCGTAGGTATGTAATGTATGTTTTCCATCTTGTGAAATGTGATGGAAGTCTTCCAACAATGGTTTAGAGTTGTTTAACGCTTTGGAGAGGCCGTAAAGTTGGAAAACGAAATGTATTGATCCAATTCCCCTGCTTTAATTAATGGAAAGAAGAACGCTTTACAAAGCAACTCGAATCCTTTTTCATGTTGACATTTGTATTCTTCATAAAATGAAACATGTGCTGCTCGTTTTGTTTGCAATAAATCGGAATGTCCTTCTGTCTCCGAACTTTGACTTTCCGTTATCCGAAGTAGCGTGTCCGTTTTCTGACCCACACACTTTTCAGATTCAAAACCTGTTTGGTTGACGAAAGTGTCATTTATAGATAAAATTTGGTCCTCCATATTTGTCACACATATAGAAGGATATTGAGTGAACAAATCCGCATAATTCTGTCCCATAAATTTTGACTGATACAATGCTTCGGACTCATTACTTAGATGGACTGCATTAGAATTACTCATGTTTCCCTCTCCCCAGAATAACCAACCGGGATTGATATCGGGATGTGTTCTTAGAATACTTTCTAAATTGGTAGAGGATAATCCTTTAGATTCAGCTTTAAAATGTTTACCAATAGTCCCGTTGCTAAGTTGTGCCCGACGCTCTACCTCGGATACTTTTATTTTGTTCTTATCCAAGTATTCCTTTAGCCTTAATTCTATAATTGACATTTAAATTAGAATATAATCTATATATTTACTGAAATATTAGAAATACATCTAATACGTTGTAACAGTTATTTGTTACAAATATATAAACTTTAGCTTCATATGAAGTCATTTGAGCGAATTGAACATCGAAAAGGAGACGCTAGAGATATCTCTAATATGACAGATATTTCTATCTCAACGGTCAATTCCATTTTAAGTGGTCGACGAAACCCAGATACCGACTCGGGCAAGAGGATCTTGATTGCCTTGGACAAGCTTAAGCAAGTTCGAAATATGAAAATTGAATAATTGTTACTTGTATCGTTGATTCTAACGAAAATATAATGTTTACTCGAATCCGGATTACGGAACAATTTTTGAGGGAGCAGAAGGATGAATTGGTCCTTTTTTAAATTCACGTTTGTACTACCTCTAACATTTTGTTTGACGTTAACCATTTTCGAATGCCGTGCCCAAACTTCTTTTCGACAAAATGATTCAATCCTAAGTCCCGTTCCAGATAAAACAGAAATTGAATTTTGGGGGACATATTATTGCATCCCGCACGTACAACATACGGATAGTGGAATTGCTATTTTAGATCAAAATGAAGAAGAAACAGGATTGAAATTGTCGTCTTGCGATTGGTGTCAAGCTGCAATAGAAGGTACGGTATTGATTCAAGATGGAGCCTCTTCTCAATTATACAATTATACAGGTCGATCATCCACACTTCAAACGGACTGTAGATTGTGCAATCGATTTAAAAAGTACGATGGATACGATGCTACGGGGAAGGTTTTGTGGGAAAAAAGTAGCGGTTTTGGAAAAGGAGTGGAAAACTACAATCTAGTTCCATTTCGAACAATTGCGGTAGATCCGAACATCATTCCTTATGGAATGGTTATTTATATAGCTGAGTTGGACGGAGTAAAATACGTGGATGAAAATGGAATGGAACAAGTCCATGATGGAAACTTCTTTGCAGGAGATACGGGAAGTGAAATAAGAGGTAATCACATTGACTTTTTCATTGGATCATGCGTCGCGAATCCATTAACGGCAATTGTTACTAGTCCGGGAAAAACATTTAGCGCGCGCAAAACATGGGACAAAAACATAATAAAGCGACTGAGTATTCGGCACATTCCTTGATTAAGTTGAAAAAGTAAAGGAGTCTGTTTTATAATACGTGGGGGCTACATTCTTTTTTGTAACTTTGTGATTCAAGAATGTCCATGAGAATAGATAATATTAAGGCGTTTGCCGTCCTTTCATTTGTGATTTGCCAATTTTTGGTAATCTCTGCATGGGCTCAATTTGGAACCAAACCTGCCATTACCAATTTCACGCCAGACATCTATGACGGGCATAATCAAAACTGGGCACAGATTCAGTTAGATAATGACGTACAGTATTTTGCCAATGGAGATGGCTTATTGGAATTTGATGGTTCGAATTGGCATATATTCAAAACAACTTCCTTTGGTTCGTTGCTTTCTTTGGATTTAGACCAATCCAACAATCGTATTTATGTAGGAGGAATAGGAGAGATAGGCTTCTTTTTTCCGGATTCACTTGGCCAACTCACTTACCATGATTTAATACCTTTTATACCAGAGGAGAAAAACCGTACATTCAACAATGTGTGGGAGACAATTGTGTGTGATTCAATAGTCTATTTCCAAACCATCAATGAAATAATGATCTACAATTCGATTACGGATCAAATACAAATAGTAAAATACGACGGACAAATTACCTCTGCACATGGAGTTGGGAATGAATTTTGGTTTGATACAAAGGGCAATGGATTATACAGAGTAAAGGATGCCAAGTTGATTAAATTGAGTTGGTCTGAACCATTGGATAAAATGGAAATCTGTGACATTTATTTGGATACGTTTAAACATCCTGAGTATGCTGTATATGTCATTTGTACAACAAATGACGGGATCTTTCAATATAATACCAAACAAGAATCGTTGATGCTTTGGTCAGAACGAACTAATGATCTTTTTAGCGATTCGAAGATCACATGTATTACCAAAATTGGAAACGGTCAATTTGCGCTCGGGACCGTGAAAAAAGGAGTATTTATTTTAGATGCAGCAGGTAATTTAGTTGAACAATTTGGTTTGGAGCATGGCTTAGCTTCCCCCTATGTGAAAGCGATTTTTGAAGATCGTTTTGGGTCCATTTGGTTGTGTAATAATGAAGGAGTGACCTTGATTACCTATCGAAACAATACCCGTTTACTTAAGGAAGGAGATGAATTTGAAGGGTACATTAACTCCATTGCGATTATTAAAGAGGATATTTACATTGCTACAGCAATTGGAGTTTATAAATGTGCAAAAGATGAAAACAAGTATATCAAAATTGATGGATTGAATGATCAATGCTTTGATTTGGAGGAAATCAATGGAAGAATTTATGCATCTTCTATTTCAGGAACGTATCGAATTGAGGGGACGAAAGCAATAGCGTTGGATCGATCCTATGCACGAGCCTTGGCAAAATTTGATTCTAATGGAGTAGTTATGGGTGGTCGATCGCAAGTGCTTCTTGGTACGACGGATGGTACAGGTAATATTAATTATACACTTAGAATAGATACGTTTCCAGACGAAGTATTGGATATCGCTTGGGATGCAAGTAAAGAAGATTCCATCACGCTGTGGTTTGGACTCTTTAATCGGGGTGCAGCCTTAATGCGAATTTCGAATGATTGGAGTGGGTATCGAATTTCAAGGTATTCAGAGAAACAAGGGATGACGGCAGGTTATATTATACCTTACGTAGTGGATGAGAAAGTTCGATTTGTAACCAAATTTGAGAGAATATATTTATTTGATTACCAGCAAAACAAGTTTTATTTGGACACGTTACTTTCGTCGTTTATGATGCCGGAAGAAGCTTCTTATTTTATTGCTGAAAACAAGAAGAACAAAGACGTAATTCTTGAGAACTCAGGACCTATTATTTACCTTCAATACGATGAAGAAAAAGGTGCTTATATACGGGACGCTCAATCTTTAGCGACGCTCAACATGGGTTATGCCAATGCGGTAGCATTTGATAAAAAAGGTGCAGCGTGGATTGGGTCCGAATTTGGATTGACCCGTTTTGATCCTTATTCTCCTCCATTACATCAAATCCCCTATAAATGTTTAATCCGAAAAGCAGTGGTAAACGGAGATTCGACCCTGTTCAAAGGCTATTTCGTGGATGGCGAGAAATTGTCGTATGATCAGAATGTGAAATCACAACCGATCCTGGAATTTGCTCAAAACAACATCCATTTTGAGTTTAGTGCTCCGTATTATTTTAGAGCAGATGAAGTGGAATATTGTTTTGAATTAGAAGGGTATAAATCGGGGTTTTCAAAATGGGGAATTGAATCAAAGGCATTCTTCACCAATTTAAGTGCTGGGTCGTATACATTTCGAGTGAAGGCACGAAATGCATTTAATAACGAAAGTGAAGTAGGGGTTTATTCATTTCAAATACTGGCTCCTTGGTATCAGACTTATTGGGCTTATGCTGCATATATTGTGCTATTTGCCATTATGATTTATGGTTTGATTAAATTAAATGGTAGACGATTGGAGCGTGCAAATAAAAAATTGCAAATGATTATCAATCAGAATACGGAAGAAATTCGTGCTCAACATGATCAAGCAGAGTTTCAACGGGATTTATTGGAAAAAAGAAATAATAATATACTATCCAGTATTTCGTATGCGAAACGAATTCAGGAAGCCATTCTCCCTTCTGATGAGTTTCGAAAAGCACATCTTTCTGATTCGGTTGTTTTTTATAAACCAAAAGACATTGTTTCAGGAGATTTCTATTGGATGGAAGTCGTAGGTGATAAAGTCTTTTGGGCGGCCGTGGATTGTACAGGTCATGGTGTACCTGGTGCATTCATGAGTATAATTGGAGCAAATGGCTTAAAGAAGATTGTAAAGGAGCGAGGAATCTACAAGCCTTCCGAAATTTTACAAGAACTTACCACACATGTAACTGAATCAATCCGTACTACATTAGAGGGAGACGAAATCAAAGATGGGATGGATATAGCCCTTTGTTGCTGGGATAAGTCTACAAATAAACTAGAATTCTCTGGAGCCTATAATCCGTTGTACTTGATTCGAAACAATGAATTAATAGAAACAAAAGCAACCAAAAGACCTATTGGTCGATTTTTGGGGAGAAAGATCAAACCTTTTGAAAACCACGAAATTGACTTGTTGTCTGGAGATGTGTTGTTCGCCTTTACCGATGGATTCCCAGACCAGTTTGGAGGCCCTGAAGAGTATAAGTATACCCATAAGCGCTTTCGCAAATTCTTGTTGAGCATTGCACTGCAGCAAGGAAATATGGAGGATAGAAGGCAGGATTTGGAAAAAGAGTTCAAAAACTGGCAAGGTCGATTGGAGCAATTGGATGATGTGTGTGTCTGGGGAGTAAGGATTCCTTAGCCTCAACCCTATATAAAAAGCGAAACTTTCTTAATTCCTGCTGACACACAGTTGTCAAAGTGATCAATTAATATTGTATATGTTAACAATGTTTTATTTATCACAACCATTAAAATCATATCAAATGAATACACAAGAAGTTGCAAACAAATTAGTCGAACTATGCAGAAAAGGAGAGTATGACAAAGTCTACAAGGACCTATATTCTCCAAATGTCGTTAGTATAGAGCCTGCTGGTGCACCGCTAGGAGAACGTTCTGAAGGAATCGAAGCTATTTACAAAAAGGGAGAAATGTGGCAAAATATGGTGAAAGAAGTGCATTCTACAGAAATTTCAGATCCAATTGCTGCTGAAAACTTTTTCTCTTGCACCATGAAAATGAACATTACTATGAATGGAGCTCCAGGTCCAATGCAAATGGATGAAGTTTGTCTATACAATGTAGCAGATGGAAAAATAGTAAGTGAGCAATTTTTTTATACAATAGTTCCACAACCTGCATAAACGACGATAGCTAAATATTAGCAATAGGAGAAAAGATAAGGTAATTATCAATTCTTCAGATTACGTTAAGTGATCTCTTTCGAATCTTACATGTGGTAGCTGAGTTTGGCTTGCCTCATGTAAGGTTTTTTTTGGAGATAAAATAGGAGATTGTTAGGCGAACTTCCTATTTGCTCGTATTAGAATAATGCAATTGTAATGATGAAGGGTAATGAGACCTTAAATTGTTGGACAAGATCCATGTGTCTTCTGACCTGTTTTTTCCGTAAATATTGGAGTAAGTCCTTTCCTTTTAGATCTAAACGTATCAACTGCATGTTGATGTTCAGTGCTTTATAAGAAAATTGATCCGAATATATTACGAACGATCGTTTTCCTTATGTATGCACATGAATAAAAACGGATGGAAATCACGTATGTATTCAAATACGTTAATTTCCACCCAGTGTCATCCGATCTTTCTTTTAAAAGATTACTCTTTCTCAGCCAATAATGTGCGTTCTTCAGTTAGATTAATGGTGAAAGTAGTATTGGTAAGTGGTACTTTAGTGTATCCATCTCCAGTCGCATTTCGCTTATAAACAAGCAACTGCACTTCCATAGTATCCTCTCCCTTGGATTTCATATATGGTCCCATTCGGCCATTACTATCAAAGCCAAAGGATCGGGCTTTTTCCGACTTACTAAATGACTGTTCGCGTCGTTGAGTTTCTACCCCGTCTTTCTTAGATATGATGCGTACTTTGGCTAGAATGCAGTCTGAAGGTATTTCAATGGAATATTGTCTAGGGGAGCTGATGAGGCCATCTTTGAGGTATTCCATCGTGTTATTGCCTCCGCTATAGTCTAGGCATTTTGTACTGGTTTCGTCCGTTCGATGCCGAATACAAATTTTTACGTCTAGTGATTCTTCTTGGGCGAAGGAAAAATAGGGTAAAACGAATATCATAAGAGTAAAAAATGTTCTTTTCATAATTGTAATATTTAGTAAAAACAAAGTTTCATAAGTCAAAAAAATTGGAGGAAAATTGTCCAAAATAGCATTAATATTACGAACCGAATATTTACAAAACAAGTTTTTATCAACTTATTTTCGGTTTTGATGCTTGTATATATAGGAGAGGTCTCCTGGATTGGGTGAACTTCTCAGTGTAAAAGCGAAGATATTTAATAGTATTTTTCAAAGTATAATTAGCATAGCGATCCAATAGAATAATTGTACATTTTCTGATTTGGACCTGGGGAAAAGTTAAGAACAGGATACTTCAAGTCATTTGATTTTCATTCATTCTTCGAGAGGATAAATAATGTGAGTCTTAAAAGAGCAATAGTAATTAAGGGTTTTTATGGCTCGATAAACCGAACTGTTTCGGACTTATTTAATATGCGAAATATTAAATAAGTACAATTAATGCGTAAGTAATGTTAAGAAATATATTCCTGCTGTTGTATTGGAAATTGCTTTGTCAAGAATGCTAGTTTGGTAAAAGATTCAGAGGATAGTTTTCCCCAATTACCCCAATTTTGCTACCTTCGCATGGTTTTTCTGGAAATCCGGGAGAGTTCAGGTGATTGAATTGTGTGCACTTATATTACGCACAATATTATAGTTATGCAGGAAAGACATTTTAACAGAGATATCTATATCAATGAGCAATCATTGACTACAGAGAAATACGTAATTCCTTATGTAAGCGAATTTGTTGACGTTGGTGAAAAATTATCGGTGTTGGAAATTGGCTGTGGAGAAGGAGGAAATTTGCGTCCATTTCTTGATGCAGGTTGCGATCGGGTAGTAGGTGTTGATTTATCTGAGCCAAGAGTAAAGCTTGCAATTGAGCACTTCAAAGATCACGAGCGTGTAGATCACATTGAGTTTATCGCAAAAGATATCTATAAAGTGGATGACCTAGGGCAATTTGATTTAATCATTACCCGAGATGTACTGGAGCATATCCATGGACAGGAGCGTTTTATGGAATACATTAAGAAATTTCTTAAACCAAATGGTAAATTGTTTCAAGGTTTTCCACCATGGTACAATCCGTTTGGAGGACATCAGCAGACTTGTCAAAGCAAGGTATTATCGATTTTACCTTATTTTCATATCCTTCCTAGATTTTTGTACAAGGGAATACTTCAGATGTTTGGGGAAAGAGAACGTCAAGTAGAGAATTTATTGGAGATCAAAGATACCGGAATCACGATCGAACGCTATGAGCGAATACTTAAAAAAACGGGGTACAATCAATTGAAGCGAACGTTGTTTTTAATCAATCCAAATTACGAAACGAAATTTGGTTTAAAGCCGAGAATAGCCTGGGGTATTGTGAGTGGAATACCATATTTGCGTAATTTCTACATAACGGTGGACTACAGCGTGGTTGAAGTTAAATAATTTGCTTTAGCTTATTGTTGTAATTTATTACCAACAATCTTCCTACATTATACAACTTCCAATATTTAATGGAATTCCCATTCTTCATTATGTGGATATCCATAATATGGTTCTATCCCTGATATTCCTAAAATGAAAAGAACCTTATCCGGGATTAAATCGTGGCCGTCATAACATTGATGAAACGCTTGCGTAATGGTTTCAGGATCTTGATATCGGCTTCGTTCGATGATTTCAACCATTTGCAAATGTGAATAAGACCAGGCTTTAGTTACATGTGCTTTTGTGAATTCCATTGCCAAATCGTGTTTTCGTACAACATGTAAATAACATATAACGTGTTCTAGAAGTTGTTCATTGATTCCATAGGGTGTTGTAAGGCAAGAAGCAACAGCCTTTTCGTAATCCTCTTGCAGGACTAGTTGTAGTGTAGGGTTAGTGGCTGCTTCCATAGCATATGAATCACGAATACCTTCTTGAGTACAGGCAGGAAAAAGTGAGGCTAATTTTGAAGGATCAATCGAGATTGAATTTAGTAGTTTTTGTTTTTCGGAAAAAGCAAATTCCTCCGGACTTTGATGAGTTTTGGGTGTTTTAATATTTGTAATGCTTCCCCGAAGAGGATAAGGATCTACATCAGCAAGCCAAACCAAATCGATTAACTGATTATGAATCACATTAAGGCCTAAATAATAAGAAAGTTGAAGCAGTTCTTTTATCCGTACACTATTGAGTCCGACCAATGTATTTTCTTGTCTGAAATCTTCAATGTATTCCTGAAAGAGATGTGTAATGAGATTCAATTTTTTCCTTTTTTGAAATGGTGGCGATAGTAATTAGATATTTACTTTAGGCGTGCTTTTAATTTTGATGTTACATATTTTGTTCATCTGAGTCATCTTCTTTTTTAGATGAAGCTATTAGAGGAGTTTCTCCTTTAATATAGCCCATTAACTGGTCCACTTCCTCTTCACTTAAAAATTCGTTTGAAGGCATTTGTTGCTTATCATATTCTTCGAATAGGGCAACAGCACTAGAATCACCTGAAGCGATCAACTTTGACATGTGCACAATGGCTTTTCGAATCCATACGGAGTCACGTCTTTCAAATATTCCAGCTAGTTTAGGTCCGACCAATCGTGTATGAATTTGGTGGCATGCAGTACAATTGTCGTTAAATAAGCTTTCTCCCTCTGAATAGTAGGTCGATCTGATTCGATCTTTTTTTGAGGAAGGTAAATATGGTGTTCCACAAATCCATGTAGGTTCTTCAATTGTGGGTGCTTCTGTCAAATCTTCCTGGATTTCCCCTTTCAAATAGCGCAATTCATATTGTCCAAAATGAATCATGATAATAGAAACACAAGCAAATGCAAAAAAGGTTAAATACCGGATGAGAATTACGCGTATTTGATTTCTAGATTCCATAATAGCATAAAAGGTAGGACATGACCGTTATGCAAGTAAGTTACAAAAAAATTGGGTGACAGAAAAGTATAAGGGAGGGAATAAAATAATGAAAGAAAAAAGGCTACAAAAAACAGAATTAGGGCAAATAAGAGTACGAAATCCATTTTTATTTTAGCCTATATTAAATAGGTTCTATGCTTTTTTGATGTCTGGATCATCGCTTATATATACGTAATCATCTTGTTCTGGCGTGATTTGCAATACTTTTCCGTATTTTTCTGGTAATCCAATGTCTGTGGCTATTTTCCATGTCCCAACTCCTGCAACCACAATTGTTTCGTTTTCTTCAAATACACCTTCTTTGTATCGTATTTTCTTATTGAGTCCAAGCCAACTCGTACTTTTTTCTCCATGCATTTTAAGATACCTCTCTAATTTTGGGTTGGCATCATTCAAAAATCCAGAATGTTGTTTAGAGTCCTCGACGACGTACGTTTTCACCTTTTTACTCTTAATAAAAGCATAGGATTTCCCATCTCTAATTACATAATTTCCGATCTGCTCGTCTTCAATAAGAGTGTGCCAGGATCGA
Organism: Cytophagales bacterium; assembly: GCA_965277185.1. Taxonomy (GTDB): domain Bacteria; phylum Bacteroidota; class Bacteroidia; order Cytophagales; family JAHDFW01; genus JAHDFW01. The sequence continues at coordinate 206,759 of CBDICC010000006.1, read as the reverse complement.
TTTTTTCCTCCGCTTTCTTGTTCAATGTGGACGTAGTAGTGCCCACAAGGACGGTTTGACAAAGGTGCCCGTAAAACCTCTCCAAATAATTCCACTCTGCCGCTAACGCGAATTGGTCTCCCTGATTTTGCTTCAGATATTCGAACGTGTGGATTTTTTGTTATTTTCCGTTTAATTCGCGCTTTTTTGTTGAAGAAAATAGCAATAACTACGATAACTACGACAATAATGCCGATGATGATCACTATTTTGATATCCATATAATTTAATTTAGTTTAAACTAGTTTACTTTTCGAACAAATTTGGTCAGAATCACAATGTTCTGGCCATCAACTTTTCCTTCTATATGTTCCAAATTATCATCTACTAATCGAATTCGACGAACGGTTGTACCTTGCTTTGCTGTAAAATTTGCACCTTTTACATCCAAGTTTTTAATCAAAGTTACATTGTCGCCTCCTTTCAATTCGGTACCGTTAGCATCTACATGTTTAGGGGATCCTGCCTCGTCATGATCTCCCGTGGCATGCGCCCAATGAGAAGTAGCGTCTTCCATGTACATCATGTCAATTAAGTCAGCAGGCCAATCCTCCCCTTTGATTCTCAATCGATGCAACATTCTCCAAGAGGTAACTTGAACCGGAGGAAATTCACTCCACATACTGTCATTTAAACAACGCCAGTGATTAGGATCCATGTTCTCTGAATTTTCAATTTGATCTTCACATGTTCCACAGACCATCAAACTATCATCAATTGTCTTGTCAAATTTGGGAGGAACAGTGTATATCTTAAGGTTGTCCGTTGCTTTGCATAATTCACATGCATTTCCGCTACGTTGCTGAAGTTCTTGCTCAAGTGCCATGATATTAGTTAAGTATGTATTAAAAATTAAAAAATCAAAATTTGTTTAAAACCCTAAAGTTAAGCAAGTATGTACATAGATACAAAACAAAAACGTCGGTCCTTTTGTTACAAAGAAGCCGACGTGGTTGAACTTTAAAATGAATTGTTGTTTTTGTTGTGTTTCTGTTTAGGTTTGAACTAGGTTATTGAATAATTACTTTTACAAAGTTAACAGATAGAGTCTTACATAAAAGCAGGTTTATACCAACGGTAGGTTTTATCCAATAACTGGTAGGTATTACTTTATTAACGGTAGAATTAGTTCTTATGAAATTTGCCAGAAAAGACTCTTCCTTTGTTAATTATTTTAAAAATATAGTTTCCATGAGGTAAGTCTTGTACTCGAATTTGATCTTTGGAACTAAAAGAGGTTTGCATTGCTTTTCTTCCTTGTGCATCAAATACAGTAATAAATCCTTGACCTTGAATCAAATCGGAATCAAATGCGATAAACTGAGAGGAAGGATTCGGATAGACGGACACATTAATATTCCCCGTTGTAGCATTAATTCCACCAACCAATTCACTGAAATGGAACAAAATTTCTTCTGTTTTAACCCATGTTCCGTTTTGGTATTGAAAGCTAATGTTGCTATCCAATTGATTGGCATGTTCATAAAGATCATAGTCTGTTTCTTCGGGCAAATAAAGATTTGCGTAATCAATGTCCAATGACAAGTAATTAAAAGACTTAGAAGTTGGGGTCCAATTACTACTATCTGAATTCCAACTGTAGCGATAATCTTCCTGTAGGTTGTTGTTGATATCATAAACGTATTCACCTTTATAATTTTCAAGCCAGCTACTTGTACTATCTACCCAATAGTATCCTACGTAAGAAGTATTGTTGTTCGATGCGTCAAATGTATTGACAGTTCTGTTCTGAGGTGCATAATTTGCGCCATTCCACCAGAAGTATGTGTACTCAATGGAATTGCCATTAGCATCAAATACGCGTGTATTTTTACTATAAGGATCATACATGTTGGTTGAAGTATTCCAAAACATATAATAATAGGAAGTGTCATTTCCATTTGCATCACGTAGCCATTCTGTTTTTGATGAAGGAACAGCTGACCCAGCGCTAAAAACGGTTACAACCGTTGAATCTCGATTATTCCCAGTAAAGTAGGAGATTGATTGACTAGAAATTACCCAAAGGCTATTATCCGCATCCCAGTCGTAATATTTGTAGTTTAAAAGAAGTCCGGCAGGTGAATATGCATACGTAGTTTTGTAAGATTGTTCCCAAGATGAAGTAGAGTCTACCCATTGATAGCTGATTTGAGTTGTATCTTGATCTGGCCCGATGGAGTACGTTTCGTATTTTCCAGTTTGGTTCCAGCTGCTGGAGCTATCTATCCAAGAATAAGAATCATGGACGGCATTGTTTCCGTCATAAGTACTTTCTGTTTTTTGTAATGGATTGTACACCGTTCCATCCCAAGTGTAGGCAATATAGGAAGTACGATTGCCATTTGTAAATATCTGCTCTTCCTTGTAGGATAGTTCATGATGTTTAGTGGTTGAATTCCATTCATAACCTACGTGCAAGAGCTGATTTCCGTTTTCATCATAGGTATAATTATCGTGGTTGTATGGGTATATAATGTTTGTTGAATCCACCGCATTATTGGCAACGATACTGTCCAAAGTATACGTTTGCGCAACAATGGATGTCGAAGACAAAATGAGGTAGGCACAGATGCCAGTAAGGATTGGTAAAAGTTGTCGTTTCATAAAATTAAAAGTGTGGAAATTGATAGTGTTTGTTTAGCTTTTTTTTGAGGCCGCAAAAGTATTAAAGCAACTCGATTTATTGAAGTGTTTTTTGCTGGTTTTTATGAACGGTAAGATTCAACGAATGAACGGTGCATATCCATCCTATTTTGTGCATAAAAAAAACGTCTTTCGATCTATTTGACATGGCAAATGAAGGAAAGACGTTTATGATTTTTGTAAGTAGAGCTAAATTTTAGCGCACTTATTTATATGATTCTTTTTTTATTTTCTTGCAATCACTTTTTCCACTTTAGAAACAATGTCGTTTTTAGTTAAACCATATTTTTCCATAAGTTGAGCTGGAGTAGCACTTTCCCCAAATACATCTTGTACCCCAACAAATTCAATTGGTTTTGGATCATTTTGAGAAACACATTGTGCAACCAATGCACCTAGTCCTCCTTTGATTTGATGCTCTTCTGCTGTTACCACGCAACCAGTTTTAGCAACGGATTTCAAAATTGCTTCTTCATCCAATGGTTTGATGGTATGAATATTAATTACTTCTGCAGAAATTCCTTTTTCTTCCAGCATTTCACACGCTTGAAGTGCTTCCCATACTAAATGACCAGTAGCAACGATGGTAACATCGGTACCTTCATTAAGCATCAATGCTTTTCCAATAATAAACTCTTGATTTTCTGGGATGAAAATAGGCATTTTTGGTCTTCCAAATCGAAGGTAAACGGGTCCTTCATGCTCCGCAATTGCCAAAGTAGCTGCTTTTGTTTGATTATAATCACAAGGATTGATAACGGTCATGTTTGGTAACATGGTCATCATTCCAAGATCTTCTAAAACTTGATGTGTTGCTCCATCTTCCCCTAAAGTAAGACCGGCATGCGAAGCACATATTTTAACGTTCTTTTCCGAATAAGCTACAGACTGTCTGATTTGATCATACACTCTACTAGTTGAGAAATTGGCAAAAGTACCGGTAAAAGGAATTTTTCCTCCAATCGCCATTCCAGCGGCTAAACCAATCATATTTGCTTCTGCTATTCCAACCTGAAAAAACCGATCCGGATTTTCGTTTTGAAACGCATTCATTTTTAATGAACCGGTTAAATCGGCACATAGTGCTACTACATTTGGATTTGTACGTCCTAATTCAGCTAATCCGTCTCCAAATCCAGAGCGAGTATCCTTGTTTCCTGTAACTTCGTATTTTTTCATAATAATCTATACTATGCCTATTTATTAATAATCCTGTTGTGTGGTAGTAAGTTGGTTTAATGCATCTTCCAACTGTTCATCGTTTGGCGAGTTTCCATGCCATTTATGGGTTCCCATCATGTAATCTACACCTTGTCCCATTTCAGTTTTAACCAAAATCATCACAGGTTTTCCTTTTCCAGTTCTGGATTTAGCCTCATTTAAGGAATCAATAAGTTTAGCCATGTCATTCCCTTCAGCTCGCATCACATCCCATCCAAATGCTTCCCATTTTGCTCCAAGATCACCTAACGCCATTACATCATCCACATCTCCGTCGATTTGACGACCATTCTCATCAATCATGGCAATGATATTGTCTACTTTATGATGCGCTCCATAGATCGCCGCTTCCCAAACTTGACCTTCCTGAATCTCACCATCTCCCATTAATGTATAAACTAATCGATCGTCTCCGTTTAGTTTTTTAGTTTGAGCAACTCCAAGTGATACAGATAATCCTTGCCCAAGTGAACCAGAGGCAATTCGAATTCCTGGTAAATGTTCCTCGGTTGCCGGATGTCCTTGCAAACGGGAGTCTAACTTTCGAAGGGTAGCCAATTCACTTACTTCAAAATATCCAGAACGAGCCAGCACACTATACCAAATAGGAGCAATGTGTCCGTTCGATAGAAAAAATAGATCTTCACCCTTTCCATCCATATTAAAAGAGGGATCATGTTGAAGTACTTCGAAGTAAAGCGCGACAAACAAATCAGCGCATCCAAGGGAACCTCCAGGGTGTCCTGAAGATACTGCGTGAATCATACGTAGGGAGTCTCTACGGCACTGAGCCGCAAGGTTTTCTAGTTCTTCTATTGAATATTTTTTCATTTCAATTTGGCTAAAATTTATATGGCTGCAAAGCTAATTTTTTAAACTGATAGGTTATAGAAAATTAGCTAAAATATTTCGCGTAATGTTAATTTTTTTAAAGGGCGTAACGCCAGATTTAAATTATAAAACAAGGTAATTTTGAGGTAGTAGGATGCAAGCAGAAGGACAATGAATATTTGTGTAGAATGATTTAAAGTTGCATATTTACTGAATCTGGAATAATTGAAATGGATAAAAACAGAAATAGAAAAGCTATTTATTTTTGTGTTCACTTAGGCTGTTTGTTTACTTTTTTATAATTGCAAAATGAAAAGAATATTAGTTATTATCTTTATTAAAATCGCCATCGTAAGTGCAAGTTTTGGACAGGTGATTACTCAGGATTCGTTGGCTTTGGTTGCACTTTATGATAGTCTCAATGGGCCGGCTTGGTTTAATAATGCGAATTGGAAAACGGGAAGTGTAACCAATTGGGGAAGTGGACTGGTTGTCGTTCAAGGTAATCGCGTAACGAAGCTTTATTTAAATGGAAATAATCTTTCTGGTTCTTTACCAAGTCAGATAGCAGATCTCACGGCGTTAAAAGAATTATGGTTTAGTGATAACAATATTTCAGGGTCCATTCCTTCCCTAATTGATGGAATGAGTGCGCTCGAAATATTAGGAATGGATCACAATGCGTTTACAGGACCAATTCCTCCGGAAATCGGGAATATGACCAATCTAAATACTATTTATTTGAATCATAATCAACTTGATGATACCATTCCGGGCGAGTTGGGAATGTTGAGTGTATTGCATACCCTTTTTGTGAACAGCAATAATCTAACAGGTTCAATTCCCAAGGATTTAAAAGATTTATCCCAGTTGAGTTCGCTTGGAGTAAACGATAATGCCTTAACCGGGATACCAGACGAGTTGGGAAGCATCACAAGTCTAAATAAACTTTATTTAAATGGGAATCAATTTAGTGGTCCAATTCCGGATACGCTTTATAATTTAACAGGGTTGGTTGAGTTGTTTTTGGATGATAATCAATTTACCGGACAAGTAAGTAGCAGGATTTCCAATTTAACATTTTTGACTTATTTTGGAATACAAAACAATCAAATAGGTGGTGTTGTGCCGGATGAAGTTGGAGACCTGTCCTTCTTGTTAGGCTTATATTTAAATGGGAATCAAATTACCTCTGTAACAGATTCGATCAGTACTATTCCGAATTTACTATATCTACAACTTAACGATAATTTGCTGGAGGACCTTCCTAAGTTGGATACGCTTCAGCCATTTTTAGAAATTAATGTAAGCAATAACTTACTTACGTTTGATGATTTAGAACCTTTAGTTCAGTTAGGAGTGGACAGTACTAAATATAGCCCCCAAGCAATGGTGCTCATGATGGATAGTATTGTGAAAGACACAGATAGTTCATTCACTATTTCCTCGAGCATTGGAGGTAGTGCCAATACTTATCAATGGTTTCATAGCGGAGATACCGTCGTGGGTGATACGAATGCAACACTTATGATTGATCAAGTTGCTGTAGCTGATTCAGGGTCATATACTTGTAGTATTACAAGTACGTTAGTTCCAAATTTGACACTCATTCGTCGACCAGTGCAATTAAGTATCATTGATCATACCGGAATCAATCAAGTTATGGGACGTTGGAACCTAAAAGTGTATCCTAATCCTACCACGGATCTAGTGAATATTGAATTACAAGATTGTATGGATTGTAAGAACATAGATCACATCAATGTGTTTGATCAAATGGGGAAATTGATAATATCAAAGCATATTAACGGACAAAACAGAATTAGACTTAACACGGAAACCTTCAGCCCAGGCACATATTATTTCCAACTGGGTGGAACGGAAATATTCCATTCTAAGCAGTATGTTGGAACGTTGAATGTGGTTAGATAGGTGTTGATTTTTGGGCATAATCAATTGTAAATTTAACACGGACCCACGTGAAGTTAGATATTGACTTCTAGAATCATAAGTGGTCTTTTGGAATAGTTCATTTTGCATTGTATATTTATAAGTTCTTGAATTAGCATGCTTATGAAGAAAATATACATTGCGATATTATCCGTTTTATTAGGTACATGTGGTGTACTTAACGCACAGGTTTTACCACAAGACTCATTGGCTTTGGTTGATTTGTACAATACCACAAATGGACCTAACTGGAGTAATAATACGAATTGGTTAGCAGGACCCGTTTCAACGTGGAATGGAGTAGTAGTTACAGGAAACAGAGTGACTGTTTTGCAACTTCGGCAACGAAACTTAATCGGAACAATCCCTACTTCTATTGCTAATCTGAATGCATTAACCTATTTGAATTTGTCCGTAAATAGTTTGGTAGGTACAATCCCCACTGCGATTGGAGGAATAACGACTCTTGAAAAATTGTACTTGGATCGAAATCAGTTTTCAGGAGCATTCCCAGCATCTCTGATTAATCTTACCAATTTGCAGGAATTGTTTTTGTCTTATAATAACTTAACCGGTTCGATTCCGGTTGGGATTAATGCATTAAGTAATCTTCGTTGGCTTTGGTTGGATGGAAATCAATTGTCAGGTGATGTGCCTCCTTCGCTTATGAGCATGAGTAATTTGGAAATCCTTGGTATTAATGGGAATAACCTTTCAGGAACATTTCCATCCGGATTTGGTGGATTGAGCAGCTTAACAACATTATTTGCACATGAAAACCAATTTACGGGTTTAATTCCTTCCGACATTGGAAATGCAACAGGATTGACCGAGCTATGGTTGAATAATAATAATTTTACTGGTGCCATTCCTCCTGGAATGGGAACATTACCAAATTTGCAAGCCGTTGGATTAAATAATAATGCCCTAACAGGTACGATTCCGGATTTTAGTGCAGCTTCAGATTCTTTGAATTGGGTTTTACTGGAAAACAATCAACTAACAGGAATTGCAGCAGTTACCCCAAACGGCTCCTTGAATTATTATAATGTGGAAGGGAATCAATTGGACTTTAGAGATCTTCTGCCTGTAGTGGGCATTACAAATAACTTTTACTATGCCAATCAGGACAGTATTGATGATCCGGTGGATACAGTGGTTCGAGTTGGAAGAAACATTACAATGGATGTTTCCGATAATGCAGCAGGAAATACCTATCAGTGGTCTGTAAATGGAGTTGAAATACAGGGTGCTACAAGCCTTAACTATGCGATTAATAATGCACAAGAGTTGAATTCAGGTCAATACACTTGTAAAATAGGGAATCCTGCACTTCCAGACCTTGCCCTTTATAGAAGTAAGATTAATGCAACGATGAGCACGAAGCCAAGATCAACTACGCTTGAAAACTATGAGATGGAACAAACATATTTAGAAGGTTCTAAAAAGGATAAATTTAGACTTTGTTTAAGTGTGAATGAGCCTTTGCCAGCTGGAATTATTGGATTAGATGTTTGTTTGGAATTTAATGAGGATCTTGTGCATCCTAAACGAAAGGCATTTAGTGAATCAGTTTGGAACGGCGGAAATGCGAATTATGTCAAATATATTTCAGATCATCATCATGAAGGAGGTCCGATTTTGAAAGAGTATTATTCACTCTATTTTGGAAAAGATGCTCCAGCGGATGCACAGTTTACAGGAACAGGAAACATTGCTTGCTTTGAATATGAATCAAAAACAGATGATGATGTCAGTTCGGGGGTGACATTTTGTGGCGTAGATGAAGGTTATTTGACACATGTAATCTCCTATGGAGATGGTCCGGTTGCAGGTACGGGTCCTGCTTCGGTAAGTCCGCCTTCCACACCATTGGATTTAGAAGGTACTATAAAGTTTTGGGATGGTGATGTTTTGGCATGGGATGCAAACAATCCAAATGATTATGTGCCAACGGACATAAGCATGGTAAATATTAATTGTTCTAGTTTTGCAGGAGCAACGCAGCCAGATAAGAATGGTAAGTTTGAAATTAACAACAGCACAGAGCAAGGAATTAGCTTTAAAAGAGACGTAGAGGGTGATTATGCTAATACTGGATCATGTACAGACGTTTCAGATTTTATTGATGACAAAGACGCAAAAGAAGCAGCAGAAATCGCTGCTACCAAAGGGAAAGACAGAAATGTTTTTGAAATGATCGCAAGTGACGTGAATATGGACGGGCTAGTACGAGCGAACGACGCCACATTAATATGTAGAAGGTTTAATGGGTATATTTGTGAATTTCCACAAGCGTGGAATTATAATTCAAATGGAACGCCCGCTGGTTCGGCGGTTTCGTTGGATTGGGCATTTTTTGATGGAGAAGTAATGGATAATGACCCTGCATTTTCTGAGGACCCAGCGTTTCCTATAAGTTCAGGAAGTGGGTATTCAAGAGATTTTATTCCGAGAATGTATAATTGCATTCCAAGACCAAATACCACTAACTCTTCGTATCAAGTGGATTATCAAGCGATATTGTTAGGCGATGTGGATGGCAACTGGGAAGATGAAGACGGAGGAGTTTCGGCCTCACCTGTACGCCCAGATGATATAACGATTGCGAACAATCCTTCATCAGAAGGTTTATTTATGGTAAATTTTTCAGATGACCCGATCACAACTACTGCGGAAAAATTCACATATAGAATTATTAATTCGATGGGAGAATTATTGGAATCTGGCGAATTCTTAACGAATGAGTCCAATGAATTAAATCTTCAGAAGTATAATAAAGGAAATTACTGGGTGGTGATTTATAACGGGGATGAAGTGATCAGTAAACAACTATTATTTCTTTAAAATTGATCGAATTTAAATAAGACGAAGTATAATCCGGAAGAATGTTCGTCCACTAGAAAAATCATGCTTTGTCAAAAAGGATGATTTTTTGTTTTATGGAAACATTGTAAAAGGAATAGAACATATTTTGACTTCTACATTGTGGCTTAAAATAGTCCGTTGATTCCGAACCTTTCTTTCGATTTTTGCGTATACAAAGCATGATATAATTGAATGAGAATCAAATGATAGAGTATGAGAAGGATATTTAATGGTGTTCTTGTAATATTTATTACAACTGGCTGGGTTTCCGGACAGGTTATTCCGCAAGATTCATCCGCTTTAGTGGATTTATATAATTCCACAAACGGTGCCTCTTGGACAAATAATTCAAATTGGCTTTCGGGTAATGTTTCTACATGGTATGGAGTTACAGTAGCCAATAATCGTGTGTTAGAAGTTCGGCTTTCCCAAAACAACCTTTTAGGATCACTTCCATCAAGTCTCGGAAACTTGACAGGAATGTCTTTACTCTATTTATCAAGTAATAATCTATCCGGTGCCGTTCCAACTTCATTATCTGGATTAAGTAGTTTGGAGAAATTGTATTTGGACCGAAATCAGCTAGTAGGGCCTTTTCCTTCTCAATTACAAAGCATTTCAAGTTTAAAGGAATTGTATTTGTCCTATAATAACTTTTATGGCACAATTCCTTCCAGTATTAATAATCTTGCTAATCTTCAAATGATTTGGTTAGATGGAAATGCGATGTCGGGTACAATTCCGTCATCTTTAATGACAATGACTGCATTGAAGTTCATTGCGTTGAATGGGAATAACTTTACGGGAACGTTTCCAACAGGTTTTGCAGGGTTGCCAAATTTAGAATTGTTATATGCACATGAAAATGGATTTAGCGGAAGTATTCCTTCGGATATTGGAAGTGCAACAAACTTAGAAGAGATCTGGTTTCATGACAATAGCATGTCTGGAGCGCTACCTACTAGCTTGAGTAGTCTTACCAACCTTGTAGCCATTGGTGTGTACGAGAATGATTTCACAGGTAATATACCCGACTTAGGTGCTACTGCTCCAAATCTTAACTTAGCGATGTACAATGATAATAATTTTGATGGCATCGATGGCATTACAAATCATGCGAATCTAGGCTACTTGGATATTGAACGAAATCAGTTAAATTTTGAAGATTTAGTGCCGGTTGCTGGATCGATATCTTCCAATGTATATTATGGAGAACAGGATAGCTTAGATAATATTGAGTATAGAAATTGGCTTTATCTGGCATCTGTATCTGATGCACAAGCGGATAACTTATATCAATGGTATCGAGATGGTGTGGAGACAACTGGTACAAATCAAGGATACTTCTTGTTTTGGCAGTCAGGAGAGTATACGTGTCACGTTCGAAACAACATCATTCGGAATTTAACTTTGTGGCGTCGACCAATCTATTTTAATTCTCTCTTTGGGGCGCCTCAATCTGCCATGGTTGCTGCAGATCAAAATAGGGATTTCAATGGAGGAGACTTAGATGAAATTCGTGAATTAGAGGTGGATGATTTAATCTATCTTGATAATTCTGTTTCGTCTGATAAGTTTGTAATGAAATTGCACGGTTTATTATCCGACAATGGAGTAACAGGCGAAGGCTTCGAATATCGTCTTACAAATTCTATAGGTGCAATCATTCGATCCGGTTTTGGATTAGAAACAATTGATCTTTCGAATCAACCTAATGGCATGTACTATTTAACCATGGTTAAAGACGGAGGAGTAATTCAGAAAAAATTGGTTAAGATGTAAAAAAATAGTCTGAAACCTCAATCAGATAGATTACGGAAAAACGTTTAAGCATTTAAAATTTGATCGGCGTGTTCTTTGGTTTTTACTTTGTGAATAACCTCTGCAATGATTCCGTTTTCATCGATTACAAATGTGGTTCTCATGATACCCATATACTCACGCCCCATGAATTTTTTCAAGTGCCATACATCATACGTGTCGATCAATGTACGTTCCGTATCTGCCAATAACGGGAATGGTAGATCATGCTTTTCAATAAAGTTTTGATGCTTTTTCTCCGTATCCATGCTTACACCAAGTACAACATAACCCTGTTTCAATAAAAGATCGTAATTATCTCTTAGGTTGCAGGCTTGAGTAGTACATCCAGGCGTATTATCTTTTGGATAAAAATACAACACCACTTTTTTTCCTTTAAATTGAGAAAGTGTAACAGTCTCTCCATTTTGATCAGTGGATGAAAATTCTGGTGCTTTATCTCCTGCTTTGAACGATGTCATATTTGATAACTTAGATAAATAGATAAATAAATTGTGTGGGATTGGACTACTGAAATGTAGTGGTATATTCTGTTTTGTTTCCCGCGTTGTCCTTTAACACGAGTTTAAAATCTCCTTTTAACTTTTTATCCCAATAATAGGGATCCAAATAAATTAGTTTTTGCTTGTGATCGTAGTTAAGCATAATCCAGTCTCCATTTAAGGTAGCTCTAAAACTGCCAATTCCAGATCGCTCATCACTGATTTTAAAGGAAACGTAATTTGATTTCTTGGAATGTAGTTTTATATAAGGGTTCTTTTCATCCCGAAGTATAAGAAATTTACCCAGTGCTCTCGTTCTGAACTTTGCGCCATATTTGGTCCATTCGGTTCCAACATAGGAGTTGTAATTCCATTTTTTAGCATATACGGAGGCTTTTGGATGACGCAATGCCGAATTAGAATCAATTTTAAGGGTAATGGATACATTTTGAATGAGCGGTGTAAATACATTTCCTACCCTCCACTCTTCTTTTTTCTTGATTGTATCATTGTCATATTCCGTATCCATATAAAATGTGTCAAGCAAGGCATGCGGAGGCACATAAACAAATATGGTACTGTCAGAATAGATTTGCTCTTTTCCTGGCACAACCATCTTTTTGTAGTTAAATCGTAACATCGTATCGCACAATGCAATCGAATCAGGCATGGCTTTTCGCATATCCCACAGATAACAGGAACTGATCCCCTCATAATAAGACAAAGGCATTTCATAGGAACTAGAATCTGCATAAACCATTGCAATAGCAGAAAGCTCGTCATTGTTTTTAACCTTTAACACCATCACATTCTCAACCATGGTATAACTAATAGGACGCCACTTTGAACTAGTTTGCTTTGGCTGATTTAATACGGGATAAGCACCTTTAATTACCATAGATAAGGTACTGGCATTTTTGTACGAGTCCTTAATGGTTATTTTTATATCATATAACTTACCTGGCTCAATGGTTAATTTTCCACGATTAGTCATGTCTCCGTAAAAGCCGTGTGTATTTCCATCTTCCAAAAAACAATGCTGAAAGCGGGATCCGGTTTTTAGATATGTTTTATAATCAATATGAGTATTGAATGTGCGGCCTTTGCTAAAGGCAAATTTTTCCAAAGACTGCGTGAAATACACTTTATTGTTGCATTCCAATGTAACATAGGTGATTCCGTTTTTATTACTGGCACCATCCAATCGGTCGTATCCGGTGAAATCTACTCCAATATTACCAAATGCTTCTACAGTATCTTTGACACTATATACATTACCGGATCTGGAATACGAATATTCTTTTCTTCCGTACTTTTGCTCTACTCGTGCGTTGATATCCAAGCATTCTAGCGCAACTTTACTAAAAGAAGGATCTGTTTTATCCAGAATTTCAGAAAAACCAAAGAGCAGGGGATTAACGGCTTTATTGTTTTTATCTCGAATTTCAAAATGCAAATGTGGCCCTCCAGAGGAACCAGTATTACCGGACCAAGCAATCGTGTCTCCTTTTTGAACTTTCAGCATTTCAATTTTAGGAAATAAATCCACCGAAAAAGATTCTCGATTGTATTGTTGAGAACGAACATAATTGGTAATGTCAGGTCTGAACTTCTTTAAATGGGCATAGGTAGTAACGTATCCATTAGGATGCGCGATATATAATATCCAACCATATCCATACGAGTTTACTTTTACGCGCTGCACATATCCATCAGCTGCAGCTCGTACAGGCAATCCTTCTACTCCACCTGTTTTTATATCTAATCCTCCATGGAAATGATTGGGACGAAGTTCCCCCATTGTTCCGGCAAGGTAATTTCGTTCGCCTGGTCTTATTGGAAACAGAAAATAATCCTGTGGATATATGTTCGCTTCCTGAGCTAGCAAGGTAAATGCATTGCAGGAAAGCAATAAAACGATAATAATATGTTTAACGAACTTCAAAATCCAATAATTTTTGATCTTCTAAATAACCTTCCAATCGATCCCCAATTTGAACGGGACCAACTCCCGCTGGTGTCCCTGTATAAATAAGATCTCCTTTTTTTAACGTAAAATACTTTGAGCAATAGGCAATTAGCTCGTCAAAATCGAAAAGCACATTGCTTGTATTTCCTTCTTGAACTAGATTTCCGTTAAGCTTCAATGAAAACGATAAATTGTTTAGATCATAACCAGTTTTGTCTTGGTAAAATGAAATAGGCAATGAACCGTTAAATCCTTTAGCCAATGACCACGGAAGCCCCTTTTCTTTAGCTATCGATTGCAAATCTCGTGCCGTGAAGTCAATACCAAGGGCGATTTCACTATAGTATTTATGTGCGAACTTCTTTTGGATGTTTTTACCTACCCGATCAATCCGAATCACCACTTCTATTTCATGATGAATGTCTTTGGAAAAATCAGGATAATAAAACGGCTCATTCTTTCGAACAATGGCCGAGTCAGGCATTAAAAACAAAACCGGCTCAGTCGGAACTTCATTGCCAAGTTCTTTGGCATGCTTTGCGTAATTTCTACCTACTCCAATAATCTTCATGAATCACAAATTCTGTTTCATTGACGAATGCAATGTGCTATTAGCGCAAATATAAAGAGGCTAATGCACATGGTGAAATTATTGTGAGGTTCATTGTTGCCGAAAATGGAATTTTAGGGCTTGTACAATAAATTGATTTATTTCAGGTTGATTAATTGTCTAATTAAAAGGTTGAATAATTTCCAATGAAGAACTGGTTGCGCCATGTGTTATTAATCCTTGGGTTATTGTTTTCGATTGCCATCTATATTTGTATTCATGGGGTTTTAACTTCTTCTATCTTTTCCATGAACTCCGGAGAGAAATCGTTTTGGGTAGATTACATACCCTGGTTTCTGTTTGGTGTCGCTCCAGCGATCTTTGTATGGATTATTTCACAGCAACACTTTCTGACTTATAATGCTAAGATTTGGTATTCGATATTTTGCAGCCTTCTCGTGTGGGGTTGTCTTTGGGTACTCAATACGATTTTGACAATGCTTTGCTAATGCAAACTAAACTCTAACTTCTATAAAACAAAAAAGGGCTGGTTTCTAATTTAAGAAACCCTCCCTCTAATGCTCGAATAAAATATTGTTAAATACGAATTGTATTTTTCACCTCTCCCTATTCTGTTCTATTGAATTGAATCGAATGAGATGTGTCATATTAAATATATATATTTATTTAATAGATACTTTACGTGTGATTGACTGATTATCAGTTACAATTGTTACAAAGTAGATGCCAGTACGACCAACATTCTGAATTTGCATGTCCGAAGAATTGATAGTCAATGTATGAACTGTTTGTCCAATTTCGTTACGTACGATTACAGATCCTTTTGTTGCCAAAGATGGATCAAGTACAATTCGAATTGAATTATCAAAAGAAGTTACATTAATCTCGCTTGCTAAATCATCAGAAACACTAGTTGTGTTTTTAAGAATAACTTCGTCCGATGCAGAACTGAAATGAGGATCGACAGTAGCGACACCATTTGGTTTAGTAGCAACGAATACTTTGTACGCTTTGAAATTAGCAATTGAAACACCATTTTCATCAGCGGCCCAACTTCCAAGTACTTGTGTATAGCTTGCAGATCCAGTAGAAACTACTTCTGTACCGTATCCTTGACTAATCATATTAGCAAGTTGTGCAGCAGAAATGTTGTCTGCAGCATCAGAGTTTACTACTAATATTTCGTAGTTAGAGATGTTAGACTCATTTGCGATTCCATCAAATGATACTTCCATATCACTTGGAGCAATGTCGTCAGCCACATCAATAGCAACAACGTTACTTGGAACTGATATCGGAATACTCAATGTAATTGAACTAGATGGACTGGATAAAGAACTAATATTAGAAGTTGATCCATTCTGAGCAGACATTACAAAGACTTGATAAGCTGTTCCTTGTGCAATAGCAGCACCGTCTACATCCTTATCTCCAGCAGCGAATGTTACAGAAAGGTTTGATCCTGTTGGAGCAACACTCATGTAATTTCCACTTCCTACTAATTCTGCAGCAGCAAGATTAAATGTTCCCGCATTTGCTCCTTTAACTACCATTACTCTGTAATCTGCAACGGTAGACTCAACTGCACCCATGTTGAAGGTTACTTGTAAATCTGTTGCATCTCCATTGTCAGATGCATCTGTTGCAGCTACTGTGTTAGTAACTGAAGCAGTTGTATTTAATGTTACATTGTTAGAAGCAGAAGAAATACTGCTAAATGTTGTACTAGATCCATTATTTTCAGAAACAATGAATACATTGTAATCAACACCAATTGCTAATAAATCACCATCTGAATCCATACTTGCAGCTCCAAATGTAGTTGTAATGTTTGCACCAGTTTTTGCAACTACTAAGTGGTAGTTGTTTGCTACTGCGGCATTAGCTGAATCCAAATCAAAAGTAGCTGTTTTAGCTGCTTTTACTGCGATCGCTCTGTATTCTGATAAGTTTGCCTCATCAGTAGACATATCGAAGGAGATCTGTAAATCAGTACCATTACTGTTTTCTGAAACGTCCGTTGCTACTACATTTGTAACAGGTGTCGTTACAGGAACTGTCAACATAACTGTGTTAGATTGAGCAGATAAAGAACTGATGTTAGAAGTAGTACCATTGGTAACCGACATTACAAAAAGCACGTAGTTTGTGTTTTGAGCAATAGCATCACCATCTACATCATTATCACTTGTTCCGAATACGGTTGAGATATTTGCACCAGTTTTAGCAACAGTTAAATAGTTTCCTGCTCCTACCGCGTTAGCAGTATCTAAATCAAAGGAAGAACTATCATTTGCTTTTACAGCAAACACGTGATACTCAGTAAGGTTGGATTCATCCGCCCCCATATCAAATGCTACTTGTAAATCAGAACTGTTATTGTTGTCACTAGCATCTGTTGCAACTACATTCATTGTTACAGAAGCAGGAGTGTTTAATGTTACTTCATTGGACATTGCAGAAATTACATTGATTGTAGCAACACCTGTTTTTTCAGATACTACAAACACATTATATGCAACACCAACTTGAATCAAATCACCATCTGAATCCATAGCGGTTCCACCAAATACAGCGGATAGATTTGCACCAGTTTTAGCAACAACCAAATGATACATATTCGTAATTGCCAACTCAGCAGAATCTAAATCAAACGTAGAAGATTTGGAAGCCTTTACTGCAACGGCACGATATTCTAAAACAGAACTTTCGTCTGTTGCCATGTCGAATGCAATTTGTAAATCAAGACCGTTGCTGTTATTTGCAACATCACTTGCTACTAAATTAGTTGCAGGAGACGATATACTGTTAAGCGTTATAGCATTTGAACCTGAAGAAAGGCTGTTTCCACTTGCGTTCGAAGTATCAGCACATGAAAGTACAAATAGAGTATAGTCTACTCCGTTTACAATCAATGCTCCGTTAGCATCTACACCAGTGGTATCAAATGTACCTGCGAGGTTCGAACCAGTCTTAGAAACACTATATGCGTTACCTAATGCAGCAGCTGCATTGGCGGTATCTACATTAAACGAACCAGCATTGGCTGTAGGTACAGCTAATACTTTGTATTCACTAATCGTAGATTCATCTGCCCCCATATCAAAGGCGAATCCCATATCAAGACCGTTTCCGTTGTTGGCTACGTCCGTTGCTACTACATTTGATGCAGGATTAGCAGCTTGTACTAATTTTACAACATTAGAAGGAGCTGAAATTGCACATTCGTTTGCATTCGTACCATCTGGTAAAGAAACAACAAGCACTACATACTCAGATCCAAAAGCAAATGAATCACCATCAGAATCCGTAGTAATACCTGAAAGTACACTAGAGAAGTTTCCTCCTGTTGGAGCTACATAGTATCTAGAAGATAAAGGAATTCCAACGATGGAATCACCTGTAAAAGTTCCTGCTTTGGAAGATTTAACAACAACAACCTGGTAACGTCCAACTAAGGTTTCGTTTGCTGCTGCATCAAAACTTAATTGAAAATCATCCCCGGTTAATAGGTCATTTACATCTGAAACAACAAGGTTGGAAGCCGTAGAAGTAGCTCTTGAAACCATATCTCCAGCCATAATTGGAACACCTGGACAGCTTTGCCAAGCGTAGTCTATTAGATCAACAGTTTTGTAATCAGCTGAAACGCTTACTTGAATCCAACCATAAGTTGTGTCAAGCGCTGCACCTAATGTATCAACTAATCTTACTCCCATATATTGGTTTGTAGCTCCACTCCAATTTCCATCATCAAGAGCCCTCCAATTGTTTGAATAAGAAGTATAAGAAAGATAAAGACCTGCGAAACCACTTGTCGCCCAATTTGAACCAGTTCCGATAAGATCACTAGCTGAATTTACAATTGGAAATGATACCGAAGAAATTGCCGTTCCTGGAGCAGCCATGAATGCTGCATTAGATGAAGCGGCAAAATCAATGAAGTTGTAAACATTGTTTGTTCCATATCCATTAACAACTGAAGCTTCTCTTCTTCCTAACAGCACATTTCCATTTCCATCTCCATTGATATCAAATTGAAAAAATTCACCATGATCATTTATCACTGAATCAGGGTTGATGTCAGTGTGAACTATACCTGCATTGGCTGCTATTGCTCCTCCCATAGTCGCAGAAGCCAACATTGAATATTTTTTAAGTTTGTTTTTTAAGTTCATATAAGTATTTTTTCCGTTTATTCTCTTGAATTATTCTTTAACTGATCTGACTCAACGTATGTTTTTTATAGTACTTGTTGATTTACTCGAACTGACAGAATCAAATTGGTTAACCTTGCAAAGGTAAAAAATGAATTATAAAAATAATAAGTGTTTCCTGTTATTTTTGAGTTTAGTGTTTGCATTATATGGTATATAAAGGTGTTCTGGGGCGAAAAAATTATTTTTGGGACAAACGGTTGTCAATTAATTGTTTGTTTTTGACATAACAGACTGAAAAGCCAGCCTCTACATCGGCTTGTACCGGTTGCAGAAACTGACTTTCGTTCAACTAAACTTCTTTATTTTTAGGAGTATTAACCTCCCAATTTTCCACCTTTCTTACCTCTTACTCGAGCTTCATCCAAGTCGATTTCTTTGGTTTCTCCGTCTTTTGTAACGGTTGCTAAATTGTCGCATTCGCCCGCTCCAAAATCAATTACGACATCTTTTCGTCCGCTCATTTCTACCACACCACTTTTAGGGTGCTTACAGCTGCGGTCAATTAGTAATGGAGTCGTGATTGTTTTGGTATGTTCCCCTCGATCACAAGTCATTGTTCCTTTACCACTTAGGTAGAATACTTTATTGCAATCGTCGCTTTCCAATCCAGAAATCAATTCCATTTGACCTTCAAATGAACGAGTTCGTTCTCCACGTTCTCCGCTATGTGTGGTATGCACGGTTTTCTCGAAAACATAGTTTCCTTTGTCATTTTTACCTTTATTGATCAACTTTCGCTCACCATCAATATGTACAGGACCAACTTTGAAGTTTTCAAAAGTCACTGTTCGAACAGATCCTTCTACGTCCATTGCTGCGGATAAATCAATGATGATCTTTCCTTCTTTTGAGCGTCCTTTTTGATCTTCGCATCCAGTTCCAAAGTCAATTGTGATGGTTTTTGGGAATGATTCACTACTTTCTGTGACTGAAGCACAATCCGGTAAATTGTCCAATGGATTACAACCTGATTCTTCTTCCATGGCAGATCTGCTTCTCATGGATAACATATCTACTTCTTCTGAACTACTTATTTCGCTAGAATTACTCTCAGTCTCGCTTTCAGTAGCGAAGTAATCTGCCAACTCCATTTGCATACTTTCCTTTTGGCAGGAAGACATCCCTATCATCGCTACTGCTGCAGAAGCAATGATTGATTTATAGCTAATTTTAAACATAAGTAGAGTTCTATCCATAAAATTTGATTTATCGTTAAAACAACTTTTCGTTTGTGTTGTAAAATCGATCTGTTGCTTTGACTTAGAAGGCTTCAAAAGGTTTAAAAGTAAGTTCGTTTTTTTGAATCGCTTTTGAAATTGCCCGTTGTGATATTAAAACACCTTTAGAAGGAGATACCCTACAAAACGGGAAAAACCCCTGCCCGAATTGCGGACAGGGGCTTCTGGAAAAATTCATCGGATTGAAATTTTATAAGAATCTTTAGCGATTTTGAACCGGGGTATTGTTTTCTTTGTTAAAACCTGATAGAGATGGAGTATATAAAACGAATATTACTTTTGGTAATTGTAGCGTTGTCGTTCCAAGGATATGCACAAATTAAAGTTTATCAAACATTTGATGAATTGCAAAATGAATGGCTAACCTATTCTGATACGACCAATGATACAATTTATGTAGTCAATTTTTGGGCAACGTGGTGTCGTCCGTGTGTAAAAGAATTGCCTTATTTAATCGAATTGGATGGGACAAAATTAGACAAGCGACCGGTTAAAGTGAGATTGATTAGCTTAGATATGGAATCAGCACTTGAGACGAAAGTTGAACCTCTTATTCAGAATAAGGGAATTAAGTCAGGAGTGGCTTTACTTGCAGATGAAGATGCAAATAGTTGGATTGATAAAGTAGACCCAAGTTGGTCTGGTGCAATACCCGCAACAGTAATATTTGTAAAGGGAGAAAAGTATTTTCGCGAAAGGTCGTATCTTTCAGCAGACGATTTGAAAAAGGATATTACCTCTTTACTTTAATTGAAGAATAGATAATACATACATTATAGTACATAAACACCTAAAAGACGATGAAAAAGATAGTAGTAAGTTTAATGCTGTTTGGAGCGTTTTTCCAGATTGCCAATGCTCAGGAGGGGTATAAAGTAGGAGATACAGCGGAGGACTTTTCTTTGATAGGAACGGACGATAAGATGCACTCTTTAAGTGATTTTAAGGAAGCAAAAGGTTTTATCGTAATATTCACCTGTAATCATTGTCCTTATTCGGTGGCATATGAAGATAGAATCATTGCTTTGCAAGCTAAATATCAATCGCAAGGTTATGAGGTAATTGCGATCAATCCGAATAACCCAGAGGCATATGAATCTGATAATTTTGAAAACATGAAGATTCGAGCAAGGGAAAAAGGTTTTACGTTTCCGTACTTAGCCGATCCGGAGAAAACTATTTTTCCAAAATATGGAGCAACCAAAACACCACATGTGTTTTTGCTAGATGCGGATAAAAAAGTGCAGTACATCGGGTCAATTGATAATGCTACCTCTGAAAAGAAGGTGACAATTAAGTATTTGGAAGATGCGATAGAGGCTTTGAAAAAAGGAGAAACACCTCCTGTTACCTTTACTAAGGCGATAGGATGCAGCATAAAGTTGTAGCTTAGACTAGAAACAAGTTTAAGAATGAGTTTATGTAGATCGATTCATTTGCATCGATTGCGTGCATTAGGAATGAAGTCCACCCGTAACATTTTTCGGATAGATTACCTGTTTGTAATTTAATCCTTTAAATTTGTCATAGATGGATGCATCTAATCACACACTTGTCATAGTGTAGGAAGAGGCATCGTATTAATACTATAGAACGCGTTTATGTCGGATCAGCTTGCAGGTAAAAAGGGAGGTTTTGGAACAGGGCCAGTATTTTTCTCCGCGATTTCTACCATTTTAGGGGCAATATTGTTTTTACGTTTTGGGTGGGCCGTTGGAAACCTAGGATTATATCAAACCATTGCCATTATTGTATTGGGGCACGTGGTAACCATTCCAACAGGTATGGCCATTGCAGAAATTGCAACAAATCAAAAAGTTGAAGGCGGAGGAGCATATTTTATGATTTCTCGTTCTTTTGGGTTGAACATTGGAGCAGCCATTGGAGTGGCATTATATCTGGCTCAAGCAATTAGTGTCGCGTTTTATGTAATTGCTTTTGCAGAAGCATTTAAACCTGTCTTTGATTACGTTGCGGCACATTATGGATTCTTTCTAGCAAGTAAATCACAATATTATATAGTGAGTTTACCGACCATGACAATCCTGACTTTGTTGTTTTTGACCAAAGGAGCGGATATCGGGGTGAAAATATTATATGTGGTGGCCGCGATTTTGTTTGTCTCCATTATTTTCTTTTTGGTTGGAAAACCGATTGAAGGTTTTGAATATACGGCAATGGATTTCACGCACGGTATAAAAAGTCATGAGAAGTTCTTTAAAGTATTTACAATTATTTTTCCAGCCTTTACAGGAATTGCGGCAGGATTAGGTCTGTCTGGTGATTTGGCGGAGCCTAAAAAATCATTGCCACGTGGAACCATGTGGGCTACGTTTGTAGGAATGATTGTGTATGTTATTATTGCAATCAAGTTTGCAACTTCTGCGAGTTCTCTTGATTTGGCCAATCCTCATAAAAATGTGATGATTGATATTTCAGTTTGGGGTCCCATTATTCCTATCGGATTAGCCTGTGCCACGATTTCCTCGGCCTTGGGGTCCATTATGATTGCTCCTCGAACATTGCAAGCTCTTGGAGCGGATAAGATATTTCCATTGAAGGCCATGAATCAATGGTTTTCCAGTGAGAAAAAAGGAGAGCCATTCAATGCTGCGGCATTAACGTGTGTAGTTGCTTTTGTATTTGTCATATTTGGTGGTTTAAGTGCCAATGGAGTCAATTTTGTAGCAGAAATTATTGCCATGTTTTTTATGGTAACCTACGGTGCAATATGTTTGATCTCGTTTATGGAACACTTTGCCGCGGACCCGGCCTATCGACCGACTTTTAGATCAAGATGGTACATTTCATTGATCGGAGCCGTAGCCTGTATTTATTTAATGTTTAAAATGAATCCATTGTATGGATTTCTGTCGTTAGTATTAATGATTGGAATTTATTTGTGGATCACATATAACAAAAAGAAGGAGGAAGGATTGGCTTCCATTTTTCAAGGCGTAATATTTCAGCTGAGTCGTAGAATGCAGGTTTTTCTTCAGAAATCAAGTGCCCAGGACGATACAGATCATTGGCGACCATCTATTGTATGCATTTCGAGTGATAGTTTCGAACGGTTTTCTGCCTTTGATTTACTTCGGTGGATTTCCATGAAATATGGATTTGGGACCTATATTCATTTCATTACAGGATACTTATCAAAAGAGACCAACCAAACAGCTAAAAATGCCTTGCAGCGATTGATAAAAATGGCGGATTCAAGCAAGAGCAATGTGTATTTGGATACGATGATAAGTCCTTCTTATACATCGGCCATTGCGCAAGTTATTCAATTGCCCGGAATCTCTGGAAAGGATAATAACATGTTGATGTTTGAGTATCCAAAAGGAGATTCAGAAAAATTGAAGGATGTTATTGACAACATGCAGTTGATTAAATCCACAGACTTTGATTTGTGTATTTTAGGTAGTTCGCCCAAAGGTTTTGGATACAATAATGAAATTCATATTTGGGTAACATCAACGGATTATGAAAATGCGAATTTGATGATTTTGTTGGGCTATATCATTCTAGGCCATCCGGATTGGAAGCGAGGAAGCATAAAATTATTTTCTATTTATGCGAAGGATCAATTTGAAATGGAAAAGAAGAAATTGCATAATCTGGTTAGTACCGGACGCCTTCCAATTTCAATTAACAATATTAAGTTGATTCCAAAAGAAGAAGAACACGAGTCAAAAGAAATTGTGAATGAAAATTCAAAAGATGCTGACTTGACAATTGTAGGATTTCGAAGTGAAATCGTGAAACATAAAGGATTGGAAGTGTTTGAAGGCTATGATGGTGTAGGAAATATCCTGTTTGTGAATACCAATAAGGAAAAAGACATCAGCTAGTGATTAATTGTAATAAATAAGACAATTCTGGAGGAGTTTAAAAAAATATTAGACATCGAAATTTTCGGATTTCATGAGTACAAATTCACAGTATATCGTCTGCTGTTTCTTGTTGCCATTTTGATTGCCGTGCGCTTCACTATGTGGCTGTTTCAAGTTCTTATTAAGCGAAGATTGCAAAAAAGAGAAGTTTTTACTGAAGGGCGACTCAGTTCGGTGCTGCAATTGATCAAGTATTTAGTATATCTGATGGCTTTCGCTTTGGCATTGGAAAGTCAGGGAGTTGATATAAAAATATTACTTGTAAGTTCTGCGGCCTTATTGGTAGGGCTAGGAATGGGATTGCAGGAGATTTTCAAAGATTTTATTTCTGGAATAATAATATTGTTTGAAGGAAATATCAAGGTAGGGGATGTAGTAGAAATAGATGATTTGGTAGGGACCATAAAGGAGATAAATATTAGAACGTGTGAGGTTGAAACACGAGACTCGACGTATGTTATTGTTCCTAATTCCAAATTTGTAAACGATCAAATTATCAATTGGAGTCACAACTATAAAAAGACACGTTTTAGTGTGTCGGTAGGCGTTGCTTATGGTTCTGATGTAGACAAAGTACGGGAGTTGTTGTTGCAATGCGCTGCTGAAAATCCTCAGGTAATGGATAATCCTAAACCATTGGTAACCTTTGAGAACTTTGGAGATTCATCTCTTGATTTTAAGTTGTTCTTTTGGAGTCGCGAAATTTGGCAGGCGGAATTGTTGCGAAGCGATTTGCGTTTCATGATTTCCAAGTCATTCACTGAAAATAATATGCAAATTCCTTTTCCTCAAATGGATGTACATGTAAAAAGGGAGGAGATAAATAATTTGCAGAAAGGGTAAGCTAAATTAGATAGAAAGGATTCATGACAAATGAAAAAAACGGTGTTCACGAAAATGAATCCAACGAAGAAATAGACTTGGATTTATTCGAGCATTTTCGATTTGAGGTTGACCCAGGTCAGACCCCCGTTCGAATTGATCGATATTTAACCGATAAAGTGGCAAGTACGACACGTAACAAAGTGCAGGAAGCGATCAAAAGTGGATATGTGATGATCGATGATGAGCCCATGCTAAAGTCGAATTTCAAAGTGCAGCCAAATCAGGTGATTACTGTAATGTTTCCAGAACCTCCGAGAGATAATGAACTACTCGCGGAGAACATTCCGATTAATATTGTCTATGAAGACGATGATTTGTTAATTGTAAATAAAGAAGCAGGAATGGTAGTCCATCCGGCGTACAACAATTGGACGGGAACGTTAATCAACGCTTTAGTATACCATTTTGACAATTTACCTATTGCGCGAAGTAATGAAGGTAGACCGGGACTGGTTCATCGAATTGATAAGGACACTTCTGGCCTGTTAGTAATAGCCAAGAATGACAAATCTCTCGCACATTTAGCAAAACAGTTTTTTGATCATAGCATTGAACGAACCTATAATGCACTTGTTTGGGGAGAACCCGAAGCGCCAGAGGGCACAATTGATACCTTGTTAGGAAGAAGTCAAAAGGATCGCAGAATTACAGCGGTATATGACGAAGACACCGGATATGGACGACAAGCGATTACGCATTATAAATTGATGGAGAGCTATCACTACGTAAGTATGATAGAATGCAAGTTGGAGACTGGAAGAACCCACCAAATAAGAGCGCACATGCAACATTTGGGGCATCCACTATTTAGTGATGCGACCTATGGAGGGGATAAAATTTTGAAAGGAACCACCTTTACCAAATACAGACAATTTGTCGAGAATGCATTCAAATTGATGCCTCGTCAAGCATTACACGCAAAAACGTTAGGTTTCATTCATCCTACAACGGGAAAGTACATGCAATTTGATTCTGAACTACCTGAAGACTTTACAAGTGTGATTGAGAAGTGGAAAAATTACCATTCTGCGCATTAAATTATCTAAATTAGATAGTTTAGTTATTTCCGAATGTCCTCTTTGAGTCGCATCAACGTAGGATCTGAGAGAATGTAGCCACCAGGTATATCTTTAAAACGAATCCACGTATTCTTTTTCAGTTGCCAATTGTATTGAGCTGATATTCGGGTTAAATACTTCGGTTCTTGACGTGGGCTTAGCAAAATTTGCATTTGTCCATTGATTCCTTCCTTTTCGTTGCCAAATTCAACCGTGAGTTTAACTCCTCTTTTTGGGTGCATGTCTTTTTTAATAGGCGAAATATTGAAATACAAAAAGGCATTGGATCGGTTCGTTTGAAATGATTCTGGGATCGGAATGTGATCACCTTTTAAAAAGTCCCACGTATCTTGCTCGGTTTGAATCAAACCTGTTTGATCCGTAAATTCTTGTTCGATGTCGTATTCATAATTAGCTTGGTAATGAGGAACCATTCCGAGAAAATAATGTTCCGGTGTTTCATGATAGTAGTCTAGGGTGTATTCAGATTCGTAAAACTGAATTTTGGATGTGGCAATCCTCGAACCCTTGAGGAAGAAAGTAAGTTTGTGAATGGAATCGCAGTTTTCTATCTGAAAGAAAGCCATTTTGTATCTGTTGTTCACAAACGAAGCGGGTAAGAGCAAGGTGTCATTAATCAACACTTGCAATCCTGGGATCGGTTTTGGAAAAGATGTACCAAAGTAAGCCTTAAGCGTCAATATATTATCACGGATTGCTTTTTCACCATAGATTACTCCGTTTGAGTCGTTCATTAATTGAGAATCGTCTATTTCCTTCATTAAATCAGGCATTTGTACATTAACCCAATCTTCGTTTCGGACCCATATGGAAATGGAATCTAATATTCCCATCGGTTTATAATTGGCGAAAAGGTAATCGGCAATCATCGGATGTCTTAGTTCATTTGGAAAATCAATATCGAATCCAAAGTGTTCGTTGGACAATGTTGCGTAAGGTAAATCTGCTTGTTTACAACGTTCAACATAATCATATTGAAGTTCGAAATTGTGTGCTGAAGCAAGTGTTTGGGCAAAATAGGAGGGAACCGGCCGTTTGAAATAATAATATAACATAGGCATGTTTCCAAATTCCAAAAAGGACTGATCACCTTTCAATAAAAACTTGTCGAAGAATTGCAGATTTGGATACTTTTTGGCCACCACTTGTTCCATGATTGAATTGCCGCGATTAGTAGCTTTCGAGATGTTTAAATGCGCATATTGATCCAGTTTCTGACTTCCCTGTTCATATATTGAAGGCAATGATTTATACGCTGGATATTTAAATCCCATGAGCAACATTGAAACCGAAAGTGTTATTAGAAAGTAGGAATAAACTAACTTTTTATTTCGAAGCAGATACCAAATGGCAATAGCAAACGCCAGGTACATGAATCCGCTGATGTAATCTGATAATTCCGCAAAACTATGACGATCCAATCCTCGGTGTACATTGCAAAACGTAGCTACAATAGCAAAAACGAACAAAAATGGGACAAATCTATTTTGTCCGGTTTTGTTGAAAAGAAGATCTTTTTTCCAAAACACATAACCCAAGCCGAACAATCCACAAATTGGAAACAAAATGTAATGAAGCATAAAAGTAGCGTCCATTAGTCCAAGTCCTCTGTAACCCCATGATTGATGGGAAGAAATATATTTCCATACCAACATGAAATTACCAAGTAAATCGATGTCTTTTACAAACACAATGATAAGAGTGGGAGTTAAGAAAAGAAGGATTATGATGCCCAATCCCATTACTCCAGGTTTGAGATCTGTTTTGTTAACTATCTTTAAATACACCATCATTCCCATCATAATGATTGAGGCAAGTATAAAAAGTACACCTTGATCGATGGTCCAAAGGGCGGAGAGGGCAAAACATAACCAAAAAAGGGCATAAGAAATCAGTGTTTTCTTATTTATGGCATTAAATAAAGCCAAGACACCAAACCAAATAATACTATAGTTGTAATCAATAACAAAGAATAAAATGGGAATGATCAATACGCTAATAAATGCAATATGTGCACTTTGAATTATCTTTTTTAATAGAAAGTATGTGCTAAGACCAATTAGGATGGATTGGATAATAACATAATTGAACATGGAAAAATCTCCATGATACCCATTTAATGATGTGAAAAGAAATGAATCAATGATTTCACTTAATGCATGTGAATTAAAGGATTCTAGAAAAGGGATTAACCCGTATTCATGGAACTTATACACCGCTAATTGTGGATTGCCCATTTCAAAGGATTCCGTACTCCATGGTTGTAAAGAAACTTGCCAGGAAAGACTGGAAAGACATGAAACGCCAATGATTATTAAAACGTAGTAAGAATGAAATGATAATTTAGTATCAAAATGCGTTTTATTTCGGAGATAGAGCCACCTCAAGAAAGCAATGAAACTGATAATAAATGTATAAAGCAATGTAAGTTGAGTGGTCGAAAAGGATTCGATGCTTCGATTGGCTAGAATTAGAAACGTTTCATCGGACAAGAATGGAACCAATGGCAATGCAGCTATGGGCATCGAATAAAGAACCATTCTTGTGAATAAAACACGTGATCCAACGAAGTACATTAAGGCATATCCAATTAATTGAAAACTTACAAATGACAAATGCCAAAGTTTCATTCCTGACAAACCAATTGCAAAATCTGAAATCAAAAATGCAAGGCAGAATGAAATCAAACTAACCCACAACGATTGTTTATACGGAAGTGCACGAAATTTGAACAACATTTGAATCG
Organism: Cytophagales bacterium; assembly: GCA_965277185.1. Classification (GTDB taxonomy): domain Bacteria; phylum Bacteroidota; class Bacteroidia; order Cytophagales; family JAHDFW01; genus JAHDFW01. Next base: position 178,297 of record CBDICC010000006.1, on the reverse strand, counting down.
TGACTATTAATCCATAAACAAAAAACATATCCATTGCAAGCACAAGACTTTGTGGAATGGGATGACGAAGTGCATAAAAGAGAATGAAAAGACAACCAAACATTGAAACGAATTCAAGAATGGTCCAGCTCGGTTGAACGAATTTGGACTGCTTACTTTTCTTAATAATTGATAAAAGGTAGTTAATTCCGCCGGTGGAAGCTGCTAGAAAAAACAAACTAAAATAGAAAGATCGTACTCTGGAATTAATATCCAACTCGAAAAAACTGGCCCCTCCAACTTGTCCATCAGTGGAACCGGTTAAATTTCGCATGACACCTACAACCTCCAGCATTTCAGGATACGAAATCTTGAAGAACAAAATGATTGCCGTAAGTGATACGAAAAACGAAGTGAAGATATGAGAAGATCGAAAGTTCAAAAAGGCGTTAATTGGCTGGATTCAAAGTTAAGGTTTATTTGATGAATACAATACTAGGTTGAATTCATTAATATACGTGGCCCGATTCTATGAAGACAGAATCGATAACGCGACGACAGAGGTCGCCAATGTAAATAGAAAGATCCAAGTTATGTGTGTTTTTAATGCAGATTTATTCCAATAGAAGACCATTCCTAACGGAACGATTAATGGGAATAGATATCTTCCTTGTGGCTGAAAATCAAATGTCCATGAATTGTCAAATGAGAAATAGAACATTAGGAATGTACAACCAACAAACCAGATCAAATTCCAGTTATTTATCCGATTTGATTGCTTTAACACATAGTAAAAGAAGAAAATCAATCCAATGAGCATGGGAATCAAAGCAAACCAATAAAAAGAATGAGGCAGAAAGCGATCCATTTTTCCAAATACTCCATATGTACTTTTTAAACTATTTTCAAGCCAACAATATTTAAAAATCATCTCCTTTATTGTTACCGCTTGATCTTTCATCATGAATGTCTTATTTAATATGGAAAGTCCACTATAATCGTTTCGAGCGGTATTAACAACCATTTCTTGAATCCACTTGGATCGATTAAATCCACCATGGATCAAAAAATCGATCACATATCTTGTTCCAATAACGAAAGAACCGACAATAGGAATCCATGCAAGTTTCCAGTTACGTTTCGCTTCGAGAAAGAAAGATTGAATCATAATCAGTCCAACAAAGAGAATAAAGATGAAATAATTAGACTTCGATAAAAACAGCACTCCAGTTAAAAACCCAAGAAGAAGTATGTGTTTCACAGAACCCAGTACCTTGGAGCGGGAGAGAAGTTCTGCGATCAAAAGGGACAGAAATAGAGGGAGCGCATCATCGTTTACATAGGAAAATAGATACCAAGCTTGTGGGAGCACGATTAAACAACCATAAAGTAAATATCTTCGATCGTTGTTGATTACGAGCCAGAGAAACCGGATCATGATGATACTGAGCAAGAGCAAATTGAAAAATCGATATAGCCATGCGGACTCATCGAAACCGGCTAATTTTAAAATGGAAGCGGTTTTTCCGGAAAACCAATAAGAACCATCCAAATCATTGAGCCTTGAATATCCCTCTTTGCTATACGAGTTTTGGATATTAGAGTCCGCATGATGGGGAGGTAGAAAATGATTTGTGAAATACTGTGCACAGATAATGTGGTATTTTTCATCCGGGTGACTATCATTCTTGCTTAAAAATGATATTTTTGTGCATAGACAGAACATAATCAAAGCGAATGCCATAATGAGCATTTTTTGAATTTTTTCGATTACGTTCATTATCCAAAGAAAGGACTAATTGAAAAAAGTAGCAATTATTCAACCTAATTATATTCCGTGGATAGGATACTTTGATGTTATTCAACACGTGGATGAATTTATATTGTTGGATGATGTTCAGTACACCAAAAGAGATTGGAGAAATCGAAACATTATTCGAACCAACCTAGGAGCGTCCTGGTTAACTATTCCTGTCCAAACCAAAAATAAATTTGATCAGCTCATTAAAGATGTTTTGGTAGAAGGGGATAAATGGCGCGATAAACATTATAAAACATTATTGCATCAATACGGTAGAGAATCTGGATTTCAAGAGTTTGGAGATCAATTTGAAGCTCTGTATAAGAAAGATTATGTGCGGTTGATCGATGTGCTTCACGACTTTTTGCTGCTTAGTCTGAAAATTCTTGAGATAGATACGCCCATTCGGTTAAGTTCAGAGTTTAATACTACTGGAACGAAAACGGAAAAATTGTTAGCTTTATGTGAAGCAACAGAGGCAACATGTTATGTTTCTGGGCCTAAAGCAAAAGCATATCTGGTGCCCAAAGATTTTGAAAGCCGAAATATAGCGGTAGAATGGTTTGAATATCAAAATGGGGAGGAGTTAGAACCAAATTTGGACGAATCAGCGGTTAATATCGTACCTGACATAGAAAATTTATCTATTTTGGATTTAATTTTCCGGAATGGAAAGGAAGTAAAAAAAGCCTTGCAAAAAGCGTAAACTAAGGGAAGACTCGTACGTATGAATGTAATGTACGTATGATTAGATTATATCATATCATAAATGACTTTATCTGTAGTTACCACATTATACAAGTCAGAACTTAATATTCAGGCTTTTTACGATCGCATTACTGATGCGATTAATGTGCTTGGTATAACAGATTATGAATTGATTTTTGTCAATGACGGAAGCCCGGATAAATCGTTAGAAATTGCGATCAATCTTCAATCAAACGATTCCCATTTGGAAATTATCGATTTTTCCAAAAACTTTGGACATCATCAGGCATTGATGGCAGGATTGAAGCATTCATCAGGAACGTTCGTGTTTTTGATTGATTCAGATCTGGAGGAACCTCCTGAATTACTTGTTGACTTTTATCAAAAAATACAAGCAGGGAATGAGCTAAATGGGAAAAACCCGTCCGCCATTTATGGTGTGCAGGAAAAACGCAAAGAACCATTCTTTAGAAGGACATTGGCTTCATGCTATTACTTTTTGTTTGATCGAATCAATGGGATTAAGTATCCCAAAGATGTACTTACGGTGCGGTTAATGACAAAAGAATACGTGGATGCGTTGAAGTTATATAGTGAAAAACAGCTGGAACTGTTTGTATTATTTGTGTTGGTTGGATTTGAGCAGGAGCCTGTTTTGGTAGATAAGTCGTACAAAGGAAGTACGTCTTATACCATAGGAAAGTTGTTGGCGATGGCCATGGATTCAATCACCTCTTCCGGTATTAAGCCAATTCGATTTATAAGTGGACTATCGTTTTTGTTTCTAATATTGACAGCTGCAGGATTGAGTTTAATGAAGTTTGGATTTAATTATACTCCTGGCCAAGGTTTATGGTTTGGATTATTGATTTTGACAGGAGGCATATTGGCATTTTGTGTTTCTATTGCTGCGATGTATTTTGCTCGATTAAAGCATGAAATAAAAGAACGACCAGGTTATATTATTCGAAAAATTTATCATGGAAGAAGAACTTAGAAAAGGAAGTTTTCGATCCTATTACGATGAGAATAGATCTCAACATGGGACTGGAGCGAAAGGAGTAGGCTATAGGGATGAATTGGCTCAGGCGATTCGATTTAAACAGTTAGTTAAGCTGTTTAATCACGAGCAAGCACAATCGGACAATGATTTATTGATTGAAGTAAATGATTTGGGTTGCGGAGATGGAGGAATGCTGCGTTACCTTAGAAAAAATGATTATCAGAAGTTTCGATATTATGGGTGGGATATTTTGCCTGAAATGATTGAAACAGCCTTGAAAGTGAACGAAATCAACGAAGAAGTTCATTTTTCGATTATTGAAAATGCCCAAGAAATGAACAATGCGGATTATACCGTAGCTTCAGGTGTATTTAATTTGAAAGGAGATATTGCGGATGATCAGTGGATGGAGTATATTTTACGAAATTTACAAATCATGGATGAGAAAAGTAATAAGGGCTTCGCCTTTAATATTCTCACGAAGTACTCCGATAAAGAAAGAATGCAGCAAGAATTGTATTATGCTGATCCGGGATTTCTTTTTGATTATTGCAAAACACATTTTTCTCGAAATGTGGCTTTATTACATGACTATGACGAGTATGATTTTACGATTTTAGTTAGAAAATAATCTTTCTGGAAATTACTCGATTATTATGTTCCAATGTTACAATGTACATTCCTCTAGGTTTGCCACTCATGTTTAGTGATTTTCGTCCCGAGTTAATATCAAAGTTTTCTAAAACTCTTCCATTAAGGTCTACTAGATTTACTTTTACTCCTTTCAAATCGGTGTTAATCCAAACGGTTTGACCGGATAAATAGACCATCGTATTGACAAATAATTCATCTTCTACAGAAAGACAACCTGCTAAGGTGATTTCATTCGAAGGGTTGGAAAGTTGACTATAATGTGTTGAACCATTGGCATTGGACATTACAACAAAATGATACGGTACGTCTACCACAATGGAGTCTCCATCTGAATCGAGCATTCCACTTGAAAACTGGAGTGAGATATTATTACCAGTAGGAAGGGCGAATATTTGATGTAAAGAATTTAATTGCTCTGCTTTCTCCAAAGTAAATGAATCTAATGAACTGGCTTTGACGATAATTGCCCAATATTGATCAATGCCATTCTCGTCTACTGCTGTGTCAAATTCGAATAGAAAGTCAGCACCATTACAATTATTGGCAATATCCTGTGCAAATAAATTTCTAGCTGTATCAGCTTCAAACGTAATTAATGTTTGCGGATTGGAAAATACAGACATTTCATGATTCGTTTTTTCCACACCATTAGGAACGGACATTACAACAAACCGATAGGTGGTTCCACCTTGAATGAACGTCCCATTAACATCACGTAGTCCAAGCGACATGGCTTCATTCGAAACGGACGCGGTGGTGCCATAAGTTAAGAAATACGCAGAGTTTTTGAGATCGTTTAAATCTGTATGGAGATAATGTGTATCTGCTATAAAGAAAACGCGATATTCAGCAACACCTAGTTGATCTGCAGCGGTATCAAAGTTAATAACTAGATCTGTTTCATCACCCGCAACATTTAGGTTTGATAGCAACAGATTTCTACTTGTGTCTGCATAAGAAGGTAACACCCCTGCTCGGATGCACGAATCACCAATTTCCTGATATGCATAATCTTTGACTGTAAGTGAGTCATAATGATCTGCAACATTTACTCGAATCCAACCATAATGTACCCCGTTATTTTGATAAAATTTGAAGCCTACATATTGGTCACCTTGCCCCGCAAAATTACCAACAAATCCAGTAGAAGAAGGATAACTCCATCCCATCCATCCACCTTCTTCAAAATTACCATTGGGACAAATCATGTCACCATAATCATTGGAAGCCATCATGAACCAATCCAATGCACCTCCGGTTTTAAAGTAATCTGTCATTACCCCGTAAGATCCATATACCGCCACCCCTTGATAGGATGCCAGATGTTTAAGACGAAATCCAATGTCTATTTGAAATCCTCCATCTACATCTAAAACATACAAGTCACCATCATTTGTATATACAGAGTCCGGATCAATATCGGTATAAATTATATCTGCATTAGCTTCAAAAGCGCAAGCCATCGCCGTACTTGCTACCAGGCTATAAGTTCCAAGTTTAGATTTAGTAGATTGTTGCATAGAAGAGTATAACGTTTAAGGAGACTATTTGTTTCAGTAAAGTAACCGAAACGCTCCTAAACAAATTTACAATTTATTCTCCTATTAATAAAAGAAAAGACGGTTAGGTAACCGTCTTTTCTTCATTCTCCCATATAAGTTTTGATTGCCTGAGTATGAACTACAATCAGAATTGTGTTTTTTTTAATCCATCGGAGGCGCCATTGGCCCGCCGTGAGGAGGTCCGTTTCTAGGCGGTCCTCTGTGCCCTTTAGGTGCTCTACGACCTTCAATTTTATGGAGTAGCATCATTTTAAATTCTCGCTCTGCCTTGAACAGTTCCATCAATTGACGAGCTGAAATTACCTTTAGAAACTTATCCTTGTATTCTTTTTCCAATGCTACTTCGGCTTCCTTGTTTTTGAGCATTTCATCCAGACCTTTATTGTAATCTGCGTCCGTTTTCATTTCGCGCTTTTTCAAAGCCCTCATTTTTTTGCGTAATCCGTCTTGTTTTGAACGATATTCATTATATACTGGCCAAAATTGCTGAGCTTGTTTCGTAGTAAGGTTTAACTTAGTGGTAATCATGCCCACTCTAGCTGCTTCCATTTTCTCTCTAGCCGCTTGTTTATCTTCTGGTTGAGCCATCATGCTGGAGACACTTAGCAAAGCTAAGGCGAGCAACATGTAACCGTATTTATATTGTTTCATATTATATTCTATTTTAAAGTGTGTCAGTTTGTATTGTGTATTTAACGGTTCCAATTCAACATATTCTAAACAGGATCAACGCGTTTTGATTTTCCAAATCCCATTTTTGAATGCGTTTATTATTTACCGAGTATTGCAATTTTGGTTATTTGATATTTGTATAATTTATTGATTAATGAAACCTGGTATCAAATTTCTAAATCTAAGTCCAGATCACTTATATCTAGATCGTCCAAATCGATGTCACTTAATTCATCTATTATTTCTTCATTGGATAGCTCCACTTCTATTGCGGAAGATTCTTCTACGTCTACCCCATAATACTCCGCGTAATCCAATATTTCATTATCTACATTCAATTCTTCATCCTCCAAATAAGCTAGAATATCTGTTTCACTTACTTGAGCAAGATAATCTACATTGAATGTTTCATTATTGACAGAGCTTGCCCCATCTTGTTGAAGATAGGCGAAGCAACCAATACCAACCACAACCGCGGCAGCCGCTGACCAAATCCATCTTCTTGAGCGTATGGAAATTACTTTTTTTGGAGTCAAAGAAAGACTAGGATCTTCTGATTGATCTTTTGAATCAACAGTACTGGCAAGAATCTGGTCTTCCAATGAATCAAAGTATCCTTCTGGAACACTATATAGATCTTCCTGTTTCACGTCTAATTCGTCTATATTTTTCTTCTTATTTTCCATTGTTAGTGTACATATTATAAGACCTTGGTTGTGTCAAAAGGTTTAATCTCTCTGAAGAAATTCTTCAATTTTTTTAACTGCAAAATGATAGGAGGCTTTAAGGGAACCCACGCTACTATCGGTCAAGTCCGCAATTTCCTCGTATTTCATGTTGTCAAAGTATTTCAAATTAAATACTAACCGTTGTTTAGGAGGAATGACTTTTAGCGCAGCAAGTAATCGGGTGACGACCACTTCTGAAGTCATAACGGTATCCGGCCCTTGAATAATAGGCTCAACCTCCAAATCTACGGTTTGTGTTTTTTTCTTTTTTTCTAAAAAGGTTAAACAAATGTTGGTCGCAATTCGATGAATCCAAGTATAAACCTGCGACTCTCCTTTGAATTTGTCTAGGTTATTCCAAACTTTTAAAAAAGTATCCTGTGTTAGGTCATTTGCATCTTCATGTTCAAAAACCATTTTGCGAACATGCCAATAAACCCGTTCTTTATTTGATTTTAGAATATAACGGAACCCTTCTTCCTTGTTCTTGCTGAGTAATATGAGTAATTCTGCCGTATCCAAAAAATACAATTATATTATGTATGATAACTAGGAGCCCAGTTTAGGGCAATAGTAGTTATGAGACTCTCCAGAATTGGAAAGGTTTAATGCGGCAGAGAAATATTATTTTTGAGAAAACGCCTGTCCAATTTTCAGGGACTTATTACTGAAAACGATTTTGGCATTCGCATTTCTAGAAATATGGTAATGAAGCTCATTAATAATTTCGCTAATTTTTTCAACACCCTCTAAATCCATAATTTTAGTGATTTTCCCAATAAACTCCATTTCGGACGAAGTGAGCTTAATCATGGAATCCAATTCCACATTTTGCAACAACACATTTCGCATTAGTTTTAAGCCGTAGATAAACAGATTTTTTTGACCTTCTCGTCCTAATTTTTGAAATTCATCCGCCATTTGAAAAATTTCAGATGGTTTGTTTGAATAGCATACACGTAGCCAGCGCGTAAAAAAGGAAAATAGATTGTTATCCTGATGTCCTGCAAGTTTAATTGCCAAATTCATGTTTCCTTCAGCCAATCGTACTACCTGATCTATGTTTTGAACTCCTTTAACATTATCTTTCAAGTAAGACTGTACCTCATCATCCGAGAATTGAGGTACATAAAGTTGTTGAGTTCTGGATAATATGGTTGGAAGTAATCGCTCAAAATCATAGGAAACCAAAAAGAATAAAGTCTTTTCTGGCGGCTCTTCTAATAATTTAAGAATGGCATTGGCACAGGATTGGTTCATCATTTCCGGGAGCCAAATAACGACAGCCTTATATTCGGCTTCAAACGCTTTTAACGAGATCATATTTAAAATAGATTTCCCATCTCGCACATTAATAATGCCTTGCTTGTTCTCAACATCCAAATGTTTCATCCAATCTGGAAAGTTGAAATAAGGCTGTTTTAATACAATTTCTCGCCATTCAGTCAAAAACGCCTTACTCTGTACTTTATCTCCCGTTATTTTTTTTGTACCTGTATTTGGGAAGATGAAATGCAAATCTGGATGGATGAGTTTATCCATTTTACTGCAAGAAGGACATTCTCCGCAACTATCATTATCAGATTTGTTTTCGCAATTTAAAAAAGTTAAAAAAGCCAATGCAAGTTCCAGGTTGGCCGAGCCTTCGCTGCCAAAGAATAATTGGGCATGTGCAATGTGATTGTTTGTAAGGGAAGCAACTAATCGTGCTTTTACATCTTCGTGGCCAACTATTTTTGAAAATCGCATTGAACTAAGGTCGTAAATTATACTGTAAGTATTATTGTATCGCTAATTTAGGTTATTTATTTTCCTTTTCCCAAATTCGGAAATCCGCAGACGCTTCAAAAACATGTGTTAAAATATCTTGTTCGACCTGTGTTAGCTCAAGTTTTCTACGCTGCATTACCACATTGGCAACTTCAAATGCTTTTCGAGTTTGATAAGTTGTAAATCCACTGGAACCTCCCCAAGCATAGGATGGTACGAAGTTACGTGGAAATCCAGAACCAAAGATATTAGAATTTACGCCAATTACAGTTCCCGTATTAAACATGGTGTTTATGCCACACTTAGAGTGGTCTCCCATTATTAACCCACAAAATTGCAGTCCGGTTTTAGCGAAGCTCTGGCTTTTATAATTCCAAACTCGTACTTCAGCATAATTATTTTTAAGGTTAGAAGTGTTTGTGTCCGCGCCTAAATTGCACCATTCACCTATAACCGAATTACCGATAAATCCGTCATGGCCTTTATTGGAGTAGCCTAGGATAACAGAATTAGAAATCTCTCCTCCAACTTTGGAATGAGGTCCTACGGTGGAGTCTCCACGAATTTTGGCTCCCATGTTTACGACGCCGCTTTCACAGATTGCAAAAGGTCCACGTATCATAGCTCCTTCCTGAATTTCTGCGTTTTTACCGATATAGATAGGTCCATTTTCTGCATTTAGTACAGCTGCTTTGACCGTTGCTCCTTCTTCTAGGAATACATTCTCCGCATTATAGACAATCGTATGATTGTCGGTTATTGATTGAGAAGTGCGTTCCTTTTTGATCAATTCAAAATCATTACGAATTTCCTCCCCATTCAAACGAAAAATATCCCAAGGGTATAGCACCTGATTGAAATCAGATTGACATTCTTTTGATTCCAATGTGCTAGCGAAGGATTCGAGGTCGTCAAATGAAGGTTTTTGAGAAGTTCGGAATGCGACTAATTGATTGTCTTTAACCAAACGCATTTCAAAATCCAGCGCTTGAAGTTCTTTTAGCAGAGCATCGTTTGGAGAAATTCCACCTGAAACATATAGATTGTTAGATCCAAATTCGGCAGGAAATTTTTCAGAAAGGTAGCGTTCCGTGCAAGCGGATACAGACTGTGATGTTCGATCTTTCCATTTTTCAGAAAGCACAGTAATTCCAACCCTTAACGCGGAAATAGGGCGTGTATAGGTAAGAGGTAGTAGTTTTGCCCGCGTATCCGGGGTGTCAAAAAGTAAGATATGTGCTTCCATAGTTTGCAAAAATAAAAAAGTCTCTCATACTTTAAATAAAGCAGGGAGACTTATTTCACTAACTATGAAGAAAAGCTAACTTTACTTTTTCTTCTTGTATTTCTGGTTGAATTTATCAATTCTACCTGCTGTATCTACAAACATTCTTTGACCGGTATAAAATGGATGAGAAGCAGAAGAAACTTCCACTTTAATCAATGGATATTCGTTTCCATCTTCCCACTTCATTGATTCTTCGGTACCAAGTGTAGACTTGGTTAAAAACTTAAGATCGCTGGACATGTCTTGGAAAATCACATCTCTGTACTCTGCTGGGTGTATATCTTTTTTCATTGTTCTGACAAATTCAAAATTGGGATGCAAATATAACCGAATAATTAAGAAAGGAAAAATAAAAAGTGTATTTAAGGTAAATTAATTAGAAAGCTTGCTCTGAATCAGGGATTATTTTATTTTTGGATACATGTCACAAAACGCAAATACCGGTTTTAATCAATTATTAGATTCCTTCAGTGATAGCGATTTCACCTTTTTTTATAAAGGTTCGTTTCGCAAAGATATCGTATTGGAGCTGATCGACTTAATTGAATATAATACCACAGGAGAACTTTCGCGAAAGTATTCAAAGCGAGTCTCGGTCCTAATTGCAGAAAGCATTCAAAATGTAGAAAAATACGGGAATCCAGATTATTTTGAGGATACCGCATTCATTTATGCCAAGCGAGATTATATTTCCATCGTTACAACCAATAAAATCACAAAGAGCGAAGCGCGGAAGCTTAAAGAACAAATTGATGCCATTAATACTCGAGATGGTGATGATTTAGAAGCGTACTTTGATGATCTTATTGAAAATAGACCAATGGAAAACCAAAATAGTGCCGGCTTAGGGTTGATTCAGATGAAGAGAAAGTCTGAACGCAATCTGGTTTACTCATTGGAGGATGCCGGATCTAATTTGGTGAAATATAAATTGGGACTCAATTTTCCTGTAGTAGATGGGTTTGACGGGAATGAAGAAGCAAACTTGGAAGAGGTTGTGACAATTAGTGATGTCTTAACTTCTTTATATAAGACCGATTCAGGGATATATTATAAAGGCAAGTTTTCGAACAAAGCCATGTTGCCTATTCTGAAGTTGCTTCAAAATTATCTCTCTTCTGCTTCGAGCAGATTTAATCTAGATTCAATGCAATATCATATTATCATTGAAATGATTCAAAATGTGAGCAAGCATAATTTTAGCCCGAAGGATGGTAAAGGTGCTTTCCTAATCCGTAAGGGGGAGCGTGGGGCCTTTGAAGTGATTACCTCTAACGTGATCAACGAAGAGAATCAAGAAGAGCTTAACGGGCACCTTGCGCACCTCTTACTGATGACCGAGGAGCAACTAATAGGGTATTGTAATGAGAAAATGAAGGAGAAATTTGAACAAGGATCAACCGGTGCTGGAATAGGGCTTCCAAACATAATTAGGTACTCTAGTCCGGGGAAACTAAAATATGATTTTTATAGGAAAACAGGAAAAGTATTCTTTTATTTAGAAACTAAATTCGACTAGAATAATGGATAGGCTTTACATAAAACAAACTACAGATACTCCCGAGGTTGTGCTCGATCCTGAAAAAGGAGAACTCCGCTTTAAAGGGGTCTGTATGCCTGAAAATCCAAATTTATTCTTTCAGGATATAATTGCCTGGGTGGAGTCATATGTAGCGACCCCTGCTTCAACTACTTTAGTGGAATTTGAATTGGATTACTTAAATTCAATGACTATAAAGTATCTTTTTAATATTTTATCCTTGTTTAAAAAGGTAGAAACACCTCCTGTTATCAATTGGAAATATAAGAAAAATGACTTATTGATGATTGAAAAGGGAATTGAGTTTGAATACATTACGAAACTCAAACTGAATATGATCGAAATTTAATTCGATTAGATCTCATCATAATTATTCTTGAATTTCTTTTAATCTGACATTGTTTGGATTTAATTCCGGTTGACTTTAGAAGTCCACGAATTAATTGGAATACTATTTTTCGATTTTTTGCTGGGTAGTTTTACGAATCATCGCTAATCCTTGAAACTCGTTTCCATATACATTAAGGTATATGAAAGCGCCTAGAATAGAAGTTAAATCATTCCATATTTCGATTTAGGATTTTAAAATGAATGCCTAGTGTGTCGTAGGTATCACCGATCCGTCTCTACTCTATATTCAGACAGCAATGAACTTTAAAACTAAACTAAACTTAGCGGAGCTAGCGAGAAGGATGGAAATGGAAGAGGTCTTGGCTTGGTTGGTTACTGAAAGCTCTTATACTTTGAAACCAAGAATAAGGACATCATCTATTTGATTGTTGTCTCGTTTCCAATTTGAAAAATAGTCGCTAAGAACGTCTTCTCCTTCATTGAAGCTATTGCTTGCTGAAAGAAGGACCGTTTCAAACTTAGCCTTATTCAATTTTTCATTATTGTCGCCTCCAAATTGATCCGAATATCCATCCGAGAATAGATAGAAACAATCCTCTTTCTCATATTGCAGAACTTTTGTTTCTACAGCGACTTCATTGGTCATTCCAAGTGAAATTAGAGAGGTATTATGTTCAATTGCATTGCCATTTGTAATCTGATAGATACTGTTCATGGCTCCTGCATACTTGAGCTCTTTTTTCGATGTATCCACTGCAATTATAGAAATGTCCATTCCGTGAATCCCTCGTTGATTCCGTTCATCACTAAACGTTTCTATTAATTTCATATTAAGAGCCGAAACGATTTCCGCAGGATCTATAACCTTCGAAATTTTTACAATTTCGTTTAAGAACGAGTTGCCAAGCATTGTAAGCAATGCACCAGGTACACCATGACCGGTACAATCTGCTACCGCAATAATTTTCACTCCATTGATTTCTTCAAACCAATAAAAGTCTCCTGAAACAATGTCTTTGGGTTTAAAGAAGATCACTCCTTCATTGAATAAAGATTTGAATCGCTCCCGTGATTTAAAAATAGCATGTTGTATGGAAGCTGAGAAAAGTAAACTATCCGTAATTCGACGATTTTGATTAATAATTTGTTGATTTTGAGTCTCAAGTTTTGAGTTTTGAGCTTTTCTGAAGCGTAAACTTAGTATCACATAAATAAGAGCTCCAATCATGATCAAACCTAATAAGGCTCCTAGAAGAATTATATTTTGAGATTGACGAATTTGACTTTCTTTCAGATCAATTAATTCTTTTGATTTATGAAGTTGGGCTTCAATAAATCGAATTTCGGCTTCCAAATTAGCAATAAGCATTGTAGTCATTGGACTAGCGGCATTGTCTCCATCCTTTTCTGCTTTAATTTTATCTTTAAGGTTTCCGATGATTTTCACATATTCCTCCACCTGATCCAACGATAAGCTGTCTGATTTCATTAAAAAATCTTCTACCTTTTTTAGATCTTCCATAATATGGCGTGTATCATCTAGTACACTGTCTTGTTCAATATTTGTCTCCGCTTTGGTAGTGTCCTCAGCGATTTGTGCACTTGGAACTGGTTTTGGTTTTCTCTGAAATGGTTTGTGATTAACGACTACAGATTTTTCGGCAAGTAAGATGTTGTTTTTTACCCAGTTCTCATTGGAGACTTTAGCAGGCGTAAAACTGAAGTTCTTTTTGCTTGAACTATAGGAGAAATCACCTAAGTTTTGAATGTTTGGATACTCATCTCCCTTTACTAAAATAAATTCTGAACCTTGAAATCGATTAAGGTCCGTAAAATATGAGTGGGGAACTTTAGAGGTATTAATCTTAATCATAATACTACTATATCCCTGCTTACTAATCATCACCGTATAAATGGTGCGGTGAGCCAATGGAATTTCGAAGGCTCCGTCAATGCCAGTGGTAATAACTTTTTTTCCTTTATTTGAATTGATTTCGACCCGAACGCCTTTTATTGCTCCTTTGTAGTCAAAACTTTTCTTCATTTTCTTGACTAACTTAAAGGAAACCTGTTCATATCCCGCGACCCTTCCCTCAAAGAATATGGAATTGGATTGTGCGTATGTGCCTATGGATAAAGCAAAAAGCAATATGCATCCTAATACGTGTTTTAGTGTGCGGCTATTCAAAATTATTTTGAGCTTGTTTGTGAACAAATTGTGCGTAAAGTATAGTTTAAGTTATCTCAGTAAATTTAGTATTCTCATTCTTATCTATATGATTTAAGTAATTTATCAACTCAAATTCTTTTTCATGCGAATCAATTGGGTCAAATCTTATCATACTCTTCTCATGCCAAATGGATTGAAGGATAGTAAATCGAAATCTCATTCATAACATAAATAAGATGAGATCGATTTTAATCCAAGTATAACATTTCTATTTCTACGTTAGCAATTTCTTTAATCTTGTTAGCCTCATCTACAATGTCATCATCGCGATAAGCATACCACTTTACCTCTAAGCCCGCATTTTCAAGTGGCTTAAGTACTTTGAATACATCAATTAAAGCTTTAAATGAAGAGGAGTTAAAATAATCCATTTCCATCCGAACCAAGGTCTTTTCTTGCGGATTTTCACTGTATTCTTTTAACCATTGAATGATTGGAGAGAAGAATTCGATCGGATTACTAATGATGGATCTCCCTCTAAACACAAAAACACCCTTCTCACCATCTAGCTCCACGTATGGTTCTTGTTTATTTCCTTCTACAAAATAGCGATTCATATCATCGTTTTTGGAGTCCTTAAAACCAAATATAGAAATTTTATCTTAATAAAATGAATAATGTCTGAATTTACTATTTGAATCATATATTTTTGTATTTCGAATTGTGAAGAGTAGTTATAGTGATATAATTAATTAAAATTATACTATAAATTCTCGGCTATTTATAGTAAATTCACAGGTTCGAAAGGAAAGTAATGTATCGCCTGCTACATATATCATTTAAATCAACGCGTTTGTTGATTTTAGGAGCACTATGCTTTATTAGCAGTATGCAACTAAACGCACAAATTGGTGTCAGACTTGAGTTTGATGCGTGCGTACGAAACGATACTTTATTCATCGATTTGTTTGCGACCGACACCGTTAATGGAGGTACTGGTTTTGCATTTGGAGGGTCCAATTTTGTCTTTGACGTAATTAATCCGGCCACCGGATTTACCTCAGCAAGTGTTGCAATGGGAAGTCAAACCAAGATTGATACATTAGATGGTCCTTGGGATGATACAGGAATTCCAAATACAGCTAACGGAGATTATTTTAATATGACAATTAACACAGGAGTGAATGCTTTTGTGAACATGACTATAGTACCAGACGAAGCCAATTTATTACTAGCTGGACCTAATACTGGTTTTGTAATGACAGATGGCGTTCAATACCATATAGGTGGAGTGGCGATTCCTGTTTTAGTTTGTGCAGATTTGGTTAGCTTAAGATGGAGAACAAATGTGAATTTTCCTTTTGGAGGAGGAGGAACGATAAATCAATGGAATGCTCCCGGGGCAGATTTAAGAGCTCAAATGGGCTTTCACAATTTGGAAGATGTTATTTTATGTAACAATGTCTGTGCATCCAGTTTGCTTGGAATCTCAGGATCCGATTCAGTTTGTACAGGAGGAGTTGGAACATATAGTATCCCCCAAGCATCATTTGGTGATAGTATTTATTGGTATGTAAACGGAGCATTGATCAATGCCGGAACCAATAATGGATTTCAACATACATTTAATTCTGTCGACACTATTTGGGCAGAAGTAGTTAATGGTACATGCGTAGGGTGTCCAAATTCTCAAACAGATACATTTATATTGGGCTATCTCAATCCTCCGGTTACCGTAAATGCAGGACCAGATACGACAGCCTCTGTAGATAGTGCAGTTTTGCTTGATATTACAGCAACGAATGCATTTACATTTCAATGGATACCAGGAACGGGATTGTCAGATTCGTTAACCGAAGATCCGCTAGCTGGACCAATGGATACAACGGAATACATAGTGTTTGCTTATGGAACGGATACAAACTGTTTTGGAACGGATACAGTCATTGTCAATGTGATTCCTAACGACTATAGTGACTTAATTGTACGAAATTTTGTGTCTCCAAATGGGGATGGTAAAAATGACTTTTGGACTGTAAATGATACCACTGTAATTTCAGGGTGTGATGTGCGTATTTATAGTCGATGGGGAATTACGGTGTATGAATCGATCGGTTATCAAAACGACTGGGATGGGACATCAAATGGGAAACAGGTTTCAGATGGTACATATTACTATGTGATATCTTGTGGAGATTTTGAGCAAACGGGTGCCATAACGCTTGTACGGTAAGCATAAACAAAGGAGGTGAGAACAAAAATATTGTATATCCTGTCGTGCTGTCTAAGCGTGCTTTTTGCCGTTTCATATACGAACGCACAACAAGTTCCTCTTGGTAACCTTTATAATAGCAATGAATATCTGATTAATTCAGCAGAATCAGCTGTGGATACAATTCCTGTAATCTTTCTTAGTTACAGGAAACAGTGGGCTGGAGTAGATGGACTAAAGGAAACGCCTACTACTTCCATGATCAATGGGCACATGCATGTGACTCAAAATTCCTCTCTTGGTTTTAAATTTTATTCAGATCAACTCGGTCAAATAAATCAGAATTATGGAATGCTGAGTTATGCGCATCGTTTTATATTTAACCCACATACCAATTTTGCCATAGGATTATCTGGAGGGGTTTATCGAAATGCCATAACTTATCAAAATGTAATAGCGGAAGATGGAACGGATCCAATATTACTTGCAGGAGATGATAGCGGAATTGCTTTTGAGTCTTCCATAAGCTTCATGTTTGTATACGATCATTTTAAATTGGGACTTGCGATTCCAAGGTTGGTGGAAAGTGACCTTCAATCTAGTGGATCATTAAGTAATTTTACATTGGATCGACATTATATGATATATACGCGCTTTCATTACGATATAAACAAGGATTACAAGTTGGAACCGTCTGTTTTATATAAAGTTTTTCCGAAAGCTCCGGATCAAAATCAGTTTGATATGAATTTAGATTTAATGTACAAGGATCTATTTTCGATTGGAGGTGGATTTAGAACTCAAGAAGGTATTATGTTGAGAGCTTCTGCTAAGAAGGATCGGGTGCAAGTGAGTTATTCCTATGAATTTTATAATTCCAGTTTTACCGCCTTTAGTAAGGGATCTCATGAGATTCGACTTGGATTTTATTTTGGAAGTAAGCCGGTGAAAAAAGAGCAAGCCGTTATTGAACCGAAACCAGTTTATCATTATGAGGCACTCCCAACGGAAGATGAGATTTTACTTAACGTAGCGGTAGGAGACCCTAAACTTTCAGATGAGTTGAGTCAAATGTCCGATGATATGGGGATGGAAATCTCCACAAATGAGGAAGATAAGTCTTATATTATTGAAGTGCCAAGTGAAAGTCCAAACCAAGGTACACGTAAGTTTAAATTGAAGAGTTTGTATGACTTACGTCGATTTGTTCGAGAATTTAAAGATGCGCCTTCTAGTATGTCAATAGATGATAAAATTGACAAGAGCAATGTGCTACTCAAATATGAGATTGAACGAAAGTTTGAAACGCTTAAATCTGCAGATGAAATTCTTCTAAAAATAGAAGCAAAAGATCCTAATTTATCGCAGGATATAAAAGATTTGAGCGATCGGGACGATGTGGAATTACTGCTTACCAAGGACGGATATACGCTAGATATCGGAAAAGACGATAATGACAAGAGACGTTTTGTATTCAAAAACTTGGAAGACATGAATAAGTTTGTGCTTGAGTTGAAAACAAAAGATCCTGGTCTGGATGGTGATCTGCATGATGCTATCGATGATAGTCAGTTAATGAAAAATTACGAGGATCCTGAGTTTAAGTTCAGAAGATTGAAACGGTTTGAAGAACCTCTTAAAGTAATTGGTAAAAGGAGTCCGCGATTGGTAGCGCAAATCAAAGAACTATTGGTCAACCGGGATGATGTTGATTTGATTGTAGACGAAAAAGGAAATTATTCATTGATTATTGGAGATTCTAATAGCTTGGATCGTCGAAAATTCTCATTCCAAACACTGGGTCAAATGAATACGTTTATGACCAAGCTTAAGTTTGCAGATCCTAATTTGAAAGAAGATCCAATTACTGCCATCGATGACAATAGTTTGTTGGAAATGTATGAGGATGACAAGTTTATTTTCAAGCAATTGAAATCATCCAAAGATTTGATGTTGAAAATTGGAGGAGAGGATCCGACACTTTCTCAGAACTTGTTGGATTTAACAAATGATCGCGATGACATAGTGATTTCTAAAGATCCTTATGATCGTTATCAGGTTGATTTGATAGGAAAAGAAGGAGAGAAGAAATCCTACAAATTTGAAACGTTAGGAGAGTTGAATAAATTTGTTTTGCGATTGAAAAATGCGAATCCAGGTTTGGATGATAATTTGCTTGATATTGCCGATAATTCAGG
The DNA here is from genome assembly GCA_965277185.1 of Cytophagales bacterium. Classification (GTDB taxonomy): domain Bacteria; phylum Bacteroidota; class Bacteroidia; order Cytophagales; family JAHDFW01; genus JAHDFW01. The sequence continues at coordinate 159,661 of CBDICC010000006.1, read as the reverse complement.
ACTGATGGTGGATAATGGTAAATTTTCAGAAAATGACCTGGATGTGATTCACGAATTACTGTACTTTAAAATAGGCTCACACGCTATGACTAGTATGGCCAAGAAAAACGTGGATGCCAAAATTGAGCTACTTAAAACCAAGGAGTTTAAGAAGATTATTATTGCTGGTTATACTTGTAATTTGGGATCAGAAGGCTTGAATAAGAAACTTTCCAAAGATCGAGCTCAGCGTATTGCGGATTATTTCATAAGTAAAGGGGTGCCTGCTGAGAAAATAGAAGTATACGGTAAAGGGCCTGAATATCCATTGGTTCCAAATGATACGGAAGACAACCGTAAGAAAAATCGTAGAGTGGAATTCGAGATTTACTTTTAAGTAAGTCTGTCGAATCAACTAGCAAATAATCCTGTTAAATAAATGGAGTATGGTAGCCACATTGGGCTAGTTGTCCTAATTGTTTGTTATGCGCCATTTCAATCAGATTCACCTTTAAAAAAGAGAATCATGATCACTGGTTGTTGGCTTATTTACTTTCTTACTGACTTTCTTATTTATTAAATAGGAATTAGAGCTCTAATGTGCCCCATTCGGTCCAGGAACCGTCATAAACATACAAATCTTTCTCAGGGAAACTGGCTTCAGTGGCAAGTAATAAAATACAAGCAGTAACACCCGATCCGCAACTAAATACAATTGGTTTTTCGTCCTGCTCCAAGATTGCTAACCGTTTTTTTACATCTTCTAACGATTTAAATTTACCTGTTTCATCCAACAATTCTTTATAATGAATGTTAATGGATCCGGGGATATGTCCGCTACGTAATCCTTCACGTGGTTCGTCGGTCAAACCGTTGAATCGTTCCGAGGAACGTGCATCCGCAATAAAATGATTTTGATTGGAAACGATTTTCTTCATTTCCATATGGAATTTCGCGCGACCTTCTTTTAGTTGAGCTTTGAAATTTCCTTTGGTAAAACTTTTGGGTGTTTTAATCGTTGTTTCAAAACCAAGCTTGATCCACTCGGGCAATCCACCGTCTAAGACGTATACGTTTTCATGGCCCATGGTTTTGAAAAGCCACCATACTCTGGGGCTATTGAAGATGCCGATATTGTCATATATTATAATCGTGCTGGACGCATTAATTCCAAGGAGTTGACAGCCATTTTCAAATGATTGAGGAGATGGGAATGCGTTTGGAAAAGGATCTTCTACATTTCTAAAGTTGGGTCCTTTCATATCGAAAAGCCTGGCTTTTGGAATTTGAAGTGTATCTACTCCAGGAGTGCCAGGTTTTAAGCGGGCATCCAGTATTATGAGATTGGGATCATCTTGATGGTCATTAAGCCATTGAGCAGATTTGAGTGATTGCAACATGCGTAGTTTAAGAAATGGTGTTGATCGAAATTAGGATTTAGAAATCACTTTTCCAACGATTAGGTGGAGCTGGTTTGTGATAAAAAGGTCTGTTTGTACTTAGGATCAGGGAGCGGATCTTAGGCAAGATTCATTGATTACCTCACTATGTTACGTAACAAGGAATATAGAAGAAGGGTAGGACTAAGTTGTAGCAGAGATGCCTATAGAATTAGTACAAATAATCTTATTCACAATTGACGTTATTCTTTCAAAGCAACCTCCATTTTCTTTTTGATCAATGCTTTTTCCGCATCCGAATGGGTAAGACTAAGGGCTTGATTGTAATGTTTGATGGCTTTGGTAATTTCATCCATTTGCACGTAAACATCTCCTAAAAAAGTATGGTAGTAACGGTAATTTTCCATCGATGGATCTTTGCCTAAGGTTTTTACTTCTTTTAGCACCGCTTCGGGTCCATTTAATTCCATAATTGCTACGGCTCGATTTAATCTCGAGATTGCATCATTGGAAATAGTTAGTAATTGATCGTAATACGCTAAAATAGCTGCCCAATTGGTAGCTTCATAAGTTTTGGCCGTGCAATGTTCATATGCTATGGCTGCTTCCAAATGATAATTGCTTATTACATTTCCCCGAGCAGATAGATTTAAATAATAATTAGCGGTAGTAATCAAATCTACATTCCATTTTGAACGATCTTGATCTTTCAACAATAAAATTTCTCCTTCCAGACTCATTCTACTTTCAATTCGTGCGCAATGAAAACACATCAAGGAAAGCAATGCATTGGTTTGAGGTAAGTTCGTGGTTTTGTTTTCAATTAATACAGAAGCAAGATACATCGCTTGTGAGATTAGTTCCTGACGGATAACTTGATCCGATTGTGTAGCATGATAACCCTCATTGAAGAGAAGGTAAATGGTTGCTAACACCGTTTCTGAACGTCTTAGTATTTCTTTCGGTCCAGGAAGAACCAGTTTTGTTTTCGTTTTTCGGAAAAATTCCTTCGTTCGATAAATCCGTTTAGTTACTGTATCTTCTGATGCTCGAAAAGCATGGGCGATTTCTTTTGTACTAAATCCACACAATGATTTTAGGATAAAGGCGACTTGATTTTCAGGAGAGATCTCTGGCTGACAGCACGCAAACATCATCCCTAACAAATCGTCTTTGATCTGATCTTCCTCCCAAAAGCGATCCATTGTAGTGCCCAAGGTGTATTCCGAGGTCAGTAATTGATGTTCCGGATCTGAAAAGTCGAAGTTGTCAGTATGTTTGTTTTTTCGAATCACGTCGATGGCTTTGTTTCGTGCTACTCGATAGAGCCAAGCTCTTGGATTGTCTGGAATCCCTTTGAATTTCCAGTTTTCCATGGCACTAATCAATGCTTCTTGTACTACATCTTCAGCTAGGTCATAATGTTCCGTACCAAAAATCTTGGTCAAAACAGCAACCATCTTCCCCGACTCCTCCCGGAAAAGATGGTTGAGTTGATCATTTATGGAATCGTTTGGTTCCAATTAAATTAAATTATCTTATAATAAGATATGTTTTCATTAACCCATTGCTTGAATCTGACGTACTTCAATCGTACAATCATGTTCGAAGCCGGGGCAATCTCTTGCTAGATCCACCGCTTCGTCCAGTGTTTCAGCTTTCACGATGATGTATCCTCCTACCATTTCTTTTGCTTCAGCAAGCGGGCGATCCACTACTTGTGTTCCACCATTGATAAGTGATTTTCCTTCCTGTACCAAAGGTTGTCCACCTACTAATTTACCTTGTTCGGCTAATCCACCCATCCATTTTTGCCAGTCTTGCATATGTGCTTGCATTTCTTCTGGAGATTTCATTGTTGCTAAGTCATCTCCTCCTCTGATAATAAACATGTAGTCTTGCATGATTTTCTATTTTAAGATGTTAATAATAAATATACGATAATAATTTTTGTAAATACATTGAGATGTAGAGTCAACCGTCTTGAAGGTTGTTTTCCGACTTTATTGAGCTCTTTTTCATTTGAAATTAATTGAACAATATTGGCTTGTATTTTATTGAACCATCGAATTAAGGAATTGTTTGGAGTTATCATGTTACGCATGCCTGTCTGTCTTATTTAGTTGTACTGTTCAAATTCTGTTTTCATATCTATGACGTGAGGCGGTTCTGAATTCGGACACATTAATGAAAATAATTTTGCGGTAATTTGTAAGAGTAAGATTATCAGTATGATATAACGATATTGATTTTCTCCTCGGGCTTGGACAACTTTTATGATAGGAAAACGGTCTAATAGTTATGAAGCATGCAAAAATAAAGCGAGCGGTTGTTTTTATGATAGCAGGTTTATATTTAATGAGTGGAGTTGTGGTTGCTCAAGATATAAGCTTGGATGGAGTTAAGGACTTAAAACAGTCGTATCGTTGGTCACTAGGGCTAGGGTTAGAAGCTCCAAAAAGTAATGAAATCGCTTGGTCTGAATATGCACGTCTTTTTCCTCAGTATGCTTTTATGTTAGATGCAGATACGTTTCATTATCGACGTATGCTTGGATCAGGAAAACGAGCACATATTTATATTAATAGAGCTAAAATTCAACGGATCAATCGATTTAATTTCTTTAAGGAAAAACGATCTGGTTTTAACGTGAGTTTATTTAATTTGGTTCGAAAAACGGATCTAGCCTGCGATTGTCATTTGATTGCCTCGAGATATAATGAAGTGTTGGACTCAGGACAATATCTCACCCAATTTCTTTTGCATGAGCGTGCGGGAATTACCCTTGGGTTAAGTCAACATTTTTATACAAACCCTGAACGGAAGTTTCAGTTTTATACTGGAGTAAATGGAAATGTAGGATTGGACTTGGTTTCGAGATTAGAATATAGGTACGACTTATGGAGAAGAGAAGGTTCTTTTTATTCTAATATACGTTTTATTACAATTAGACAGTATCAGGAATCATCGTTTACATCGGGTCAATTTTGGTTAAATGCAATTGTTCCGATAGGGCTCAATATGGCCGTAGGAAAAAAAGGTGAATACATGCAAAGTAGAAATGAATTGTTTTTGGTTTATTACCAAGGTGTTGAGATGGCAATCGTACCAAAATTAGGTCCTAGGATAGGGGGATTATCGAGTATTCGCTTTGGGATAAATTACCAATTATAGCAAAGAGTAATTTATCCCTTAAATCGAATCGTTCTGATAGCAGGGCTCGAACCTACGTCCTACTGGTTTTGAGCCAGGACTCTTCCACTGAGTTATATCAGAGATTTTTTTAATGTTTATTGATCTGGCAGCAGGGCTCGAACCTACGTCTACTCGGGCCGGAGCCGAGCGTTCTACCACTGAACTATGCCAAATTTTTCTTCATTGTGTATTGATATTATGAGTTTTAAAATGAAGTTGCTCTGATAGTAGGGCTCGAACCTACGTCCATCCGGTCCAGAGCCGGATGCTCTTCCACTGAGCTATATCAGAATTTGTTTTAAGTAATTAAAGCATTGTGTTTTTCTATCTATTTGTTTTGGGTCAATTTAAATTTAGTTAAAAAAGCAGCGCGTGCAGGGCTCGAACCTACGTCCTCCCGGGTAAGAGCCGGGTGTTCTTCCACTGAACTAACGCGCTGTTTTTTCGCTTAAAAATATTATATCAATTTAATTATCATTTGAGCTAAATGCCTTCGCATTTTTCTTCCCTGAATAGTATTTGTGCTTTTTTAACACTTTGGCTAAAAATGGACTGGAAACGGCTACTCCGTGCACCAATTCAGGTGTAGGTTTGAAGCGGGCAACTCCATGGGTTTTAGGAGCAATCCATCCAGACTTTTTAGGGTCTACGCCAGCCATTTTGCATTGGAATTTCACCATTTCTAAATGACAAATTGCTTCTTCGTTAAATACTTTCCAAGGTAAAGGCAATTTGCTCCATACCAACGTGTTTGGATCTAATCCGCCACCTGTTGCTCTATGCCAGTAAGCTACATCTGCAGCCATTAATCGCATTACTTTACCAAAGCAAAACTCGTCTAACACATATTCCATTCCCATTGAGTACAACAAGTTAATCCAATGATCTCGTGCTGTATTCCACGCATTGGCTGTATTGTTCCATGTGGTAGAATCGTTTCCACGTTGAACAATCATCGAAGTACGGTTCATTCGGTTGCTTTTCCATAATTCTTGCAACAAAGAAGATACATCTTCCAATAATGCAGTCCATCGACCTAACAACTGCCCCTTTTGAGCATCCGTTAAGTTATCCAACACCTTTTGGTCAGAATAGATTAAACTGATCGCGTACCAGTTGGTTGTATTAGAAGCATAGTTGAATTCCTTGCGAGAGAATAAAAATCCTTTTGTTTGAGTAACTTTCTTTCCCAAGCAACGATTGAACAACATATTACAAACTTCATCAAACGGACGTTCTTGACTTTTATTAGTGAACGTACTTCGCAAATTGCATCGTGCATTGTAATAAGCAACAAAACAAGCAGTGTTTAAATCAGCAGCAAAGTTTTCAAAATCCAATTGGTGGATTAATCCATGCTTTCCTACTTTTTGAAACTCACTTTTTCGAATTTCTTTAGTCACTTTTAAGACCTTACGCTCCAATCGAAACAATAACCGCCATTTTTTATTATACTGTCGTTTCGAGATGTCCATTCCAACCGTTTTTCGTTCGAATTTGTTCAAACGATCTGCGATAAAATTGTTTTTACCCGGAACTTTATGAATAATTGGTGAGACGGTGTTGATGAACTCTTCAATATCTGAAATATGGGTAGCATCAATTAAAGCGAAATCGGCTTCGTTCAAATGAAACAATTCAATGGCTTTTTCAATTTGAGTTTCTGCTCCAATTACGGCTCCAAATTCCTGTAACATCGAAGTGTATCCAAAGACTTGCTTTTTTAACGAACCTTTGGCCACTTTTTGCAAAGTGCTTAATTCGTTCGGATCCAAAGCGTTTTTTAATACGCCTGAAATCATCTGAGCTACGTCTTCAGGACGTTTTCGTTGTGATAAACTTTTATATAGAGGTTGTAAATTTGCCATTATTTCTCGTATTAAGTTTGTTGATGATACAAGATTAATGGACTATTGCGCAGTCTTTGTGCGTAGTAAAAAAGAAGCCGGTTTTTTTTATAAAAAAAATAAAATGACGCCTCAAAAAAGAGTGTCATTAGTAATTGGTTGTTCAGGGATGATCATGTGGTTTTGAAATAAGTCAACTCCACTTAATTGTATACAACTCAAATATATTTATTCTTTGGACGAGTATTTTATGCTGTAGGCCCTTATTACGGTACCAATTGGAGTTAAATTATGCATTATCCAAAAGAGCTACGAGTGCATTGAAAGGATTCGAAGTGTATTTGGTGCGTCATTTTGGAATGGAAATTTATAAATTGGCGAATGTAGACTTTAAATCGATCCGATATCATCTTTTCGAATCGGAGCCAATTATCGTTACTAGTCAATATTGAATCGGCATTCGGTGTTATTCCTCCTTTGCGAGTTTTGCAGGAAAATCAGTAGCGATTCCGCCTTCCTTGATTCGTTTATAACCATACAAACGAATCGCTTCTTCTGATTCTTGTAAAACATATTTACCAATTTGGTTCAGAGAAGTTTTTAATTTTTCTAGATCCTGAGTATAGGAAGTCATTCCGGCTTTTCGATTGTTTTGATTTTTCAGGGCTTCATATTTTGCTGGAAATTCAATCCATTCTACCTCTTTATAGATTATAGGCTCACAAAAAAAAGGCATGTAATCAGCACTGTCGATGAATATTCTTCGCACAGCTTCTTCATGGACTAGCTTATAATATACGAATGTATGATCCTGATAAATGTCGCTTAAACCATCGATTAGCTTTTCCCATTTGGTATTACTCATGTAGGAGGCATTAAATTCTCGTTCTATTAATTTTTTCAATTTGAAAACATCATAGAATAAGGGTTTACTATACCCATATCGATGGCTTTTATTCATAGTTAACGTTAGCGTATTTAGTTATAGGTTGTAAAAATGTACTTTGTTGTTTAATCTTCAATAAGTACACCCATTTTTCCCATTTGATAGTCTCGCATTGCCTCCATAATTTCCGTTTCAGAATTCATTACAAACGGACCATGTTGAACTACTTTTTCATTAATTGGTTTCCCAGCCAAAAATAAAAATTGAGCCCCTTCCTTTGCGTCCAATTTTAGTTCAGAAGCATTGGAACTATCTTTAAATACAATCAAACTTTCTTTTTCTACCAATCCATATCCACCAATGTTTACAGATCCTTTTATTATATATAAAGCACTTGAAAAACCGGCAGGAATTTCTAGAATTTGAGATCCAGAATCTTTGGATTGACCCCATAAAATTAATAATTCAGACTGAGTACGAATTGGAGAAGTCAATCCATTATAAGTTCCTGCTATTAATTTGCTTAGAATATGACCGTCGCTTGAAGTGATAACGGGCATTTCTGACTTTGCTAGATATTGATAATCCGGTTGAATCATTTTATTTGCTTGAGGAGTATTAATCCACAATTGGATGATTTCCTGATGACCAGTGCCTGCGATCATTTCTTCACTTGGGCGTTCGCTATGTACGATCCCGGCTCCCGCATGCATCCATTGCACATCTCCTTCGGAAGCCACTTGACTATTTCCTCGACTGTCTCGATGGTGTACGCCTCCTTCAATGACAAAAGTGACCGGCGAAAACCCACGATGAGGATGAGGGCCGACTCCTTGATGTTTGGCGTCCCTACTTCTTATTGGTTTTACTCTGGCGTGATGAAGAAGTAGAAAAGGATCTACTTGTTCTACCGCAAGCGTAGGCAATGGTTGTTTTACAGGAAATCCACCCATGTCGACCAATTCGGCTGGCAATAGATGTGTTACTTGTTTGGTTTCCATGATCAAGTTTGATTTAGTCTAATCGTAAATTAGGTTGTTATGTGTTATAGAACAAAGTTAATCAATAATTGGTTTGAGGTTATAAAAAAAATAGCTGCCTCAAAAGTCAATTAATAGGTCCGGTCAATCTTATGGAAGCAATATATTGTTTTAGTTATCAAGACAATATATTTCTCTCTATCGTTCGAAATGACTTCCTAAAGTGTTTTTGGTGGACTTAACTAAATTGGCATTATGTCTCCTTAGGCGGTCCAACAGGTTATTAGTCTGTCCTATATACAATTTTTTAGAGGCAGTAGATTCAAGAATATACGTGTAGAACATATTTAAAGAAGAGTTGGTTATTAACCAAAAAAGCCCTTCGTTTTTCAACGAAAGGCTTCTGTTTGTGAGGTTAAACCTCTAGTAAGGGTGAAAGATACCGACCAAAGGTCGGTACGACCACTTTTGGGTGAAAGATGCCGACTTGTCGTCGGCACGACCATGTGTATGTAGTTTAAATAATTGCTTATTTAGTTTGTCCTATTATCCATTCTCTTACTTTCTTGGGATTTTTGTATCTTTTTAGTTTTCCTTCAAGTAGTACCGCTTCGGATCTAGATTGAAAAGAGACATGGAAAAGAAAAACCCAAGGTCCTCTATTTTTGGTAGACTTAACTAAATTGGCATTATGTCTCCTTAGGCGGTCCAGCAGGTTATTAGTTTGTCCTATATACAATTTTTTAGAGGCAGTAGATTCAAGAATATAAGTATAGAACATATTTAAAGAAGAGTTGGTTATTAACCAAAAAAGCCCTTCGTTTTTCAACGAAAGGCTTCTGTTTGTGAGGTTAAACCTCTAGTAAGGGTGAAAGATACCGACCAAAGGTCGGTACGACCACTTTTGGGTGAAAGATGCCGACTTGTCGTCGGCACGACCATGTGTCTATAGTTTAAATAATTGCTTATTTAGTTTGTCCTATTATCCATTCTCTTACTTTCTTGGGATTTTTGTATCTTTTTAATTTTCCTTCAAGTAGTACCGCTTCGGATCTAGATTGAAAAGAGACATGGAAAAGTAAAATCCAAGGTCCTCTATTCTTGGTAGACTTAACTAAATTGGCATTATGTCTCCTTAGGCGGTCCAGCAGGTTATTAGTTTGTCCTATATACAATTTTTTAGAGGCAGTAGATTCAAGAATATAAGTATAGAACATATTTAAAGAAGAGTTGGTTATTAACCAAAAAAGCCCTTCGTTTTTCAACGAAAGGCTTCTGTTTGTGAGGTTAAACCTCTAGTAAGGGCGAAAGATACCGACCAAAGGTCGGTACGACCACTTTTGGGTGAAAGATGCCGACTTGTCGTCGGCACGACCATGTGTCTATAGTTTAAATAATTGCTTATTTAGTTTGTCCTATTATCCATTCTCTTACTTTCTTGGGATTTTTGTATCTTTTTAATTTTCCTTCAAGTAGTACCGCTTCGGATCTAGATTGAAAAGAGACATGGAAAAGTAAAATCCAAGGTCCTCTATTCTTGGTAGACTTAACTAAATTGGCATTATGTCTCCTTAGGCGGTCCAGCAGGTTATTAGTTTGTCCTATATACAATTTTTTAGAGGCAGTAGATTCAAGAATATAAGTATAGAACATATTTAAAGAAGAGTTGGTTATTAACCAAAAAAGCCCTTCGTTTTTCAACGAAAGGCTTCTGTTTGTGAGGTTAAACCTCTAGTAAGGGCGAAAGATACCGACCAAAGGTCGGTACGACCACTTTTGGGTGAAAGACCGGACTCGAACCGGCGACCTCCTGAACCACAATCAGGCATTCTAACCAACTGAACTACAATCACCATTTATTATCTTAGAACAAAACACGTATTGCTTTGTATTTATTTAGTCATTTTACGATCGAATCGTCGACCTTCCCGACCCCTGTCGGGACATTCTAACCAACTGAACTACAATCACCATTTGTTTGTTTTACTCTAACAACTTTAGAGCTCCCCATGAATCTTCTAATGATTTATGGGTCGGCAAAATTAACACAAATTTTAATCAGGCAAATAAATTTCATAGATATTTTACATGTTTGGATTTAAAGTACTTGTAAAACATAAGACATTTACTACCTTAGGTCTCTTATTGAAGGAATGAAAAAACTCTCTACTAAAGCATTAAGTGTACAACTGTCAGCGGTTATTCTGGTGAGTTTAATTGTACTATCGGTTTATTCTATAGTGAATACCTATAATAAGCACATTGATACTTCTCAGGAGTTTGTTTTAGAAAAACTGCATGGAATAACAACCACTTTGGTTGCAGGAATAGATTGGCAGGAGCATGAATATTTGACAGCAACCTATCCGAACAAAGATGATATCAAGACCTGTGAGCAGGATTTACTTTATAAGGACTTACATAAGTATATCAATGTAACTCAAAAAATGAATAACATTCCTACTGATATCTATACCTTGTTTTTCGAGGAAGATAAATGTTATTTCGGATTAACTTCTGGTGAAAAACCATATTGGAGGCATGAATATGCTTCACATCCAAAAGAGATTAGGGAGCATTATGAAACTGGTGCTACGATAGGACCTTACGAAGATGACCATGGGATTTGGCTTTCTTCTTTTGTACCAATATTGGATCATACAGGGAAGCCAGTAGCAATTCTACAAGCAGATGTCCAGTTTGATACATTTATTGGTGAAGCAAGAGATGAAATGGTCGCCAACATTTTATGGTCGGTTGTTATTTTCGTGGTTATTTCATTTTTTGTATTATTTATCGTGCGGAAACTTGCAAAGTTAGACGAAGAAAAAAACCAGCGTTTATTGGAAGCATATGCAGAGTTAAAAGTGATCACTAAGGATTTGCAGGATAGTATTAATTATGCTCAACGTATTCAATGGGCTCTTCTACCAAAAGTATCGGAGATCAATGAACATTTGCCGGAAGCGTTTATGTTTTATGAGCCAAAAGATGTGGTGAGTGGTGATTTTCCCTGGTTTTTCAAAAAGGATCATTTATTATATTTAGCTGCCGTGGATTGTACAGGTCACGGGGTGCCGGGCGCAATGATGTCTGTAATTGGTCATTTATTAATGAACGACATTGCAAATGATGATTACGAATGCACTCCTGGCGAATTATTAACTAAATTACACCAAGCCGTGGTGCAAACTCTGAAACCAAATGATGAAGAAGGAATTTCCGATGGGATGGATGTGGCTGTTTGTCGAATTGATTTGAATTCCAATGAAGTTATGTATGCGGGTGCACATCGACCATTGTATTTGCTTCGTAATAAAGAAGTACAGCAATTTAAGGGAAATAATTTCCCTATTGGAAGCAGTCACTACAAGAAAAGAGGTGATTATGCCGACCATACAATTCAAATTGAGAAGGACGATGAAATTTACTTTTTCTCCGATGGTCTTCCAGATCAATTCGGTGGAGATTGCTATAAAAAGTTTGGTCCAAAAAGAATTCGAAACATCATCATGGAGAAGGAAAACTTTTCCAACATGGAGCAAACGTTTCGTCAGTCCTATCTGGATTGGAAGGAAGACTGCCGCCAGGTTGATGATATTTTGCTGATTGGAATCAAGTTTTAAAAAAATCCGCTACTTTTGCGCCCAATATTCTGTCAGACAGGGCAAAATAATCTTTATGTAATCGTAAGCATATCGAATCATTAGCCTTTAATTCAATCTGATGGAGAGTTTATAAATTATAATAATCGATTACATAAAATAGAGCAGAATTATGATTCAGCGCATTCAAACTATTTTTCTTTTTCTAGTAGTTCTATCAATGGGGTTAATGACTTTTTTAATGCCATTATGGGCAGTAGGTCTTCCTGATGGAAGTAAGGCGGCCAAATTATGGGCCTATGAGTTTATTTTGAAGGAAGGAGAAACACTTAAAGACTTAGCAAATCCATTACCTATTTTAATTTTAGCGGCGTTGGCATCCATTGTAGCTATAGTTTCCATTTCTCAATTTAAAAACCGCTTGCTTCAGATGAAATTGGGAATGTTGAATTCCATTTTGATCGGTGGAACCTTGGTTGCTGCCGTAATTTATATAAATATAGGAACAGCTGAGTTTGGACCAGGTGAACTCATTGGAGGGTATCGCACGGGCTTTTTTATGCCAATTGTCGCGTTACTTGGAAATTTCATGGCCAATCGTTTTATCAGAAGAGATGAAAGGATGGTGAAAGATTCGGATCGATTAAGATAGATCGGATAGATAATATAAAAAAGACAGGACAGCACAACACAACACACTAGTATAGTATTAACACATTTAAATTATAAGATATGTCAAACGGAGTATTTCAAGTACCTTTCCCAGAAAACGAACCGGTAAAAGGATACGCACCCGGATCACCGGAAAAAGAAGAATTAGTGGCGATGTACAATGAAATGTACAATCAAAACCCAATTGATGTACCAATGTATATTGGTTCCGAGCAAGTTCGTACAGATAAGAAAATGCCAATGGTGTCGCCACACGAACATGCAAAAGTATTAGGACACTTCAACTATGGAGAAGCTAAGCATGTAAGCGATGCGATTGATGCCGCTATGGCAGCACGTGAACGTTGGGCAAATACTTCTTGGGAACATAGAGCATCTATCTTTTTAAGAGCAGCTGAATTGTTGGCTGGTCCATTCAGAGCTAAGATGAATGCAGCTACAATGTTAGCGCAATCTAAAAACGCCATGCAAGCAGAGATTGATGCAGCATGTGAAATGATTGATTTCTTTAAAATGAACGTTGCGTTTATGCAACAAGTATACGAAGACCAACCAATTTCTGGAGAGACGCTATGGAATAGAGTAGAATATCGTGGATTGGAAGGATTTGTATTTGCTATTACTCCATTCAATTTTACTTCAATTTGTGCAAACCTTTGCGCAGCACCAGCAATGATGGGGAACGTGGTTGTTTGGAAACCGTCGGAGACACAAGTTTACTCGGCTCAAGTAATTATGGAATTGTTTCAAGCAGCAGGTTTGCCAGATGGTGTGATCAACTTGGTAACCGTTGATGGCCCAGTAGCAGGAGACGTAGTATTTAAACATCCAGATTTTGCAGGATTACATTTTACAGGATCAACAGCTGTATTTAAGCATTTATGGAAGGAAATAGGAACTAACATTGGATCGTATAAAACCTATCCTAGAATTGTCGGAGAAACAGGAGGTAAAGATTTTATTATTGCGCATAAATCAGCCAATGCAAAAGAAGTATCAACAGGTATTGTAAGGGGATCATTTGAATTCCAAGGTCAAAAATGTTCTGCATCTTCCAGAGTTTACTTGCCATCTAACATTGCAGATGAAGTATTAGGTTATGTAAAAGAAGATTTGGCATCCATTAAAATGGGGGCACCTGATGATTATTCTAATTTTGTGAATGCAGTAATTGATGAGCGATCATTTGATAAAATTGCTGGATTTATTGATTATGCAAAAGAAGCATCTGATGCAGAGATCATTGCGGGTGGAGGTTATGATAAATCTGTAGGATATTTCATTGAGCCAACCGTTATAAAAACAACAAACGCTAAGTTCCGAACAATGTGTGAGGAAATTTTTGGGCCAGTTGTAACCGTACATGTATATGATGCAGACAAATTCGAAGAAACTTGTAAAATCGTAGATCAAACTTCTGATTACGCATTGACAGGAGCCATCTTTGCGGTGGATCGTTATGCAATTGAAACAGGTATGAAATTGTTGGAGAATGCTGCAGGTAACTTCTATATCAACGATAAACCAACAGGAGCTGTGGTAGGACAGCAGCCATTTGGTGGAGCAAGAGGATCTGGTACAAATGATAAAGCAGGTTCTTATGCTAACTTATTAAGATGGGTAAGTGCAAGAACAATCAAAGAATCCTTGATTTCAGCAACTGATTATAGATATCCATTTTTAGGATAAGCGAAAGAAGTATTTAATTTGAAATGTAAAACATAGAAAAAACCTGTTGGTACTATACCAACAGGTTTTTTCTTTTTAGAATAGGATTTGCGTATATGTATACCGCCATATTTTACATATTCGAGTGCAACGGCAACTGAATTAAACTTAGTTCTTTAATGGAAAAGCCATTCTGTTTTGCCCAAGCCTTAATTTCGTCCATTGTAGGGTTTTCAATCTTTTCAACTCTTTTCTTTTCGCGAGCCTCCTTTGTTTTCTGAGCCAAATCTTTAGAGCCAGACTTCATAATGATGTATTCTACAGCACCCATTATGTTCTTTTTATGGTTGGTTTGTTCAATCTGCCTACCGATAAGGTTGAGTGTGGGAAACTCTCCTCTTTTTGAATACTGCTCTAATTGCCTAAGGAGATTCATCCTCTTTTTTACGATTTGTGCCGAGTAAGGAAGCTCTGATTTAGACTTTAATACTTTGATTGCTTGAGTGAGATGGAATTGAATTCGTTCATTTTCTGATTTGAATTGAATCGTATTTGTTGGAATTTCCACCACACTACCCCACGATTTGTTTATTTCATAAAGGTGTCGACTTGCCAAAGCGGAGGCCTTGGCGTCCCATGGAATGTATGGAGGATCAACAAGTAGTTCAATTTTTTTGAATTCATATGTTGGTTGAATAAAAGCCAATTCTTTTAGAGAAAAGCCATTTTGGGTGGCCCAAGAAAGGATTCCTTCTGTTTTAATGTCTGCAATATAATTGTAATTGTACGTTTTACTTATTTCCAATGCAAGTGCTCCAGAGCCAGATCTCTCAATTAAATAACCCACTGCGCAATGCACCCCTTCTTTGTCAATAAAATAGGGAGTCCGTTCTATATGGTTCGAATTCGTTGGAAATTTGCCATTCTTCGCATATCCTTCCAATTGATTTATTAGAAACGTTCGGTTTTCAAGAGTTTGTTGTGGCAAGGGCAGAGAAGACTTTGACCTTAATACATTAATTACTTGTTCCAAGTGAAACTGAATCCGTTCTTTTTCTGAATCAAATGTTTTGGTATTTGTTGGAACTTGATCTTTGTAATGAATCCATTGTTTGTTTACATCCATCAAATGGCTATATGCTGAATGAGACTCTTGGAAGCTCATGGCGTTACAGGGTTTCAGTCCGAAAACGAATAGGGTTACAAAAAACAGGGTTTTAATATAAATCATAATGGTATTTGAATTTAACAAATGGATTATGTTTTATAGACGCAATATCTATTCATTTTCCATAATTTAAATGCGACTAAAATAGAAACCAGTTTGATAAGTGTTGAGAACACGGGTTTGTCGTAGTTGATGTTTTCATAATTTTTAGCAAAACTGCAATTGTAAAGTTTCTTCAAGCCTTATTGATGGAACTTCTTTGTTTTGGAAAATTTCCTGACATTTTTTATCTTAGAGAAAAAATAAAGTTTAACATGAAAAAAATAGTATTAATGGTGCTCTGTTCAGGGCTCGTTTCTCTTTCCTTTTCTCAAGCAGTAGAATGTATTGGAGATAGGATTGTTGGAAATAAAAAACCACAAACTGGAAGTGTAGAACACTATTCCATTGAAAATCTAGAGAACCCAGGCGACCGTTTGATATGGACTATTGAAGGCGCAGTGGAGGTTGATGGCGTTTCTATAGATCAATTTCCTGACGGGAAAGTAATGAAGCGTGAAAATGATATCGCGATTCGTTGGGGAGGTCAAAAGAAAAGCTCCATTGAGGTTGAGCGCGAATTACCTTGCCAAGCGCAAGCGGCTCGTTCTAAAATTATATTTCCAGTAACCCCACAACAGGCAAAACCAGTTAAATTAGAAGGTTCAATAACTCCTTATAGAAATAGATTTTATGAATACACGATCAATCAAGATCGTTGTAGAGATAATAGTTTTACGGTATTGGGTGAAGATGAAACTCAAGTAATTTATCAGAGAGAAGATGAGGACGGAATAATTGAAGTGATACGTGCCGAGGGAGATAACATTGTTGTCACCCAACCATATCGAAATAGGTTTAGTGTAAATTGGGCCATAGCACCTGGTTCTTTCTCTAACCCTTCAGGAATGATAATGTATAATGGTGATCGATGCGGAATTGTGAGTGGCATACGTCCAGATCAGCAGGCTACTCTTACCGTTAACCCCATCAAATCTCCTTATTTTGTTGGTTTTTTGAGCCCAGGTAAGTTTTGTTCCAATGAAGGTGTAGATGTTAATATTATTGATGCACCAAGCAATGCACAAGCCTATGCTTTTAAATTCAAAATTCCAGGAATTGGTCAAGTCATTACGCATTTTGAGCAAGGGGCGCCACCTTCTTCCTTAAAGCTAGACGATATACTGGATTTATATGGACTCTCTTTTGAAGTAGGTAAAATATATGAAGTAGAATTTCTAGTGATCGATGCGTTAGGTAGGGTATCTAAATTTGTGCAACAAGTAGAATTATTTGATTCGCCTACTCGTCCAACGGGAATGGAAGTAATTGGCGAATTATGTGATCCTAACGATGTGGTAGAAGTACGATTATTGCCAAAGAATGCGCGATTTACTTCAGTCCATTGGAATCCGACTCGTGGTACAATTTCGGCAACAGAAACGACTACTTTGACGAATACAATGACACTTGGACAAGATAATAGCATAACTGTACAAGTGTATTTTGAAAATGGTCCTTGTTATATACCATACGCCGGCGATCCAAGTTTGCGCGTCTTTGATACGTATGCCCAAGGAAAACCAGGGGCGCCGACGGCGCCACCTGACGTTGCAGTTTCCCAATTTTGCAAAAATTTACCTTTTAAGCTTACCTTAAAAAATTATGACAATCACCCGGTCCGATGGGCTAATTATGAAACGATGCCAACTGGACTAGGCAAGGTAGAGACCTCTTTTAAAGATGTCTTTCACGAAGTGAATTTTGAGCCAAGCCAAGGTTTTCCTGATGAAATTAAAGTTGATGTGACGTACGGAGACTGTAATAGTCTATTTCCGTTGACTACGCAAGTGGAAATTAAGAATATACATTGGAAAACATGTCCAATTCCTCCCAACGATAAATCTAATAGTGACGAGGTAGAAGAGCCAAATGCCGATATTTCATTTAGTACCTTGTCAATGAGCAAAACGGCTTCTATTGATCTCGAAACTGCTAATTATGGGAACCATGTATATTATATCAAGATTAACAATCGAGTAATTGATGAAATCAAAAGTATTAAAGTCATTAATTCAATTGGGAAGGTTATTAGAGAGCAGAATACCCAATTAGTCAATCTTAGTGCGTATGCAACTGGCATCTATGCAGTGGTTGTGACGGATAAAGATGGACAAACGGGAACAGTGAAGCTTGTTCGATAATTTGAAAACAAACTGCAAGACTTCAAGTCTTCGCTTATTATTGAAAAATTTAGTAAAGGTCGTTTCGAAATTCTCGGAATGACCTTTTTGCTTAAATGACCTTTCTGACTTTCTACTTTGTTTTGTCTCTACCTACTTCTAGGTAATTTCAGTTTTGACCGTAACATCAATGACTCCGTTGCGTTATAGAATTATGAAACGCAACATTTTAACGATCTTATTGTGTGTTTGGGGAAGCATAGCAATAGCAGGAACATCAGAACTATCAAGTGTAAAGGAATACAAGTCTTTGGACAAGCTTCTGGTAAAAGGCAAACTTGAAAAAGGCCTTCAGAAATCACGAAAATACCGAAAGGAAGCGCCGAAGGAAGCCGGTCCATGGTATTATGAATCATTTTACTACTTGGAAAAGGCGAAGCAAGCCAAAACGCTCGCGTATCAGAATTCCTATACCAAGAAATCCTTGGCGGCCTATAAAAAGGCTCGGAAACGAGACCCGCATTTGTCATTTTTCAAGAATAAACCTCAATATGCAAATGTGATTCCAACACATTTGTCCAAATTGGCGAACAGGCAAAAGATTTCGAAACCAAAGCAGGCATTGGCATTTTATCAAGTGCTAGCCGAAGTGTTTGCCGACACTACGTCAGATTATTTGGAATTGAAGGAGAAAGATTTGATTTCATCTTCATTGATGCCTGTTACATTAAGTCCCAATGATCACTCGAATGGGGCAACCATATTGGAGTACACAAAAGACAGTATTGCTGTGAACCGTGAGAAGCTACTTACTTTTGCTGAATCGTTGGTTGGAACTCCATATAAATGGGCGGGTGAATCAAAAAAAGGATTGGATTGTAGCGGATTTAATTTATTTGTTTATAAAAATGCAGGAGTTAATCTTCCGCACAACGCACAAATGCAATCAAAATTGGGAAAGAAAATTTCGTTAGAAAATGCGAAGAAAGGAGACTTGATCTTTTTTGGGAGTAAAACCAAAGATGGCTATCGGGCGTCGCATACGGGTATGATCTACAAAAATGATCAATCTGGTCTTGGAATAATCCATTGTGTGTCGCGCGGAGTTACCATCGATGAGGATGCTATGAAGAACTACTGGATGGAGAGAGTGCTTTTTGTTAAACGAATAATTAATTAAACCGCCTTTGTTTTGTTCAAAAAATGTTTAGTTTTGCAGCGCTATTTTTAGGCTTTTTGAAAAACTAAGCGTAAATGTCAAAACAAATTAAAATAAAAAAGGGGTTTGATATCAACCTCAAAGGTAAGGCAGACAAGAACATTGGCGATTTCGCGAAATCAGAGATGTATGCTGTTAAACCTTCTGATTTCATCCATGTATCACGACCTAAGTTAGAGGTTGCTGAAGGAGATAAAGTAAAAGCGGGAGATCCGATTTTCTTTGATAAGGTTCAGGAGACTGTTAAGTTTTTATCACCAGTAAGTGGTGAAGTTACGGAGATTATTCGTGGCGAAAAACGTAGACTTCTGGAAATCCGTATCAAAGCAGACGGAGCTGATTCATATGCTGAATTTAAGAAATACAGCACATCGGATATCGCTGGAATTTCGAAAGATGAAGCACTTAATAATATGTGTGCCGGAGGAGTTTGGCCTCATATCATTCAGCGGCCTTATGCTGTAGTTGCGAATCCCGCAGATACGCCAAAGGCAATTCACATTTCGTCCTTTGATTCTGCACCTTTATCTTGTGACTTAGGATTTGCTCTGAAAGATGATAAAGAGAACTTTCAGGCTGGATTGGATATTCTTAAAAAGTTCACCAACGGAGTAGTACATTTAAATGTACATACTGACGCGGAAGTGTCGCCGGTGTTTGAACATACGAATGGAACACAGCTAAACAAATTTTCTGGTCCGCACCCTGCAGGTAATGTAGGAGTACAGATCCATCATCTTGATCCTATTAATAAAGGAGATGTGGTTTGGACTGTTGCACCTTATGGTGTAGCACAAATCGGAAAATTGTTTTTAGAAGGGAAGTACGATGCAAGTAAGATTGTATCTGTAGCTGGATCTTCTATTGTAAAGCCTCGTTACGCTAAGATCATTTCAGGAGCCAATGTAAGTACATTGTTGGCTGATAATGTGAGCGAAGATAACGTTCGGGTAATTTCAGGAGACGTATTAACAGGACAAACCATTGCAAACGATGGTTACATTGGGTTTTACGACAATGAAATCTGCGTGATTCCAGAAGGAAACGAAGCAGAATTCTTTGGGTGGATCTTGCCTACTGCTAAAAAACTAAGTTTTCACCGCGCAATTGGATTGATGTCCTTTATGGGCGGGAAGAAAAAAGAATACGAAATAAATACCAATCTAAAAGGAGAGGAAAGAGCATTTGTTCAATCTGGTGCATTTGAAAAAGTGGTTCCGATGGACATTTATCCAACCTACCTTATAAAAGCCATTCTTGCTCAGGATTACGAGGAAATGGAGGCTTTGGGTATTTACGAGATAGCAGAAGAGGACTTTGCACTTTGCGAGTTTATCGATGTATCGAAAAACGATATTCAAAATATTGTGCGGGAAGGGATTGAGATGTTAAGATTAAGTTAATAACATCCCTCTGAACTAAAGCAAGATTTAGAAAGAAACGAACGACTGAGTTAATATTTAAATACAAACAATGAAATTTGTAAAGAACATATTTGACAAGATCAGACCAAACTTTGAAAAGGGAGGAAAGCTTGAGAAATATTATCCTGTTTACGAAGCACAGGAGACGTTATTCTTTGTTCCGGGTCATACGACTGGAAGCAAAGGAGCTCATATTCGCGATGCAGTAGACATGAAGCGAATGATGATTACGGTAATCGTTGCCATGGTTCCATGTTTAATTTTTGGAATGTGGAATGTCGGATATCAACACAACTTGGCTACGGTCAAAGATTATGTCTTTGAAAATGGCGATTTGTTTAGTCTATTATGGTTTGGAGCTCTCCGCGTATTACCAATTGTAGGAGTTGCATATGGAGCAGGACTAGGCGTTGAATTTGTATTTGGAGTTATTCGGAATCATCCGATTAACGAAGGATTCCTTGTTTCAGGGATGTTGATTCCATTGGTTGTACCAGTTACGATTCCACTTTGGATGGTAGCAGTAGCCACGGTTTTTGCCGTTATATTAGGTAAAGAGGTATTTGGAGGAACAGGATTTAATATTTTGAATCCAGCATTAACAGCCAGAGCATTCTTATTCTTTGCATATCCTACGGACATGTCCGGAGATATTTGCTGGGTATTGAAAGATGGATTGGAAACAGTTGATGGATGGAGTGGTGCTACGGCATTGGCTTATGGAGCGCAAGGCGTTGGAACTACAGTTGCAGATGGTGGAGGAGCCATGGTCATGGGACTTTTAGAGAAAGTTCCTATAATAGATTTTAGTGCTAAGAGCATGTTCATGGGAACCATTCCTGGTTCGGTAGGAGAAACTTCCACACTTATGGTGTTAATTGGAGGATTGATTCTTTGGATGACAGGCGTAGGAAGTTGGAGAGTAATGGTGAGTGTATTTATTGGAGGGTTGTTTATGGGGACTTTATTGAACCTGATGCCTGGAAATGAATTTATGGCGATGCCTGCTTATTATCACTTGATTATGGGAGGTTTTGCATTTGGTGCCGTCTTTATGGCCACTGATCCGGTAACGGCTTCGCAAACCAACACAGGTAAAATTATTTACGGATTTATGATTGGTCTAATGGCTGTCTTGATTCGTGTATTGAATCCGGCATATCCGGAGGGGATGATGATGGCAATTTTATTAATGAATGTATTTGCGCCATTAATCGATCATTATGTAGTTTCTGCTAACAAAAAAAGAAGATTAAAACGTGGAACGGTCTAATTTTTACGTAATAGGGTTTGCTGCAATCTTAACGGTTGTATGTGGTGGCCTACTAGCGTTCGCTAATCAAGGATTAAAAGAACGTCAAGAAAAAGCTAAAGAGTTGGATACGCGAAAGCAAATCCTAAGCGCTGTAATAACGGTTACAGAGAATATCGATGTAAATGATGTTTACGCTAAACAAGTAAAAGGATACGTTGTTGGAACGGACGGAATTGTAAAGAAAGAAGTGATTGCTGAAAATGTGAACACTAAGAAAATTTACAAGGAAAAGGACGAAACAAAAAAGATGCTTCCTGTTTACGAGTTCAAAAATGCATCCGGGCAACTAGAAGCTTATATTATACCTGTCTTTGGAAAAGGACTTTGGGATGATGTATGGGGGTACGTAGCTTTGGAGAAAGACTTGAATACGATAAAAGGTGCAAGTTTTGGTCACAAAGGAGAAACTCCGGGACTTGGAGCTCGTATTTCTGATAAAGAAATTCAGGACCGCTTTATTGGTAAAAAGATTACTGAAGGTGGAGTGAGATTCATAAAAGGAGAAAAAGTACAAGCGTCGTTTACAGATCACGAGGTAGATGGATTGTCTGGAGCGACAATGACTACTAAGGGAGTAAATAAAATGCTAGATGCCTATTTCGGACATTATGAAGCATACTTCAAAACGAAGCGTAATTAATAAAAAGAATTTTAGAACTGATTACTATAAGATAGTATGAGTAGCATAGCAAAATCAGAAGCAGCATTTTCAAAGAGACGGGTAAGACTCGTATTAAATCCTTTGAACGATGATAACCCCGTAACCATTCAGGTATTGGGTATTTGTTCTGCATTGGCAGTAACTGTACAGTTGCAGCCGACCATTATCATGGCAATAGCAGTAACATTTGTAATTGTATTTTCGAATTTGATTTATTCGATGATTCGGAATTTGGTTCCAGGTAGGATTCGAATCATTGTACAGTTAGCCGTTATTGCAACCTTTGTAATTTTGGTGGATCAAGTATTGAAAGCATACGCCTATGAAATGTCGAAACAACTTTCGGTATTTATTGGTCTGATCATTACAAACTGTATTGTAATGGGACGATTGGAGGCATTTGCTGGAATGAATAAGCCGTACGATTCCGTACTAGATGGATTTGGAAGTGGATTTGGTTACTCATGGATTATCATTGCGGTAGCATTTGGTAGAGAGTTACTAGGTTCAGGATCTTTATTTGGATACAAATTGTTTGAAGAAGCGTTAAATCCGATTAACAATGCACTTGGAACGGATTGGAGTTATACAAACAATGGGTTAATGGTAAACCCGATTGGAGCATTTATGCTGCTGGGAATCATTATCTGGATTCAGCGTACCAAGAGTGGATACGTTGAGGATTAATTAATTCAGATAAAGATTTAAAATACTAACAAATTTAATTTAAGAAGCTAAAAATAAATCAACAAGACGATGGAAGGATTATTTAGTTTATTTGTACGGTCAATTTTTATTGAGAACATGATTTTCGCCTACTTTTTGGGGATGTGTTCTTTCTTGGCAGTATCGAAAAAGGTATCAACAGCAGTTGGTTTAGGAGCAGCAGTAATTTTCGTATTGGCGATTACAGCACCTTTGAACTGGTTGTTGCAAGAATATATTTTAAGAGAAGACGCGTTGTATTCTATTACAGGGTTGGACAGCTTAAAAGGATTGAACTTTGAGTTCCTTCAGTTTATCATGTTTATTGCAGTAATTGCTGCAATGGTACAATTGGTGGAAATGATCATTGAAGCATTGTCTCCGGCATTGTACGGATCATTAGGGATCTTCTTACCGTTAATTGCTGTAAACTGTTCCATCCTTGGTGGATCGTTGTTTATGGTGCAAAGAGATTATACTTCCGTAGTTGAGCCATTGGTTTACGGACTTGGTTCTGGTGTAGGTTGGATGTTGGCGATTGTTGCGTTGGCTGCAATCAGAGAGAAAATGAAGTACTCGAATGTACCAAACGGATTGAAAGGATTGGGAATCACGATGATCATCACCGGTTTAATGGCTTTCGGATTTATGTCCTTTATGGGTATTGAGATCTAGGAATAGATTTCATTCAAAAAAATAAAAATTAGGAAAGCATTCCGGTCGTTGAGATCGGAATGCTTTTTTGTTTTGTATCAACTATGCCTTAAAGGAAGATCTGCTGTTGAAGAAAATGGTATAAGATAGGAGAACCAAGAAGTAAGATCAAATAGACCTTGTTTGCTTTAACCAAAGTGGCGTTATGCTTTGATTTGTATTTTGCCGGAGAACTTCCTATTTTTGAGTTAAAGAGATATAGTTCAACAAACTAAAGATTATTTTATGAGAATGTTTAAAAAGAATATTGCAAGTCAATTGCTGTTGGTGTTTTTGTGGATCAAGGACATTTATTGTGTGTGAGTAAAATTTAAGAGAATAATTGTTCGATTCTAAAAAGGAAGAACTGGATGTCTCTAACTCCTCTAAACTGTACTCTAAACCCTTTGATTTTGGAGTTAAAGGATTCAGCAGAAGCATTGGTACTTCTGTTATCAAAATAGTTTAGTATTGACAGGTAATGCTGTTGTATCGTTCTCTTAACTGTGTTAAAAGATTTAAATCCGGCCGATTCTATTTCTTCATACCATCTGGCAAGTTTTGTGAAAGCGACGCCTTTTTCATTGGTACTTTGATAAATAGTAAAAAGTTTCATACTCAGCCGATATGCTTTATGTAGGTCTGGATATAAGTCAAATAGCATTTCTGCTCGCAGTTTTTGTTTTTCGGTCCATTTGGAGTGATGTTTAAATAATAGATAGCGACTTCGAGCTAGCAACTGTTTTAAAGTGTCTCCATTTAGTAAAACAGGCGTTTTATAAGGTATTCGTTGTTTTCTAGCTAATTCTGCCTCTGTATTTTCTTGTTCTAATGCAGCCCATCGATGTTTGATTCTTATATCTTGAACTGCTTCATTGGCTAATTTTTGAACATGGAAGCGATCTGTTACTCGTACTGCTTTTGGAAAAACGGCTTTACATATGTTTATCATTGGTGCAGCCATATCCAAGGTTATTTCTTTTACCTTACCTCGCTTATAAGAGCTTATTTTCCTTAGCTGCAAGATTATGTTTTCCGCTTTAGTTCCCTTGATCATAGCCACTAAAGATCCTTTCTTACCTTTTGCGGCCTTATTTGTTATAACCGTATATAATTCTCCGTTAGAGAGCGCTGTTTCATCTATAGACAAGTACTCTCCAATATTTTCTGGGTAAACTAGGTACTCCTTAGAGTTGGATTTATTCTTCCATTCTTTAAACGCACTGATTTTATGTTTATACTGTCTTTGAAGAAGTTCACCATTTAAACCATATAGTTCTCCAATGACTCTGGCACTCAATGGAGTTGTATCAATCAAGACCTTTTAAAAAATCAGCAAATTCCTCTGTCATCCGAGTACCTTTTGCCGTTACATTCCATTCTCTTGAATGAACCTTATTGGTGACTTTATCTAGCCAGCGTCGCCGTTTTATAAACAAATGAACCTGTTTAGCTCTTATAGGAAAGTCTTTAATCATTGTCTGGTTATGAAAGCCATGTGCTATCAAAGACAACTTCTTATATTCATGAGGAACAGAAATATTCTCCTCTAAATAAATCTTAATAACACCAGATGAACTGTCTATGTTTACAATTTTAAAATGTTCTATTAAGTAAGCCGGCAACAGTAGCTCCATTACAGATTTTATGTCTTCACTCATGGATGCAAAGTTATTAATTCATCCCCTCACACACAACTTTTGTTCTTGAGCCTTAGTAATCAGAGAAATTTTGCATATGGTCTCTATCGTCTATAAACTAAACGTATTGATTTAAGGTGACGTATAATGAATGTTTCAAGTACCAAGTTTTAAGTAATAAACCTAGAACCTCTGTTCGAAAATAGATTTGATATAAAAGTCGGAGTATCCAATTTCATCTTGTTTTCACCTAACAACTTAGTCCTTTCGACGGCAGGAGAAAACTATTGTAATTGGAATAGATAATACAAATGTTTTCTCCCTCAGGTCGAAAAGACCTTTTAAGTTTATTTATAGATAAAATTTAGAAGCACAGTGCCACGCTTTTGGGATTAGTAATCAGAGAAATTTGCATATGGTCTCTATCGTCTATAAACCGAACGTATTGATTTAAGGTGGCGTATAATGAATGTTTCAAGTACCAAGTTTTAAGTAATAAACCTAGAACCTCTGTTTGGAAAAGGTTTGATATAAAAGTCGGAGTATCCAATTTCATCTTGTTTTCACCTAACAACCTGGTCCTTTCGACGGTAGGAGAAAACTATTGTAATTGGAACAGAGAATACAAATGTTTTCTCCCTCAGGTCGAAAAGACCTTTTAAGTTTATTTATAGATAAGATTTAAAATACTACGCTCTTTAGGACATGCAATTCGAAATCCAAACTTACCATTCTAATTTAAGAATTATAGGGGTTGATTGTATCAAGTGCATTATAAATGCTTGTAATAAATAATGAGTTCTAGATTGCAAACCTAAAACATCGACTCGTTTTAACATTGGAAGATCTGAAGTGGTGGGGTAAATCTTTGTTATAGCTTATGGTCACAAACTGAAATTTAACTTACTTTTCAATCAAATAATTGCAATAGGTCCAACTCGCAAGCTTTCTCCCCTACATACGTACATCTACGTAATTCCAATACTTTTACAAAAGTGAAACTCCTTTTTAATAAATTTTAGTTTTATTTTGGACTACATTCCATTACAATTAAGTCGTACACAAACAAGTAAGTAATTCGAGCAATGTCGATATCAATGTTTTTTAAAAATAGAATCTCAGTCCTGCTGAGCTTTGCGATCATTCAAATCTGCTTTTTGAATATTGCATACGGCCAATCTGAGAATGTAAATTCTGAAACGCGCCTGGTAATAAAACCGGAAGGTCACACTTCTACCATTCGGAAAATACTCGTTACTAAAGATAAAAAGTACATTATTTCTGCCTCAGATGATAAATCTGTAAAAATATGGGACGCTAAATCTGGTGAAATTGTAGATGAAATATTGGGAGAAATTGGAAGTGGACCTCAAGGTGTTATTTATTCAATTGCGCTTTCTCCAGATGAAAGATGGCTGGCTGTATCTGGAATATTAAATGGTGATAAAAATGAAATGTCGGGAGGAAGAATTCGTATTTATGATTTTAAAACGAGAAAGCTTGTTCGAACGTTAGAACGCCACTTTGGTGCCGTAGGTTGCTTGTCTTTCAATGATGAATCGGATTTTCTTGTTTCTGGAGGAAGTGATGATGCCATAAGCACTTGGTGGCTTGATCCGGAGCAAGGAGGGCATTCTACTCGAATTACAGCACACAAAGCAACGGTGCAGGATGTTGTTTGTGTTTCCAATTCGGTGATTAGTTGTTCTGAAGATGGAACTGTTCAAATTCATAATATTTTCAGCGGTAAAAAGGTGAAAAAGCAGACTGGCTTTGGTTTGTTGCGAAGTGTAGCGATCACAGAAACGGACTATTCAATCGCCGTTGGAGCGGAAGACAACAAAATTCATTTATTGAATAGCAAGTTGAAGCCCCTTCAGGTGTTAGAAAATAAGACTTGCGCCATGGATTTAGCATTTTCTGAGGATGGAAAGAAACTTATTGCCGGAGCGTATCAAAATGATAACACGAGTAATAAAGACAATCCATGCAACTTATATCAAAAAACTAATGATGGAATCTGGAAGTTGACGCATACTTTTAATGAGCATGATTATTATGTAGCGGCAGTGGCGTTTTACAATAAAGACACTGTAATAACGGCAGGAGGACATAAAAATGAAATTATTATGTGGGTTCCTAAAGCCAACGGAGAAATTGAAATTGTAAAACGAATGAATGGAAAGGGTGCTCCTATTTGGGGAGTGAGTAAATTAGGAAGCACGGTGCTTTTTACACGAAATAAAACGAAAGAACTAGGTTTATCTAAGCCTGATATGGCTTTTGATCTTCTAACAGGTGAAATTTACAAGCCTGAACTGAGTGGTGAAAAAAAGATTCAAGGTCCAATGTTAAAAAGGGACCAATACAGTTTTCAAATAAAAAAAGGAGGGATTTACAAGTATGAATCTGCGGTTTTAGAGTTGAGAAATGCAGATACTTTGGTGAAAAGCATTGTGAAAGATAATTCGGACGGATACGAACATTTTTCGCTGACGTTTCTGAAAGATTATGGATTTGTTTCCGGCGGAGGAAATGGATTCTTGTATGGTTATAGAGATGATGGACAGCGATATTTAGAATTTACGGGTCACGAAGGTCCTGTTTGGAGTGTTTCTCAAGGGAGGAATCCAAAATGGGTGATTTCAGCTTCCGAAGATCAGACCTTTCGAATCTGGAATTTAGACTCTGCTAAAAAGCGTGTATTGAATAATTTGGATTACATGGATGAAACATGGATTGAGCACTGTAAGGAACAGTATCCAGATATTGATGTCGAAAAAGATGCTGCTGCTGAAAAATATTATGAGGCACTGAAAAAAGCGGGAGATCATGAAAGAGCGGAGCAACTAGTTGGATATCGTTTTTTGGAACCTACGGTGAGTGGTTTTATAAGTGAAGATGGAGAATGGATTTTATGGTCACCGGATGGATATTTCAAAAGCTCAAAAAACGGGGCTAAATACATCGGTTATCATGTAAATAATGGAGTCAATAAAGAGGCTGAATTCTATCCGTTTCAACAATTTGATTTAAAATACAATCGACCGGACATTATTAATAGTAGACTTGAAATTGGAGATCAGGCCTATAATGATTTACTAAATCAAGCCCATGATAAACGTGTTCGAAAAATGGGATTTGAAGAATCAGAATTGAACGGGGATATTCATTTGCCAAAGATAAGAATAGGTTCCTCGGGTACGGGGAAATGGAAATTTAGAAATCAACGTATCCATGTCTGACGATCTTTATGTGTTGGATAAATTGTACATCTCGGTAAATGGGGTTCCATTCCCTTCGAGTAAAGGAATAGCGATAGAAGGTGCGGTAAAGGAAAAACAACTTGAAATGGACATTCCACTTAGTGAGGGATTAAATAAAATAGTGGTATCTGTTTTTAATAAAAATGGGGTGGAAAGTTTACGAAAAGTAACAAAGCATGTACATAACTATTCTGATGCTCAAAAACCAAAACGAACGTTGTATTTGGTGACAATCGGTGATGCCCAATATGCAGATGATTCTAAAAACTTAAAATACGCTGCTAAAGATGCCAATGATTTCGCTCAAATGGTGAAAAATGAGTTTGTAGAATACGATTCGCTCATAACTAGGACATTGGTGAATAAGGAGGTCAATAGTACGGCAATTTTGAAGTTGAAGGAACTACTTAAAAACTCAAAACCGGATGATTATGTGATTGTTTTTTATGCGGGACATGGTCTGTTGAATGAATCATTTGATTATTTTTTGGCGACGTTCAATACGAATTTCAGTGCTCCGGAGAAAGGAGGGATGCTTTATGAAGAATTGGAAAGTATATTGGATGGAATTCCTTCACGTAATAAATTGCTATTTTTGGATGCTTGTCACTCAGGAGAGATTGATAAGGAAGAAATTATTCAGATTCAAAAGAAAAATGTGGTGGTAGAAGATGTTCAGTTTAGATCCGCAAATAATGGACTAATTGGATATGCCAATCCTAATTATAAAACCTTTGAATTGATGAATAGCGTATTCAATAATTTACGTCAGGGTAACGGAGCAATAGTTCTTTCTTCAGCTGGTGGAGAGCAGTATGCATTAGAAGGAGCTAAATGGAATAATGGAGCGTTTACTTTCGCCCTTTTGGATGGCCTTAAAAACAAAACAGCAGACCTGAACAAGGACGGAGATATTCACATATCAGAACTAAAGCAATATTTATCAAAACGCGTTTTGGAATTAACAGAAGGCAAGCAAAAACCGAATTTCCGGGTTGAAAATCCCGATGTGAATTTTGTGGTGCACTGACTTCAATTGCCAGAATAGATTAGAAGGTCAAAAGCTAGGAATTAGATGATGCAATTTTTCCTGCTCGTTTATTTATACTATAGATCATCTGTTTTTCAATAGAAAACCTTCCTTATGCTCTTTACATACTTAGAGATTCGTTTTCTATTCAATTCGGTCAAAATTTCCTACTTTCGTAGCGAAAATGCTAAAACTGCCAATATGAAAAAAACGATTACCAAAACAGTAAGTGTGTTGTCTAATTATGGATTATTACTACTTATATTACTTTGTTTTTCACTGCAAAGTGTAGGACAAAACCTACTTCAACCTGTTGGACGTACAAATGCTTCTACAACCAAATCAGCGACAACGCTTTGGAGGTTTATTGACGCGTCTAAAATCAGAGTAACTACGGGCAAGCGCTATATTGTCCCAACAAAATACAAAACAGCCAAATTAAACTTAAGTGAACTGGAATCGGTAATCGGATCCTATTCACCTGCTACGGTTGGAACCATAAAAAGTAACGTAGCACTTCCAATGCCGGATGGTTCCTTAGAGCGATTTGAAATTGTGGAAACACCGATAATGGCTAAAGAACTTCAAGGCCTGTTTCCTAATATCAGAACATTTTCCGGAAAGAGTATTTCTGATCCAGGGAAAACGGTAAAAATGGACTATACGCCTAAAGGTTTTCATGCCATGATTATGGTGGCTGGAGCCAGTACGATTTTTATTGATCCGTATACATTTGGTGGGGATGATATAGAGAGATATATTATTTACAAACGGAAAAATTTTAAATCTGCCATTGATAAGACATTTCAGTGTGGAGTGGTAGAAAATGCAAGTAATGTTTTAGATACAGATCAGCCATTAAACAGTAGTGTTTTTGGGAATTGCGACTTACGTACCTATCGATTAGCGTTGGCGGCTACGGGAGAATATACCGCATTTCATGGAGGTACAGTTGCAGCGGCTGCGGCAGCTCAGGTTACGACAATGAATCGGGTGAATGGAGTATTTGAAAGAGATTTCGGAATTCGAATGGTCATTGTAGCCGGCAATAATGCCCTTATCTATACTAATTCCGGTTCGGATCCTTATTCGAATAATAGTGGAGGTGCAATGTTGGGTCAAAATCAGACGAATGTGAACAGTGTAATTGGTTCTGCTAATTACGACATCGGCCATGTATTTAGCACCGGAGGTGGAGGTGTGGCAATTTTGCAAAGCCCTTGTAATTTTAGTACGAAAGCGCAGGGTGTAACAGGTAGTTTTGCTCCCGTAGGAGATCCGTTTGATATTGACTATGTGGCGCACGAGATTGGACATCAATTTGGAGCAAATCATACTTTTCATTCAACTTCTGGCTCATGCGGAGGTGGAAATCGAAATTTATCAACTGCTTTTGAACCAGGAAGTGGATCTACTATTTTAAGTTACGCAGGGATTTGTAACCCACATAACGTTCAAAATAATAGTGATGATCATTTTCATGGAATATCATTGGAGCAGGTAAGTACATTTATTACGAATGGAAGTACCGGTGGGTCATGTCCTACAATAACTGCATTATCAAATAATTCTCCATCAGTAACGGGAACAAATGCCAATGTTACCATTCCAAGAAGCACCCCTTTTGAACTTACTGCAACCGCAACGGATGCGGATGGAAATACATTAACATATTGCTGGGAACAAATGGACTCTGATAATTCTACACAGCCACCAGTTGCAAGCGCTACGGGAGGACCCAATTTTCGTTCTTACTCTCCGGTAACTAGTCCAACACGTTATTTTCCAAATTTGACGGATATTTTAGCGAATACGACTTCAACTTGGGAAGTTTTGCCCTCTGTAACCAGAACCATGAACTTTCGTGTTTCAGTAAGAGACAACAGTTCAGGAGGTGGATGTACAGATCATAACGATGTAACCGTGGGGGTGGATGGAAGTGCTGGTCCTTTTCTAGTAAATAACCCTTCGAATACCGGTATTACATGGACAGGAAATACTTCGGAAACAGTAACATGGGATGTTGCAGGTACTTCGGCTTCACCTATTTCTTGCTCGAATGTAGATATCCTATTGTCTACGGATGGAGGTTTAACGTTCTCTACTTTGGTAAGTAATACGCCAAACGATGGAAGTCAGTCGATCACAGTACCAAATACAGGTACTACTACGGCGCGCGTAAAAGTGGTTTGTTCGGACAATATCTTTTTTGATGTATCCAATAGCAATTTCACCATTGTAGCGGTTGTCAATGACTATATATTAAACCCAACATCTACTTCTGTAAGTACATGTCAACCTACTAGTGCAGTGTATACGGTGAATGTAGGTGTGATTGGATCTTATAGTGATCCGGTTACATTATCTACATCGGGACTACCAGCTGGAGCGTCTGCTACATTTGCTACAAACCCAGTTACACCAGGAAATGGGACGACCCTGACTATCGGAAATATTGCGGGAGTAGCACTTGGTGCACACAATTTTACCCTAACCGGAAATAGTACGTCAGGTACTAAAAACGAAACCTTAACATTAAATGTAAATGCATCGGCTTCCGCTGTAACTTTGACCAGTCCAATAAATTCAGCGACAAATGTATTTACTCCAGCTTCATTTGTATGGAGCGATGGTGGTACTACGGGAGAAACATACGAAATTGACATAGCATCGGATGCTGGATTTGCATCAATTGTAGATAATGCTTCTGGGTTAACAACCACTAGTTATAGTAGTTCCTCTTTAGCACTAAATACCACTTATTACTGGCGAGTACGAGCGACCAACGGATGTGGAACTACAGCCAATTCTTCCACTTTTTCCTTCACTACTTCAGGCGTATTGGTTGTAGCATGTGATACGATTGGAAATTATAACCCGGCGACAGATACGCCACAGTTGTATACAGCTGGAACGGGACCAGTAACATTTGTGGCCGGTCATAATCAATATGGAGATTTAGCTAAAATGGATTATTTTGATTATTCCGGTACGAATACACATATTAGTGGGACGTACATAGGAATTGGATTTGCAACGGCTAGTAATGCAACAAATACATTTGATGTAAATATTTGGGATGGAACTGGAGGTACTCCTGGAGCAATTTTAAGTACGACAACTGTGACATATGATGCAGCAGTTACTATGATTGCCGGAGGTTCGAATGTGATGTTTGTTCCATTAGACTATACTTCCGTTCCTGCTTCAAATGAATTCTTTGTAGGGATATCCTTTGTTTATACTGCTGGCGATACTGTGGCATTAATTACAAATACAAATGGAGAATCAACTCCGGGAACGGCGTGGGAGCAATGGAATGATCTTTCGTACCATACATATGATGATGCCGCGGGTTGGGCCTTTGATATGGCACACTATATTTTCCCTGTTTTAGGAACACCTCCGGTAGCGAGTTATTCTGTAGGAAGTACCTTGTGCGAAGGTTCTCCTGTAAGTTTTACAAGTACTTCTGTCGGTGCTTCAGCCTTTGAATGGAACTTTGCCACAGGAACTCCGAATAACGCTAATACTTCAAGTGCATCAAGTACGTTTGCTTCTGCAGGTGCACACAATGTAGAATTAATTGCTACGCAGAGCTGTGTATCTGATACGGTCAGCAGTTCAGTTGACGTTGGAGGACCCACAACTGGAACAGATGTAATAACTACATGTACTGCCCATACTTGGATTGATGGGATTACCTATTCTTCGAGTAATAATACGGCAACTCATTTATTAACCAATGCGTCAGGATGTGATTCTACTGTCACGTTAAATTTGACAATAGGTGTAATTACAGGAACAGACGTTGTTGTGGCATGTAATTCCCATACTTGGATTAATGGGGTTACCTATACTGTAAATAACAATACAGCTACTCATATCTTAACTGGTGCTGGAATAGGAGGATGTGATTCCACAGTTACATTGGATTTAACGATCATTTCAGCGGTACCGTCTGCGCCAACACTTGTTTCTCCAACTGATTTATCAACGCAAGGTGTTCCGGCTACATTTACTTGGAATTCTGTAGGAGCCGGAGTGACGTATGTCATTGAAATTGCTACCGATGCTGGGTTTGCTTCTATTGTGGAGACAAGTTCAGGGATTGGAACAACTAGTTATACTTCAACTTCATTAAGCGCATTGCAGCCTCAGTACTTTTGGAGAGTTTATGCGGTGAACGAATGTGGTTCATCTGCCGCTTCTTCTACATTTAGTTTTAATACGATTTCAATCTCAACAAATGATTGTGATACGATTGGGAATTACGATCCGGCTACAGATACACCTCAGTTGTACACAGCAGGAATAGGACCGGTAACGTTTGTAGCGGGCCAAAATCAATATGGAGATATTGCAAAAATGGATTACTTTGATTATTCTGGTATGAATACACACGTTAGTGGTACGTATATTGGATTTGGATTCGCAACAGCAAGTAATACTACTAATACATTTAATGTGACTATTTGGGATGGAACAGGAGGAACTCCAGGAGCGATCCTAAATACTACAACGGTTACTTATGACGCGATAGAAACAATGATCGCAGGAGGTTCGAATGTGATGTTTGTACCTTTTAGCTATACTTCGATTCCTGCTTCGAATGAATTTTTTGTTGGAGTAGAGTTTGTTTATACGGCTGGTGATACCTTAGCTTTAATAACAAATACTGATGGTGAAACAACTCCCGCAACGGCTTGGGAACAGTGGGGTGATCTTACCTATCATCCTTATGATGACGGAACAAGTTGGGGCTTTGATATGGCACACTATATTTTTCCTGTTTTAGGAATACCTCCGGTTGCTGGCTTTAATGCAGGGAGTATGTTGTGTCAAGGAACACCTGTAAGTTTTACAAACACATCGACGGATGCTTCGACATTTGAATGGAACTTTGCGACTGGAACTCCTTCAACGCAAAGTACATTGAATGCCTCTGCCTCATTTGCTAGTACAGGGTCGCACAATGTACAATTGATTGCCACCCAGAGTTGTATGACAGATACCTTAAATGGGTCTGTAATAATTGGATCACCCACTACGGGTACGGATGTCGTTTCCGCGTGTGGTTCGTATATGTGGATTGACGGAAACACCTATTCCTCCAATAATAATGCGGCTACGCATGTATTGACGAATGGCTCAGGTTGTGATTCTACGGTAACATTGAATTTAACAATCAAGGCACCTACCACTGGAACGGATGTGATTAGTGCTTGTGGATCGTATACTTGGATTGACGGAAATACGTATTCTTCTAACAACAACACTGCGACACATGTATTGATGAATGCAGCCGGATGCGATTCTACGGTTACATTGGATCTGACGATCAAAACACCAACTACCGGAACTGACGTTGTTTCCGCATGTGGTCCTTATATGTGGATTGATGGTAATACTTATTCTTCCAATAATAATACAGCAATGCATATTTTAATGAATGCAGCAGGATGTGATTCCACTGTGACATTGAATTTAACGATCAATTCACCAACGTCTAGTACGGATGTAATTGGAACTTGTGCAGCTTCCTATACTTGGATAGATGGAATGACCTATTCTTCTAATAATAATTCAGCTACTCATATAGTCATGAATGCAGCGGGTTGTGATTCTACTATTACATTGGATTTAACATTTAATTCGGCCACAACGGGAACTGATGTAGTTGTAACATGCGGAACGTTTACTTGGATAGATGGAATTACGTATTCTGCAGATAACAATACGGCGACCCATATGTTGATGAACTCAGCAGGCTGTGATTCTACGGTAACCCTAGATTTAACCATTGCTGCTACTGCAACAGGAACAGATGTAATATCGGCATGTGGCCCGTATACTTGGATTGATGGGAACACTTATTCTTCCAGTAACAATACGGCAAAAGATACATTGATGGCAGCAGGTGGATGTGATTCTATTGTAACACTGAACTTAACGATTAATGTACCTACGACCGGAACAGATGTGATTACAACATGTGGTTCTCATACCTGGATAGATGGTAATACGTATTCATCTAGTAACACTACAGCGACGCATGTAATAACAAATGCGGCCGGCTGTGATTCTACGGTGACCTTAAATTTAACAATCAATTTACCAACCTCATCAACGGATGTCGTATCTGCATGCGGCCCATATACTTGGATTGATGGGAATACTTACTCGTTCAATAATAATGTAGCCACGCATGTGGTAATGAATGCAGCAGGTTGTGACTCTACTATTACGCTCGATTTAACGATTAATGCACCAACGTCTGGTACAGATGTAGTTGCAACATGTGGTACATCGTATATGTGGATAGATGGCAATACGTATTCGTCCAATAATAATTCAGCAACGCATGTAATTATGAATGCAGCAGGATGTGATTCAACCATTACACTTGATTTGACAATCAATACACCGACATCAAGTACCGATATAATTTCAGCGTGCGGTTCGTATGTGTGGATCGATGGCAATACGTATTCGTCCAATAACACTACGGCGACTCATGTGATCATGAATGCGGCTGGATGCGATTCAACTATAACACTTGATTTAACAATTAATGCACCAACATCTAGTACGGATGTAATTACGAGTTGTGGCGCATATACTTGGATTGATGGGAATACCTATTCTTCTGATAATAATACAGCAACGCATGTTGTGATGAACGCGGCTGGCTGTGACTCTACTATAACGTTAGATTTTACAATTAGCTCAGCGGGGTCGACATCAAGTACGGACGTGATTGCAAGTTGTGGACCATATACTTGGATCGATGGGAACACGTATTCCTCTAATAATACTACGGCTACCCATACGATTATGAACACAGCAGGTTGCGATTCTGTAATTACATTAGATTTGACAATAGGTAGCGTGGATACGTCCGTCGTTCAGTCGGGTGCTTCGTTGACGGCGAGTGATTCCGGATCTACTTATCAATGGTTGGATTGCGATAATAGTATGAGTGTGATAGCAGGGGAAACAAATCAAGTATTTGCTCCAACAACAGACGGAAATTATGCGGTAGAATTGACGAATGGTAATTGTATCGATACCTCCGCTTGCTATACGATTTCTATAATTGGAATTGAAGAGATTGGGAATAGAGTTATAGGAATTTACCCTAATCCAAGTAATGGTACCTTTACAATTGATCTAGCGAACGTTTCTCAGACAACTTTAATTAAAATATACAATGTGCTTGGAGAAGAAATTCACTCTGTGAAAACCTCTACCCGTGCAACGAACATTGAATTGACCGTGGATAGCGGAATTTATTTTGTGGTTGTTAACGGAAAAGCAAACCGAATCGTGATTGAAGATTAAGTCGGGGAGAATTCTCTGTTTTGCTATTATTTTAAATATAAAAAGGAGCCCTGAATCTTCAGATTCAGGGCTCCTTTGTTTTTTAGTTAAAAGAGTTCGTCCGCTTCTTCTTCTTAAAACTTAAACTTTTTAAATTCTCCATGAACGTAAATCATGTCAAAGGCATCCATGCCATAAACTTTGATGTATTCATCGTCTAATGCTTGTCTCTGTTGTTCAGCATGAGTGGGAGTATTGTCCATTCTGAATGGGTCCCTCCAAGTAGGTATAAACCGTCCTTTGTCATCTACCGTTTCCGCATATATGACGGCTTCTATTGGAAGCCTAAAGTGCATCCTCTGCTTTCCAGATAACTTCACAACGATTTCTTCTTTCGTTAAGACATCTTCTGTAAGATATTGACCTTTATCTAATTCTCTAATAACTTTTGTAAGTCTTAACTGTGGCTGTATCATGATGTTCTTTTTAGTAATTAGGACACTGTTTTTTCGCTTTCGTCAAAATGAATTTAAAATGTAAATGATAGTGTATATGAGCTCGTTGTTTTGATCAGGTCATTAGAATTAATTTTACTAAATTGATGAATTATATCTTAAAGTCAACATTCTTACCTAATCAATAAATCAATCAGTTTACCATGGACAAAAACACATCCAATGCAAAAGGGATCCGAATTTTCGTCATTTTCCTTTTGTCCACTGCGTTAATTTACGGCGCTTACTATGCTGGAGATTACTTTTTTTATCCAGAGCCGGAAGATATGACTCAGCAAGAGAGTGGTTTTGTCCTGGATCTACAGCAATTAATAAAATGGAAATGCGAAGCAGGAACAGCATTTGTTTCGGTAAATGACACGACTGAAAGAGGTAGAGAATTAAATGACTTACTATCAAAGATTGCAAATCAAGGAGAGGCGTTGAAGAATAAGCGCGTTAAGAAAGTCTATACAGAAATGAATACGCAGTTGAAAACGTTTTTGGAGTATGAAAAAGGGCTTGAAGATTCTAAAAGTAAAGAGTTTAAAAATATGCAGTTTAGTTTAAAGAATAAGATTAGCCAGCTTGCATTGAGCATCTACGATAATCGAAAATAAAATAAGTTGGATCACAGCTGAATGATCGATCGGATCTTCGTCTTTTGATTTAAATTCTTTCGACGTAGTCAATAGATAATTCTAATTTGGTTTGTTCTATACCTGTACGAACTTATTCCAATACAATCTTTTGGCTTTTAAATAGCCCGTTTTCATATTGAAATTGCATGTAGTACAATCCTCTGGGATAGCGTTGTGTATCTATGGTGAGTGTAGCATTGTTTCCTTGGAAGTGCTGTAAAGAAAAGGATTCCTGAAGTTGACCAACTGCATTGAAAACCAGTAATTTTGAGTGAGCAGTGGATACTTTGGGGGAGAATAGGACTGTTATAGAAGAAGTAGCTGGATTGGGATAAATATTCAATGTCTCTTCTGCAATAGAACCAGCGTTTGGAGCAACTCCCATCCATGGATTGTGGATAATTTCATTGGTATATATATTGATAGTTAACGTGTCCGTACAATAAATCCCATCCGTAACAATTAAAGAAACCCAAAAAGAATCTGGATAGATGGATTGATCAAAAGTGAATGACAAACTTTCTGAATCAAAGGAGCGTCCATCTTGTAAATACCACTTTTTGTATACTTCTTGATTATAAGTTAGAAAACTTTGGGCTACATCTGTTAAAATTACGCTGTCCGTTCCAACATCAAAAAATGCAGAAAGAGCCGAGATAGTAGGAGGAGTACGGCAATGGTTGGATTTAAGATAAGGAATGCCTACATCTTGGTAGCCAACAAAGTAAAAATTATCTCTATCCTGTGTATTAAAAAAATCCAACATTCCTCCAACTACAGCATGGCCACTACCATCGAATGCCACGCAAGTATACTCAGGGGCGTTATCTATACCCATACCAAAATCAATAATTTCTTTTGTAATAACCATTCCGGTATCTATTCGTTGAAAGTATCCTCTGGATTTTGTTATGCTATTCCCTACCATCGTAAAAGTACCATCTTCCATCTCAAGAGGTAATCCCAGTCCATCTTCGTTTGAGATCTGTCGTATAAAGTTGAAATTACTATCTAATTCCATCACATATTTAAGATCGGTGCCGTCATTGAATACATAGGTCATGTATTTTCCGGTGCTTGTCTGAACGATACTTGCATTGCGATAATCATGGTTGTTTACTGCAGGAAACACATTTCCAGAACGAATGGTGTCCCCGTTTACATCTATATTTAAATAGTAAATGTCTTTATTGGTGCTGAGCCATGACCTGCCTGAAAGCAAAAGACTTCCATCCCACAGTACATCAATGTGCTCTACGTATTCAAAACCAGATTTAACATAGTCTTTTTCCCAAAGAAGATTTCCATCTTTATCCCACCGCATGGCAAAAATATCGATGTAGGTACTGAAGTTTCCTCTTTCTGAAGCTACAATTACACTTTCGTCAGGGAGAATATGTAAGTGTCCATCGTTTGTTAAGGAACTATGGGGGATAAAACCTCTACTCCAAATTATTTGTCGAAACGTGTCCAATTTTACTAATGTTCTACTGAAAGGAAAGGGGATTTCCGTATTAGTTAGGGCATATAGGAACTTTCCCGATGCGACTTTCTTCAATTGAAAAAATTGACCTTTCTTAAAAATTGTATCATGGATTTCTATATATGTAGTGTCACCAGAGCCATCAAGTGCTATTAGGCAACTTGAAGCTATCAAATTGGCACTGTCAACAACGGTCGCTCCTCCTGAATAATAATTACCTTCAACAAATTGAATCTCATGCACTATGTCATTTAGATAACCTCCATATTGCTTCCGCCATTCAATGGATTGAGCTAATGTGTTGAATTGAAAAACGATTAAGATTAATATGGAACTTATTATGCGCATTCTATTTTACTAATCCAAAGTGTTTTTGTTGTACAACTTTATTGTCTACGACTAATCTGTAAAGATAAGATCCATTTGGAAGGTTTTGGCAGTTAAAAGTAACTTCACCAATCTTGTTTTTAACCTGTTGTTTTATCAAAATTTTATTTCCTAGAATACTTAGGACTTCTATTTCTGCGAATTGAAATTCTATTTCAATCATATATGGTACCTTTAGACGTCCTTGATTAGGGTTGGGATAGGCGTTTTTAAGAAAATTATATTGATAAGTTTTATCTTCATTTTTTTCTTCGACAATAATTCCGAAAATTATATTGCCTTGCACATCTTTTGCGCAAGTTGGATTACTTCCTCCAAACGTTTCTCCACTAGTGATACAAGTATTTAATGGCAATAAGGAGGAATGAGAAACAATTCCAACAAATTCGTTGAGATATGGAGTATAAATGAAAGCGCCACCATTTGCATCATCAATCGAAGTCCAATTAGAAGGAGAAGTCCAAGGCAAAGGAATCGTTTTGTCCATTGCAGGCCATCCATTTCCTCCAGGAATCCCTGCGCAGTCGCCGATATTATTTAGGTAGGTGTTTGGGTCTATGCTGATCCCAACAGAAGAAACCCCGCCGGATGCTTCTGTGAAACTGTTGCAATGGATATTTAGGGTCATTTCTAATGGCTGGTTTGAAGTCCATCCTGGGATTTGTTCCGATTTTAAAGTGTTTGAAAGAATTCGTATGGCCTGCTGGTTTCCGTTATAGGTGTTGTCGTCTATGGCAATAGTGCTTCCCTCAAATATGGTGAAAGCGCGTATCACTCCATAGGGTGCAAATCCCGAGGCGAGTCGCAATTCACTAAAGGTATTATCGGAGACTTCTAGGTTTTTGACCAAACCTGCGTTGAACATAAATCCTACCTTTCTTAATGGGCTACTGTTTCCAATAAATTGATTATTTATAATTGAAATTTCATCTATAAAAGAG
Source organism: Cytophagales bacterium (assembly GCA_965277185.1). Classification (GTDB taxonomy): domain Bacteria; phylum Bacteroidota; class Bacteroidia; order Cytophagales; family JAHDFW01; genus JAHDFW01. Next base: position 118,817 of record CBDICC010000006.1, on the reverse strand, counting down.
TCAGTTGTTTTAATGCCTTGCGTACCCAAAGCACTTGAACTAATCGGGAGCAATTGAGCAATATTCGGATAACTTGTTGGGTATTCAATGTCGCAATCGGCAATAATGGTTTGATCTGCTTCAGGTCCCAAATCAATGGCTGCTTCATAATTGTTAGTGAATTTACTTGTGAGCCCATTTGGATTAAGGGGGATATTTAATGCTCCTCCCTGCAAACTTTTTATTCCGGTAAGACAATTGGAGAAATCTTGATTCAAATTATTCCATATAAATTCACTTTGGTCCGTTAATATATGTACTTCTGAAAATTCATTCAAATGAGGTTTTTTCATAGATGAATAATCGCTATCAAATTCATTGTTAAATAATGTTACCGATTTATCTTTTGCGTAGATTCCGATGTGATTGTTGAAGAACACACAGCTGAGAATATCAACAGGAGCATCAAAAGAAGGATGTGAAGGGTTTATTTGAATACCCACTTTGGCATCGTTAATTAGTACTTTTTCAAAGAGAAAATGATGTGAGGTAGGGTGGAGTAAATCACTTTCTACCTGAAAACCTTCCCACATGGCATCACAAACCGATGACACCCTACAATTACGAAAACCAAAATCACTGTTTGTAATTTTAATAGACGCATCCTCTGCGACGATAATAGTGTATCCTTCTACTTCTAGTTTGTTTAGATTAATGTAATCATGCAAAATAATATCTCCTTCCACGAAGATTTCCTTTATACTTGGATTGTAAGCCTAATACTTCCAGTATGCAAATATTACCCCACGCTTCCCAAACTCCACCTATCTTTACACGCACACAAATTTCCAATTCTACTGCTGCGGGAATTTCTATGCCTAATTCTTCTAGTTTAAAGGTGTTGTTGGTTGATTGATAACTTTGATTAATTCCATGCGCCGTATTTTTAATGGAAAATTCATATTCTGTTGCGCCTATTTTGGGATTGGCCGTTAATACATCGTCTCCTTTTAGGTTTTTCCGGATGCAATCCGAAATTATTAAGCCAGTGGTAATTTTATCCTCTAGCAGCACTTTACACCCATTTCCATAGGAGTTAAAATTTGAGGAAGCACCTTGCTTGTATCGCACTTTTACCTCATATTCGGTATGGTTTGCCGGGGCATTAGCCAACTCTTCAAGCCGAAAGGAGTTTGCGTTTTTAACAAGTGTTTCGGTATATCCTGTAGTGGAGTTTTCGACTTTAAATTCATATTGAGTGGAATTGCCTTTAGGAATTGCAACTAATAACTGATGTCGATCTTCCACCATGGCACCACAGTGCACAGGTTTTAAGTTAGAGAGTTGCTGTCCAGTTATTTTGCTTCCAAAAAGTAAAATTAGCACGCCAAATAATGCAACTCTTTTATTCATAATTAAAGTTTGAATCATTAAATATAAGAATTTAATGAGAAGAAGACATCATCATTGATTATCTATTTACATCAAAATTTAGGCGTCCAAATGCCGTGAGGTCTATACATGGCATCCGTTATTTTCGAGAATATAGAGGTTGTAGTTAAGAAGAATCCGAGAGATTTATTTCAGATTGTTGCCCAAATGAAAGCGGAATCCAATTTTTATCTAAATCGATTCAATTCATACCTAGCTTACCAATTGAAATGTGAGAAGGTCTGTGTTATTTTTTTGCTCTAAAATTTAATTTTCCTATATTTCATGCTGGAAGAAGTTTCATACTTAATGAGTAAGCCTAAGTCAACGATAGGAACAATAAATAAAGAACTTACGGAAGCACATGCGCATGCTGACGCTCTTTTAGAGAAAATACCCATTCTTGTTAACAAATTGAAGTTGATTTCAACGGACGAAGAGGTTGATCCTAAAATGCTTTTTCGTGAAGTCATTAAATTTTTATACTTGGTGAAGACCTATGAAATGACGCTTACGCCATCTTTACTAGTAGATTTGGGATGGCATGAATTCATTTTGTTTACAAAGTCGTATGAGCGGTTTTGCCTTACGGAATTAGGAAGGTTTATTCATCATGAACCGGATGAGGATAAAAGTACCAATCATAGAAGATACTTAAAAACAATTCAGTGTTACATTAAAACCTATGGGAAACCAGCGCCTGAAATTTGGGGAGACTTGGCTACCTCTGAATGGGAGGACTCTCAATGTGGATCATGTAGTACGAATTGAAAACAGAGAAATATTAAATATATTAAACGAAATTAAACCATTAAGAAAATAAGAAATTAAACTATGTATTTAGAAGGAAAAATAACGATTGACCCATCCCAGCTAACCAAAATTAAGCGAACCAAGCCTACAAAGGCTTTTAAGAGAATGTTTTACTATATGACTGTTGGCGCAATAAGCGATAAGCAGGAAATCGAAACGTTTACCGCTGTTTCTATTTTACAGCAACTCAATATGGCGCTTATCAAGTCCGGAATTACGAATGTAGTACGACTTTCCCATGATGAAGTGGATTTCTATTTGGATACCGCCGGGAAAAAAGATGATTTGAAGGAGGCTTTTGATATTTATGAAACCACGGTGGGAAAAGAGAAATCTTCTAATTTCGAGAAACTTATTCTTATTCTAGAAAATGACGACGATGCATTTAAGTATCTTCTTGAAGTGAAAATTAACCGTAATCACACCGTTGGTGAGTATCCAATAGAGATTAAAGTGACAGGGCTGATTAAGGACTTTTCGCTTGCAAATGGGGATTTGGAACAACGAATAAAGGATGTGTTCAAGTCGCAAGAGGTATACGATTATTTTGTAAGCGAAAAGAAGCAGCTATTTTCTGCTTTCCTTGATGGTTTAACTAATAGTATTCAGGAGTCTATGAACATAGATGATGTGCAATCCAATATTAAAAAAAGGATGGTTGTGCCTGGAGAAGAGATTGACTCAAAAGGGAAAATGCGGAAAAATCGGGATAAAGGATATCACGGTATTCACTATGGATATTATGGCTTTAACGACTTTTTGTATTACAACATGATTTGGTCTTCCATTGGAACTGATTATGATACGATTCATTATGATACATATTATGAAGACGATATAGGAACAGAATTAGGTCATGCGGCAGAAGCAGATAGTTCTTCTAGTTATTTCGATCACTCTGTGGATGCCAGTGATAGTTCGGATATCTTTTCTTCAAGTGATTCAACAAGTGCTGGAATTGGTTTAGACAGTACAGATTCGTCCTCTGCTGGAGGCAGTTGGTTTGATGGTGGTTCCGACTCTGGTTCCTTTGGTGATAGCTCGAGTTCTTGTTCAAGCTCAAGCTGTAGCTCCTGTTCTTCTTGCTCTTCGTGTGGAGGAGGGTGATGCAAATAAGAGTGACATTGTGATACTAAATTAAGAATAGTTTAAACATCTACTAATTAAGTGCTTTGTACTTAATTAGTAGATGCAATAAAAAAGAATATATGGTGAATTTTTGTTGAGTATAACAACACAACTATCTATTTTACTTGCACCGACCAAACCAATATTTCTCTTCATTCCAACAGTTTAGAGTAAATTATTTTAAAGATTTAGAATGTAAATTATAATTTATGTTGGAGCGTGTGCTTTTAGACCATGTTAAGGATGTGTTATGCGTTTTTTATATCTGATAAACCTCCCGGTAAAACATGTAACTAATTGATATAATTAACTTTCGGGTCCATTTAGACCTTATTTAATTGTAGATTTATCGTAATCTGAATCAATAATTAAATAATGAAACTATACATCAAGTACATGGTCAGTTTGCGCTGTAAAATGATGGTGAAAGAAGAGTTGAAAAAACTTGGATTACATTATGTGATTGTTGATTTGGGAATGATCGAAATATTGGAGGAGATTACGGCAAATCAACGGGAACGTTTAAAGAAAAATTTGTTGAAATCTGGATTGGAATTACTTGATGATAACAAGAGTATTCTAATTGAAAAGATTAAAAATGTAATCACGGAGATGATCCATTATTCCGATGAGATCCCCAAAGTGAACTACTCAGACTATATTAGCGAAAAGCTCGGATACGATTACACCTATCTTGCTAACACGTTTTCTGAGGTAAAAGGGATCACGATCCAACAATTTATCATTGTTCATAAAATTGAGCGCGTCAAAGAATTCCTGATTTATGATGAACTGAATCTTACGGAGATTTCGTTTAAAATGCACTATAGTAGTGTTGCACATCTGTCCAATCAATTTAAAAAAATCACCGGATTGACTCCCACCTTTTACAAGCAACTTAAAAACAAGCGTAAAGCAAATCTAGAAGATTTATAGCCGGTCTTGGCGCAATTTGAATTGGTTAAAGGGTTATTGGCGAGCAAAAGAGCATGCAAGATTCTTAATTTAGTTTGCCGTCAAACATGTGATTTATGTAATAAGGTAATGTTATGGTGTAACATATAACAGGAAACTGTAGATACCTTTACAAAAGCAAGAACTGTCCACTCGGAGCAGTTTTTCATTACCAGAATCTAACCAAATCAACATGTCAAAAGAAAAAGAAGGGAAAAGTAAATCCGGTAAAAAGGAACCTGCTAAGAATTTAAAAGAAAAACGAGCTGCTAAAGCAGCTAAAAGATTAGAAAAAAAGAGTGGTGGAGAATATTAGTTGTTTGAATTAATCTCTTTCAAGATGTCTGTTGCCTTATAAATCTAATATTTTATTGTATTGACAATGAAAACATAATTAGCATTCAATAAATTAAGTATGGAACAACGAGAAAATAAATATACATCGGGTGACATTGTGTACGCAAAGGTCAATCCGAAGGAAAAATTAGTTGTAAGAAGATATATCGATAAGATATATTACTGCAAATATCATGATGAACCTGACCGTAAGGAATTGCCTCTTTTTACTCGGGAATTAGTGAATAATGAGGAACTGAAATCGTAATGTTCCATAGAACAGAACTGTAGAAATTAAACGATTTTTTCTAGTAAAATTATTGTCTATCATCTATAAAATCAAATTATATGCACGTGAAATGGAAAGCAATAATATATAGTGAAAATGAATTTGGAAAGCTAGATGGAAAAGTTGCGAATGGTCTTGTAAGACACTCCGAAAAATATGAAATTGTTGGTATAATTGACAGCACGAAGAAAGGATTGGATGCAGGGGAATATTTGGATAACAAAAAGAATCAAATCCCAATATTTAAGGATTTGGATGAGGCTATTCAGTTGCTGTCAGAAGTTCCTGATTATTTCATTTATGGGATTGCTCCTTTGGAAGCTTTTTTGAGTTTTGAACAAAGAAAGGTTATTTTGTATGCCATAGAAAAAGGCATGAATATCGTAAATGGCTTACCTCAATTTCTAACTGATGATGAAGAATTTAGTATCCAATCCAAGAAATATGATGTGACAATAAACGATGTACGAAAACCTCCATTACGCAAAGACTTACATAATTTCACAGGTCAAATTAAAGATGTCATTTCTCCGGTTGTAACTGTAATGGGGACGGATTGTGCAGTAGGAAAGAGAACTACAGCCCTTATTTTAGTAGAAGCGCTTAGAGCAAAAGGATTAAAAGCGGTGTTTGTGACGACGGGGCAAACAGGCCTGCTTCAGGGCTCTAAGTATGGCATTGCAATAGATGTATTAAGTTCTGGTTTTGCAACGGGAGAATTAGAACATGCAGTGGTTAGAGCAGATAAAGAACAGCAACCAGACATAATCGTGGTTGAGGGTCAAGGAGCGTTAAGTCACCCGGCATTTACTTCTTCAAGTGCGATTATTAAGGGGTCAATGCCAGATGCCATCATTGTTCAGCATCCACCCAAACGGATCACCCGCTGTGATTATCCCGAAATTCAAATGCCAACATTAAAAAGTGAAATTGCGTTGATTGAAGCATTTTCGAATGTGAAAGTAGTGGCACTTACACTCAATCATGAGGACATGACGGATCAGGAGATCGTGACGACAATTGCAGATTATGAAATTGATTATCAATTGGCGACCACTGATGTGTTGAAATTTGGCTGTGACAAACTGGTTGAAGTGATTTATGATTTGTTTCCAAAATTGAAAAATGTTGAAGCTCCCATATGGCAAGCCCAAGAATAGAAATCGATTTTGAAAAAATTGCACACAATGCACGCTTACTGAAAGCGCATTATACCTCAATAGGTATTACTATTATAGGAGTAACGAAAGTAGTATGTGGTAATCCAGAAATTGCGAAGACTTTGCTTAAGTGTGGCATTACTATTCTAGCTGATTCCAGAATGCGAAATGTAAGACGTATGCGGAAATCCGGAATAGATTCTGCCATTGTTTTATTAAGAACTCCATTACGAAGTGAATTAAGCGAGGTAATTGAGCAATGCAATATCAGTCATAATTCTGAATATTCTATTATTGAAAAACTCTCACATCTGTCCATTGGAAATAATTCAGTACATAAAATTATTTTGATGGTGGAACTCGGCGATCTTCGAGAAGGAATTCTTCCGGCTGATTTAAAAGAGTTAGTGGCCAAAACTAAGAAACTTAAAGGGGTAGAAATTGTTGGTTTAGGAACAAATTTGGCTTGCTTTGGTGGCGTTCAAGCAAACGATAAGAACATGGGTGAACTATCTTCATTAGCGGTTGAATTAGAAGCACAACTTGGAACGAAACTAACCTATGTGTCGGGTGGAAACTCGGCCAATTATGGATGGTCCAAAAAAACAAAAGATGTAAAACGCGTTAATTACCTTAGACTTGGAGAATCGATTTTCTTAGGCTGTGATCCGCTGACCAAAAAACCAATTCTTGGCATGTATACAGATGCCTTTTCCTTAGTTGCGGAAGTGATAGAATCAAATACGAAGGCATCCATTCCATCCGGAGAAGTCCGGTATGATGCTTTTGGTCAAACTCCTCACTTTCAAGATAACGGATTAATCAAAAGAGTGATATTGGGCGTTGGTGTCCAAGATGTGGCTATTTCAGGTCTAAGGCCGCGATTAAACGTTGAAATAATTGGTGCTAGCAGCGATCATCTCATAATTGATACTAAAAATAAAAGCATTAAAGTAGGTGTTGAATTGAAATTCGATCTCAATTACGCAGCTTTACTTTCGGCAATGACATCCCCTTATATAACTAAAACTGGAGCAAAAACTATGAATGTACGTGAATACTGTGAGTTGGTTGATCAAAAAGATCGTGATCTTAAATTGTTGTGGCCAAAAATCCCGATTGTTGATAATGATTCTCCCTTAATAAGCTTAAAGGATACTGCTTTTAATTTAATTTATGAACCATCCATTAAAGAAAATTATCGGTATTTGGTAAGAGAAGAAATAGTTGAAAAAGTTGGACGAATTAGCCAGTATTTGGACAAAATCGATAAAAGGCTAATAATTCGTTCAGCGTGGCGCTCTTTTGATCATCAACGGTTGATTTGGGACAACAAAGTAACGTATTTAGTAAAAGTACATCCTGAGAAATCGATGGATGAAATTATTAAGCTTGTCGCTCAGTTTATTGCGCCTTCGGAAAAATCTATGCACTCAACAGGAGGGGCAGTAGATGGACTAATTTACGATCTGAAAAACGATTGCGTGATGGATTTTGGAACGAATAAAGGGTTGGAAATTGATTTAAATGATGAATGCTTCCCTTATCATCCGGATGTAGAGGATGAAGCTGTGGAGAATCGAAAAATGCTCATTGATCTATTTGAAAACGAAGGATTTATTTGCGATAATAAAGAATATTGGCATTTTGACTATGGAAATGCGGTATGGGCAGCAAAAATGAATAAAGAACACGCATTTTATGGTATTGTGAAGCGATTAGGGGACTAGTATTTGTTTTAATCTTCAAGATGGTATGAAGCATTGAATATTCGGTTGAAATCGGGATGTTAATAATTCATCAATCTCTTTTGAGCAAAGTCTTAAAATTAATTTCTTGACCTGATAGCGCTCACCAAAACCAAGCAATCATATATGTTTGTGTTTACTAGGGTGTATCTTTGAAGATATGTATATGTATATGCGTAATGCTCTGACTTATTGGTTCTATGTTTTTTAAATTCTTTATTAAAGAACGATTATTCTTGCTTGGTGGAGTGATGGGGACATTAATTGGGATGTTCATGCCTTTTACGGCTTCAAGAACTAGTTTTTTTACGATTTCTTACGATACTCAATTTGGATTTGAGCATACTGTTCCATATGTAACGGGTGCGGTAAGTGTGTTTTCCTTGATTTTAATTTTTTCCAAGAGGAATAGGTTCACTACGATTACTTCCATTGTTTTGTATACAATGTCTTTGCCGGTAATTTTGTTTATGTATGAATTATATGGTGGGATTTTATCGTTTACGACTTATAAGCCCTTGGTGGGATTTTACGTTGTACTGTATTCGTATGGTTTGGGTTTTTGGGGAGCCATAAAGAGTTTGAACTCTCATCGAAATAAACTAAGATTGGAAATTAGTAAAGTCGAAATAGGGAAACAGGAGTTGGTAGAGCAAATAGATCCTTCCGTTCGGCCTGCTGGCTACGGATTGGATCAAGTATTATTGGCTGCCTTTATTTTTACGTCACCAGTCGTTTTCTTTTTCGTGGCTGATTATTTGTGGAGCTGGTGGAAGTAATAATCCTATGTTGAAGGGTTGAACAATAGTTTTCTTTTAGAATTAACTGCTTGCATGATGTGATAGAATAAGAAGATATGAGTCTAACCTAAGGACTAATGCAGACTGAATTCACAATGAACTTCATGTATGCTAAAGATCAAACTGAAAACAAAACAGGATGTAAATTTGGAATATAATCTAGAATACATCGGATTGATTAATTCGAACCGTGATTTTTCCCAATAGACTTCTTTATTCTGCGTAAAAGATCTCGATTTCGATACGTAAATAGTGTTAGGAGCCAGTCTCGTGTTTCTTTATACATGGGCAGTGCAGCTTAAAATCTAGTTAGACTTTGATTTGAATAAACAAGGTACAATAAATTTTGTTAGCGATCTTCTATTACTCCAAAATCAATCGTTTATAGATGATTTGATCTACAATCTTGATATTCAAATAATAAACGCCCCTTGGTAGCTCCTGCACATCGATGATTATTGAGTCGTCTTTTCTGTTTACCAACAATGGAAGCTTTTGAGCAATGTTATTATACAAAATGATTTCTGCATTCTCCACATCCTCACCCGAAATAGTAAAACTTGATTTTGCCGGGTTAGGGAAGATTTGAAGGTCATCAAAAATGGATTTGCATTTGCTAACTACATGCATTGTGTAATCACTTTGACCTAATTCGTCTTCTTTTTTGATTCGGTAATAATTCCCTTTCCCAAATAAGTCTTCATCCACAAATTGATAGTTGCTTTTACCTGCTTTGCACAATACGCTACCAATCGACTCATATTTTTTGCCGTCTTCGCTTCGCTGAATGTACATAATTGTTTCGTTAGAATTGCCTTTTGTATTCCATTTCAAGACCGTTTTACCATTTTCACAAAATGCATTTAATTCATTGATCGAGTGTAAACTTAACGGATCTGTAACTGTAACACCGGTTTCTGCAGATATAATATAATCGCAAACATCATTTCCGAAACCATCGATCATCACATAATATTCTTCTCCCACATTTAATCCTGTGGCAGTTACGGAGCCATTCACTTCAGCGCCAGGATTCCAACAATTGGATACTTCTGCAAAGTTTACGCAGTCATCTGTTTTGTACATGGCAATTTGAATACCTCTTGCCCCAATGCAATTCTCCACATATGCATTGATTACTGCCGTAGATGAATCCGCGGTAAATCGGAACCATGAATTGTTTTCTACTGACGCGCAGAAAGAAGGAGGAATGTCGCCAGGTGTATAAGTGCTACTTGTATTTCCACAGAATCCACTTAGATTACTTAGCAAAGTGGCAGAGGCACATATGTCATTCGCAGGAGTGTTGGTTCCACAATCCGGTGCACCACAATAATTGACCATATTAAAATTAAAATCAATGGTTTGTGCACCACCAGTTCCAAGGCTGGATACAACCACATAATAATCTTGTCCTGCCGTTAATCGCTGTCCAAAAATATAAAGGGAATTTCTACCATCAGATGGATCTTCTACCGCGCTGGCAATACAATTTGTACCACCATTATCTGGACATCCATCTAATAAAAAGACTCCAGAAGCAAATCTGGATAGCTCTTCTATGGCGACCGTTAAACAAGTATCTGCTGCAGTAGCAGTGTATTTAAACACGAAGTCATTTCCTGTCATGTAATTACTTCCACATGCGTGTGAGCTATTGTAGTTGTCTCCCATGTTATCAGTGGTAGCGTTGGTAATACGATAAGGTAATGAAGGAATATCTAATGCGGTGGCGCATGTAGCACCATCACATGTATTTGGGCAAGACCCTCCACAATCCACATTCGTTTCATCTCCGTTTTTAATTCCATCAGTACAAGTAGGGCATGGTGCACCATAAATATCTAAGTCATAAGTCAATGTTTGTCCTCCAAATGGATCGGATGAAACCACAATGTAATATGTGCTTCCTCCTGTTAATGCAACTTCGGTCAAACCTCCTGAAGGCTGAATAAATCCACCTCGATTTGTTGCTAAACACGTAGTGGCAGGATTGTCGGGACATCCATCCAGTAAGAAAAGCCCTGGATAACTATGTGAAGCATTATGTAAATTGATTGTTACACATTCATCTGCTGCTGGGGTATATTCCATTACATAGTCATCTCCTTCTAAATAACCGCTGGTAGTGCAAGAAGTTACATCGTTGTAATTATCTCCAAAGCCGGATGTGTTCATGAAATTGGCACTAAATGGAAGCGAAAGCGCGTATGGATCACCACAAGTAGAACCTGGAGGTAATGTGGTGGTTGTAAATGTGTACGGACCAACCCATGCAGACTGAAGTCCACCACAATCAGCACGGACATAATAATCGTAGGTAGTTACCGATGATAATCCACTTATATATGCAGGATTGGTTGTTACATCATTTTCGGTAGGAGTGCCAGTAGGACTGAAACCTGTAGCTCCCCATTCAATATCCCAAGTAGTGGCGGATCCATTTTCTGTCCACGAAAGTTGGGCGTCAAATCCACCTATAGTAGAAGTTCCTAATGCGGTTGGGGCATCACATGTGGGACACGCAACGCAACTGACTGCAGCTTCCCAACCTGTTCGATTAGTATTGACATCAGAAGTGAAACGAAAAGTAAGACACCCTGTGCTAGAACTAATGGTGCCAGGAGATGTTGTTCCAGTATAACTGCCAATTAATGGATCAGAGATGCTAGTTCCGTCATAGATAAAAAGATGATCAAAGGTGTTTTCTAAATTAAAACTGCTGAACGCAATACTTACGCAATTTCCTGAATTGGAACAATATACTTCTGTAATGTCTAGCATATCACCATAGTTGCCTGCTCCTCCCGGATCTCTGAGTGTAGCGCTGCAACTAGTTAAATTCCCGGCACCCATATCGTGTTGAGCAAACAGAACGAATGGAAGGAAGAATATGGATAGTATTGTAAAAAGCTTTTTCATGATTCCGAGATTACTTTTGTGTTCTGCAATGTAGATACCCTAATTCGTCATTCATATTTATTTGCCCTGACACGAACTTCCTAATAACCTAATTTACCCGGACTCTACCCGGACACTTTTTGAAAAAACAGTGCTGAGATTCGTTAAATGCGTTTTGAACCTGTATTGGTGAACGGTGTGCTATTCCCTAAAAAGATGGTTAGAATCTGTTCTTAGAGAAACGAAAACGAAAAGGAAGCGATAAGGAGACATCTTCATAATCTTGCTATAAAACAATTATGAAGCTAAATTATGCTATTTTGATAGTTACGTTTTTCATCAGGTGTTTGCCCTTGTTTTTGGTTAAAATAAAGAGTTGTCTGGGTTGCTTGATTTGATGTGAAGTTGCCACTTAATGCTTTATAACTTCTTTTTAATCAGAAAGATCTGAATTGGGTTAACTATAACGGTTTAGGAAGGGGAATTGATTGTTGTTGCAGTATCTAAAACCGAACTCCAATCACGCAGATGTCATCCAATTGAACCTCGTTTCCTGCCTTAACCCAATCTTCATGCGCTTTTTGCATGGCGAGTCGCTGCTCTGCCATAGGTAGATCCTTCATTGCGAGCATTAATTCCCGCATCCGGTTGTACGTAAATTTCCACTTCCTGTCTCCTCCAAATTGATCGGCATATCCGTCCGTAAATACATAGACGATGTCGCCTTTATTGATCTTATAACTATGGTTTTGGAATTCGACTTCTTTCTTTCCAAAGAACCGTCCAATCGGCCGTTTGGTTGCTTTGGTAATTTCTATTTCGTTGGACCCTTTTCGAATGATATATAGGGGGTTGTATGCCCCTGAATATTCTAACGTGTTTGTTTTTGGATCCCAACTGCAAAGCGCAATGTCCATTCCGTCCATTACTTCGTTGCCTTCTTTTGTTTGAGAAACCGAATTAATTACATGATCTTTTAGTGACCTTAAAATATCGCTAGGCTTCAAAATGGCTCGTTCGACCACAACCTTTTGCAATCCGGTGGCACCCATAATACTCATAAAAGCGCCTGGAACTCCATGTCCGGTACAATCAACGGCTGCCCAAATCACTTTGTCTTGTACCGTTTCTAACCAGTAAAAATCTCCACTTACAATATCTTTAGCTTTATAAAAAACAAAACTTTCCGGTAGAGCCGATCGAACTTTTTCATCTGTTGGAAGGATGGATTCTTGAATCTTTTTAGCGTATTGAATACTGGAAAGGATGTCGTGATTCTGCTTGTACAATAAAGTGTTTTGATTCTCTATTTGATCACTTTGAGCAAGAATTTCTTCATTGTATTGATTCAATTGTTCGTTTTTCTCGTTGATTGCCACATTATCACGTTGCTTATTTTTGTAGCTTCTAAAAACCACTACAATTAAAATCAATAACAATAATAACCCACCACTGGAAGCATAGATGATGATACGCTGCCGAGCCTTTTCCTCCTGCTCAATGGCAATTAATTTCTCATGTTCTTTGTCGTCCACAGCCTTCTGCTTTTCATATTCGTATTGGGCTTGCTGTTTGTAGCTGGCCTTTTTAGTTTCGTCGTTGTGGATGCTATCTCGCATGGAAATATACAATTGATACATTTCCAGCGCGTCCATACCCTTCCTTTGCTTGGCATAAATTTTACTTAACAAATGAGCTGAATTTTTAATGTTGTCTGGAAATCCGATGTCTCTTGAAATAACTAAACTTTGTTTGGCAAGCTGGTGTGCTCCTTTCTTTCCATCTAATTGGTTTTTTTCCAATGCAATAGACGCCAAACAATTCAATGCCATGGCCATTCCACGTTTATCATCCAATTCAGTATAGATTAATTGACTTTTACTAAAATGATCGAAAGCCATATCAAGTTGATTCATTGCTTGATAGACATACCCCATGTGATTGTATAGGTTGCCAATACCTTCTTTGTATTCCGCTTTTTCCGCAGCTGCTAATCCTTTTTTTAACGTATCTAGCGCTTGAGCATAATTCCCCTGACTTCGATATACGCCAGCCATGTTGGCAAGCGCATTTGCCACAACTTTCATGTCTCCCAATTCTTTTCCCAATCCTAAACTTTTGGTAAAATATTCCAATCCCAAATTCGTGTCTCCTTGGATGATGTAAATAGAAGCGATGTTGGCGAGTGAAATTGCTTTCCCCATTTTGTCTGTCTCATCTCGCATGCTAAGGCTTTTGTGGAAATATTCCAATGCTTTCACAATGTCTCCTTGATCATCATAGATTGATGCAATATTATTGTAAGTGAGTGCCAAACCATATGATTCATTTGCCTCCTTAAATAATTTGATGCTTTGTTCATAGTACTCAATGCAAAGAGTGATTTGTCCTTGCTTTTTGTAAATCAGACCAATGTTGTTGAGCGTGTAGCCTACTCCTGAATTATTACCTAACTCTTTATCTAGTTTAATGGCTTTTTTGTAGTGCTCTAAGGCCAAATCTGGATTCCCATGCAAATCATAAATGTAGCCAATGTTGTTTAATGCGTCGGTAAGCAATGTTTTGAGCCTGCGTTGTACTTTTGGATCTTGGTTTTTTTCATGAGATAGTTGAGATTCAACAAATTCATAAACCCACTGATTGTACATAGGCCATAAATTGTTGTCCCAACTTTCTTCTACAATGTGATTGACAGCATTTACTTTAGCAGTGTCATCGGTTACTTGATGGAATTCTTTTAGTGATCGTTCTACCAATACGCTATCAGTCGCAGAAATGGAATCTAAAGCAAGCTCATCTACTAAATAATACCCCTTGTCAGCAAACGTTTGACCGATTGCAAGATTGGTTATGAATAGTAAAAAAAAGAAGAAAAGACGTTGAACGAACTTCATGCCGCAAGTTACTTGAATATGAAGATATTACAAGTTGAAAGTTTTTCAATTGATGCGGAAAAAAAGCATTGCTTTTATCAGAGCAATAATAAAATAATCCTCACTGCGGATTAATTCATGATTTGGACGTAACCAAATAGAGGACTAGAAGTTCTGTATTTCAACAAATCCTTGTTTAAATTTTTCTGGTGTAAATTCAAGTTTCTCAAATGAATTATTTCCAATCATAAAAGCGGTAGGACGTGTGTTTGTGAGTTCATATTGATACGCATAGTTTTTGGTGTCGAGAATAACGTTGTCATTATTTTTTAAACTTATCAATTTGTTTTCTGAGGATCTTATTTGTTTTCCAGAGCAGGAAAAGATGAAAGTAATGTTGTCTTTGGTCGTTTTTCCGGCAAATTCAATGCTTTTGTCAATACAATATCCACAACCTCGCATTTCAGTGATGTAGTAGATGTGATTTTCTTTGTATTCCAAATGAAGCTTGTTCAGAAACTGCTGCAAGTGTTCCTTGTCTTCATTAATTATACCTGAATTGACTACGGTTTCCGAGGCAAAGTTGTTTTCAATTTGAAAGGAACTTCTTTCCGAACAAGCTGAAAGTACGAACAGGAATATGGTGCATATAAAATAAGTAAACTTCATAGTTCTTCTAATTTGAAAAGCGTGTAAGACAATACGTCCGGCTTAAGTGCAGGATTTTTGTCGTTTGCATTAGAGATCAAAAGACCATCTTTCGTTACAAGATAGTTTCTGAAATAGGTATGGGATTTAAGTAAGGTTTCTCCCATTATATTAAAGTTGGTGTCCGCAATAATGATTGAAACAGGAACATCATCGAAATCGTTTTTGAGACCTGTTTTGGAATTGGTGAATGCGGTATTCTGTGAGAAAATGGAATAATATACCTTTCGATATTTGTCGTATAAAACCGATTTATAAGACGCATTTAAGTGATGAACATCATTATCGAGCGGTGTATTCCATTCGTCTACCGGCGCATAACCAATTTTTTTCGTTTGATAGCTACTTCTTAAATAACGAACCTGAACGGAATCTGTTTTGTAATCAAACAGATATACAATAGGTAGTGCGGAAAAACGTATGGTTAAAGTGTTATTGTGACCTTGATTGACACTATGTCCACCTTGTGAATGATAATAAAAGCTATCGGTCATCGCAATTGGATAGGGAACGCCTGTAAAGGTGAGTGCATCGTTTTGAAGATTTAATTTTAGCACGGTCAAACTATCCTTAAGTCCAGTATTCCCTTTTTTATCCGGATTATAAGGAAAATATTTCATGTAGATTGCAGATGGAGTAAGTGTCATGTTGTTATACAAATTGGCACCATATCGATACCACAAATCATCCGGAACTCTCCACTTTTTTAGTAAAGTTCCTGAAGAATCCATCAAAAAGAATCCCGGCCTATTGTTGATCTGTACAAAGATTGAATCAAAATTGATGAATTGCACATTTCGTAATTCCCATTCTGAATGTGCTTTGTGCGTAATTTTTTTATGAAGTGCTTTACTTTCCAGGTCGTAAACTTCAATTGCGTTTTCGGATTCGTTCCAAGTGATAAAATAGGATTGACCATTTTGCTCAAAATAAGTTGGGTAATAGGAAAAGTTGTCCGAACCAGATTGAGAAGAGAAATTAATTTCTTCTTTAGGCACCAATTCATACTGTTTAGCAGTATAGCTGTTTAAATTCTTTTCAAAATCTTCCAAAGACATCGATTGCGCCAAATCATTATTTATTTGGTTTAAAGGTCTTTCTCTTTCGATTTCTGATTTTGACGTAGTTATAGCTATATCCTTTGGTTGGTTGTTGCAACCGGATAGGATAAGTATACAAAGTTGAGAAAGAAAAAACAGTCTTAACATTGAATGGGATCTTGAAGATAAATGAATAGTAGCAAAAACGTTGGTGATCTCATATTATATGCGGTTGTTATCAATGGCTATAATAATAAAAGCCAAAGCAATCTGTGGTAAGTTTTAGTAAACCTAATACAGATTGCAACACACCCTTACAAATTTACTGAAACTGTAGAGGTGGATTTTAGCTTATCGGAAATAAATCCAAGTAGGATCAATTTATATTACAGATCATCTGTGCCACTCCATCCTGCCCGATAACAGTCAGATGGTGGTCCCTGACAATTAAAAACAGTACGATCATATGTGGTGTTGGGCTGTAATCCACCGGTAACAAGAAGTTCCTTCGGATTATTTCCTCCACCTCCATTTCTGATGATTGGAATCGAGACGATTTTACCATTTGGAGTATAGCGATATTCAGTTAAACGCATTACCTCCCCCTGGTCCGAAACTTCGCAAAAATAGCTGCATTGCGGTTTATTTTCTTTCCCTGAGGCGTTCGCATTTTGAGCTTTAGTACCGATTACCGTAAATAGTACTAAGACGGCAGTAAAAATTGTTTTATTCATAATTTAGTATTCTATGTGGTTAAATATAAATCTAATGTATGTATAAAATTTTAAGTATTAGGTAAAAATATATTAAAAAAGAATTCATAAGTTCATAATAAATATTTAAAGCATAGATTATGAGCGAGTTATGTGTTGGATAAAAAGTGTAATAAATAATTTACAAAGTAATAAGGAAGAATTGAGAGTTGTGGTTTCAATTCAGCTTGTTTCTTGAAACATCAAGCATACAAGTTTTTATCAAATGGTTTTAGAGGACGGTTTACTTGCTAGGTAGAAATGACTTGTTGTGGGGAGAAGTAGTCTTAGTGCTTAACATGAATAATTAGTAATCACAAAAATAATCATACAAGTCTTTTTGCTCAAGCTGCGTAACTGTATTTACCTCGCTCATGATGGTTCCATAAGCATAATCGCAGTCAAATTCTGTGTTCTTTTCCTTTGCAATTAATTGATCTACATCATCAGGGCCTATGGTGCTTTTTACGTATTTGCCGAGACATCGAATGGGTTGTTGATCTTGAAAGTATATTCGACTTTGATCAATGGTCCATTCGGCAGGATCGTATTTCCAGAGTCTTTTAGCATCGAATACAAAGAACAATTCATCGTCCCAAAAGTAATAGCTGGTTCCTAACCATCCCATTTCTTCTTGATCACTCGTTGATATATAACGCAATTCATCTCCTTCATAAGCTTTGGTTATGGATCCTGTTCCAAGGCCACATTCTACTTCCATGTATTCAATGCGGTACAAAGAATCGTTCATCGCCTTCTCGATTATTTTATATTTCCCTCGGATAAATTGGATGCGGTTTTCGATTGCCAATTCCGTTTGTTTTGTAGCCTGTTGAGCAGCGTTATTTAGGGAGTCTTTATTGATGACAGGAACAAGTTCATTTTGATTAGACCCTTTTTTTGGTTGGGAATCTAGAACCAGATTTTCATTTTGATTTGTTTCTTTTTCAGCGTTTGAGCAACCAATAAGAAAAAGACAAAGTGTCGATGATATGACTAGATTCTGTAGGTGTGTAATCGTCATATTTAGGAATGTTGTAAGCGTTGAACAGGTAGGATAGCGGTTAAATATAACTGTTTTTCGTTCCATATTAATTATCTGCATACATTTGCATTAATTAAATATTTTCAAATGAACCAACAAAATCCAAATAGTCAGAATCACCTTGAAACCTTGGTGTCCATGAAAATGCCTTATGGCAAATACAAGGATTGGTTACTATGTGATTTGCCTGAACATTATTTGGTTTGGTATCATTCCAAAGGCTTTCCTGCTGGGAAACTAGGTCAATTGTTGCACACGATGTATGAGATCAAATTGAATGGATTGGAATATCTGTTGAAGCCGCTTCGGAAGAAGTGATGAGCACCTCAAAGTGCCCGTTGCAACTTGAGACAAATGCACTTCCTATTGCTGTTTCTTAATTAATTTAATTAAAGCACGTTGTTGCAAGCTATTTTCGATTTCAATAAGGAACATTCCAGACAATTCTTGCAGATCTAGTTGCATTTGATTTGAATTGATCAATTCTTCCGTACGGATCAATTGACCGGTGTAGGATCGAATTCGGATGGTTAGGTGACTCTGAATTTCTTCAAATTGAATCGTAGTGGAGTTGGTAGCAGGATTAGGAAATACCACGAAATTTTGATGCAATGCGTTTTCCATAATTCCAATGGTCGCCGTGATCGTAGTACACCCGGAGGTGTCTGTACAACCATTTTCAGTAACTCGAACAGCATAACTACCAGATTCCGTTGCAGTATAGGATTCGTTGGTTTCGTCGGCAATAATATTCATACTATTGTTGCAATCCAACCATTGATATGTAGCGCCATTTGCATTACTACTAATTGTCATTTCCGTTGCGACTGTACTTGTGTCAACCGTGTTAATGGTAAGGTCTAAAGTAACTACTGAATCACAATTGAAGGATGTTGGATAGGAATAAGTTGCTGTATTGTTATTAGTAGAATAAGTGTTTCCATCAAGCCAAATAATGGGATTACAAGAAGAGATTAGGTCTGTACTGCTAGGCGGAGTGACGATCGTTAAATTCAACGTGATTGTACTATCGCACCCTGCAGCATTTTGAATGACATGAGTAGCGCTGGTGTTGTTGGAATTGTAACTGTTATTGTCAATCCAGGTGAACGGAGCACACGATACAATCGGGTCTGTGGCAGTAGAACTTTGCTTTATAGTAAGATCCAGCGTAACAGTAGAATCGCATCCTGCCGAATTTTGAATAATATAAGTAGCGCTATTGTTGTTGGAACTATAGCTGTTATTGTCAATCCAAGTGAATGGAGCACAAGAGGTAATCGCATCTGTGGCTGAAGAACTATGTTTTATTGTAAGATTAAGTGTAACAGTAGAATCACATCCAATTGCATCGGCAAGGGTATGACTCACATTAGAGGTATTAGTAGTATAAGTATTTCCATCAACCCAGTTTAAAGAATCGCAGGCGCTACGTAGATCGATTCCATCTTCTTGATAAACGCGAACATAGTCCAAAACCATGTCGCTTTGAGAAAATGCAGGGTCAATGGAACTTTCAATGGCAGTATTGAGAAGAAGAAATTGATCTGCAACATAGGGCCAAGTATTCATGTCTTTAACAACAGGATTGTAGGTGTAGTATACTGTGCCATCTAAACTAAAAGTGATCGAATCGGGCGTCCATACCATGCTGTATACGTGAAATGAATCTGATGCAGTTGGATTTACAAGTCCACCGTGATTTACGGTTGCTCCAGAAGAGGAAGGGGTGTGCATTGCACTTTGTACGAAGTTTTGATTGTTTCCCCAATGTTCCATGATATCGATTTCTCCACAGGCAGGCCAATTCGTATTTCCGAATCCTTGAGTTTGCCAATAAGCGCCCGTTTCATTAATATTCTTTCCAAGCATCCAAATGGCTGGCCAAGTTCCACTTCCAGTTGGTAATTTGGCACGTACATCTACGCGGCCATAAGTAAAGGCAAATTTCGAGTTGAGCCTTGCGGAAGTGTGGGTTTTTGTATGACCTTGATCTGTAAAGGACTCTTTTTTAGCGACCAGATGTAAATAGCCATCTTGTAAATATGAATTGTCAGTTCGGTTGGTGTAATGTTGTACTTCTCCATTGTGCCAGCCCCATCCATTGGGCAATTGGGTTTGATGAAACCATTTGGTGCCATCAATGGCTCCACTTCCATCAAATTCATCAGACCACACCAATGTATTGTAAGTCGGGCATGATCCTACTGTTCCGTCGTATGAAATATCGTCTACAAAAGCCGTGACTAAATCATTGTTGTTTTCACTGTTGATCTGAAGAACTACACGGTTAAAATCGGTTCGCAGCACTGGATCTCCAGAACCCGCGTTGAGGTTGATGTATGGATCCGTATCAAAGTTAAATGTTACTTCTTGCCATTGATCCACAGCAACGGTTTTGATAATTTCACATTGTGTAGACCAAGGTTGAGTCAATGTACCGTCCTGCAGTTTTAATGAAATTTGATTCGTTTGAGAACCGGTAATGCTACTTGACTCAAGGTAGACTTTCAGGGTGAAAGTGTGGTTTACGGATAGATCGAAATTTTGATTTAATTGAAAACGTACATTGGCATATTGACCGCCATAATCATCATATTTTAATACGGTAGCAGAGGTATTGATCCCTTGAATGTATGGATTGGAAAAACTGATGTTTATATTACAATCATCCCCGGCCCAGCTGGTAATGGATCCGTTCCCTTCAAAATCGTCTTGTACTGTTTGAGTTTGACCAAAACTTAGCGAAGCAAAGAAACAAAGTGAGATGAATATGCTGAATCTTGTCATAATGTGAAATTTACAATAAGTATCAAATATAGGTTAGGAATTGGGGAAAAGCAAATAAGATAGCAGGCTTGTCTTTTACCTTCTAAGATTCAAATACCCTTTTTGAATATATGCATTGCCTTCGATATCGCTATAACGTGCGATCCAATAATAAACGCCATCCGGGCTAATTTGATCATTTTCGTCCATTCCTTCCCATTTGATATCCAAATCATCCGATTGCGTAATTTTTCTTCCCCAACGATTGAAAATTTGGGTGTTCAAAGCAACAACACCCTTCCGTTGAATGGGTTTGATTTCCTGCTAAATTAGTTCCATTGGGCATTAACGTATGATTTTTGTTCCAAACGTTTATTCCATTAGAGTAAAATAATAAATAACCATTGGAATCGCATATGGTGGAACATCTTTCCCAGGTATCCATTACTCCGTCTGTTAATGCGGTCGCAGGAGAAGTGTTAAAGTCAATTCCAGCTTCACCGCCAAAATACCAAATATTTGCTTCATTTTGTGCAAAAGAGGAGTGTTCAAAACATATTGTGCATAGGCTCAGGATAAAGAGTTTATATGTGTATTTGTATGTTGTGATAAATTAAAAAGTAAGATATTTTTGAGAAATAGACGGAAAGAACCGCTTGAAAGTTGCTTTTTCGATGGTGAAACAATTTATGTCATTGTCTAAAAATGATACTAAATAGAGTATTTAACTTAATTCAAGTTAAGAATAAATACTTCAACTTTTGGCATTAAAACTGTATATTAGAAATCTAGTAGTGAAGAAAAAGGAAGGTGTGATATGAAATTAAATCAACGTCAGGTTCAGCATTTGTTGCTTCGAATGGGATTTGGAGACTCTTATTCCAGAATTCAGAAATATGTAAAAAAGAATCCCGAGAAAATTCTAGATACTGAGTGGGCCCTTGCGGATTCTAAGGAGAACATTGATTACGAGAAAGAGGATGCCGAAAAAATAGCTGAATGGAAGGAGGCAAATCCAGGCCAAATGAAGGACATGGATAAGTCTATGCGTAAGGATATTCGGAAGCAAGGCAGAGAAATCGTTTTGTCTTTGAATAGAAAGTGGATTGAAAGAATGACAATGTCCGAATCAGGGGGGTTGGATAAAATGGCCTTGTTCTGGCACGACCATTTTGCATGCGCTTCTCAAAACCCAGTACATATTCATAGTTACATAAATACGATTCGTTCCCAGGCATTAGGTAATTTTGGAGACATGCTCAAAGCAGTTTCAAAGGAGCCAGCTATGTTGCAATACCTCAATAATCAACAAAACCGCAAGAAAGCACCGAACGAAAATTTTGCAAGGGAGGTTATGGAATTATTTACCCTTGGAAGAGATCAAGGATATACCGAAACGGATATTAAGGAGGCTGCTCGAGCATTTACAGGTTGGGGATTCAATCGTACAGGTAAATACATGTTTCGAGAAAAGCAGCATGATTTTGGAGAAAAAACTTTTCTAGGTAAAACAGGAAATTTGACCGGGGAAGAGGTGTTGGAGCAGATCTTAAAACTAAAAAGAACTGCGGAATATATAAGTGAGAAATGGGTTCGTTTTTTTGTACATCAGGATGGAGATAAAACCTTGGAAAAAGAAGTCGCAGATGCGCTATACGATTCCAATTATGATATTAAAACGGGCTTGAAAGCCCTTTTTTCTAACGAGCGTTTCTATGATACCAAAAATATAGGTTCACGTGTGAAATCTCCAATTGAATTTATCATAAGCAATTTTAGAATGACGGAGACCCAAGTGACGGACCAGCAATCGTTGATTTATTTGCAACAGATACTGGGACAGAAGTTGTTCGCTCCCCCAAATGTCGCCGGATGGCCGGATGGATATGATTGGGTAGATAGTTCTACGTTGATGTTTCGCGTTTCGCTACCAGGCTTTTTGTTTAAGTCAGGTGAACTTCAAGAGCATCCGGGTAAGTCTTTTGATGATAACGATCCATTTTTTGTAAAGAAGCGGTTAAAGAAATTGAAGGCCATTGTAGATTTTGAAAAGTTGGAAAAAGAACTTGGAAAACTATCTGATGAAGAACTCAGAGATTTTTTGATTCAGGTGAATGGCGTGAAAATTGGAGATGAATTGAAAAAGATGGAGTTGATAGATAAAATTGTGGATCTGACTTCAAGACCAGAATATCAGTTGTGTTAAGTTAAGATTGAGTGAAGAGATAAATTATGAAAAATAATTATTCAGAAGAGCGAAGGGAGTTTTTGAAGAAATCAGGATTGGTTACATTGGGAGGATTGTTGGTTCCGTCCTTTTTAAAAGCTAATTCATTATTATCAGAGACTTGGAAAGGTAAAAATTTAATTGTAATCCAGCTTTCAGGAGGAAATGACGGGTTGAATACCGTCGTGCCATTTAGAAATGATTTGTACTACAAAGCACGACCGAATCTAGCGATTGAAGCAGGGAAAGTCCTGAAGTTAACGGATGATCTTGGCCTTAATCCAGCAATGACCGGATTAAAAAAGATTTATGACGCTGGTGATCTAAGTATCATTAATAATGTTGGGTACCCCAATCCAAATCGATCCCATTTTTTATCGATGGATATTTGGCAATCTGCAGGAAATAATGGGGAACATTATACTTCAGGATGGTTGGGTCGTTACCTAGATCATGAGTGTATGAATGGAGCGCCGCATGATGGAATTGAAGTAAATGAAATGCTCAGTTTAGCGATGAAAGGAGCCAAAAGAAAAGGCGTTCCTGTGGCGAATCCGGGTAAGTTTTACAATGCAACAAGGGGAATAGAAGTGAATAAGATGGCTGGTGATTCGGCAAATGATGCCGTGAAATTCCTCTACAAAACCATGGCAGATACGAAAGAGTCAGCCGAATATATTTTTCAAAAATCAAAAGTCTACAAGTCGAAAAAATCGTATCCAAACAATAAATTTGGTAATCAATTAAAGAACATTGCACAGTTTATTTGTTCCGGACTGGAAACACGAGTTTATTATACAAGTTTGGGTGGATTTGATACCCACAACAATCAGAAAAACCGGCAAAGTAATTTATTAAAGACCTATAGCGATTCCTTAGAGGCACTTGTAGACGAATTAAAGGAAAATGATCAATGGAAGAACACATTGGTTTTGACATTTTCAGAATTTGGAAGGAGAGTAGAGCAAAATGGAAGTGCAGGAACCGATCATGGAAAAGCAAACAATTCATTTGTAATGGGAGGCAGCTTGAAAAAAGCAGGAGTTTATAATGCAGTGCCAGATTTGGCTAATTTAGATAAGGGTGATTTAAAACATCAAATTGACTTTCGGCAAATCTATTCTACAATATTGGATCGTTGGATGGAAAGTGATTCGGGGAAAATATTGAATGGTAGCTACGAAAAACTATCATTTTTATAGGCTTATAAAGATTAAAATAGTACATTTAAATTAAAAATAAAATGTAAATTAGCGTTTTGTATTTTAATAAAAATTAAACGTGCTTAAGCCGAAAGTCTTAAAAATATTCATTTATGGAGCTATAAATTTTGTTCTAGTAATAATTTTAGATTATTACATTGAATCCGTGAGTAACGGAGAATTGTTACTTTTTCCTAATTGGATTAACCCCAAGAAAGTGGCTGTACTGTTAAATAAAGAGCATTCTTGGTGGATTACGGGGCTTATAGGGGTTTTAACAGTTATTTCATATGGAGTCTCGCATTATTCAACAAATAATCATTTTCGGAAGACCCTTTGGAATAACATGTGTGAGCAAATCTTTAGGAATAATATCAAAGAAAATAATTCTATTAAAAACAATGATTATCGTGTTTCTATATTTAAATATGGATACCATATAGAGTGGTACTTCATTTTTCCTTGGATCACAAGAGGATTAAAAATGGTTGGTCGTCATCAAACTATTCAAAGTAGTAAAAGATGTAAGGTGATCTTCAAAGAGTCTGAAGGGTGTGTTGGGCAAGCATATAAGACCAATATGGTTGTGAACATGAAGGTGAATAAATTTAATGAAAACAATCAAGATCAGTATTTTAGAGAATGCGAAAAAAAATTTAATATGCCAATTAGAAAGAGTAAAAAGCTCAATGTTAAAGCAAATAACTTTGTGTGTATACCGATAAAATATTATAATAAAGATAGCGTTTATGCAGTTATATCCATAGATTCGGTAAATGCAACGAGATTTTCATTAGAAGTTATTGAATCAATAGAACAATTCAGTGAAAATATAAATTCCTTTATTTATGAGTAATTCAGTATTAATACAAAAACTGGAGGAGTTGTTACATAAAAGTTTTGGGAAATTTACCAAAATTGTAATAAACGACCAAAATATAGATGTGAAGCCATTGCAAAAGGATAAGCCTTCAATAAGAAAGGCTATTTATAATTCTGATTCGGATAGTTTAGTATTTGAATTTGAGTTGTATGATGATGAAGATGCTTCCATTATTATTGATAATCAGACAGTCTGGTTCAACGAAAAAAGTTTAATTACTAAAATTAGTTTAACGCATTTTTCTAAAATTGTTGCATCAAAATTAACCAGCGAATTATCTAAAACTATTAATAGTAATTCTTATTCTACGGATATTTGGCAATCATCTGTTATGAAGAATTTGGAAACTCGAAAAGCATCTTTTTTGCATGATGTAGTAAAGCATAAAAAGGAATTCGTCAATTTTGCCTAAATATCTTACTGTAAATAGATAAAGATTTTTAAGTTGCACTTAACATACTCCTTGCATTAGCAATTATTGTTGGAATCTAATTTTCATTCATGAATTTATTGTTCACAAAAAGATTTATTTTCGTTATGTTGTTGATGGTGCTATTTACAGCTTGTAGAACGCCACATTATGAATGTGCCTGCTCCGCTACGACCGGTTCAGAAAGCTATCATACCCTTTCGGAAGAAGTTTTAGAGGAACAAGCATCGACTGACTGGTGTAATGGAATTCAAGCAGATACAACCGGATTTGACTGTCATATTAATGAAGTGAAGAAGTAATATAAGTTCTTTTGTTACTATTGAAACTAAAGAACTATTAACAGGATAGCCGCCTAATCAAGCGCTAAACTCGAACCCCAATCACACAAACATCATCAATCTGCTTATCTCTTCCCTCATCTAACCACGTATCAAACGTATTTGTAATAAGGACTTCTTGCTCTTCCATTGATAAACTGCAATTTTCAATCAATAATTTACGCAAACGTTTATATCCAAACTTCTTATTGTTAGGCCCACCAAATTGATCCGGAAGACCATCTGAAAAGAGATAAAATGTGTCTCCTTTCTCTAATGGTAATGCATGGTTTACAAATGGAACAGGTTTTTTAGAATAACCGATAGGTTGCGCATCTCCTTTGATGATTTCTATTTCAGGCTCCCCTTTACGAAGGATGTATAACGGATTGTTTGCTCCCGCCCATTCGATTGATAGGTCAGTTAGATTAAGTCGTATTAAACTAATATCCATTCCATCTTTCGAATCCCCAGTGGCTCCCGTTTGAGAAAGTTCTTTCACAATTCGATCTCGTAACGTACCTAAAATATCAGCTGGCTTTAAAAGTTGCTCAGATGAATTAATCTCATTTAGGAAACTGGTGCCAAGCATCGTTAAAAAAGCACCTGGAACCCCGTGTCCTGTACAATCTGCCGCAGCCATGTAAAGGTGTCCCTGTTTTTCCAACATCCAATAAAAATCACCACTTACTATATCCTTTGGTTTGAATAGAATAAAATGCGGCAATAGTTGGGCATACTGCTCTTCTTCATGTTTTAAAAGCGCATCTTGAATCCGTTTAGCATAATTAATCGACGAAGTAATATGTGCATGACTTTTTTCAATTTCCTTGTGTTGTTTTTCAAGCTTGCCTTCGTACTCCATATTCATGTTTTTGAAATAATAAAATTCAGCAAACAAAAATAGGATCGTTACAAAGTTCATAATGTACTGCACATTTTCTCGTACATCCAACGGAACATGTACAATAGGTGTAATGTGATGATAGGTGTATTTTACGGCAAAAAAACCTAAAACGACTAAGCCACTTACCAGAAAAATATTGATTTTCTTTCTGAAAAAGAGCAAGGGAAGGAGAATGACTGCAAACAGATTGAATTCACTGTTAGAATGACCTCCAACGGCCAAGGTAGAACCAGCGATCATTAACATTCCTAAAATGATGGTAGAATACTTGGCAACTACATGTAATTTACATTTGTTCAGTAATAAAATCCCTCCCAAAAGGACTACGGAAAGCAATTCAAAAGGGACCAATACACTGTCGTTACTAGCAAATTCAACCGGAATAAAAAGTAGGATAAGCGTAGAAGAAATCAGCAATATTTTGTTCAGTAGGATGACTGCACGCTTATCCGTTTCTTCTCCATCGTCCACTCCAAGTGTACTCAAGTTTTGCCAAATTTGATTTAGTTTTTTCAATGGATTAAGTTTAGGTACTAATGTGTTAGTAGAATATACATATTTAAATTCTAAAGAGTTCAAAAAGCGTTGAAATGATGTTTTGTAGGAAGTTTACTAGGTTTTGTGTCTTTTATCACTCCCTTCATATTATTTGAGTTAGCTGCGAATGGAATCAAAGCGCAAAGCATAGCGCACAGATCAATTGTTGAATGAAAAAGTAAGGTGGAAGAGCCAATACAGGTCGCCACATGTAGGTCCTTTTGTTTTGCCTAAAAAAATGGTACATTCGTTTGCTATAGATGAATACGTTCCTAAAGAAAGGTTCGTTTTCAATTCGTTCTTATCGAACATACTACATACCTTCTTTCCTGTGATATTAATATTATGTTTAAAATGAGATTAATTCGATTGACTCCCATTATGATGTTGTCGTGCTTGTTTTGTTTTAGTTGTGCCAACCAAGAAAAGAGACCATATTTATGAGTGTTTTGGATGTGCGAGGAAGTATTTCAGAGAATGTACTTTCATTAGAAGCAATGGAATCGGGATTTGGAGGAGATTTTCCAGATGATTATGAATTCAAATTTCAGAGTAAAGGAACTTGGACTTGGGATGGAATGAAATTGACAAATGAAGAAAAGTAATTTACATTTGTTCCTGCAAAGATGGATAAATTAAGTTACACAAAGTATAAAGAGGAGCTTCCTGTGGAGCAAATCGTTAAATAATTACCATTCATATTAAAATTACAAATTGATGAAGCAATATTATTATTTCCTCTTGGTGCCGATTACCACAATGATTTTGATGGGATCCTGTACTTCCAACTCGGATGGTCCTAGTCGAGCAGAACCTGAAGTTACCGTAATCGATTCAACGATTCACTCAGATTCAAATGGTAAACCACAAGATGGAGCAAAAACAGAAGCAGCAATTGAAAATGTAATTCCTGAACCAGAAGATGGAGCCGTGCGAATGCAGTTTAAAAGAGCATCGTTTGGAGACATGTTGCATTTGACATTTGAATCGAAGGAGGGACAAGTATATTCTTTTTCCAATAATAGTGATCAAAACATTGTGTTTATGGGAGAATGTGAGGAAGGTGAATCAGATGAAGATTCAAATGGGCAAGGATTTTGTACTAATAAAGAACATGTTGGAAAATGGTTTGATGTTTCCTTCATCACCGAAAAAACACAAGGAAATTACGCGGATTATATGGATTCAATCATGGTGATCATAAAAGCTAAGCCTATTGAAAATACAATAACCGTCTCAGAGTAGAGAGGAAAACATGAAATAATAGGCATGATTTTCGCAGCTTAAAAAGGATGAGAACCCCCAAATTATTTTGTAAACAATACTATTTCATACTTGCTCTACTGGGTTTGGTCATTTATACGTCGGATACTGTATTCGCTCAGACAGAGATGGATGTTTCGGATAGTTGCTGGATCGAGGCCGTTCGTTTTGAGGAGTCCGTTATCAAAGATAAAGATGGAAAAGACAGTTTGTATGCCTATGATTTTTCGATCGTCAATTCCTGTTATTTAAATAGTTATCCATATTTGGTTATAGCGAACAAACCACTTACAAAAGACGAAGTGTCTGCCAAACATCAATCCAATATTATAGGTTATTCACAGTTCTATTCTTACGGTGAAAGGGCTTGGTCTATGAAAGATCATATTGTGTTTTTGAAGGAAAAACAGGACAT
Source organism: Cytophagales bacterium (assembly GCA_965277185.1). Classification (GTDB taxonomy): domain Bacteria; phylum Bacteroidota; class Bacteroidia; order Cytophagales; family JAHDFW01; genus JAHDFW01. The sequence goes on along the minus strand of CBDICC010000006.1, from coordinate 89,907 downwards.
TCGAAAATTGCACGTTTATCTCTGTACGATGAGGCAATTTTTTGAGGTGAAGTTGCCGGAATCTCCTTCAAAATTGACTCCGATGAACATTCGAAAATTTGATATGGAAAATCATAACTTGGAATTCAGTGTGGATCAAAAATGGGTAAATGCATCCATTCTTTTGTACGATGGGGTGGAATTGATTGGAGAAGAATATGTGAGACGAAAGGAAGCAGAAGTATCTGGGAAATTCACGTTTAATTTTTCAACAAAGGATAAAGAACGTGCCCAATCAAAAAGTTTAGATCCACATGTTGTATTGCAAGTATGGGATGAGGAAGGGAATCAATTTTACTATGGAGATCCGGTGAAATTCAAACGTTAGTTTGGTATTTGCGTTTAAGGATTAAGTAACAAATTATCCAACCGACGCTCCACCATTTCGTAAACTACCAAATCAGGGTTTTCCCGCTCCACAATTCCATAGTCAATTGTTTTAGAACTTATCAGGACCACTTCACTGAACGATTCACTTAAAAAGGGAACTAACGCATCTGTAAAAGAATCTCGAAAGACCAATAACTTGTATTTACAAGTTGCATTGGTATTTTTAAATCGTAGTTCGTATTCATAGTTTACGCCTTCTGGAATCGTTAACTGATTTGGTGTTTGCACACTTGTAATGTTAAACTTAGGCTGTAAAACGAATGTTTTCTCAATCCCATCCGTCTGTAGCATTTGACCAAAATTCAAATCCTTTTTCTCCAGATAAATTTGCTTAAATTGATCTAATGCTAATATGGTTACATCGGGGAAATTATTTTTTATGGTTTTCATTAATGCCACATAACCATAATAAGCCCCCAGATCATTCCAATGTGAATTCATTTTATGATATAAAAATGGAGTAAGTTTCGATTGGGGTGGAAAACCGCTTTTTAAATCAAGTATATTCGGTGTATTTGATTCAGAAGCCAATCGCTTCTGTACTTGAGATAACTTAGAATCGACGGACGTTAAATTAGATTGTAATCGATCTGGTAGAAACTGAGGGTAAATTCGATGTTTATTAGGTGCAACACAGGTGTAAAGTGGAATTTTTATTGATTTAAATGTGCTTATAGTCTCGTTCCAATTGCGAGCTATAGAGTCGAGTAGAGATGGATTATATCGATCATATCTCAACGTTTGATTCATTACATTGTCCGCATCATTGGAGAGAAACATCCATCCATCTTTCCCCAGTACAATGAAGTTGGGGTTTGGACTGGTTTTTAGGACGGAAATATTAAACTTGTTATAGGTCGCAAGCAAGGCAGGCCTTCCTCCAAAGTTCTGCTTGTAATATTGATCAAAATCGTAGATGTATTTGCGGAATCGGTCGCCGTGCAATGTAGGAGGCTCTTTAAACTTTTTGTTTTCTATATAGTGCATTTCAACTCCAACAAATTGAAGAACAACCGGAGTGACCAAAATCAAACCGAAAGCTGCAATGAATAATATGTTAGTTAATGAACGCATGACATGGATCTTATTAAAAGCGAAAATAGATAAAAGGATCGTAGGTGTTGGATGCGAAATATGAGATACTAATAAGAAAAAGAACAATCAAACCAAGTCGGTAAATAAGATTTAAAACACCTGAAACGGTGTCACTTTGTACTACGCTTTGTTTTTGAAAAATGCGTTGAATCCATGGATAAACGGGTAAACAGAACATTAAAGCAACAAGACCTATTATCCAATGTTTAGAAGCACAATATATGCCGGGTTTAATTAAAATATCACCGGTATTAAGTCCTGCTAACGCCTGAAAATACTGCAAACTTTCGGCAAAAGTTTCGGTTCTAAAAAAGACCCAACTGAGCATTACGACGAATATCGTATAGATCCAACCAAGTACGTTTCGAAAGTTATTTCGAGAACTTCCGCGATCAAAGAGTCGTTCTAATATTAAAAAGAATCCATGAAACAATCCCCATAAAACAAAATTCCAAGTAGCACCATGCCATAATCCCGTTGCTAAAAAGACGATAGTCAGGTTGGAAAAAGTGCGCAGTTTCCCATTTCGGTTCCCACCCAATGAAATGTATAAATAGTCTCGAAACCACGTAGAAAGAGAGATATGCCAGCGTCTCCAAAAATCTCGTATGGATTTAGCCGTGTAGGGGTAGTTGAAGTTTTCAGGAAAGTCAAACCCAAACATCTTTCCCAGCCCAATGGCCATATCCGAATATGCAGAGAAATCAAAATAGATTTGCAATGTGAAAGCCAGCAATCCAATCCATGCAGTGAGGGAATCAAGTGCAGTATATTGAGCCCCAAAAACATTGTTTGCCACCTCTGACAAAGTACCTGCGATTAACATTTTTTTGGCAAATCCGATAATAAACCGTTCAATTCCAGAAACTAAATGATTGAATTGGACGGTTCGTTGTGTTAACTGCTTTTCTATATCAGCATATCGAACAATGGGTCCAGCAACCAATTGGGGAAATAGGGTTACATACGTCGCAAAGGTTAATACGTTTTTACTAGCTTGGATTTTCCCTCGATACACATCGATAGAATAGGACATGGTTTGAAAAGTGAAAAAACTAATTCCAATGGGCAATACTATGGTAGGTAATTGAATTAAATAGCGCTGGTTTATGTCAAGAAATTGAAGCGTGGCATTATAGTTTTCAAAAGTAAAATTGGCATATTTAAAATAACCCAGAAGGCTTAGATTTACCAGAATGGATAAAATTAAACCCGCTTTTTTAAACCCTTTTTCAATAATGAGGCCGGCAGAGAAATCAATAACCGTAGAAAAAAGTAATAGTACAACCAAGCTCCATTCGCCCCAACTATAAAAAATTAAACTAAAGAAGAGAAGAACAGCATTCTTAAACTTTACAGGAACAACATAATAGACCAAAAGTACCAGAGGTAAAAACAGGAATAGAAATATGGCTCCGGTAAAAATCATCTTCTGGATTTCACATCAATACTTACTTGGTTTAAATTAAGTTTCGAAAGATCAACGCAAGAATTACTTGGCTTTTGCATGTTTGTATAATTCGGGGTCGTTTAGGTATTTGTGAAAGGCTTCTTCAAATGCCAATTCCATCGAATAACTTCCTTCTGAACACCAAGTTCTCAGTCCAGTTGTGGTAGCGGTATATATTGGAACGTTAAAAGAATCCAAAAGCTGCCATTCAACTTTTATGGTACTAATTGATTTAAAGTTATCTCCTTTAATTTTGTTGATGTCATGACGTAATTCGATAATTTCTGCGTTCAATGTGATTCCCGCAGAACCTTGATTGTTATTTAAACCGATCGCTTTTAGTTCTTTGTTAACCGATTCAATAAACTTTACCTCCCTTAATCCAAGACCGGAAAGAAATACACCACCACGAATCTTATTTTTCTTCGTCCGATTACCAATAACTGCATCTGGATCGATGCTAATATGAATATCTTTGCATGTTACGGATAAGCTTGAAGTCACTTTAGGAGCCATTGGGATCATTTTGACATAAACGTCTGCGGGATCATAGATTTCCGCAGCACCAGTGGCAATATCGACGTATAAAGTGTTTTCCAGCGTAAGTAAATTTAAATAGAAAGTCCAATGAAATTTTCGTGAAGCCAAGATGGTTTTGTAATCCCTATAGTGGTCTTTTTTAAATGTTATACTGTGTGATTCTCCTTTTCGGACACGGATGGTTGAAGGTGTTTCACCACGGAGTTCATCATTTATAAAAACCTTTGCATGTTCAGGAGTGGAGGCGAACTCAATTTTTTGTTTTACTCCAGTAAGTACAGTCGCACATCCCGATAAAAGTAGAATAAGCGATAAACAAGCTAATGTGAAGGAACGGATATGCGCTGTTTTCATGATCAAATGAGGAAATTCAAAGTGAAATGGTTGAACTTTAGAAATTAATTTCCCAAGTTACAAAGGATTTCTTTGATGGCGAATAAAGCCATGCAAGTAAAGTAAACTTAAGTAGAGGATAGTTAGTTTATATACAGAGTCACACACACACAAACGTAATTAGTTATGAATAAGAATCAAATAAACCGACCAAATCGAATCAAATGGATTTTAAACTTTTTGATACTAGTATTATCAGTTCCATTTATGGTGGCTTGTAATGGCAAAACGAATCAGGAGGTTCAAGAGGTTAAAGAAGGCGCCAACACGACAAAAGAAAGCCAAACAGAAGCACCAGTTGAAAATCCGGAGCAAAAGCAGCGTACATTTAAAATTTTGGAGTCTTCCAAAACAAACATTTCCGATCTGGAATATAGCGGTACGATTGCACACAAGCATTATTGGCAAGACCAAAACGGAGAAAACATTGCTTTGTTTACAACTACGGAAGAAGAATTATATGTATTTCATTATGCTGTAAAAGAAGGCCAAAAAAGTTTACTTAGAAAAGTATACGATTTTGAAAAGGATTGTGAGTTTGATCTCTTTATTGAATTTATCCCAAATTCCATTTTTGTAACAGACTTGGATGCTAATGATTTAGGAGAACTTACGTTCGCGTATCAAAAAACTTGCGCCTCAGATGTTTCTCCAAAAACATTAAAACTACTTATGCTGGAGGATAAGGAGAAATATATAATCCGGGGAACAACAGAAATTAATATGGGAGGAAACGATATAATTGGAGGAGATAAAGAAATGGATCCTTCTTTCGACGGAGCACCAAAGATGTTTCGAGATCATGCAGACAAAGTCTGGGACAGTGTGGTTAGGCAATAAGAATAATTAAGGAGCCTTGGATTTACAGAATAAATTGGCAAAAAACGTGATAAGTTATACTTCGCATTTACGTTTGAGTTTTTGAGATTGCTTTTGAAGCTTTTCACTGCGAAGAACATCAATACTTATTCATTCGGAACGTTTAATAAGTTTTTCGGGGCGTTTACTAAGTAATGCTGTTGAAATTCAATATCTTATGGTACTATTGTAATGCTTATTAGGAATAAGGAAATTCCGAATTTACTAGTAAGGTATTTAATCCATATTCCCATGAAATATAGTATTCGTCTGCTGATTCTTAGTTGTTTAATTATTGGTATGTTCATCACAGTGCATGCTCAAACGGTCTTTCAAAAGAGTTATGGAGGAAGTGGTACAGATAGAGGTTTTGCAGTTCAACATACATCAGACGGCGGTTATATTATGGGCGGGACAACCTATAGTAATGGAGCAGGTCAGGCAGATGTATATTTGGTAAAGGTTAATAGTGAAGGGAACATTTCCTGGACAAAAACTTATGGAACTACCTATAATGAAGAATTAGGCGATGTAAAACAGACATCGGATGGAGGATACATCATTACAGGCCGTAAAAATAAGGATGCCGATGACGTGTACGCTCTTAAAGTAAATAGTGTAGGTAGTCCAGTTTGGGTAAAAGCGTATGGACGATTTACGGTTCCGGATGTAGGAAATTCCGTAATTCAAACATCGGATGGAGGATATATGTTCACTGGAAAAGCAGGTTCAGCTAGTTTGTATGGGTTGTGTTTAATTAAAACTAATTCAAGTGGCGATACGCTATGGACCAGAAATTACGATGACTATGATGAAGAAGTAGGGTATGATGTAAAACAAACATCAGATGGAGGATACATTGTTGTGGGGGAACAAACACCTCGTTTTACATCTAACAATACAGACATGTTGATGATTAAAACTACTTCCACAGGCGACACGTTATGGACTAGAGCTTATGGAGGGGCGGGATATGAAACGGCCTATGGAGTTCAACAAACGGCAGAAGGTGATTATCTAATTGTAGGTAGAACAACCAGTTTTGGATCCGGAAGTTATGATATCTATTTAGTAAAACTGAATCCTTCTGGAAATGAAATTTGGTCAAAAACAATTGGTTCAACTGGAAACGATCAGGGGACAGGAATTCAATTGACTGGTGACGGAGGATTTGTACTTACTGGATACACATCATTGGGAGCTGGATCAAGTGCAGCATTTGTAATTAAAATGGATTCTTCAGCAACCATTGAATGGGCAAAAACATATGGTGGTGCAGGAAGTGATTTTGGACAATCGATTGATACAACCTTTGACGGCGGATATGTCTTAACAGGATGGACGACTAGCTTTGGAAACGGAGGCAATGATATGTATCTGGTAAAGACGGATCCGGGAGGAAATTCCGGATGCAATGACGCTCCGGTAAGCTTCACTGTAAGCACAGCGCCAAGTGCTGTAAATGATCCTAATTTGGATATGGAGAGTGACTTGGACTTCAGGTCCAGAGTTGTTACTACTGGAAGTGGGGGTGCGGAAGTAGTATCATGTGCGGATACCGTAGTTTTTGCAGACTTTACTACAAGTAGTTTTGAAATCTGCCAAAATGAAGGGCTTATTTTCACTGATTTGAGTTTAGGATCAGGATTAAGTCATTGGAAATGGACGTTTGAAGGAGCCAATCCGTCCACAGACACAGTGCAAAATCCAGGACCAATTTTATTTGATTCAAGTGGTGTATTTGCTGTGACCTTAATTGCCAGTGATACTTCTGAATCAGACACACTTGTAAAGTATATTACTGTAATTGCAAAGACCAGGGATACTATAGATGTCATCGCTTGTGACCAATATATTGTACCAAGTGGAAATAGTACATACACAACAAATGGAACTTATTTTGACACTATTCCGAACAAAGCAGGATGTGATAGCCTGATGGTAATTAATCTAACCATACTTCAATCTACAAATCATACCATCTATCCAATCATCACCACATGTGACAGCAGTTATACTTCACCGAGTGGAAATTATGTTTTCGATACTACAGGCGTGTATTTTGATACTTTAACAAATTCCGTGAATTGCGATAGCGTAATTCGAATAGAACTCACAGTGTATGGTAGAACCTATGCGACTTTAGATACATTTAATTGCGCAGGAATCACGTCTCCAAGTACAAAGTATACCTGGACAGCAACTGGAATATATTCAGATACAATTACGAATAGCAGAGGATGTGATAGTGTAATAACGGTGAATTTATCCAGTGTAAGTTACGATACGGTAGCTATTACAACATGTGATTCACTTATTTCACCAAGTGGAAAAAGTTGGAGTACTTCAAACACGTATTCGGATACAGTTACAGGAAGCAATTTATGTGATAGCATTATCACCATATATTTAACGGTAAATCCGTCTCCAATGGTGATCGCAGCTGGCCCTTCTGATATCTGTCTTGGTAGCACCGTGTTGCTTCAGGGATCTGGTGCCACTACATACGAATGGGATCATGGAATTGGACCGTTTCAAAACACGTCTGTGTCACCAACAACAGATGATACATACGTCCTAACAGGTACAACGAACGGATGTGTTGCAAAAGATTCAGTAGAGATAACGGTCCATGCATTGCCGGTAATTACTTCTTCAGTGGATGCAGATATATGCGATGGAGATAGTATCGAATTGACTGCAGGCGGAGCGGTCACATATGATTGGGACAATAGTGGAGGAAGTGGAGCAAGTGTATTTGTTGCGCCAAATTCTACTACAACTTATACGGTTACTGGAACGGATGGAAATGGCTGTGAAGGTACATCAAGCACTAAAATTGATGTGATTTCGGTGCCAAAGCCAGTAATCATATTAAGTGGGGCGGATTTGAGAACAACCTCGATATTTAGTGGATATGAGTGGTTTTTAAATGGATCCGCTTTACCGAATTCGAATAATCAAAGTTATACGTTTACCGAAAATGGCTCCTATACTGTGGAGGCAACCGGAACGAATAATTGTAAAACATTATCTGATTCATATGAAGTGACGGGAGTAGGTATTGAAGAATTAAATCAGTTTGACGGAAATGTGTCTATTTATCCAAATCCGGCAAGTTCAGTGGTACACGTTGACATTGAATTAAATGAAGTGAATAAAATGCAAATCAGGGTATTGGATATTTTAGGTAAAACACTTTATTCAAGTCGAATAGGAAGTTCGTTAAATGCAAACCTTAATCTAGACTTGGAATCATATCCTAAAGGCATTTATTTAGTGGAACTGACCATTGGTACAAATAGAATTATTAGAAAATTAGTAAGAGAATAAGAATAACAGCCATTGAAAGGTTCTTTTAATGGCTGTTTGTGATATAATTTCTAATTCGGATAAAAATATCCGAGATAAATTTGTCTTAAATAAAAATTCGATTAACTTTGAATCATAATTAATCGAAAATGTTTAGTAAAACCTGTGAATATGGTATCCGCGCGATGGTCTCCATTGCCGTAAAATCCTCAAAAGGAGAGCGAACGAATCTGAAGCAGATTGCCGAAGATATTGAGTCGCCCGAGCCTTTCACTGCTAAAATTCTGCAACAACTTTCGAAAAGTAAGCTTATTGTCTCTACAAAGGGACCAAATGGTGGATTTCAGATCCCAAAAGAGGAGTTAGGTTCCATTAAGTTGCTTGACATTGTTCAAACGTTGGATGGAGATAAATTATTTACACAATGTGCACTAGGACTGCGAAATTGTAATAGCTCAAAACCTTGTCCTGTACACCATAAATTTTTACCCGTGCGAGAAAAATTAACTAAAATATTACTAGAAACAAGTTTGGAAAAGATGTCCAAAGACATAAAAACAGGAATGGCATTTTTAAGTGTCTAAAAAAAAATTATAATAATAGAAGATAAAAAGGTCTTAATATATTTTAATAACATCAACTAACCTAAAATACCATGGAAACGATTCAATTAAAGTCAAAACAAGTAAATGTAGGAGTACAAAACACTAGCGTAAACCCAATCACCAAATTTTTAAACTGGTCCGAGGAAAAAGAGCCATATTTCATTCCTTTTTTGGTCGGAATGTTATTGATTCAAGGTAATTTGATTGTGCCAGCGACGGTTTTATCTATTCATTACACAGGAGGAGGAGATATTCAGTTTTATGTAGCGATTGTAGCAACGATGTCAATTTTAGTGTCAAATTTGGCGGTTTTCCCAACCCGAAAAACCATCCCTATTTTCGTAATTGCGGTAGCGACATGTCTCGGAATGACGTTATATAATGTATGTACGTTACTTTTCTTTTAGGAGAAGAGTGCATCCAATGGATTTGATGTAAGTCCGATCAAATCGTTTAATACCCATCAACAATAAATTACCCGTTTTCGAAAGGGCTGCTGAGAAGCAGTCCTTTTTTTATGTAAAATCAGATTTAAATGGGCGCTTTTTAAAAAACTAAGATACAAGTGTAACATTTTGTTCCTTTCCGTATCTAAGGAGTAAATGAAACAATTTAAAAAGAAATAAATAAATCAAACGAACGAATAGGATTATGGGACAAGCAGAAGAAAGAGTAACCGCACAAGAGAAAAACGGAATTAAAACGAAGTTGTTTGAGTTTCAAAAATCGGGATTAGAATTATATGGGGAGTATCTCGCAAATCAATTGAAATCTTGTGGAGATTCAAGCCTAAAAAAACATTATCGGAAGTATATTGTAGATCAAATCCATATGAATAATGAGAAGTTGGTAAAACTTGAATTAAGATTAGCAAATGCGTAAATGGAACATCCATTGAATCTGAACTTTGAAAATATATATAAAGAGCACTGGGATAGTGTCTTTCGTATTTGCATGGGATACACCGCACGTACATCGGATGCAAAGGATCTAGCGCAAGACGCATTTGTTAATGTATTAAAAGCACTTCCCAATTTCAGGGAAGACGCCAACATTAGAACATGGATCTATCGAATCACGACCAATGTATGTTTAAGATTTGTGGAGAAAGAGAAAAAGCATCAACGAGTCGATCTTAAAGAGCAAGATTTAAAATCTTCGGACCCAAGTACCGAAATTGAAAGTCGTACAACCTTTTTATACCAGGCGATATCGGAGTTACCCGAGTTGGAACGCCTACTGATTTCGTTGGAATTAGAAGATGTAGATCAGAAGGAAATTGCGAAAATTATTGGCATCACGAATGAAAATGTACGTGTCAAAATTTATCGGATCAAAAAGAAGTTAACTAAGAAATTTGAAGAATATGAGCATTGAATTTAACAATATCAAATCACAATGGGCAGAACAATCCATCTCTAAAGCACCATCTGTTTTTGAACTAGAGGAAATGGCTGGTAAGCAGGAAAAGAAGTCCAAACGATCCTTATATGCCGGTTTAGTATCCATAGTTTCATCGGCCATATTTATGGGGATACTCCTGATTTTATTGCCTAAACATTCTCCTATGCTGCTTTTGGGATTTGGATTAGTAGGTTGCTCCTTTATTGCAAGCTTGTTATATTTTACGCGAGTATTAAAGAAGTGGGCTGAAGTGCCGGATGTGACTGATTCCACCAATGAATATCTTGCAGCATTAATCAACGTGGAATCCGAGCAATCTAAAAATCAAAATCGATTGATTTCATTGTTCCTGATTCTACTTTTTGTTGGAATGTGCTTTGTAATGGCAGAGTTCGCACCTATGCTTCCTATTATATTCGCGATTATATTTTATTCATTTACCATCTTTTGGTTTGGAATGAACTGGTTTTACCTAAAACCAAAAATCATCAAAAAGGAACAGGAAAGTCTGCAAAGATTGATTGAAACGATGCAAAGTATGTCGACAGAATAGAAAGTTGGCGTTTAATAATAGCAGCGCTTTTTACGACTTTGACTAACGAGCATAAGCGTAGTTAATACTGTAACTTGTTCCAGCTTAGCTTCATATTTAACGTAAAGTTGAATTTACAAGAGATTTTCCAACTGAGTAATCACCTCCGTTTCATATAAAACCACTTTCATTTGTAAATAAGCAATAATAGAAAGTGCATCACTCGCAGACAATCCATTAAAGTAATTTTTGTTAAAATCGCTTGAATTGTCAAAATGGATGTCCTCTTTCCCATTTAACGCAAAATACTTATGTGGAGGGGTTTGAGGAGCGTGTTGGTTGAGATAATCTACATATGAATTGAGCGATTTTTGGATATTTTCGTTTTTCACAAGTACAGAGGAAACGGCTTCTGTATTAGATTGGTTAACCAACATTCCCTGACCATTTATTCCTCCAGATTGATCGATTACTTCTTTTTTTAAACCTTCCAGATAATCCAATATCTCAGTTGTTTTTTTTGTGATTTCATCTGATCCTAGAACAATGAGTTTTGTATCACGATCTGGAACCTGGTTTACGATCCCTTTCGCCATATCTTGGGCAGCATTCACATTACGTACATGATTCGTCTGAGTAGAAACCCACATATTCTTTGCTACAATTTGATCAAGTTCAGGCTTGTCGGAAGAAAGAGAGCAAGAAGTGGCAAAGATTAAAGCGACAAAGGAACCTACGGCAAAAGTCAAAATTCGTTTCATATCTTTCTGATTGGAGTTAAGTAAAGCGTAAAGTTAAAATAAGCAGAATAAAAATAGAGAAATAAAAAACCCTTTCAGAGATTAAAATTATTTAATCGGTCCTGAAAGGGTAGTTATAGTCCATTCGGCTAAATGAATATCTTAATTTTTTAAATTAATTCAGTCAATCAGCGGATTGCCGGAGAGAAATTCGTTTGGTGTAACTTATTTCTTTTTCTTCTTTTGTTGATTGTGGCTGCTGCTTTTAGAAGAGGTATTCGGAGTTGGAGAATATCCACTTTTCGAACTCTTTTTCTTTTTTCCACTGTTTTTTGAAGCCGCTTCCTTTTTTGATGTATTATGACTGCTACTCTTCGTTGAAGTATTTGGAGTAGGTTTATAAGCTGCTTTTTTCTTACCGCTTTGTGCATTAGCTGCAATTGCAAATCCAAGAATGGCAACCGGTATAAGTAATAATTTTTTCATAGTATCGTACGTAATTCAGTTTAATAGATAATCGAATGAATGCAGAGTATTAGATCATCAACCCACCAAATCTATGCCAAAATTGCCAAAATTCCAAACGATTTCAGGAACGAGAGCAGATTCAAAATGGTTTTTTATATGTCGGGTATTTCTTATATTTGAACTTAGCTTGAGAGAATGGAACCGAAAAAAGCCCAAATTCCCTGCTCTATGTGTGGTGCATATGACAAGTCTTGTTTTGAAGTCCTGAATAAGGATGAATTGACCATTCTAGGGAACCAAAAAGAACGACTGATCTTTAGAAAGAAAGATGTGTTGTTTAAAGAAGGAAAAAGACCCTTGGGCGTTTTTTGTATTCGACGTGGGAAAATCAAAGTATACAAAAGAGGAATTGACGGAAAAGAACAGATTGTTCAAATCGCCAAAGAAGGAGATATTTTAGGATATAGAGCCTTGATTAGTGAAGAATTGTATCCGGTATCTGCGCAAGCATTGGAAGATGTAGATGCGTGTTTTGTTACCCGTTCCGATTTCTTTGAGTTTATGAATACCTCCCATCAGTTTATGGAATCGCTGTTAAAACAAGCTTGTTCAGAATTAGGTTCGTTTACCGAAAAACTAACTCAACAAGCGCAACGAAGTGTACGCGAGCGATTTGCGATTACATTATATCATCTCTACACAATCTATCGAAACTCTGATGAGCAAACACATGCTGAAATAAATCTAACACGGGAAGATTTGGCCAATTTAGTCGGCACTGCAACGGAAACATTGATTCGTTTGGTCCATGACTTTAAGGAAGAAGGCATAATTGATTCCAGTGGAAGAAGAATTCAAATAAAGCAACCAGAAAAATTGAAGAGCATAGGACATTTGGTCTGATGGTATTTTGATCATAAATAGGTATTTCTACACTATTTTATCTGCTTTAGTCAAAAACTGACCGTCGTCATTTTTATCTAAGTGATTTTAATTGAACTTAGCAGTGTAGAAAGAGACTATTGAAAAAGATCAATCAATTTGATACCTGAAGTATGAATAAAATCATTGTCCCGTTGGATTTTTCCGATTGCTCCATTGAAGCGCTTAAAGTAGCAGCGGATATCGCTCGAAAAGCAAATGCTGAAGTTGTTATGACGCATTGGTTTTATCGATCGATTATCGGAGTAGGAATAAATGTAGATGCAAAACAGGGAGAGAAGTATACCCAGGAAGTCTCTAAAAAAATGACTGCACTTGCTGAAAGTTCGTATTTAAAGGGAACCAAGACTTCGCAGTTGATCATCAAGAATAAAGATGTAATTGACGTATTGAATTCGAAGGAGTTGAAAGAGGGAGAATTGATTGTGATGGGAACATCTGGTGCATCCAATTTAAAGGAAATGATGATGGGATCCAATGCCCAAAAAGTAGTTCGAAACGCAGAATGTCCAGTATTGGCCCTGAAAGAGTACGTTTCGATTGATCAGATTACGGATGTAATTTTTGCTTCTGATTTTAGTGATCAGGAATCTGTCGTGGCCTATAAGAAGTTGGTGCCATTGTTTGAATTTTTTAATGCACGAGTGCACTTATTTAAAGTCATTACCCCATCTTACTTTGAGGATGGAAAATTGTCTGATGAAAAAATGCGCAGTTTTAGAGAGTCAGCGGGAGTTACGGATGCGATAAGTAAAATTTACAATCATTACACACCAGAAGAAGGAATAACGGATTATGCGCAAGAGTATGACAACGCAATTATAAGCATAGCTACCAAAGGTTTGAAAGGCTTTTTACACTTTATGAGTGGAAGTATTTCTGAAGATTTGGTAAACAAACTGAATAAACCAATTTTGACCATTAAACTATAAGATTAAAAAAGATAGGTGCAGTAAGGATGGATCAATAGGAGTAAAAATACACTATACATCACGATGATTACGAACCGATAAGTTAATAATCTAGTAAATAGATAAACACAGACACACACACACACATAAAACACATAGATATGGACGCAATTCAAAAATTATATTACGCATTAGGGGAATTAGCCTATGTAATGGCAAAAGCCGATGGTAAAATTCAAAACGAGGAAAAAGAAAAATTACATGATTTGGTAATAGGATCAACTTCCGAGCATTCCATTGATTTTGATTATTCAGAAATCATTTTTCAGGTATTGGAAAAAGAAAATATGGATTCAAAAACCACCTATGAAATGGCAATGGACAAATTCAAAAAATTAAGTTACTTCTTCAAAGATGATGAAGGAATGAAAGAGCGTTTTTTGAATACATTGCAGCAAATTGCAGACGCATATCCGGAAGAATCTCCAGATGAAGAAGCATGGATGGTGCGAATTCGCAAGGATTTTGATGCCCTATAGGCAAGTTAAATAAGTCGGATAGAAGGAAGAAAGTAATGTCTTTTACGAGGAACGGAAGCAAACTGTTTAATGGAATAGAATACCATGATATGAAACAGTTTGCTACTTATTTACGTTTCACGATTTCAGAGGTGTGCTCCGATCGTTAACAGTCGATTTCTATTCGATCGTATCTTATTTACGTCTCTTCTTCCCTTTTGAAAATCCAGAAGAAGACGATCGACTAGCCTTGCTTTTATCATTGGCATTTTTAGGACCTTTGGTTTCTTTGCCGGATCCTTTTGCAGAAGTATCCCCTACAAAACGTTGTTTTTTATTCTTATCACGGGTTTTCTGTTGAAATGCTCCTTTGAACTCAGGATCATCACGTCGTTTTTGATGATCAACTTGTTTGGCAATTTGAATGGCTTCTTCACGAGGGGTTGGAGTGACTTCAACAGCTTCTGGAAAAGCTTCGACCTCAATGTCCATTTGAATTAATTCTTCAATCTTTTTGATATGAAATTGTTCCGCTTCATTCACCAATGAAATGGCTGTTCCAGTAGAAAATGCACGTCCGGTCCGTCCAATTCGGTGCACATAATCTTCGTATTGAATGGGTACATCAAAGTTGATGACATGACTTACATTTTCCACATCAATTCCTCGTGCAGTGACATCCGTAGAAACCAAAACGCGTACTTCTCCGCTTTTAAACTGATTAATGGCGTTTATACGTGAATTTTGTCCTTTATTAGAATGAATAACTCGCATAACCCCATCAGATTTCCGCTCTAAATATTTGAAAATCCCATCGGCCGTTTTCTTAGAACGGGTAAACACAATTACTTTACTCAATTCATCATTGAGTAGCAAGTGCTCCAATAAGTTGATCTTGGTTCGTCCATTTTCTACGTGATAAGCTTTTTGAGTAACCGTAGTAGCAGGTGTAGATTGAGGTGTAACGGCAATTTCTACTGGGAATTCAAGGAAGTCTTCGGTTAGTTTTTTAACCTGATCTGGCATCGTAGCAGAAAACAATAAGTTCTGTCGTTTTCGGGGGACAATTTCAAGAAGTGAATGAATTTGAGGTAAAAAGCCCATTTGCATCATTCGATCTGCCTCATCAATAATGAAGTATTGCAGATCTTTAAAGGATACGACCCACTCTTTATATAAATCCATCAACCGGCCAGGAGTCGCGATCAAGATATCGATTCCACTTTCGATTTTTTCCCTTTGTGTTTTGGAACCGATTCCACCATACACAGCGAGATACCGGATATCGGTATATGCGCAGAATTTTTCACACTCTTTTTCAATTTGAATGGCTAATTCTCGGGTAGGTTCCAGTATTAATACCCGTGGTTGATCACCTTGAGCAAACTTGATTTTCATCAAAATTGGAAGTAAAAACGCCGCAGTTTTCCCTGTTCCGGTTTGAGCAATCCCAATGACATCATGCCCAGCCATTATTTTAGGTACAGCCTGTTCCTGGACTGGAGTAGGTCGATCATACCCCAATGTTTCAATGGCTTGTAGTAGCTGTTTATTAAGCTGTAAATCCTTAAATGATGACATAGCTTGTCTGTGTATGAATGAAATTAAATATAATCAAATTAAAACAAATGCAGCTGTAAAACAAAAAAGCCACCTGTGTATACAGATGGCTTTTCTATCAATAGTTTCTTAGATTTGTACGAACTACAGATTATTCTGCAGGAGCGTCACCGTCCATAGAGTCACCCATTGCAGCAGAAGTGTCCATTGCAGATGTGTCAGCGCTCATTTCGTCACCTCCAACCATGTCAACAGCAGATTCTCCGCTAGTTTCGTCCGTAGTTGTAGCTGTAGTGTCAGCAGCAGGTTCAGTAGTAGTAGTTGTAGTTTCAACACCACCGCAAGAGAACATAAAGAATGCTCCACCTACCATCGCAAGAGTAAATAATTTTTTCATAATAGTAATGCGTTAAATTAGATTGTTAATTAGTAAGGCAAATGTAATGATATTTTATAAATCAACTTATTTATAACTTTTTTTTTTACTTTTCTTTAAAAACGATCTTTATAGGCACTCCTTCAAAGTTAAACTTTTTACGAATTTGATTTTCCAAATATCGGGCGTATGCATCTTTGACATGTTTAGGATGATTGGCAAAGAATGCAAACACTGGTTTGAAGGTTGGTAGTTGCGTAATATATTTGATTCGAATGTATTTTCCACGGTGACTTGGAGGTGGAGTACGTTCTATTTCAGGTAGTATTTCTTTGTTCAATACAGACGTAGATAATTTCTGTTGCTTGTTTTCAAAAACTTCGATAGCTTTTTCAATCGACTTTTGAATTCGTTGCTTATCCAAAACAGATATAAACAGAATAGGCACAAAAGAAAGGTGAGGAATCTTTTCACGGATCAACGCTTCATAATCTTTTGCCGTATTGGTTTCTTTCGCAATTAAATCCCACTTATTTACCAAAATGACCATGCCTTTCCCATTTCGGTGGGCCAATGACATAATATTTACATCCTGCGCTTCAATTCCGCGCTGAGCATCCAATAGAATCATGCATATATCTGATTCCTCAATGGATTTGATCGCACGTAGATTAGAATAGAACTCAATGTTTTCGTTTACACGAGCCTTTTTTCTTAAACCAGCTGTATCAACAATGACAAATTCATGCCCAAACGCATTATAATGGGAGTGAATTGAATCCCTAGTAGTTCCCGCTTCTTCTGTTACAATGCTTCGCTCTTTACCTAATAATAGATTTACCAAGGAGCTTTTCCCAGCATTAGGTCTTCCAATAACCGAGATCTTAGGCAATTCAGACGGCTCTTCCGATTCGGATGGTTTTGGAAATGCCTTTACAATGTCATCCAGTAAATCCCCAGTTCCTTTTCCGTTTTGAGAAGAAACAGGATATACTTCATCACCAAGTCCTAAACTGTAAAACTCACCTATATATTGAGAACGTTCATTAGTATCTGCTTTGTTGGCAATAAGAAAAACAGGCTTATCACTTCGGCGAATAATGTTCGCAAAATCCGTATCAAGTCCGGTTATACCAGCTTCACAATCAACCATAAACAGGATGATGTCTGCTTCTTCCAGAGCTAATAAAACTTGAGCGCGGATAGCAGATTCAAATTTATCTTCAGATCCTTCAACATATCCACCTGTATCAATTACGATAAATTGATGCCCGGTCCACTCGGCATAACCATAATGACGGTCACGTGTAACGCCACTTTCATTGTGCATAATGGCATCTCGTTCCCCTGTGAGACGGTTAAAAAAAGTGGACTTCCCTACATTTGGACGTCCAACTATGGCTACTATATTTGACATTGCGCAAAGATAGTAGTTTCTTTTGTCTAAATTTAATTACCAGAAGGATAGATGATTTTCAATCCCATTATATCCACAAGGAATACGGGAGAAAACAACTAAATTCAGGCTTACATTTGGTTTTTCTTACGGTCTGAATCTAATATAGCTAAAGCAAGTCGGATTTTTTCCGGTGCAATGCTTTCCTTTAGCCCTGAGGATATCTCTTTCAATTCTGTTTGTCCGTTTAAAGACGCTACCGTTTCTCGAACAAGATCAATTTCCATTTGAGTTACATATTGCGCTAAATCAATGGCGTGTCCATCACTATAAAGTTTCGCAAGATGGGAAAAAATCGTAAGTGGTTGCATATCGCGACGCTCGCAAATTTCTTCAATCGTCCATCCTTCGGTATAGAGCTGGTAAGTGATGTCAAAAGTGCTTTTTGATCCATCTAAGTGCATTTGGATCGCTTCCAGAAATTCGGCACCGTATTTCTTTTTCTTGGTTTCACTTACCCCGGAGATGGCGAGAAAGTCTGCTTCCGTAAGAGGTTTATGATGTACAAACTCCCACAATGTGCTATCATGAAAGATTACGTAGGCAGGAACGTTCATTTTTACAGCCAAGTTTTTTCGAACCGTTCGAAGTTTGTCGAAAAATGCTTCATTACCCGTTCTTGGTGCAGCGGCTTCAGCGGCTCGCTCTTGTTTAACCTTCTCCGCAGGTAAAATTGGTTTAGTTAATTGAATCTCTTTCTCTCCAGCCAACACTTGCTTGCCAAAAGGAGTGATTTTAAACGTAAAACCTTCAGCATAGGCCAATTCAAGTACGCCAACGTTGAGCAATTGCGTTAGATAATTTTGCCAATCGAAAAAACTAAAATCGCTTCCCGCACCGTATGTTTTTATCTGGTCATAGCCTTTTTCTCGTATTTCCTGATTTCTAGAACCTCTCAATACATTGATTAACATTGTTGAACCTACTTCTTCTCTCAATCGGGCGGTGGCCGAAAGTGCTTTTTGAGCGATAATAGTCCCATCAATAAATTCTGGAGGGCTCAAGCAAACGTCGCAGTTTCCGCATGGCTCCTCTAGATGCTCACCAAAATAGGCTAACAAAATTCGTCTCCGACACGAAGTGGCTTCCGAATATTGCTGCATTCGTCTTAGTTTTTGAACCAGAAGTTCAGATTGCCCACCTTCTAATGCAAATTTGTTGAGGATCATCAAATCAGCGATATTGAAATATAATAAAGTATCACTTGCCAAACCATCTCGTCCTGCTCGTCCAATCTCCTGGTAATACCCTTCCATATTTTTGGGTAAGTTATAATGGATTACCCATCGAACATTTGATTTGTCTATTCCCATTCCAAATGCAACGGTAGCACAAATTATTTGCAGATCGTCATTGATAAATTGATCCTGAATGCTGGCACGTTTATCAGTATTCATTCCAGCGTGGTAATAGCCCGCTTCGATGCCCGCTTTAGTCAGACTTTTAGATAATTCCTCACAACTTTTTCGGCTCAGACAATATATAATTCCAGACTGATCCTTTCGCTCTCGAATAAAGTCCGTAATCTGCGCTATCTTTTTCTTTTTTGATACATTGCTTCGCACTTCCAAGCTTAAGTTTGGTCGATTAAAGGAAGAAACAAAGACTTCCGGATCTTGTAATCCAATTTGTGTGGCAATGTCCGTTCGGGTAGCCTTATCAGCCGTTGCAGTCAAGGCCATAAACGGAATGTGGGAGAGTTTTTTTCTGAATTCAGCAAGTTGAGCATATTCAGGTCTGAAATCATGACCCCACATGGAAACACAATGCGCTTCATCTACTGCAACCATGCAGATATTGGCATTTTTGAACTCATGCTCATATGCCGTAATTAGACGTTCTGGTGAAATGTACAAAAGTTTAATTTCACCGTTTAATACATCCGTTACTATTTTTTGTTGTTCAGAAGTAGATACAGAACTATTATAAAAAGCCGCTTTTATACCATTGGATTGCAAAGCCGTTACTTGATCCTTCATTAAGGATATTAAAGGCGAGATTACGATTGTGACTCCATCCATTAATAAGGCAGGAATCTGAAAACACAGGGATTTTCCTCCTCCTGTTGGCATCAGTACCAACGCATCTTTTTTATGAAGCACTGTTTCGATGATGTCCTCTTGCATGGGACGAAATTGATCGTAACCAAAGCGTTTCTTTAAGATTTCATGAGCGTTTTGAAGCATGGATGTAGTGACGTTAGACGGATTCAAATTGGTAGTTATTATTAAGTGATGAGTTCGAATTTCAATGCAAAGTTTCGCAAATAGTTTCACATTACAAAATGACTTTTGCAAGATGTATGATCCAACCCAAAGGGTTGTTTTTTTTAAAATAATTTAGTTCAATTTATTCCTGCAAAAATTCCACTATTAAACATAACGAAGCCTTCATAACGAACCCTAACTAACCCTTGTTGGTGTTATCACCAACAAGCCGTAATACACCAACAAGACATGTACATCAACAAGTCATATACACCAACAAGCCATAATACACCAACAAGCCATATACACCAACAAGCCAAGCATCAACAAGGCGTACATCAACAAGCTGTTATAATGAACAAGCCGATATAACCAATAAGTAGCAATATCTATTTGAAATAGTATAAATACACTTTTCAGCAGAATAAGTAATATACCTATAACTCAATCGTTCATTATATTCAGATAACTAATCCAACTAGAAAAAAACAAACAAACAAATAAATAAATACACCAAAACACCTATCGTGAAAAAACTATCTGACATGCTCCTAAAAAAACGTACCATCCTTTTTCTAATGCTAATTCCTTTTTTCTATTCCTGTGTTTCTAATATGTCCGACACGGAAGTACAGCACATGTACAGTGAAGTTACGAAGTTGAATGAGCAATTTGTAGAGATGAATAAAGTCAATATAAATCTTAGGCAAGCTAGATTAAGTGCATTTGATTCATCAGCAGGAGAAGTAGATTGGATAGAAAAGCGAAGTATAAATTTAATAATTGACCAATCCATGAAGCTCGCAACTTATCTGGATAATTTAATTCTAGATGTAACTTCACATTCTGGAAGTAAAGAAAATCATTGGCTTAAATATGCTCGGAACAGAGATGTGGTAATGATTTTGATGCTTGGAGGCGCTAAAAATGGAAAGGGCTATGAACTAAAGAGCAGGTTAGATGACTATGTAGATTATTTAAACGTATCTAGCGTAGGAGAGCCAGTTCCATATATTGAAAACATCAGTCGATCTGCGGATTATGATCCGGAAGAAGAAGACTTCGCACATCGAAATTTTAAAATGGTGCACACCATTCGTTTTGTGCGTAAACTTTCTGAATTGAAAATCACCATATTAGAAATGGAGCAGGCCGCATTGCAAGGTTTTTAGAGGAAAACGTTTTGTTTATAAAACCGATGTTGATATCTTACGAAGGGAAGGAACTGTCGTAGTCCAAAGCTGAAACAGAGTTAGCATTGCTTCAGTCAGTTGAGTCCCTTTAAGTGTTGCTTGAACCGTTGGTGTTGCTTGAGCGCATGTTGAATACATGTTGGTGTCTGAACCCATGTTGGTGTTATCATCAACATGCTAAGATGCGACAACCAACATAACATATACTATATATATATATGAGTTTTGAACCGATGTTGGTGTTATCATCAACATGCTAAGATGCCAACAACCAACATAACATATACTATATATATGAGTTTTGAACCCATGTTGGTGTTATCACCAACATGCTAGATATCAACAACCAACATACACATAATAGATATGAGTTTAGATTTATTTTTTATAAACAAAAAAGTTACAACTTCAGAAGAGGTTGAAAAAATCCGTGAAAATGAGATCAGCAGTTCCGATGAGCATTTTATCTCTCAGGAAGTCATGCAGAAAATTTTGGATGAGCTAAAAGCGAAAGGATTAAAATTTGAGCCTTATATCAAAGAAAATAAAATGGAAGCCAGTTCGGAATCTTGGTCCCTTTCGTTTTCCCATAAGGAAGGTTTTCTGACAATTCCGTATTGGGAAAGTCTCGCAACGGATGAAATAAGGCAAGAGATGAATTTAGTAGTAAACGTTGTGTTAGACCAAGGAATGTGTGGCTTTGATCCTCAGTCCGGTGAATTTGTGGACCGATCGTATAATTTTCTTACGATGTTTAATCACACACTTAACATGCTGAAAAACATAAAATTTTGAACCCATGTCGGTATTATTACCCTGAACCCATGTCGGTATTATTACCTTGAACCCATGTTGGTGTTATCACCAACATGCCAACATGCTAACATTTCAACTACCTGAACTCATGTCGGTGTTATGATCAACATGGCACGTGAGTTTACTAAATCGACTTAATTATGCTCCCTGGATTTCACAGTACGTTTTTTCCAATACTCCTGCTCCTCCTTCATTTGCTTTAGAATTTCTTCATCAAATTCGAAATCAATCAATCCATCCAGCTCAGGTTGACCCGCATCTACCCAACAAGAATACCAAAAGTCAGCGGTCATTTTAATAGATGCTCTCATTTGACGTTCCACCATGCCACGCATCATATTGTGGTATTTTTTTGAATACTCTTTAGAGTAAACTTTTACCGTTTGCCTGTTGCGTTCTTCAAAACTATACTTCTTATCCTGACTCGTTTTTCCGTTTAACTTTCGTTCCAAAAACAATACAGAATCCATTGCCAAATGAGCCACCTTTACATTAGCCCATGCACGTTCAATAGGATCTTCTACATAAGAAGCTTTCCCTACTAAAAAGTCATAATCGTGCGCAAACAATTCTGGCAATCGGCTTTCCCAAAAACCATGAATCCCTTTCTGATTGGTTTTTTGACCATTATAATTTTCTGTCGTATGCAATGGAACATTAGAGTCAGCTATATAATGTCCTATTTCGGCAGAAGTCTTAAGTATTTTATATGGATTTCGATTCTTGAATGCCCAGATCAAGCGTTTCCGCATTTTTTCGATGTGCCATGGTACGATTCCGAACATTTGTAATGTGTCTTCACCATATTGAGCCACAGCATCTTCCCATTTATGCGGCATTTTATAAATGGCACTATCTCCGTAGACGTCCAAATCGATATAGTGCCTTGGAGCTTCTCCTTTAACCGCATAGCGTCTGCTATCAGGATCAACCGCATGTTCTGTCACAAAAACAATATGCGCTTTATAAAAGCCGACCATTTCAGGAGGCAAGGTAAATACGGCAAGTCGATTAATCCGTTGATGGGCAAAAAAGCCCCAACCACGAACCACTTCCGTCCCTAAAAATAAAAATGTAAAAGCAAAAAATAGAATAATAGCCCTCCTCATCGCATCAAAATTTGATCTTTGTGTGCATCTAATTTAAGAAAAATAAACAACAAAATGGTAAAACTCATTAAGGAAGACCCTCCATAACTCGTAAATGGAAGTGGAATTCCGACAACTGGAGCCAAGCCAATAGTCATTCCGATGTTAATGGCAAAGTGGAAGAAAAGCACACAAGCAACTCCATATCCATAAATTCGGGCAAACGAAGACTTTTGTCGTTCAGCTAAGGTAATAATTCGCACCATGAGAAAAACAAATAAGGAGATCATAAAGACACTTCCTATAAACCCATATTCCTCCCCAATAGTACAAAAGATGTTATCCGTGTGATTATCTGGAACAAAATCTCCTTTGGTCTGTGTACCTTGCAAAAAACCTTTACCTGTCAATCCGCCAGAACCAATCGCAATTTTGGCCTGACTCACCTGATATCCTGCACCACTAGGATCTGAATCTGGATCGAGCAACACTTTGATTCGATTTTGTTGATGCGGTTTCAATACATCTGTAACTAGGTAATTTACACTAAACACGAATCCATTTAATAGAATTCCTCCTGCAAAAAGCACCACAAAAGCGAAACGATTGTTTTTTCGAACAAATAAAATGGTAGCAACAATGGCAGAAATCGAAGACAATGCAATAATTGGATACAGCGCACCGTACATGAGCGTACTTATAAATAAGATGATTGCGACTACCCCAATTACAAGAATGAAAGCAGGCATTCCTTCTCTAAATAACACCAAAATAAACACCGCAAAAACCAATGCAGAACCTGTATCACCTTGTCCGATAATTAAGATGGCAGGCAGAATCATTAATCCAATTACTTCCAGATAGGCACGAATGGAGTCAAGTCCTTTACTACGTACACTTAAAATCTTCGCTATCGCTAGCGCACAGCCAAATTTGGCAAATTCCGCCGGTTGAATTCCTAAGCCCCCAATTCCAATCCAGGATTGAGATCCCTTTACAGTTTGTCCAATGACTAAAACCAATACAAGTAAAAAGATCACTGCACCATAAATAAAATGGGCAAATGTTTCGTAAAAACGCCACTCAATGATATTAATAGCTACAATAAGAACGAAAGAACAACAAATCCAGATGAATTGCTTTCCATACGCAGCGCTAAAATTGAAGATGGTAGAGGTTTCCCCTTCCACATAAAGTGTAGCGTAGATATTGATCCAACCAAAGATGACTAAGACAAAGTAAACGCCAATCGTTAACCAATCTAGTTTTGATATATCTCTATTATCTGCCAATTAACTATTTAATCTATATATCTATATATCAATAAATGAAATGATTTTTCATAACATAGTCCTCAATATACTTCTTTCGGTATTCTGAAATTTCGTTAAATAAGTACTTTTCTATAACCAGTCCAGCAATCGAAGCAGCAGCGCGGGCGCCTTGTCCTGCGTTCTCCACATATACGGCAACAGCTATTTTAGGATTGTCGCGCGGAGCAAAAGCAATAAATACAGAATGATCTTCCCCATGTGGATTTTGAGAAGTTCCAGTTTTCCCACATACAATAACACTATCTAAGCGAGCTCTAAATCCTGTTCCTTTCTGTACAACCTGTTCCATTCCATCCAATACAGGACCAAAATGAACTTTGTCAATACCAACGGAATGTCTTTTAGTAAACTCAGGATTAAAGGATTTGTCTCCTCCTACAGAGCGAACAAGATGAGGAGTAATATAATACCCTCGATTTGCTAAAATAGCAGCGAAATTGGCCATTTGCAAAGGACTAATTCCAATTTCCCCTTGTCCAATATCCAATGAACGAATTGTAGAATGCTTCCAACGACCTTCTCCATACAAGTTGTTATAATATTTAACACCCGGAATTTGTCCAGATTTTACATTGTCTAAATCGAGTTTTAATTTTGTATCAAAGCCAAACTTGCGCATGCTATCCTTCCAAAGTTTTAACCCAATCTCAGTGTCGAGAAATCGGCTTTGCGCTTTACCTCTATTTACCAAACGTTTAAATACATTCCAGAAATAGGGATTACATGAAAAAGTAATGGCACCCCGTAAATCTTCATTTGTATGAGGACCATGACAGTTGACCAAACCTCGGTTACAACGGAATCGCGTCTCAGGCGTAATCAAACCTTCTTGAAGTGCCACCAAAGATTGAGCAGTTTTAAAAATGGATCCTGGCGGATATCGATCACCACTTATGGCTCGATTAAACAAAACCTTATTGGTATCAATTTGAAGCTGGCCATAGTTTTTAGAGAAATTACGTCCTGTTAAAAGATTCGGATCATATCCTGGAGCAGATACAAAACTCAATAATTCACCTGTAGAAGGCTCAATGGCAATAACACTTCCTGTTTTACCTAAAAACAAACGTTCCGCGTATTGTTGTAGCTTTATATCAATGGTGGTTTCAATGTTTTTACCTGCCTCCGAAGGAATGTCTCGTTCTCCATTATCGTATTTACCCTTTTCAACCCCCATTCGATTTACCATGACATATCGCATTCCACGTTTGCCTTTTAAATCAGATTCGTAATAAGATTCCAGTCCGTATTTCCCAATAAAATCCCCAGGTAAATAACCCTCTCCCTTATGTCTTTCTAATTCTTTTTGGTCGATTTCGGAAACGTAACCCAATACGTGTGGAAGGCTGTTGAATCCATATCGGCGGACCGTTCGACTTTGCGGGTAAAAGCCAGGGAAACCGATCAATTTGTCTTCAATGGAAGCTACTTCGGTTTGAGATAGTTGTTTTAAAAACACAGAAGGTTTATGTCGACTATACTTTCTACAACGTTTAATGTGCTCGTCAAATTCAATTCGATCGATTTGAAGTAACTTACAAAATTCCGCGGTATCAATTTTGACTTCCCGAGGAATCACCATTAAATCAAAAAAGGGCTCATTATATACAAGTAACTCTTGATTACGATCATAGACAAGACCACGGAAAGGATATTCGATACGTTGTTGACGGTGATTTCCCTTTGCAGCCTCCGCATATTTTTCGTCCATTACCTGAATGGAGAAAAGTTTGAAAAGGAAAATCAAACTAACGAGAAGTATAATCCCAATTAAAGTGTAATATCTGCGTTCTAAGATATTCATTCACTATTTACTTACTGTTATGAGACGAATTCGTTGATTTGATTTATTCATACACTCTATTTCTTAGCAGTTGATCGGGAAAAGATAAGTTGTCCGAATAATACAACGAATAAAGTAAGTAATGTGCTAAAGAAAGTTTTAAGTAACACACTCCATATTAATGAAAAGCTAGACGCATCCAGAGAGAAGAGAACCAGATGATGAATAAATATTAAGGATGCACAGTAGGTAGCGATCCATACAAGACCGGTATCCCGGATGGAAAATTGAAAATTCTGATCGTATCCACTTTTTGGAGTCATTAACCCTAAAATTGTGGGGCGTAAAAATGCAATCAATACACATGAAGCAGCATTAATCCCGAGGGTGTCATTAAACATATCCACGCAGATTCCCAATACAAATGCGGACACAATTAAAAGCATCCGAGGAGTTTCGAATGGTAAAAACAATATGATCGCAACATATACAAAGCAAAACGCAGTATCGTACAGAATGAAATTATTCTGAAACATAAATTGCAATACTAACAAGGCAATCCCGCTGATTATATGTCGAATGTATTGATTCAAATTTTACTGTTAAACTATATTAATTCAAACTATTGAAGTTCCTCCTCCAACATTTGTTGCTCCTTTTTATGGATATTCTCTATCACATAAATATAATTAAGGTTCGAAAGATTTGGAATTAGTTCCACATTAATATCATAAAACGAGCGGTTGTCCTGCAATTCGAAATCCTTGATCGTTCCTATAAGTATGTCTTCAGGGAAAACGGCATTGTAACCAGATGTGACAATCGTATCTCCTTTATTTAGCTTAACATGGCGAGGGATATATTGCAATTCAAACAATTTTTGATCTTTACCTGTCCAGTGGATGGTTCCTAGCGTTCCGGATTTCTTGATTTTTGCAGAAATCATCGATTGAGAATGCAATACCGATGCGACTAAACTGTAACGGTTACTACATCGAACGACCGACCCAACGATTCCTTCGTCTGTAATAACACCCATACCAGGTTCAATACCATGCTTTTTGCCGATATTAATGGTGATATAATTGTTTTGCATGTGCGTGGAGTTCCGAACAATTTTTCCGGAATATACACGGTATTTATCCACCTCTTCGCTTCCCGGTTTATGAGAAGAAAACTTGGAGAGAGCATTGTTTCGGACAATAAGACTTTTTAATTCCGCATTTTCTCGAGCTAAACGATTATTCTGAGCATCAAGATCAAAATAGTCAAATACATTTGTTCTAGACGTTAAAAGTTGTCCTGCTACTGCATTAGTAGAGTTTACAAATGTGGTTTTTTGATAATCGTTGCGAGAGTAAATTAGATATAAACAGAAAATTTCAACGCCTGCAAAAACAAAAGTTACTCTATACTTAAATATAAATGCAAAGAGTCGTTGCATACGTTGTTTGTTTTATCGAATCAAATCAAATCAATTTCAAGTTGTGGGGTGCACAAATTGAGGTGTTATTTCATTAAGATAGCCTTGAAGTGATCCAAGTCTTTAAGTGCTTGTCCGGTTCCACGAACAACTGCTCTTAATGGATCTTCAGCAATGTGTACAGGTAATTTTGTTTTAATAGAAAGACGTTTATCCAACCCACGAAGCATTGCTCCTCCACCAGTTAAATGAATTCCATTATCATAAATATCAGCTGAAAGTTCTGGAGGGCAATTTTCCAACGCTTTTAATACCGCCTCTTCAATCTTAGAAACCGATTTATCCAATGCAAACGCAATCTCTGAATAGGTAACCTTAATAATCTTTGGAATTCCGGTCATCAAATCTCGCCCTCGGATTTCGTAATCATTTGGAGGATGATCCAATTCTGTCATTGCAGATCCGACTTCAATTTTAATCTTTTCAGCCGTTCGCTCTCCAATCAAAAGATTGTGTTGACGACGCATGTAATCCAAAATGTCCTTACTAAACTGATCTCCAGCTGTACGAATTGATTGATCAGCTACAATTCCAGACAATGCAATAACGGCAATCTCCGTAGTTCCACCCCCGATATCTACGATCATGGATCCAATTGGTTGTTCAATATCAATTCCAATACCAAGAGCTGCAGCCATTGGTTCAAATATCATATATACTTCTTTGGCATCTGCATGTTCAGCTGAATCTCGTACCGCTCGTTTTTCAACTTCTGTAATTCCAGAAGGAATACAAATTACCATTCGATGTGAAGATGAAAACCAGCTTTTACTGCTATCCATCATTTTGATCATTCCTTTGATCATTTGTTCTGCCGCTTCAAAATCCGCAATTACTCCATCCTTCAATGGCCGAATAGTTTTAATATCCTCGTGCGTTTTCTCGTGCATCATCATCGCTTCCCTACCAATGGCAATGACTTCACCGGTCACTCTATTTTTTGCAATGATGGAGGGTTGATCTACTACAATGGTATCATTGTGAATAATCAGCGTATTGGCGGTACCCAAATCGATTGCGATGTCACTGGTAAAAAAGTTGAATAATCCCATTTATGTATTTAAAGATCGGTATGAATTGTAATTTTTTATGGCGAAAATGCGAGTTTGAAGCAAAATCGTTATAAAAAAAGTGAAAATAACGTTATAAAAAAAATTAATGCTTAAAATGTCGTATCCCAGTCATTACCATAGCCATACTGTTTTGGTCACAATAGGCAATAGAATCTTTGTCTTTGATTGACCCTCCAGGCTGAATAACCGCCTTAATACCAACTTTACCGGCGATTTCAACGCAATCAGGAAAAGGGAAGAAAGCATCCGATGCCATTACAGCATTATTTAAATCAAATCCAAAATGTTTTGCTTTTGCAATGGCTTGTTGCAATGCATCCACTCTAGAGGTTTGTCCTGTACCACTTGCATACAATTGTTTATCATCACAAAGGATAATGGTGTTTGACTTGGTATGTTTTACGAGTTTATTAGCAAACTTCAATGCTTCTATTTGTTGGCTTGAAGGCGAAGCGTTTGTTACCGTTTCAAACTTTTCATTGGCTTCGTAGTCCATGTCCTTATCCTGCACAAGTGTTCCATTTAGAATGGATTTATATTCTCTTTTTGGAAGCTGAACATTTTTTCTTTTTAAGATAATTCGGTTCTTTTTCTCTT
The DNA here is from genome assembly GCA_965277185.1 of Cytophagales bacterium. Lineage (GTDB taxonomy): Bacteria > Bacteroidota > Bacteroidia > Cytophagales > JAHDFW01 > JAHDFW01. The sequence goes on along the minus strand of CBDICC010000006.1, from coordinate 60,744 downwards.
TGAGCAATGCAAGCGCATCCTCTGAAAAGTCAGGAGCAATTACTACCTCACAAAATAAAGAGTGAATTTCCTCTGCAGCATCCAATTCAATGGTTCCATTGGCGACAAGTATTCCACCAAATGCAGAAAGATTATCACAAGACAATGCTTTCACATAGGCATCTTTAATGTTTTCACCCGTTGCCAGGCCACATGCGTTGGTGTGCTTGATAATGGCAAAAGTTGGTTTGTCTGTAAAATCATCAATCAACCGAACCGCTGCGTCTACATCAACCAAATTGTTATACGAAAGTTCTTTTCCATTCAATTTGTCAAACATAGCGTCCAGCTGACCATAAAACTCACCGTTTTGATGTGGGTTTTCTCCATAGCGAAGCACATTGCTTTCCAAATTGCTCGCCTTAAACGCAGAAATCGAAGAATCGGAATTAAAGTAATTGAAAATAGCCGTGTCATAATGAGAAGACATGTTAAAGGCATGCGCTGCATAACCCTTTCGATCATCTATAGACGTGGTTCCTTCATTTGTTTTTAAAAGGTCTACCAAATCAGAATACTGAGTTCGGGAAGACACGATTAAGCAATCTTTATAGTTTTTGGCAGCAGCTCGAATTAATGAAATACCACCAATGTCAATTTTTTCTATTATTTCTGACTCAGATCCTCCCGCAGCAACGGTTTCTTCAAATGGATACAAATCTACAATCACCAAATCAATAGGTTCAATTTGATGCTTCTCCAATTCTAATAAGTCAGATTCATTTTCATCTCGCCTAAGAATCCCGCCAAAAATAGCTGGGTGAAGCGTTTTAACACGTCCTCCCAAAATGGAAGGATATGAAGTTATTTCCTCTGCTGGAGTAACTTGAATGCCAAGTTCTTCAATAAAACTTTGAGTCCCTCCTGTTGAGATGATTTTTACGCCAAGATTATTTAGGGTTTCTACTACAGATTCTAAGTTATCTTTGTGATAAACGGAGATCAGTGCTGAATTTATTTTTTTCATTTCCATAGTTTAGCATTGAATTTGCAAAGGTAGTTTTTATGAAATTCTAAATATCGATTTGAACCATTTTTATACGTTTTTTCCGTAAAAAAAATTAAAATGGATTTTAACAAGTATTTAGGGCCGAATTATGGTAAAAATCTATACTTTTGTTGGTTTCCAAAAATGTTGACCAAAGTCGCGCATATAATTATTAAGTACAGACTGGCTCTTGTCATCTTTTTAGGTGTGTTTACAGCATTTATGGCCTACAAGGCTAAAGATGTCGAAATGAACTATAGTTTCATTAAAGCAGTACCAGATGATGACGAGGACATGCAGTTTTACCAAAAGTTTCAAGATACTTTTGGTGAAGATGGGAATGTGATCGTCGTTGGCTTTGATTCTGACAAGGTATTTAGAGAGCTTAACAACTTTAAAAAGTTTTCTGCTTATGTAAAGGACATCGAAGCAATGACTGGAGTAGTAGGTGTACTTGCCGTTCCAAATTTGATATACCTTCATAAAGATAAGAAAGGTAAGAAATTCGTCCCCCGAAAGATCTTTGATGAAATGCCTGGATCTCAGCTAGAGTTGGATTCTATGCTGCAATTGATGTCGGATCAAAAGTTTTATGAAGGGCAATTGCTCAACTCAGAAAGTGGTGCAAGTTTACTAGCAATAACGATTACTAAGGAATGTAATGAGTCAAAACAAAAGGACATTCTAGTTGCAGCATTAAATGAACGAGGAGCACTCTTCGAAAAAGAAGTTTCGACGACCATGCATTATGCGGGTCTACCATATTTAAGATCTTGGAAAGCAAAAAAAGTATCGGAAGAGCTTCGAATCTTTCTGATCTTGTCCTTGATTGTTACGGCACTAGTTTTGCTATTTTTCTTCCGCTCCTTCTATTCGGTAGCAGTACCAATGGTTATTATAGCCATGATGGTCATCTGGTCTATGGGAACAATCGTACTAATGGGATATCAAATGTCCATTCTTACAGGTTTGATTCCTCCGATAATAGTGGTAATTGGTATTCCAAACAGTGTGTATCTAATAAATAAATACCACCAGGAGTTTAGAAAACACGGAAATAAAATCAAAGCGCTTAGTTTGATTATCCGTAAAATCGGAATTGTTACGTTCATTACCAATTTGACTACTGCCATCGGATTTTTGGTAGTAACATTCACGAAAATTGGAATATTACAAGAATTTGGATTAGTAGCTGGATTGAATATTTTGGGAGTCTTTTTGGCAACTATTATATTGATCCCGGCATTGTTTGCTTACTTACCGGAACCTAAAAGTGCGCACTTAAAACATTTGGATTTCAAATTTTTTAAGAAAGTATTGTCGTTGTTGGACCATTTTGTCCACAATCGCAAAGCATGGGTATATGGATTAAGTGGCGTGGCGTTGGCAGTATCTCTTTACGGAGTATTTTTGGTAAAACCGGTTTCCTATATGTTGGATGACCTTCCGGAAGACAGTAAAATTTCAAAAGACCTGAAGTTCTTTGAGAATAATTTTTCCGGAGTAATGCCTTTTGAGATCATAATAGATACAAAAAAGAAAAATGGAGTAATCAAGTTGTCTACAATAAAAAAGTTGGATCGACTTGAAAAACGCTTAGCGAAAAACGAGGAATTTTCGGCACCACTGTCTATTGTAGCATTTACAAAAGTATTCAGTCAAGCCTTTTATAAAAACAACCCGAAATATTACAAATTACCTTCCAATCAAGATAAGAACTTTATTCTTTCGTATGTCCGTAAGGGAGGAGAAGGATTAAATGATAATAATCGATTTACGGATTCGACTGGGCAATTTGCTCGAATCTCTATGCGAGTAGAAGATATTGGTTCGATAAAGTTAGACTCGCTTGTAAAGTATCGGGTGGAACCAGCTATAGATTCGGTTTTCTCCGAATCTGATTTCGAAGTAAAAGCCACGGGAACCACACTTATATTTACAAAAGGAAATAAGTTTATCATTGATAACCTTCGCTATAGTTTATTAATAGCGTTTGTTTTGATTGGCCTTATAATGGCGGCATTATTTGGTTCAGGTCGAATGATCATTATTTCAATGATTCCAAATATTATTCCGTTAATCATTACAGGAGGGATTATGGGGTATTTTGGAATTGCGTTGAAGCCAAGTACGGCACTAATATTTAGTATTGCATTTGGAATCTCGGTTGATGATTCAATTCATTACTTAGCAAAGTATCGTCAGGAATTGTTTACCAATAATTTCAATGTCTCAAAAGCGGTATCGATGAGTATTAAGGAGACAGGGTCAAGTATGATTTATACGTCGATCATTCTGTTTTTTGGATTCATTATTTTTGCGTTTTCAGAATTTGGAGGAACAATAGCTCTTGGCATATTGACATCCATTACGCTTTTCTTTGCATTGGTTACAAATTTGACTCTTCTTCCTACCTTGTTATTATCTTTTGATAATGGAAAACGAAAAAAGAGGAGAAGCAATTTCCTTTTGGTGGATCAATACGATTACGACGAAGAAGAGTTTGAAACCAGCGAGGAAATTGATGAAGAGTTATTGACGGTAAAAGTAAAAGGAGAAGTGTTCGACCCAATTTATGAAAAAGAGGTTGAACAATTAAAGCGCAAAAAGGATTCTGATTCACAGAAGGACGAAAAATCCTAAATTAATTAATTAAACTAAAACGCTCACCACGTTTTTTAGTGTGCAAATCGCACAAATTCAAATCAAATTAACTATTCAATATAAAATACATACAACAAAGTGAAGTATACTGAAAATAAAAGTCAGAGTCTTTCCGAAGTTGGAAAGGAAATATTACAGTTTTGGAAAGAAAACGACATTTTTGAAAAATCAATTTCAGAAAGAGAAGGAAATCCAACGTTTGTATTTTATGAAGGTCCACCATCTGCAAATGGGACACCGGGGATCCATCATGTAATGGCAAGAGCGGTGAAAGATATATTTTGCCGATATAAAACGCAAAAAGGATTTCAAGTTAAGCGAAAAGGAGGCTGGGATACGCACGGACTTCCGGTAGAACTTCAGGTTGAAAAAGAACTTGGAATTACTAAAGTTGATATTGGAAAGAAAATTACGGTAGAAGAATACAATCGAAAATGTCGAGAGGCCGTAATGAAGTTTAAGAATGAATGGGATGAAGTAACCGAAAAAATGGGTTACTGGGTTGATTTGGATGATCCGTATATCACATTTGATAAGAAGTATATCGAATCCGTTTGGTACCTTCTGAAGGAGCTATACAAAAAAGACTTCTTATATAAAGGTAAAACGATCCAGCCATATTCTCCTGCAGCAGGAACAGGATTGAGTTCGCATGAATTGAATCAACCTGGAACATATCGAGATGTAAAAGATACATCTTGTATAGCCCAGTTTAAAATAAAGAATACCGAAAACGACTATTTTATAGCGTGGACGACAACTCCATGGACCTTGCCATCAAATACAGCATTGGCAGTCGGTCATAAAATAGACTATGTCAAAATACGTACATTCAATCAATATACAGGATTACCTGTTCATGTGATTTTGGCAAAAGGATTAGTCGGAAAATACTTTACAGAAAAAGGCAAGGAGGTTGCTTTCGATGATTACCAAAAAGGAGATAAAAATATTCCTTGGGATCTTGTAGAAGAATATAAAGGCAAGGACTTATTAGGAATGGAGTATGAGCAATTAATGCCGTACGCATTACCATATGAAAATCCTGAAAATGCATTTGTGGTGATCGCAGGAGATTTCGTAACCATAGAAGATGGAACTGGAATTGTACACATTGCACCTACATTTGGAGCAGATGATGCCATGGTTGCTAAAGTAGCAGGTGTGCCACCGATGTTGGTTCTTGATGAAAATGGAGATCCGGCACCGCTTGTAGATTTACAAGGAAAATTCAGACCAGAAATGGGAGAATTTGGAGGATTATATGTTAAAAACGAATATTATAAAGAAGAGAATCTTCCAGATAAATCGGCAGATGTTCTGATTTCGATCAAGTTGAAAGAGGAAAATAAAGCTTTTAAAGTAGAGAAGTACGAGCACAGCTATCCGCATTGTTGGAGAACAGATAAGCCGATCCTTTATTATCCATTGGATTCATGGTTTATTAAAACTACAGCCGTAAAGGATAAGTTAATTGCCAATAATAAGAAGATCAATTGGAAACCAGCTTCCACTGGTACAGGTAGATTTGGTAATTGGTTGGAAAATTTACAAGATTGGAATTTATCTCGTTCCCGTTATTGGGGAACACCGTTACCAATTTGGAGAACGGAAGATGGAAAAGAAGAGAAGTGCATAGGTACACTTGCTGAACTAGATGAAGAAGTAGCAAAATCGGTTAAGGCAGGATTTATGGATCAGCCTCTATCCGAGGATTTTGATTTGCACCGTCCATTTGTGGATGATGTATACTTAGTAAGTGATTCCGGCGAAAAGATGGTTCGAGAGCTCGATCTAATTGATGTTTGGTTCGATTCAGGAGCGATGCCTTACGCACAAAACTTCTATAAAGGAGAAGGAGATGTAAATGATATGAAATGGGGCTTTCCAGCTGATTTTATTGCGGAGGGAGTAGATCAAACAAGAGGTTGGTTTTTCACATTACATGCGATTGGTACAATGTTGTATGACAGTGTAGCTTTTAAAAATGTAATTGCGAACGGATTGGTCTTGGATAAGAAAGGGAATAAAATGTCCAAGCGTCATGGAAATGCCGTGGATCCTTTTGAAACGATTGAGAAGTATGGACCAGATGCAACAAGATGGTATATGATTACCAATGCGCAGCCTTGGGATAACTTAAAGTTCGACATTGCCGGTATCGAGGAAGTGCAAAGAAGATTCTTTGGAACACTGAAAAATACATATTTGTTTTTTGCGCTTTATGCCAACCTAGACGACTTTACCTTTTCTAGCGAAGCACTTTCGAGCGTTAAGCTTACGGAATCAGATCGTTGGGTGATTTCAAAGTTGAATTCATTAATTAAAGCGGTGGATAAGGCCTATTCTGAATATGAACCAACCCGTGCCGGTAGGTTAATTCAGGATTTCACGATAGATGATCTAAGTAATTGGTACGTACGTTTAAATAGAAAACGTTTTTGGAAAAGCGATTCAAAAGAAGATAAAGAAGCGGCATATCAGACGTTATACACTTGTTTGGACGTTATTTCGAGATTGAGCGCACCAATCGCACCGTTTTATGCGGAGAAACTTTTTCAGGATTTAAATAAGGTAACAGGTAAGTTAAAAGCAGAATCTGTGCATTTAGCAGATTTCCCGGTAGCCGAAGAAGGAAAAATTGATTCGAAGTTGGAAGAGCGAATGGCGTACGCACAAAATACCTCTTCGTTGGTTCATTCACTTCGAAGAAAAGAAAGTATCAAAGTACGTCAACCTTTGTCTAAAATAATGATTCCGTCAACTGGGGCTGAATTTGAGACACAGTTAACCGCTGTAGCTGACTTAATAAAAACGGAGATAAACGTCAAAGAAATTGAGTTTATGCCGGAGGATTCAGAGGTGTTGGTGAAGAATATTAAACCAAACTTTGCAAAACTTGGCAAGGTATTTGGGAGAAACATGAAGACGGTCGCCCAACAAATTTCTGAATTTAGTCAGGAAGACATTCGAGCAATCGAAAAAGGCGAAAAGAAGATCCAGGTAGATGGCCAGGAAGTAATACTAAAAAATGAGGATGTTGAGATTACTTCTCAAGATATTCCAGGGTTACTAGTTGCGTCCGAACAAGGTCTAACTGTTGCACTGGATGTGACCATTACAGAAGAGTTGAAAAATGAAGGGATTGCCAGAGAATTGGTCAATCGAATTCAAAACCTTCGTAAAGACAAAGGGTTAGAAGTACAGGATCGGATAAATATTACAATCAAAGAAGAAAAATCGATTGTGAACGCGGTTCAAAAATATAAAGAATACATTTGCCTTGAGACACAGGCAGATACGTTGAAAATGGAAGCAGAAATTTCCAATGCAGACATCGTAAGTTTGGATACATTGGAATTAGAATTGTTAATAGATTGAAAAATAATTGTAATAAGTTAAGTTAAAATTGGAACAATACTTGTTTTTTACATATATTTGTGACGACTGGGACATACGCCAGTAAAGTCTTGTAATGAAATTTAAAGGAATATACATAGCGCTTTTTTTAATCTTCTCTTCGGTGATTGTAGCAAATACAGACACAGAGGCGCAGGATTATACTACTGCTATGAAGGTACGTTATCTGAAAGCTTTTAGTAAGTATGTAGAGTGGCCTTCATCGTATAAGTCTGGTCAATTTATTATTGGAGTATTAAATAATAAAAAGATCGCTGACGCTTTAAAGGTGAAATTGAATGGTCGTAAGATCGGATTACAATCATATAAGGTAGTTAATTATACTACAGCTCGTACGGTTGCTAAATGTCATATGTTATATGTTCCCACTAATAAAAGTGCGGAGTTGAAAACAATTGTTTCGAGAATCAAAAAATTCAGTACGTTATTGGTTACGGATAAGCCTGGTTTAATTACTCAGGGGCCTGGAATCAATTTAGTGATGGATGGTCCAAAGCAAAAATTTGAATTAAATAAGAAGGTAATGAAAAAGTCAGCGTTGACTGTAAGTGCTCAATTAGAGCCTATGGCAGCGAAGGTGATTCGTTAATAATAGTTTGAAAAAATTATTGTACATAGTAACATTAGTAATTGCAACTACACTTGCAGCACATGCCCAAAGTGATTTGGTGGATAAGGCTGCGCAAAGTGCACAAGCGGGTAATTACGAAGAAGCTAAAACTTCAATTGATCTTGCTGTTGCAGATCCTGCAGCAGCTAAAGAAGCAGCAACCTGGTATTACTTTGGTTTTATTTACAAAGCGTTATATAAGGCTAAGGAAATTGATAATCCAGGATCTCCACTTAGAAAATCGGCATTAGATGCATTTGGAAAATCATTAGAACTTGAGGCAAACAGTAAGTATGCAGCAGGTTGTAAGCAGTCCATGAAGTTTCTAGTTAATACTATTTATAATGATGCGGTAAAAGCATTGAATAAGCAGGATTTTCAGCAAGCCTTTGATAATTACGAATCTTATATAGAAGCAGAACGAATCGTTAATCCAGCTGGTTTGACAGATAAGGTGATCTTTTACGCAGGATACTCCGCTTACATGATCAATAATTATGATGGAGCAGTAAAATACTTAAACGAGGTAAAAGCAAAAGATTATAATGATCCATTGTTGTACTTCTTCCTTGGGAAACTTTATCACGATAATGAAAAAGTAGATCAAGCACTGGAAGTTCTTCAAGAAGGAAAAGAGAAACATCCTTTAGCAAAAGATATTAACGATTTATATATTACATATAAGTTGGAGAGAGGAGAGTTGACGGAACTTGAAACAGAATTGCAAAAAGCAATCAACTTGTCTCCTGAGAATTTGGAACTACGTGTAACTTTGGCTCTTTTGTATGAAAAGAAAGCTGAATTGGATAGAGACAACGCTGTAATCTACCTAGATAAAGCCAAAGCAGTTTATAAAGAAATTATTGAGAAGAATAAGGATCACATGCGTGCAAATTATAATTTGGCATTGTTGTTTTATAATCAGGCAGTGAACATAATGAATAATATGGATGACGATGAGGAAGATCTATTTGCATTGAACGAAATTCAAGATCAATGTATTGAGTTGTTCGGACTGGCGTTACCATATTTTAATAAAGCACATGAACTGGATCCAACGAACAAGGAAGTGCTGATTGGTTTGGGTGGGGTTCATTTCAGTTTGAACGACATGGAGAAATCCGAGGAGTATAAAGCCAAATTGCAAGAATTACAAGGTTCTGATAAGAACAATTAAGCATGAGAATCAGCATAGGAAGGAAAGTGAGCGCCGGATTTGGTGTTCTGATTGTATTAACATTAGCCGTTTTTTTATTAGCGTTTTACACGGTAAGACAGTCCAATAGTCTTAACGATGAGATTCAGAATGTACGTACGCCATCAATGGCAGCGCTAGATGAATTAAACCTGCTCATTACCCAATCAAAAGGATTATTTTACTTCTGGGTTTATTTCCCAAGTAGTGATGACGTTCAGGAAAAATCCGATTTAAGAGATATTCAGAATAAGAAGATTCCAGCCGTAAAGGATCGGATTTCTAAGTTAGCTGTGAACTGGAGTGAGCGTGAGCGAAGTGAAGTTGACAGTATATTTGATGAAATAGACAACTTAATTACCAGTCAAGGAACCGTGATGGGTGACTTGAGTGATATGGAGTCCTACAGTGATTTCATGGTACGATCTGAAACAGATGAAACCATGGAGCCAGGTGGTTCTATTATTCTTCAATTTGAAGGAATAGCCAATCATCTAGATCACCTAATAAGAGTGCACCAAATTAATAGTGATCAGAGTAATGACAAAATGATTGGTTCCTTTAATCGATTAAGGAATGTTGTAATCTTATCTGGAATATTATTGGTTGTGGGCGGTATCGTTATCGCATACTTTACGGTGCGAATGATTGTTAAGCCAGTAAATTCATTGAAAAACTTATTGTTGAAAATGTCTCTTGGTGTAGTGCCGGAAGATCAACCTATTCAGCGTAATGATGAAATTGGAGAGATGGCCTCCGCGTTGGAGAAATTAATGGGATCCATTAAGAGCCAGACCGATTTTTCACGTGCCGTTGGTGCAGGGAAGTTTGAAACAGAGTACAAACCACTTAGTGACGACGATACATTAGGATATGCGTTGTTAAAAATGCGAGATGAATTGAACGATCTTACTTCTGGTCTAGAGGAAAAAGTACGTGAACGAACGCAAGAGGTTGTAGAAAAACAGCAAGAGATTGAAGAGAAAAATCTTAAGTTGGAAAAACTTTATGATGATGTAACGGATAGTATTCGTTATGCAAAAAGACTTCAAGATACCATTTTGCCACCTGACAACTATGTTCAGGATAACTTGGATGATGCGTTTATCTTATTTAAGCCAAAAGATATTGTATCCGGTGATTTTTACTGGATGGAAGATACTAAGAATTCGGTATTGATTGCCGCAGCGGATTGTACAGGTCATGGAGTACCAGGAGCATTTATGTCCTTGGTATCAAGTAACTTGTTGAATAAGGCGGTGAATGAGAAAGGTTTGGAAGAACCGGCTGCCATTCTAGCTGAAGTAAGTAAAGGTGTTACGAATAAATCTCCTGAGACGTTAAAGTCGAAAGATGGAATGGATGTTTCTATTATTCGAATTGACAAGAAGAAGAAGAAATTGGAATGGGCTGGAGCCAATAATCCAATGTACTATGTACGGAATGGAGAAATTGAACAGATCAAAGCAGATAAACACGCGATTGAAGTATTCCAGGATGTAGAAAAGGAATTTGTAAATCATACATTTGATATACAGGAAGGTGACGTGTACTACATTTTCTCTGATGGGTATCCAGATCAGTTTGGAGGACCTAAGGGACGTAAGTTTATGTACAAACGTTTTAGAAATTATCTAGCGGAAATTCATAAAGAACCAATGGAACGTCAGCGTCAGTTGTTGGATCAAACAATTGAAGAATGGAGAGGACCATCTAAACAAATTGATGATATTTTGGTAATTGGAATTCGATTCTAATCAGTTCTTTCTGATTTTTAGGGACCACCAATTATAATATTGTAAATAATTCAAGGAACTCGTTCAATTTAATTTATTAAATTGAACGAGTTTTGTTTTTAGTGCTCGATTGAGCTAAGTTTAAGAAGGAAATTAGTAAAGATAATTAAGAAATTAAGTATTAGAATTATGGTTAAGAAAATTACTTTAGGATGCATCGTGGCATTATTTACGTTAGGTTCAACGTTTGCTCAAAAAATTGATAAGGACAAGGGTTCGTTTATGATCAATGCAGGATTGGATTTTTATAGAGTTCCAAGAGCTAAATTTTTTCAAGGACATATTAATCCAACACTTTGATTTTGACTACTTTTTTGCAAATAATGTAGCTGGAACGTTTGGTTTGAATTACAATGCGAATGGTAATGCGACAAGTATTGAGCCAGGTCTACGATTTTATCCTGCAGGAGCCTTGTTTCTAAGAAACCAGAGCAGCTCTACCTATTAATTTGAATAGTGTGGATGCAAGTGCAGGAATTGGATATGATTTTATGGCCTCTGATATGATGGCGATTGAATTTAATGTAGATCGTTATATTAATTCAAAAGTTACGGCATTTAGACTTGGGATCGCGTTCTTCTTGTAGAAGAGTCAAATAGATACATACCTGGGTCCATTATTTATTAAGTAATCAAGCATAGCTCGTTTATGATCATTTACAGCGTTACGGTGAACGTAGAAACATCCATTGAGGACCAGTGGGTCAAATGGATGAAGGATGTCCATATACCCGAAGTAATGGATACAAAGTATTTTGTGGGAAAATAGATTCTGTAAAGTGTTGATGGAACATCCGGAAGGAGGAATAAACTATTCGATCCAATATTTATGCAATACGATGAAGGATTTACAGCTGTATCAGGCAAAGCATGCACCTGAATTACAGAAAAAACACACGGACATGTTTGGTGAAAAAACCATTTGGTTTTCGGACTATACTAGAGATGGTTTGAGATAAAAATGCCGTTTAGAGTTAACTTTTTCAAAAAAAAATAAAAAAAGTTGAACTATTTTAAAAAAAAATCCCTGTTATTGCATCAGTTGAACTTTAGGCGAAAACCCTGTGCGCAAATCACTTCATATCCTTATGAATAGTGCACGGGGTTTTTCATTTCCTATCCTTTCTTATATTAAGAGAATCTTGTTGGAATAAACTATACAGTTAAAGCAACATGTTCCACCATAAATGCCAATACTCAAACCATTCGAGATACAGTTTTTCTTGAGGATGCATTCAATTTTCCTCAAGATTTTGATACGGTTAGCTATGATGGTCAGTCTGCAATTCTCTCTTTAAACACAGGATCAAGTTCGGCACTGGATACCTCAGCCTATTTAGGAGATACATTGGAACGTATATTTAAGTTTGATGCCTCTGGGGGTAATAATTTTGGAAACGGGAGGATTTGAATTTATAGATCAGCACAGTCGGTCCATCATCATCGATAGTATATGGGCAGAACATTTTCCAGAAATTAGCTATACAATAAATTCGCTTGATACAATTACCAGAATTTAGTGCCGAACGCACTTCAACCGAGGTTACCTCTCTTACCATCCATGAAATTATTCGTGTGGTCGATTGTTTGGAGCAGAACGCGGGTCAATCAGATGTCTTATTAACCATATTCTAAAAAGCAAGAGGCTTTGTTGAGAAGGAAAGACGATTCAATACAGATTCCCGTCTAGGAGATACTGTATTTAATTTATTTGTCTTAAGTCATCCCTGAAGGAAGGCTTAGGATAGCTGGAGGGAAGTTGGATTCTTAGTTTAGCTAGCCAACCTTGTTTTAGGTTGAATAATGCGACAGTGGGCGTGGAGCCTGCCTTGTAGGAAGTCACAATGTAGAATATGATATATAGTCTTATTCAACATATTACTACAAGCAAATTTCTTAAAATAAGCCTGTAGAAGTAATTAGAAATGAATGTGATCGTGCTTACGAAGTAGACGAAACCGGTTTAGCATTTAAGAACGGAACGTATCTGAAGTTCTCTACGGTTCCGGCTAAACGCATAAATCTAAAATGAGACCCTAAGGCACCAAAGAAAGATTTATTTACGATATAAGGTACATCAAACTCCTTTGCAGTTACTTTTAATATTTCATGCAATGCAGGATAATGTGTGTGGCAAATTTTTGGATACAAATGATGTACTGCTTGAAAGTTTAGTCCTCCAGTGTACCATTTAGCCAATAAGTTATTTGGAGCAAAATCAGCCGTAGTATGAAGCTGATGAATAGCCCAACGATTTTCAATGGATCCGTCCTCATTTGGCTTTGGAAAATGCAAGCCTTCTACTAAATGCGCTAACATAAATATGATTGCAAGAGCCAATCCTTCAAAGTAGTGCATGATTAAAAATCCACCTAGAATATGACCCCAAGAAACACCGTCAATCATAGTAAAAGGTACGACGATGAAGAGTGCGTAATAGACAAACTTCCAAAAGAATAGGCTAATCCAATCGAAGAATGAGTGGTTATTGACAATTCCGCCAATATCTTTGGCTAAAAACTTTTTATAGTCTTTGAAGAAAACCCATGCAATTGATCCTAATCCGTAAAAAATAGGAGAATATAGATATTGCCATTTTTGAATTTTTCTTAATTTTTGATCAGGTGATAGCCGAATGATTGGAATAGAGTTCAAATCTTCGTCATAATCTTGAATGTTTGTATTCATATGATGTGCCTGATTATGCATTTTATCCCACATATATGCACTTGCACCCAAAATATTAAATGATTGACTCATGAGTTTATTTACCCATTTTTTGGATGAATACGCTCCATGTATTGCGTCATGACCAATGTTTACTGCTGTAAACGCACAACCTAATCCTAAGAGAGTCCAAACCAGATAAAACAACCATAAATTGTCGTTTAATTGATTGGACATTAGTAAATAGTAACATGTACCTACCCATCCAATAAAGAAAAATGTCTTCCAAATCATTTCAAAGTTGGCATTTTTTGACTTGCCACTTTCTTTGAAATAAGCGTCTACACGTTTACTTAATGTAGAGTAAAATTCTGATTTGCCACGTTGAAATTTGATGCGTACCGCTGCCATATCCGTCTAATTATTAGGGTGCAAAGATACGAAATAAAATTATATTTGATTTATGATTTTTGTCACAAAGTATAATGTTTGGCTGCATTTATGTTGTTCAGACCTTATTTTGTAAGTTTGCCGAGCATGAGTATGATGTATAATTTTCCAATCATTTATGATGAACCCTTATTTCGGCCACCGAGTGAGGGTAAATCGTTGATCATTCAGGCGACCTTGGGTTGTTCGTACAACGATTGCTCGTTTTGTGAAATGTATACTTCTAAAAAATTCAAGGCTCGTCCAGAAGAGGAAGTATTTAAGGATATTGAGTCATTTGAACCTTATAATGAGCATATCCGAAAGGTTTTCATTGCGGATGGAGATCCGATGGTGCTTTCAACCAAGAGGCTTTTACGCATTTTGAATAAGATTAGTTCCACTTTTCCCAACTTAAGAAGGGTTTCGACCTATGCATCTCCTACCAATTTAAATCGAAAGTCTGATCAGGAATTGAAGGAGTTGAAGGAAGCTGGCTTAACATTATTATATGTAGGAATTGAATCTGGTGATGATGCAGTATTAAATTTGATTCGAAAAGGAGAGACCTTTGATTCCGTTGTTTCTGGACTTAATAAGTCTAAAAAGGCTGGAATGGAAGCTTCTGTCATGATTATCAATGGAGTAGGAGGAGCTGCTTTGTCCAAACAACATGCGAAGCAGTCTGCGTTAGTATTGAATGAAACGCAACCAAAATTTGCATCTACGTTAGTTTTAACAGCTCATAAGGGATTAGATCATTATAAATCCAGGTTAAATGGGGAGTTCACAGAGCTGACCAAATCGGAATTGTTTCATGAAATGCGTCGTTTCCTGGAACACATTAATTTAAATGAAACCATTTTCCGAAGCGATCATGCTTCTAACCATCTTGTTCTAAAAGGTGTTCTCAACAAGGACAAAGATTATTTCTTATCTCAAATTGATCAAGTGCTATCAGATCCAAACTCGGATTTGTTAAGGCCAGATCACTTTCGAGGATACTAGTTTTTTTTATAATTTTAGGTATGGTCCTAAAAGTGTGTTGTGAAATTTCTGAAAAATTCACTTTAAGTCTTCTTTGGCTTAACTTTTTTAGTCGAAAGGAAAAAAAAGAAATAATCCAACCCACCAAATTCACCTTGGTAAAATTGTTTGTTTAACTATTCATACTGCCGTTTCACAGGCAGGTGGGATTACTTCAGAAATGGACGATTAAATCATCGTTTCATTTATACTATGTTCTTTAGTGTTTGTTTACATTTGTAGAATGTAATGTGAAAGACAATCTAATTTTACTTTTCAGAACCTTCTACACCTCCCCCTAACAATTGAACGCTTAACCAAAACCCAACTGCATATGAATTGGCAGATTTGTTAGGAGTTTCATTCTTACTGTTTCCAAATTGACTAAACTGAAAAAGATTATTTGCTTTCATAATATTCAAATTTTAATTTTTTACGTTGACCGATGTCCCATTTGAACACCTCTCTGGTTTAGTTGCTTACCTATATGACGTTGGAAATGCCCAAACCGTTGGAACGTGATTTGTTTTTTTTTAATTCAACCCTGTAATCAATGCCATTTTAGAACTTGGAAGAATCATACAGGGTTGGACCAAAAAAGTTTTTTGATAGCAACTGAATTATTGGAGATACACTTGATTGATGCCGTTTACACCGTTCTTTTTAAGGATTTCACGATCCTCTTTTTACGTGTTCCCATTAATTAAACGTTGCAGGATATGTTTTATTTTGAATGATTCGATTCGAAAGATTCAATTACACCAAATTAGGATATTCAGTATAAGTTTGGGTTTAATTCGAATTGTAGATATTTCCTGATCCAGAAATTTCTTGTGTGATGGATGGCGTTCCTGTGTAAAATACATCTCCGCTCCCGCTAATCTTAATATCTAATTCCGTTGCTACATCGGATTCAACGTCACCGGATCCACTAATCTCTACATTTACTGTTTCAGATTTTAATGAAAAAGCATGGTAACTTCCAGATCCAGGGATGTCAATATTGGATTCACCGGCAGATCCAGTCAATGTGATGGTACCAGAACCAGAAATTTCTGTTTGTGCTTTTGTACTTGCGATATCTAAGGTAATGCCACCACTTCCTGAGATTTCAGCTACTACATCCGAATTTACCTGAAAAGTAGAGGAACCAGTAATGTTTCCGCTACCGGAAATTTTAGTTTCCAATGCATTGATGTTCTCAAACCCAACTGTGTTTATATTCCCTGAACCACTGATTTGGTATTTATTGATTTCAGGAGAGATGATTTTGATGGTTAATTCGTAGTTTTTATAATTCCCATTCTTTAAGGCCATATTCCAAACGCCATCTTTGACGTCTGTTTTTAAGAGGTCAATAATGTTTTTATGTCCAACTGCGATAACTGATTGCTCCGCTCCATATACCACTTCCACATCAAATGCGTCTTCCAGGTTGATTCCGTCAAAAGTAGTTACGTCTAATTCCACGGATTCCACTGCGCCTTCTCCTTTAATGGCCAAGAATGTGCCACGGCACGATGTGATAAAAAGTGTGATTCCAAGAATGGTGATGTAGGTTGCAATTGTTTTTGCAAATGATTTTTGATTTAATGTGATTGTTTTCATGTTTATACGATAAAGAGTTTTCTAATTTATTTAATTTTCTAACTAATGAAATGTCTTACTTAAGTAGTTTCAGAGTTAAGACAACTATTAATTAAGACACCCTTATCGTAAGGACTGAAGAATTGAAAAAAGTTGCGCAATCAGTTGAATTGATTGCTGGTAACATTATAAAATAAAGGTTGTTTTGATGAAATAGTTCCCATTTCGAATTAAATATTGCGATTCGGGGATTCGCATAATTCGCAAGTAATAATAGATAGAGCTTCGTTTTTTGTTGTGTTGTCGACAATATTGCGAAACCGTCATGTAACCTTCTGGTATATTCAAACGGTCTTCTTTATAATTATATTCGTTCCGGATGTAATAATTTCGACCTTGTTTGATATAGTGCGTTGATTCGATCCGACCGTGGTAGAGTGCGTAGTAAATCGTGTATCGTTCAATCCTGTATTTGACACAGTACTCGG
The DNA here is from genome assembly GCA_965277185.1 of Cytophagales bacterium. Classification (GTDB taxonomy): domain Bacteria; phylum Bacteroidota; class Bacteroidia; order Cytophagales; family JAHDFW01; genus JAHDFW01. The sequence goes on along the minus strand of CBDICC010000006.1, from coordinate 43,835 downwards.
ATAAACTTAAATATCCTTCAGGAACGTCCAATGTTGGAGGAATATAGATGAAATCTTTACGGATAAAGTAATTGTACCCATCCTTAATGAAATACTTTGATTCAACACGATCCATGTTCAGAGCATATCGAATTTTTTGTTTCGATATTCCGGTAGTTCGGCAATATTCTTTAAGGGTGTAATATCCAATAGGAACATCCTCTTTGGTTAAATCCCCTCCGTAGCCCTGTATCGCAGTAATGTAGGACAAATTCATACTAATAAGTTATATTTAATATCAAAATTAGTGAATAAATATCGATAATCTACAAGATATAATATCTTTATTTTAAAGAAATGTCATTTTATTCACATAAACATGCGCTAATATTTGCGCATAATAAGTGGATAATGGTCGATCTTATAAATGAAAAACCCGTTCTAATTTCTCAGAACGGGTTGGGTTTTCCGGTTGCGTAGTGTATGAATAGCTATACCTAATGGTTACTATATTTTCATATTGAAATTTAAATTAAGAGCATATAAATGTTTTCTCTCTATTAATAAAGATTAAAACCGGGCACCAAGACTTAATCCTGGGTAAAATTGAGTTTCTACATTGTTTTTAGCCCAATTGTATAGATTAAACGTCGCCAGTTTTGGATCAGGAATTGTATTTCCGGATTGATCTCTCGTATCCCGAACAAATACGTTGATAGATGGTCCTCCGTAAAAAGTTACTCCACTGTTTCCTGTGTAGGATACGTTTAGTTTTATTTTGTTTAAGACATTTAAGCGATTTGTAAACCATTCACCTTCATTGATTTGATTGCTTGTGAAATCAAGATTGAAAGCTAAGTTGTTTTTTTGTACTAATTGCGTTCCTAATCCATAACCATAAGACCAAATCATTTGATCTTTGGTAGGTCTGATTCCAACAGAGAATATGTTGTATAGTTTCGAAACACCAATTTTGGCATTTATATTTCCATATAGGGACTCGTTCGCTTCAATTTCAATCACTCGATATCCTCCTTTTTTAACAATACTCAAAAATCCTACAGGTACTCCTTTTATTGAATCGCAAATATTAATAAATCCTAGTTGCGTACCTTTTACATCTTTTGCAACATTAATAAATCCTGAAAGTTGTCCGTTAACCACACTATCAGTTGCTACATTAATGAAACCGGCTACCTGAGTTCCAGTTTGATATCCTCGGGCAAAATTTCCGAATCCCGCTAATTGAGCACCTTTCATATCTTTGGCTGCCACGTTAACAAATCCAGCACATTGAATTCCAGATGCAGTGTCCTTAGCAATATTGACAAATCCTGCTGCTTGAAGTCCTTTAAATTTTCCTCCAGTATAATTGATGAAACCAGCGAACTGACCTCCTTTGAAATCTTCAACGGTAGTATTTGTAAAACCAGAGGCTTGAATTCCTTTAAAAGATCCCTTCTGGATATTGCTGAATCCAGCCATTTGTGTCCCAATGGCATCGCCTGTAACGACATTCATAAATCCTGCTGATTGAAACCCGCGTAAATCGCCCTTGGTATAATTGGTGAATCCAGCCCATTCAAAGCCGTCAATTCCACCCGTAACTCCACTGACTAAATTGATAGAAGCTCTATAAGAATATTTATAGGAAGTACGTCCTTCCGTACTCATCGGGTATATAAGTGCCATTTGAAACGGTTTTGTTGAATTGCTGTCAGATGAATTGGAAGAGCTTGGCTGGCTAATTTCTGCGGTACCACTATCTGTTGGATCAAATGCTTCTTGAGCGAATGATAAACTGGTTAAAAGAACGAAACAACAAAGCAATGTTGTTTTTAAACCTTTTAGAATATTCTTATCCTGTATGATTAACTGATTCATGATGCTTTTGTCTGTTGTTTTATAGAAGGTATATCGTTTCATTTTGTCTGTTATTTTATATTTTAGTTCAATCTAAATATTGTTATTTGCTACGTTTACAATACTTCTTTTTAGGTTTTGTAGTTTAAGGACAATCAAAAAAGGTAGTACCCTTACTCTGATGAAAAAAAAAAATAATAGTTTGATGTAACACTTTTAGAGGAAGGTCGTCTACATTACAGATTCGAGAATATAGATTCTAGAATTCAGAATACCGAAACAACACAATCTGATTAATGTGAGATTGTCAACTATGCTAACAGGAAATGAAGCAAAACGATTTTGAAAATATAATTTTACCATTGAAGGATAAGATTTATCGTTTTGCTCGCCGCTTTATGTCATTTCAAACGGTTGCGGAAGATATCACGCAGGAAGTATTTATAAAGTTGTGGACCAAAAAGGAGGAGTTAGATAAGTATCGGAATGTAGAAGCATTTGCAATGACGATTACACGGAATCTATGTTTAGATCATTTGAAGTCTCCTAGAAACAATACTTCAGAATTGCAGGATATCCATGAGCCGATAGTAGATCAAACGCCATTAGATTATGCTGAAAATCAAAATGACATGCAATTGATGCATCAAATTATGGATCGATTGCCTGAACAACAAAAAACGTTGATTCAACTCCGTGATATTGAAGGCTACGAATACGATGAAATAGAGAAAATCACTGGGATTAAGACGGGAACCATACGGGTGTCGTTGAGCAGGGCACGTCAAAAAATGAAGGAAGAATTGACCAAAGTTTATAATTATGGAATTGGATCACATTAGAATTTTATTGCGAAAATATTACAATGGAGAATCTTCGTTGGCTGAGGAAAAAGAGTTGAAAGATTTTCTTTCCAGAGATATTGTGCCTGATGAATTTAAAAATGAACAATTGCATTTTCAATTCTTACAGCAAGCTGGGGTAGAAACAATGCCGGGAGAAGTGATTCTACCAGATGTGGAAAAGCAAATGGTTAAACAAAGGACTGTTAGATGGCCCTATTATATGACCGGTGCAGCAGCTTGCATGGCGTTATTGATTGGAACGTTTTACTGGTATCAATTAAATGAGAATGGGCAGAAGGCAAATCCAACACTTGCGAAAGGGACCTGTGAAAATCCAGAAGAGGCCTATGCCGAAGCAAAAAGAGCGTTATTGATTGTTTCAACTAAATTAAATAAGGGAACCGATCGAATGCAAAAAATATCGAAATTTCACGAGGTGCAATCCAACTTAACGGCGCGCAGTGAGTAATGGATACACACCTTGAGTTTTTTACTATACAACACAAATTCAACCACGATAATTAAGATTATTCAACATGAAAAATTATATAAAAACAAAGTTTAAGACCCTATTGCTCATGGCAATTCTAATTGCGGGCTTGGCTCCGATCAATAGTTATGCTCAAAGTCCAACGAATAAGTTGTTTGACAAATACTCGGGTAAGGAAGATTATACCTCTGTGTACATTACAAAGTATATGTTTGATCTGTTTTCTAAAATCGCAGATGAAAAAGAGGATAAGGAATTTAAAGAGGCAACAAGTAAGTTGGATGCCATTAAGATTCTAACCAAAGAGGAGGGGAGTTCTACAGGTGCATTTTACAAGGAGCTGCTCCAAGCATACAAAGGATCTACTTACAAAGAATTGATGGTTGTTAAAGATGGGAAGGAAGAAATCAAATTTTTGATCAACGAAAAAGACAATAAAATAAGTGAGCTGGTCATGATTGTGGGAGGAAATGGAGAAGCGGTTCTTATCGTTTTACAAGGAGATATTAATTTGAAACAAATATCTAAACTTTCTAAATCCATGAAAATTGAGGGTATGGAACATTTGGACAATATGAAAAACGAAGGAGCGAAAGGAGGAAATTAATTGAACATAAAGATAGTCCTCATCTACAAAAAAAAGAAGTTTATACTAATATTAATATACGATCAAATCAATATGAAAACTAAATTATTAATTCAACCAACACGGATTTTGGCATTGTTTCTTTTACTAACAGGCGGTTTGTTTTGGAGTTGTCAAGCCGAAAAGGAAATGAGCCAGGGAACACTTACCCAATTTTTTAAAAAGTATAATGGGAAGGAAGAGGTAACCAGTTTTTCACTGCCAGCAGGGCTTGTCAGCATGTTGGTTGACGAAAATGACAAAGAAGCTAAAGAAGCGCTCAAGCATATTCAACAAATGAAAGTGTTTATCCATGAAGATGGACAAAAGCATCCCGCGGTTGCCAAAGACTTACAAGATGCACTTCCTTCGGATCGGTATAATGATCTGATGATCATAAACGAGGGAGGAGATAAGGTGACCTTTAAAATCCAAGAAAAGAACAATGTTGTCAGCGAACTGGTAATTGTGGTGGAGGATCAAAAGGAATCATTAGTGGTTATTTCGATCGATGGGAAAATTCCTTTAGAGGATGTTAAAAAATTGACGAAGGCGATTAAGTTGGACGACCTTAAAAAAGGAACAAAGAGTTTTTCGTTAGATATTAATTGATGACTGGTGTCGATTACGTCGTTTTCATCTAGAAATGGATCTGCGAGTTCATTAAAAGAAAATCTGTTTTACATCAAAAAGCAATCTGTATAATCATTATACAGATTGCTTTAATTTTTTCAGATCAACATTAATATTCTACTTACCAAATACTTTTACTTCAGTTCGTCGATTCTTAGCACGACCCGCTGGGGTGTTATTTGTGTCCCTAGGAACATCTTCTCCATAGCCACGAGCTCTAATTCGGCTAGGAGAAATTCCCTTCTCCAAAATATATTGTCGCACCGCGTCGGCTCTTTTTTGAGAGAGCGTTTTATTGGCGTCTTTTTTTCCCACATTGTCCGTGTGACCTCCGATTTCTACTTTTACTCCTTTTTTGTATTTCATAAAATCATATAATTCATCCAGTTCTTTTTTGGATTCTGTTTTTAACGACCATTTTCCAGAATCAAAATATACATTGTCTAAGGTGAATTCAGTAGCGGGTTCCACTTTGATGCTTAGTTGAGAAGAAGGGAAAAATTCATCCGGTCCAATGGAAGGAATCTTAATTGTATTGTACACCTGAGCTTCTCCAATTGACTTGATTTGGATTTCGTAGGTGTCCCCTGATTTTAAATTAACCGTGAATTTTCCTTCTGAATTACTTACCCCTTTGAAAATAGCCTTAGTTTCTTTTCCAATGAACCAGATTTGTTCTCCTTCAAGAGAATTGTTTTCAAAATCGGTAACTAGAACGTTCATTTCGGCCTTTGGTTTCGTAGTCTCGGTAGTTCTGTTTTGGCCAATTAAAAAATTGGGAGAAAGGAATAGTCCTAGCAGTAGGACTAAGTTAACCAATGCTGAAAAAAGAGTGGTTCGGTCCGAGTTAAATTTTAGTTTGGTCATAGAGTTTTGATGAAATGTGAGGGTCATTTATTTAAACTACCCATACTTTATACATATAACGCGAGATAAATACTCTGTTACAACTTATGTGCCTAAAATTTCCGAAATTAAATTTTGGCAGGAGGCGGTAATATATTTAATATGCATCCGAATTAGGATTTAGCTAACTACGAAATAATTTATATAATGATAAAAACGAAATTAAATTGGATTTTGTCCTCCACAATGTTGCTTGCATTGTCAACGATAATGATTTCATGTGGAGGTGGTGCAAACCCTGAAATAATAGGATCAAATTCTTACTCAGAAAAAGATGATGTGGCCAACAACGAGACGATGGAGGCGAGCGGTTTGACAATCAACGGAACGGATTGGTTGGAAGTAGCAGGTACCTTTTCAAGTAATGATGATAAGGATTTGATTGAAGTCAGTATTGACCCTGCAATTTTTCCAGATGATACGACCAAGTATAAAGTGCAATTAGAAATTATTGTGAGTGGAGAGCCTGTTGGAATGCTGTATAAGCCATTATTTCCTGCTAATGCGGTGGTTTATAATGATGACGAAAGTCGTCCACCACAGAATCTAGGAAAAATTGGTATGACTCCGATAATTTTACAAAAAGGAGATTCCAAGATTAAGTTTATTGTCACAGGATCTAAGCCTGGTAGCGATGGGAAATCGCTGTATTCCGATAATAAACCTTATAGTTTGAAGATGAAATAATAAGTATCCAGCGTTTCTAAGGCGTGTTGAAATAAGTTTTTGGAAAGACCGTTATGTATTTATACATAACGGTCTTTTTCGTTAACTTGCACCCAAATGAACTGGAATAGCAGAAATAAAGTAGATAATCCATTAAAATCACTTGATCTCAATTTAGCGATTGTGGGATTGTTTTTTACGGCAATGTTTCTAGTTACACAAGCTATTAATGCCCAAACCACCTCTTCCTCGGATTGTGAAGGAGCACTTCCTTTTTGTGACCCTGTAAACGAAGGACTAGGAACGGTATTAAGTGTGGGTAACGTAGAGAATGAAGTGAATTCCTCTATTTCATGTGTGGATCACGAAAATTTTTCTACTTGGTATCGATTTAGTCCAACAAGCGATGGGACCTTTAATTTTGTATTAACTCCTAATGATGGACAAGATGACTATGATTGGGCGTTATTTGATATGACCAATTCTTCCTGTGATCAAATTCCAATTGATGGCGATTTGTTGATTAGTTGTAATTCTTGGGGAGATTTTGGATTCAATGGTCAAACGGGAATTAGTACTGTAAATGGAGGTACAGGCAATAGTAATGGACCAGGAACCTTTAATGGACCTCCGTTTAACGCAGATATAGACGTTTTTATGGGGAATGAATATGTGCTCATGGTGTCTAATTGGAGTAATTCTACCAGCGGATTTACCATTAATACCTCAGGATCAACAGCAGGAGGCGTTTTTGCGGAGAGTAATTTAACCGTAGCACCAGATCAGCTAATATGTAGAGGAGATACGATCAATGTGTATTCAAACTTTACAGGTTCAATTTTAGGAAATTTAACCTATGATTGGACGCCTGCAAGTTTATTTGTTGATCCTACCGTACAAGATCCTGAAGCATCTCAACCTATCAATGAATCTACACAAGTTAAATTAAACTTCTCCAATGGAGGATGCTTGTTAACCCGTACGATTGATGTAACCGTTGGAAAAGTAAATTACAATACGGAAGATTTAGATCAAAATGTGTGTATTGGTGAAGTGTCCACGTTAAATATTGGGTTTTCAGGAAATTTACTTCCTCCTGGATTAATGGTTACTTGGAGCCCGGGCTATTTATTAGATGATTCAACGAGATTGGTCCCAACAACGACGCAGTTGACGGATACGACACAATTTGTATTTCGGATAAAAAATGGTCCTTGTGAAGAGGTAGTGGATTCTTTGAAGGTATTTGTATATAGTGATACCGTTTCGGCCGCATTTGATTTTGATTTTAACGATAATGATCAAACAATTCCAATAGAAGTCGATTTCACTAATTCTTCTGTAGGCGATGATCGAAGTGAATGGGATTTTGGTGATGGGAATACTTCTTCTTTTTCCACACAGAGGAGTCCGGAACAATATCCATTTCCGGGTTACGATCGTTACGTGGTCCAGTTGGTTTCGATTAGTTCTTCTGGCTTTTGCTCAGATACGTTGGAAAAGGTTATTGAGTTTCCTGACGTGGTGTATCCAAATATCATTACTCCGAATGAAGACGGAATTAACGATGTCCTTTGGGTTACCGGGTTGAAAATTGGTACAGGATTACGACTTTACAACCGTTGGGGAAGATTGGTATATCAATCTGACAATTATTTGCACGATTGGGCCGCAAATGACCTGCTAGATGGAATGTATTTCTATGAATTTACAGATCCCTCGAATTCAAAAGTAACAGGGTGGATCGAAGTGGTTCGATAACCTTTTAATCCTAAGCCCCTTAAATTTCTTGTTAGAATTAATTCGTAATCAATAAGTCTTGGAGACAAGTAAATGCCTTGGAATCGGATTAATTAATTAATGCGTAGTAATGTATACATCCTGCACTTGAATGATTTCTTCCGTTGCTATATCGTAAATGTACACCACCACGGAACAATGAGCCTCATCCCAATCCTGATCAACGCAAAATTTGTCAAACGACATATTAAACGTTTCTCCTTCTGCGACATCCGCTGTGTTTACCTCCTTACCCCATGCACTGTTTTCAATTGTTGCACGTAGGACATGACGATGTTCAAAATCCGTCACATGCTCTTCGGTTTTGGAATAGTCTTTTTGATCTGATATGATTTGATCTTCAAGCAAATGTGCTACTAGTTTATATCGTCCGGTTGAAGCTTTTAAAAATTCTACGTCTGCATCAACATATAAAATACGTCTGTCCGAATTAAAAACGGATTGAATGTTAATTTGTGCGGTTTGTTCATTGTCTTTTATAGCCTGAACTGCTTGATCCCATTGCGTAATTCCAAGTACTTTTTTACCTGTGTAATCTGTTCTGTTAATCATTCCATTTGGATTCGTAACAACGGTGAAATGATCAAAATATGTTTCTCCTTCGTCCGTTTTAAAGTCCATAGGATAGTCATTGCTTGTTTTAGCAAAGAAGCCAGCATGCACCGCCATAGCTATGATTTGTGGATCGTATTTGCTGTTTAAACTATCAGCTAAAATTCCTGCTTCAGGACAATTCCCGCAGGTGTGTCCCGTATAATCTTCCAAAAGAATTTTATATCCGCTGGCGGGATCACTTTTTACGGTGTCATTGAACGCAGGACTCATTTCAGTTGTATCACAGAATCCATATTCAACCACCGGAACGTCATCCACATATACCGGCTGTTCTACGATGTCACATGAATAAAACAGGACCGTGAACAATGCCATTAAGGTGATTCCAAAATTTAATTGTGCCTTTTTCATAACGATCTTAATTTCTTAATAATTTAATTTAACCAGCAATTGAGTAAAAATCAGCGTTAATGCCGACGTATTGCAAGTTAATAACGTAATAATTAAATCTTATTGTGGAATGGAAATTCAACATAGTCTAAATATGCCATTCCTCTTATTAGTTAGTTCTGTTTGCTTCTTAAAAACTACTTGTAATTGAGAGTGTAACTCCAGTAGCAGCAGGCACGTTTCTACACACGCCTCCAACACAAAGTAAACCTTCTCTTTGTCGCCCAATATTCAAGGCATAACGATTGGCACCATTTATATGTGCTAAAGCTATTAACCAATAATGCAGTTGCTTGTCTTTCACAGAGTTTCCAATGTTGTATTGATCCATAACGGAAATGGACCAATGAGGAGAATAGGTGTATTCAACCAATCCCATTGCCCAATGTCCTTCGTCTTGCGTGTTATCTAATTTTAAGATGTTGAATTCGTTGTTTGCAAAGTCTAATTCCATCACATCACCTGTTACAAGTCCTTGTCCTTCAAATCGAAGTGTGTGTTTGGGTTTTACTTTCCATGTGATATCCGCAATGAAAATATTACTTTTAATAATGCCAAATCCTGCTAATCCTTGAACCACATCTTTGTTATAAAGTAGGCTTACATAGGAAAAGTTCCCTTTTACTTTCTTACTGAATTTCTTTTTGATTTCAATATTGGCATCACGGAAGTATTTTACGCGACCTAGGCCAAAATTAGTTTCATAGCCAATTCGTTGCGATCCATTCTCAAGGTTCACATCTCCAAGATCTGTGGTATTTAAATTTCGTACATTGGAGTAATTGAAACTAACGAGTGTACCGTATTTCCCTCCAAGTGAAGATTTCTTTTTAAATTTCTTATAAATCGAAAATTGCATTCCCATTTCTCCGTTAGGCTGCGTTGCATAAGGATATAACGTGGCTGCAAGATTATAGGTGTGCTGGCGAGTCGTTGCCGGAAGATAATTGATTAACGCATTATTTTGCCGTTCGTATCGATCCGAACGATAGGAGAAATTATCTAAGTATTTTGTTTCTAACAATAAGCCAAAACCTCTTTTTGAATAGCTGGAAGTTAAATAAAAAGCTTTTCCATTTTTAAAGATCAGACCATTGTCATTGGACGGATCGTTTATTTTATGTGCGTATTCTGCTTTTACGCTAAATTTCTTGTAATTGATTTGAGTTCTTCCTGAGTAAGAAGCTACGTTTTCTGGTAAAACAAGATCGGGATCGTTGTCTGCTTGAAAACGGCTGATGAAACTTCCTCCTATACGTACTTTTACAGGGCTTGAGCTCATTGAGTCGATTAATTCATTCAAAGCAAATTCACCATCTAAACCTCTTAAAATCCCTTCAGATTGTGTCCAAAATAAACGTTGCTTGCCAATGATTGATTTAAGTTCAATTCCAGCTTTCGGAGTGTATTTTAGGCGAACACCGTCCATTACATTGTCGTAACCTAGGTTACGTGCTTCGTACGAACGAAATATTAATCCATTTCCGAATTGTTCATAGAAATTACCAACGGTTACGTTTAGGTTTTCGAGCTGATAAGAAGCATAACGATATCCTATACCTTGTCCTTTATATTGCTCAAATTGCAACATGGGATCAAGATAGGCTTCGTAGCGTAAACCCGCTGTAAAGTTATTGTTGGTGTAGATTAAATTTGCAAAGGCATTGGATAGAACACGTTGGGGCTGAGTTTCTGCTCCTGTAATTGTATCATTGATATAAAATTGCGCATCTCCTTGGAAGTTTCCATGAATGGATCCTCCGTTTTGAGCCTGTACAAAGAATGCACTAATACTTATTAAAAAAGTAAGGAGGACTGTTAGCCCCCCTCCTTTAATTATATGTCTTTTCATTATTTTTCCCCTTCAACTAGTAGTAGTAACTGTTCGTATAGTTCTTCTTCGTCTCCTACCACGTAGGAATTATGTTGCCACACAATCTCTCCTTTTCCATTTAGAAGAAAGGTGTGAGGTACATTGTTTACATTCATTGCGCGTTTTAAATCCGCATTTTGATCAATGTATACTTCATAATCCCATCCTCTTCCATTTACAAACGGAGCTACTTTTCCAGAAGTACGAGAGTCATCCACTGAAATAGCAATGATTTTCACACCTGTTTCGTCAATCCAATCTTCATAAACTTCTGAAATATTGCCTAGTTCTCGAATGCATGGTTTACACCAAGTAGCCCAAAAGTCGATAATAATAGGTTTTCCATCATTTTCAAAAGTAGATGTACTTACGCTATTTCCTTCTAAATCCAAAACGGTTACGGCAGGTACCGTTGTCGATTGTGCCCAAACAAAAATTGGAGCGCAAAAGGCAATAGTTAAGGTGATAAGTTTGATTTTGTTTTTCATAACAGGTTAAATTAAGTTATTAATATAGTGGTTAATTGTTTACGTATCTTATAATTATTTCAATTCAATTTTATTCAATCAATAGAATCCAATTGGATAGAGAGAGTACTGCATCGACCAACCATTTGAATGGTAAAGTCAACAAAAGCCTTGGCATGAAGATTCACGCCAAGGCTAAAATTTCAAAATAATATTAAGTTGCGTAGTTTAACTACTTTATTATGGGTGGAAGGATAGGACATTTTAAATACCCAATCCTACACTCCCAGAACTTTGTTTAATTATCTTAATGTAATTTTTCTTGAAGCAGTATTTTCTCCTGCAACTACATTAACAAAATAGATGCCAGAATTGAATCCTGACAAATCAATTAATTGTTGTACCATTCCTTCTGATTTGGTACCCAAATCATTAGCTACAACTAATTCTCCAATAGCATTGTAAACATTAACGCTAACGTTTGCACTGTTCTTAAGTACTAAAGCCACATTAACTACTCCATTTGTTGGATTTGGAAACAAATCAAATGCACCTACTACAGATTCTCTAATTCCGGTAGTAGTATCTGGAGAAAGAGAACTTGAGTCAATACTAAATGGAGTCATTTCTGCATAACCGAAGTTTATACCAGTAGCAAGTGTTTTACCATTTGCATCTTTTAAAGTATAGTATCCAGCATTGTTCCAAGAAAGACCATCACCATATGAATCTGTGATTTCAAATTCGTAGCATCCTACTCCCCAAGTGTTAAGATCGATGTCTTCTGTGTAAAGGTTTGTATTGTCAGCATAACTACTGTTTCCATCTACAGATGCTCCAGCAGAAGTTTTCAAAGTCCAAGCAGTTTCAGATCCGTAACCATCTAATTTTAATTCAAGTGTAAGGATTGCATTGGCAAGTTCTGCTTCAGCAAAAGTACCAGAAGCATCATTGTTTAAGGCATTTGCATCTGTACTATCATTTGGAAGAGAGATTGTTACATCAATTGTGTTATTTGCCTGAGGCGTAAATATAGTAGCTGGTAAATCAATTGTGTATGATCCAAAGAATGGAACAGCAGTACCAGTCCAGTTATAAGTGTTCATTGTACCACCATTGATTGAGTAATCAATTTTTAATTTAGTAAGAGGATCTCCACCTACATTTTTGATATCAATAGAAGGTGTAATCTCATCACCACATACATTCGCAGGTAAAACCGTAGTTACAAGCTCTACATCATAAGAAGTACTAGCTGTTAAATTAGGCTCACTGTAATCTGATTGTAAAATGCTTTTGTCCGAGTTATCCTGAACAAATCCAACCACACCAAGTTCTGCTTCACTGTATACACCAGTAATTTCCCAAACTTCCGTGAAAACTAAAGAATCTCCTGCGTGTAATGTATCTGGCATGCTTGCTCCGTTTGGAGTAGGTAACATTTTCATCATTACATGTTCGAAAGTTGTTTCTCCATTAGATCCAGGAGATGATGAGAAGCTAATTTCTTCTTCAGTAACAATCATATGTGCTTTCAAAGAATTTGTAGCCTTAGCTGCAATTTGATTGGAAGCTTTTACTACCATTGTTACGTAAAGTGAATCGTAATCAGCACTGATATGGTGACTTACGTTAACCCAGATATCAGCTGAATCAGCTATTGAAGCGTCCAATTCTGCTTGACTAAGACAAGCAGGAGCTCCATCATATGCGTTACAATCATCTGTTACGTATAATCCGTTTTCCATTGCAGTTGGCACACCATTGATTGCGTAATAATCATCTCTGATATCCACATCAGCTTTAGTTATCTCATACATTGGATCGAATCCAGGGAAATACCACTGATATTTAATGATAGAAACTCGATCAGTATTTACTGGTTGAGATAAAAGTGCATTAAATGCAGGGTTTTGGCTTGCGCACGGAGGACAGGAGGCATTTGTAAATTCCTCGACTAAAATCCTTTTCGCAACTTTTTGTGCGAACATAGTGGAAGCGCCAATTAGGAGGGCAAATCCAGTTAAGTAAATCTTTTTCATAGAGTATTTGGTTTGGTTTAAAGTAAAAGCACTTGTTTTACACAACAGCGTTAATTAATTACGGTCTGATGCTATCGCAATATACAGGGAAAATATTATGAGACCAGTATTCTTACTCAAAAATTAGGGTATGTACACTATTTGTATACGGTAATGAAATCAATAATAAGGATCTTATTGAATCAATAAATGGCATTTAATGCTATTTAAAGGCGCTTTTTTAGTTTGAATAGTTCTAGTCGTTATTGGGCAACAAATACGTTGTTGAATTATACAAGATCAATTATGTTAACGATGATTCAGAGGCTTAGGAGTAAATAAGTTTAATTATTATTCTAAATAGTGCGTTTTTGGGGTTTGAATGCGGATTTTAAGTTGAATGTTTTGTCAAAGTATTGGTTGTTGTGATTTTTTATATGTTTGTTAAATGGCTTATATGCGGGTATTTAGGGGGTTTCGGAAGGGGTGTATTTTGATGCGTAAATATTATGATAAAAAGTTGTATATTTGTATTCACAGTTGTTATAGATAAAATCAAATAAGATGAAAAAGATAGCGTTATTAGGATTGATATTTTCTTCGTTTGCCGTTTTAGGGCAATCGTTAGAGCTGTCAGGCCTGCCGAATACAGTAGTAGTAGATACAAAGGTTGAAATATCTCAAGGTGCTTTGGCTATAAAGAACACTTCGGCAGATACATTAAGTGTACGAGTTTCAAGAGAAATTCTAAATGAAGTAAGTGGTACTTCTAATTATTTTTGTTGGGATCTATGTTATCCGCCTTCAGTGGATTCATCAGGTAGCTTAACAATAATGCCTGATTCTACTTCAAATAGTTTTATTGCAGATTACGATCATCAATCAATGGTTGGTACAACAAGTATCAAATATTGTTTTTATAACGCTAATGATGTTTCAGATAGTGTGTGTACGATCGTAAATTTTGCAAACGAAGTGATGTCAGTACCTGAGGAGGCATTTTTGAATAACTTTAATTTAATGCCAAATCCTGCTATAAATAATGTAACCGTGAGTTTTGGGTTTAATTATTTTGGAAATACAAGTTTCACAATTTATGATATACTTGGAAACGAAGTAATCGCATCTGAACTTAACGGAACTTTTGGAAGTAAGACATTTAATACTTCTAAGTTACAAGCTGGTGTTTATTTCTATTCTATTAAGGCGAATGGAGATGTATTAAAAACAGCACGATTAGTTATTGCGAAATAATCACATCGTTATTATAAAAAACTTTTAAAGTGAAGTCCTCTTGAATATTATTTCAAGAGGACTTTTTTTGTTTTGTGGCCTCTTTGTTTTTAGCTATGTTCGTATTAGTAAAATAAATGACGAAAGGAGCGGATGGAGGGTTGTTTACGTGTAACTAACAGCAAAAGAATAAATCGAACGATACTATGAATTTTAAAATTGTTTCAGATTTTTCCCCAACGGGCGATCAGCCACAGGCGATTAATGAATTGGTTGAGGGTGTAGAGAATGGAATGGAATCGCAGGTGTTGTTAGGAGCTACGGGTTCTGGAAAAACATTTACGATTGCAAATGTGATTGAACGGACGCAACGTCCTGCATTGATTCTGAGCCATAATAAAACGTTGGCGGCTCAATTGTATGCTGAGTTTAAAAGCTTCTTTCCGGAAAATTCGGTTGAGTATTTCATTTCATACTATGATTATTATCAACCAGAAGCGTATTTGCCCACAACGGATTTATACATTGAAAAGGATTTGCAAATTAATGAAGAGATTGAAAAACTTCGTTTGCACGCAACATCTGCATTATTATCAGGAAGAAGAGATGTGATTATTGTTGCTTCTGTTTCCTGTATTTATGGTATAGGAAATCCGGAGGAGTTTGAAAAGAGCACGATTGTGGTTAAACAGGGTGATGTGATCAAGCGGAACGCATTTTTACTCAAGTTTGTAGAAATGTTATATGCTCGGAATGACCTTGACTTTGCTAGGGGGACATTTAGAGTGAAAGGAGATACCATTGACATTTTTCCAGCCTATGCCGATTTCGCCTATCGATTTTATTTTTTCGGAGATGAGTTGGAAGCAATTCATAGGATTGATCCAATTACCAATGGAAAAATAGCTGAAGAAGAAAGTATCACCTTGTATCCGGCTAATTTATTTGTGACCGGAAAAGATACTTTGCATAAAGCAATTCATCAGATTCAAGATGAAATGATGCAACAGGTTGAGTATTTTGAGAATGAAGCTCGACCTATGGAAGCTAAACGAATCCAAGAACGAACGGAGCATGATTTAGAAATGATGCGTGAATTGGGATATTGTAGCGGAATTGAAAATTATTCTCGTTTCTTCGATCAAAGAGATCCTGGGTCACGACCTTTTTGTTTGTTGGATTACTTCCCCGACGATTTTTTAATGATTGTGGATGAGAGCCATGCTACATTGCCTCAAATACGTGCAATGTGGGGAGGAGATCGCTCGAGAAAAACAAATTTGGTTGATTATGGATTTAGATTGCCGGCTGCATTGGATAATCGTCCGTTGAAGTTTAATGAGTTTGAAGACATAATAAATCAAGCGGTTTATGTGAGTGCGACTCCTGGGGATTATGAGTTGCAAAAAACAGAAGGTTTGATTGTTGAGCAGGTAATACGACCTACAGGACTTCTTGATCCAATTATAGAAGTTCGACCGGCTAAATTTCAGGTAGATGATTTATTGAATGAGATTGATGAAAATGTCAAACGTGGTGGTCGTGTATTAGTTACTACGTTAACCAAGCGCATGGCGGAGGAACTAACCAAGTTTCTGGATAATATTGATATTAAGACAAGTTATATTCATTCAGAGGTAAAAACTATGGAGCGTATCGAGATCCTAGCAGAATTGCGAGAAGGGATTATAGACGTGTTAGTAGGAGTCAACTTGCTTAGAGAAGGTTTAGATTTACCAGAAGTGTCGCTAGTGGCCATTTTGGATGCGGATAAAGAAGGGTTTTTGCGAGATCAACGATCTTTAATTCAAACTATTGGACGGGCAGCTCGAAATTCCGAAGGGAAGGTAATCATGTATGGGGATAAGATTACAGGATCCATGCAACGAGCAATAGATGAAACCAATCGTCGTAGAGAGAAACAAATAAGCCACAATAAGGAGCATGGTATCACTCCAA
Organism: Cytophagales bacterium; assembly: GCA_965277185.1. Classification (GTDB taxonomy): domain Bacteria; phylum Bacteroidota; class Bacteroidia; order Cytophagales; family JAHDFW01; genus JAHDFW01. The sequence continues at coordinate 27,470 of CBDICC010000006.1, read as the reverse complement.
CTACCATTGTAAAGGAACAGAATCGAGTATTGGGGCGTGCCAAATACGATCAAGAGGATACCACATCTATTGCGGCGGATCCGGTGGTTCGTTATATGAAAAAGGATGAGTTAGAGAAGCTTATTAAAAAGACCAAAAAGGAAATGGAAAAAGCGGCGAAAGAACTCAATTTTGTAGCGGCGGCTAAATTAAGAGATGAGATGTTCTCGTTGCAAGGCATGTTGGATGAGAAGGAGGAATAATAGAATTAGGCTGAATTCTGATTTTCTTCATTTCAGGATTGGGGGTTATTCCGTCAACTTATTTTTGACCTCATTACCAGATCTAAGGTGAAAAAGAAAAAGGCCGGATTCGACTATTCGAATCCGGCCTTTTTTTATGTGAAACAAGCGTGGTAAAACCTCACTTAATTAATTTGACACAGTTTTTTAGAATCGAATAATACGTTGGTTAATAACTCCATCCGTAGATCTGATAATGTAAATACCATTTGGCATATCCGTCATGTCGATTTGAGTATTTCCGTTAAGATCAATTGTTTGGATCAATTTCCCTTCTACTGAGAATAAAGATAACGTATTGTATACTCCTGATTTCGTTTCAATGTTCAGAACAGATTGTGTTGGATTAGGATAAAAACGAATTAAAGATTGGTTTTCTTCCGTTATTCCGATCACGTCAATTCCATTACCAGTTACAGATACGGTATTACTCCCAACCATGCAAGCATCACTTTCCACCATAATTGTTCCTGCATAGGTTTGGACTAAAGTAGGCGCGAACGTAACTGTAATATTTGTTGAATCAGCCCCTGCGATAGTAGCAGTAGAAGTTCCAGCCGTATATCCTGCTGGTAAAGTTATGTTGCTTACGTCTAAACTTGCATTTCCAGTGTTTGAAACGGTAAGGGTTTGAGTAGCCGTTTGACCAATCTCCACATCACCAAAGTTAATCGCCGATATCGTTGTAGCAATGCTAGAAGCTGCTGGTAAAACCCAAATAGTATCCGTGGTAACGGTAATGCCACTATTGAGCATAGTAACGTAATATGCTCCTGTATCCGCAAGTGTAAAATCGAATAACCCTGTGGTATTCGTGCTATCCAATGCCCCTGCAGCAGTATATAAATTAAATGTACTGCTTACCATTGATCCGCTCACATCAATAGAATCATGCGAACTGTAATCCAAAGTGCTGCTATATACCATGCATTCGCCGTCATTTTGTTGAGGCTCTAAATCCGTAGTGGAAGCATTCGTGTTGTTGGCCAGATTAACCGCATCTGTAAGAGATAATCGATTGTTGTCAGCATTAATACGCTCTAACTTGGGTAAACTATTGGCACCAATAATTTGAGTTATTTCATTACTTCTAAAACATATTCGTCTCAAAGAATCAAGACCGGTTACATCCAAGCTTGTTAATTCATGATAATTCAAGCCCATCCAGCGGATGTTTGAGTTGGATGTTAGTCCAGGAATGGAACTTAAACTACTGCCATATGACTTGCTGTTTGCGACAAGCTTTATTAGACTGCCAGTTCCCGTAAGATTGAGGGTCTCTAAACGCGTATCTTTCATGTTTAACGTTTCAAGGCTGGAGCAATTGGTCATATTTACATCTTTTAGACTATCAGCCCAAGCGAGAGAGGCTCGAACTAAACTGGTACAGCCTGTGGCGTCAACAGTTTTAACGTTGGACATATTCTTGGCCCAAAGGATTTCCAAGTTTGTTAAACCGGAAACATCGAGTGTTTCAATGTTTAATTGTCCAGTATACAGTTCTTTCAAACTTGTACAACCGGAAACGTCAATGGATGTTATATTGGTATTTTGTTGTAAGATCAATCGTTCTAATTTATCTAAACCAGAAAAATCGACATTCCCTGTTAAGTCTACAGTTACTCCTGCGTTTGACCACCCAGATGGATTTTTGCTAAAAGCAATCACAGTTGGTTGATAGGAACTTCCAAAATTCCCTTGGGTGCCTCCATTTTTGCCGCTAGCAGCCAATTCTAACTCGATTATCCGTTTTGGAGTCGAATTGTCCCAAATAATTCCAAGCCAATTAGCTGGATCCGCATCATCCCAATTCAATAGGGAAGTTCCGTAGTTGTTGGTTTTAATAGCGTTGATAACGGTAGTGTCACCTGGGTCGTATTGTCCAAAACTGGTTTGGATAATTAAAAGTCCTAATATGCCTAACAGGCCTTTGTACATGTTTTTCATATGGTGTTGGTTAAATTAATTTTAAAAAGTATACTAAGATAATTAAAATTTAAATTATTAAGGTAAAAAACCCAGGTTCGATAACTTAAACCTGGGTTTTTTTGTTCAATGTAGAATTGACTATAAATCTAATTCTAGTCTAAAAAACTAACTATTTAGTTTTTTATAAGTTTTTTGGTAATCGTTCCTTCGCTTCCAATAGCTCGTACGAAGTAAACACCATTTTCAAATGTACTTAGATCAGCATTCAACACGCTACCTCCTTGTATTGATTCACTTAGAACAACTTCACCTAACATATTTGTAATTTGAACTTGATTGATTTTTCCAGCTGGTAATGTAATTTGAACCATATCACTTGCAGGGTTTGGATTCACTTCAATCGCAACGTTACTTAGGTCGTTGGTGTTGATACCTGTCCAACCTGTAGTATCTTGTGTTAAAGCAATTGATTCATCTGCTGTAAATGAAATGGCTTGAGTGTATTGGAAATCACCTCCATTGGAAATGATGAAAGAACCGTTTCCAGCCTTCAATCTCCAGAAAGATCCAGGAGCAAATCCATCTCCTTCACTATCTTCTACGATGAAATCGTAACATTCTCCATCTTCTAATACGAATAATTTGTTGATTGTTTCATTAGGACTGATGCTAAAACGTTCTCGTTGTTCAATGATTTGTCCATCACTTGTACGAACTAATTTCCACGAATTTTGTAATGCGAAGTTATCCGCTTTAAATGTAAGGAATACATAGTTTTGATATGTGTCGGCTTGGTCCATTGAAAACGAATAATTGTCATTATTTGTGTTTCCGTCCGTAGTGTTGTTTGGATTAGACAATGTGATTTCTACGTTGTCGGTACCATTTGGAGTGTAAGAAATAGGCACTTCGATTTCTGCCGTTTCATACGTTGCAATATTTCCAGTCCAACCAGTTGTAACAGCCGCTCCACCATTTACAGAATACGAAACATCAAGGCTTGTTAAATCGCTGGAACCATGATTTCTAACTAGTACTTTCGTGTTGTAATCACCTGAGCAAGTTGATAATGGGTAATCATTTACTTGCTTCAATGCAGCATCTTCTGTATTAGAGATGAACGTAGAAAGTGGTTTTTTAAAGCTGTATACAGATTGATACACTTCTTTTGTACTTGTGTTTTGAACCCATGCGATTCCAGCAAGTTCGTTCATGTCATATACATTTGCAACTGCCCAAGCTCCGTAATAATCTACAGAATCTCCATCAGCAAAAGTACTTCCAATTGAAGTTCCGTTTGCATCTGGAAGCATTTTCTTCATTACATTGTAAAATACACGTTCTCCATTTGAACCAGGAGGAGTAGCAAACGTTACGGTGTCTTCAACAATTGCCATGTGAAGAACCAATGCAGATCCAGAAACAGCTTGTGTTGCTTTTATTTTCACGTGTACTCGAATTGAATCTAATCCTTCGTCGAAATCATGCGTCATTGTCATTTCAAATGGAGACATGATTGCTGAACGATTGTCGATTGTATCTTGTCCCCAATCAGCTGGATGTCCATTATATAAGTTTCCTTCTACAACTGAATTTGGAACACTTTGTACTCCATAATACGAAACGCGACTTTGAACTTCTGATGCATTGTGTACATTCATTGGATCGGTGCCAGGCCAAGATGTTTGATATTTGATTGCGATAATTTTGTCTGCATTGGAAGGATCTTTAATCATGTCTTCAATTGCAGGATTATATGTTGCACATGGTCCACAGGAAGCCTGTGTGAAATGCTCTAGTAGCATAGTACGTGGGCTTTGAGCATTGGCGAAAGAAATTCCACCAAGAATCAAACCAGTTAACAAGTAAATTTTTTTCATAACAAAGGAATGTTTTGTGTGTTGAATAGTGTGTATTAAATAAGAACAGTAAATATAAGAAATAAATTCATATAAAATAAAAAACCCTCGTAATGAGGGTTTTAACAATTTTTAATAAGCTTCAATCCTCTTAAGCGAAGATTACTACAAAGGCATAAACAATACCTGGCAACCATCCTAAAATCGTCAGTACCAAATCAATCCAGAAGTTGGTTGTAATATCGCCTTCAAATAAATAAACAGCCAAAGGTGGAAGAATAATACAAAGAATAATTAGTAATAAATCTTCATCGCTTCCTCTTGTTAATTTGTCTTTCAATCGATCTCGAAATGTTTTTGCCTCTTCGCTCGCTGGATTTTTGCGCAAGTTCTTTAACGATTTCCGAAGTTCCTTTTTTTCTTCACGAGTCACTTTTTGTTTTAATTCCGACTTTACTTCTGTCTTTTGTGCCTTCGTATTTTGTTTTAAGGAAGCTGTTTCAAGTTCCTTTTCATGTGTAACAGGAATGTAATTGTCGTTTAATGAAGCTGTAACGGTTTCATTTTCGTTGTTTTCATTGCTTTGCGCAAGTTCTTCAATGGTTTCTACGCTCGGTTTTACCGCGAGCACTTTTGACTTTTTATAATTTCCATCTTCTAACTTATATCCATCGTAGTTGGATTCTGAAGCTTGAAACCCGCTTCTTTGGGCGCAAGAACTAAAAATTACAACTGCGGTAATAATTAGGCTTAGGTAAGTAAATGTCTTTTTCATAAATAATAATTGAATTAAATTAAATGAATGGTCTGTCTTATGTTTGTATAAAATGTATTGAAATCGTAGTTCTAAAAAAAAATGGCTAATTGATTTGTCTCAATAAATCATTAATTGCGCTGATTTAAACTAAACTAAATCGAATCGAATGGCAATTAAAATATAAATCTACCTGTGAAACCCACTTCATCTAGCCATAAAAACCCGTTGTTGCCTTCTAAACCAGCAAAGTTAATGCCTGGCTTATAGTCTATGGAAAAACAAAAAGGAATTGATTGCATGGCATATTCCAACCCTATTATAGCATCTGCTCCAATAACCAAATACTTAGCGCCACCGTTACCGGCATACCATGGGTTTACCCCATTTGCTTTCCAATTCCCCACATGACCTCCAACTCCCAGAAAATAATGGAGTCGTTGAGAATCAAATCCACCAGTTCCACCTCTTCTGTTTTTCATTAGGCGCTGGTGATGTTCAAATAGCGTGGTGATATTCCAACCACCCCAACGATTTGCACCGATTACTTCTACTGCGTTTTCAGGCGAAATAAAATGCTTGTATGTAGGACCAATAGATGGACCAACTCTAAGACCAATTCCTCCTTGATAGTTTTGAGCATATAGCATGCTCATACTCCCGACTAAAATCAGCCCAATAAGGATAATGCTTTTTTTCATAACTTTCTTCTCTAATTAATTTATAAACTCTGAACATAATTCCCTTAAAATCAACATTCAGATCTTTTAAATCGGACTTAAGATACAATAAAGACTATCAAAAACCGAATGGTTGCATCAAATTTAACATAAAAAAAGCCCCGAACACGAATTGCGTGACATCAGGGCTTTGTCTAATTTAGTAATGCTTGATCTACGTTATTTACGTTGATTAAAATTATTAGGAGATTAAAACTTTACTAACTCCTCAAATTGCTTCACACGTGCTTCGATTTCATCTTGAGAAAGATTAATCAAACGCTCTGTTCCAAATTTTTCTACGCAAAAAGAAGCCATGGCAGAACCATATACTACTCCTTTTTTCATGTTTTCAAATGTTACTGAATCTTGTTTTGCAAGAAATCCGATAAATCCTGCTGCAAACGTATCACCAGCTCCAGTTGGATCAAATACATCCTCTAAAGGTAATGCCGGGGCATAAAAAGTCTGATCTTCATGGAATAGCAACGCACCATGTTCCCCTTTCTTAATAATAAGATATTTTGGTCCCATGCTACGGATCTTTCTAGCAGCTTTTACCAATGAATATTCACCTGAAAGTTGACGTGCTTCTTCATCATTGATGGTCAATACGTCTACCATAGAAATGGTTTTAACCAATTCATCCATTGCGATATCCATCCAGAAGTTCATGGTATCCAAAACGATCAATTTTGGTCTTTTTTCCAATCGTTCGATGACCATTCGCTGTACTTGTGGCGCTAGGTTTCCAAGCATTAAGTACTCGCAATCCTGGTATGATGCAGGAATGATCGGGTCAAAGTTTTCCAAGACATTTAGTTCAGTTACTAATGTGTCTCTGGAATTCATGTCATTGTGGTACTTACCAGACCAGAAAAATGATTTTTCATCTTCCTTAATTTGAAGACCTTCGGTGTTGACACCGTGAGATTCCATCAAAGCAATATCTGCTTTTGGGAAATCACCTCCTACAACTCCTACCAAATTGGTCTTTCCAGTGAAATAAGAAGAACAAATGGCAATGTACGTGGCTGCACCACCGATTATTTTGTCCGTTTTACCGAATGGTGTTTCGATTGCGTCAAATGCTACGGATCCTACTACTAATAAACTCATGTACGATATTAATTATATATATGTATTTTTCTGTACTCAATTTGGCCGCAAATGTATCATATTTATCCGATTTTTGGAAACGAAATGAGTGATTTTGACCTTGTCATTGTTGCGAGATAATACCTTGAAATCAAAAATGGAATTATATTGGTACACATTTTGTATCTTTGTTTTGTATGAAACGGATTGTTAAAATATTAATTATAGCATTGATCTCGTTGTCCTTTACAGGAGAACAAACCTATCGGTTTGTTCCAAATCAGTCGTTTGATCGGGGAGAATTTTTGCGCTACCGAGTGCATTATGGTTTTGTGACGGCAGGAGGAGCCACCATGCAAATTTCAGAAAAGTTGTTTCGTATAAACAATCGTATTTGCTATCGAGTAGATACACGGGGGTATACTGCGGGAAGTTTTAAATATTTTATGCGTGTAAAGGATTTGTGGAGATCATATATTGATACATCTGCTTTTGTGTCGCAAAAATTTTTCCGTCATATAGAAGAAAACAAGTATCGAAAGGATGAGGAGGTCTTTTACGATCACAAAAATGATAAAGTACGCGTAATCGATAAGAAACGCAAAATTGATAAGAAATATACTGTGCCAAATAATGCGCAAGATATGATTAGCGGGTATTACTATTTGCGAAATGTGGATTTCAGCAATAAGAAAGTGAATGATACGGTAACGATTCCTGGATTTGTAGAAAAGGAAGCATATGAATTGGATTTGGTATATAAAGGTAAGGGTGTAGTACGAAACAAACTTGGTAAATTTAATGTGTTAAAATTGGTACCTGTGATGCCCGAAAATTCATTTTTTGACGGGGAAAATTCCCTTCGTATTTGGGTTACCGATGATAATAATCGTATCCCAGTAAAAGTGGAGGCAGATATGTTTATTGGAGCGGTAGAAATTGATCTGGCTGAATATTCCGGATTAAGTTCGCCCCTAAATATGGTTAAAAAATAATCTTCCAATCTGGTTTGCCAAAGAAAGATGGCGGATGGATACAATTGTGTTATCTTTACCGCGTTTTGAGTTGTGAAGAAGTGAATAGAAAGAGAATAAAAGAAACTATAATAGATTAAGTTAATGACAATTTCAGCAAAATTTAAATTAGGATTGGTCGGGGCACTATTAGTGAGTTCCGTATCTGCTTTGCAAGCCAAAGGGATAAAAATCAAGGGTACGTTGACCAATGCGGAAGATGGCAAAATGATCTATATGTATCAGATGCTGGGATCGGAGATGGCAAAATATGACTCATGTGTGATTAAGAAGTCAGGGTATGATTTTAAAGGAGAGATACCAAGAGGGTATTATAAAATAGGTTTTAATGCTAAAAACAATGTAACGTTGATCTTGGGTGAAGAATCCATAGGGATTGAATCGGACGCCAAAGAAATGGCCAGCACAGAGGTGACGGAGTCAAAAGAATGGATGTTGCAGCAGGATTTTGATGAATTTAACAGGGATTATGGTACTGCTATGCAAAGTATTCAGTCTCAAGTGAATTATGCACGTCAATTGAACGGGAGGGATCCTGCTAAAGCACAGACCCTGTTTAAGAAAATTCAGACGGACTTTGATTCGGTTGCTGCAGAGCGGACTACGTTTTACAATAAATTGATTAAAGAAAACCCAGGAACTTATCAAGGTAAAATTGCGGCATTCTATTTAAAGGCAGATGAATTAGAGAAAAATCAATTTTTCAATTTGCCAGAAATGGATGATACAGAGTATCATCGAGGAGAGATGTGGGTAGCGTTAATCAGTACATATTTCCAAAAGTTTTTGATGAACCAGCGTAGTGGTCATTTAGAAGCGGCGAAAGCAGAAATTGCAAAATTGGAAAAAGGATCAGCGAAACGTGAGCTACTATATATCTCTATGATCAGAAATTTGATGGCAGTAGATCAACAGTCTGGATCAAAATTAGGGAAAGAATACCGAAAGGAATATCCAAAATCAGCGTATCAAAAAGGACTTTATAAGTTGTTGCCTCCATTGCCAATTGGAATTGGGGATATGGCTCCAGATATTGCAGAAAAAAATCCAGACGGAGATCAAATGAAATTGTCAGATGCAAGAGGGAAGGTCGTTTTAATCGATTTTTGGGCGTCATGGTGTGGACCTTGTCGAAGAGAAAATCCAAATGTGGTAAAAGCGTATGAGAAATATAAGGACAAAGGATTTACGGTATTCAGTGTGTCATTGGATAAACAAGCTTCTCGTTGGAAAGGGGCCATTGCGAAGGATAAACTAGTTTGGCCTTATCACGTATCTGACTTGAAAGGTTGGAGTGCTGCACCTGCTAAGAAGTATGGGGTGACGAGTATTCCAGCAACATTTTTGATTGATAAAGATGGAGTGATCGTAGCTAGAAATCTAAGAGGACACGCCCTTGAAAGTAAATTGAAAGAATTGCTCGGGAATTAATTTCTGAACTTTGTATAATTGACTTGAATTAAATAGTATGATTTGTTTGCTTTTGCACTCAATCGAATCACTTTAATAAACAAACTTTACAGATTCATGATTAAAATTCTCATTGTGGACGATGAACCGGATATTCTAGAACTTCTGGCTTACAACCTAAAGAAGGAGGATTTCATTGTGGAAAAAGCAGGAGACGGAGAAGAAGCTGTAGAGAAGTTTAACAGTTTTCAACCTGACTTGATATTAATGGATGTGATGATGCCTGTGATGGACGGAATCGGAGCATGCAAATTAATAAGGGCATCTGAAGAGGGTAAAAACCCATACATCGTTTTTCTTACAGCACGATCTGAAGAATTCACAGAAGTGGCAGCTTGGGAGGCAGGAGGTAATGACTATTTAATAAAACCGATCAAGCCAAGGGCATTAATTAGCCGATTAAAGGCAGCAATGGGATCCAGATCTTCGAATGAGAAAAACGCCGATCGTTTTAGTATAAGTGGTCTGACAATCGATAAGTCGAGCTATACAATTACCAAAGATGATCAAACGTTGAGTTTGCCAAAGAAGGAATTTGAGATTCTTTTTTTGCTTGCGAAGAATCCCAATAAAATTTATAGTCGAGAGGATGTGCTGAGTCATGTTTGGGAAGAGGATACGTATGTACTTGCTCGCACGGTGGACGTACACATTCGTAAACTGCGTGAAAAAATCGGGGATGAATTAATCAAAACAATCAAGGGAGTGGGATATAAATTCATGCCGTAGTTTTATTGATTCTATCTGCGGGGCCTGTTTCGTTCGTTTCTTACAACATAGCTGAAAAGTCTTTGTATAGTTTTTGATACTATAATGGGAATGAGTCTTAAATAATCTGTTTTACTAATTATGGGATATAATTCACGAATATTGGCATTGATTCTAGCAGGAATCATCGCTTTATTAACCAGTGGTTTTTTGTATTTATCAGATGGAGCCACGGTTAAGCATTTGATTATCGTTGCGGGAATGTCATTTGCATCGGCATTTATCTTTAGTTATCTAATTTTTGAATTTCTAATTTTTAGAGAAGTAAATGAAATGCGCAATATGTTGAATAAGATCAAACGTAATGAGCGCATCATTGTCCGTGAAAACACGCATAAAGGAAGCAATCCTATCCGAAACTTAAATCAAGAAATTTATGACCTTGCCTATGGAAAGCAGCTTGAAATAGAAGAGTTGAAAGAAGCGGAAGAGTATAGAAGGGAATTCTTGGCAAATGTTTCGCACGAACTTAAAACGCCCATCTTTTCTGCACAAGGATTTATACAAACGTTGTTGGATGGGGCAATGCAAGATGAAGAGGTTCAGAATAAGTTCTTAAAGAAGTCTGCAAAAAGTCTGGATCGTCTTTCCGTATTGGTGCAGGATTTATTGACAATTTCACAATTGGAATCTGGGAGTATAACAATGCAAAAGGAGTTTTTTGATATTTCCCGAATGGTGGATGATATCTTTGAGCAATTAGAAGGAAAGGCTGCTAAAAAGAACTGTACGCTGATACGTTTGCCTGAAGAGTCGAAACTGATCGAAACATATGGTGATGCACAACGAATCGGACAGGTAATTACGAATTTGGTCGAGAATGGAATAAAATATGGAAACGACGAAGGTAAAGTTCGGTTAATTCTGGAAGAATTGGAGAATGTAGTACAAGTTACTATAGCAGATGATGGCCCCGGCATTGATCCCGAGAAACTACCACGAATTTTTGAACGATTTTTCAGGGTGGATAAGCACAGGAGTAGGGAAAGTGGAGGTACTGGTCTTGGCCTATCTATTGTGAAACACATAATCGATTCACATGATGCGGAGATAAAAGTAGAAAGTGAAGTGGGAGAAGGAACGATTTTCACATTTATCCTTCCACATGCTTCTGATGTTAAATTTTCAGAAACAGAAATGAATACATAAGTTTGTAAGACTTATTTAAATTAAATAATATTAGGAGGTATAAAGGTATAGTGTGTTTCTTAAATTTAACAACGCTATAACTTGGGGGGAGTACTTAAATATTATATCAAACAACGGCTTAGCTAAAGAAGAAAGTGAATTTTAAGAAACATATTCTATACGAGGACGATCATTATATAATAATAGATAAACCTCCTTATGTAAGTACTTTACAAGACCGGGTTGATGCAGTTAATATATCGGATTTAGCTAAAGAATATGATCCGAAGGCGATTGTAAATCACCGCTTGGATAAGGAAACTTCCGGTTTATTGGTCATTGCTAGAAGTGAAGAGGCTTATCGGCACTTCTCTATTTTACTGGAACATCGAAATGTGGAAAAACATTACCATGCATTGGTTTGGGGGATCCATCAATTTAATGAAATGTTGATAGAGGCGCCCTTGAAAGTCACAGGTAGTGGTAAGGTGCATATTGATCCAGCTGGTAAATATTCGGCTACTGTAGTGAAAACGTTGGAGCATTTTGGGCAACATTCCTTGTTGGAATGTAAAATTCTAACCGGTAAAAAACACCAAATTCGAATACATCTTGCCAGTGGAGATGCGTCCATTATTCACGATGAGAGATATGGTGGAGAACCGCTGTTCTTGTCAAATATTAAGCGAAATTATAGACCCAAAAAGGAAGTGGAAGAGCGTCCTATTAGTAGAAGAGTTTTACTTCATGCTTATTCAATTGAATTTGAATCAATCGACGGAAAACGAATCAAATTACAATCTGAATATCCTGATGATTTCAATTTGGTATTGAAACAACTGAGGAAGTTTCGTTGATTCATTTCTGACAATAAGGATTGGATTTCTCTGTGTTGAAGATGGATTCAGCTATGAAACTCAATAATATATCATAGCAGTCGGTGTTTTGTGTGTTATATTTTTCCTAGTTTTGAACTTAACAGCACGTTTGTACTGTTGAATTCAAATAGTAACAAGTCACATAAAGTCAATCGATTTTAGTGCCAATCCAAAGCGTATGAAATATATTAAGCAGCATTGTGTAGAAAATTTAGAGGCAATTTCGACGCTTTTAACCAAGTTAGATTCAGTACCGTATACTCATCCATTAGCTAATTTATCCATGTCAACATTGGGACAACATGTTCGTCATGTTTTGGAATTTTACCAATGTTTAATAAAAGGAAAGGCCACTGGGGTTATCAATTACGATAATCGTGCGCGAAATTTACAAATTGAAACAAGTACGCAAGTTGCACTGGAAACAATTCAACAAATTCAGGAAGACTTTAAACAGTTGGAAGAAGGAGATATTGCGATGGAGGGTAACTACACTTCGGAGAAAGATGAAATTGTATCAATTAAATCTTCCATGGAACGCGAACTGGCTTTTTGCCTTGAACATAGCATTCATCATCAAGCTTTGTTGAAAGTAGGCTTGATCGAATTGGGCTTGCAAAACCATATAGATCAAAATTTCGGCGTTGCTCCAGCAACTATTCGTTTCAAAGAGGTTTATAGCTAAGGTTTTATAGCGAAATTCATTAAAGTTAATCGGAATAGGGATTGTTTTCTTTTTGTTTTACAGAAAAGGAAATTCAAGTACCTTTGCGCTTTATTATAGATGATAGCACACACGCAAATGGCAAAATTAAAGATCGGGGTAATTAGAGAAGGTAAAACTCCTCCAGACAAAAGAGTACCACTTACTCCTTTGGAATGTAAAGAAGTTTCAGAAAAGTTTCCTGAGGCGGAATTGGTTGTTCAACCAAGTGAAATTCGAATTTTTAAGGATCAGGAATATATAGATCAAGGTGTTACAATGCAGGAAGATCTATCCGATTGTGATGTGTTGTTGGGTGTAAAGGAAGTACCGGTTGATATGCTGATTCCTGGAAAAACGTATTTTTTCTTTTCACATACGACCAAAGAACAACCTTATAACCAGAAATTGTTACGTTCGGTTTTAGATAAAAACATTCGATTGGTTGATTGGGAAAACTTAACCAATGAAAAAGGAGTTCGCGTAATTGCATTTGGTCGATATGCTGGGATTGTAGGTGCTTATAATGGAATGCTTACCTATGGAAAACGTTTCGGCTTGTATGATTTGTTGCCTGCCAACGAGTGCTTCGATATGGAGGAAATGCAAGGAGAGTACGCTAAAGTAAAACTTCCTCCGATCAAAATTGTTCTTACTGGTGGAGGCAGAGTGAGCCGTGGATCTATGGAGGTGTTAGATGGAATGGGGATTCGAAAAGTGTCCGCTACTGATTTTTTAACCGAGTCATATGATGAGGCAGTTTATTGTCAAATCAATGTGAATGACTATAATAAAAGAATAGACAACGCTCCTTTTGTTAAAAGTGAGTTTTATGCAAATCCAGAGTTGTTTGAATCCAATTTTCCTCAATTCTCCCAGATTAGTGATTTAATGATCGCAGGCGCTTTTTGGGATTATCATGCACCTAAGTTATTTAGTCAGGAAGATGTGAAGAATGCGGACTTTAAGATAAAAGTGGTAGCAGATATAACAATGGATATTGATGGTTCAATTGGAACGACCCAGCGACCTGCAACTATTGAGGAACCAAATTTTGATTATGTAAAGCAAACTGGAGAATTGGTTGAACCGTTTAGCGGGGAAGATCATGTGACGGTTATGGCGGTAGATAATCTTCCATGCGAATTGCCACGTGATGCTTCAAGAGACTTTGGTAGAGAATTGATTGATAATGTTTTACCTAATCTATTCAATGGTGATCCGGTAAACATGATTGCCAATGCTTCAATCACAAATTTGGAAGGGACACTCACCGCAGATTTCAGCTATTTAGAGGCATACGCCAGCGGGAATTCAGTGGCGCACTAATTGAATAAGTAGATTAAACTAAATCGGGGAATAGTAATGCGACATTCGGTTATTTGGTTTGTCCTGTTGTCTGCGTTTTGCCTAAATAATAAATTTGGAATGGCATGTCTTTAAAATCCTTTTCAAGTATTCTTAGAAATTGGTATGCCTTGCATAAACGAGATTTACCCTGGAGAAATACGACAGATCCATATTATATATGGTTGTCTGAAATCATTCTTCAGCAAACCCGAGTAGCCCAAGGACTTCCGTATTACGAACGTTTTGTAGAAAATTATCCGACCATTCAAGATTTGGCCAATGATTCTGAAGAAAATGTACTTCGACTTTGGCAAGGACTTGGATATTATTCCAGAGCTAGAAATTTGCATGCAACAGCAAAAATAGTAGCAAACGAATTGGCGGGTGCTTTTCCAAACAATTACCAATCGATTTTGAAACTGAAAGGCGTTGGGCCTTATACCGCTTCTGCGATTGCTTCGTTTGCTTTTAATGAGAAAGTGTCGCCCATTGATGGAAATGTTATTCGGGTGGTTTCACGATATTTTGGGATTCAGGAGGATGTTAGTCAGCAGGCTACATTGGCAAAAATTGAAACATTTGCATTGAAAGTATTACCCGTAAAGGATCATCAGACGCATAATCAGGCAATGATGGAATTTGGTGCTTTGCAATGTGTACCGTCAAATCCGAATTGTGCTGAATGTCCACTAGCATCTTCATGTGAAGCGTACGCATTGAATAAGGTGGCGCAGATTCCTTTTAAGACACGGAAAATAAAAAAGAGGGATCGGTTTTTTTATTATGTGGTGATTCGGCACGGGAAAGGGGTTTATTTGAGCAAAAGAGGGCCTAAAGATATCTGGACGAATTTATATGAATTTTACCTGTCTGAGCAGTCTTCGACGGTAGATTCAGGTGTTATATTGGATGAGGTTTCTAGTTTGATTGGAGCTGAAAGTTATAAATTTCGGAGTGAAACAGGTTTGAAAAAACATGTGTTGAGTCATCAAAATATCTACCCAGTTTTTTTAGAAATTGAACTATTTAAAGAACTGGATTTGAGTAATTTAGGATTGGAATGGTGTGACGAGGAAAAGGTACAATCGCTGCCTAAATCAATTTTGATAAATAATTATATGGATACAAATAATTTTTCTTAACTTTATATTAATATAAAAAACAAAAATGGCAGGAGTAAATAAAGTGATTCTGGTTGGAAATTTGGGACGTGATCCTGAAATTAGAACCTTGGAAAGTGGTGTTAAAGTGGCTACTTTTTCGATTGCTACATCTGAATCTTTTAAGGATCGTGAAGGGAATAAACAAGATCGTACAGAATGGCATAATATTGTACTTTGGAGAGGTTTGGCAGAAGTAGCAGAGCGTTATTTACACAAAGGAAATACCATTTATGTCGAAGGTAAACTTCAAACAAGATCTTGGGATGATAAAGAGGGGAATAAACGTTATACTACTGAGATTGTAGGACAGAATATGACCATGCTTGGAGGTAAAAAGGATGGAGGTGAAGGTTCCGGTGCTCCAGCGCCTTCTGCTGCAAATGAACCTGCCCAATCTCAAACTCCTATTGGTGAAGGGATTGAACCAGATGATTTACCATTCTAAATTATTCTATTGAATGTATAAAGATGCTATGTTTAACCAAATGCGTACATTTTGATAAGCACTGATCCAGAGCCCTCGGTCATTTACGGTTTATTGCTCCAAGTAGTCGATAAGCCGGAATCCAGTTCGTTTCTTATTTCAAATCTGATCACAATATGTGTATTATTGCTATTATCGGCCCTGGTATCAGGATCAGAGGTGGCTTATTTTTCCCTCAACAAAAAGGAACTGGAGAAGGAAAATGGGAAATATGCTACACTTGTTGAGTTGTTGAATCGACCTAAAAAATTATTGGCGACAATATTAATCCTTAATAACTTCATCAACATTGGGATTGTTACCTTAATGACTTTCACAACATGGAAGTTGTTTGGTTCTGATGCCCAAGAGAATGAGGGGTATTTGGTGACTGCAGTGACGTTTGTTACTACCTTCATTATTGTATTCTTTGGAGAGGTTTTGCCAAAGGTATATGCCAATCAGAATAATTTAGCGTTCGCTTCGCGTATGGCTGGATTCTTTCGTTTTTTCAGTTTCTTGTTTACTCCATTTTCCTGGTTGATGGTTTCGTTTACTAATATTGTAGAACGAAGTATTGGGCAAAAAGGGAGCTCGTTTACCAAGCAGGAAATTACCAAAGCAATTGATATAGCTACCGAAGAGAATATTTCGAAGGAAGAAAAAAATATTTTAAAAGGGATTGTCAATTTTGGACATATCAGTGCCAAGCAGATTATGTTTTCTAGAATAGATGTTACGGCATTTGATTTGGATACAGATTTTCATGAGTTAATGAATCGAATAAATAAATCAGGTTATTCAAGATATCCTGTTTATGAAGAGACGGTTGATAACATTAAAGGAGTTCTATATATCAAAGATTTGTTGCCTCACATTGGAAATGACGAGCATTTTAAGTGGCAAGAATTGATTCGGGAGGCATATTTTATTCCTGAGACAAAAATGATTGATGATTTGTTAGAGGATTTTCAGGTACGACACATCCATATGGCGATTGTGGTAGATGAATACGGAGGAACCTCAGGAATCGTAACATTGGAAGATGTTATTGAAGAAATTGTAGGGGAAATCAATGATGAATTTGATAGTGAAGACATTAATTATACAAGATTAGGTAAAACCTCGTTTATATTTGAAGGGAAGACTTCAATTCATGATTTTTGCAAAGTTGTTGAAATTGAAAATGAGTTTTTTGATTCAGTCAAAGGGGAGAGTGAATCCTTGGGTGGATTGATGTTGGAGTTGTATAGTCGAATTCCTAGAGTCGGAGATCAAATTGGATTTCGAAATTATGAATTTACAGTGCAGTCGGTGGATACGAAACGGGTAAAACGCATAAAAGTAGAGATAAAGGAGAAGGAGATAAAGAAGGATGCGACAAAGCAGCTTTAGTATATGTATATTTTAGAATAAGATTAGAGTAGGAGCGTATGAAAAAGTATATTGAAATAGTAGGTTTAGTAGCGGTGGTGTCCATTTTTTGTACAGCTTGTGAACCAGATTATACTCCAAAACCAACCGGTTATAACCGAATCGAATTGCCTCAGCCAAAATATACTTTGTTAAAGGACGCACATCCATATCGATTTGAACATTCGGTGTATGCAAAAATGCTCAAGCATAAATCAACTTATGCAGAGGCACATTGGATTGACGTTTATTATCCAAATTTCGATGCTACTGTTCAGTTGACCTATAAAAAGCTAAGTGAAATTGAATTGAAGGATAAAAGTCATGTGAATTCTGTTGCGCAAGAAATTACGAATGATGCCCGCACATTGACGAGTAAGCACAACATGAAGTCCTCTGGGATTATAGAAAATGAGTTAGTAAATAGTCATGGGATTAAGTCTGTCGTATTTGAATTGGAAGGAGAAGTTCCAAGTCAATTTCAGTTTTTCTCGACTGATTCTACAGATAATTTTTTAAGAGGTGCTCTTTATTTTAAGACAGCGACTAAAAATGATTCATTGGCTCCAGTTATTGAATACATAAAGGCAGATATTGCCCATATGTTGAATACCTTAGAGTGGGTTGAGATGGAAACTGAGGTAGCTCCGTAATCTCGTTTATCTGTTGTAAGATGGTTGGTGGTAATTGCTAATAATCTTAAATCACGCCCTTAATCAATAAAAGGAGGTTAATCCATATCTTTTTCTAGATTTTTTAGTGTTTTGGAGTGTTCCAAATCTATCGATTCTTGATTTGTAGAATTCGTCGTTAATGTGGAAGCTTGAGGGGTAGTTTCTTTTGAAGGTTCTTCCATTTTCTGTAATCCCACTTCTTTTGCATGATCTTTTCTTCCAATTGTGTACGCTGCTCCATATGCAAAAAGGACACAGGCCATTTTTACTACGAGCAACGTACTATCTGTTGCGCTTAGGCTAATGATTTCATGAACATGTCGGAAACAGATCATTATGGAGAAAATGAGAAATGCCATTCTGCTAATCAGATTTACTTTCTGGTATATTCTATAAATTAGTACTGGTCCAGCTAAAATGATTAAAGCGGATAGCAGCCACCATTTTGCATTCTCGGTATGATTTACCCGAGACTGTAGAATAAATAATACGTCAATGGCCATGTTTACCACAACGACAAAGAGCAGGCTCCACATCCACTTTGACCCTTTTATGATATTATTAATGATGCTCATTTTTCATTTTTTAAGTGGCGAATGTAATTGTCTAGTAGGGATTGAATTTGAATACTCGCAACTGGATTAGCGGAATGGACTTTGAAATTTAAATCTATTAAATCGAGTTCACTTTCATAAACCAACCATTTTGCACAGGCATATCCATCCGGGATTAAATTTCCTTCATCATCTTCTCCTAAATCATTATCAAAGCTGATATACTTCGGAAGGCCATTGGTCTGAATGGTCGAGACAAAGTCATCAAAGTTGCGGACAATAACAAAGTTAAAGTCTTCTGGTTGATTGTAGACCATTTCGACAGTACGAAGATCGTCAAGGAAAAGGTTGTAACTCATATAGTATGATTGAATTCAATGGGTTAATCGCCACGTGAAAATGGAGATGTCCATGTTTTTTGATTCATGATTTCTTTAATTTGATCGTAATTGATTGGTTCGAAATTATGACAATCCACTCCTACATCAAAAGATCGGGAGTTAACATCGTCTTCCAAACTTCCATGCGAATGGCCGTAGAGATGGTATGTGCCGTGATGGGAAGCTTCCCATACGCGCATTGCGTAATGTAGCAATACGACGAGTTGTTTGCCTCTAAACGCGTCTTTGTCGTCCATTGTCAATTCGTAATAATCTCGAATCCATTCGAAACGATCATTACATGCTTCTGCAGATTTTTCATGATTGCCACGGATTAGATATATTTTACCGTTTAGTCGGTCTAAAATTTTCCGAAGTTTTCCAGGGCTGCATAGTCCAACGTCCCCTAAATGATACACTTCGTCCTCTGGGGTTACTTTTGCGTTCCAGCGTTGGATGAGGGCTTCGTCCATTTCTTCTACGGAAGCAAAGGGTCGATTGGTGTATTCTAATATTTTTTTGTGGCCAAAGTGTGTATCGGCCGTAAACCATTTCATTTCGTTTTGTTTTATGTATTTCGTTTTTATTGTAAAATATCGTACTGTAATTGTACGTTCTTTGAAGCGCTTATTTTGAAAAGCGCATCGTCTGTATACCTTTTAAGTTGGAAAGGTAAGCGGTATATGTAAATTTGATGTAAGTTAAGTTGGTGAATTAAAAAATTGCCCGGCCTTGTAAACCACCGGTATGGATGGCCATGATTTTGGTGCCTGGATTGAAGTAATCATTTTCAATCATGTCCATGATTCCAAATAGCATCTTACCAGTATAGACTTGTTCTAAGGGGAGATCATGGGTCTGTTCAAACTGAAGCATGAAATCGATCAGTTCAGGTTTGGTTTTTGCAAACCCACCAAAACTATAGTCGGGAGCTAATTGCCAATGATCATATGGCTTGCTTAGTAGTTGATTGATCATATCAAATACGAAGTCTCCTTTTAATGCTGCAAACCCAAGGATGCTTTGTTTGTCAGAAGTTGAGGTGGCTTCAATTAAGCCCGCAATCGTACCTCCTGTACCAATTCCACAACAGATCGTATCATATTCATTCGGAACAAAATCCATTATTTCACGGGTACCCTCCATCGCATATTGGTTCGTGCCTCCTTCTGGCAAAAAATAAAAGTCCCCGAATGTTTCCCGAAGGGTGTCAAATACTTCTACATTTTCTTTGTTACGGTAACTTATTCGATCCATATAATGGATTTCCATTCCGTTCTTTATGGCTTGTTCTAAGGTAGCGTTGAGTGGTAAAATTTCCTCTCCACGAATCATACCGATGGTTTTAAAACCAAAATGTTTTCCGGATGATGCTAGTGCGGCAATATGATTGGAATAGGCTCCTCCAAAGCTCAGAATTGTGTCTTTCCCTTCGGATTCTGCTTGTTTGAGATTATATTTTAATTTGAAATACTTATTGCCGGAGACATGTGGATCTGTCTGGTCCAGCCGCAGCACAGAAAGTTTAACTTCTTTGAGTGCAAGGAGTGAATGGTTGATTTCCTGAACGGGAATATTGAGTTGTTCGTGGTATAAATTCAAATCAGAATAGTCAAATAATACTTACACTAATGTAATAAAAACTTGCTTATTTTTTCTTCTTTTTGCCTTTTTTCTTTTTACCGGAATTCGCTTCGGCTTCCGTTTCACATGTTTCCAGTTTTGCTTTTAAATCTTTTTTGTCCTTGCTTAATCTGGAAATAATCTCGTTTTTCTGTTTGATTACGCGTTGAAAGGTTAGGATTTCTGCTTGAAAAATAGTGAATAGGCTGTCTGCTTTTTTGAGTCGGAGATGTTCATCAACCGAAAGCATCATTTGATCGTGATTAATTACCCATAAAGTATCTTGCTGTGCTTTTGATCCTACTTTGATTGATTTCCCAGGCAATACTTCTTTTGGATAGTCTTGTTGTGCTAAGAGCGATTGATTTGTCATGATCAATGCGGCAAAAATTAGAATGGGCGATAGGAAGACGGAGAACTTTTTCATTAATGTATTTATTTCTTTATGTACTAATTTATTAATTGAATATGGTAGTAAACCAAGGAGATCAATCATGAGATTGAATTTGTAAAGGTACAAAATCACTTTGAAACCAATCTAAGAACGCTAAAAAAGACAAATGCGTAATTTATTTGCGAATTATTGTTACAAAAACGAACTTGGATCGTTTTATGTATACAATGAAACATATGAAATTATATTTAACAAGCCGGATCCTAATCGTTTTTAGCATCTTTTTTTTAAGTTTGTCGGCATCTTGCCAGCAGCAAACACCACGCACGCCTTCTGATTTTTCTTTTTTGAAGGAGGGAGATATTCTATTTCAGGATAGCCAATCCAGACAGGGTGCAGCAATTAAATTGGCTACTCATTCTGAATGGACTCACGTTGGAATGCTAATAAAGCATAAAGGAAGACTTTACGTATTGGAAGGAGTTCAGCCAGTAAAGTTTACTCCGATTGAGCAATGGATCAAACACGGAGCAGGGAATTATTATGAGGTGAAAAGGCTCAAAGACAAGAAATTGTCTGAAGATCAGTTGAAGAAGATGCGAGTTGTGGGAGCTAAAATGTTGGATAAGAATTATGATATTTACTTCAATTGGGCTGATAATCAAATTTATTGTTCGGAATTGGTATGGAAAGTATATCGACGAGGAGCGGGAGTTGAGATTTGTCCAACTAGAAAACTGGCTTCGTTTGACTTAAATGATCCATTGGTTAAAATGATCATGAAGGAGCGTTATGGAAATAAAATCCCATATGATGAAGTGGTGGTTGCCCCTTCTGATTTGTATGAATCTAAGATTTTGGAGAGTGTGATTATTCCTACGGAGTAATCACCTTATTTATCTTTCAGCAACACATAATTTTGAAAGCCACCAAGCGGTCTTCCACCAAGTAATTTTTGTTCGATCCAGGTAATCACGCGATATTTAAACATGTCATGTTTATGTAACTCCCGATTGGAATCGAGTTCTTTTGAGGAATAATTTAATTCATCTTGCCAGTCAAATTTGTCAAGCCACCGCTGCATTACGATAGGATGACTGTGGTTGAATTTTTGAGCTCTCCCCAGCGGACCATAGTTGTAACTGCTGGCTCTTTGTTCATAATTTTTATCGGCTTGCGCTTTTCCTTTATGAATGGTATCAAGGGATTTCTTCTTGCTTTGCATAAAGCGCGGAGGTCGAACCCATCCATAATGATAAATATGAGCTTTTGTTTTTACAACGTTTAATTTGTAGGTGCCTTCTTGTTGACGATAATTCTTTTGATCAAAATTGGGGATTCTTCGAAATGACTGTGCTGATTCCCAAGAGTAAATATCTGGATGATTACGGACAATTCGAATCTCATGTTTGTACCACCCATGGCCATCTTGATAATGATTGTAATCACCCCAGAAATGAGTGTAATTGAACAGAATTCCTTCTACCTTTTTATCAGAAAGATGTCGTTGGCAGGTTTGAACAATTTCATCATGAAATTGTTCATGAACGACTTCATCTGCTTGCACGTAGAATAGCCAATCACCAGAACATGCTTCTCTTGCAAGATTTGTTTGATGTGCATTTTCTGTTCCATTCGGATATTTATCTAAATCCCAAATCGTATGGATGATTCGAATTTTATCTGATTGAATGGCTTTAATTTCTTTTAGCGTTTCGTCATCTTCGTCACAATCTCCTAAAGCCACAACGAATTCATCTACAATGGGTAAAATAGACTCAATTGACTCCCGGATCGGGTAGTACAATTTTGTTGCATTTTTCACCATGGTGAATCCGGATATTTTCATAATTTGATCTGCTTTTAGCAGTGATGTTATTTAATTTCTAAGTACAAAAGTATCTGTTTTCTTTTCCAAATCAAATGGAGTTTGTTAATGATGTTCGTTCGATATGTCACCCCTTTTTAAGTCGATTAATTAATTCTTTTTCAGAATTTAACACCGCTAAAAAATTAGGTCCAATAAAGTCTTCGTGTTTAAACTCGTACTTACGGAAATCCACGTATTTCGGATAAATTTTTCCAAGCAGGTAATTATACTTTTCGAGCAGTTCGTAAAAATCGATTAGTAATTTTTTAGCAGAGATATTGATGTAGCCGTATTCAAATTGGATGCATTTAATTTTTCCAGAAGCAAGGGCTTTTTCGAAGCCAAGTAATGCTTCATATTCAGCACCTTCTAAATCCAATTTTAGAAAATCAATTGATGCTATGTTTTCAGTTTGCATAAAATGATCTCCTGATACTAAGGTTATTTCTATTTTTGATTTGGAGTCATATGGAACACCTTTCAACTCAAATAAAGAAGAGTGTGTACTTGAAGAAAATAGATGGATTTCCTTTTTTTGGTTGCTACTATATAACCCCAAATTTGTTACTTGGATATTTTTTAACCCCCAATTGTGAATATTGGACTCTAATTTTTGAAAGGTTGTTTCCACCGGTTCAAAAGCATAAATCAATGCTTCGGGATTTAGTTCCGCTGCTAATTTGGAATACGTTCCTTGATTTGCTCCTCCATCAAAAATGATTTTAGGATTCGTTTCAGCTATTTTTTTAAGGACTGTTAATTCACCATTGGATTCGACTCTGTGATTCCGGTTTTCATAAATTCGATTCATTGCACGACCAAAACCAGAGAGCCATTTCATGATAAAACTTCGAGAATTACGTTTGAAAAAATGTTTCATGAATTATTTTTATACAGGCCTTTCAGTCAGGTCAATCGGGTGAAGTTGAAGGTGAGATTTAACGCTAATTTCAACTTTGTAAATCTTTAAGATTATAGTAGGCTCCTTTTTGCTCCATTAGTTCTTGATGTGAGCCTTGTTCTACAATGGTACCGTCTTGAACGACCACAATTTTGGATGCTTCCTGGATGGTACTCAATCGATGCGCAATCACCACAGAAGTACGATTTTCCATTAATTTACTTAATGCTTCTTGTACCAATTTTTCCGATTGTGTATCTAGCGCAGATGTGGCTTCATCCAATATAAGAATAGGAGGGTTTTTTAGAATGGCTCGCGCAATACTAATCCGCTGACGCTGTCCACCGGATAATTTCATTCCTCCATCTCCAATTTCAGTTTCATAACCGTGTTCCTGCTCTAAAATGAAATCATGCGCATTGGCGATTCGTGCGGCCTCTTCAATTTCTTCTTTTGAAGCTCCAGGTTTTCCAAATGCAATATTGTTGTAAAGGGTATCGTTAAAAAGAACACTTTCTTGACTTACAATCCCCATTTTATCCCGAACGGATTTCATTGTGAAGTTCTTAATGTTTTCACCATCAATTAAGATAGCCCCTTCTTGTACCTCATAAAAACGTGGAATTAAATCGGCTAATGTAGATTTACCTCCTCCTGAGGCACCAACCAGGGCAATAGTTTCCCCTTTTTTTATTTCAAGATTGATTCCATTTATTACTTTTTCATTTTCATAAGCAAAATGGATGTTTTCTAAATAAATAGATTCTTTAAACTCATCTAATATTTTAGCATTAGGAGCATCTTTAATTTCAGGATCTGAATCTAATAATTCAAAAACGCGTTCCGCTGCAACGATGCTACGTTGAATGACACTAATATGTGATGCGATGGATTTGATGGGAGAGATAACCATCCCAAACAAAACGACAAAGGCAATGAAATTGTCGTATTTGATTTCTCCCTGTAAAACTAATGTTCCTCCGTAATATAAAATGGTTGCAATTACACAAACACCTAGTACTTGAGAAACGGGGGAAGCCATTCCTTTTTTATATTCCAACGACCATAGGGTGCGTTGATATTTGAGATTGGCCTCTTCAAATCTGCTATTTACACTTTCTTCGGCGTTGAATGCTTTTACAATTTTTAACCCACCCAATGTCTCATCGATAATTCCTAAGATTCGGCTAAGGAACTGTTGCCCTTTGGACGCTTTTTTACGGAGTTTTCGAGTTATTTGACTAATGAAGAGGCCAGATAAAGGCAGTACAACCAATGAGAAGATGGTTAGTTTAGGCTGCATGATAAACAGCACGATAAATACGATAATAATTGTCAATGGCTCTTTAACCATACCATGAAACGACGGGACTACCGTGGTTTCAATTTCATACATATCATTGGTCAATCGAGACATGATGTCGCCTCTTTTTTCATTTGAAAAGTGGCCAAGGTGCATGCTTGTGACCTTCTTAAACGTTGCAACTCTTAATTTTCGAATTTGCCGGGCTTTGATAAAAGAAATGATGTATTTGGCGAAGAAGGCAAATAAATTGGCGAAAAACACCGCAAAGATGATGGCAATGCAAATCTGTTTCAGTGCTTCGGAACGAGAGCTTCCTGTTACAAGGAAAGATTTTGCCCAGCTGGCCACTTCCTTCATATAATCAATTGAAAAGGAAAATGCGGGCATATCGCCCCATTCTACATTGGGAATGTTTTCACGCGTATCTACAATTACTTTAATAATTGGAGCCATAGAGGTGAAACTCAATGTTTGAAAAACAATGGCAAGCAATGTGAATAGCAGAAACAGCGGGAGCACAAGGCCATAAGGACCTCCAAATTTTAATGCGCGTAAATAGGTTTTCATCAGTTTCTTAAATCACTTTCACTTTTGGTTTGATAATTGGGAATACTATATTCAATGTCGATTGAGAACGATAAATATTGTGTGTGTTGATTTTTGATTTACTTAGCATTTGTTAGAAATCGTGTCGGCGATCCCGAATATTCCAACGCAATGCACCTGAAATAATTGTAGCGTCCGAGTTATATTGAGGCAAGGCGCTTGTGGTAGTTCGTTTGGTAATTGTGGCATCTAGGAATATATTTTGTTTTACTTGAAACGTTGCAATTAGATCTATTTTTCGAAGATCAACTCTCGTTGGTTCCGCAGTAAAGTGTCCTAATAAATTTCCATAACTTGAATAATCACGCAATACGTTTGTTCCAAAGTTGGTGCTTCCAGTATCTTGTGCGAAACTTGCTAACATGATTCGTCCTTTCAATTCTAATTGAGGAATCGGTTGAAATCTTCCTATTAATAATACTTCCTTTACACTTGAGCCAATTGGGTGTGCAAGCGCTTGATTGTAGTGGGAGTAGCTTCTATAATTGTCTTTGTGAGAGTAAACAAACGGTCGAATGTAATTTCGTTCAATTTGAAAATCTAAGTTGGAGATTCCGAATGCATCAATATATTTTCCTCCTAGCTGGAAAGCTTGTTTGTTTTCCCAAGCTCCGCCGCCTGCTCGAAATTTACTAACGATCATTTCGTCTAATACTACTTGTCCATAGGCAGAAAAGTGGTTCATAAAGTTGTATTTAAAATCGGCTCCTAAAATGGCATTGTCTCCACTTCCAAGTTGTTGTTCTACTGATCTATAAAAGATGATTGGATTTAGGTATTGAAGTTCCACGCTTCCATTGTCTCGTCCATAAGGATTGGCTTCAAAAAGCCCAAGATTAAGGTTTTTTGTTACGTTTAAGCTTAAATGGTGAAAGGCTAGATACTTTTTATTTAAAATTCGATCTCCTAATACGCCTTTGATTTCGGCACTCATTTCCGTGAATAAGTTCGTATACTTGAACTTCCAAATTTGCGTACTGAATTTCAGGAACATGTAATTTGGAGAAAAATCTGAAAGGATTAACGAACGATAACCGTTCCCAACAAATTGGCGATCGTGTCCAAATTGCACATCAATGTGTTTGGAAACATTGAATGTGAAATACCCTCTGGCGGTAAAAAAATCGCCACTATTTGCCTTGGATCCAATAGGTTTTAAAAAGCCCTGACCTGGCACAACGCCATTTGAGTCTACAAAAGTTTGTACATAGCTAGGAAAGATAATCTGGTTATCTGCCATGAAGGTGTAAAAGCCAATTTTATCGTCGATCATTCCTTCAACCGTAATCCCACGGGTGTTGGTATATAATGACCCTGCAAATGAATTATCCTTGCCTGCTTGCACATGCATAGTTGGGTTTACTCGAAGTTTGAAGGCCTTACTGTCTACTGAATAAAAGTCTGATTTTGTTCTGTAAAAATGTTTTAGCGTTGGCGCTTTGCTTAATGCTGTTTCCGAACCCGTGGTATCGTATTGCCAATTGTCGGTTCGAAGATAATCCAGATTAAATTGATCTGTTTTGGAGAATTCGATATTCGAGGAGTCATTTTCCAATGTATTCAAAAGTTGAACAACTGATTTTCGACTATAGGGCTTATAGGAAGAATAAAATTCATCGGCCATTTTTCCCGATTTGATTTCATACCGATCAATTAAGTGGTATACATCTTTGTTTAAGGGAACATATGTTCCGTTTCCCTGAGAAAAAGTGTAATTTGGAACTAAATAAAGAAGTGGGAACGTTATCAGAAAGCTGACGAATGTTAGGTTAAACCTCATAAGAACTTATTTAATTTGTCAAAAGTAATCAATTTCTAAAGAAATGAGTCACGTTAAGAAAACATATAAAGTAAACGGAATGAGCTGTGCTTCGTGCGTACGAAGTGTAGAAACCATTTTGAAGGCACAAAACGGCGTGCAAAATGCCGCGGTGAATCTGGCTGAAAATTCAGTACAGGTTGACTTTGATTCCACCTCGATTCAAGGGTCGGGAATAAAAACTGCTGTGGATAGCATTGGTTTTGAGCTTCAATTAGAAGAAGAATCGGACGAGGAGGGAGAGAGGCGTGGCCTTCGTTTACATTTAAAAATTTATACCGCCCTTATCCTGGCGTTGCCTATTCTGGCGATCTCGATGCTATTCAAGGAATT
>CBDICC010000005.1:0-27247 GCA_965277185.1 Cytophagales bacterium | reverse complement strand
CGTAAATACTCGGTACGATTATATTTTCAATGGTAGTGTACCGGAAGAAATACTAAATAGCTGTCCGGATGATTCCAGTTCAAATCTTGTTGAGTGTGGTGATTCCATCTTTTATATAGGATCAGTAAAAGTTCCCGTTTTTAACCCAGGTTGCTATGTGGACGGTAGCAGTTTTTCCCATTTTGAAGACCTTTGTTATCCTACTCCTCAAGCTCCTTATGGAGATAATGCCTATTTCACGATGAGTAATGCAATCGCTACTGGAGTAAACAAACGATTTATAAAAGAAGAAGAACGAGCCGTTTTATGTGATTTAGGATATACATTGGTAAACACCTATGGAAGTACCAGCGCATACGGTTCACTGCATACCTATGCCGGAACAAATTGCAGTGGAACTTCCATAATTGGAGTTTATGATGGTCTATCAAGTGGAACGTATGATTACATTATTCAGGTTGATGGACAAGGATTGGATAGTGTTACGATTCCAAATGTATTAGCTAACGATTACGGCTATATTTCAGGAACAACGATGATGGATTCGGGTTGCGTGGAAGTACTCATAGGAAATGGTACTGTTACTTCCACCACTTCTGGTCAGGTAACCTATAAAAATTCCAGTATAGGGGGTGTAAATTTACTAAGATATACTCCTAGAAATGGAACAGACATAGGAAACATCACCTATATCTTCATTTTTGTAGAACCAACACCCGTATGCGTACTAAACGATTGCAACATCATCGAAAACGGAGACTTTGAAGAAATTATAGGAATCCCTACGAAAGTAGGACAAATCCGTCAAATGTGTGGCTGGCAAAATGCAAATGGTGCAGGAAATGGTGCGGATGGTTTTTATGACCAGGATTCCCTTACTTCTACTGTAAATATTCCATGTAACGTATTCGGCTATGAACCTGATAATATTGGAGGGAATGGTTATGCCGGACTTTTAATTCATGGACCAGAACAATGGAGAGAAGCAATTTATTCCGTCTTGAGTTCTCCTCTAATGCCAAATACTGAATATACTTTCTCAGTTGATTTATCATTGGCTGAGGCTTATAGTAATGGTTCTGCTCCCTTATATTTGTATTTTGCCAAAGACCCTTCCTTCATAGGAAATGGTGCTAATGCCATAAACATTATAGATTCCTCTATGTTGTTTCAACTAAAACCGGTAACCAATACAAATGGATGGACAAATCGAACGATCACTTTTAGTTCGTCTGCAACAGGAGGTGAAACGTATATCATTTTTGGAAACTTGATTCAATCTCAATTTACCACTCGTAATTTAACGCCTGATTTACCACCTGATTCTTGTAATTCTGCCTTTTCTCCAGACACTGTTAGAGCTTATCATTATTTAGACAATATGTTCCTATCGGCAACAGATAGCGTGGACTTCACTGGATTGGATTCAGTGTATTGTTTTGATGATACGAGTGCTATTGCACTCATTGGAATTCCAAATGACGGATTTTTTGAAGGGGCTGGAATAGAAGACTTAGGTAACGGAACAGCTTTATTCTATCCAGATTCAGCAGATATTGGAGACAATACTATTAAGTACAGTCGAACCAACATTATAGGTTGTGAAAAAATTTATAGTGAAGTGGTTGAAATCAGAGATGAAGACCCATCTTTTTCATATCCAGATAACATCTTTTGTGCAGATGGGAATAATGTTCCTGTTACGATCTATGGTACAACAGGAGGATCATTCTATTCGTTTCCTGTTGGTCTGATGTTGGATACGGATGGAACAATCCTATTAGAAGGTAACTCTACAAATGGTATCTATGATATTACCTATGTTACACCTGGACCGTGTCCAGATAGTTTAACCAGAAGAATCACCATAACAGATACGCTTCCAAATCCTATTATTTATTACCCAGACACTATTATTTGTCAAAATGGGGATTTACTTGTGCCCGACAGCGTTTTAGTTCCTGGTGGGATCTATTCTTCAGACAATGATTTAAGCATTGACTCAATCACAGGCATTATTAACCCTGAATTATCTATTCCTGGAACATACTTAATCACCTATACGAATTCTGGAACGTGTAACAATCCTGGATTTCAAAACATTACTATACTCCCTTCCGACAATGCTGAATTCACCTATGGAGATTCTATATTCTGTCAATCTGGTGATACAGTATTCATTGATACTCTAACTTCTACTTCAGGTTATTTTACTGGTTTCAGAGGTTTGGTTGTAGATTCTGCTACGGGTTACTTTATTCCTTCGGATCATGCAGAAGGGAACTATTCCATCCAATATCAGACTACTGGTGTTTGCCCTAATACCTTTTTACAAGGAATTACACTTTCACCTCAAGAAAATGCATCCTTTTCTTATATAGACAACCTCTTTTGTGTTTCTGGTAATAATGCGGTTGTTACCATCACAGGTACAAGCGGAGGAACATTTTCATCTACCCCAGTAGGATTGTATTTGGATAATTCAGGTAACATCTTATTGAATGACAGTTCTGCGATTGGCAATTATGATATTACCTATACTACATCAGGTTTATGTCCTGATAGTTTAACCATTTCCATAACGATCACAGATTCATTACCCACTCCTCAAATCTACTATCCAACGAATGTGATTTGTAAAAACGGACCAATCATGCTTTTGGATAGTGTTTCTATTGCCGGAGGAATATTTACTTCTGATTCAGGATTAGCTATTGATTCCATTACAGGTACTATTGACCCTACGGATTCAGATACAGGAACCTACATCATAACTTATGAAATTACAGGTTCTTGTACGGATTCAGGTGTATTTGTCGTGACAATTCTACCATTGGATAATGGTTTCTTTAGTTATCCTCAAGTTCTGTATTGTCCGAGCAATGACACCATAATGGTAGACTCCATTGCTACTACACCCGGAATATTTACCAATTTTTCTGGAGGACTGGCTTTAGATTCCATCACCGGAGCTGTTGATCTTGGGAATTCTTCTTTTGGATTTCATGATGTATGGTATCAAACCGCATTGGCTTGTCCAAACACGTTCAATGTACATTTTATTTACCGAGATTACGACAACACATTTTTCAGCTATCCAAGTGATACGTTGTGTTTAGCAGATGGATTTGTAGCACCGGATAGCATTTTTACCGAGGGCGGGACATTTTGGGCAGATTCAGGTTTGTCCATCGATCCATCCACCGGAACAATAAATACAAATGCCTCCCATGCTGGTTTACATACCATTACTTATGCTACAAATTTCATCTGTCCTGATACTGGATTCATTCATATTTACATTACACCATTGGATATAGCAGATATTAGTTATTCCTCTAATGTGTTCTGTAATCAAATTGATAGTGTGGAATATCCGATTAATTTGGGTACTTCCGGAGGAACATTTATAGCTTTCCCTTTTGGCATTGTGATCGATTCAATAACCGGAGCCATTGATGTGGCAAATTCAACGGAAGGATTGTTTTCTGTAGTTTATTCCAGTCCGGCAAGTTGCGGTTCTACGGTCTCGGATACTATAAATATTACGATTTATGGCACGCCAATAATTGATAGTATTCCAAGCATCATATGTGTGGAATCTTCACCGATCACTTTAACGGTAACAACTTTAGCAAACAGGGGTGATTGGACAAGTACGGACAATAGTGTGAGTTCTCCTTTCTTGTCTACAGAAGGAAACTTTGATCCATCTTTAGCAGGAATCGGTGAGGAAATCATAACCTTCACTACGGGCAGAGGGGGATGTAACATTACCGATACCATTAATGTGATTGGAGCACCGCCTGTATTTGGTGGGCCTGCCGGACCGTTTTGTTCTGCTGATACTGGGATCATCCTTACAGCTACTCCTTCTGGAGGTTATTGGACCGGTGACGGGATTACACATTCTTTGACAGGTGCTTTTTCTCCTGAAATAGCAGGCGTAGGAACTGCTACCGTTTATTACAACATCAATCGTCCTGACATTACTTGTTTAAATGATACGGCGTCTTTTGAAATTGAAGTATTTGAACCTACATTAAGTATTAGTAATCAATACTGTCTCAATGATGCATTGCAATTGAATTTCCTCTATCCATTAAATACTTACGGTTTACCATCAGGTGGATTTTTTAGTGGAGATACCATTATGGATGGATTAGGAAACATCGCCCTGGATGTTGATACGGTAGGTGATTTTCAAGTTTCATATCATTACACGTGTCCAACCGGAATTATTCAAACCGTGGATGCTGATTTCGCTGTTGACACCACTCCAACTTTTTCTGTCAATCTACCTGATAATATTTGTCATTCGGATGAACCTTTTGCTTTGGAAGCAACTCCTTCCTTTGGTTTGGGACTATTTACTATTCTGACTTCAGATGTTCCTGGGTTGGTCATTGATACCACATTAGGAATCATTGATCCATCCGCAGCACAGCCTGGCCCTAACAATCTATATTATAATTGGGTATCAACTTGCTCCAATATAAAAGATACGTTAGAACTTTATGTAAGTCCTACTTGCGTGTTCCCTAATACTCAAGCCCATTGTGTGGACGATGCTCCTTTTGCAGTCCTAGATTCAGCTTTGCAAAATGTAACCAATATCACTTGGACAGGCAATGGGGTCGATGCCAATGGAATTTTTACTCCATCTCCTGCATTGGTTGGAACAAATACAGTTCAATTATCTTTCACAGATTCACTTGGAAGAAACATTAGGGTGGATATTGAAGTGGTTATTTTTCACGATTGCATTATCACAGATACGCTTTATGCATTTTGCGAGACCGATGCTCCTGAAGTATTAACGGCTTTCCCTTCCGGTGGTTACTGGATGGGTGCTGGTTTGGATAGTAGTGGTTTATTTCATCCATCCATTGGTGCTGGAACATACGAGGCGGTATATGTTATTACCGACACATTAGGCAATCAACTATTTGACACAGCCCTTGTCTATGTTTCACCAAATTGTGTGACATTGTTAACTCCTAGGCTGGTTTGTTCAAGTACCCTTCCATTTCAGGTAGTTGCTGATCCAACCAATCCTGGGGGAACTTGGAGT
The DNA here is from genome assembly GCA_965277185.1 of Cytophagales bacterium. GTDB lineage: Bacteria > Bacteroidota > Bacteroidia > Cytophagales > JAHDFW01 > JAHDFW01. Next base: position 22,173 of record CBDICC010000005.1, on the reverse strand, counting down.
GGTGCTGTAAGTTCTACTGGAATTTTCGATCCTGCCATAGGGGTTGGTAAACATTGGGTATATTATTCTTTTACGGATTCTATTGGCGCAACTTTTATAGATTCTGTTCTCATACAGATTATTAAAATTGAAGTAGACATCATTGCTCCAAATGGCGTTGAAGTTTGTGATGGAACTATATTGCCTTTAACAATCAATCTTTCTCCCTCGTTTATAGATTCCATCGTTTGGACAGGTGATAACATTAATCCAACTGTAACGGACACACTTTATGCACAAAATGCTGGAATATATTATGTAGATGTATTCACTACATTTGGATGTGTGATCCAAACTTCGATTAACCTCTTGCCATGTTGTTATGATCCCGATTCCAATACGGTAATCACTTTGACTGCCCAGACATATCAACCAGGCTTTTTCAATCCGAATAACATAGCCAATATCCTTCAAGCAAATCCAACGGTTAGAGATATTTATGTAGAGGGTGATATTATCATCGAGAATTATATAGGTTTCAACGCTTTAACTTTGGATAAATACACCTTTCATGTGAAAGAAAATAGTTCTATCATTTTCAGAAACTCTCAAGTAACAGTTACCAGATCTACGTTCCAGCCTTTATGTGGAGAGATGTGGGAGGGAATAATAATCGAGAATAATGGACTACCCGTAAGCTTTAGTAGATGTCACATCTATGATGCTAAAACGGCCATTTATACTCCTTACATTGCAAACAATGAATATATCTATCCGTTAAGTGTTTTTGCTACGGAATTCTACAATAACTATCGAGGGATCGTTTACGGCGCAGCTATCTCCCATACTTTGATCAATCCTCCAACATACAATAATCAAAACTTATTGAATATTGGTTATTCCACGTTTGATAGTGATTATCTAACCATGAAGAGTCCATATACGAATCATTATTCGGATGTGCATGTTCTTATGGAGTATGTGAATACCACTAATTTTGGATTACCTTCTGTTAGAATGGATAGTAACGACTTTAGAAATTGCGTAAAAGGAGTGGAAGCACAATTCCCTGATGCTGGTACTGTGAGAATTCATGGAGAAGGGAATTTGTTTGAAAACTGTTTCTCGGCTGGGTTAACAACCATGCACGATTTAACGATTAGCAACCAAACATTTATCTTCCCAGATAATTATCCTAACATTCCCCAACTAATTGGGGCACGTGTTTCGTATGGTATAACATGGGGACAAGGAGCAATCTTTGAAATGGACTTACAAGATATGACGTTCATAGGTAGAAATGGAGGGAAACCAACCAACGGTATTTACTGCTACAAACTAGCAGAAGAAGCTGTGATTTCCGGAAACGCTTTTACGAATTTGGATACGGCTCTGAGTTTGCTTCCTTTTGGATTGGCCACCGACAACATTGGACAATTTGATGGAAGTGATATTCAGATTACGAATAACGTATTTGATCAAAACGTTGTTGGAATTAAATTCTTATCAAATGAAACTGCAACACCTAGATTTTATGGGTCATTATGGGCCAATAATGAAGCGGACGCAATGACAATTGATATGAGTTGTAATAGTTTCGAAGAACATCCAACGTTAACTTCGGTAGGTCTGTTTGTTGAGGATAATACGTATTTAAGGAATATTGGAGATTGTAATAGTACTCCTGGCGGCAATGGATGGCCTGTGGATGCAGGCAATTCTACTAACTATCCTCTTGGTCCAGTTTCTGGTTGGAATTCTCCTACTGATTGGACGTCCATACAGGATTTGAGTAATTCAGGGGTTGAATATTCGCATTTTAACAATGAATTTGTTGGAAATGTAATAGTTGGAACAGGTCCCGGAACTGAATTTTGCGGGGCTGTGCCCGGAGAAACCTTTGGAACAGGGGCAAATCCAACTTGTCCAAACGATGTAGATACGCTGATTATATTTGCGCTTCCAACAAATCCAATTGATACTGGTGTAAGTGATAATATTGAAATAACTACACTGGAAGAATCAAATGTAGCTTTGGAAACTTATCCTAATCCAACCCGTACAATGATAAACGTTAGTTATACTATTCAACAAGACTATTCTGAGGCTAGAATGGAAATATTGAGTATCTTGGGTAGTGAAGTGCTATCATCTAAAATCATACGCACTGAAAAAGGAGTTGAACGTTTTGATTTACATAACTTTCCAATTGGTACTTATGTTGTTAAATTAACAGTAGATAACCGAATTATTAAATATAAACAGGTCGGATTAATAAAGTAGATTGAAACGTTTTTATCTAATATTGTTTTTAACGTTCATTTTCGTTCTCCAAAGCAAGGCTCAAAGTTTGCAATGGAGGAGTGAATTTGGAGAGATTGGAAATGATCGTGTTTATCATATAAGCTACGTGGATGGGAAATTTATAGGAGGTGGAGAGTACTGGAATGATACAATTAGACATGTGGTGTGGTTAGGAATGAATGACTTAGGTGATTCTCTCTATATGGAATACAATTCTAATCAATTCCCAGAATTCCATTCTATTACTGGGCAAATGGCAACTTTTGATCAACAAAATTTCTATGCGTTGCTTGCCGTCCCTTTGGATTCAGTTAAAAAGACCGTACTTGTCAGATGTGATTCTAACGGGAGAATTGAATGGACACGTAAATTTAATCCGAATATATTGGTCAGTGGCAGTCATTTAACTGTATTACCAGATGAAAGTGTAATTGTTGCCAGCGAACGTGGAGATTTCAGTACCTATATTGAGATTTTTGCAATGCGATGGGATAAATATGGTAATCTTCTTTGGGAAAAAGACTACGTCAAAGGAGGATATGAGTATGTGGATCGCTTAGAAGTTTTGTGGGATGGAAGTATACTGATTTCCGGAAGAGCATGGGCTTTATCGGATCAAGACATGTACTACCTAAATATTGATGTGAACGGAAATAAACTAAGGGATGGAAAAATATTCCCTTCGCTTAATTCGCATCGTTACCGAGGCACTAAAATCTATCAATTAAGTAACAAGGAATATTTCGCTTCAACTTGGGAGATAGATATTGACAGCTTCTATTTAATTAAATTGGACTCTGCTTTGAATCCAGAATGGCAAATAGAAACAGCCTATGCTCCGGTAGTAACTGAAATGGAAGATGGATTTATACTAATTTCAGGTAATAAATGGTTAATTGGTGGTATTTACGATGGTGTATTGTTAAATATTGATTATAACGGAGATACATTAAATGAGTTTTACGATAACTGTTTTTCTGTTATGCACCACCCGTATTACTATGATATTGCTTTTGATGGTCAAGGAGGTGCTACAGTGGCAGGAAGAGTCAGTATGCCATCAGCAACCAACGAACAAGAGAACTTCTATTTTGTAGGATATAGTGATGTAGGAATTCCGTACAAAAAATATAACCACTGTGAAAACCCTCCCGAAATTTATTCAGTTGAAGCTACATGGGGTGGAGATACTGTTGTCATGAGCGATGTATCTGGCTCTTTCCTTCCTCATAATTTGGAAGTGTACAAGCAGTGGGTTTTGGAAGATGGAAGGGTTATAGATACTAATTCGCTTTCATTTACATTCGATCAGGATCAATATCCAGATTCATTTATAGTTCAACTTATTGCCACGGATGGTATTAATTGTAAGGACACTTTGGAAATTGAGGTTTATACAAATACGATCCTTGGTACAAAATCAAAGGGAACAAACAACCACAATGGTATTCTACAAATTTATCCTAATCCAGCCCAAGGTACATTTAATGTCTTAATGGCTGATTCAGAATCCTTGCAAAACGCTTCATTGGAAATCTTTGATGTAACTGGAAGGATCGTATCGGATTTTGATCTACTCAATACAGGCAACTCCATTGAAGTTAAAACAAGAAACCAACCGAAAGGTATTTACTATCTTTTACTTCGAAATAATACAGGTATTATTGGTAAGGGAAAAGTTGTCCTTCGATAACCATTTATCAACTAAAAAGTAAAAGGATTGGACAACACGAATAGTACCTTCTTTAAATTTTACAATTCATTTTGTAAAGCAATTCTAAATCATCAATCAGTCCTCTTTGTCCTCACCTGCAAAGATTGTTATGAAACCCCTACACTTTCTACATTCCATACACGTTTTAGTTTAATCATGTAGATAATGTAGCTAAACTTCTATCTTTTGAATTTGGTTTTCTGATTAATTGTTCCATTAAATTCTCTTTCTCAAACTTCATTTCTTTTTTCAACAAATTGATTCTTAGATGTATCCCGTTTTAACAATGTCGCTAGACAATAGACTACACTCAAGTGTATAAGTAAGAGTTTAGATTTAATCCTCAATTAATGTTCGTTTCGTTCAAGGTCTAGAAGATAATCTCCCAAGTCCAATCCTTGCTCTTGCTCCATTGCGGTTGCATTGTTTTGAAGTAACGTTGAAACTTTATATCTACGAATCCCGAATATTCGATCGGCTTTTTTTGTCCATTTTTCCTCTGCTCCCAGATCAGGAAACAAAACAATCTTTCGACCTCTCAAAACAGTGCAACTTATTTTATTAAGGTTAGACAAACCTCCAGTGGCTAACCAAATGAAGTCTGGGATACAAATACTTGCTATTAATGCTGTTTTTTCGCTTTCCACCAATGCAACAGGTTTATTAAGGTTTTTAGGAATCAAATGTTCTCCAAACAAACATTGTTTAAGGTTAAAATTAGTCAACTTTAATACGGAATGAACCCAACTGATACGGTTGTACGGTTTTTTAACTCTCCTTCCTGTTTTGGCATTATACTGCATCAATTTACCTGTGCGAACATTGTGTTCGTGATCTACTTGCCAAAATACCGTGCTGCCTTTCCAATGATTGGCTGTCCCCACATGATATAGATTAAATTGTTCTAAAACTTTCTTACCTCCAAACTTATCTTTTAAAAACTGATACAGATTGTTTTTTTCATAATGAGACTTGGAGCGTTGCATTTCCATTTTACCTATGAATGAAATTTCATTCAAAATAGGAGGAGCAGATTGAAGGCTAGTTCCCGTTTCAGTATCCATCGAGTTTCCTTGGTTACATTCCTTGGGAAATTTGTGATACCCACATTTTATTTCCCGATCACATCGACCAAACGTGGTATTTATTACTTCCTTAGTTTTATAATTCACGTAAGGCGTAAACACCCGTTTCTTACCACAACTTGGACAAGTCAACTTTGAGCCAAGTCCGCTATATTTCCGTAGTCTAAACTTAAATCGCGTCATTAATACAATCTACTTTGTTCATTTTCTGATAAGGATATTTCATATCCAAATTAAAGAGTTTGGGATTTTGCTACATTATCTACACCATTTGACAAAATCATGTAGGTTGTGTAGAAAATGTAGGTGTTTCAAATAAAACATTCCAGTCAACATTGGAATTTCAATGTGCTTGACATTTACTAAAAATCTACACGCTTGATAACAGTCCGCTTGAAATAACATCACACACTTTTATTCATCAATATGTTTGGGACACGCATAGATAAAATTGCCTGGACCTAGCCTTTTAATTTGGTAATGGTTGTTTTCCAATCGCTTCCTAAAAACCTTATTACTAACACTCCTGTATCCATTCTCCACACAAAAGACCCGATACTCCTGATAAATATCTTGCAATGGGACTTTATGATTCGTTGAAGGTTTATAGGAACATTCTTCCATGAAATAAATCACGGTGTCCGATTCGATTCGGTAACGCTCTACTATTTCTAATCCTTTTTGGCATTCGGTCAATTTCCGATTTTGTAGTACTTCTTTTAAGCCGTCCATTGCCCAATTAAATATTGCTGGAAGTTCCGATGCAATAATCTTGTTTGCTAAATCTGGATCTTGTTCTGACTTGGTAATTCTTGCAAAGAATGGAACAATTAACAGTCGCCTGAAGAAAGCGGTTGATAATTCTATATTCTGAGGTAATACGTTCACATTAAATATTAATTTGGCGTAATTTCGGATCGTAAACGGATTCCCATACAAGTGCCGAGCTTGTACTGGTTCTCCAGATGCAAGCTGTTTGAAAAACTCAGATTCTACTTGTTTACTCATCTCGGAAGAATAATTAACTAGTTTATCCGAAATACGAGCTCGATACTTACCGTTCTCACTTGTTAAACTTTGGATGGCATAATTAGATACGTTACTTTCTCCTCCAAGCAGGGCATAGATTATATCAAACATTACTGATTTTCCATTTCCTCCAGGCCCATACAAAAGCAGCACTTTTTCAAGTTTAAGCGCTTCTCTACTGATAAATAATGACCCCAGGTAATCCCGAATAGCATCTTGTGAATCTTCCTCAGGCAAAACCCTACTTAAATAATCGAAAAATAAGGGTGCGTCTCTATTACTTTTATCAAATGAAAAAGGTAATAGATAGGTGAGAAAATAGTCAGGATGATGCTTTTTCATTTGATATCCTTCATTATTAAATTCCATCACAGCATTTTGTAAATTTATTCGAATCTGACCGCCCCTGGCATTGGTATATTTTTTGGGAATAGCCGAACGAAATTGACTTAATAATTTTCGGGTGAATTCATAATAACAAGCTTTGGTTCTGTCCACACCTGCTTTTAACGCTACATCCTTCAAGAAGGATTCAACAGTTTGATCTTCCAGTTTTACCCAATATTTGTGATTATAGATATAACACAACTCTTGGTACAGACAAATTGCCACTCCATTTTGTTCGGCAATATTCAATATCTCTTCTACTACAATTACGGTATAATGCTGTTCGTTTAATTTTGTAGAAGCTACCTTTTTTATTCCTGCTCGATCCCTAAAATCTATCCATTCTACGACTGCCAGTATTTCTTCTAATATCTCTTCATAAGAATTCTCCCAATTCCCCTCCAATAATTGATCTACCTCATCCTGGATTTGGTTTGATCCGATTGAACTATTAGACATGGTGTAGTGACCTTGATTTTAGGAATTCAATTACCTCATGCTTTAAAAAGTAGACCCGCCTGCCTGCATTATGTTTAGGCAGTAAACCACTTCTTGACCAGGCATCAATAGTTCCAATAGTTATACCTAATAATTCAGATAAATCCTTTCGAGAACAAACTTCCGGTCCATTTGCAAAAGGATCATCATGGATTCCTTTTTTAGATTGATTGGATAGTGCTTTCTCCAACCGTTCGTCGATTAACTTGGTGAATTCTTCCACCGTGATGGTTATTGTTTTCATATTTCGCTTTGTTAATGTTTGAAGCGAAATAAAGCACTCAGCATGAATGCGTCAAGGTTTTGTCCCTAGTTGAAACCCCAAAGATACCTATTGGGTACCTATTAGATACCTGTATGTGGCCAGATTTGATTTGAAAATAATCCGGTTATCAATCATTTCCCATTAGCCGATGTAAACTTATTCTTGATTCCTTAGAAACATTGGCTTGTCCTGTTAGGATTTTCTTTACATATCCCGGATTAAATGATCGGATTTCTCCTTTATGATCCTGATAAGCAAAAGATGAACAAATCCATTTATTTATAAACGTTTTGTCCTGTACTAATAATCCCTTTTCTTTCAATTGAGTAAATGCAAATATGAGTCGGTTTCCGGTGCTCTTGAAAACAAGTTTATCTGAACTAATTAGTCCCTGAAGGGTTTTAGCTAAATCATCCCATTGTGTTTTATCAAAGTACATTTTTAATGATTCTGTCAAAGGATCAATAATATCAGGATCAAACAAAATGCCTGACATCAAAGGAACTTCTTTTACTACTGGTTGGATCTTATTTTGGTCTTTTGATACAGAAGTAGTTTGAGATAGAAATGCATTTTTCAATGATAAATAATCCTCCATAAAATCTTCAATAAGCGCTCCTTGTTGTTCGGTCAAATAATCAAGATTAATCCCTATGAAGGCTGACCTAGTAATGGAAGGAATGATTTTCTCATTTTTATCTACAAACGGCATCCAAAACTGTTCCTCATCTATTTCAGCTTCAAAGACAGTTTTTAGAAATTCATTCAAAGCGGGCGAATATGTGAATTTGACAGCTTCTCCTTCCATGATCGTTCCATGAACTTCAAATGCACCTGTATCTTCTCCAAAGTAATTTCTAAGCGTTTTTGAATTTATCAAATTTCCACATGCACCTACGGCTTCATCTAATCGCTTGAAAATTTCTCCTAGCAATTCAATTGGTTGATTTTCAACATATGAAAAAGTTGCGCGCATTAGATTAGATTGCCAATCTTTAATATTAATACGAGACACGTCAAAATGAACCAATTCCGGTCCAATAACTCGCTTCAATTCGTCATCGTAGAAATGAGTTATCAGACGTTCATGCGAATGTTTCATTTCAAAACCATAATATTCTAAATGTGATGTGGGGAGATCATAGAAATAATTATCCGGTGATAATATCTCATAAATAAATTCATCATACATTTCTGCCAACTCCTCCATACTTTTCCTACTGTTTGTTGAACTTTAGTGAACTTTGGGAGGTAAAGATAGGAACGTTGATTTTTTGGAACAAGTATTAGTTTGATTCCACCCCCTTGGTTCCTTCAGCCTCCTTTGTTTCCTTGCCCGAAAATCTAGTAAGTAACCAAAATACAAAAGTAAAAGCAAAGGCTATAAGAAACATGAAAATTCGAGTCCCAATATTACTGTAGAGGTTTGTATCAATATCATAATAGTATTTATCAAATAGCCTACCTCCATAATCAATCCAAGATAAAATCATTATTAAACTTGAAAATGCAAGAATTACAAAAATCTGGTATTGAAACTTATTATAGCCAATTATACTCAGCGGAAAAATTGAGCATATACCAAACATAAAAACCAGGTAAATAATGCTTTCTAGGTCCAGGAAAAGAAACACTATAGTCATTGTTGTATACGCAATGGGAAGTAGCGCCGTCAACCACCAAAATAATTTATGATTAAATGATGGTTTAGTAGTTGGTTTAGTAATGTTTGGAGCCAAATAAAGGTTGATCAAACTTCTAAGCTTCAAAATGTTTTCGTAGTATAAAATAACGAAAAAATCAATTAACGTTACTATAAAGACCCCCAATGCAAACCCATTTAAAAGGTCTCTTTGCCATACAGTTGCTCCAATATCTTCTGTACTATTAATACAATAAGAGCTAATCACCACGGGCAATAAGAGGAACCCAAACATGATGATCTCTGATATTAATCCTAGATATACATTAGACTGTTCATAACCACGTACTCCTCCAAAGCCTAAGAAATGTTGTCCTATTTTCCATGACTGTATTTCATTTTGTTGCGCTAGATCAAATAGTTTTCTACGATAGCTAAATAGATTAGCTAAGTTATGGAATAGTACAAATAAAATTATTGGCACAACGGCCTTCCAAACATCTGCCTCCAAAATCGCACCGAGATATGGAATGGTTTTAGGGCTTGCCTCTTTCATTTTCTTTATTTCCACATCCAACAGAGCAATAGCTTCATTTAAAGTAATTGTATCTGAAAAATCTCCGTATTCAAGTTTGTCATACAAATATTCATTTCTATTAATTTTCCTCATTGGACCATCATATTGCATTCGTAAATCCCAGGAAGCTTGCTCAACAGAATCTTTAGAAAGACCTTTCATGGCTTCTAACTTACCTGATATTTCAATCATAGCATACTTCTCCCGATGATCGGCATTCTCCGATTGAAGCAAAGCAGCAGCAAGAACAACTACCACTACAATTGCCAAACTTCTTTGAAAAATTGATTTCCGAATGTCATCCAGTTTAGAAATTAGTAGGTTTTTATCGTCTTCGTTCATCTAATTAATTATGTTGTTGAACTTTATTTATTAGCCAAATAGTTGCTTTTTTCCTTGCGTAGTTAATGTTATTTTACCTACATAACTTCAGCCAAGATCCGAATTATCAATGATAACGTAAAATCAAAGATCATGGTTATTTCAAGTTCCACGCATCCGTATTTTCCCGTAGTAAATGACGAAATTAATTGATTATATATTTAAAATAAAGAAATAATAATTCAATATTATTATCTTGAAACATTGTTTTAAATTAACTATTAGTTTTTGTACATATTATGATAGACAAATTTATAATTGAGAAAGCAGGTTTGATCAGCTTTTCAAAAGAGGAGAAAAGTAAAATCGCTAGTTCGTCAAATCATCTTCGTGATATCATTAATAACAAATCAGATTTCAGAGACTCATTTTTAGGAGGGTCATATAAACGGCACACGATGGTAAAAGGAATTAGTGATGTGGATATTTATTACGAATACATTGGAGGCGGTACTCCTCAAACAGCACTTGCAAACTTGAGGGATTATTTAAAGAACACTTTTCCTAATACGGTTATCAAACAAGATAAACCATCTATTCTGGTTGATTTTCAAAAAATTGCATTTAATATAACTCCGGTCAAAAAAGGCCCTACCAGTATAAGTATTCCTAACTCTACCTTAACTCTATGGAATCAAATAAACCTTTCGAAACTAGAGGTTTCCGTTAAATCACTGAGCGGAAAGAATTCAAATTTTCTGAACTTGATTAAAATTCTCAAACTTTGGAATAGCAACTATAATAAGGGTATAAAGAACTACAGGCTAGAAGAGATGGTTTGCAATCTGTTTTTATCCGGAACGTCCAGCAATGCCATATCGGATTGGTTATGGACTTTTTTTAATCAAAATGGTTATAAAGGAGATGCGAATAAAATGTTTGAGTTGATGAAGTCAAATTTAAATGAAGGACAACTTAAATCTGCTTGGTTAAAATATATTGATCGTAAATAAAATCGAATATGGATAAACATGTACCACATAAAAATAGATTTGACGGATTTTCAACTTTAAAGACAAGTTCGGCAATTACCTTATTAATATCAACGGGCTTATCCTTAGCAATCAGATTTTTAGATCCAAATGGGCTATTAAAAGATAAATATATTATTATTATCAATGCTTTACTGGTAATAATATACATAATTCTCGAAATTATAGCCAATTACATATTTTCGCAAACTCAAATTGCTAAGAGACTCGACAATGTTGACAATGCATTCGGATCAAATTACACAGGAGGCAAGTCTCAGAATTATTTTTCTAATGATGAGTTATCCCATGGAATTTATAAGCTTGGGGTGAACTGTTTTGAAAACTGCTTTTTCACTGCAAATATTACTAAAAAAATGCAGGTTAAAAGCATTATTATCATTGCACTTGTGGCAATATCCTTTTTAACTACTTCTTTTCTGGGATATGCGAAGTCTTCTTTATTGCTCGTCCAGTTAATTCTTCCTTTTGCATGGATACAAGACTTTATAAAGTTAAGAATATTTATTAATCGAAATCAGAGGATTCTTGACAACTTCAAAGAGATGTTTAATGACATTAAAGAGACAAATTCAGATACTTCAGACGCAAAAATAATTAGAAATATACTTGATTATGAGACAAATGTAAGTTGGTCTACTATTAACGTGAGCTCAAGAATTTATAATAAGGTGAATGAAGATTTAAGTAAAGATTGGGAAAAGTTGAAACAAGATTATAACATCCATCATTAAACCATACTATATGAACCTGAACAATCACTTAACCAAATTTTCGAGAGAGCTATTTATAAGTCATAAATCATTGGAAAAACAAAAAGTTAATACTTCGGTCAAAACAATGAAGTCTAAACTAGGGGCTTTTTTTGGTGATAAGATTGATGAAGTTATGCTTTTTGGTTCGTACAGTCGAGGGACAATTCTTCCTCGTAAATATGACGAGAAATCTGATGTGGATATAATGGTGATGTTCAACACTGAAGATTATGATAAAAAGAATCCTGAAACCTATCGCAGTAATCTAAAGACATTTGCAAAAAATATGTACCCCAGGCAGGGATCCTACAAAGACCTTCCCTCCATCATTGTCGAGTTAAATAATATCAAATTTGATTTAGTTCCTGCGGTTTCAACAAATGGCTGGTTTTGGGGTCAGCGATTTCATGTACCTGATAGTGGAAATGAATGGCAAGAAACAGACCCGAAAGGATTTAACGATGATTTAACATCATCAAATACCAAATATGATTCAATCGTTAAGCCTATTATTCGTTTGATGAAGTATTGGAATGCTAGTGTTGGATACCCTTACGATTCGTATTTATTGGAGCAAGAAATTGCAGGAATGAATTTCAAAGGAGATAATATTGAATCTGGGTTTTATTATGCGATTGAAGAATTGAATACTAGAGGTGAAACCGAAAAATTAAGAAAAAAGGTGGAAACACTTCAGAAGAATATTGAGTGGGTAAAAGAGTATTTGGAACGAGAGGATATGGATAAGGCTGTGTTAAGGATGAACAAGGTATTACCATCTATTTAACGATAGTAAACACTCAATATTTGGTAAGAATATGAAACTAGAAATTTGAATTAAATTCAATGAAAACTGAAAAATCATTTATGAATTTGTCAAAGCAAGAGTGCTTTGAAGCTAGTATTTCAAGTCTTGATAATTCAAAAGAACAATTTAATAATGCAGAAATATTAAAAGACAATAAAGCGTATGGTTTAGCCATCTCATTGTTAATCCTTTCGATGGAGGAAAGGATTAAAGGTTTTGTACTTCATCTCGATTCACAAGGGTTTCAGTTCAGAAATAAAGTACCTGGAATTAAACCAATCTTTGACAATCATAAACTTCGGTACTACTCTGGGTTGATCCTATCATGTTTCTCAATTCTTACCTCGGATTTAAAAATGTTTATTGAGTACATTAAACAAAACGAAAGTGAAGTAAGGAAGATAGACTTTAAATCGACATCATTTTTAACCAAAGTGCACACTTATGCCATGCAAAAATTATTAGAAATTAAACTTGAGATTGAATGGTATGCTCAGGTAGATTTTTTAAGACATGATGGTTTTTACGTGAAATATGAAAACATATTGCAAAGCCCACAGGATCTTGATTTAAAAATGTACGAAAGCGTAAGGACGAGAATAGAAAAGGTTAATCAAACTATTGATGAATTAATACACGCCTATGATATTACAAACTTAGAATGGAAAGATTATTTAAAAGAAATTCAAAAGGATCTTATCAGAAAAGGTTGGTACAATAAATTAAATGTGATTGTCAAAAAAATCAATTCACGTGAAATAGATTTTCCGGACATGCTGGAAGGGTTTACGGGTGTCAAAGATATCATGGATGACTTGGAAAGCAACGTAAAAAACATAGACCATAAGCAATAATACAATGTACTTATCCTATTTACAAATAAAAAATTATCGAGGTATCCATCAATTGGATGTAAATTTCGATCCCAATATCAATATAATTATAGGTGAAAATGGAAGTAATAAATCAGCCGTTATTGATGCGATAAGGTTATTATACAACATAGGTGAGCCACTGCGCGAGATATCAGTATCTCCTAGTGATTTTCATGAAAAAGTTACCCGAAATGAAGGCCAGCACAATATTGATCGAGCCGGAAACATTTCAATAACCTATCACTTTAAAAATCTTTCATCAGCGCAAAAGGGAGCATTTTACGAATACATGGTAATTGATCCAAATGATTCTACAGAGGATTATGCCAAAATCATCATCAACTACGAAGATCGTCCTGGAAAGCACCCTAACTTCACATATAATACAGGCGACATAGAAGGTCAAAGGGCAGATTATAAAACTTTCGAATTGTTTCAGCATTATTATTTAGGAGCGTTACGCGACAGTACTAGGGATTTGCTTAGTACAAGAGGAAACGTCCTAGGGAAAGTCATTAAACGTTTTGTTGACCGAAATGAGAGCGACACAGAAATTGAGCAAATAATGAAGAATGCAAATGATTCATTGCTCGAAAGAGATGAAGTCCAGGATACCAGGACGGGAGTCAATGATAATTTGGAGGAGATTTTCAAACAATTCCAAGACAACAAAATTGGTTTGCATATTGAGCAATCTAAAACAGAATATATTGTAAATGCCATTAAACCTTATTTGCCTCATAATCATGAAACATTAAAAGATGAAGGGTTTGGTCTGTGGCAAAATAGCCTAGGGTATAATAACCTGATTTATATTGCTACGGTATTAGGAGATATTAAACAGCAAATCACGGATGATTCTATTCCTCATAACGTTTTACTCATCGAAGAGCCAGAGGCGCATTTGCATCCGCAATTACAATTAAATTTATACAATTTTCTTGAAAAAGCGAATGAGTTCGATAATAGTCAACTTTTTATAACAACACACTCACCTACACTAACTTCAAAAGTACCTTTGAAAAGCTTGATTCTCTTGGAAAAGCAACGTTCATTTCAGATTAGTAAGTTGTTTAAAAATCGAGAGCAGGAAGGAATCGTTGAAAACACCAAAAAGGATACAATGTTAACCTCTGCGGGATATAATCAGAAATTGAAACAATTGGAACGTTATATTGATGTAACAAAATCTCAATTGTTTTATGCTAAAGCATGTTTGTTTGTAGAAGGTATATCAGAAGAACTGCTAATATCTTCTTTTACACTCTTGGAGGATTATAGATTAGAAGATTATCGGATTGAACTTATTAATGTTCGGGGAACATCATTTTATCCTTTTATGTATTTATTTAATTCATCTGATGAAAAGAAGAGAATTTCTAAGCCCGTAGTTATTTTATCCGATGATGATCGTTTTACAGATTCGAAAAAGTCAGACTATGGTTTTGCAAAACTTATAGTTAATGATTACCAAAAATTAGATGAACTGGATAGCCTGATTCAAGCGGGTACTCCTGTGTCAAGAATTGCAAACCTTAATTCAGTAGCTTCCAATGCTGATAACATATCTATTCATTCTTCCTTCAAAACATTAGAGTATGAATTAGCCTTAAGTAACATTCCAGACAATAGAACCGAGCTAACATCTAATTTCTTGTTTGCTTATTTTGCCTTGGACTATTACGATAAGACAAATAAAATATTGGAGTATGTAAATACTTTTGATGATCACATATTAAATGAAGAGCAAAAAAGAAAGGTTGCTATATTGTTGTGGAAAGTCTTTCCAGCGAAGGCGGATTTTGCACAAGATTTTTCACTTCATATTGTAGAAAACATTCAGGAAGCCAAGGATAATTTTATTATTCCTGATTATATAAGGGAGGGGCTTAACAAATTGAGATAGTCATGGAATTTGAAATGAATTCGCAACGGCAAGCATATCTTGATGCCAGAGGAAAAATAGTTCTGAATGCCTGCCCTGGAAGCGGTAAAACCACATCGGTGGCTAAAAAATTAATTGACCTTGAAAACGAATATTTGGCTACTTTAGGGAAATACTCAGGAGTAGCTTGTGTGTCATTTACAAATACTGCCAAGAATGAGATCAATGAAAAGTTTACAGAGCTTAGTGGACGACATTTAGAGTTTCCCCATGTCGTTTCGACAATAGATAGTTTTATAAATCAATACATTACCCTACCATTTTATTATTTGCTTGATCGAGATTTTAAGCGCCCAAAAATACTGGATTCAAATGAAATTTTGGATGATATATGGAGGGTTAAATATCAAGATGGAAACGGGAAACTAAAAGATGGTTTAAAACGCCCCTTGAACGATTTCAAAGGGAATAATAATCGCAGCATTTTCCACTCTTACCCACCAAGTGAAATATGGCTAAGTGCGGATGGATCCTTTACGGTCAAAGGTAAACAGCCTGATCATAATAAAGTTGATATACAGGTATTTGAAAACTACTGCAAAACGGTTGTAGGGACAAGGTTTAGCAAGGGATTTATTTCAACTGGGGATTCAGCTTATATTGCTCAATACCTCCTTGGGAAGTGGCCAAGAATCGGAGAATTGTTATCAAAACGCTTTCCTCACATAATTGTGGATGAAGCTCAAGACAACTCAGCTATACAGCATGCGATCTTCGATAAGCTAATAGATCAAGGCTTAGAGAATATTGAATTCATAGGTGATCCCTATCAAAGTTTATATGAATGGAGAGATGCGAAGCCTCAATTATTTTTGGACAAATATGCTGACACGAATAATTGGAACGGGTTGGATTTGACGGATAACCGCCGATCTCCTCAACGAATAATAAATTGTTTTTCTAAATTAAGAAAAGGAGACGATCCCGTAATAAATTCTGTAAGTGAAGAGGATAAAGAACTCCCAATATTAATTTATAAATATTCCGATTCTAATACCCCACAAATAGTTCAACACTTTGATAGTCAATGTCAGACTAATGGGTTCAATAATAACCAAATAGTTGTACGAGGGAATTCACTTAAAAATAAGATGCTGGGTAAAGGTGATGAAGTGAAACCTTGGAATAGTTGGATTCCGTTTCAATTAATTAAAGCAATGCATCATTATAAGGGGAATGAAATTAAGCCAGCGGTGCAATCAATTCGTTCCATTGTAGCTAAATTAATAGAACCAGGATTGGAATATCATGATTTTAAAGAGTTTGAAAGGGGATTAAAGGTGGATCATTATTTCAATGCAAAACTTATGGAGGCTTTACACGGATTACCAAGTCTCTCTTTATCATTAACAGATTGGACAATTCAGACTCAGTTATTTATTCAAGAAAAATTTGAATTAACTAATCAGGTAGATTTTCAAATAAGAAACCGAAATTCCAAGTACTTTAACAAAATTCACCTTGTTCAACCTGTTGAGCAACACTTCAAGCGTTCCTTTTCTGACAGTAAAATACCAATTACAACTGTTCATCAGGTCAAAGGTAAATCACTCGATGCTATTTTGGTATTTTTTAATAGTTCCAGGCACAAGGACAATATCACATTTGGGGACATAACTTCAAACGACCTAGAATTCCCGTCTGAAAAGCAACGCATTATCTATGTTGCTTTGTCGAGACCTAAACATTTGTTAGCAATGGCTTTTCCTGAATCCGTCTCTGATCAAGATATTAGAACGAAGTTTGGGGATGATGTTCAAATAGTTTTGGAGGGAGGATTAAACGCAATTTAGTACAATAGAAATGGAAGAAACCAGAACAGAAAAATACATTTCAGCCTTACATGGAGGTTTATTCTTTGATGAGTTCACGTATCGGCTAAACAAGTTTGTACCAGAAAATCAAAAACAGGAGTTGCAGTTGGGAGATAGTGTTGTATGGTTGGACGATTTACTTTTTCTTTATGAAATCAAGGAGCGAGACAAGCAACACGACAATGAGCAAGATGCTATAAAATGGTTCAAAAATAAGGTGCTAAAATTGGCTACGAATCAAATAAAAAAGTCGGTAGGCTATTTAAACACTTTCGAATCCATTAAGCTTCCAAATAAGCAAGGTCACATTTTCGACCTTAAAAAGGCTGCTAATAATTACATAAACAAGGTTGTTCTCTACGATGACAATTTTATGCTGCCCAAGCAATACAGATTTAAAAAATTCTATAAAAGTAAGGAAGTTGGTTTGATACATTTGTTTCATCTGGAAGATTATTCTTGGGTTAGCCAATATTTAATTACACCAGCAGAAATAGCAGAGTACCTGTGGTTTAGGGAGGAATTATTTGAAAGACACCAAAAAAAGATGGATGCCTTATCAGAACAATATGTATTGGGTCACTTTTTTGAAACAGAAGAAACGGATCATATAAACCCGAATTATGAAGAAAACCTGAAGCAAATGAACCCCAATACACATGAGTTTGATGTTAGTTTTCTTATAAAAAGGTTTAAAGAAACACAACGGATAATGAACAATACGAGGGAGACAGATTATTATCAAATTATAAAAGAGATTGCAAAACTAAATCGAGCAGAACTACGCGAATTTAAAAAGCGATTTTCTAAAACAATAGAAACGGTAAATGCAGATGAAGATGACTGGCCTTATCGAGTAGCTTATTCTAGGACCGGGTGTGGTTTTGTATTTATCCCGTTACAGAAAAAAATAGGTCAACACTGGAAGAATGTTTTAACCAATTATACACTTGCTCACAAGTATGAGCAAAACTTAAACAAGTGTGTCGGATTAATCGTTTTTGTACCCAATGACGATGATGTGATGCTTGAATTATTCTGGCTTTATGCTGAAAGTGAATGGGAATATATTGCGGAAGCAGAAAAACAATTAAAGGATGATTTCCCATTTAGAGAAGTCAAATTAAAACCTTTTGATAGAGAATATTTAAAAAAGAAGTAGCGAGTTACATGTTTGATTAAGTACTGGATCCACTGAACTAAATAAGATAAATTGAATATGATTAGCCCAGAATTTGAAGAAAAATTAAAGGATATTTTCTTTTTGGTTTGTAGGTATGGAGCTGTAACCCATTTTAAGGAAAATAAGAGAAAAGAGGACTTCAACGCTGAAAGATTATACGAGCTTTGCAATGAGGGCTTTAAAGTTGCTCAAATGAATATCCTACTGGAGATAAGACAGATTGGAAAACTAAAAGAAGAAATAAATCAACAAATAAAGATTGCCAGGCAAAATAAGATCCAGGATAAAGTAGCTGAACTTAATGCAGCCCTTAAAATAGAAAACTACAAGGAAGAACTACTTCGGAATTTAATTTTTGCAATTACTTGGCAAATTTTTAATGGAAAAAGGGAACACATCTCTCGATTTTTTACTGGAGAGAGAGGTTCTAATGAATTGGAGGGCAAAGGTTTTGAAGCTATCTTGAATGCCGCAAAAGAAATAAACAAACATCCAGATCGATTTGCTTTAATCAGTGATTTGACCAATAATATTCAGATTGGTGATTTAATAGCTATTTATCCTGATAAACATGAAATAATCGAAGTAAAAACAGGTAAGAAAAACCAAGAAGCATTTAGGGTACTTAAGTTTTATGAAGTAAACAATTTGCAAGTAGCAGAGAATAGGTTGGCAAAGTCATTTGATTCTAAGTTTGTTAAACAAATCCTAAGAATTCAAAAACAGAAAGATAAGACAATAAAGGTTAAGGAAATCTTGGAGAAGGAGAAAGGTGAACATCCCAAACATAAGGATACCAGAGTTCATCTTGTCGATAATCCAATTGTTGATGAAACATATCATCAGGAACTGATTAGTTTATTAAAGAAGTTGGAACAAAAAGAATGGGCCTACACTAATATTGGAGGAATTATTAATGTAGGTGTTTATAAGAATGACTGGCGGTTTTATGGGAAAGAGGTCTTAAAAGAGTTTAATAATGACTATCCGGTATATGACTTGATGTCAACCCTTGGTATTACAGTGTCTGAGCCTGTTTTCGTAAAACCTTTTGGCGATGATCATATCATTGATCTCGTTATAGGGAGAATTAAAATGTATATAGGTATTGATTTTGATAAGCTGATCCAATTTAGTAATGATATGGGGTTACCAATGCGCTGGTCAACGAGGAAAGAATTAGCCAAATTAATTGGGGAAATGTCCGGAGATAGAGCAGAGGTTTTTTCATTTGATAATAAAGGGTTGATAATTCAAGATCAGGAAACAAAAGAAACACCTATGTTTGTTGGTCATGGAATGTTGGTGAAAATGATGTTTGATCATATAAAACCAATGACATTAGTCGCTAACCGAAAACTAGGGTTCGAAAGATTTAAAGCTAATCTCAATAAAAGGTGATTTTACAAGGTTAATAAGTATTTTGCAATAGTGAATAGAAATTACAAGAAAACTGATTTAAAGTTACTTTGGGGACGTTCCGGTGGCTTCTGTGCACATCCAAATTGCTATGCCGAATTAACGGATTATAATAGCGATGCCATTCTTGGAAACATCTGTCATATTAGAGGTTTAAAAAGAGGAAGTCCTCGTCACGATAGTAATTATCCCACAGAAAAAATAAACCTTTATGAAAACTTAATTCTCCTGTGTCGCAATCATCATATCATTGTAGACACAGATTCATATTCCGTGAAAAAACTTCTGGAATTAAAATCGAATCACGAAAGAGATTTAAGAGTAAAACAAATGGTTGGTAACCCATTGCAATTAGGTGTTTCCACTATATTTTATCTAAATATTCCCAGGCTGTCAATACTAGCAGCCCAATTGGGATATGACATTGATTCAAACTTTTTGAAAGGAGTTGGTAGTTTGATTGAAACTGGTTTTGAAATAGGAAAAATATTACAAAAATTTAAAACCCTTCTTCACTCTATCCACCCTAATACGACAAAGTTAGACCTTATTCAATCCTTAGATAAGAGCTTAATAGGATTAACTGTTTTATTTAATCGTGAGTTTGAAGGTAAGAATATCCCAGATGTAGATCAGGTTGAACATGGTTACTATAAGATGTCAAGTAAAATCGAATTAACTCCCCAGATATTTAGTCAATTTGAAAATTTTAAATTGATCCTAACAATTGACCCTAAATGGATTACTACGTCTACAGGATTTGTTGGCTTAGATGAACCAGGTGTCTATGGAGAATTGACTGGAATCGCAATTATTAAATCTGTTGATGAAGAAAATCAAATTATTTTAGCTTCTCCATTGGTAATTGGTATTCCTATTTCAGTAATGGATCAATTGTTTTCTTGATGAACACCGAATTTGGTTAATTTTAGAAGAGGAACAATCCTGGAGATTCGTGAATGTTTCCTACTACCTCATCCCAATCTGCAATATCTCCATCTGTAAAATCCAAATCATTTTTTTTAAGAGAAAACCAGTTTTCATCAGAATCATACACAACAACGTCGTATATGTTTTCCATTTCGTAATATAAAATATCACCTTCAAAGACTCTTATACCTTTAGGATCTACCGCTCCTGTAAACTTTCCAATTGTTTTAGGTTTTATAATATGAAAATCACCTTCTTCATCACATATAAGCTTGATTGTCTTATTGTTTTTGTCATCTACAAGTATACCTATTACAAACTCTTGTGGAGAGTCTGTTCTTTTTGCCCTGATCATAAGTTAAATATAAGTTTTGCAAGTGAAATTACAAGATTTGAGAGGCTTTTCTACTACTCTTTAGAATCCAGTTTTCTTTTGTAATTAAACGGCATATTTGACAAAACGAATAATTCGATTCGTTTGATAGTTTCCTCGTCCTCGAATCCCATTAAACCTTAAATATTACATCATTTTTGAGTCCTATCAATACATACAAGGCTAGAACGAAATTTGTTTGATTCTAAGAATGATCTTTTATTCAAATAATGTGACCCAGACTCGTGGATTTAGTTGCCCTTATTGGCCATAGCTTTAGTAAATCTAATCAAAATTCGCAATGTGTAAAATCTAATAAAAAATGTTTCAATGTCGATTGGTTGTTCCTATTTAAACTTCATTCGCTCAAGTATTTCTGCCACAGCTAGGAGTACATCTTTAAAAGATAAGGTTATTGCATTAATGGTTTTTATTGGTGTTGCACTCAAGATTATCATTTATATGCTCTTAGAATCAGTTGGGTAGATGAAAAATTCTTGCAGTTTTTCCCAGAAGGTTATGGAATCAATGACGAGCATAAATTATCATTGTTGAAATGATATCACATCTAAATTTCTTGTTAGCCACAGTTGGTAAATTGGATACAACGGCAGATGCTAAATTTGATTTGGCGGTTTTGGAGTAACCAACGTCCATCTTTTTGCTTTTCACCCTAACTTATTGCCTGTAGTATAATAGAAGTTGGGTTAATGAATGTCAGGTCTGAACATTATTATTCTGTTTAGAATCAACCATTCACACTATAAACTATATTTAATATAAAATAATGATTTATAAATGAAACAATATTTCATTTATAAAGTATAAGGATAGTAGTTGAATACTATAATACTTAATTCTTATGCTTAACAATATAACCAATATAAAGCTACCTCCTTGGTTTACAGTTGGCTTATTGCTGAGTTTGGTGATTTTTCTTGAGGAATATCGAATTAACACGTTAAAGGATAATTTCGCTTTTGAACAGATTTTAAAGGATTCTCAAATAAGACAATTGGAGAATGAAATCAGGTTAATTAGTCTTGAACAAAATTTAAATTCTGTAGGAAAACAAAAATTGAAAGAAGTTGATCATTCTCGCACACTTGCGGAGATCAAAAATAACCGTCAAAAAACACCTTCGAATTCTAATTCATTTGATGTAGGTGGAGTTGTTCTCAAAGGAAAAACGGGTTTAGAAAATGTAATAATTAAATC
>CBDICC010000004.1:0-81078 GCA_965277185.1 Cytophagales bacterium | reverse complement strand
TTCCTACACTATCACAAGTCGATGCTGTACTTCCAATTGTATCGATCGTCGCAGTGAACGTGGCAATATTAATTGCGATTGCACTCGTTGTGTCAAAACATCCAGCTGCACTATCTACTCGAACTCTATACGAACCACTTGCAGTTGCATATAATGTATCGCCAGTGTCTCCTGTTGGGGCTGTTGGATTTAACCATGTATACGCTATTCCTGTTTTCACGCTAAACATTCCTACACTATCACACGTTGATGCTGTACTTCCGATTGTATCGATCGTTGCGCTGAACGTAGCGATGTTTACCGCTATTGCACTGGTGGTGTCAAAACATCCGGCGGCACTATCTACTCGAACTCTATATGAACCACTTGCTGTTGCATATAATGTATCGCCGGTATCGCCGGTTGGGGCACTTGGGTTCAACCATGTATATGTAATACCTGGTTTTACACTGAATAGACCAATACTATCACATGTAGAGGCACTACTTCCAATCGTATCGATCGTTGCTGTAAACACTGCAATGTTAATTGCGATTGCACTTGTGGTATCAAAACATCCTGCTGCACTATCTACTCGAACTCTATACGAGCCGGACGCTGTTGCATATAATGTATCTCCAGTATCGCCGGTTGGAGCTGTTGGGTTCAACCATGTATATGCTATACCTGGTTTCACACTAAACAATCCTACACTATCACAAGTCGATGCTGTACTTCCAATTGTATCTATCGTTGCGGTGAACGTGGCAATATTAATTGCGATCGCACTCGTTGTATCAAAACATCCGGCGGCACTATCTACTCGAACTCTATACGAACCACTTGCTGTTGCATATAATGTATCTCCAGTATCTCCTGTTGGAGCACTTGGATTTAACCATGTATACGCTATTCCTGTTTTCACGCTAAACATTCCTACACTATCACACGTTGATGCTGTACTTCCGATTGTATCGATCGTTGCGGTGAACGTAGCGATGTTTACCGCTATTGCACTTGTGGTGTCAAAACATCCGGCGGCACTATCTACTCGAACTCTATACGAGCCGGACGCTGTTGCATATAATGTATCTCCGGTATCGCCAGTTGGAGCTGTTGGATTTAACCATGCATAAGATATTCCTGGTTTTACACTAAATAAGCCGATGCTATCGCATGTAGAGGCACTACTTCCAATTGTATCGATCGTTGCTGTAAACACTGCAATGTTAATTGCGATTGCACTTGTTGTGTCAAAACATCCTGCTGCACTATCTACTCGAACTCTATACGAGCCGGACGCTGTTGCATATAATGTATCGCCAGTATCTCCGGTTGGAGCACTTGGGTTCAACCAAGTATACGCTATTCCTGTTTTCACACTAAACATTCCTACACTATCACAAGTCGATGCTGTACTTCCGATTGTATCGATCGTCGCAGTGAACGTGGCAATATTAATTGCGATTGCACTCGTTGTGTCAAAACATCCGGCTGCACTATCTACTCGAACTCTATACGAACCACTTGCAGTTGCATATAATGTATCGCCAGTATCTCCGGTTGGAGCACTTGGGTTTAACCATGTATATGTTATTCCAGTTTTCACGCTAAACAATCCTACACTATCACACGTTGATGCTGTACTTCCGATTGTATCGATCGTTGCTGTGAACGTAGCGATGTTTACCGCTATTGCACTTGTGGTATCAAAACATCCCGCTGCACTATCTACTCGAACTCTATATGAACCACTTGTAGTTGCATATAATGTATCGCCGGTATCGCCGGTTGGCGCACTTGGGTTCAACCAGTTATATGAAATACCTGGTTTTACACTGAATAGACCAATACTATCACATGTAGAGGCACTACTTCCGATGGTATCGATCGTTGCAGTAAACACTGCAATGTTAATTGCGATTGCACTTGTGGTATCAAAACATCCAGCTGCACTATCTACTCGAACTCTATACGAACCACTTGCTGTTGCATATAATGTATCTCCAGTATCGCCGGTTGGCGCACTTGGGTTCAACCATGTATATGCTATACCTGGTTTCACACTAAACAAACCTACACTATCACAAGTCGATGCTGTACTTCCAATTGTATCGATCGTCGCAGTGAACGTGGCGATGTTAATTGCGATCGCACTCGTTGTATCAAAACATCCGGCGGCACTATCTACTCGAACTCTATACGAGCCGGACGATGTTGCATATAATGTATCTCCAGTATCTCCTGTTGGAGCACTTGGGTTTAACCATGTATACGCTATTCCAGTTTTCACACTAAACATTCCTACACTATCACACGTTGATGCTGTACTTCCGATTGTATCGATCGTTGCGGTGAACGTAGCGATGTTTACCGCTATTGCACTCGTTGTATCAAAACATCCTGCTGCACTATCTACTCGAACTCTATACGAACCACTTGCTGTTGCATATAATGTATCGCCAGTATCGCCAGTCGGGGCACTTGGGTTCAACCAGTTATATGAAATACCTGGTTTTACACTGAATAGACCAATACTATCACATGTAGAGGCACTACTTCCGATGGTATCGATCGTTGCTGTAAACACTGCAATATTAATTGCGATTGCACTCGTTGTGTCAAAACATCCAGCTGCACTATCTACTCGAACTCTATACGAACCAGACGCTGTCGCATATAATGTATCGCCAGTATCTCCGGTTGGCGCACTTGGGTTCAACCAATTATATGAAATACCTGGTTTTACACTAAACATTCCTACACTATCACAAGTCGATGCTGTACTTCCGATTGTATCTATCGTTGCTGTGAACGTGGCAATATTAATTGCGATTGCACTTGTTGTGTCAAAACATCCAGCTGCACTATCTACTCGAACTCTATACGAGCCTGACGCTGTTGCATATAATGTATCGCCAGTATCTCCGGTCGGCGCACTTGGATTTAACCATGTATACGCTATTCCAGTTTTCACGCTAAACAATCCTACACTATCACACGTTGATGCTGTACTTCCGATTGTATCGATCGTTGCTGTGAACGTAGCGATGTTTACTGCGATCGCACTCGTTGTATCAAAACATCCAGCGGCACTATCTACTCGAACTCTATACGAGCCACCTGCTGTTACATATAATGTATCGCCCGTGTCTCCTGTTGGGGCTGTTGGATTTAACCATGTATATGCTATACCTGGTTTTACACTAAATAGACCAATACTATCACAAGTCGATGCTGTATTTCCGATTGTATCTATCGTTGCAGTAAAAGTAACTACGAAAATTTCTATTGAATCCGTAGAAGAACTTGGACATGACGAACATCCACCATTCCTGATTTCAGCCCATACTGTATCAGTAGTTGTTAAAGCCGTAGTAATTAGTGTATCACTTAATCCTCCTTGCAACAAACCTAAGTTAGCAGAATAAAAATAAACAGAATCTCCGCTAGATTCAGGGTTAATTGAAAAAGTATTGGAAACTCCAGGACAAATAGTATCTAATAATGCCTGAATAGAATCATTCGACTTAGCCTGTGCCGGATTAGAGCAATAATTATTACATAAAATAACATTTGTTAAATCCGTAAAACCAAATTGTCCTGCTACATCTATCCCCGGTGCACCCCATTCAGTAATAGTTCCTGCTCCTAAATTTAATGTTTTACCTGGCCAATCATAACCATCTCCAAGTCCCCTTCCCTGATAACGCCACCTTAAATTTACAGTATCGCCACATGCTGCTCCCATATTAAAAGGAATTTTCACCGTTGCAACTACAATTGGAGTTCCATCAGGAGGTAAATAACCTGTCCCATTATTATTACCTGGTCCATTAAGTGTATTTGCTTCATCTGCTACAATTGTAGTATTTACAAAATTTACTCCCCCTAGATTCATTAATGCATAATCCCCATTTTCATCTGATAAAGGAATTGTAGATGTATCTGAATATGGTCCTTGATAATCCAGTGACATATTCGCAAAATCCACATTTACCGTATATGGATTATCACTATTATCCAAAATATCGAAAACGAGGTTTGCTCCACCCAATTCGAAATTTCGAGTTGTATCACTGTAAATTAAATCAACGTATAACGTATCGTCGATCATACAAGCTTCCATGTCAAATGCTCTTTGTGCAAAAGATGATCCGACAATGGTTGTGATCGTAGCTATTATTAGTAAAAGTTTCTTTCCCATGGACAAGTTAAGTTTCTCCGTAATACTTAATTAATAGTGTTGGTTGTGTTGTATTCTAATTAATTCAATTTTCATTAAACAGGCATACAGAATTGAATCAAATTATATTTTCTCTATCTTACTCAATTTTAAATTATTTCAGATTGAATAAACTGAAATATTTCTAATGCAATGAAATACCGTTTATTTTAATTCAACAAGTTTTAAAGTTTGTGACGCATTTCCAATAGTCAACTTCACAAAATAAATTCCTTCTGAATATCCTTCCTGATCTCCACTAAATTGCAAGTTATGTTCTCCCGGTCCTTTAGACTCATTTTCAAGAGTTTTCAATTTTTTACCTAACACATCAAATAATTCAATCGTTACATCTTCTCGTTGACCGATCGTAAATGAAATAACTGTAGATCCCTTATATGGATTTGGATAGGCTGATAATCCTATTGTTAATTGCTCTTCTATACCCGTTAGTTCGATAGCAAACGGATCGGATTCTTTCTGCCCACAGCTATTTGAATTCATCACTGTATAATTACCATTTGCAGAAGGCTCATAAGTTGCAGTGGTTGCTCCTATAATGATTTCTCCATCTTTATACCATTGTAAGGTTCCTGTAGCATCTGTAGATAACAAGCTTCCAATTTGTTCTATCAAAGGAGTAGTTGGAAGTGCATTTACAGATACCGTTACACTATTTGCTGAAGCTGTTTTACATGCCGTACAATTTAATGCTGCCACATCATATTGTCCTGCCTCCGTCACTTCAAAGGTTGAAGATGTTGCTCCGGAAATTTCCGTACCGTCTTTCAGCCATTGAATCGTAGCCGTTGCATCTGTTGCAAGAGTTACAAACTCTCCTTCGCAAATTTCAGTTACTCCACTGTTATTCGCAAGTGAAGGAATTGGTGGAAGCTCACACAATGGGAAATTTGGTTGAGCGTTAATAAAATTCGCATAATTTTTAATATTGCTTAAAGGCATCATGTTTTGCGCCGCTGGAGCAGAGTTCCATGTTGCTGAATTCGTTCCACAAGTGTTTTTTATAGGAATACGCACTCGAACTATTCGGGTTCTAGTTGATGTAACATCATATCCTACCACACTACCTGTTGTCTTTCTTCTGGTAGTCACATTTAAGAAATCATTTCCTTTCCCCAACATCATATCCATATAAGATGCGGGAGTTTGATTATTATCCCATGGACCGTCATAAGCCGTTTCCTTTGACATATTATTAATATCCAAACTGGACGTATCTAAAAAAACAGCAAAATTACATGAGCTTAGTGCAAAGTCAATTCCGTTAGTCTTTTGGATATACATATCCATCACCAACTCAGTGCCATCCACCATTTGCTCAATCTCTAAATTGTAATCTCCTTGAGCTTTTAATTCAACCGACATTCCCAATCCGGTTAAACATATTAAAGTGAGTAGTAATCGTTTCATATCTTATTATCTATTTATTAAAATATTACCTGTGCCTTATGCTATTTTCTTTCTTATTATTTAATGTTATTTTCTTCAATCATTATCGCCCCTAGCCTTCCAAGAACCACTCTTAACTATCTATGGATTTGGTGTGACAGAAAATAGCAATAAATTATTGTTTATTTCAATACCAGTCAGGTCCGTAGCTTCTGCTCCTCCTGAAAGATTAAAATCTGTTCTCAAATATCCTGGAATTAATCCTGAATTATCTTGCATTATTAAATTTAAATCAGACGCATCTATTTGCATAAACGGTTCTGCATTTCCACCAATCATTAACGCCGGACCTGTCCCCACTCCACTAAAATCTTTTACTCCCAGACCATATGCTGCGTTATACACATTTCCTACAACACTCATATTATAGTTAGCTGGAACTCCAACATCACTAAGCGCAAGAGCGGTGTTTGACATTATCGTTAAGTGGTTTCTATGTCTAACTACCACATGATAATTCCCTGCGGTCAATCCGCAAGCTAATCCAAAAGTAGAATCCTGAACATAAAAATCTCTAAGCGTTCCATCTTGCATTAACCAGGCATAAGATGTATCTAAATCAGCTCCATTTGGCGTCGAACGATAACTTAACTGAACTACATCGACAGCTGCATCTATACCATCATCTGGTATTGTGTCTCCAGCAGCCATAGTTATTCCATATGCCCCTCCAAAGCCTTGTCCACCTCGGGTTAGAGGGTGTTCAAACTGATTTTCTAATACAGAAAAAGTAGTAAAAGGAACTGAATCAGGAGCTGTATAAAGATTGGCGAGCATCTCTGTTCCATTAAATGCTCCCTCCAATAAGACGGTCAAATCAACTTTTAGACTTCGAGCATTAATCACCTGTCTAGAGATTGTAGTATCGTTACAACCATTGCTATCTAAAACTGCAACTTCATATATTCCTAAGTCACCAAAATTATTTGTAGTATCATTCTCATTTGCTCCAAACAATGAAACCCCTCCTCTCAACCAATCGTAACTTGCAAGGGAATTCGTGGATGTTGCTTTCAATTCTACCGAATCACCTTTACAAATTGCTGAATCACCTGTGAAAAATAACGTTGCATTTAAAGGTGGATGTACTCCTTTTACTATAGTATCTCTAAAGACATCTGGGCAAACCCCGTGATTAAATCCTCCCGTTGCTACCACCACTACCGTATCATTTAAAGATATAGTAGTATCATAAATATTGTTATTTGTTGTCAATTCAAGATTTCCATTCAAATACCAATCATAGCTATCATGCATTCCTCCCATAATATTATAAAAAGCCATATCGCCTTCACATAAAGTGTCTATAAATACCAAAGGATTATATTCTTCTAAAATTAACACATGTAATGTATCATATTTAAAACAAGTATTACCCGCGCTATCCAACTCAAGAATAATGGTATCTTCCAATCCTCCTCCTCCATTGAAGAATTCCAATGAATCATTATCATTAAACATTTGAACTCCATTCAAATACCATTCGTAACTTCCTGAACCAGAAGCAAGAATATTTGATTCCTCGAAGTAACTATTTGATCCGAAAGAAAAATCAAAACAAACGGTATCATCTACTCCTAAATCTGGTTTAGGATTTGGACTTTGTAGAACTTCCACTAATTGAGTCATTTCCTGTTGACAAGACCCACACACTCCTGATCCATCAATCCAGTCCATCGAAGGATCCATATTAGTTAATGTTCCATTATTGCCTGCATTTCCTGTTATATCGTTCAACAATGTTCCTCCATTTTCTTCAAAGTCGTAATATGCAACCAATCCAGGTTCATTACCTGTCAAACAAGCATTCTTTGTACTATCAATTTCACTAGCCGTCAAGGCACGATCCCAAATTCTTACGTGATCAATCGTTCCATCGAAATGCGCTCCCCCACTAAAACCTCCAATCGACATAGATCCTGCATTTAGCCCAATAGTCCCATTAAATATTGCTCCTGAAACTTGTACCGTTCCATCAATATACATTAATGCTTGATAATTTCCACCTCCAATATCACTTAACGTCATGGCAACATGATGCCATGCTAAATCTCCTGGGTAAGCGTTATCTGTAACGCTGCTCGTTGTTCCTTCAAATTCCATACGGATTTCTGCACTTCCTGCTAAACCATCAAACAACAGCGCATATCCATCAGTCGCAAACGCTCCCCCATTAAATACTATGATGCCGGTAGGAATTAGGGTGTTTGCCTTAATCCATGCTTCTACCGTCAGTTCATTTACTAAATCCAACGAGGCATCTGTTCCGCAGTCCACGTATTCGTTCACTCCATCAAATGCCAATGCTCCTCCTGGTCCCATATGCGCATTTACATTAAACGTGGTTGGTTTATCAACCATTCCTGCATCAATTGAAATGCCTGCTCCAGTTCCTAAAATAGGTCCTTCCACATATGCACTGTCAAAATCATCCCGCAAATAATAACTCACCGTTCCTTGAGAACTAAGCAAGTTAACCGTGATTAATGCACTATCGCAGATATTGAATGTATCAGGATCAATCGTTTGATTGGCTATATCGTAAAGATCAATATTGATCGTATCATATTTAAAACAAGTACTTCCTGCATTACCTGTACTATCAACTTCTATCATATAGGTACCTGCTGTTGTGGCACTATAATTTTGATTTACCGCTCCCGCTATCATAACAGGTCCCGGTAATGAATACCATTGATATGAATTGGCTGCAGGAATTTGCGAATTAAGTGCCAAAGATGGTCCACAAATCAGTGTATCGTTCCCTATAGAAGGAGTAGGATTTTGAATTACCGTTGCACTAACTAGCTGCGTCATTTCCAACTCACAAGTTCCACATCCTGCTGGTCCATCATTTTCCCAATCATTGAGGATATCCATATTTATTAATGCACCATGATGTCCATTTCCCGAAATATCGGTAACTGTTGGACTCCCACTTCCTTCTTCAAAATCATAGTTCAAGATAAGACCTATATCTGTGATGATACAGTCCGTCATTCCTGCCTGGATTTCTGCTTGAGATCTTGATCCATTCCAAATCCTCAAATTATCCACTCCACCAAAAAAATCTCTAGCTCCAGAATTATGAAATCCGAAATTAACATCCACATTTCTATTATAATCAGTAACATCTATCGCTGTGGCTTCAAGTATCCCATCTACATATAAGTACAAATTTACACCTTCTTTAACACCGGCAATATGATGCCATTCACCGTCATTAATATCAGTTGTACTTAAAATACTAGTACCTCCACCATTACCCGCTGGAATTCTATGCAAAAAACGAACTTTACCTCCAGCAGCTCCCAAAACCATATGATCATTCGTACCTCCAGCATTAACACCATTTATAAGATAAGTATGTCCTGCAAATCCATTTTCTACACGAACCCACGATTCTAAGGTATAATCCGTTCCAAAAAAGAGTGTTTGTTGCGTTAATCGATCATCTATTCCGTCAAAATCTAAATTGCCACTTCCTCCACTTATTGCATATACATTAAATGTATCATTTGAAGTAAGCACACCTGTAGTCAAATTTATATTGGTTCCAGCCGCTCCGCTTACCGGACCTGCAACAATGCTACTATCTACCTCGGTTCTTAAAAAATAATGCACATTGTCATCGACTGAATTTACTGTAAAAGAAGCCGTACCACTATCACAAAGTACTACATCTGTTGGAGTTATTGTTTTATCATTCAAAACAAAAATGGTTACTTTGATCGTATCGTATTGATGACATGAATTGGTTCCATTTCCAGTACTGTCCACTTCAACCATGTAATCACCCGTACTTGTTGCCGTAAAAGATTTATTGACTTCACCCGCTAATAAGGTTGGGCCTGGCAACGAATACCATTGATAGGAAGATGCTGAAGAAATGTTTGCATCTAAAACAATTGAAATCCCACATCCGATGGTATCGTTACCCAAATTAGGAATTGGATTTTGAAATATAAAAACAGGTAAAGTATCGCGAATCTCACATCCATTTGAATCGACTTCATGGACTTCCACTGTATCTAAACCTGTGGTGTTCCAATCTATTCCAATACCATCTCCTATACTTCCACCATTAAAAGAGCCATTACCATTAAATATAGACCAAGTATATATGGAACCTAAAACACCTGAACCAACAATAGAATAAGATTCATTAATTATTGGCGCACATATTGAATCATTTGTAGCAGGATCGATAATCGCTCCTGGTAAAGCGTGTACTACTACCGTTACAGAATCCAACGTAGAATCAATACAAACCCCACCTGAACTACAAGTCGAATCAAACATTTCCACCCAAATGTGATGAGTTCCGACAGATAAGGAAGTTGTTGCTATAAAATTATTGGTAGTCGAAGAATCAATGGCTCCATCCAAATCTGAATAGAACTTATACTTTGACAAACCTGCTAATGTTGCAAACAATGTATCTGAATCATTAAAACAAATCGTGTCAAATACCGCGCCCGCATTTGCCGTTAATACACATAGCGGAAAATTCACATCGTCTCCCGTGTAATTTACTGTTCCTAAAGAAGTTCCATTATAATGATTTACGGTAGAAAACGGAAAGGTTCCCTTCGGTATCGTTCTCCATTCCACTCCACTTGTACCACATGCATTCTTTACTGGAATCGCAATAATAGCAATGACTTCGGTTCCTAATGGTCGATATCCAATTGTATTGGCGTTAAAAATATTTAATGTGAAAAATGTGTCCACAATTGGATTCGGAGCTAAATTCATGGCTTGATATCCTGCATGATTGGCTATATCATAATTCCCTCTAAAGCTAATTACTGCTCCACTTGCATCCAAATTGGTCGTATCAAAATTAATCCTTAGGTTGGAAGAACCTAGGGTATCCGTAACCGCTCCACTATGTGTATAAACAATACTAATAAACAACGTATCATTTTGAACAATCTGAAACAGGTTCAAATCATTTTGCCCCTTCATACTAAAAGGAACTAAAGCGATTATCACCAATAAATACTTATAAATATGCCTCATCAACAATCTTTATCAATCAAACTTAATTTCAATTAAAATGGTACTGTAGAATAATACATACGATCTACTCCCGTTTTCGTATTATCCCAATCTGTACTATTAACTCTTCCATCCAAATTTACATCTTCATCCATGTAACCCGTTGGCATTCCATTATTTGCAGGAATTCTTACTTTATCAAAATCATCTGCATCTACAATATATTTAGAGTAGAAAAACTTATCACCTTCTGCATTTCCGGTATACATCAAAGCATCACCACTTAATAACCAAGCTCCTCCTCCATAAATATTTGCAAGAGATCTTAAATCTACACTAGCAGGTGTTGCAATATCTCTATCAACTACTAAAGCTACATTTGACATGATTGGTGCATGATTTCTATGATCCGTTACCACATAGTAATTATTTCCTGAAGTTAAAGTAGAATAATTCACGAAGGTAGCATAATTAAGCGTTCCTGTATAAAAATCTCTAGTGGTCCCATCAGTCATCAACCAACAATAGGTGGTATCCAAATTTGCCCCTCCTGTCGAGCTCCTCAGATATAAACTTAAAACATCGACCGGTCCATTCAAACCCAATTGTGGATGAGAATATCCTTCCAACATGTTAATTCCGTATGGGTTCGTTCCCCCAGCTAAAAACATATCTAATTCTCCGCGATCAAACAACGAATCGTTCATCGCTCCACCGCTATAAGATCCCTGTAAAAATGCATCAACACTTGCAGTCATATTTGCCGTTCGTCCAATACTCAAAAAGACTGAATCACGACTAGAAAGAGGCTTCATATCAAAATCCGACGTTATAACATTTGTAGCAGCTGCGATATTATCATTTCCAATAGATCTATAAACACCTCCTAGCGACGAAGATTGTGCTACAGCAGTTTCTGAATAATCTGCAATTCCATCGCTTCCAGCATAGGATTGAATTCTCACCTTAGATCCTAAATAAATTCCACTTCGAATATGCCCTTCCCAGCTTTTATTTGATATTAAATCATATAAACTTGCGTCCGTAGTCCCTCCATGTGCGCTACCGCTAAATTCAAATCCAATAAAAGGCATATCTCCCGAAACAGGCACGTCAAGTAATCGTAAAGGTCTATACAATCCAAAACCAAGAGGAAAATCTAATGTATCATATCCTTGATTGTAAAATGCCCCAGTAATAAAAGATGATCCGCTTCCACCAATAACATCTCCATCTAATAAAACCAACGTATCCCCTGCATCAGTTAATACATTACCCAACACCAAATTCATGGTACTGTCAATTTTCATGTACCCATTTAACACTTTATCCCCACCACCGTGGAAAGCAACATGATAAAAATTTCCACCATTTTCCGCATGATTAATTTGTTGTGTACTAGCACTACTAAACAATACGGTACCTAAATAACTCGGATCTGTCTGATATTTCCCTCCTGTTGTGTTGGTCCAATCTCCGTACACAGTAATAGAATCATCATTAAAAATATTTCCTGCAGCAGAATTGGTGAAATTTCCATTTATCGTAATATCGCCAAAGTTATTGAGGGTATCATCTACTGTCGTTTGTGTCATACCAACCGAAACAATTGTTCCAGGCGTAACGTGAAACATATTCCCCACGTACATCGTATCCTGAGCTGCAAGTTGCATTACACTCAGAATTCCAGTCAATAAGGCTATCAATTTTATTTTTTTCATATCAAGTTCTTCAATTCTACTTAATCTGCTTATTTTCTTCTTACGTGATTTTAATGCTTACTAGCTGCGAACTTGAATTCGCCCGCCTCCCATTAAAAGGTAAGTAATCTTTATTCGTCGAATGATCTATCATTACAATATACGTCGCATCATTATCATCTATATAAGTTTCCACTCCATCAAGAGTAGATCCATCTTGTAAATTGCCTACTCCATTACCTATTTGAATTCGTTTTGAATATGATAGATTACTATCTTTATCACCCACAGTTGATTCTAATGACAAAGAATTCCCATTCTTAAAATAAAAAATGTTTGAATTCGTTTTCAATATGAGTTGCCTATCTTGTCCCGTAGCATAAGTTATCGCCATTCGATCTGCAACTCTAGGAACAAATTCCTCTTTCGCCTCAATACCCTTTACGAGATCTAACACAGTATTATCATCTGCCTTAGCAACACCTTCATCTGTCAAAACGCCCACCTCAACACCTACACAACCTGCTAGCACAAAGCATATTAACCCAATTATCACGGGGTTAATCTTGGTTCTCACTATGTTTGTTTCAATAGGCTGCACGGGCGACAAGTCTAACATTCAAAATTAATGAAAAATATCCGAATTAAACAATAGATGCATTAAATTCATCGATTAATCCAATTTTAACATCCAGATAATTATCATTACTCAAAGTAAAGTAACCTTCTTTTCTGAAATACAGATAAAAAAGAATTTAATAAAAAACATGGACTAACTTTCGGTATCACTGAACCGCACCCTCTTAATAAACCCTAAGGCACTGCATTAGTGCTGCAACAACATCTACTTGTCATCATTCATGATCTCATTCAAATGGACTATCTGTTTATTCTAATATCTGTTTGGACTTATCTTTTCAAATCAACCAAACAAATGAATGACTCAAGTCATTCTACTTCTATTTTATCATTCTTGAAATAAATCAATCCTTTTCAGAGAACGACCGAGTACCTTCAAATTTTTGCATGGTAGCTTGACCCTCCGCACTTATTCCTTCCAATCTTGTTATTTTATAGATGGTTAGAAAAAGAATTTTCAAATCCAACCAGAAAGACATGTTCTGAGTGTAATAGACATCGTATTCAAACTTTTGATCCCATGAAATTGTATTGCGTCCATTCACCTGTGCCCAACCAGAAATTCCAGGCTTTACATCATGCCGTTTTCGTTGTTCTTCGTTATACAACGGTAAATACTCCATCAATAATGGCCTCGGACCAATTAAACTTAATTCGCCTTTTACCACATTAATCAATTGTGGCAATTCATCCAGCGATAATTTTCGAACAATTTTCCCAACGGTTGTCAACCTTTTCTCATCCGGCAATAATTTACCTTGGGAATCCGTCTTATCATTCATTGTTTTGAATTTGATAATCTTAAACGGCATCTCATTTTTTCCGGGACGAATTTGATAAAAAAGAGGTTTACCTGAATTGGCAAAAGACAAAAGGATTAAGACTGGTAGCCAAAATGGAATGGTCACCAAAATCAGAATAAATGCAATAAGAAAATCAATTAATTGTTTAAAGAGATGTCGATACACGATCTAAATTGCTAAATTTGATGTAATGAAGCGAATAATACACAATTTGTCAATAATTGGATTGCTTATTTTCATACTGCAACCGTCACAGCAGATCTTTGGTCAAATTAGCTTCAATAAAGTCAACACTCCCTACAAAAGTGATTTTCCTTTGGCAATCACCGACATAAACAACGATCATGTCTTGGATTTGATTAGCGCTTCGACTAATGGGACTCTTTTCTGGACGAATCTTGATCATTTAACTCAAGCAAAACCCATTAACATTATCGATAGTCTCCAAAACACCGGGCCTGGAATATTTAGCTGGGTAAGTATTGCTGTGGCTGATATTAATAACGATCATGTGAAAGACATATTCATTGGAGATGTAAGAAGATCAAAGTTATTCTTATCAAATGGAAATGGAAGCTACATAAAACATTTTTTGCCAGACACATTTTTTGCTCAATCAGCTAATTTCCATGACATCGACCTAGATGGAGACTTAGATTTATTTGTATGCAACGATGACAGCGCCAATTATGTATATTTAAATGATGGAAGTGGTAATTTGAGCCGATCTACAAACATTTTCCCCAATTCTACAGAATCTGGGAATTATGGAGCCGTTTGGTCCGACGTTGATGGCGATTTAGATCTTGATTTGTACATCTCCAAATGTAGATCGTTTGCGTTTGACTCTACTGATTTGCGGAGAATAAACCTGTTATATCAAAATGAGGGCAATGGTTCCTATCAGGAAAAAGCATCCATCTTTGGTATTGCGGATGGATCTCAATCTTGGTCTGCCGATTTTGGAGATATCGATAATGATGGCGATTTGGATTTACTCATTGCCAACCACAAAGCAAGAAATCGACTGTATGAACAAATAAATGATTCATTTGTGGAGCTCACCTTCTCTGCAGGATTAGACGTTTCCGACATAGATGATTATCAATCAAGTTTTGTAGATTTTGATAATGATGGTTTCTTGGACATTCTCTTTGCAAATTCAGAAAATGCATCTCGAATTTACTTGAATAACCAAGATAAAACGTTTAGTCCGATCGTTTCAAACGTTCCTGGATTCATGAAAAGTTTTGCACTAGGAGATTTAAATAATGATGGGTTTACTGATATTTACCTTTCTAAAGGTTCAGCAGATTCGCTAGATGAAATCTGGTTAAATAATGCTAATCTAAATAATTATTTAACTATTGAGTTAGATGGCCCTGCATTCAACTTCGACGCTATCGGATCGATAGTGAAATTATACGGGGATTGGGGAGTACAAACGAGAGAAATTCGGGCAGGGGAAAGTTATGGGATTCAGAATAGCAATTTAGCACATTTTGGAATTGGACTAAATACAGATATTGATTCTCTTGTCGTGCATTGGCCAAGTGGAGAAAAATGCCTTTTTGGCAATTTAGGAATCAAACAATTCCATATCGTTGACACTAGTTGTGCTTCTATTTCAGTTAATTTATCCAGCCAAAAAAACATCCATAAGAACACAATAGAAGTAATAACGTATCCAAATCCAGGATCTAAAAGCATCTTCATTCATACTCCAAAAAAACTATATAATGCAGAAATAAAAATCACAAACATAATTGGAGAAATCATTTACATGGATCTGTTTGACAGCAATCTTAAATTAGATATTTCTAATTTTTCGAATGGAATTTATTTCGTTCAAATCTTCAACCAAAAACACTATTCCTTCAAAAAATTTCAAGTAAAAAACTAAATTCCAACCCAGTTTAATCCTTGTAATTTGGATAGATCAAGATACTTTGCTGGTCTCACTTTTTGTCCGTACGAAATAATTTCAAAATGTAAATGAGGTGCAGTAGCGTAACCGGTACTTCCTACTTTTCCTATCGTAAAACCTTGATCGACATAATCTCCTTCCTTTACCAAAATCTCTGACATATGGGCATACATAGTTGTAAATTGATCATCATGTAGAATTTTAACCATCTTCCCATATCCGGAAAATGCTCGTTCTACTTTTATTACCCTTCCGCTCCTACTAGCAAAAATAGGACAGCCAGTGGATGCGGTGAAGTCCAATCCTGTGTGCATTTTGTACACTTTATAAATAGGATGCATTCTCCTTCCAAAACCGGACGCTACTCTTCGGATGCAATTATTATCCACAGGAACTAAGAATTCCGATTTTGCAGGTGTATTACTACACGGAAAAATCGCTGCTCGGACCAAACTTTTCAATTCACTTCTCTCTTTATTTTTCCGTTGCCGAATGGACTCTTTTATCTCAGATAGCCTCCAGTCTACTTCAGATTTTAACTCATCTGTTTTTTGATGTGCATTGGACGACTTTGACAATAGTTTATTCAGTTCTTCCCTCGAACGTAATTTCAGTCCTTTTATCTTATAATTCTTAGAACGCACGTTCTTTTTAAAACTGGCAAATATTTCTTCATTTTCATATTTAATAACCAGTAAATCATATTGAATCGAAGAATTTAATTTTTCCGAATATTCTCCGGAAACCTCCTTTT
Source organism: Cytophagales bacterium (assembly GCA_965277185.1). Lineage (GTDB taxonomy): Bacteria > Bacteroidota > Bacteroidia > Cytophagales > JAHDFW01 > JAHDFW01. Next base: position 64,577 of record CBDICC010000004.1, on the reverse strand, counting down.
TAACCCGCATAAACGAATTCAATTCTTTTGGTATTAGATATACAAATATGCGTCCCGTATCCTTTTTACTGGTTAAAGTCACTGTGATCGGTTCATACTTAATATTCACTTTATCTCCGGTGATAGGATCTTTATAATCCAGTGATTTCCGCTCCGAAGTAGCATCTCTAACATACTTATCTATATTATAAAAAACACCTGTTTCAACATGAACTCTATACCCATTGGCGATATGTTTATTGTATTTTATCTTTCCCATATTCAATTTAAATTCTGTTTCCAAATTGTCCTTTTCGCGTACTATTTCCTCCTTAGTAAATGCTTTTTGCTTTGCTTTAAATTCTTCATCCAACTTTTTATTTTTGGCTATAAACTGATGTTCATTTTCCGCAGCTTGTTGCACATACTTCATGCGCTTTTCTTCAAAATAATTCTGAAGTGCTTGCATTTTTGCATCATCAATCAAGACTCTGCCATCTTTACGATTCATAAACAGCTGAAATATTTCATTTCCTGTTGCCAAATAGGCCAGAGAATCGCAAAACCACATGGGCTTGTTCAAGTTATTAATGTAGGCATTAAGAAGTTGACAATTATCATCATTCAAGCTATGCATAAATTCCAGTCGCTCTTCAAATTCATACGTTGCCAACAAGGTATTGTTGAAATTGGGATCCCAAATAGATTGAATTGACGCTGGGTTTAAACCTCCTCGAAAGCATGTCGAAGTAGAATCTGTTGCCAAAACAGCTTCTAATGATCCTTCTTCTTCTACTACTAATGGTGCAAGGTCTTCAGTCCATTCGTCTGAGCTTAAATATTCTCTTCGTGGTTCTACATCTTTCCAACCATATTCATATCGTATACTATCGCCAAGGTGTCTAAATTCAATTGGTCTAGAGATTCTCACTTCTTTCCTTTCCAACTTACGATCCGACACATGAAATCCACTGGCAAACGAATAATACAAACTATCAGTCCAAACTTTATTCTTGTAATCATAACCATTCTTTTTCAATGCTGGAAGATAGGCTGGTGGATAAAAATCCAAACTTAAAATATTTACTGTAGTTAGAAATTTTTCAATAGGTATAGGATTAACCCAATTTATGGATTTATCTAATTGTACCTGCCCATGAAACAATTGCATGTCGGGATCTTTAGTTTCAGAAGGTACGTGAGTAAGAATCGATATCCCCTCTTTCATTTTCACCTCATCTCCATTACTAAAGGCACTAATCTTAAACATTCCAGCCGTTTCCAGTAATTCTCCATCCGATGTTGTACTCAACCCTGCTTTGATAATACTCTCCGCCGTTAACGCCTCCTTCACTTCTATAGATATAGATTCAGGATCTCCTTCAAAAGCATTTTTCGGAATCACCAACACGATACCTCCCTCTGTTTCTAACGTTTGATCTTTTGTATTATCAATCTTAAAAACTTGTCCCTTCAACTGCTCTTCTGCAGTCGTTAGGAAAGTTCGTTCTTCAGGCAAATCCGAGGCTTCATTCTTCAATACTAAAAACAAAATAGATGCTATAGCAACAACAATCAAACCTCCCAAACCAAAATTCAGTCCCCATTTACCTGTCTTCAGTTTTCTTTTTGCTCGGTTGGCACTCTGACGAATTGAAATACGCTCTAATGCTTCCATCAAGTTTTTTTGATCAACAACTTGCTGCTTTAATTCCACATCATTTTCCACTCGTTCTTCGAAAGAAGCACGTTCAGAATCAGACATTTTTCCGAGTAAGTATTGTTCTATTAATTCTATTAGTTTCAGTTCACCACGCATACCGTAATTTCGTTATTGATTGAATTGATTTTTATGAGCTATTATCTGGTCAACATCTATCTATTGAGGCATAGAACGCAAGTTTTTTCGAGCTCGCTCCAAACATTTGTACTTTTGATTTTTCGCGATTTTTTCCGAACTAAAATTCAGTTTCTTTGCAATTTCCTTCATCCGAAGTGATTCATGATAAAACATTTTCAAAAGTTGTATGCATTTTTCACCTAACTTCATTAGCGCTTGTTCCGCTTTCTGAAGTCTAGTTTCTTTTTCCATTGCTTCCAACAATTGCTCTTGTTCATTTGAAGGCAAATCAATATCAATGGAATGTGTATCAATTTTGCGTCTTTTCAATTCATCACTCCACATAAACCTACATACACTATACAAATACGTACCGATGGCAGAGGTTAATTCAAATTTGGTATGCCGTACTTTTTTACACAATAAAATCAATGCTTCCTGATAAATATCCTCTGCGTCATTTTTGGTCCCTCCCTTAGTTAAAATCAGCTTCTCTACTTTTGGAAAGTATTCATACAACTTGATAAAAGCCTTATCTGTATTATTTGTTTTAAGTGTTTCTATAATTTGAGCGTCCGTCATAGTCTTTGTCTTCATTAGTATTCTGTGTTATATTCTTAGTTGAACTTTTCTTACTTATTTTAATTTTCTCAATGCTTATCTGAGCAAAAGGCAATAGCATTATTAACTTCTCCCAGCTAATTTAATTTATCCATTTTTTTCAATCCCATTTCCAACTCCTGTATTGTAACCGGTTTAAAATCCAAATCTATCTTCTGATTCAACGCAGTAGTGCACTCTTTCGTCGCCATCAAAACTTCACCATTTTCATATTTAAAAGCTACAATTGTCACTTTCTTATTTATAGGAATGTTCTGAAACAAAACCCCACTCTTATTAGGGTAGCCAGCCATCACTGATTTAATCGTATGAAATATCAGTTTAACGCTGCACTGATATTTATCTATTTCACCAACGTCCACAACTATGTTCGTTTTCTTTGATTTTGATCTATAGAAACGATCACAATTAATCCAATCCAATTTAGTAGAATGTAAAACATATCCTTCAAATTGGCTTATGGCAATATTGTTCGCTCCTACATTATTTATCGCGCGATCCAATTTTGCCGTGGAAACAGCCGGATTTAAAGGTTGAGTCAAATCAATATCATTCCAAGGCCAATTCTTCGCGTTGTATTCGTCAATCTCTTTTGTCGTATTCAACCCCTCCACTTTAATCTTTATTGGTAATAAAAAGTATTGCTTTATATTTTTACCTGAAATAGTCGCAGGTTTCCAGGGAGACGATTGCTGTACTAAATATAAAATAATCCGGTTTAAATTTTGATGCTTTTTAGCTCCAGTTCCGGACATTATCTCAATATCAGTCAATTCTCCATCCGGCTGGACTTGAAACTTAACGTTCGCCGTCGTTCGTTCGTAACCCGATATTTTATATGCGTTCAATGTCTCTTGAATTGTTTTAGTTAAGAAATCCAATCCTTTTACCGGCTCTGGCTGTGTTTCTGGTTCATCACTACTTTTTACTTCGGTTGGCAATCCTGCCATAAAAGAAGGATCTACTCCAACTTTTGCCTTTTCTTTAGCATACATTTTCGTTTGTGGTTCCAAATGCCATTCGATTTCTTCCCTAGTATTTTTAACACCACTAAAAGTCTGCATCCCCTTTTTTCCTTTTCTAGAAGGAAACTTTATTGTGATTGGCTTTTTAGTGTTTAATTCCAACTTTTTCCCTTTGTAAAAAGCTTCCAAATGGATCATTCCTCCTGTTTCAAGTAATTCCCCATTCGTCGTAGACGTCGTTAAATTTGCCTTTACCATGTCTGAATAATTGTAAATCTCCCGCATTATAATTTGTATACTTTTCTTTGGATATTTCCCTTTATAATGGAGCGACTTCGCTGGGAACGTAACTTGCGTACCATATGATCCTACAATGGTTTGTGATTTTGATGGATCTATCTTGAATATTTGAGAACGTTGTACATACCGACTGAAAAGTTCTGAAATTCCACTTTCCACTTCTTCAATCATCATTACTTCCGCTTCGTTTGCGATATCTAAGGATGTACTCTCGTTCACAATATTCTGATCTCCTTCAGAAGTACTCGCAACTTCCTCCATCGACTTTGTTTGCTTTACAGATCCAGATTCAGGCTGTTGAAGACTTTGAAACTTATTTTGCACACCTTCTATATGCTCTATATTACGATACAAAAAGAAAACAGAAGCAATAGATAAAATTAACAATACAACTATTCCTGCCCCCCATTTCCATCCATTGTTCCCACTACCTCCAGATTTTCTTTTTGCTCTATTAATACTTGCTAATAGAGCTATTCGATCAAGCCCTCCTACTAATTCGTCTTGCTGATCTACCTTTTCTTTCAACTCGTTATCCAATGCCATTCTTTCTTCAAATTTGGAAACTTCCTCCTCCTTCAATTTCCCTAAAAGATAATTTTCAATCTGCTCTATTTCCAATAACTCCTGCCGCATAGCCTAATCTTTGGTTCGTATTATAACTTTATACCCTTTTATGGAAGGAATCAAAAAAGGTCTCATGCTAATTTGAGATTTTTTTATTATTTCTTTCCATTTCATAGAAAATAATAAAGCCTTCTCTTTTCAAAACAGAAAAAAGAAGGCTCTTCGACGCGTTAAATACTAAATTTCAATAATTAAAGCACTCGTACAAATTGTCCTTTCTGCACTTTAAACTTTTCTTTACCAATTTTCAATTCCGCTCCTTCATCTAATTCCATTAAACGGGTTAAATCATATTCCATTGTATGAATTGAACCTCCCGTTTTTCTGGCCAAGGTCAAATAATCAGTATTAATTCCATAACCCGCTCCACATAAAATTATTTTCACGGGCTTTTTAATGTGCCTTATTAGTTTCTTGTCTTTTATAGCTGCTCCGTTGTCTGCTATTAATACAATATGATCACAATCAGGATCCGCCCGCTGCGCTTTAATAATCGCTTCCAAATAATTTTCCGGACCATCACCTCCACAACCCGCTTTCATAGTTTTATAAGCCATCTTCTTGACGTTTTCAAACGATTTAGTCTTAGTAATATACACACCCCCCGTTTTCCCAATAACTTTCTTCGAATCCGGCATGTTATTTCCGTCATTAAAAAAAGTAAATTGTCTAACCATAGACGTTTTTGTATTCAACTTAAGCCATACAAGTAATTGTCCTGTATATGGAGACATACTACCGGTCAGATCCGCTACAATAGACATGTTCTTCCAATGATTTCTATTCAACACTTTATTAACTACCGTATCTGTCAAATAAAATGGAACAAATCCTCCCATTGCTCCAATTTCCAATTTTGAATAATCGATACCCGATACATGCATTCGATCGGCTTCAAGTTTTTTTGAATCCAACATCCGTTCAATTAATTCAACTTCACCCGTAGCAACAACTCCTTCTTTAGGTATGTACGTTACAACCACCCCATGAAACAATTGCTTTGCCTCCAATTCCGATGTACAAGACGTTTGACGGACAATCCTCCATTCTACAGAGTCGCTTATACTGCCTGGAAAAGCATCACAAAAGGTCTGTATTCTTCTTCCATTCAACTTTTTCAGATTAACTCCTTTTGGAAAATCACTAAACACCAGATCAACGGAAGTAACTATTCCTTTATCCAAAAAGTATGCTTCATAGGGAATGGACATTTTAGAAAAACCATAGGGCATATTGAAAAAAAGCTGATGCTCTCCTGATTTAAGTTTTTTTGCTATAAATAAAGGAATTTTCTCCTCTGTTAATTCTTTTATTTTTTGAATTTTAATCGATTTGTTTTGTGCATAAAGTTGCCCAATCGATACAAATAATAACATTAAAACAATCTTAATAGTATTCTCAATTTTTGTTTTCATAATTTCATTTTCATATAACGTGTAAAACAATTTTTGTTTGGATTTGCGTAAACAAACAATTCACTTTCAGGATAGCGTCAATTGATTTACAATCTTTATATCTTAATGGAGAAAAAGCGGAAACGTCACATTATTAAGTAAGGTTTATTTCATAGAAAGCAAAAAACCTCCTCCGAATTGCTTCGAAGGAGGTTTTTAATTGAAATTATTTTCTAGTACTAGAACTGATTACCTGGATAAAAGGCTACTTCCTCCAACTCTTCTTCAATTCGTAATAACTGATTATATTTGGCCATACGATCTGAACGAGATGCAGATCCTGTTTTAATTTGTCCTGTATTTAAAGCTACCGCCAAATCAGCAATTGTGCTATCCTCGGTTTCTCCACTTCGATGAGACATCACACAACGATATCCATTTTGTGTTGCCATATTGATCGCATCAATTGTTTCCGTCAACGTCCCAATTTGATTTACTTTAATTAAAATAGAATTCGCCATTCCCTCATCAATTCCTTTCTTTAATCGCTCTACATTCGTTACGAATAAATCATCGCCCACCAATTGAGTACTATCACCAATCAAACGTGTTAATTCTTTCCAACCTTCAAAATCATCTTCATCCATTCCATCTTCTATTGAAACTATTGGATATTTTGCTGCCCAATCAGCCCAAAATTGAGCCATTTCCATTGAAGTTAATTTACGGCCATCTGACTGATGGAAGTGATACACTTTCTCTTCCGCATTATAAAATTCAGAACTTGCCGCATCTAAAGCTAAGACAATATCTTCTCCTACCTTATACCCTGCTTTTTCTATCGATTCGATTATCACTTCTACTGCCTCTTCATTCGATCCCAAATTTGGCGCGAAACCTCCTTCATCTCCTACATTAGTAGAGAATCCTTTAGATGACAATACTCCTTTTAGATGATGAAACACTTCCGAGCCCATTTTTAGTGCTTCGGTCATGGAAGATGCTCCAACAGGCATAATCATAAATTCTTGGATGTCTATTGAATTATCAGCGTGACTTCCTCCATTAATAATATTCATCATTGGAACAGGAAGTGTATTTGCATTCACTCCTCCAATATACCGATACAAAGGTTGATTTGATTCCTCTGCCGCTGCTTTTGCTATCGCAAGTGAAACTCCAAGAATTGCATTTGCTCCAAGCTTTGCTTTGTTTGGAGTGCCATCAAGCTCAATCATTATTTTATCAAGTAAATTCTGCTCAAAAACAGAAAACCCTTCCAACTCAGGTGCGATGATTGTGTTCACATTTTCTATGGCTTTTAATACGCCTTTTCCCATGTAATCATCTCCTCCATCACGTAATTCAACCGCTTCATGTTTTCCAGTAGAAGCACCAGACGGAACGGCAGCTCGCCCCATTATACCATTCTCAGTAATCACATCCACTTCAACCGTTGGATTTCCCCTCGAATCAAAAATTTGACGGGCATGAATCTCTTCAATTAAACTCATATAGACTAAATGTTTATTTTTAAGGTAAATGGCAGCTTCATGCTCCCTTTAGTTTCTCAACAAATATAAGCTTTACTTTGCGTATTTTACAAAACAAATTAACTTATTGTATTAAGAACAATAAGATCGTAATTAATAAATTCTATTTCTTTTAAACCGATACATCCACAGATTCCATCATCTGTAAAAAATCATCAAATAAATAAGCCGAATCATGTGGCCCTGGTGACGCTTCCGGATGATGTTGCACCGAAAATATATTTTTGTCTTTAACCCGTATTCCTTCAACGGTATTATCATTTAAATTAATATGGGTTAATTCAATATCCTTATTGTTTTCAATACTTTCCATTTCTACTGCAAACCCATGATTTTGAGACGTCACTTCACATTTACCTGTAATTAAATTTTTCACAGCGTGATTCAATCCTCTATGCCCTGAATGCATCTTATATGTTTTAAGTCCTTTTGCTAGACACAAAAGCTGATGACCTAGACAAATTCCAAATACAGGCTTGTTTAAATTTAAGACTTCCCCCACTAATTCTATTGAATTCTTCATCGCCCCAGGATCTCCAGGTCCATTAGATAAAAAGTATCCATCAGGATTCCATTTTTCAACCTCTTCCAAGGGAGTATTCATCGGATACACTCTTAATTGACAATTTCGCTGAGTAAAATTTCTTAATATATTTTTCTTCACTCCAAAATCCAGTACTGCTACTTTCTTTCCCGTATTCTCTGTCCCGAGATCATAGGTTTCTTTCGTTGAAACAAACGAAGATAACTCTAAGCCAGCCATTCCTGGCACTTCCTTCAAGGTCTGTTTTAATTCAGAAATATTATTGTTATCAGATGAAATGATAGCATTCATCGTTCCTTTATCCCTAATATGGCGAACTAATTGCCTTGTATCAATTCCTGTTATTCCGATAATTCCTGCATTCTCAAAGTATTCCTGCAACGATTGATCTGCATTATCTCTAGAATACATTTTACTAAACTCCTTACAGATTAACCCTTTGATCTTTATATCATCTGATTCAATCTCACTAAGAGTTGTACCATAGTTCCCTATATGTGGGAACGTCATTACAATCATTTGACCGTAATAGGAAGGATCAGTAAAAACCTCTTGATAACCAGTTAAACCTGTATTAAAACAAATTTCACCATGTGTTGTACCTACGGCCCCGACAGATTCTCCAACAAACTGGGTTCCATCATCTAATAATAAAATTGCTTTTCTAGTTTCCATAATTTCGTTTAACAATAATTGGACTTGAAACTTATTCTAAATACTTATTTATTAATACATTATGATATTAAAACAAAAAAAAGGGAATCGACTAGTGCCAACTCCCTTTATATGTCTTTTTAAAAAACATTTAATCTTATAATTAATCCTCTGATTTTGTGTCTTCAGATTTTTTAGCTTCAGGCTTCTCTTCTTTCTTTTCAGCCTTAGGAGCAGCTTCCTTTTTAGGAGCTTCTTCTTTCTTAGCTTCTTTTTTCGGAGTTTCCTCTTTTTTAGCTTCAGCTTTCACCTCCTTTTTTGGAGCTGCTTCTTTTTTAGCTTCAGTAGCAGAAGAATCTTCTACCTCATCCTTTTTCTTACCGCTTCCACCACGTCGAGTATTCTTCGCTTTTGGTTTCTTCTCTTCTTTTACAAACGTTGTATTGTAATCAACTAATTCGATGAAACACATTTCTGCGTTGTCTCCTAACCGATTACCCGTTTTTAAAATTCGAGTATATCCACCTGGTCTTCCTCCTACTCGAGAAGCAATATCTCCAAACAATTCAGTTACTGTTTCCTTATTTTGCAAATAAGAAAATACAACTCTTCGAGAATGTGTTGTGTCTTCCTTAGCTTTTGTAATCAAAGGCTCTACATATTTCCTCAAAGCTTTTGCTTTAGCAATAGTAGTATTAATGCGCTTATGCTTGATCAAGGAAGAAGCCATATTTGAAAGCATAGCTTTTCTGTGCCCTGTCTTTCTCCCTAAATGATTGAATTTTTTACCGTGTCTCATTTGTGTCTAGTCTAACTAACCTAACTTTCTTCTTTCCTTTCCTTAATCGTCCAAGTTGTACTTTGCAATATCAGTACCAAATGAAAGATTCTTTTCAGCCATTAATGCTTCTAACTCAGTAAGAGATTTCTTACCGAAATTCCTAAATTTCATCATATCTGAAACTTCCAATGCTGCCAACTCTCCAAGCGTTTTGATATCTGCTGCTTTCAAACAATTGTATGCACGTACAGATAAATCCATATCCGCCAAAGAAGTTTTTAACAACTTTCTCATGTGCAACATTTCCTCATCTACTTTATTCTCTTCTTCTGGTGAAGCAGATTCAAAAGTCATTGTTTGATCTGAGAATAACATAAAGTGTTGGATTAAAATTGAAGCCGCACCTTTCAATGCATCTTCTGGATGAATAGATCCATCCGTTTCCAACTCAATAACTAGCTTTTCATAATCCGTTTTTTGCTCAACACGAGTGTTTTCTACTGTGTATTTTACATTTTTGATTGGAGTATAAATTGCATCAATTGCAATTTGTCCTACAACTGGATCTATGATTTTATATTCCTCTGCAGAAACATATCCTCTTCCCTTGCTTATGTTGATCTCCATTTCAAAATCTACCGTCTTTTCCATGTGGCAGATGATAAGATCTGGATTTAAAACTTCAAACCCTGAACATGCTTTTCCTATGTCAGCGCCTGAAAGTTCTTTTTTACCTTTTACACGCACAATAACCTTTTCGTCATTTGCATCACCGGTTTTCTTGAATCGAACTTGCTTCAAATTAAGAATGATGTTTGCTACATCTTCCATAACACCTTCTACAGCAGAGAATTCATGCAATACACCCGGAATTCGGATACTATTGATAGAAAAACCTTCTAATGACGAAAGTAATATTCTTCTTAATGCATTTCCAATGGTAACACCATATCCTTTTTCCAATGGTCGGAATTCAAAAAGCCCAACGAACTCATCCGCTTTTTGCATTACTACTTTATCTGGTCTTTGAAACGCTAATATTGACATTATCTGTTCTGTTCTTTTGTTTTAACTACTTAATTTTCACTTATCAAACTCCCTTAAATTTGTTCCAGCATTGGAACCTATAATCTATCAGTTGCAATTAACAACCAAACTAAATTACATTATTTAGAGTAAAGTTCAACGATAAGTTGTTCCTGAATATTTTCAGGGATTTCTTCTCTTTCAGGAATCCGAAGTACAGTTCCTTCCATCAAATCACTATTCCATTCAAGCCAAGAAGTTCTATTCGCTGCATTCACAGCTAAACTATTTGTAATTGCTTCAAGAGATTTAGAACGCTCTCTAACTGCAATCTTGTCTCCTACTTTTAAGTTATAAGAAGGAATATTTACGATCTCACCGTTTACCGTAATATGTTTGTGTAATACAAACTGTCTAGCCCCTCTTCTAGTTGGAGAAACACCCAAACGATATACCGTATTATCTAATCTTGCTTCCAAAAGATTTAACAAGTTCTCACCTGTAATACCTTTTTGTCTAGAAGCTTTGTCAAACAAATTCGAAAACTGACGCTCTAATACACCATAAGTATATTTCGCCTTTTGCTTCTCCATCAACTGGATAGCGTATTCCGATTGTTTTCTTCTCTTAGTTCTACCATGCTGCCCAGGACCATAAGGCTTCTTTTTTAGTGCTTTACTTGCACCAAAAATAGGTTCGTTAAACCTTCTGGCTACTTTACTTTTTGGACCTCTAAATCTTGCCATAATTATCTCTTAAATAATCTTAGTTCTTTTTCCTACGTTATGCTTATTAGGCTACGTACAAATTATGTATAAATTATACTCTTCTTCTCTTTGGTGGTCTACATCCATTATGAGGTAGTGGAGTAACATCTTTGATGGAAATAACATCCACACCAGTGTTTTGCACAGTTCTAATAGCAGAATCTCTTCCTGAACCTGAACCTTTTACCAGCACCTCTGCCTTTCGCATTCCAAGGTCGTACGCCTTCTGTACACAATCCGCCGTAGCAGTTTGAGCAGCATAAGGAGTATTCTTCTTAGAACCTCTGAATCCCATTTTACCTGCAGATGACCAGCTGATAACTTGCCCTTGCAAGTTTGTTACAGAGATCAACACATTGTTAAAAGTAGCTTTTACATGTACCTGCCCAACGGCCTCTACTTTTACTACTCTTTTTTTACTTTTATCGCTTCTACCTTTCGCCATAATGATAGTCTTGTATAATTCTTATTAGCTTAATTGATTAATAATACTGGAGTTCTCCGATTATTTTTTCTTGTTAGCCATTGTTTTTCTCTTCCCCTTACGAGTTCGAGCATTGTTCTTCGTACGCTGCCCTCTTAACGGAAGACCTCTACGATGTCTCAAACCACGGTAACAAGCAATGTCCATCAATCGTTTGATGTTCATTTGAACTTCTGATCTTAACACTCCTTCTACGGAATAATTATCAGCAATAATGTCTCTTACCTTACCGGCATCTTCTTCAGACCACTCACTAACTTGAATATCTCTGCTAATCGCAGCTTGATCCAAAATAATTTGAGCGCTAGATTTACCAATACCGTAAATGTAGGTTAAGGCTATTTCACCTCTTTTGTTCTCCGGAATATTTACTCCTGCAATCCTTGCCATAATCGTTATCCTTGTCTTTGTTTAAACTTAGGGTTCTTTTTATTTATTACATAAATTCTCCCTTTTCGACGAACAATTTTACAGTCCGCGCTTCTCTTTTTTACTGATGCTCTAATTTTCATCTTCGTATTTACTTATATCTGTATACAATCCTACCTTTTGTAAGGTCATATGGAGACATTTCCAATTTAACTTTATCACCTGGAAGAAGCTTGATATAAAACATCCGCATTTTCCCAGAAATGTGGGCAATTACCGTATGACCATTTTCCAATTCAACGCGAAACATCGCATTGGAAAGAGCCTCTGTAATCACTCCATCTTGTTCTATTAAAGCCTGCTTAGCCATTAATCAATTTATTATTTAATACTTCCTCTATGTATTTGTGTGTTGTCAATATCTCTGCTTTATCCTTTCGAACTACAATTGTATGTTCAAAATGAGCAGAATATTTTCTATCCATTGTTCTTATTGTCCAGCCATCATTTTCCTGAACAATTTCTTTCTTACCAAGGTTAATCATTGGTTCTATTGCTATTACCAATCCTTCTTTCAATTTAGTCCCTCTTCCTCTTCGACCATAATTAGCAACTTGAGGCGCTTCATGTAGATCTTTTCCAATTCCATGTCCAACCAATTCTCTTACTACAGAGTAACCTAAATCTTCCACATAATTTTGAATTGCAAATCCTATGTCTCCAAGTCTATTCCCAGCAACTGCTTGTTCAATCCCCAAATACAATGACTTCTTTGTCTCCTTCAACAATGCATGTACTTCAGGCTTCACTTCCCCAACTTCATAGGTGTAAGCAGAATCACTATGAAATCCATTCTTAAAGACTCCACAATCCACAGATATTACATCTCCTGACTGCAACACATGCTTTCCGGGGAAACCATGTACTACTTGTTCATTTGGCGAAATACACAATGTATATTGAAAACCTTGATAATTTTTAAACGAAGGACTTCCTCCTGCGTCTCTTATATATTCTTCTGCTATTTTATCCAGATCCAATGTATTAACACCTGGTTCAATTAGCTTGGCAACTTCAGCATGAGCTCTACCCAACACATCAGCACTTTGCCTTATTAATTCAATCTCTTCTTCCGTCTTATACGAAATCATACTTTCTCAAAGAAAATCGACTAAATTGCCGCTCCCTGTCCTTGTGACACTCTACTTCGAACTTTTCCAGTTTTCATCAATCCATCATAATGACGCATTAATAAATAACTTTCTATCTGTTGTAATGTATCCAATACCACACCTACCAGTATTAGTAGTGATGTTCCTCCAAAAAATTGTGCAAATTCTTGTCCTACTCCAGCCATCGCCGCAAACGCAGGAATGATAGCTACAATTGCTAGTGCAAATGCACCAGGCAACGTAATTCTAGTTAGAATAGTATCTATATATTCAGCGGTGTACGCTCCCGGTTTCACACCTGGAATAAAGCCACCATTTCTCCTCATATCATCTGCAATTTGAGTAGGATTGATAGATATAGCTGTATAGAAAAATGTAAACACAATAATAAGCACACCAAGCACTACGCTATATTGCCACGCTGTTGGTGTAAACATATTTACGATACTTTGTGCAAACGTACTGTCGTTACTCCATGCCGAAGCAATCATTGCTGGCAAATACATTATAGCCTGGGCAAATATAATCGGCATCACCCCAGAGGCATTTACCTTCAATGGAATAAATTGCCTTTGCCCCATTGTATTCGGAGCATTACCCACAAGTTGTTTAGCATATTGTACTGGAATCTTCCTCACCGCCTGTGTAAGCATTACCACTCCCATGATAATCACAAACATAATACCCAGTTCAGCCATGAATAACAAAGCTTTCTGGAATCCTAACGTTCCTGCCTCTGCAACTAACGCGGTAGGTAGTCGTGAAACAATTCCTACCATAATTAGCATAGAAATACCATTCCCAACACCTTTATCTGTAATCTTCTCTCCTAACCACATACAGAACACTGTTCCTGATGTCAAGATTATCATTGAAGTTATTAAGAAGTTATTCGGATCAATCATAATTGCTTCAGGAGTAATTGTTCCTTTCACATAACCAATCGACTGTCCTAATGTTATTAGAATTGTTAAAACCCTTGTAATCTGCGTAATCTTCTTTCGTCCAGATTCTCCTTCCTTTTGAAGTTTTTGAAAATATGGCACCGCAACGGTCAACAACTGAATAGCAATCGAGGCCGAAATATAAGGCATTATACCTAAAGCAAAAATGGATGCTTTGCTAAAAGCACCTCCCAATAAACTATCCAGAAAACCAAAAATTCCACCCGCTTTACTTAGCTTGGATGGATCTATTCCCGGCAAAGCAATAAAAGATCCCAATCTGAAAATCATCAAGAACACGATCGTATTAAAGATCCTTGTTCTTAATTCTTCAATTGTGAAAATGTGCTTTATGGTATCAAAAAATCTTTTCATGTCTAGACTGTAGTGGCTGTACCGCCGGCCTTTTCAATTGCTTCTTTAGCCGCTTTAGAAAATGCATCTACGCTAATTTCTACTTTTGACTTAAGCTCTCCTCTTCCTAATATTTTTACTAAATCCTTTTTAGTAGCAACTCCATTTTCTACAAAAAACGCTTTGTCCATCGTAGTTGCCTTTGTGTTTTCAGCTAAACGCTCAATCACATCCAGATTTATTCCTTTATATTCTACTCTAAATGGATTCTTAAATCCAAATTTAGGTACTCGGCGCTGTAAAGGCATTTGTCCCCCCTCGAAACCAAGTTTTCTTGAATAACCTGATCTTGATTTTGCTCCTTTGTGCCCTCTAGTTGAAGTTCCACCTCTTTTGGAACCCTCACCTCTACCTATACGCTTACCGTTTTTTACAGAACCTTCAGCAGGTTTTAATGTTTCTAATTTCATCTTGCTATTACTTACAATTCTGTTATAGTGATTAAGTGGCTAACCTTTCTAATCATACCTTCAATCTGAGGTGTTAGCTCAACCTCTTTACTTCTGTTAATCTTTCCCAGACCAAGAGCCTGCATAGTTAACTTCTGTCTTTTAGTTCTATGGATAGTACTTTTAACCTGAGTTATTTTTGCCTTTTTCATCGCTTACTTACCCGTTAAATACTTTATCTAATGATACTCCTCTGTGTTGTGCTACAGTAATCGCATCCCTAACTTCTGTCAAAGCTCTAAATGTTGCTTTCACCACATTATGAGGATTTGAAGAACCTTTTGATTTCGCAATTACATCTTTAATTCCAGCACTTTCAAATACTGCACGCATTGCACCCCCAGCTTTCACCCCTGTACCAGGAGCTGCTGGTTTAACCAACACATGGCCTCCACCATATTTTACTTCAATTGGATGTGGAACGGTTCCTTTATACAATGGAATTTTAACTAAATTCTTTTTAGCATCATCAATTCCCTTTGCAATAGCATCTGTTACTTCATTGGCTTTACCAAGTCCATAACCAATTACACCATTTCCATCTCCTACAACTACAATCGCAGAAAAACTAAATCTTCTACCACCCTTTACTACTTTCGCTACACGCTTAATAGCAACTACCTTTTCGGTAAGTTCTATTTCACTCGCTTTTAAAGTTCTAATGTTCATCTCTTACTTAGTCTTTTGCAATTGTTAGAATTTAAGTCCTGCTTCTCTCGCTCCATCAGCCAATGCTTTCACACGACCATGATAAACGTATCCGTTACGATCAAAGACAACTTCTGAAATCCCACTAGCAGTTGCTTTTTCCGCTAATGCTTTTCCTACTTCTTTTGATACTTCTGTTTTTGTACCCTTCGCTCCAACTTGTGCTGCAGAACAACTCATCAGGGTTTTCCCATCCAAATCATCTACTAGTTGAGCATATATAGATTTATTGCTTTTGAATACCGTAAATCTTGGTTTAGATGCTGATCCAGAAATTTTAGATCTGATCTTTTTCTTTATTTTCAGTCTGTTATTGGTTGTTCCCATGACTTCAGTTTCTTCGGTTCAATTTCAATTATTTAGCCGCAGTCTTACCTGCTTTTCTTCTGATGTGTTCACCTACAAATCGAATACCTTTTCCTTTGTATGGTTCAATTTTTCGTAAGCTTCTTATTTTTGCTGCAACCTGCCCAATCAACTGCTTGTCAGGTGAATTAAGTGTTACAATTGGATTTTGTCCTTTTTGTGTTTCCGTGGTAAGCTTTACCTCTTCTGGTAATTGCATAATAATGTTATGCGAATAACCTAAAGTCAAATCCAATACGTTTCCTTGATTCGTCGCTTTATAACCTACACCAACCAATTCCAATTTCATTTCGAAGCCTTTACTAACTCCTTCCACTGCGTTGCTTAGCAAAGATCTATATAATCCATGTAAAGCTTTATGACGCTTTTGCTCCGTTGGTCTTTTAACAGTGATTTCGCCTTCTTCAAACGAAACTTCCATCTCACGGTCTACAGGAACATTTAACTCCCCTTGTTCACCTTTAACAAATACATTTCCGGTTTCAATCTTAATTTCGACTTTTTCCGGTACCGTTACTGGCGCTTTACCTATTCTAGACATAATTCTTTACTTAAAAATTATATAATAACTTTCTTAATAAACGTGGCAAAGAACTTCACCACCAATGTTTTGTACTCTTGCTTCTTTGTCGGTCATTAAACCTCTAGAAGTAGATATGATTGCAATTCCCAATCCATTTAGTACTCTTGGTATGCTTCCCACTTTTGCATATTGACGCAATCCTGGAGAACTTGCCCTCTTCATACTTTGTATTGCTGGAGTTCTTGAAACCTTATCGTATTTCAAGGCTATCTTAATAGAACCCTGAACTTTATTTTCTTCAAACTTATAATCCAAGATGTATCCCTTGTCTTTCAACACTTTAGTAATTTCTTTCTTCATGTTGGACGAAGGAATTTCAACTACACGGTGATTTGCTTTCACCGCATTTCTGATTCTTGTTAAATAGTCCGCTATTGGATCGCTATGCATTATTCTTATCTTTTCTGTTTTTCAAAACGGAGCGCAAAAGTACATATTATTTTTTACTAATGAAATAATATCTGCTTTTTTTACCAGTTTACTTTTTTTTACCAGCTTGCTTTTGTTACTCCTGGAATTTTTCCAGCTGAAGCCATCTCTCTAAAAGTAACTCGAGAGATACCAAATTTTCTCATGTATCCTTTTGGTCTACCAGTTAACTTACATCTGTTGTGTAATCTAACAGGAGACGCATTTTTAGGTAGTTTATCAAGACCTTCGTAATCTCCCGCTTCCTTCAATGCTTTTCTCTTTTCAGCATATCTAGCAACGATTCGCTCTCTTTTTCTTTGTCTCGCTTTTACTGCTTCTCTAGCCATGTTTGTCGTATTCAGTTAATTATTTATAACCTATCTATTTAAAAATAGAAAAATTCTTCTTGTATTACTTTTCTTCTTCACTATTCATGTTGGCAAACGGCATTCCGAATGCTTTCAACAATTCATAACATTCCTCGTCTGTGTCAGCCGTAGTTACAAATGTAATATCTAAACCAGCAATTGTTCTGATCTTATCAATACTGATCTCTGGAAAGATAATTTGCTCTTTCACCCCCATAGTATAGTTCCCTCTTCGGTCAAACGACTTCTCGTTAATCCCTCTGAAATCCCTTACTCGTGGTAAAGAAATATTAATCAATCGATCCAAAAATTCATACATTTTATCACCTCGCAAAGTTACTTTGGCTCCAATCGGCATACCTTCACGTAACTTAAAGTTCGAAACTGACTTTTTGGAAATCGTAGCAACCGCTTTTTGTCCCGTAATTTGGGTAAGTTCATCTACGCCTGCATCAACCAACTTCTTATCCGAAACACCATTACCAATACCTCTATTCAGGCAAATTTTGGTAAGCTTAGGTACCTGCATGATACTACTGTACTCAAATTTCCCTTTAAGGGCAGGTACAATTTCGTTGCTATATTTTTGTTTTAATCTTGGTGCCATTTCTCTAAATGTATCTCTTATTTTCTAGTATAGATTAAGATATAAAATCTCCAGTCTTACGAGAAAACCGTTGAAGTTTTCCTTTTTCGTTCTCCTTTCTTCCAATCTTGGTAGCTTCTCCAGATTTTGGATCTACCAACATTAGATTACTAATATGTACCGGTGCTTCCATTGTTTTGATTCCACCTTCTGTATTCTGTGCAGATGGTTTCATATGTTTTGTAACCATATTCACTCCTTCTACAATTGCCTTTTTACTATTGGCATCTACAGATAGTACTTTACCAGTTTTTGACTTATCATTCCCAGATAACACTTTAACGGTGTCATCTTTTTTGATATGTAATTTTGGTATTTTATTAAATGATCTTTCCATAATTGCTTTCTTATAATACCTCAGGTGCTAATGAAACAATTTTCATGAATCGCTTTTCACGCAATTCTCTGGCAACTGGTCCAAAAATTCTTGTTCCTTTTGGTTCGTCATTTTCATTCAAAAGAACCGCTGCATTTTCGTCAAAACGAATATACGAACCATCCTTTCTTCTGATTTCTTTTTTCACTCGAACCACCACTGCTCTTGAGACAGATCCTTTTTTTGCGCTTCCTGAAGGAGTTGCCTCTTTCACTGAAACTACAATCTTATCTCCAATGCTTGCATACCTCTTTTTGGTTCCTCCAAGTACGCGGATACAAAGCACTTGCTTTGCTCCTGTGTTGTCAGCCACCGCCAGTCTAGATTCCTGTTGTACCATTTTTACTTAGCTTTCTCAATTATCTCAACAAGTCTCCATCGCTTATTCTTGCTCAATGGTCTTGTCTCCATTATTTTAACTGTATCTCCAACTCCACACTCATTCTTTTCATCATGAGCCATGAACTTAGCTGTTACTTTAATAAACTTACCGTACATAGGGTGTTTCTTCTTTTGCTCTACAGCTATGGTTACTGATTTCTCCATGCTAGCACCTACCACCTTACCGATTCGTTCCTTTCTACTTCCTCTTTCCGTAGTCATAATTTCTAATTCTAATTCCAAATATTAAAACTTGGTCAGATTAAACTTTTTTTCTTGAGTTAATTTCCGTGTTTAAACGAGCAATTAATTTTCTTTGTACCTTTATCTGACTCGGATTTTCCATAGGAGAAATTTCATGTGAAAATTTCATCTTCTGGTAGTTTGTCACTTCCAACCCTACTTTTTCCACCAACTCTTCCTCAGTTAGACCTTTAATTTCTGCGTATTTCATATCAATTAGCTTTTTCTTATTAGATTAAATACCCTCGTAATCTCTTCTAATTGTAAATTTCGTTTTGATGGCCAACTTATTCGCTGCCAATCTAAAAGCTTCTTGCGCTTTTTCGCTTGGAATACCATCTGCTTCGAAAAGAATTGTTCCAGGTTTTACTACAGCAACCCAATATTCCGGCGCTCCTTTTCCTTTACCCATTCGAACCTCTGCAGGTTTCTTGGTTACAGGTTTATCCGGGAAAATTTTAATCCAAACCTGACCTTCTCTTTTCATATAACGAGTCATCGCAATACGAGCAGCTTCAATCTGCCGGCTTGTAATCCATCCCGCTTCCAAAGCTTTAAGTCCAAAGGATCCAAACGCAATCTGATGACCACGTCCTGCTAATCCCTTAACTCTACCTTTCTGCTTTTTACGAAACTTTGTTCTTTTAGGCTGTAACATTACTTATACCTTTATTGTCTAATTTCTTCTCTTTTCCTTGTATTAACGTAGATGCTTATCTACGCTTTTTTCTTCCGCTATCTTTTCTTCCACCGGAGTTACCTCCTTTTTGATTCATTCCAACTAATGGAGATAAATCTCTTTTTCCGAAAACTTCGCCTTTGAAAATCCAAACCTTAATTCCGATTTTCCCATATACTGTATTTGCTTCACTCACAGTATAATCAATATCTGCTCTAAGTGTATGCAATGGAATTCTTCCTTCTTTATACATTTCTGTACGTGCCATCTCTGCACCACCCAATCTACCTGAAACCTTGATCTTAATTCCTTGAGCTCCTACTCTAATTGCTGAAGCAATCGCTTGCTTCATCGCTCTTCTATAATTAATTCTAGCTTTCAACTGCTGAGCGATCCCTTCTCCTACCAAGCAAGAATCTAATTCAGGTCTCTTAATTTCAAAGATGTTAATCTGAACATCTTTGTCTGTAAGTTTCTTAAGTTCCTCCTTAATTCGATCAACTTCTGCTCCACCTTTACCGATGATCACACCTGGTCGAGCTGTACTAATTGTAATCGTAATTCTTTTCAAGGTACGTTCGATTATCACCTTAGAGATTCCTCCCTTTGGAAAACGAGCCAATACGTACTTACGGATTCTGTTATCTTCTACTAATTTTTCAGAGAAGTCTTTATCTGCGTACCAGTTAGATTCCCATCCCTTGATATAACCAAGTCTTAGTCCTATCGGATTTACTTTTTGTCCCATAATATTAGATTACTTATCTTCTTCTTGATTATTCTTTAAACTATCGATAACAATCGTTACATGATTGGATCTTTTTCTGATTCGATGAGCTCTTCCTTGCGGAGCAGGTCGAAGTCTTTTCAACATTCTACCACTGTCCACCATGATGCTTTTTATATACAAATCAGCATCTTCAAGCTTTTCATCTTCATTCTTGTTTTGCCAGTTCGCAATACCTGACATCACTAATTTCTCAAGATATCTAGCTCCCACTTTAGGTTGAAATTTCAACTCATTCAGTGCGAAACTTACACTTTTTCCTCTGATCAAATCAGCCACTGTTCTCATCTTACGAGGAGACGTTGGAATGTTTTTTAATTTAGCAATTGCACTCATTATCTCTTGCCTTTATCTTTCTTCTTAATATGACCTCTGAAATTTCTTGTAAGAGAAAATTCACCAAACTTATGTCCCACCATATTCTCTGTTACAAACACAGGAATAAATTTATTTCCATTATGAACTCCGAAGGTAAACCCTACGAAATCTGGAGATATCATTGATCTTCTTGACCAAGTTTTGATTACGGACTTCTTACCTGAATCTTCCATAGCATCAACTTTTTTAGTTAATCTATGATCAATGTACGGTCCTTTTTTTAGCGATCTAGCCATGAATAATATTATTTCTTCTTGCTTCTACTTACAATAAATCTGTCAGAATATTTTCTTTTTGCTCTGGTCTTGTATCCTTTTGCAGGAATACCATTTCTAGAGCGAGGATGTCCACCTGATGACTTCCCTTCACCACCACCCATTGGGTGATCAACTGGGTTCATCGCAACACCTCTTGTTCTTGGTCTTCTACCTAACCATCTGTTTCGTCCTGCTTTACCTAATCTTACAGTCATATGATCAGAATTGGAAATAGTTCCAATCGTTCCTAAACATACAGCTAGTATCATTCGCATTTCTCCAGAAGGTAATTTCAACGTTACATACTTCCCTTCTTTAGCAACCAACTGAGCATATCCTCCCGCTGCACGAACCATAGCGGCTCCTCTCCCAGGTTTAATCTCAATATTATGTACAATTGTACCTAATGGAATCTCTCCTAGTGGCAATGCGTTTCCAATTTCTGGAGGTACACCTGATCCTGCTACTACCTCCTGTCCTACTTTCAACTTCTCAGGAGCAATAATATATCGCTTCTCTCCATCTTTATAAAACAACAAAGCTATTCGAGCAGTTCTGTTCGGATCATATTCAATTGAATGAACGGTTGCAGGAACTGTTTTTTCTCTTTTGAAGTCGATTATACGATATCTCTTCTTATGACCTCCTCCGACGTTTCTTACCGTCATACGACCCGTATTGTTTCTACCTCCTTTACTTCTTGTTGAACTAAGAAGCGATTTCTCCGGAGTAGATTTAGTTATCTCCTCAAATGTAGGAGCTATTCTGAATCGTTGACCTGGCGTAATCGGTTTTAATTTTCTAACACCCATTATTCCTTATTTATATGTTACTATAAAAATCAATTATATCTCCCTCAGCAACCTTTACAATTGCTTTCTTCACAGAAGATTCTTTCCCAGTAATCACACCAGCTTTCGTAAACCTGGTTTTGCTTTTACCGTAGTACACCATAGTATTTACTGAATCCACAGTAACACCATACATACTTTCAACAGCACTCTTGATTTGCAACTTGTTGGCAGATTTATCCACTACAAATGCATATTTACCATCCTCTGACAATGCTGTCATTTTTTCCGTTACGATAGGTTTTTTAAGTATCATCGGATATTAATTTAATCTTTCCTCAATAATTTTAACCGCACCTTCCACTGCCAAGATATTGTCTGCATTCACAATATCATAAGTAGATAGCAATTCAGCTGTCACTACTTTTGTATTCTTAATATTTCGGCTTGACAACAACACGTTTTCATTACCTTCTGGCAATACCAATAACGTCTTGATTGAACCCATCTTAAGATTAGCAAGAATGGTTAAATAATCTTTTGTTTTAGGTTCCTTCATCTCTACTGAGTTCAGAACCGTAAAAGCACCTTCTTTCACCTTATAAGATAAAGCTGACTTTCTAGCCAATGTCTTTAACTTTTTATTTAGTTTAAAGGAATAATCTCTTGGCTTAGGGCCAAAAACTCTACCTCCTCCTCTAAATACAGGCGACTTTATACTTCCAGCTCGAGCGGTACCTGTACCTTTTTGCTTTTTCAGTTTCCTAGTAGATCCTGATATTTCAGCTCGTTCCTTCGATTTATGTGTTCCTTGTCTTTTACTAGCCAGATGTTGTTTAACATCCAGATAAATGGCGTGATCATTTGGTTCAATTCCAAAAACTTCTTCCGAAAGTTTTAGTTTCTTACCAGTATCCTTACCTTTTGTATCTACAATCTGCAATTCCATGATAATATCTTATCTTACTTTTCTATAAGAATAGTTGAACCTTTGTGTCCTGGAACACACCCATTAACAACTACAAGATTCTTTTCTGCATCTACCTTAAGAATTCTAAGGTTCTGAACTTTCACTCGTTCACCTCCCATTCTTCCAGCCATACGCATTCCTTTAAATACTTTCGAAGGAGTTGACGCATTACCTATAGATCCAGGGGCTCTCAGTCTATTGTGCTGACCGTGAGTAGCTTGCCCTACACCTCCAAAGTTATAGCGTTTTACAACACCTTGAAATCCTTTCCCTTTAGAAGTACCTACAACGTCTACAAATTCACCTTCTTCAAAAATATCAGCTTTTACCTCGTCACCTAAATTAACATTATCGAATCCTTTAAACTCGACAACATCTGTCTTTGGTGAAGTTCCGGCCTTTTTGAAGTGTCCGCGCAATGCATTTGGTGTGTTCTTATCCTTACGTTCACCAAACGCTAACTGCACTGATTCATAACCATCTGTATCACTGTCCTTAACTTGCGTTACTACGCAAGGACCAACCTCTAATACAGTACAAGGTATGTTTTTTCCTTCTTGGTCAAACATACTTGTCATTCCTATTTTTTTACCTATTAATCCTGGCATCTTTAACAATTATTTTAGGCAATTATCTACCTGCCGTAAAAAACGGACTGCAAAGGTACAAAAATATTTTGCAACCCCGCAACTAAACTTTACTTTTTGAAAAAAAAGAACCCTGACAACTCAAGGTTCTTTTAATGACAGTTTTTCTAACTATCAAACTTTTATTTCAACGTCAACTCCACTAGGAAGTTCCAATTTCATCAAAGCATCTACTGTCTTAGAGCTGGAAGAAAAAATATCTACCAATCTCTTGTAAGTACACTGTTGAAACTGCTCTCTTGATTTTTTATTTACGTGTGGTGAACGAAGTACTGTATAGATTTCCTTCTCAGTTGGCAACGGAATTGGTCCGCTTACTACTGCACCTGTAACTTTAACTGCTCTTACGATCTTTTCTGCAGATTTGTCAATCAATCTGTGATCATAAGATCTTAGCTTTATTCTAATTTTTTGATGATTCATAATTTCTTATTTTAAGCAGTTACCCTTTAGATTCCGTTATTACTGCTTCTGCCATATTTTTAGGCACCGCATCATAATGTGAAAACGTTAATGAAGCTGTTGCTCTACCTGAAGTAATTGTTCTTAAATCTGTAATATATCCAAACAACGCTGACAAAGGAACGTCGGCCTTAATAATTTGGGCACCACCTTTAGTGTCCATTCCTTTCATCAAACCTCTTCTCTTATTCAAATCTCCCGTTACATTACCTGTATATTCATCAGGACTTGCAACTTCTACAGCCATAATTGGCTCCAGCAACTGAGGAGTACATTGTTTTGCAGCTGACTTAAACCCAAGTCTACCTGCTAATTCAAATGATAATGCATCTGAATCCACATCATGAAATGAACCGTGAAACAATCTTACCTTCATAGAATCAATTGGAAAACCAGCCAATACACCATTTTGCATTGCTTCTTTAAATCCTTTCTCAATTGATGGGATAAATTCCTTAGGAATCGCTCCACCTACAATTTTATTTTCAAATTGCAACCCTTCTCCCTCTTCATCTCTTGGTCCTAACTCAAACTGGATATCAGCAAATTTACCTTTACCACCTGTTTGCTTTTTATAAACCTCTCTATGTTCTATGCTAGAAGTAATATGCTCTTTATAAGCAACCTGAGGCGCCCCTTGATTTACTTCTACCTTGAATTCTCTTTTCAAACGATCCATAATAATGTCAAGGTGCAATTCACCCATACCACGCATGATTGTTTGACCAGTTTCTTCGTCCGTATGTACACGTAACGTAGGATCTTCTTCAACTAATTTACCTATTGCAATCCCCAATTTATCAGCATCTGCTTGAGTTTTAGGCTCAATTGCATATCCAATTACTGGATCTGGAAAATCCATTGATTCTAACACAATTTTGTCGCTTTCAGCACAAAGTGTGTCTCCTGTTTTTATATCTTTAAATCCAACAACTGCTCCAATATCTCCTGCTCCTAAGAAATCAATTTGATTTTGCTTATTCGCATGCATTTGGAAAATTCTCGAAATTCGTTCTTTCTTATTTGTTCTAGTATTATACACATATGAACCAGACTCCAATTTACCTGAATATGCTCTTACAAAGCAAAGTCTTCCTACAAATGGATCTGTTGCGATTTTAAATCCTAAACCAGCAAATGGTTGGTTGTAATCAGGCTTTCTTAAAATCGGTTCTTCTGTATCTGGATCTATCCCCTCTATTCCTTCTCTATCTAAAGGAGACGGTAACAACTCCATTACATAATCCAACATAGTTTGAACTCCTTTGTTTTTAAAGGCTGATCCACACATCATTGGAACAAACGCTAGATCAATCGTTGCAGCTCTTAAAGCAGCTACGATTTCATCTCTCGAAATTGAATCAGGATCTTCGAAATACTTCTCCATCAATCCTTCATCATACTCAGCAACAGATTCTACTAGATTCTCTCTATACTCCGCTACTTCGTCAACCATATCAGCAGGGATTTCAATTTCCTCAAAGGTCATCCCATTATCGTCCTCATTCCAAACGATAGCCTTATGCTCTACCAAATCAACCACTCCTCTAAAATCATCCTCTGCACCGATAGGTAATTGCAATGGAACAGCTTTCGTTCCCAACATTTCTTTAACCTGTGAGCACACGTTTAAGAAATCTGCTCCCGCTCTATCCATTTTGTTTACAAATCCTAGACGAGCAACATTATAATTATCTGCTAATCTCCAGTTTGTCTCAGACTGAGGCTCTACACCATCTACTGCACTAAACAAAAATACCAATCCATCCAATACACGCAATGATCTATTTACCTCAACGGTAAAATCAACGTGTCCTGGAGTATCAATAATATTGATATGGTAATCATTATCTTTATATGGCCAGAAAACAGTTGTAGCAGCAGACGTAATCGTAATACCACGTTCCTGCTCTTGCTCCATCCAATCCATTGTAGCAGCACCATCATGTACCTCTCCAATCTTATGACTTACTCCCGCATAATAAAGAATACGTTCTGTAGTCGTTGTTTTACCAGCATCGATATGCGCCGCAATACCGATGTTTCTAGTATATTTTAAATCTCTTGCCATTACTGTACTAAAACTTAGAATCTAAAGTGAGAGAATGCCTTATTTGCATCAGCCATTCTATGCGTATCATCTTTTTTCTTAACTGCAGCTCCTTCTCCTTTAGAGGCTGCCATGATTTCTCCAGCTAATCGCTCCATCATCGTCTTTTCATGACGCATTCGAGCGAAACGGATCAACCATTTCATCGATAAGGAAGTTTTTCTTGCTGGTCTTACTTCAATAGGCACCTGAAAGGTTGCACCACCAACTCTTCTACTTTTAACCTCAACAGAAGGAGTTACATTATTTAGAGCTGTTTTCCAAGTCTCTAAACCATCTTCCCCTGTCTTTTCGGCAACCATATTGATTGCATCATAAAAGATTTTATAGGCAATACTTTTTTTACCGTCCTTGGTCATGTTATTCACAAACCGAGTCACCATCTGGTTCCCATAAACAGGATCCGGAAGTAAAATTCTTTTTTTAACGTTTCCTTTTCTCATTTCTCAATTATTTTTTAGGACGTTTCGTTCCATATTTTGATCGACGCTGAGTTCTTCCTTCCACTCCGGTTGTATCCAAAGCTCCACGAACGACGTGATAACGCACACCTGGTACATCTTTTACTCTCCCTCCTCGGATAAGAATAATAGAGTGCTCTTGAAGGTTGTGACCTTCTCCAGGAATATACGCATTCACCTCTTTCTGGTTAGTTAACCTAACTCTAGCAATTTTTCTCATTGCTGAATTTGGCTTTTTTGGAGTCGTAGTATACACTCTCGTACACACTCCTCTTCTTTGCGGACAGGAATCCAAAGCAGGAGATTTTGACTTATAAGTCAACTCCTTTCTTCCTTTTCTTACTAATTGCTGTATAGTAGGCATTTAGACTTTATTTTAATACTATTTTTTCTCTATAAAAAAAATTCGGACTGCAAAGGTAGTTAATTACCTCTCCAATCCAAATTTTTATATACCAATTTATCAAATAATTTAAGCTTCACCCATAGTACCTCCAAAATTCATTGGAAAGCCAGGAGGTTCATTGCTATCTTTGATGGGTCCGTTACGACTTTCAAACTTAGCTAAATTCTCACCTAAAGCGTTATAAAGCCGTTTTGCATGCTCTGGAGTGATAATAATTCTTGATTTCACTCTTGCTTTCGGTGTACCCGGCATTAGACGAACAAAGTCTATTACAAATTCAGATGACGAGTGTGCAATCATAGCCAAATTTACAAATTGACCTTCAGCTACCTCTTCAGATAATTCAATATTAATCTGATTTGGATTATTTTGCTGTTCCTGTTCTTCGCTCATCTTTTTT
Source organism: Cytophagales bacterium (assembly GCA_965277185.1). Taxonomy (GTDB): domain Bacteria; phylum Bacteroidota; class Bacteroidia; order Cytophagales; family JAHDFW01; genus JAHDFW01. The sequence continues at coordinate 37,264 of CBDICC010000004.1, read as the reverse complement.
ACGTTACCCGGTAACGAATTTTACTTAAAATTATTTATTTCTTATTTTATTAAACTATTGAATTATACTTTTTCGACAGCTTGATTTTCCACATTCGACTCAACTGAATCTTCCTTCTTATCATGAACAGATCCAATATGTAAATCTTCAAATCTTCTCATTCCTGTTCCAGCAGGGATCAAATGACCTACGATTACATTTTCTTTCAATCCACGTAAACCATCTTCTTTACCTTTAATCGAAGCCTCACTTAAGACTTTAGTCGTTTCCTGGAACGAAGCTGCTGATATAAAGCTTTCCGTACCCAATGAAGCCTGAGTAATTCCTTGCAACGCTTGTTTCGATACACAAGGAACTGCATCTCTCACTTTCGCGATTTTAAGATCCTTTCGTTTAAGGTGCGAGTTTTCATCCCGAAGTTTTCTGCTCGTAATTAGCTGGCCTGCTTTCAATTCTTCCGAATCACCCGGATCTTCCACTACCTTCATATCAATGATTTTATCATTTTCTGCAAGTACTTTCAATTTGTGGATCACTTGATTTTCAAGGAATATTGTATCACCAGATTCAATAATTTGAACCTTCTGCATCATTTGACGAACAATTACTTCAATGTGTTTATCATTAATTTTCACCCCTTGCAGTCGATATACTTCCTGAATTTCATTCACTAAATACTCCTGAACTGCTGATGGTCCCATAATTGCCAATATATCGGCTGGTGTAATTGCCCCATCGGATAATGGACTTCCAGATTTAATGAAATCTCCTTCTTGTACCAAAATATGTTTGGAAAGAGAAACCATGTATTTTTTCTTCACACCATCCTTAGCCTCTACAAAAATCTCTCGATTACCACGTTTAATTCCTCCTAAAGAACATACCCCATCAATTTCACTTACAACTGCTGGATTCGAAGGATTTCGTGCTTCAAATAATTCTGTAACTCGAGGTAGACCCCCAGTAATATCTCTAGTTTTCCCCATCATTCGAGGAATCTTAACCAATGGAAGCCCCGCTTTCACTTCTCCTCCATCTTCTACTACCAAGTGAGCTCCTACAGGAATATTATAAGACTTTGTTCCTTTCGAAGAAATCACATGCATTGCAGGGTTTTTCGTTTTATCCCTACTTTCTACAATTACTTTTTCTCTGTGACCAGTTTGCTCATCTGATTCCTCGCGATAAGTTACCCCATCTTCGATTGCTTCAAACTCAACTTTACCATCTACTTCAGAAAGAATAGCTGCATTATATGGATCCCAGTGACAAATCATCTCACCTTTCTCTATATTCGCTCCTTCCTTGATTGTCATGATTGATCCGTAAGGAATGTGATTAGAAATCAACATATTTCCTTTGTCATCCATGATTCGAATTTCACCAGATCGGTTGATTACAACATCAACTTTTTCCCCTTCGTCATTTATAGACTTAATGGTTCTAAGTTCATCATACTCAACTTTACCACTATATTTTGCTTTCACATTAGCATCCACAGAAATATTTGAAGCTGTACCACCTACGTGAAACGTTCTTAATGTTAACTGTGTTCCTGGCTCTCCAATTGATTGCGCTGCAATTACTCCAACTGCATCTCCTTTCTGTGCCATTCTTGCTGTACCTAGATTTCGCCCATAACAATTTGAACAACATCCACGCTTACTCTCACATGTCAAGACAGATCTAATCTCAACGATTTCGATGTTTGTCTCTTCAATTTGTTTTGCAATTTCTTCTGTAATCTCTGCTCCTGCTCCAACAATTAACTCGTCAGAAATCGGATCATATATATCATGTACTGAAGTTCTACCTAAAATACGATCAAATAATGGTTCTACAATATCCTCGTTATCTTTCAAGGCTGAAACTTGTAGACCTCTAAGAGTTCCACAATCTTCTTCCATTACAATTACATCTTGAGCAACATCCACTAGTCGTCTTGTGAGATAACCTGCATCTGCTGTTTTAAGTGCTGTATCAGCCAAACCTTTACGTGCACCGTGTGTAGAAATAAAGTACTCAATTACATCCAAACCTTCTTTAAAGTTAGAAAGAATCGGGTTTTCAATAATTTCTCCGATGGATCCCTGCAAACTTTTTTGCGGTTTTGCCATCAATCCTCTCATTCCACCAAGCTGACGAATTTGCTCTCTTGATCCCCTTGCTCCTGAGTGCATCATCATATAGATTCCATTGAATCCCTGATCATCTGCCTCCAAACGAGTCATTAAGGTCTCTGTTAAACGAGAGTTTACTTCAGTCCAAATATCAATTACTTGATTATATCGTTCGTTATCTGTAATGAATCCCATTTGGTAATTAGACCAAACACTATCCACTTTATTTTTTGCTTCTTGAACAAGACCTTCCTTAATATCTGGTACCGCAATATCATCTAATCCCATAGATAATCCACCTTGATACGCATTCTTGTATCCTAGTCCTTTGATATCATCTAAGAATCGTGCTGTTACTGCTAATCCTACTCTTTTTGCTATATTCGAAATTACCTGTTGAAGTTTCTTTTTCGTAAGTAGTTCATCCATGTATCCCATTGCTTCCGGTACACAGATATTAAATAATACTCGTCCTGCAACAGTTTCGATGATTTTCTCTTCCAATTCTCCGTCCTCATTCAATACGTTGGTTCGAAGTTTGATATAAGCGTGTTTAGAAATTTTATTTTCATTCAACGCGATGATCACTTCATCAAAGCTGTAGAATGTACTTCCCTCACCTGCTACCTTCTCTTCATCTGTGCTTCTTCTACCTTTTGACAGGTAATAAAGACCCAATACCATATCCTGAGAAGGTACGGCAATCGGTGCTCCATTGGCAGGATTTAAAATGTTATGTGAAGAAAGCATCAAAATAGAAGCTTCCAATACAGCTGCTGGTCCTAACGGAACGTGCACTGCCATTTGATCCCCATCAAAATCGGCATTAAATGCTGTACAAACTAATGGATGTAATTGAATCGCTTTTCCTTCAATCATTTTAGGTTGAAAAGCCTGAATACCCAATCGGTGAAGCGTTGGAGCCCGGTTCAATAGTACCGGATGTCCTTTCATTACATTCTCTAGAATATCCCAAACAACTGGTTCCTTACGATCAACCAATTTCTTAGCAGATTTTACCGTCTTTACGATACCACGTTCAATCAACTTCCTAATGATAAACGGCTTGAACAATTCCGCCGCCATATCTTTAGGCAATCCACATTCGTGTAGTTTTAATTCTGGTCCTACTACAATTACAGAACGTCCAGAATAATCTACCCTTTTACCTAATAAGTTTTGACGGAAACGACCTTGTTTACCTTTAAGCATATCACTTAAAGATTTCAATGCTCTGTTACCATCTGCTTTTACTGCATTAATCTTACGAGAGTTATCAAATAAAGAATCCACAGCTTCCTGTAACATTCTCTTCTCATTTCTAAGAATTACTTCTGGAGCTTTGATATCCAATAATCGTTTTAAACGATTGTTTCGAATAATTACTCTTCGATACAAATCATTCAAATCTGATGTTGCAAATCTACCACCATCCAATGGTACCAATGGACGCAATTCTGGTGGAATAACAGGCACCATTTTGATAATCATCCATTCTGGTCGGTTTTCAATACGAGATTGTGCATCTCTGAATCCTTCCACTACACCAAGTCTCTTTAACGCTTCCGTTTTTCTTTGCTGAGAAGTTTCATTTGCTGCACTATGTCTTAAAGTATAAGATAATGTGTCTAAATCAAGACGAGATAAAAGCATTTCTAATGCCTCTGCTCCCATCTTAGCTATAAATTTATTTGGATCAATATTATCCAATGCCTGATTTTCACGAGGCAATTTATCAATAATATCCAAATACTCTTCCTCGGTCAAGAAATCCATATTAGTGATTCCTTCTTCTTCCATTATACCTGGTTGAATTACTACATAACGTTCGTAGTAAATAATCATATCCAGTTTTTTGGTAGGAAGACCTAACAAATAACCAATCTTATTCGGTAACGTTCTAAAGTACCAAATATGTGCTACAGGAACTACTAGTTCAATGTGTCCCATACGGTCTCGACGTACCTTCTTCTCAGTAACCTCTACACCACATCGATCACAAATAATACCTTTGTAACGGATTCTCTTGTATTTCCCACAATGACATTCCCAATCTTTGGTTGGACCAAAGATTCGCTCACAAAACAGACCTCCCATTTCTGGTTTATATGTTCTGTAGTTAATGGTCTCAGGCTTAATTACCTCCCCATGAGATCTTTCAAGGATCTTTTCAGGAGAAGCTAAGCTAACCGTAACTTTTGAAAAGTCGTTGCTTAGTTTTTTATTTCTAGCAAATGCCATATATATGAAATTCTAAAAGTCTAAAATTAATTTAAAGTAAGTTCCAGTGCTAGTCCTCTCAATTCATGAACCAATACATTGAATGATTCAGGAATATTAGGTCTTGGCATTGTTTCCCCTTTTACAATTGCCTCGTAGGTCTTCGCTCTACCAATCACGTCATCCGACTTCACAGTTAGGATTTCCTGAAGAACGTTTGCAGCACCAAATGCCTCTAACGCCCACACTTCCATCTCTCCAAAACGCTGTCCACCAAATTGAGCTTTACCTCCAAGTGGTTGCTGCGTTATCAAAGAATAAGGTCCAATTGATCTAGCGTGCATTTTATCATCAATCATATGTCCCAGTTTAAGCATGTAAATCACTCCTACTGTTACTTTTTGATCGAAACGATCACCAGTTAATCCGTCGAACAAATAAGTTCGTCCTGCGTATGGTAATCCAGCTGTTACTAACTCAGCATCAACTTGTGCTTCAGATGCTCCATCAAAAATTGGTGTTGCATATGTTTTCCCAAGTTTTAAACCTGCCCAACCTAAAATTGTTTCATAAAGCTGACCAATGTTCATACGAGAAGGTACACCAAGTGGATTAAGTACGATGTTTACCGGAGTTCCATCCTCTAGGAATGGCATATCCTCTTCACGTACAATTTTTGCTACTACCCCTTTATTACCGTGGCGACCTGCCATTTTATCTCCTACCTTCAGTTTACGTTTTTTACCAACATAAACTTTAGCAAGTTGAACTATTCCTGCAGGCAATTCATCTCCTACTTCAAGAGCATATCGCTGACGTTTGAATTCCGCAGTGATCTCATTTCGCTCTAATAAGAAATTATCAATTAAATCATGAATCATTCCATTCACGCGCTCATCTTTAATCCAATTATCAGTTACAACATCTGCAATCAAATTGGTTTCTTCCGGCACATTTAGGTTACTTTCATCACGATAGATATTGTTATCCGGGAATATATTTTCAGAAATATTACGTCCTGAAAATTTAACTCCTTTAGCCAAGATCACATCTCCAAACTTATGTTTGATCCCTTCACATGCTTTTCCTTCTAACAAGGTAACCATCTTTTCGATCATTACATTTCGCAAGCTAACCAGCTGCTTTGTGTAAGAGATCTTAAGCTCATTAACTTCCTTCTTAGCTTGTGCTCGTAGGATTTTATCTTTCTTTGGTCGAGAGAAAAGTTTCGTATCAATTACTACCCCTCTTAATGAAGGAGGCGCCTTTAAAGAGGCATCTTTTACATCTCCAGCTTTATCACCAAAGATTGCTCTAAGTAATTTTTCTTCAGGAGTTGGATCCGTTTCACCTTTAGGTGTAATTTTTCCAATTAGAATGTCTCCATCCTTCACATAAGCTCCTTCTCTGACAATTCCATTTTCGTTTAGATGCTTAACCGCTTCTTCACTTACATTAGGAATTTCAGGAGTTAGTTCTTCTTCCCCTCTTTTAGTCTCTCTAACCTCCATTTCAAATTCATCAATATGAATGGATGTATAGATATCGTTTTTAACTACTTTTTCAGAAATTACAATTGCATCCTCAAAGTTGTATCCTTGCCAAGGCATGAATGCAACTAGCATGTTTTTACCTATTGCAAGTTCTCCTTGATTTGTAGAATACCCTTCACACAAAGGTTGTCCCTTAACTACTCGTTCTCCACTTTTTACAATTGGAGTCTGATTAATACAGGTACCTTGATTTGTTCGTTGGAATTTGATCAAGTTATAGTTAATATCTCTACCTCTAAAACTTGTATAGTCATCATCTTCGCTTCGATCGTACTCTACTACAATTCTATTTGCATCTACATACGCTACTTCACCATCACCTTCCGCTAATATAATTGAACCAGAATCCAATGCAGCACGTGCTTCAATTCCTGTTCCAACGATAGGTGCTTCTGCTTTCATCAACGGCACTGCCTGACGCTGCATGTTTGATCCCATCAACGCACGGTTTGCATCATCATGTTCCAAAAATGGAATAAGCGACGCTGCAACCGACACAATCTGGTTCGGAGCAATATCCATATATGAATATTTTTCCGGCTCCAATACAGGGAAATCTCCTTCGAATCTACCTTTTACTTTGTCTCCAGTAAAGTTTCCTTTATCATCTAGTTTTGCACTAGCCTGAGCAATGTAATGCGTATCTTCTTCTTCAGCTGTTAGGTAAACAATCCCGTTTACTCCTGCAACCTTTCCGCCTTCTGCTTTTCTATAAGGAGTTTCAATGAACCCCATTTTGTTAATACGTGCATGCACACTCAATGAAGAAATCAAACCAATGTTTGGCCCCTCCGGTGTTTCAATCGTACAAAGTCTACCATAGTGCGTATAGTGCACATCTCGAACCTCAAACCCAGCACGTTCACGTGATAATCCTCCAGGTCCTAATGCAGACACTCTTCTTTTGTGCGTAACCTCAGCTAATGGATTCGTTTGATCCATAAATTGAGATAGCTGATTTGTTCCGAAGAACGAGTTAATCACAGAAGATAATGTTCTTGCGTTGATCAAATCAACTGGTTTATAATCTTCGTTGTCTCGAACATTCATTCGCTCTCGAATGGTTCTTGATAGTCTCGCTAAACCAACTCCAAATTGAGAATATAATTGCTCTCCTACAGTTCGAATACGTCTATTACTAAGGTGATCAATATCATCAACCAGTGCCTTAGAGTTAATTAATCCAATCAGATATTTCATGATTGAAATAATGTCGTCATTCGTTAAAACGCGAATTGACATGTCAATATCATGTCCTAATTTCTTGTTTATTCTATAACGACCAACTTCTCCTAAATCGTAACGTTTGTCACTAAAGAACAGCTTTTGAATAACATCTCTTGCTGTTTCTACATCGGGAGCCTCTGTATTACGTAACTGACGATAAATTTGCTCGACTGCTTCCTTTTCAGAGTTTGAATTATCTTTTTGGAGTGTATTATATATAATGGTGTAATCACCAATATTGATATCATTTCTATGTAAAATAATAGAGTTAGAACCTGATTCTAAAATCAGTTCAATATCCTCTTTTTGAATTTCACTATCACGCTCAAGGATTACCTCATTTCGATCAATCGAAACAACCTCCCCAGTATCTTCATCAACAAAATCCTCTGTCCACGTTCGTAAAACTCTAGCTGCTAGTTTTCTGCCAACCGCCTTTTTAAGTTCAGTTTTATTTGCTTTTACCTCTTCTGACAATTCGAATATATCCAGAATTTGCTTATCTGAACCATATCCAATTGCTCTTAAAAGTGTTGTAACAGGAAACTTCTTCTTACGATCAATGTAAGCGTACATTACGTTATTAACATCCGTTGCAAATTCTATCCAAGAACCTTTGAATGGAATAATACGCGCCGAATATAATTTAGTACCGTTTGTGTGCTTACTTTGTCCAAAGAATACTCCTGGAGATCTGTGCAACTGAGAAACCACAACTCGTTCTGCTCCGTTTATTACAAACGATCCACGAACTGTCATGTATGGTATATTTCCCAGAAATACTTCTTGCTCAATTGTTTCAAAATCTTCATTTTCTTTGTCATTACAAAGAAGACGAAGTTTTACTTTTAAAGGAACTGAATAAGTCAACCCACGATCAACGCATTCTTCTACTGAATACTTCGGTGGGTCTACGTGATAATCTACAAATTCCAACACAAAATTCTCTCTAGAATCTGCAATCGGAAAGTTCTCTTGAAACACTTTGAACAACCCTTGCTCCTTCTTTTCTTTTGCAGGTGTGTTCATTTGGAAGAAATCACTAAATGATTTCACCTGAATATCCAAAAAGTGCGGATATTCTAATATCTGCTTCGTTGAAGCAAAGTTTACTCTTTTATTTTTATTTGACGTAGCCAATTTACTGGGGATTAAGCGTTATTAAAAGAATCTAAATCAACATCAAAATTGTGTATATACACAATTGCCTAAAGACCGGAAGGAAACCGTGTACGGTTCCTTCTGGTCTTTAGGTTAATTTAATTTATCGGGTGTTGGTCTTACTTAAGCTCAACCTCAGCACCTGCTTCTTCTAATTGCTTCTTTAATCCTTCAGCTTCATCCTTAGGGATACCTTCTTTTACTGGGCTTGGAGCGCTATCCACAACATCTTTTGCTTCTTTCAATCCTAAACCTGTCAATTCTTTTACCAATTTAACTACAGCAAGTTTTGCTCCACCTGGTGCAGTTAACACAACGTCAAAAGAAGTTTTTTCTTCTTCAGCTCCGCCTCCACCGTCAGCAGCAACCATCATAGGTGCAGCCGCAGCAGCTGGCTCAATACCGTGTGTTTCTTTCAAATAATCAGCTAGTTCGCTAACCTCTTTAACTGTAAGATCTACCAATTGATCTCCTAGCGCTTTTACATCTGCCATTTTTATATAATTTAGATAATTTTCAAATATTTACTTTACTACTCGTTTCTACTCTTATGTTCATCCGAAAACGAACGTTTGGAAGCATTCTTGTTTATTTATTAACCTTCTCTTTCGGATAACGTTTTTACTAATCCGGCTAATGTACCACCCCCACTTTGTAACGCAGAAACAACGTTCTTCGCAGGTGATTGTAACAATCCAATTACATCGCCAATAAGTTCTTTCTTAGATTTCAAGTTCGCAAGAGCATCTAATTGCTCTTCACCAACATATATATCCGATTGGATATATGCCGCTTTAAAAAGTGGCTTCTCAAATCCCTTTTTTCTAAACTCTTTTATGGATTTCGCTGGTGCATTTGCAACATCCGGCGAAAAGATAATACCAGAAGCTCCTTTTAGAATGGCCTCCATTTCATGAGTATCCGCTTCTAAGGTATCTAGTGCTTTCTTGATCAAAGTATTTTTAATTACTCTGTATTCCAATCCATTATCAAAGCATACTCCTCTAAACTGATTGATTGCATCAACCGTTAAATCTGAAGAATCCGCTATGTAGAAATTAGGACAGTTACTGAGTTTTTCACTTAACTCTCCTACAACTTTAATTTTTTCTTCTCTAGTCATAATCCTTATAATCCTTCTACAGAACTTTTATCGATTGAAATGCCCGGGCTCATTGTGCTGGACATAGAAATGCTTTTAAAATAAGTGCCTTTTGATGAACTTGGCTTCATTCTGAACAGCGTCTGCAACATTTCAGTTGCATTTTCTTTAATTTGCTCTTTTGAGAATGATGCTCTTCCAATGCTTACGTGAATAATTCCAGTTTTATCAACTTTAAAGTCAATTTTACCTGCTTTCACTTCCTTCACTGCTTTAGCAACATCTGGAGTTACCGTTCCTGATTTAGGATTCGGCATTAAGTTTCTTGGTCCAAGAACTCTACCTAATTTACCAACTTTTGCCATTACTGCGGGCATAGTGATAATTACGTCTACATCAGTCCATCCACCAGAAATCTTCTCAATGTACTCATCCAATCCAACGAAATCTGCACCTGCATCTTTCGCCTCTTGTTCTTTATCCGGAGTACAAAGCACCAACACTTTCAATTCTTTACCGGTACCATGAGGTAAAACGGCAATTCCACGAACCATTTGATCTGCTTTTCTAGGGTCAACCCCTAAACGCACATCCAAATCAACTGAAGCGTCAAACTTCATCGTGCTTATTTCCTTTATAATTTCAGAAGCTTTTTCCAATGCGTAATTTTCATCTACATTGAACGCCTCTAAAGCTTTTTTTCTTTTTTTAGATAATGCCATCTTTCTAAATATTAATTATCCCAAGGAGCAGCTCCTTTAACTGTAAGTCCCATACTTCTTGCTGTACCAGCAACCATCTTCATACCTGATTCAATTTTAAATGCATTCAAATCAGGCATTTTAATTTCTACTATGTCTTTGATATCATCCCAAGTAACACTTCCTACTTTTTGACGATTCGGCACACCAGAACCTTTTTTCTTTTTAGATTTCTCCAGTAACAATACTGCTGCAGGAGGCGTCTTTATTACAAAGTCAAATGACTTATCTGCAAAAATAGTTACCAAAACTGGTAACAATTGCCCCGCCTTCTCCTGCGTTCTTGCATTAAACTGCTTACAAAAGTCCATGATGTTCAGACCTTTTGCTCCCAACGCTGGGCCTACCGGTGGAGATGGGTTTGCAGCACCCCCTCTCACTTGTAACTTAAGATATCCAGATATTTCCTTTGCCATTGTATTATCTCGTTATACTAATACTAACTTTCTTTTTCTACTTGCATGAAGTTCAACTCCACTGGTGTATTTCTTCCAAAGATTTTCACCATTACATTTAACTTCTTCTTCTCTTCAAACACCTCCTCAATCGTTCCGGAGAATCCACTAAATGGACCATCCATTACTTTCACCATCTCCCCAACCATATAAGGTGTTACCAAATCCTCTTCAAATTCTTCGATTTCATCCACCTTACCTAAAATTCTATTTACCTCAGACATTCTTAATGGCTCTGGTCTTTTCGAATTTTTATTATGTGTCAAAAACCCTAATACATTAGGAACACTAGTAATAATGTGCTCCACTTCCGGATGATTTAAATCCGCATTTATCAAGATGTATCCAGGAAAGAAATTACGTTCACGTACTTTCTTTTTCCCTGCTCTCATTTCATATACCTTCTCGGTTGGAATTAACACCTGAGGAACCACTTCTTCTAGTCCTTCTTTAGCCAACTCACTCTCCAAGTACAATTTGGTTTTCTTTTCCTTCCCTCCTATGGAGCGAAGTACATACCATTTCAAATCTGCCATCTCCCTTCTTAAATCTATTTAATAAAACTAACTTAACAAGTCGTAAAGAAATTTGGTACCTTGTCCTGAAATCGTATCTATAGCCCAAAGCAATAAAGCGAACACAAAAGTACCAATAACCACAAGTACTGAACTTGCTCTCAACTCTTTTAGAGTAGGCCACGAAACTTTGTGAACCATTTCGTTATAAGATTCTTTTAGATTGTTTATTAACTTCGTCATAACGTACATTTCTTTATAGCACGGGAGGAGAGACTCGAACTCCCGACACCTGGTTTTGGAGACCAGTGCTCTACCAACTGAGCTACACCCGTATCACCCATGCTCCAAAACGGAGCGCAAATGTATAACTATTTTTCTTAGAAAACAAAAGCGTTCTCAAAAAATTTCAAGAACGCTTTCCATTTACAAATTTTATTATCTTATTCGATGATCTCAGTAACCTGACCAGCACCAACTGTTCTACCACCTTCTCTGATCGCAAACCTAAGACCTTTTTCAAGAGCTACCGTATTGATCAATTCAACAGTGATTGAAACGTTGTCACCAGGCATAACCATTTCCACACCGTCTGGCAAGAAAATTTCTCCGGTTACATCAGTTGTTCGAACGTAAAACTGAGGACGATATTTGTTAAAGAATGGAGTGTGACGACCACCTTCCTCTTTAGACAATACATATACCTCAGCTTTGAATTTTTGGTGAGGAGTTACTGAACCTGGCTTACAGATTACCATACCTCTTTTGATTTCGGATTTTTCAACACCTCTCAACAAAAGACCTACGTTATCACCAGCTTCACCTCTATCCAATATTTTCCTAAACATCTCAACTCCAGTAATGGTAGACTTCATATCTACAGCTCCCATTCCAAGAATATCAACAGGATCACCAGAGTTAATTACACCTCTTTCGATACGTCCAGTAGCTACAGTTCCACGACCTGTAATCGAGAATACATCCTCTACAGGCATCAAGAAATCAAGATCAACTAATCGTTCAGGAATCGGAATGTGCTCATCCACAGCATTCATCAAATCCATTACAGTATTAGACCATTTTTCATCACCATTCAACCCACCTAAAGCAGACCCTTGGATCACTGGAATATTGTCACCGTCAAATTCGTAGAAAGAAAGCAATTCTCTTACCTCCATTTCAACTAATTCTAACAATTCAGGATCATCAACCATATCCACTTTATTCATGAATACAACCAATGCTGGAACACCAACCTGACGCGCCAAAAGGATATGCTCTCTAGTTTGAGGCATAGGACCATCTGTTGCTGCAACTACAAGAATCGCACCATCCATTTGAGCCGCACCCGTAACCATGTTTTTCACATAATCAGCGTGACCTGGACAATCCACGTGAGCGTAGTGTCTAGTTTCAGTAGTATACTCTACATGCGAAGTATTAATCGTAATACCTCTTTCTTTTTCTTCCGGAGCGTTGTCGATCGTGTCGAAATCTCTAGCTTCAGAAAGACCTCTTTCTGCCAACACTTTCGTAATTGCGGCAGTCAAAGTAGTTTTTCCGTGGTCTACATGACCAATCGTACCTATGTTCAAATGCTGTTTGGAACGATCAAAATTCTCTTTAGCCATCTTTAAAGAAATTAAATTATTTATTTACAAAATCAAGTTACAATCTAATTTGAGCCAATGAGGGGAATTGAACCCCTGACCTCTTCCTTACCAAGGAAACGCTCTACCCCTGAGCTACATCGGCTTACTAGAATATCTATTTCAGAGTTTGAATAGAAACCTGCCAATTTATTACACTCAAAAATATTAAATGATAAAAAAAGAGCGGGAGACCAGGTTCGAACTGGCGACCCTCAGCTTGGAAGGCTGATGCTCTACCAACTGAGCTACTCCCGCTTTTTAAAATCATTATTTATCTTCAGATACATTTAAAATATGGTGGGGAAAGCAGGATTCGAACCTACGAAGGCGTAGCCAACAGATTTACAGTCTGTCCTCGTTGACCGCTTGAGTATTTCCCCAAACTTTTCTTAAATTATATCAAGTTTTTAAAAGAACTTCCCTTTGTTCATTTCCAAAGGGAGTGCAAAAGTATCCTAAATTTTTTAATTGCCAAAATATAATTAAAAAAAAATCAAATTATTTTTGAATCTGCCTTAGAATCCCTGAATCAAGCTTTATCAATGATCGGAAAGCTTATCAAAACTAACTTGCCGTAAAACTAGCTCCAAAAATGAAAAACAGCTAGTAAAAATTCGAAAACATTCATTTAGTTCTGACATTTTCGTTTGATCGGACACACTAATTTCAATTTACATCACCGCAATGCAACTGATCTCTACATTTACATTTTTTGGCAAACAACTTACTTCCACTGTTTCGCGAGCAGGAAAGTCTGTTTGAAAATATTTAGCATACACATCATTTATTTTAGCAAAGTTATCCATGCTGCTAATAAAAATGGACGTTTTAATAATGTTTGGGTAATCCATACCTGCCGCTTTTAATACAAAACCCAGGTTTTTCATTACCATTTCAGTCTCATTCTCAATATTATCGGTAATTAACATATCTGAATATGCGTCTATTGCTATTTGACCAGATACATACAGTGTATCTTCATTTACCAAAATTGCTTGATTATATGGACCTATTGGTGCTGGAGCATCTTTTGTGAATATTATTCTTTTCATGCCGCGAATATAATAAGAATTCAGGATACAGAATATAGAATTCAGAATTTGGCTTTGATGAAGGGAAGAACAAAGCAGAAGAGTAGGAATCGCTAACCTAATTTGAGTTTTTGACCAGGCTTAATTTTATTTCCACTAAGGTTATTTATTTTTTTAATCTCTTCCAACGTAATATTATTGAACTTCTTTGAAATACCCCATAATGTATCGCCTGGTTGCACTATGTATAATTTTGAATTCGAATCAGCGACTATCTTCAGAGGATTGGGTTTCTTTGCTGATGTTGTCGTTGTTGCTTTCGATACGTATTTACTAGAGGTCCAAATAGAGAGCTTTTGCCCCACTCTAATCGTATTGCCTTGTATTCCGTTCCATTTTCTTAAATTCGTAACGCTCACGTGATAGCGCTGTGCTATTTTCCCTAGGTAATCCCCACTCTTCACCTTATACGTTAATTTATTTTTGCCTTGTGTAGTTTTTGTAGACTTACGAACCATATAGTTCATATTGTCTGACGATTTTGCTTTACATGAATCCATAATTTCACAATTATTAATCATAAACTTTTCCTCAAGGTCAGCTGGTAAGTTCAAATAATAGTATGAGTTCTCTGGCAAATAATGCCGTTTTACGGATCCGTTAACTTTAATTAAATCATCGAAACAATAGTCTAACATTTCACAAAGCGTATCTAAATTGCAATACTCGCTTATCATGAATGATTCGGTTGCTGGCAAATATTCTAGCGTGTCGGCAAATAAATTATAGTCTTCTGCGTATTCCATCGCGTAGGCTATAGCCATAAATTGTGGCACATAACCTCTAGTTTCTTTAGGTAAATACGGGTATACTTCCCAAAATTCCTTTTTGTAACCTGATTTGCGTTTTGCCTTCCTAACATTACCTGGGCCACAATTATAAGCTGCTATCGCATATCTCCAATCTCCAAACGTGTTGTGCAAATTCTTTAAATAACGACATGCTGCATCTGTAGATTTTTCTGGGTCCAATCGTTCATCAAAATGGTGGTCTATTTTCAAACCCATCATTTTCCCAGTACTTGAGATAAACTGCCATAGACCTGCTGCTCCCGCAAATGATTGAGCCCTAGGATTCAAACCAGATTCTATTATCGAAAGATACTTGAGTTCATCCGGTAAATTATTTTCGGCCAATTTTTTTTCAAACATTGGAAAATAAAGGCCCTTCCGCTCCTGCATGGTTTTAACATAACTTCGCTTACGAACGGTAAAGTAGTTTATAAATCCCCACGTGTATTTATTATAAGTATATGGGATTTCATTTTCAATGCATGATAGTTTATCTTCTATCAAATCAGAGGAATGATAAACTATCTGATCCTCAAATTGAATGCAAGGAATCATCATTTCTGTAGAATCAAAAGCCTCTTGACTAAAAACTAGGCCTTGAATTCCAAGACATAATATGAGTACTAAATTATACTTGTGAAATATGTTTCTTTGCATGCTTACTTATATAGAACGCAAACTAATGAAAATAGTTATACTTTATCGCTATTCCTTATATTTGGAGATCATCTTAGGTATATTTATTTCGCAAAAGTTACCAAAATCCCCTAATTAATGCCTCCATTGGCATTCGCAACTCACCAGCCAGTTTTAAAAAGCCAATTCGCGCCTTTCATCCCACATTTCTGGTACTTATTATAGCTAATTGCTACCGTACTTTTAATTATTGAAGCATCCTGCTGTGTAGCCCAGGCATCCAGCAATCCTGAAAGTACATATCCCTCGGGTGCCATTAAACCTTTCGTTGTGAGCAATGGATACGCTTTTGCTTGCTTTAAATAATCTTTAAAATACTCATACGAAATACATCCTATAATTGCCGTTTCATTACGTCTATGCCCGAAATTTCTTACTTTCTTTATTTCCGGATAATCCATTAACCCGTTGTGTCCATTTAATACGATTAAGTCAGAGGATCCCGAAATCTCTACTCCTCTACCGTCCAGTAATATTCTTTCTTGTTTTAAGCCTGCGATTACCTGAAGATACTCTTCCACACAGTCCTTCATTTTATCCCCTCTCCATGCGTCTGCAACTACTAATACTTTTTGGCCCGTAGTGTATTTACGGTAAAAAATTACTCGTTCCAGAATATTTTTAGTGGGATTTTTCACCGTTTCTAAAAGAGTCCAATTGGGATTTTTTCTTAAAATAGTTTTAACTCCGTATAATGCCCCCCAATATAAATTGTTCCGCGCATCCAAACCATTACCAATTAATTTGCTTACTGGAACGATTCCTTGATTCTCATTATCGCAAAGAGGGACAAAGACATGTACAATCAATGTATCTCCTTTTAAAACTTTATCTGAAATTCGCTTTTCAATGTTCGCTCTACTTGCTAACAATTCAACGTTTGGAACTTGAGCTTTAATAATATTCGATACTCCAATGAAGAGCAGAAGACAAGCAATTTTTGTGATTCTAAAACGCATTATGACAAAAGATTAAAGATTAATTAAGCGGAGGACAAAACAATGTATTGTCCCCTACATTAATTTTATAACGAACTAAATAATGTTCGTTACATAATATTTCCAATTAATGTTTTCAGGAGGTTTTGTTTCAAGAAGGATTTTTAAACCTTTTGTCTGTATCTATTATCTTAGATACTATCTTTTCCTTCCTTTAATTTATCAAGAGAATCTTCCGTCATCACTTCCGGGATGGATGACTGTTTATCTTTCATGGAATCAGCAGCTTCTTCTGAATTTTGTTCTTCTTCTGATTTTATTCCTTCTTTCGACGACTGCAAGTCTTTTTCAATTGGGAGTTTGATTATATATTTCTTTCCTGACTTATTTGGCAGCCTTACCGAATTTAACCAAGGATTATATATTCTTAAAGTTTTGTATGTCACTTCAAAAGAATGTGCAAAATCAACTAAGTTTTCAATTGCTGTATCCACCTCAACCGTCTCGTATTTTAGAGGTGCGTAGTAATGTTTTTTATTCACGTTAAACCCGTACTTCTGTGGTTTACTCATTACTTCTTTTAACGCAACAATTCTAAAAATATAGCGCGCTGTTTCTTTGTTCAATCTTAAATCATAATAACTTTCGACTTTTTGTTTTTTCTGAGCTCGAGCAAATGCATTTACTCCTCGATTGTATGAAGCTGCTACATTTGTCCAGTTCCCCAATTTTTCATGCATGTCCTTCAAGTAACGACACGCAGCATGGGTTGCCTTTATTGGGTCTAATCTTTCGTCTACCAAAGGTTGGCCATATCCATCCGTTTCCCTACTGATTTCCAATCCATATTGCCTACCGGTCCCTTCCATAAATTGCCAGTAACCTACTGCCCCTACTGGAGATGTTACATTTTTTAAATTACTTTCTGCGACTGCTAAGTATTTAAAGTCATCTGGAATTCCATATTGTTTCAAAATCTTACTGAATTCCGGAAATATTCGACTTGTTCGTTTAATTGTTAAAATAGTAGATGAGTGGTAAAAGGTATTTTTCTGGATTTCTCGATCCAAACGTTCTAACACATCGGGTTTGCTCAATGGAAGTGGTTCTCCAGCGAACGCCACATTTTTTGGAATATCAACAGAGTAAACCTGATATTTTGACTGGGCTTGAATTGAAGGCCCAGTACTATTCATTGATGCCCTATCCGACTGGTAGGCAAAATACACAATTACCGCTCCCAAGATCACTCCTATCAAGACGGAAATTAAGAAGTATTCTTTTTTGTTCATTCAGATATTAATTATCTACTATACCAATTCAATTTGTTTATAACTATTGTGCTTAAAGCTTCTAGAAATTAGGTGTGAGTAAATATTGACCGTAAAAGTCATCAATTACTTTGACTGCGTCCGTCGCATTATCCACCATTTGAATTAAATCTAAATCCTTCGCGCTTATGTTTTGCTCCTCATCTAACATTACATCTTTCACCCAGTCAATCAATCCTTGCCAGTATGATTTCCCAACCAAGACAATAGGAAATTTCCCCACCTTGTCTGTTTGAATTAATGTAATTGCTTCAAAAAGCTCATCTAATGTTCCAAATCCTCCTGGCATTACAATAAAGCCCTGAGCATATTTCATAAACATCACTTTCCGAACAAAGAAATAGTCGAAGTTGATCAATTTATCCGAATCAATGTATGGATTATGAAATTGTTCAAATGGAAGTTCAATATTTAAACCTACTGATTTTCCGTTTTCTGAATGTGCTCCTTTATTTCCAGCCTCCATTATTCCTGGACCTCCACCTGTAATTACTCCATATCCGTGACGAACTAATTTGGCTGAAATTTCTTCTGCCATCTTATAATATTTATGCTCTGGTTTTGTTCTAGCAGAACCAAATACGGAAACACATGGTCCAATTTTACCTAATTTTTCAAATCCTTCTACGAACTCAGACATGACTTTAAAAATCTGCCACGAATCGGCCGTTTTAATTTCATTCCAATTCTTATCTTCAAAAGCTCTCTTAATTTTATTTTCCTTATCGTTTGTCATTCTTTCTGTTATTTAACCTATTTTTACCTCTTTAGATGCGTATCTACAAATATAAATGTTTATCTAATACGGCACCCTTTAGTGAACTTCTAATTCCCAATCTTATTATATTTGGAATCTACAAAATCAGAATCCATTAATTAAAATTCCCTTCTTCATGTCCACTATCCAATTTCATAAATACCAAGGTACGGGAAATGATTTCATAATCATTGATAATTTGGATGCAAGTTTCCCTAAAAATAAGAAAGTAATTGAAAAACTTTGCTCGCGCAAGTTTGGAATAGGTTCGGATGGTTTAATATTGATTGAAGCTGCTTCTAATAAGAATGTGGATTTCATAATGAACTTCTATAATCCAGATGGGTCACAAAGTTTTTGTGGTAATGGAAGTCGATGTGCGGTTGCTTTTGCACACAATACAAATCTTATTTCTTCTTCATGTCGATTTGAGGCTATTGATGGCGTGCATGAAGCTACAATCAACTCGATATCTGGCATTGTCGAAATACGAATGAATCCGGTGGAGAAAATATCTAGCTTTGGAACCGATTTTTATCTTCATACTGGTTCGCCACATTATATCCATTTGCAAAAAGATATTGCGTCTTTTGATCTAATAAAATATGGCAAGAGTATTCGCTATTCAGATGACTTTAAAAATCAAAATGGAACCAATGTGAATATTCTTCAGATATCCGACGATCATTCTATATTCATACGAACTTATGAACGGGGAGTTGAAGATGAAACCTTGTCTTGTGGGACCGGAGTTACAGCTTGTGCTATTGCCTATGGGAATATGCATGACCTATATAATGTTCCTGTACAAACGAAGGGGGGCAAACTCAATGTTCGCTTTGAAAAAGTGGGAATGGGGTTTGACAATATTTGGTTAACCGGACCTGCCAAGTCTGTTTTTTCTGGGGAAATTTCCATTTGATTTAATTCCCCCTTATTCAATCGATTAATTAATCTCTATTTCATGATGCCTTTATCCCATAAAACGAATAGCCCTATTTCCCTTCGAGCATTGGAACCTTCCGATTTGGATTTTTTATATGCAATTGAAAATGATACGCGCTACTGGTATTTGGGGTCTGTATGCTCTCCTTATTCTAAGGCAGTTCTACTTCAATATTTAGATTCTGCTCATCTTGATATTTACTCTACAAAGCAATTACGATTGATCATAGAGGTTGAGGATAATGCTATTGGAGCGATTGATTTATATGATTTTGACCCAAAAAACAGAAAAACAGGAATTGGTATTTTCGTATTAGAACGATACCGTAAGAACAATTATGCATTTGACGCTTTAACTACATTAAGTCATTATTGTCAAAACACATTAAATCTTCACCAGATTTATGCCACAATCCCGGCGGGGAACAAAGCCAGCATTAAACTATTTCAAAAAATGAGGTTTGAAGAATGCGGAATAAAAAAGGATTGGCTGTTTCACAATGGTGCTTATGAAGATGCAATTGAAATGCAACTTCTATTTTAGATTGAGAAACAGGGAAACGGAAGCAAACTCTACTTTGGAGCGCAAATTAGACTATTCTTACTTAAGATGATTCCAATGCACCTAAAATTGAATCCCATCGAATTTCAAAATGAGATGTATCAAAAGTAGCTTTCTCTTCTTTAATTACTAACACTTGTGGCGATGCATGACTTATACTAAAGTCGTTTGCAATCTGATTTGAAATATCTCGAAAACGGATTAAATCTAAATAATAGCCAACATATTGATCATCTCCATTTCCTTCTGATTTAACAGACCCTACTTCTGATTCCAATCTACTCAGTGCCATCGAACTTATCGAACATCGTGTGCTGTGCTTAAAAATCAATACAGGCCCATCATTTGATTTCTCTTTCACTTCTGCTAATTGATCTATCGATTCCAATCTTATCCACTTCATTGTATTACACGTTTAATATTTGGAAATGGCATCTTGCCATTCTATTCTAATTTTGTTTCCTCTTTCTCTTTCTCTTTTAAAACAAAAGTCATGCGAAATAATTCACATGACTTTCATTTTTATTCAATTCTTTATCTTGGAACTAAACTATTTGTACCAGATCTCTGCCTCTCTTGGATCGTAACCTGGTTTCGGAAGATCCTTTTTAAGGTAATTTGGTTTCTCAAGATCACCTTTTCTACGAGATTTCTTAAGCATTTTTCTTCTTAGCTTATCACGTTTTTTGCGATCATTGTTCCACCCTTGACGATACATAACACTTGGATGAACTCCTTTTTTACGTCGTTGAATTTTGATATCTCCTTCGTAATTGGCTATATCTGATGTTTTTCTACGAATGTTTTTCTGATGTTTTTCAATGTCTCGCACCTTAAACGTTCCGGAATAAGAAGCCATTTCTCTTGATTTCACTCTTCTCGCTTTCGCCCTCTTTTCCAAATCTGAGAGCTTGATATCTCCAGTGGAGTATTTAGACATCTCTTTTCTCAAATCTTCTTTTTTCTTGGCACGCGCTTCAACTACACTCATCTTTACGCTACCTGTATAATTAGCCATTTCTTCAGACTTCGCTTTACGTAAAGCATATTGGTTTTCGCGAGTTTTGAGGGATATATCTCCAGTACCATACTTTTCCATATCCTTCTTCAAGTCTTCCCTTTTCTTATTACGTGCCTCTACCACGCTCATCTTTACACTACCAGTATAATTGGCCATTTCTTCAGACTTCTGTTTTCTTAGCTCGTATTGGTTCTCTCGAGTTTTGAGGGATATATCTCCAGTACCATACTTTTCCATATCCTTCTTCAAATCCTCTTTTTGCTTCGCTCTCTGCTCCACCAATTTCATTTTCACACTACCCGTATAATTCCCCGCTTCTTCCGATTTTTGCTTACGAAGCGCATACTGATCTTCTCGTGTTTTGACCGAAATATCTCCCGTTCCATACTTTTCCATATCGTCTCGAAGATTTTCCTTACTTTTTTCTTTATCAGCTACATCACTTCGTTTTACACTCCCTGTATAATTTCCAGCCTGTGCTGAATTATGTGATCTTTTCTGCAGCCATGCATCTCGATCACTTTGCTTAATGTCACCGGAGTTTTTCTCCATGCTGTTTCGTAAATCCTCTTTGTTTTTAGCATTCTTATTTACTTGCTTTACTTCAACAGCTCCTTCGTAATGGCCTGCTTGTGAAGACTTATAATTTCTTTTTGCAATCCATGCATCCCGATCACTTTGTTTAATATCTCCTGAGTTCTTTTCTATTTCATCTTTAAGCGCCGCTTTTCTGGCTCTTGGAGACGGAGCACTAATACGTTCCGATGCTGTTGATTTAAACACAGTCGGATTTCTCACATCATCATCTTTATAATCGGGTACCATTCCAGCTCTTTCTTTAGCTTTCATGTTAGAATTCTTATTCTTCTTTACATAATTCGCCTCCTTGGTTGACTGTCCAATGGTCTCATTTTTCTTGGCTGCCTCGGCTCGAGTTTTAGCTGGATTCCGTGCTGGTGGTGCTGCCGATGTTTCTTTAAGCTGCGTAGAGTTTCTCATTTTCGAATCCGTCATGTCCTTCACAGCTCCTACCGTACGATTTTTCTTTGCCGCTTCTGTTCGTATTTTTTTTCTATCTACAGGTGGTGGTCCTGCTGCAGAAGCTTTTATTTGAGTCGCGTTTCTTCTTTCACCATCTGGAATATCCCGTACCATTCCTACCGTTCTATTCTTCTTAGCGGCTTCTGCTTGTGTTTTTACCGGATTCTTAGCTGGTGGTGCCGCAGAAGAAGTTTTTAGCTGAGTAGAATTTCTTCTTTCTCCATCCGGAATATCCCGTACTGTTCCCACAGAACGGTTTTTCTTGGCTGCTTCCGCTCGTGTTTTTGCTGGATTTTTAGCAGGTGGTGCTGCAGAAGTTGCCTTTAATTGTGTAGAATTACGTTTCTCTCCATCTGGAATATCTCGCACTTTTCCCACAGAACGATTTTTCTTTGCCGCTTCGGCTCGTGTTTTTGCTGGATTTTTGGCTGGTGGTGCTGCGGAAGTTGCTTTTAATTGAGTTGCATTTCGCTTCTCTCCATCTGGAATGTCCCGTACTTTTCCTACAGAGCGGTTTTTCTTGGCTGCCTCCGCTCGTGTTTTTGCGGGGTTCTTGGCTGGTGGTGCTGAAGAGGAAGCTTTAAATGTTGTTGCATTACGCTTCTCTCCATCTGGAACATCTCGTACTTTCCCTACAGAACGATTTTTCTTGGCTGCTTCGGCTCGTGTTTTTACTGGATTTTTGGCTGGTGGAGCTGAAGAGGATGCTTTAAATGTTGTTGCATTACGTTTCTCTCCATCTGGAACGTCTCGTACTTTCCCTACAGAACGATTTTTCTTGGCTGCTTCGGCTCGTGTTTTTACTGGATTTTTAGCTGGAGGTGCAGAGGAAGAAGTTTTAAATTGGGTTGGTTTATTACTTAGTTTAACCTTTCCTTTTTTCTTGGAATCCTTAAAAAACTTATCTCGTTTCTTATCGGATTCAATTTTATCATACTTTGAGGCTTTGGAGGAGCCATCATTTTTACCTGCTACTTTACTTTGTGTTTTGAGTTGTTTTTTAAGATCATCTCCTCCTTGTGCAAATAAAGATGTACTTAAACAGGTGAA
Source organism: Cytophagales bacterium (assembly GCA_965277185.1). GTDB lineage: Bacteria > Bacteroidota > Bacteroidia > Cytophagales > JAHDFW01 > JAHDFW01. The sequence continues at coordinate 14,275 of CBDICC010000004.1, read as the reverse complement.
TCCTAAAAGAAGGATTAGAAAGCTTATTTCTATTTTATATTTTTTTCCCATACCGAATGCGTTTTCCTTCTTCACTTATACTTCAATCTGACCTGAGATACCTATCACCTTCCAATTCTATTTAGGTATTCCAGATTTAAAGTTAAACAACTTAACTATTTATAGCCTCATTCTTAACTAAAAATACTTATTTGTTTGGTCTATCGTTCAAACTTTTCTTCGTTCTACGTTTTAAATTTGATGGTTGATTTTTATTAATCAACCCATTTTCATTCTTTTTTGAAGCTTTCTTTCTTTTCTTTTTACTTAATGGTTTCCCATCTTCATCAAATAGAGCCATATCAGAAGCTTTGTTCTGTCCAGCTCCCGGACATGCAACTTTTGTGTTTCGACAAGACTCTAATCCGACCAAAAAGAAGAACGCTAAAACGAATAATAAAGTACTTATTTTTTTCATTAATAAAAATGTATATAAACAAAATTAGCGTATTAAACTCATTAAAGCAACAATCGTACCTTTTATTCCCAAACCATCAAACATTATAAATTGTTCATCTTGGTGATTTAATCCAAAAAGGGTATCTTTGCGGCAAATTAAGTATTGGTTTTTTTAACACAAACGCACGAATAGAAATGGCAATTGTAGAAATGGTAATGCCCAAAATGGGTGAAAGCATTATGGAGGGTACAATCCTTGGCTGGCTTAAGAAAGTTGGGGATGCTATTGAACAAGACGAATCTGTACTTGAGGTAGCTACTGATAAGGTTGATACTGAAGTGCCTGCCACACATGCAGGAATTCTTAAAGAAATTTTGGTTGAGGAAGGAGATGTTGTTGAAGTAGGTAAACCAATTGCAATTATTGCTACAGAAGGGGAAGATGCTAGTTCTACTGAAGCTCCTGTTGCTGCGGTTGTCGAATCTTCTGCAGAACCAGTTTTGGCAACTTCCAGTGTAACTGCAGTTGCTGCAGCCGTTTCTTCCAATGGAAGTACCGTTCGGTTGGAAAAACCAGCAAGTGGTCGATTTTATTCTCCTTTAGTATTAAATATAGCTAGAGCAGAAAAAATTGAAATGAGTGAGTTAGAATTGGTTGCTGGTACTGGAAAAGACGGTCGAGTTACCAAGAAAGATATAAAAAGTTATGTTTCTTCGAGAGGTACTTCGTCTGCATCTGCGGTGGCTGAACCTACTGTAAAAGTTGAAACTCCTTCTAATACTCCTACCTCTGCCCCAACAAATACTACTGCTCCAGTTCAAAAAGCTAAACCGGCTTTACCTGTTGATGCAGGAGATGAAGTAATCGAAATGGATCGAATGCGAAAACTAATTGCTACCCGAATGGTAGAATCAGTTCAAACTTCGCCACATGTTACTTCATTTGTAGAAGCTGATGTAACCAACATGGTTTTTTGGCGTAAAAAAATGAAGGATGCGTTTTTGGCTCAAGAAAAGGAGAAATTAACTTTTACTCCAATCTTAATTCAAGCTGTAGTAAAAGCTATTAAGGATTATCCTATGATTAATGTTCAAGTAGATGGTGACCGAATCATCAAAAAGAAAAACATTAATATTGGAATGGCTGTGGCCCTTCCGAGCGGAAACCTTATTGTTCCAGTAATTAAAAACGCTGACCAACTGAACTTAGTCGGTCTAACGAAAAAAGTAAATGACCTAGCTACTCGTGCTAGAGAAAATAAATTAAGTCCTGATGAATTAAGCGGTGGAACTTTTACGGTATCCAACGTTGGTTCATTTGGTAATGTAATGGGTACTCCTATTATTATGCAGCCACAAGTTGCTATTATGGCGTTAGGGGCTATTAAAAAGAAACCGGCTGTGATTGAAACTCCAACTGGAGACACCATTGGAATTAGACAATTCATGTATTTATCTCATTCTTATGACCACAGAGTCGTGGATGGATCTTTAGGAGGTATGGTCGTTCGACGTGTAGCTGATTACCTTGAAGCATTCGATATAGAACAGGGAATTTAATCACATTTCTCTTTTCTGAATTAAGAAAGCTTCGAATCTTTGGATTCGAAGCTTTTTTTTTTGAACTTTTTTCTATCTTGTGTTCTTATTCTTATGAGCGTGACAGAACCAAATAAAGAAGAGCAACCAAAAAAGCAGGGAATCTTCGGAACAATCAAAGCCTTAATTCGAGAAACAGGTGAAGTTGTAGTTGATATTCTTTCTCTTCGTGCGGGAGCAGATATTCCGGGCACTACAGAAAGCATTAAAAATGATGTAGAATTCAAAGGTCATAGTATCTGGATTCTAATTTTTTCCATCTTCATTGCAAGTATTGGATTAAATACCAATTCAATACCAATTATTATCGGAGCCATGTTAATTTCTCCTTTAATGGGTCCAATATTGGGGATAGGACTTGGGATCGGAACAATCGATATTCCATTGATGCGAAAGTCAGCCAAGAATCTTGCTATTGCTGTGGTGGTATCCATTATATCTTCATTCATTTACTTCAAGCTAACTCCATTTCAAGACGAATGTCCTGAAATTCTTGCGCGAACGAAACCACAACTTTTTGATGTGTTAATTGCCACTTTTGGAGGTCTAGCTGGAATTATTTCCAGTTCCCGTTCGGAACGTACTAACGTAATTCCAGGGGTAGCAATTGCTACTGCATTGATGCCCCCGTTATGTACGGCAGGTTATGGTCTTGCTACTGGCAAATTCGAATATTTCGCAGGTGCATTTTACTTATTTACGATAAATGCTTCGTGTATTACCATTACCACCATGCTGGTTGTTAGCTATATGCGCTTCCCTAAGGTCAGTTTCATGGACAAAAAAAAGGAGCGAAATACCAAGTGGCTAATTTGGAGTATTTGGACTATTGTAATTATTCCGAGTGGTTTTATATTTTACTCGGTAATACGAGAAGATCTGTTTGGTAAACATGTCAAATCTTTTGTTGAAAATGAATTTCACTTTGAATCTACTTATTTGATCAAACGTGAAGTATCTTATAATGCTGATTCTACATCTACTCTTGAGTTATTCTTTTACGGAGATCTACTTGATTCCACCAAGATATCTAACTTAAATCAGAAGGCATTGGAGGAATATGATTTGGACGATACTCGAATTGTTTATAATCAAGGAAAAGATACTAAAGCTGAACTTTCTAATAGATTTGTCGATGTTGAAAATACGTATGCAGATTTGATTCAACAGACAAATCAATCTCTTGCGTTGCAAAATTCGCGAATCGATGATATCCATTCAAGGTTATCTTATTATACTGACAGTCTATCCATTCAAAAGTTAAATGAAGAATGTAAAGTCCTTTTTCCAAGGGTAATGAGTGTCGGTTATGGAAAAATGAGTTTTATGTCTGACTCTGGACAAACCAATGTCATACCCACCTATAATGTAGACGTTGAACATAAATACAGAAAACCTTTTGATGAAACTAAATTAAGGGATTGGTTGATCGTCAAGAATAATCACGATACGCTTAAGGTATTTTATAATTATCAGAAGAAGTAGAATTTGAAGGGGGATTTAGAATTGAGGATACAGAATACAGAATACAGAATTTAGAAGGCTTATCCAATAATGATTTTCTTTATTTCCACTTGTTTTCTTGCATCAAAGATCCTACTCTATTCCTTAACCAACTACATTACTTCTTAGTAGAGCTTAAGAGTTGAATTTTGACTTATTAATATTGGCTTTAATCTCTTATGGTTAACTTCTCTATTGCCAATATGCTTGGTCCTCTTCGAATTTTGATTAAATACATCCCGCTTTCCAAATCATCTCTAAGGATGTTGAACCCTAATTTGGATCCTATCTGTTCGTATTCTTTTATGGTTTTTACTAATCGACCATCCAAACTAAATATATCAATTTGAGGCGCTGCATTAATTCTATTTGCGGATAGATTATCACTTCCTTCTACCGTAATATAGGTATTAATCGTAAATGGATTGGGTTGTATCTGAACTTTCCATTTTTCTTCCAACAACTGATTCAATCCTATTTGGGACTCATTCTTCATTTCAATAATTGTATCAAGTACTGAACCATCTTCTATCGCCGGATGGGATATTACAACCAAAGCTTGATTTGTAATAATTGGCTCATTAAAATCAAAATAAATGGCCGCTTCGTTACTAAGGATCGTTCCAACACCTAAATTTTGTTCGGGTCTTATTTTAAATCGGATATAACCTGATGAATTCAGTTCATCTGTTAAACTGTCTGGTAAATTTATATTTTCAAAGGAGAAAATCAAGATGGGTCTTCCTTCTCCTGTAACGTCTAAATCAAACAGGTGCGATCCTCGCAAGGATTGGATACTCGCCACATCTAAATTTAATGGTAACGTATCTACGACTACGACTCTGTATGCCGTATCGGATCCGGTATTTTGAAAGCGAATCATATATTCCAGTAAATTGTCTCCATCTGCTAATTGGTCGAGGGTTATCCCTTCTGGACTCACTTGTTTATCATTTGGATCATAAGAGTCTCTTATTTCTAGACAATGTATTTCAACTTCTGGATCTTCGTCGTCCTGTGGAACAGGAATTATTTGATGCAAACTAAATTCTCCGCCCGAATTCAATCCACATCCTTCAATAAACACCCTTGGATGACTGTTTCCTGGATGTTCTAAATGTTGATCCGCCTCCAAGCGAATGGTGGTTCCATTTGCCGGAATTAAAATTATGATACTGTCTCCTGAATTTAATTGAAACGTATTAGTATAGGCTAATATACCGTCGGAATAGATTCTATATTCTTGAGGAATAAGCATATCTCCGCTTCCTGAATTAACAATATATAATCGTACTGTATCATCTTCACATTCCCCACTTACTTTCATCGAGGACTTATTCCATGCAGAATTTATAGTATCCAATGTTCGTACGCAATCATTCTCAGGAGTTATCCATGCTTTAGTACATTGAGTGAGTCCCGTTATCCCAGAAGTACACTCTACTGAATCTATGACTGTTATCTTTCCACAAACACCTGGTTCCAATGTCCCTATATTGAATTCATATACGCCATTTTCTACTATGGTGAACGATTCGTCAGCAGATACCAAATGCACATATTCTGGTAACTCCAAATATACTTTCGCTCCTGCTACTGATTTATAACCTTCATTGCAATAATTAATGATTGTGAAATTTTCAAAACATCTTCTTCGTCTGTTACTTGCCACATCCACACTTAAATAAGCACAATCGGAAATTTCATTTCCAAAATCATTTTCTTCCGATGTTTGGCCCAAACTATCAAATTGTACCACATGAAATGCAGGTGTATCTGGACACAACTGCTGTAAAAACAATGGATGATATGGCGCAATTTGAACTACATTAAAGGTTCCACTATCTACCTGAATCGAATAGTCCCCTTCTTCGTTTGAGATTCCGTAAAACAAATTTGGTTCTGTTTTTACTATGACTCTACCCATTGGATGTTCCAAGGAATCAAATTGACAGTTTCCATTTGATTCTGCATAGATATTTCCATTTATCAGATTTGGGCTACCTAACAATCCAAAAACATATATCCCTCCAGATTTCAAATTCCCGTCAACAGATTTCATCGAACTGCCACAAATAAGCGTTTGTCCATCTCCCGCTATTGCATTTCCAAAAGTCGCTCCTAATGATCGATCAGAAGCTGCTATTTTGTGAGATTGCTTCCAAATCCCTAAATCATCTTTATCAAACATATATACCGATCCCGCACCAGAGATCGAGTTCATACCCGTCTGATCTTCGTCTTCAAATGAAGAAGCTACCGAGATTTGATTCTCGGATAAAATAGACACATTCGTTCCAAAGAAATCTAATGATCCTCGATCGTTTGAAACTATTTTTTGATAAAATTGCCATTGCCCCATATCGTCTAGCGCATAGATATACGCTGATCCAGCATTTGACATTGGGAAACTTCCCGTTGGATCCTCATCCTCATAAAAGGCCCCGACCACGAGCAGTTCATCTTTTATTGAAACGGAAATTCCAAATCGATCATCTACTTCTCTATCCGGTGCTACCAATTTTTGTGATTGCACCCACACTCCTGCTCCTTGTCTTTCAAATAAATAAATTGCTCCTGAGAGTGTCATGGTATTTAATCCCGCTACATCATGGCTTTCTCGAAATGCACCAACGACAGCCCATTTATCATGGATTGCTGTCGAAAAACCAAAATAGTCCAATGCTGTTCGATCTGAAGCTACAATTTTTGCTTCCTGAATCCAGATTCCCGTTTGATCCAATTCAAAAACATATGCTGATCCGGCCAGTGATTGTGTATTACCTCCTGCTTCATCTTGCGCATCTGCATATGCACCGATCAAGATTTGATCTTGACTCATACTCACGGACCATCCAAAAGCATCATTTGCTCCTCGATCTGCTGCGGTTAATTTTTGTCTTTGGACCCAAAATCCTACTGAGTCTTTTTCAAATACATAGACGGAACCTGCATTGGTCAAGCTATCTGTATTTAGCGCAGACTCATCTTCTTTATGCGCCCCAACTACAATATAATTTTCTTCTATTGCTACGCTTTGTCCAAAATAATCTTCTGGCTCCCGATCAGATGCTTCCAATATTTGAACTTGATTCCAATTGCCAGCAAAATCTTTTTTCAATACATAAACCAGCCCTGAATTGCTTTGTGAATCTACGGCAAGCGTGTTTACATCGGATTGTGGAACTCCTACTACCGCAAAATCTCCAAAGATGTCTACATCATACCCAAATAAGTCATTGGCCGTTTCCTCGGGATTCGACAAATTCAATGTTTCTGTCCACGTTTGGCTAAACGCCGTAATGGACCACATCAACATAACCGTAATAAAGGAAACTTTGTATTTCATATTCAACTTATTATCAATCAAATATACACATTCGTAAACGGAAATCCAACCGTACCGATATTATACGGAAGTCTTTGTTTTTTGTTTAGGATTAGAATGTTTCCATCGTCTATGCGACCAAAACCAAGTTTCCGGCTGTTTTAGAATTTTCTCCTCCAACTTTCTCAAATGCAATTCTGTGATTTCACCTGCCGCATATTGACTTGGGTTTTCAATAAGAATTTCAGGAATGATTTCGTATTTACCTCTTTTAATTCGTTTTACATTAACAAAAATAATCGGCAAATCGAATTTTTGAGCCATTCGTTCTGGTCCCCAAAACACTCCCGTTTCTTGGTTTAAGAATGTAGTCCAATAGGCGTTTTTAGGACTTGGGGATTGATCTGCGACTAACCCAAACACTCCTGGATTTGATTGATTCGTTACAGTCTCTCTTATTTTTCCATACGCATTTTTCATGGGGACCAATGTTGTTCCCAGTCTACCGCGGGTTTCAACAAAAAATTGATCAAGCACGCTATTGCTTAAGGGGTGATAAATTGCGTGAAAATTATAATCTCCTTTCGCTGTAAAGGCTAAGTTTGCCCATTCATAATTCCCATGATGTCCTAAGACTAAAATGACGCTTTTGCTTTTATCATATAGGTTCGTAAACTTCTTAAAGTTTTCATCTGAAACGTAGCATCTGTTTGCCAATTGTGCTTTTGTGATTCTAGGAATCTTTATCGTTTCTACAATTAAGTCGCATAAGTATTGGTAAAATTCAGATTCAATTTGTTTTCGATCCTTCTGTGTTTTAGTAGGGAAAGCATTTGCAAGATTGGTTTGAACTACTTTTCTACGATATCCAACAACATGGTATAGAATTACATATAAAATGCTGGAGCAGATGTACAAGTACCACATTGGAAACAACGCCCAAATGTGCAAGGTTAGTACAAGTAATTTCCCACCCAACTTCTTCATTGCATGAAATTAGTAAAACGTGGTAACAGTCACTATGAATAACACCAATAAAATGATCGGCCAATATGCAATACGAAAAACCAGATTTTCTTCGAATTTCAAGATTCGAAGAGTACGATTGGAATGGTATAATGAATTATTAATTATACTCAACGCAATGATAAAATACGCCACAAAATAAAATATTTCCAGATAGACAATTCCCGCATAGTTTAAACTTCCTCTCATTGAAAAATGGGCTATCAAAACCGCAAATATCAAACCGGAAGATGCACCTAATACGTAGGATCGGTTTTCATTTTTCATATTCATTATTGAGGCAAAATGAATGAGTACTATACATAGAAAAGGTAGCAAATTTGCAATTAACGGACCTATAAACTTGCGTTCCAGTACAATGGTAAAATTCATTTCTTCCTTATCATCACTGGTTGCTAGATTCGATTTCTCAAGGCCAAATTTAGTGTTGTACTCCTGCTTCATATAATTAAAAAAGCTACTCAACACTTTCCAATTACCAAAAACGATGGTTTTTTCTAACCCTGGATGGGACGTTGGATTGGTATAGGCGTATGAATTTAAGTCTGGCGTGAGAATTATATTTTTATCGAAGTCATGATGCCACATCCGTAAATTCAATGTTTTATTGTCGAATGGAAATTTGGCATAGTTCAATGGTAATCTAATTTTTGCTTCGAAATTCCACCCAATGGTCTTATGCTCTTTTCCATCTCTTACATATGCTTCTGTAAATGAAGAGGAAGTCGCTTCAGGGAATACAAATCCCGGGGTTAGAATCGAATCATTTCGCTCATTCAAAGGATACTTTTGCCAAACAAATCCTGTTAAATACACGTTGTTCGCATCCAAAAACTCGTATGATTTCACGTAAATACCAGAAGGAACACGCATCAAAGGCATTTTATAATGAAATTTTTCTCTTGGCGCATGCATATCCAAGAATTTGTCCTTGGTTGAATTATTTAGAATTTTCGTTGTTTTTACGGCTTGGTGTGGTGTATAATTAATCGAAAAGTAATATATCATTATGGTCGCCGCCATACATGTTATTACAAAAAATGTAGAGTAAGCCCATACAACCTTCTTTTTGCTCAGCTTATTGTAGATTCTCATCAAGACTAGCAGTAATGTAAATATTACCAATCCAATACTTATATTAATGTATCTTCTTCGAATTTCATTTAAGTCAATTCCTAGTTCATCTTGTGGGAATATCGTCACCAGTGTCCAATTCGTAGTAGGAATTTTCGCAAAAACACGCCAGGAAATTTGTCCGGTTCCTGCGTCATCATTTATATATACTTCACTCTCTTTTGCCGTTCCTTTTTCTATTCCTTCAATAAAACGAAGCAATTCGCCAGAATCGTCTTGTGTATCGGCTACTTCCCGGAGTGTCTTTCCATGTTTTACATACTCTTCAACAGGATGAGATAGAATCACTCCTTTTTCTGAAATAACATATGCGTAACCTGTCTCTCCAAAGTGGAGCGCTTTCATCATCTCTTTAATATTATTCAAAGAATAATCCGCATAAACAATTCCAATCGCCTTCTCTTTTTTATTCTGGTTTTTATAAATCGGCACACCGTATTCTGCTAAGATGGCTTGAGCCACTTTTCCAAAATAAGGTTCTTGCCATACCTGACCCGATTTTATACTTCGATACCACTTTCCATCATTGTGTGTTGTATAATCATATCCATTGTCTCCTTCATCCAAATTCATCAATTTTTCTTGATCATCTGGCCTGAAATAAAACGGGGAGTACAACTTTACTGAATCATATACTGCATACGGTTCATAACATGCTCCAATACCGAATAAGTCCTTATTTTCTTTAAAAATCTTCCAGTATTGCTCTTCTAATTGATCTTTAGCCAAGTTAGCATATGCCAACTTTTCCAGTTCTTCAGTGGTCCTTTCCAACTTGTTTAGATTCGAATCCAACTTTGCTGCTGCTTCTCTCGTATCCTTATGCATTTTGCCAATCATTTGAGATTCAGCAAGATCACGTGTATCTCTAATTTTATAAATTTGAAATACTACAAATAACAAGGTTAGCAACATTAGTGCTAAAAATATGAGTTTATTTTTATTCACTCAGATATCAATTTGAATTGCATAAAGTGATGATTCACATGCTTGTAATGAAATTGTAACCACTCTTCATAAGTTAGGTTTCCAAACGCAGGATGCAACAGTAAAACTTTATCTTTGTTTTTATCATGATACCCAAAGAAAGCTATAAGCTGCTTAAAGAAATTTATTTTAGCTTCTTCTACTGAGCCATACTTCAACGCTTTAAGCTTGCCCGATCCAACTTGAATGTTTTTCCCAAAAGGCTCTTCACTCATCAAAAAGATTTTTCGCTTTTTGACTACATCCTCGTCATGCCTTGTCTCTGTCAATTCAATTTCACCATTTGAAATCTTGAACGAACCTTCCAAATGTTCCAACATATGTTGGGCCGTCATAATCCCCCACTTTGGCTTCGATTCATCGTTAAGGTCTGTAACCAATGAGGTTATTTCCTTTGATAAAAAGTCTTCTTTTTTAAAACGTTCAATATTAATTTCTTCGTCCATCGAATATTAAATAATTAAGGCGTTTCCACCGTTTTTTGTACTTGAATTAACCCTTTGTTTTTGTACTGTTATAGTTAGCGAACTAAATATATGCATTCGGGATTCGGTTCACAAATCTTCCCAATCCCAATTTAGAAAATTACGACATATGACTTAGATCATTTGCGCGAATTAATGTGCAATTCCCTTCTTTGTATTCTAAAAGGTATAAACAAAGGTTGCTGTGTTTATATTGATCCATATCCTTTAAATGCGTACCAAGTAATAGGCATAATATTATACGTATGGCTCTTCCGTGCATACAAATCAGAATTTGTTCTTCCCCTTCTTGATTAAAGATGTATTCCATTGCGATTTCTTGTCTCTTGTACACATCCATGGCACTTTCACCCCCATCTACAGGGAAATCAGTTTCTCCTGCTCTCCACTTATCTAAAACGTGATGATAATACGCATCTTCTGCTGGATCAATTTTTTGTCCTTCTTTATTTCCCCAACAAATTTCATCCAACCCTTTTAAGGCTTCAGAGGGAATCCCCAGATCTACAAAGTTCTTTACACTTTGCTGACTACGCTTTAAAGTAGATGTATAAATTTTATCAAATTTCACATCTTTATACGCTTTGAAAAACTCCTCGGCTTGTGCCATACCCGTTGCGTTGATATCTGAATCAACTCCAGAGCCTTGTACTATGCCTTGTTTGTTAAAATCTGTTTGTCCGTGACGAACAATATATATTTTTTTAGTACTCAAAATTCCGCTATTTTTGGGCGAATTTACGAAAATATGATTAATCCAAAAGTAACAGTCGAACTAGTAAACAAAATGAGCCAAGGAAACATGCTCGAGCACCTTGGTATTGAAATTACAGAATTGGGTTCCGATTTCCTAAAAGGCAAGATGCCGGTGGATCATCGAACTGTTCAACCCTTTGGATTACTTCATGGTGGTGCTTCTATGGTTTTAGCAGAAACTTTGGCTAGTATTGGAGGTAATCTATGCGTAGATCCAGAAAAGCAATATGTAGTAGGGTTGGAAATCAATGGTAATCATATCAAATCAGCCAAAAAAGATAGTGGCTATGTTTATGGCACAGCAAAAGCCATCCATATAGGTCGAAAAACACAGATCTGGTCTATTGAATTAAAAAATGAAAAGGAAGAAATTGTTTGTCATAGTCGGATGACTCTGGCTGTTATGGACAAACCTTAAACTGCCAAAAAATAATAAAATATATTTCATTTACTGACACCCCAGTCATCAGATTTTTTTATGCAAAATTTAATAGAACGCGCTTTTCAAAATAAGGAATCGTTTGTAATGTACAGACTTCCTGAATCTGATGTAATTTGCATGATTGCTGGTCCGACTCAGCAAATAAAAGGTACTCAAGGAATTAGTAAACTTGAACATGGATTTCTAATCCAGCCTTTCGATCCTTCTTCGGATGCATTATTTATCAAGGCCAATCAAGTTTCCGAATTAAAGGAAGCTGAATTTTTATCAGAGTCTATTTCAGTTGATCGCAATCAGTTTTATTCCAAGTCACATAATGATTCGAATACTACACAAAACGCTTATCAACAATTGGTAGAAGAGAGCGTTGAATTAATTCAAGAAAAGGAATATAAGAAACTCGTTTGTGCTCATATAGAAAAGCTGGATGATCAAAAAACAAATCCAATTGTACTCTTTAAGGAATTGTGTAAACAATATAAAACCGGGTTTATTAGTTTGCAATCCACTCCTGAGTTTGGAACTTGGATTGGCAATAGTCCTGAGATATTATTAGAGGTTGACAATAATGATTTGCATACCGTAGCTCTTGCCGGCACCCAGCTTCGAACGGATGAATCTCACCCGGGAAATGCTGTGTGGACTCAAAAGGAAATTGAAGAACAAGCGTTGGTTAGTCGATATATTATTAATTGCTTTAAGTCTATTCGACTTAGAGAATTTGAAGAAGAAGGACCCCGAACCATTGAAGCCGGAAACCTGATGCATCTAAAATCAGACTACCATGTCAACATGCTTGATACAGACATTCAAAATCTTCCTTCCGTATTATTACCATTATTGCATCCCACGTCTGCAGTTTGCGGAATGCCAAAGGAAAAGTCGATGCGTTTTCTTTTGGAAAAAGAAGAATTCGATCGAGCACTATACGCTGGATATTTAGGTCCTATTGATGGTGAACAAACCATGCATCTTTTCGTTAATTTACGCTGTATGCAGCTTACTCATAACGAAGTTATTTATTATGCAGGTGCTGGAATTACCGGAAGTTCCAACAGTGAAAAAGAGTGGGTCGAAACTCAGAATAAGAAGGCTGGATTGAAAAATATTGTAGATTCAATTTAGAGCACTTTCTTTTACAACAATTAAGCTAAAACAGATTCTGGTTTATAATTTTTCCCCTGCCACAAGTCTTTTTCCTTAAGTCGCTTTTCTATTTTATCTACAATTTCATAGTTTTTTATACCCCATTGAGGTGCAATCAAAAGGTTTGCTGGTGATTGACTAATAAAACGCTCTATGATAATATCTGGTCGTAAACTGGCCACAAATTCGGTGATCATTTCAATGTAATCATCCATGTCAAATAATTGAAACATCTCTGGTTCACGCTTCAATTGAACTGCCATCATAGTATGTTTTACTACTTGTAGTTGGTGTAATTTGAGCGAGTGAATTGGAAGTTTATTAATTTTTTCAGCATGTCCTAAGATCTCTTCTCTAGTCTCTCCAGGCAAACCTAAAATCATATGAGCTCCTAAGTGCAATCCACGATCTTTCGAATTCTCATATGCCTCAATTGTCTCTTCAAATGTATGACAACGGTTGATTGCTTCCAGCGTACGATTGATCGTGCTTTCTACACCAAATTCCAATGAAACGTACATTTCCTTAGCCAAATCCGCTAAAAACTGTAGTAAATCTTCATTAATACAATCTGGACGGGTTCCAATTACCAAACCTACGATTTGTGGATGACTGGCTGCCTCGGTATAAAGTTCCTTTACCAATTCGATATCTGCGTAGGTATTGGTGTAGGCTTGAAAATAAGCAAGGTATTTTTCAATCTTTCTTCGCTTAGAGAAAAACTCTATTCCGGTATTAAGTTGATCGGTAATGCTTACTTCCGGCTTACAATAATTTGGATTGAATGTATTGTTATTGCAATACGTACAACCTCCAATCCCTTTGGTTCCATCTCTGTTCGGACAAGTAAATCCGGTATCTAATGATACCTTTTGAACGCGTTCATTAAAATGTTTTCTAATGTACGCCCCGTAACTATTGTATCTTTTATCGTTCCCAAAATCCATTTCCTACCTCCGTTTTTTATTTTGCAAGCCTAAAATTACGGAATTTTACTCTTTTACAATTCTAATTACGTGATTTCCTGTATTTGATATCAGATTTAGAATGTATATACCACTCTCTTCTTTCTCAATATTCAATGAAATGGAAGTTTGATTTTTAGTAATTGTTCCTTGATCTACTATCGCACCTAACACATCAAAAATCTTATATTGAATATCTTTTTCACCCAATCGATGTAATTTCAACATGAAATCTCCATTATTTGGATTGGGGTAAATTGCAATACTTCCTACTTCTGACTTAGGCAATCCATTTGCTCCTACGAGCATATATAATTCTTCTCGTACACTGTCATTTGAAGCCGAGTTATTCACCTTTAATTCTGTATAGTACGTTCCTTCTGTATAATAGTACACGACAGGATTGCTCTCTGTAGATGTCGATGGATCTCCTCCTTCAAACGTCCAATTTCTGGAAGCAACACCT
>CBDICC010000003.1:0-162163 GCA_965277185.1 Cytophagales bacterium | reverse complement strand
GCCCGAACGACACGCACGCTTACAATGTTGTCCTTACGATAGGCGACCTGTTCTCCATCGCCGAAAACCTGGCCCCACGCATTGAGGCTACCATACTCTTCAGAACTCCAGTATTGGTAGTTCGTAAAACCACCAATCTCCTCTTTGTTTTCATACAATATGTTCAATTCATCTTTGGTTGGTAACCTCCATCCATCTCCTAAGTCCATGCATGCCTCTTGAGCATTATCCCAAGGCATATTTCCCAAATCTTTCGTCATTATCTCTAAATTACCAATTTTTATACTGTCTGATTCTTTGCTTGGATTCGCATTACAAGAAGCAAGTATTAAGATAACTCCTAAATAGATTAATTTTTTCATCGTTCGCTTTTTAAATTAATAGTACAAGATAATATTTATTTTCAAAATTAGACTGTTTGCAAAGGCAATATAGCAATAGGCTTCTTGCATATGCTATGTCTATGTGTATGTGCATTCATCCACTTCATAAAGAAGCCCCACTCCTCTTAACTACATTAAATCAGTCGGTTAAGCAGGATTTCATCCCAGTTCCATCTGGGATGGTCGAACAAGACGTATACGTAATTAGGATCAATAGAGAGCTAATTTTTTATTGACATTAGCCAAATTTATTTATTCAAATTTGCAATCTTATGCTAAATCTAATCCTTGTATCCATTACATACCTGGTCATCGTATTGCTAATTGCAATTATTAGAGTCCTAAATTAGCTCCATTATTAGATCGCTTTCCTGCATCTAATCATAGAAACGCAAAATCCGCTATCTTCCTTAATTACTTCTACATATTTTGATTCTCTAACATCGGTATTTTCTGCTGTAAACGTACAGTTAAACGCGTATTCCCCATATTCTGTTTTACCAATAAACTCAAATTCAGTGAAATAAGGATTGGTTTCATCGGCTCCTATGAATCCATGCATGCACGCGTGCCGTCGGCTAAAATGTAACAAATTAATTTCACTTTTATATTTCTCGCGATATGCATTAGCAGCACTATCTGTTTTAGTTGAATCTCCATCGTCATAAACGAAATCAAAAGCAATTTCCCCCATTTCACTTAAAGCTTTCGTTGTCTTGATTTGGTTAAGTCTCCCTTTATAATTTTCATACAACCAAGTTGCAGCGTCTTTATCGTCTCCTTCCAAACCTTTTAATGCATCTTCTTGATTTACCTTATCTTTAAAATTAACATCCTGTTCTTTCTCTACATTCACCGAATCCGTTTTATTTATAGAAACCGATTCTTCGTTTTTTGTATTGTTTTTAGAATTAACCGTACTGTTGTCTTTTTTGGAATCGCACCCAATTGCTGCAACGAAAAGTAAAATATATCCTAGTTTTTTGTAATTCATGGTTTGGCTAGTTAATTTGATTTTTGCTCAAAATACTAGATATTTTTTTTTGATAGCAAATAATAGTTTGATAAGTGTAAGATTTACCGAACTCAAGCACGATTTGCTCAGCCGATAGGTGATACTGTCCGATTATATTAAAGTGTGGAATTTAGGGGATTTTATTTATTAAAAGCCGCTTAACTTTTTGTCCAATTTGTTGATACAAGTCCAATGAAGGTTTTTTGAACCAAAATTTGTGTTTTTTCGTTTGAGTCTTTCACTATTACAACTCTTAACCAACAATGGGTAAAGAAATCAGAGTCCTCTACGAGTGACTCTGAGCAGAAGGAAATTGATACCTATTCTTAAAAGGTATGCCTCGTAGACGATATCAGGACCATTTTTTTTACTTATTAAACTACAATTTGATAATATAATCATGGAAATAGTTTACATGTAAAATAATTTCTCTATGTTTGCGTTAATAAACATCCAAATGGCAAAAATAGATTCAGAGGTAAAGACAAAGTTTGGTAACCATAAACAAAAGTTCATGGTTAATTTGTTTTATACAACAAGCTTCTTTCATAACGCCTTTGTTGAGGTTCTTAAGCCATACGGCATATCTCCCGAACAATTAAACATATTAAGAATATTAAGAGGAGCCGACAGTGCCATGAAAATGAATTCTATAAAAGAACTGATGGTTGATAAATCTCCCAATCTTACTCGGTTGTCTGATAAGCTAATAAGCAAAGGTTTTATAGAAAGGAAAAGATCTGATAACGATCGAAGAGTGGTTTATCTTATGATCTCCACTAGCGGATTAAACGTTTTAAAGAAGATGGACGACGATGATATCTTTGCAAAAATGGACTTTATGAAGTTAATAACTGAAAAAGAAGCAAAACAGTTTAGCGATCTACTAGACAAAATTAGAGGTTAAAAAAATTTGCATTAATATTTTACATGTAAAATAACACCAAGTAATATAACAACACGACAAATATAAAAACTATGAACGTAATAGAATCATTAAAATGGAGGGCAGCAATTAAAAATTTCGACCCTTCGAAAAAAGTAACAAAAGAGGACCTCGAATTGCTATTGGAGGCGGCCAATCTTGCTGCTACATCCGGTGGACTCCAACCGTTTAAGCTTGTAGTGGTATCAGAGGGTAATTTGAAATCGCAACTTGCTCCGCATACCTATGGTCAACCGCAGGTAGATGGTGCTTCACACGTACTGGTTTTCTCTGTTGAAACAAATATTGGAGAGAATACCGTTAACAATTACATCGAACGTGCGACTGAAGTAAGGGGTAAGGGGAAAGAATCTTTAATTAGTTATTCAGAATCAATGAAAGGATATATTTCATCGATGGATCCCAAATCAAGAATCGAATGGGGAAAGAATCAAGCCTACATTGCGCTCGGAACAGTGCTAACCGCAGCGGCATCAATGAGAATTGACACGTGCCCAATGGAAGGGTTTGATGCGATCAAGTTTCAGGAAATTCTTGATCTTAAATCACAAAATTTGATTCCTGTTTTAGTGCTGCCTATAGGCTATCGATCGGAAGAAGATGTGCATTCAAAAGAGGCAAAAATTAGAAAAACAAGAGATCGTTTTATTATAGAACTTAACTAATTAAACTATGTAAAAGAGAGATTTAATTAGTTATAGAATAATCGATCAGAGTCCTCTGCGAGTGACTCTGAGGAGAAGGAAAAGGGCGTCCCCTGCCCTTTTCTCTTAACCTCGAATTTTATCGAAGCAATTTCAACGGATTAAACCGTTTCTTTTCATCGTATGAAAGTTCATTATTATCCATTCCAGCTACTTCGTTTATGCTTTGGACATGTAATTACCCGAAGACTAGGGAGTAAATGCAACTAAGAATGGGTAAAACTACTACATGTGTTTATTGACTTCGATATAACCCCTTTTTTAAATTTGAAAAGCGCAATTGATACTGTACATTTGAAGGAAGTACAATCACAAACGTATTTTCATCAACACTTTCTAGCATAGAAATAATAATAACAGCATGGGATTTAATATTGTATTAATTGAACCAGAAATACCCACGAATACTGGAAATATTGGTCGATTAAGTTTAGGATCTGGATCAAAACTGCATCTAGTTAAACCCTTTGGATTCGAAATAAGTGATAAGAGATTAAAAAGGGCTGGATTGGATTATTGGAAGCATATTTCCTTATTCATTTATGAAAGCATTGATGATTTTTTTCTAAAAAACAATGATAAAGATTTTGCATTTTTCTCCAGTCATGGGACTCAAGATTACTGCTCTATTGATTACAAAGACGACATGTTCCTCGTTTTTGGGAAAGAATCCATTGGTTTGCCTGAAAGTATACTCACTAAAAATCCAGATTTAGTATATAACATCCCTATTTACAGTCCTCATATTCGAAGTTTAAACTTGGCCAATGCGGTTGGCATAGTGGTTTATGAAGGAATCCGAAATTTAAAAATGCAATAAAACGTTCTTTATCAGAACCGTGGTATGTTATATACTAAATATAGCTTTATTTGATCCAATTTCATAAAACACTTAAACCAATGAATAGATATATTTATTTATTGGTTTATTTATTGACTTTCAATCCTTTATGAGTGCTTCTGAGTAGTATAGAAATCTGGATTCATACACCAACCAAAGATCAAGACATATGAATACACCTTTAATTTTAAAGATTAATCGCACCAATTGGAAATCAATCACGTATTGGCTTGTATTTTTTGGCTTAACTTTTTTGTTCGTTTTCACATTTACTTCATGTAGTGACGTGCATGTAAACTCTGAACGGATTATTGAATTGGAAGAAGATACATTACGTTTTGAAGCAAAGTATGATAAAACGCATTCCTGGAGTGTGATTGGTGCGCCTCATGCAGGAATTGGCATCCCTTATGTGAAATCAGGAATGATTTTTAAGATATTTATGCATCTTGACTCCTCCACTTCTATTCCAATCGAAAATAATCCCTACGATGGAAATCAAGAATTAGTATATACTTGCTTACCAAATATTACCTTGACAAAATCTCCGAATGCGAAGCACTTTCTATATAAGCGAACCAGGGAAGGTAAAAACGTATGCAAACTAGTGTATTTTTTAGATGGCAAACATCCATTTCCTGCCATGTATGTAACTAGTTCCGTTTGTGGGGACGAAAGTGCTTTAGACAAAGTTCCAAATGATCTCACAATAGCCAATTATTACATCAATGATACAAACCAATTCTATGGTACTGATGTGTATGATTTAGAGGATGCGAGTTATTGGTATGATTACCCGCAATTTTGGGAGGCAATGGAAAAATTACCAAAAAACCATAGTTTACACTATTTAGCCTTGTCTTCACTGGATAAAAATCCTTTTTGTTGCAGTCACGTGGCTACGATTAGCGCAAATTGGAAAGACCTGGACCAAAAGTGGAAACGTGCCGTTGATGCTAAATTAAAGCGTATTTATTCGGATGTTTCCAAAACTCGAGATCTTGAGTATTTCCTAAAGATTCAGCGAACTTTAGTTCCTGTAATCGAAGAAAGTCAAGATAATCGTCTGCAAGATTCGTATGAGCAATTTCTAGTAGAAAATTTCGAAATTGGACTTTCAAGGTTTCTAATACAGAAATTAGAATCTTCAGATGAACCACAATTTTCTAAGAAATATAAAACGAAGATTAAACAACGATGTGCATCCATTTTAAAGAATAGTGGTGATAATGCTACCGAACTATCAGAGGTGAAAGAAGTAGCCATTGCATTGAAGGACAGTGTTATGAAATCTCAGTGCATAGGTAAACTTGTGAAATTGTGGCCGGCCATTCCTGTTCCCTGCAGTATGATATACAATGGTCTCTCAGAAGATCAGAAAGCAACACTAATCGAAAAATCGAGCGTTATAATAGAAACGGATTCATTAAATACGGAACTACTTGACTGTTCTGCGGAGATCATCCGAACTTACGCGGAGTGTGAAATTCAATTAAGACTAAAAAAGAAAAACCCAACGTTATATTTGATAGGATATGGATGCGATGAACCGGTACAAAATGTTGATTCTACTGCCCTAAAAATGGATAGTTCTGTAAAAGAGTAAGAAATGGTTGTTTCTTTTAGTATTAATGCAAAGGCATAAAAAACAGAAATCCTCCCCCCTCGACCTTCGATTGACTATGAGAAGTAATCAATAGATCATAATTATTTGAACGGTCGTTTCAAGATTACTAGCGTTGCCTTTATGCTTGTACGCTTGCAATCCTGTGAATGTTCTCCAGTTATGTAATCTCTGGCCATTTCTTTTTCTATTTTCTCTGAAAAAACTGTAGTATCTTGTGCATTTTCCAATTGGAATTATTTATTTGGATTTTATTTGAAAGCTAAAATGAACAGAAATACGATTTGTCTGAACACATTCTATTTTTCCAGAATATTTTTTTTCAAAATGTTTCTGACCACCATTTTAGTTTTAAATGCGCTAGGCTCAACATTTGCTCAAGGAAATGACTCTCCAAATTACGGTGATCCTTCCATATTTTTAATCGACTCCTTAGACCTTGATAAACTTACCCGGTCCGATAGCATTTTAATTGATACATGCCTGCGAAATTACCGCTTAGCTAAAGACGACACGGGTAAAATTGAAGCCATCAATCAAATTGTAGAAGTTAGCTGGGATAGTAAAGTATGGCCACGATATAATCTGTGGATATATAAGAAAAGTCAGAGATTACTTGCGAATAAACACAATGAACAAGTAACAAGAACTTTGACCATTGCCTATTCCGGAGCAATGAATAATATTGGTTTGGATTTTAAAATGCGAGGAGAAATTGATAGCGCTACATTCTTTAATGAGAAGTGTCTAAAACTACAAAAAGATATTGGTGAGATGGATGGGTATGCAACCACATTAAATAATATTGGATCTAACCATTATGATCAGGGAGATTTTAAAGGCGCTGTGGTCATTTATCAAAAATGCATGGTCATTTATGAAGAGTCCGAAAATAATCGTGGGTTAGGTAATTCTTACAATAATATCGCTGCCGCTTATGAACAATTGGGTGACGTTCCAAAGGCTATTGAATATTTTCTTAAAGGATTGAATCTTTATGAAGCATTAGGAGACAAAGAAAGTATTGGCGCTTGTTTAAACAATATAGCCCATATCTATTCGAGCCAGGGCGAAATTCAACTTGCAAGGAAATATTATGAACGCAGTTTAAAACTTAGAACCGAAATTGGTGCTAAACAAGGAATTGCAACGGCATACAACAACATTGGTTTTTTGTACGAAGAAGAGGGAATCATAGATACTGCCATGATGTACTATGAAAAGAGCTTAAAACTTTATCAGGAAACTGGATTCAAAAAAGGGGAAGCAAATAGTCACAATAATATCGGCGGAATAATGGAAGCCAAAGGATTGGAAGATGAAGCGTTAGCTTCTTACCAAAGAAGCTTTGAGATCAATCAATCCTTAGGAAGTAAACGAGGAATGATTAATTCTTTAAACAACCTTGGAGGATTACTGTATAAGCAAGGAAAGATTGAAAAGGCTCGAATTACGGGACTCAAAAGTTTTAAATTGGCAAAAGAAACTGGTGCACCTCAACAAATAAGTAGTTCTGCAAATTTACTTAGACATGTATACACCGACCAAAATAAACCTGGTCTCGCCCTAGAAATGTATTCATTATATATCCAAATGAAGGACAGTTTACACAATGCTGATACGGAAAAATCCGCCATTAAACAGCAAACTAGATATAACTATGAGAAACAAAAGGCTTTAGATGATCTTGAAAACATAAAGAAAGTTGCCATTGAAAAAGAAAAAAAAGAAAAACAGCGTATTGTGTCGTACGCAATATCAGTTGGTGCAGCATTTCTAGTGATATTTTTAATTTTCGTATTTAACCGTCTTAAAGTTACTAAGCGCCAAAAATTAGTGATTGAAGAACAGAAATACATTGTCGATGAAGCTAATGAGGAATTAAACCAACATAATGAAGAAATTCTTGCTCAACGAGATCAGATTGAATATCAAAAAAACACAGTTGAGCATCAGAATAAGATGATTTTATCCTCGATAAACTATGCAAAACGTATTCAGGAAGCCATTCTACCAACAGATCAAATTATTGAAAAAGCCTTTTCAGATTCTTTTGTATTGTACAAGCCAAAAGACATTGTAAGTGGTGATTTTTATTGGCTTGAACATTTAGGAGATAAAGTCATTTGGGCTGCCGTAGATTGTACAGGACATGGCGTACCCGGAGCATTTATGAGTATCTTAGGTGCAAATGGACTGAAGAAAATAGTTCTTGAAAGAGGAATCCATAAACCAAGTGAGATTCTGACTCACTTAACGGAGCATGTGGTTGATTCCATTAAAGAAACTAAAGAAGGCGAAACGGTACAAGATGGAATGGATATAGCCCTTTGCAGTTGGGATATAAAATCCGGTAAACTAGAATTTGCTGGAGCTTATAACCCGATGTATTTAATAAGAGATAACGAACTTTCTATTATTAAGGGTACGAAAAGGCCTGTTGGCCGATTTATTCGAAAAAATTTACCTGAATTTGAGAATAATGAGATTCAACTACAAAAAAACGATAGAATCTACATATTTACAGATGGATATGCAGATCAATTTGGAGGAGAAAACAGTTCTAAATTTTCGAGTAGACGAATGAAAGAAAAATTGTTAGCGATTCATCAACTTCCACTTTCTGAGCAAAAAAGTGAATTACTCCATGAGTATAATTCATGGAGAGGCAATGAAAATCAATTAGATGATATTTGCATAATTGGAGTACTATTTTAGCTAGTTACCACTTTTTGTATTTGATCATTTCTTACTCCCCACTATTGGGATCTATAATCTTATTAATTTCCTCCTCGGTATCATCTAATTTGCCACGACAATAGTCAACCAACTCTTTTGCCTCTTTTACCTTATTAGAAAGCTGATCTATCTTGATTTCTTTTCTTTCAAGCATACCAACAATATCCTGAAGCTGGGATAAAGCCTCTTCATATTTCATTTTATTTTTCGCCATAGTCTTGATTTTCAATATTTATAATGGTACTTGTAATAATAGATTTATCCGTGAGCGTTTTTAGCGTCTTCCCTTCCACATTTTCTAACGTGTAAACATCTTTACCCTCAACCGTTGAAATCGTGTATCCTTTTCTTAATAATTCCTCTGGGTTAAGTAACCTTAATAATTCTTCTAAATTATCAATTTCTATACTTGAATGCTTCATTAAATTTAAAGCACTCATTCCAATTCGATCCATTACTGCTGATAATTCAACATCGTTGGCCATTTGAATTTTATTGGAAGATAGATTTGAAATCTTGTTTAATACTAATTCAAGATCACTCTTTTGTGTGTTAATTATTTTATAAAATCCAACTTGTAAATGATGGCTTTCTTCTGCTAGAATTTGTTTATTTTCAGTTAATAATTGTTGAGAATAATGAACTAAATAATTACTAAGATGTTGAAACGTTTCTTTTGTCTCGCTCATCTGAAGGTTTGTTAAATTTATTACCCTATGAAACGAGTCATTTACGGTCGCTAGAAACATTCCTATCTGTAAATAAATATGCTGTGCAATTGCAGAAGGTGTAATTGCTTTTTGCCTTGCCACTAAATCAGCAACCACTTCATCCGTTTCATGGCCAATTCCCGTTAATACAGGAATTTTGGTGAGACAGATCTCTTTACATAATTCATAATCATTGAAGCAATTTAAATCCATCTGAGAACCTCCTCCTCTAATGATAACAATCACATCAACATTATAGAGTCGGGCCTCTCTTAGCGCTTGTGCCAGCTCTTTCGGAGCATTCTCCCCTTGTACAGAGGATTGAAATTCCTTTATTTTAAATCTAGTAAATATGGCATTGGTTGAAATTTCATTTATAAAATCTTTATGCCCTGACGTTCCTTTTGAACCAATAATCGCGATCCGCTTTACAATAGTTGGTAAATATATTTCTGACTGTTTGTAGAAATGCCCCTCTTCTTTTAATCGCTTGATCGTCTCTTGTTTCTTTCGTTCAATTTCACCGTAGGAATAATTTGGATCGATGTCTAGAATATTCAATTTCATACCATATATTGAATGAAATTCTATTCTAATCTGAAATAATGCTTTATTTCCTGGCTGTAGTATTCGTTCTAAATCGCGGCCAACTAAGGCTAATACAACTTCATAATTGGACTTCCACATGCTTGCGGACATCTTAGCGGAAAGTTTACCTTCTCCGTCTGAATCAGCCAACTCAATGTATCGATGGCCTCTTTTTTCATTGACTCTTGCTATTTCTGCAATCACCCAATAATTAACGTTTTGAAACTTTTCGTTAATAAACCGCTCAAGAGATGTGTTCAGTTGGGTTAGGGTGAATATTTTCTTTTCTTCAGACAATTTAAGCTATTTCCATACTTGATATACCACCGCAATTTATAAAATGGTAAGGTCTCGAAAGATTCTTAAGGTGTATTTTTTTTGTTTATAAAATCGTGTCCATTTTTCGAGTCGAAGTCATTACTTTACATTTAATAGATTAAAGTCGACTGCTATAAATAGAACTCTTTTATGATCTATGAAAAATTCAGAGTCCTCTGCGAGTGACTCTGAGGAACCTAATAGAAAACCTTATTCTACGATATTTTCAGCAATTCGCTTTAATAAAAACGTTTCTCGTTCGATCGACATGCCCTTTTTCTCACTTGTAGCCATGGTTTTCTTATTATGTTCTATGGCTTCATGGATATTGATCCAAACTGGTTTCATTCCATTGTTTGTTTCGTATGATTCCAATTTAGTCCTGCCTAATTCTTGACTAATATCGCATGTGTAACAGTATGAAATCATGTGTTGAATGTCATAATCAGGCTTATACCATGGCCTATACTCTTCATATACGCCAAAGGGTTGGATATTTTGAATGTCTTGGGCGCCCGTTTCTTCTCTTAACTCTCGCATCATTCCTTCAATTTTATCCTCTCCTTCATCTAATCCTCCTCCAGGAAGACTATAGTCCTCATACCTTTCAGTATAGAGTAGTAAAATGGTATTTCCTTGAACTGCTATGCTTCGAGTGGATAACCTTGTGAAAACAGATTTATTTTCCAGGCTTTTTATTTCAGGATGATAATGCGTTTTTAATACTTGCATTTAGAGAATCTATATTTTTCGTGTAAATATAGACTAAACTAGTCCATTATAGTCTTATCAAGCATGAAAAGCAATTCTATACTTATAAGATTGGTTTGATTTGGTTTGGTTTGTCTATTTAAAATTAAGCCGTATTACGTACCGTATTGCACCATTACAAATGCAAATCATATTACTAATATCATTACAAATTCACTTTTACCACTATCTAAAACTAGAGATTATCACACATCACTAATTATTCAAATTAATATCGTTTTACACTAAAAAATTAACTTTATTTACAAAATGTCTAACAAATTGAATATTTATTAAATTATATCATGTCTGATTCAACGATGGTTCACCAGAACGCTTTCAGCTTAATGGTTAACATAAAGAAAGGCGAAGCCGAAAATCTCAAAGATTATCTTAAAGATGAAGACGGAAATACCTCTAACGACATTTTCCCCTTTAAATACCTTCCGTCTATTCATTTTTGTCGAATGTTTGTCGTCGACAAACTGTTAGATATTGATAATAAAACCGTTACACCAGCTCAATTTGTATTTACGTCTAACTTTGACAATACGGTTGAAGAGCAATATGAACTTCTGGCTTCTGTCGCACCTGAAATTTTAGATAAGATTTTCAGTTACTGTGATGGAGGAAAAGAAAATCCGTATCCATCTCCTGAGAATCGAACCATTGAAACCAGAGTCAATTTTATTCGAAATATTGATATTGGAACGAAATTATTTTGGGCAGGTGATGTCGGAGGTTCGGTTCAGATTGTTCATGAAGAACAAAATTTAAGAGACACGATCGAAACATTCATTGATTCATTAAAGCAAGGAGGCAAATGGAAAACCCTCTCTCAAGCTCAAATCTATAGTAAAATAGTAGCTTTTTTAAAAACTAGTGAATTTAAATGGGCCTTAAAACCACGTCCAAAAGCAACCTTTGGTTTTCGTTTCAAAAGGAGGATGATTTTCTTTTGGAAGTTATTTGTAATCTTGGCATTCGCCATTTTTCTTATCATCCCTTTGCTCCCGTTCATGTTAATAGTTGGGCGGATTTTAGAAATAAAAAACAAGAACAACCCGCCTAAAATTATTCCAAGACCTGAAAAAGAGATTCAAGAAGTTATTGAGTCAGAAGATTTTAAATTTCAAAATCAATTAACAATATATGGAGCGGTTAATCGTCCCTTTTGGTTTAGGAAGACCATTCTTAAAATGGGACTATTCTTGTTTCGATTTAATGGAGGATATAAAGCAACGAAGGGAGTACTAAGTGGAATTACCACGATTCATTTTGCTAGATGGGTGGTATTTGATAATTTCAAATACATCATGTTTTGTAGTAATTTTGATGGTGCATGGGAAAGTTATTTAGGAGAGTTTATTGACGGAGCTAGTCCCGGAATGAATCTAACCTTTGGACAAACATATGGCTATCCTTTGACTAAATGGATTCTTGGTGGCGGTGCTTTTGACGAACAAAATTTCAAACATGTTGTTCGGGAGCATCAATATACCTGTCAGGTATTTTATACTGCTTACCCCAATATTTCAATTAAAAACAGATTGAATAATAAAGAAATTAGAGCTGGCTTATCAAAATCGATGAATAGCCAAGAACTCAAAGAATGGTTCCATAGATTTTAAACGTATGAAAGAATTAAAACCACAAGATTTACAACTGGACGATATTCAAGCGATCGCCCTAAAAGGATACGGACGGCACCCTGAAGCATATTACATCTTTTTGGAGGTGGAACATCACAAAAAAGCCATCCAATGGTTAGGCGATAACATCTCTAACATACGAGATACAAAAAGTCATAAACGTTATGCAGAGTTAGAGGATGAGAATAAGGGCGTTTATGAAGAATGTATGAACCTCGCATTCACTAAACCTGGTTTGGAAGCGCTCAAGTTGGACCCTTCCACTTTTTCCAGCTTTTCGGATGGAATTCAAAACGGTATGACCACTCCTCATAGGCAGTATATTTTAGGAGATCATGGTAACAGCGCACCCGAAAACTGGAACTGGGGTCATGAATATAAAGTGAAAGGTAAAGATGAGCCAATCGGCACTATTCATATTATGCTAATGCTGTTTGCGAAGGGGGAAACCGAACTAAAAGCGATGCATAAGCGATACCAGTCATCCTTTGAACAAGGAGGATTAAAACAATTATTAGTGCTGGACGGAACAACGCTTAAAGATCGTAAAGAACATTTTGGATATCGAGATGGAATCAGCCAACCTATTATTAATGGTACGGGTGATGAAAACAGTTCAAATATCGACAATACCGTACGTGCTGGGGAAGTTATCCTAGGGTATAAAAATGAGTATAATAAATATCCAGACAGTCCTAAAATAGCCAAGAAAAAGGTAAATCTTAGCGAGAATTATTTTGATGAACATCCTCTTAGTGATTCAGACTACGATCTTGGAAAAAACGGTAGCTATTTAGTATTCAGGCAATTGGAGCAAGACGTGAAAGCGTTTTGGGAATTCATGGATAAAAATGCAAAGAAGGAAGATACACCAGATCAAGTGGAAGATCCTAAGGTTTATCTAGCTTCCAAAATGGTTGGAAGGTGGCCAGAGGGTACTCCAATGGTAAAATGTCCGTTTCACAATACGAAAGAGATCAATGACGATGACAGTTTTGGGTATCAAAATCAAGGAGAAAACTTTGATAAAGATGCTACTCGATGTCCGCTTGGTTCGCACCTAAGAAGAACAAATCCTAGAGATGGATTCGTAGATGATCCAAAAAAGTCGATTAAATTAACAAAACGGCATCGTATTATTCGTCGTGGGAGACCTTATGGCGTACCTATAACAGATTCTATGGATCCCGAAAAGATCTTGGCTTCTAATGAAAAAGATGGAGAACGAAAAAGAGGTTTACAATTCATTGGTTTTAATAGTGATTTCCATCGTCAATTTGAATTTATTCAGCAAACATGGATCAATAATCAAAAATTTAGAGGATTATATGACGATCCTGACCCTATAATGGGTGATCCCGATATATTTCAAGAAAAGGATGAGTTTGGAAATCCAACCAATCGTAAAGGAAATTTCACTGAGCAAAGAGAACCTGTGCGAAGAGTAATAAAAGAAGTTCCTAGATTTGTTCATGTGGTAGGAGGTGCTTATTTCTTTTTACCTGGAATTCGCGTTATTAAATACTTAGCGGATATAAATCGATTAAATTCCGTTGACACAAAATAAATAAATAAATGGCCAGCTTATGACGACAAATCAATTGGGAAAGGAAACCATTCCTGTTAACGAATCAGAGTATATCACTAAAACCATTGATATATTAGAGAAAAAGCTAGTCAAGGAATATCCGAACGATAAAGAAACGCAACGTTTTTTTCATCCTAAGATGCATGCCATTGTAAAGGCTACGTTGGAAGTCCCAAACGATTTACCAACTAATTTACAAACGGGAATATTTCAACCTGGAAAGTCTTACCAATGTTGGGTTCGATTTTCTACCGGAAAACGACAAGTGGTTTCAGATGCTGATAAAGCATTGAGAGGAGTTGCTATAAAGGTGATGAATGTCCCTGGAAGAAAAGTTTTGGAAGGAAAAGAAAATGAAACGACCCAAGACTTTGTAATGGGAACCAGTTCTTCTTTTGAAACTGCCGATGTAAAAACAACTTATCAAGGCTCAATGCTTCCATCAAAGGTCCTTTGGCTTTAATTGTATTTGGCCTTACCAACATCCGATCGATGTTTAAGACCTTAAAAGTGCCACAAAAGACAGCAAATGTATTAGAAATACCGTATTTCAGCGTGACTCCGTCTAAATTCAACGACGGAGCGGTAAAATATAATTTATCGCCCGTTTCATTGAATAAAACACCTTATCCTGCAAACCCAACTTATGACTTTCTGAAAGATCGAATCGTTCAGGACTTAAATGAAAAAGACGTTTCATTTGACTTTAATATTCAATTTCAAACAAGTACCAAGAAAATGCCATTGGAAGATGCCCGTGCAAATTGGACTTCGCCTATGATTAAAATTGCCAGGTTGCATATTCCAAAACAAACATTTGATACTGCCAAACAAATCGATTTTGGAACGGCACTCTCCTATTCTCCATGGCATGCTTTAGAAGCCCATAGACCCTTGGGAGGTGTTAGTCGTGTTCGTAAAGCGGTTTACGTAGCTTTATCCAAATTAAGGCATCAACGAACAGGTAGACCAAATGTTGAACCTACTTCCTGGGATATTAGCTAGTATACATCTATTCTCTAGTCTCTCATTCCTATAATAACAGTTTCTATATTGGAAAGCTATGGAAATCATTTTACCAACTAAATTTTGCTGAATTCATAAATAAGTTTAAACTTCGCTATTCAATGCTTAATTTACATAATTATACATCAAAATGAAATATCAAGCAAAACGTATTGCATCATTGGTTTCATTGCTTTTTCTATCCTTGATCGGAATAGCTCAAAACACTTCTGACACCGGATATGTGATTTTCAATTTAGAAAAAAAACCTAATCCAAATGCTGGAAGGCATGAACTTACCCTATTTGG
This sequence comes from Cytophagales bacterium, assembly GCA_965277185.1. Lineage (GTDB taxonomy): Bacteria > Bacteroidota > Bacteroidia > Cytophagales > JAHDFW01 > JAHDFW01. The sequence goes on along the minus strand of CBDICC010000003.1, from coordinate 146,991 downwards.
TTGCAATACAACGCTTTCCACTACGGATTCCACATGGTATGGTAAGAAAAATTTAAAATGGGGGACAGATAATCAAGTGCTCTCAAATGTGCCTTTTGGCTATTCTAAAGACAGTAGCTATTACGTTTCCAAGTATTACATGGCTTCACCTCCTGTATGGCACGTAAAACAAGCTCCACACAATGGGAAAGATTCACTTATTAACATCGGTCTGGTGATTCCGGATCATTTTACTTTTTTCGGAAATAAGCCTGCTCAGATCGTCCATTTAAACTATAATTTGTTGCAACCCGTGTATCTAAATTATGCAAGTGTAGATTTTAATAATTGTGATACGATTAAATCCAATGGTGATTCTACTAATTTTAAATGTAATACAAAAAAGCATCCCACCTGTGCTCAATTAGGATTTGATTCCTTACCACTTCCTATTAACATACAATGTGACGACTTTAAATGGCGCAAAGACAGCTTCCCTCCTGTCAACAATGCACAAGGCGCCTCGGGCATTGGTGTTTTAACTCCCGAGGAAAACCATGTTTTCTTACCTAGTTATGCGGTAGGAAAAGATTATCTCAATTGTAACATCACCTTATTGGACGATATCATTCTAAATACAGAAGTGTTTTTTGTGACAAAAAAAGGTTTAACAAAAACGATTAGCTTGACTGACTTCTATAAAGAACATGCAGTAAAGGTAAGTAAAGAAAAAACGATGGTTTTTAAGAAGATAGAGTTGTTTTGTAAACAGCGTGACGAGAAGGATATCCCAACTGGATGTTTAAATAACAATCATAATGAATTGATTATAAATAAATAACACGGCATCATTTCCATATATTCTTCTACGTCATTTGCGGAGGTTCCAATGAAAGATCTTTCTTTATTGAGTCAATAGATAAATATCTAATGCTTATTTCTTGCAATTTTTCCCCGAGGATATTAAATTTGCATCCCAAGAAAGTACCGAGCCTAAAACTTATTTAGAGGTGTGTCCTTGACTATATTCTATCATAATATATTGATTATCTTGGCCACAATTAAACATCAATAAATGCTGAATTAATTGGACGTTATTACATTTTTTACACTTTCGCCTTTATAAACTTCCGACTTAATTCTAATTAACGATCTATTAATCGTAACTTGCCCTGAAATTCCAGAGACAACTATAAAATTCATGCGTGATCCGATAAACTTTATTCCAATAAAACAAGATGCTTTTCATTTAGAACTTGTACGAAATGTTAATTCTTATTTCGATTCAAAGAACCTTTCTAAAAAAGCGGACTTCGCTATGTGGTTTCGAGCAGGACTAATGATTACAGGTTTAGTAAGTACTTATTCCCTATTGGTCTTTGGTAACCTTCCTTATTTATACATGGTAGGTATTGCCGTAGTTTTAGGAGCTTTCATTGCGGGTACGGGTTGCACGGTTTCGCATGATGCACTTCATAATACGTATTCTGACACGCCTTCTGTAAACAAACTAATGGGACGAACTATGGACGTTCTTGGTGCCAATGGATATTTGTGGAAGATAAATCATAATGCACATCATAGATATACCAATATGATTCCTTATGATGGAGATATAAAAGACAATCCTCTAATGCGATTTAGCCCGCATTCCAAAAAGAATTTCATACATAAGCTTCAAATCGGAACGGTTTTTCTTATTTACGGTTTGTTCTTGTTGCTAATTATATTCAATTTCAATTTTAGCAACATTCTTAACAAAAAATTTGGACCATTAGGGACCATTCGTCATTCATCCAAAAAAGTGGTTGGGTTTATTTTTTGGAAACTGGTTTACTTTACAATATGGTTAGTAATTCCTATATTGGTTATGCCTGGAGCTGTTTGGGAATATTTGACACTCTATGTTATTTTTAATATGACAGCGGGATATATCTTTTCATTTAACTTCATGTGCGCGCATAATTGTGAAGCCACTATTTACCCTAACCTAAAGAAAGATGAGAAGGTTTCATGGGCAGAATATCAAATGAGAACAACTTCCAATTACAAATCAAAGAATCCATTGTTCTTATACTTTATTGGAGGTCTAGATCACCAGGTAGAACATCATTTGTTCCCAGGGATAAGCAGCACTCACTATAAGGCACTTGCTCCCATTATTAAGGAAACGGCAGAGGCGCATGGAGTTCCTTACAATGTAAAACCAAGTTTCTACTCCATTGTCAAATCACACTTTGTGGTTTTGTACAAGCGATCAATCGAAGAGCATCAACTGGCTAGCTAGCAAAACAAATAAGTTAGCTAAGATCTGATTTTACAATATTTTATTTATTTACTTACTTATTTAGTATAGTAGGCGTTTGGATATTTTGACTCCAACCCTACTTCCTTCACGTGGGATATTATTAGTTCCTCAAATTGGACTATTGCATATAATTCTGCATTACAATTTAGACATTCTGTATAACAACACTCAACCGTACCATTGTCTGTTGTATTCTCAGCTTTAATTAAGTTTCCTTCTTTCCAATCCTTGTAATCTGGATGTTGGTTCGGCCACCAATCCATTTTGTCCCCTATTTCATATTCCTTGTGGCAAAATCGCGCATTCTTTCCTCCGAAGTCAGAAGCTACGTGTGTTTGACTTTTAAGCTCTGATGATTCGTTACAGGCTGGACATACGTTATTAAACTTGATCCAATTGTAAGCACTCATGATTTATTTTCCAAAAACATATTTTGAAGAACCGTTTTTACGATAAAACATCCGGTTTCCTTGCTTTCTAAGTACATGTGAAGTTTCTCCTTGTATAAATTCACTCTTTTGCACCAAATAAACTGCGATCTCAGCACATTTGTTTTTCAAATTAACTTCAAATTTTTCGTGTCCATAATTTTGAACGCTAAAAGTATTCTCCCATGTAATTTGACCTTTATAATTATCTGCTAGACAAAAGAATGTCGGACTTATTATTATCATAAAGTCCTCTACAATGCTTGAATCTAATGCATCAAATACTTTTACGTCCAAACTATCAGAAAGTGAATCGTTCGTACAAACAACGTTCGAAACGGGACGTTTAAATTCTTTAAATTCAAATAACCATTTACGACCTCTTTTTTGATATAAACCTTGCCCATAACTCTTGACCCCTGTGCAATGTCCTTCCGATTGGTAGTGAAAGGACCCGTTCTCAAACAAGACATAGGTTTGATCAAATCCAAACTCATTCGAATTCGTTTGTACGATCGTATCCTGCCCAAACACGGATAGATTCAGTATAAAACCTAGCAATATTTGAATCAAAATATATTTCAAATTTGTTGATTTAATATGAGTTATTTGCACGCGTGAACGTGTGTTGAGATTCTGCCTTCTTTTATAAGTAAATTAAATGAAAAAGGCGATCGCGTAAATGGCTGAATTACACCTCTATTCCAATCAAACACACATCATCAATTTGAGCATTGGCACCTTTCCAATCATTAAACGTATCCAAGATAATTTCTTCTTGATCGATCATCCCAGTACCTTTTAAAGATAATAAGAATTCACGCATTCTTCGTGATCCAAACTTCTTTTGCTTTGCTCCACCAAATTGATCTGAAAAACCATCGCTAAAAAGATACATTCGATCTCCTTTCTTCAATTCGATTTCGTGATTTTCAAAAGGATGAGGGGCTACAAATTTGCCAATCGGTTGCTTACTTGCTTTTATTGTTTCTACATCTTGTGCCTTTTCACGTAAGATCCAAAGAGGATTATGCGCTCCGGCATATTGTACTTTATTGGTTTTCAAATTGATATTACACAATGCGATATCCATTCCATCCTTTACATCATCATCTGATTTTTCAAAGGTCTCTATTACCAATTCTCTTAATTTATCTAAAATGTCAGATGGCTTAAGTAAGCCAAATTCATTCACGCATCGATTCAATCCATTGGCTCCTACTACACTCACCATTGCACCTGGTACTCCGTGCCCAGTACAATCAACAGCCGCAATCAACAATTGATCCTCATGTACATGCATCCAGTAAAAATCACCCGATACGATGTGCTTAGGCAAATAGAGTATAAAACTTTGGTTTAAGTGGTGTAAAACTTCTTTTTTAGGAGGCAGAATCGCTTCTTGAAGTCTTTTTGCATACATTATTGAATCCGTAATTTGCTGTGATTTCTTCTCTACCAATTCCTTTTGTTTTTCAATTTGAAGGGTTCGATTAATCACCTTTTCTTCCAAATTGGCATTGATATCTTGTAATTCACTAATCAAATTTTTGATTGCAATCTGCATCTTCTTGAAACTAATTGCCAACAATCCAATCTCGTCTTTTCGATCAAGATCTATGTCTGTATCCCAATTCCCTCGGGAAAGACGTTTTGCTCCTAAACTTAATTTTTTAAGCGGACGTGTCATGGTCTTGGCACTAAAATATGAAAGGAATAATATAAAAATCACCAATCCTGAAAACACAATAAATACTTTATTCCTTAATTTAACCACGCTGGAAAATGCCTCAGCACTATCAATTTCACTCATTATCACCCAATTCATTCCATTGATTTGAAGGGGTTTATAAGAAGACAAAACGGATACGCCTCTATAATCATCAAAGGTTTTTGTATCTTCCTTTCCGCTTAGGGCAGCTTCCGTCCCAATGGTTTTAACGGTTTGTAATCCAACCGTACTGTTGAAATTTCTAATTTCCTGAATTACTGATGGCTCCACTCCAATCTGCTTGATCATGGCAAAGTAATTTGTACTGTCTTCAATTAAAAAACGTGATTGATTTCTAAGTTTATGATCCTCTCCTACAATATATGTTTCTCCGCTTTCTCCTAATCCCATTTCCTTCCAATGTTGCTTATTGGTCATAATTGAATCAATTCGATTAATGGGCATTTGAAAAATCAATACGCCCACTTTTTCTTCACCATCAAAAATGGGTGAAGATATAAATGCCGCATTTGCATTGTAAGACGGATGATATGGTTGATAATCTTCCAAAAATACCATATCAGTTGATCCAGCATTCTTAGCCTTTAAAAACGCATCTGCAATGTTTGTTTCTTTGAACGGTCCATCAATTAAAGACGTTGCATAATCCACTTCTTTGTATACGGAATAAATAATTCTCCCGGTCTGATCATCGACCAAAAAAATATCATAAAATCCGAAAGATTCAAGATGATTTTTTAAATGTGGATGGTAACGCACATGCGCAGAATCATAACTTGACTCCGCATTTGACCCTAACAAATCCAATTTAGATCCAACCGGATTGGGATTCGCAGCAATGTATAAATCTTGTAACATTTGTGCTTTTAAATCCTTGGTTGTTTCTTTCGAAAGATCTGCATTCCCCTCTAAATTCACTTCCAAACGTGGAATAAACTCTTCTTCCAAATATTGAATCACGCGTCCATTGACTTGCTTTAACTGCGTGGAATCATAGTTCAACTCTGTTTCCAATAAATCATATCCCTTCTTAAATTCAATCATTGCTTGAATAACGGTAGGATCTTTACTGAACAATAGAATCGCTTCTTCTGTACCGTGTAAATAATCTTCAATCTGATCCGCCTTCATCTCTCGAACAGCAGTCAATTTATCAAATGATTCGTTTCTCAACGCTATTCGGGCATCTCTATAAGCTACATAACCAATAATCGTACTGGCCAATACCGCAATGATAAAGAACGATGCCATAAGCTTAATCCCTATTTTTAGATTTTTTAACATGAACTATCTCAAAGGTTTTCAGTGGTTATGACTGTTGCTTGTACAGCGTCAGAAACTACCCCAAAACTATTTAAAATATATGACTTTACCTCTGAGTTTTTTGAGATTGCGTAGAACTCTATGGAGATGTAATTTCTTAAAACAAGCTCCATTACTTTTTAGAAGTGTAGACCTCTATCATGACGTCCAATTGGTTTATTTAAAGCGCTTGTCCTTTTACCAAAAAAGTGGATTTGATCGATTGTTCCTTGAGATGGATATGTTCGGTTCGTCGTTTATCTTTCAAAAATGCTTCCAGTTTTGATTCTGATTCAAAACTTAAAAAATGAATTTCGTAAGGCAGCTCGCCTTCTGCGGTAATGAAGTTACTTTCGGTTGGCTTGATTCGATAGATCATCTTCCCTCCAAATTCTTCCATGAGCGGAATTGCGTGGGATTCAAATTCATTGAAAGCCGCTTCTTCTCCAGATTTTATGTGAATTATTTGTGTGATGTAGATCATATTTGATTAAAAAAAACAGAATGAACTTAGATAATATTTTAGGGTATTCGTTGAGTCAGAGCCAACCTTAGGATTGTTAATTCAAAGCGTCGTTTTCCTATTTAGGTCGGAAGGATCAATACTTGTACCTATTTCATCGCATTTCTCTCTTAAATCAGGCATTTCCAATAACCCAATGCGGTAACAACGCGTAAGAAAATAGTAGGCTGCATCTACAATATTTTTGCGTGCTTCCTTAAGTTCTACTTTATATTTGCTAGTTGGAGTCGGCGGAATTCCATTGCCTAACTCGTATTTCCCCCCACAAATTGCACAATAATCAAACACCTCTGTTCCATGATCCTTCACCCATTGCAACTGAGTATCTTTGATCCTATTGAATCGTTCCGAATGTTCATCGATGGTTTTCAGCGACTCTTTCACCTCATTTAACCAAAACTCTACATTCGCAAAATGCCCGGCAACCTGATAAGTATAACCCGTGGTAAATCGCTGTAGTTGCTTTCTAACAAGCATCGCCTTTTCAATGGTATAGATCATTCGCTTAAGATTGATTAAATTGGATTTTTTATTCTTTGAAACACGATCAATAGTTTCTCGGCATAAGCACTCTTTTTATCACACCAAAGTTCGTTAACTCTTAACCAAATCTATTTCTTTTATTGAAGTATTCTTCGTTATCCACTTTAGAACAGTTAATGCCTTCGCCCCATCTCCAACATCTTTTATGGAAATTAATGTATTATCCAACGTGAGAAAAACCAGATCAATATCGCTTCCTGAATTATAATTTACTTCGTGCACCCCTGGAGCACGAAGAAAGAACGAAAACCCTTTTTTTACCTGCTCAATCTGCAAGTCAACCCCAACCAAATTTTCAACAGCCAACTTTCTGGTTTTCTTAAAAAGCAGAAAATTCCTTCTTATATGAATTTCATTGTTTTCTAAATCAAATATTATTTCCCGTCGACCACAGATCAAGAAAAAACCAGGCATCAACAAAAATCCGAAGATCAACCCGCTAGAAATCATGAAATCATCGCTCGTCCATTTCATCGAAACTATTTGACTGAGAAAAAAAACAATCGCAATTCCAAAGCATATTAAATAAACTCCGAACAGAAATGCATTGCGAAACACTTCGCCAATTTTTATTTTATGCATTTCGAAGCAACTACTTATTCCCTTCCACAAACTCCATTGCTTGCTTTGCCAGATAGGTCCAATCTTGGTTGTATTCTGCAGGAACTTGAATCCAATCTTTCATAGGCCGCTTTTTACCTGACGGATCCCAATTGACCGAGTCGATATATTTATCTTTTACTCCCACCACGGCCTCCGAACCTATTTTAAAAACCATCTGCTCTTTAAAGTAGGCCACAAATGCTTTATTATTAATTTTCAAACACGGTTTGCCAAACATTTGGCCAATTGAAGACCCATATAACTCCGCAAACTGAAGTCCAATCTCATTATAGGTTTGTTCACTCATAGGTTCATATCAATTCTGATTCAATCTTGATGCTCAAAGTTTTCTTCGAGTAACTCTGAGGATATCGTAATCATTTTTGAAAGTACATAATATGTTTTGATTCTCAAAAATTAGCCTTGTTTGAGTTATATCATTTGATAAAATTGACTCGAAAGGTTCTCAGAGTTCTCTTTGTATAACTCTGAGGATATCGTAAAATATGTGTCTGTGTCTGTTAAAAACAAAGGATGGCAAATTGCCATCCTTTGTTTGTTTGCTTAATAACTTTGATAGCCTATTAAAAAAACCATCGTTTAATTATTGAGATCTAATCAGATCTATTGCTTCACCAGTTTCTCCGTCACTACGGCATCTTTTGTAGTCAAAACTACCTGATACACACCAGGTGCTAATTTTTCAACTTCTTCAATCACATTCACTGTTCCGGACATTTTATCTTTTCGAACGCGCTCAACTCCTTTAAGATCAAAGATTCGCACGGAATAAATCTGTTCCCCTGCTTTAGGAAATATCAGCTTCACCGGTCCACTAGTTGGATTTGGTGCCAATTTAAACTTAACGTCTTTAACTGGCGAAAGTTTACAGATTTTCTGATATTTCACCAATAAATACTCTGCATCCCAATCTGGTCCTACTGCAAATTGAACCATATAATATTGATTATTAATAAAATTCACGTTGTAAGGCGAATTGTTTAGATTTATGTTTGACGGTGCTTGACCAACTTGCCACCCTTGATATTGGGGTGAACCAATATTTGTCCAAGTTTGTGGATTAAATTGCGATACTGAAATCCAATAAGAATCTTCACATCTACTCTCCGAACCATCTATCCGCACACTAGAACATACCTTCGGAACCTGAATGTTTCCATAGGGTGTAGCATTTGCCGTTACATACGAATTAATATTGCTGACCGAAGCTACTGCCGTTGATCCTTCATATTTAAATAAATGATACTCTGCATCCCAGTCAGAGCCAACTGCAAATTGCAACATGTAATACTTCCCTTTTTGAAGGTTCATCAACTGTCCTAAATCAATATTCGAGGGTGCTTCTCCCGGAGTCCAAGCTTGATAAATCGGTCCTCCAATATTGGTCCAAGTGGTATAATCAAATTCAGATACAGAGATAAAATAAGAATCTTCAAAGAAGCTATTCGAGCCATCCACAGTCACTGGACACGTTAATACCGGAATGGTCATGGGACCATAAGGTGTTGGGGCAATATATTCCTGCGACTGAATATTTGTAAAGTGGGCATTAGCTACGGAAGTACCTTTTAGTCGGGTCGTTCTCGTTCCAACTTCAAATGTATAATCACTAATGTTATCCAAATCATTAAGTATTATTATATGATTCGTAGTGGGTGTCATATTATCTTTTCTATGACCCAATGGATTGGTAGCCTTTCCATAACGTACAACACTTTCCACTGCTTGCAATGTTTGCCATGTTATGGTGACACTTGTAGCACTGTTTATCGTAACATTCGGCCCATAAGTCAAGGTTGGTTCAAATGCTTTACGTTCAAAGTAAAAAGGATTTACGGGATCATTGGTGGTAACTACTTGTAAGATCCCTTTGCTGTTTACATCAGCTCCTCTGGTTCTCCAGTCATCATCCACTACCACACGACGTAAATTCGTGGTTCCCATATAAGATGGTTGCTCTAACCACGCATGTGTGTCTCCATTAATCCAAAGTACAGGTTTCGAAAAGGTATTTACATCTGCTTGTAACGGAGCAAGCATCATGCCTCCTACCGTTGGTTCTGCGTGTGCATAAATTACACAAGCATGCACGTAGTTTTTATATTTAGATAAATTCGCATCAATCCAATTACTATTGTCCGTTTGCCGGGCACTCCACTCACTTGCATCATGCACAGTACCTCCTACTAAGTTGACACATAAATAAAGAACACTATTTTGTACAAAAGCAATATTTTCATCTCTGTTGGCCTGCTTATTGGCATAAATTTCATCTCTAAAATCTTGATTAAACGTGCCAAATTTAGAATTCCAATAGGTAATTGCTGCATTCGCATCTGGTCCGGCTTGATGTCCAGGAGCATTGCAATCATTCCATTCGTTATCCCCAATCATCAAATAGGTAGGTTTAACGGATAAGCTAAGTGCATTATAGGCATTGTCGTACCAACTATTGTTACAGGCTGGATAGCCTGCCTTTATATCACCCACATGCATTAAATGATCGGCATAACTACAGTTATTATTTAATTCAATATGACTTCTGAACGTATCCGTTTTATCCGCCATATCATACGGGGCATCGCCTAAGATAGAAAACTGCGCTAAATCGGAAGTAGTTGGTAAACAATTAAAACTTTGATTCTCCCAATCCAAAATAATATTAGTATTGTAAATTGTTCCATGATTATTCAATGGAGTGACATCCAATAAGGTGTTGGTTCCTGTACTATTATAAAAACGGTACAAACCGATCAATCCAGGTGCCGTACCGATCAGACTAACACATAATTGATTATTTATGTTTTCATAGGTTAACTGCTTATTCCAAATGCGGACTTCACTAATATATCCATCAAAAAAGTCGGTGCGTGTAGTTCCATCGTATTCTTGTCCAATGCTTGCTTTTGCTGCGATAGACCAATCAATCGGAACCAAATTAAATTCAAATGATTTCGTCCCATCCACATAAGCCATAATCGTTCCATCTGAAAGTGTAACGAGAGAAAGTGTATGCCAATGATTATCATTGAATCCAAATCCTCGGACTTCATTTGTATAGCCCGTATTAATGAAAATTCCTCCATTTGTAGCTATTCCAATACGTAGAATGTTCTCATAATTGGACTCATGGAAGGACAATAAAATATTTTCTCGATCCAATGTGGGCGTAGCTTCTGTTTTAAAACGAATCTCAGCAGAAATATTTGCCGCGGTAATGTCATTCGTTACATTATCAATATTGATATAATTGTTCACTCCGTCGAAATGCATTACTTGAATAGCGTTTGCATTCAAACCAATTAACAATAAAAAGGCTCCAATTAAATAGCCTATGGATACAGATCTTTTCATTTTTCTCTAAATATTAAAGGTGAAATAAGAGTAGTTAAACTTTTGCTTTATCCAATTCAAATCTTCATAGATAAATGCCTTACAAAGATACGCAATTTATATTACTGGTGATTCATTTTTAATAAGTTGCGATGCTAAAATACAAAGGATGACTTACAAATACACGAAGCAACTTGGATTTATATGCTTTAACTTCCAATCTTGCTAGTTTATCCATATATTTAGAGTATAATTTTCAATACTGGTTTATATGAAAAACTTCCACAATAAACGAATAATGGGATTTCTCATTATTCTTTTCTATTCCACTACTTCTTATGCTCAAGATACGTTGAAGCCTTTATGGATAAAACATGAACCAAGTGGACTTATCAACGGAAATTCTGAAGCATGGGCCATTGGAGGAAATAGCAGTGGAAATTTGTTTTGGGGAGTAAACATGGATATGCCTGGCTTATTTCAGTACAACGATGCGACTATTTACAAACTAAATAATCAAGGTATCGTAGAATGGATTGATACCGCAGCGGCAGATGCTTATGCGCAGCAGTCCTATTTCTTAAAGGCTACGGATAGCACTGTATTTGCAGCAGGGCGTACTTGTAGTCAACTTGGTACTGGAAGCTGCGATGTACTCGTTTTCACTACAGATCCAATTACTGGAGAGACCGGATGGACTTTTACATGGGATCAGGGATTTGGCTATGAAGAAATAGACGGATTAGTTCCAGAATCAGATGGGATTTACTTGACCGGTTGGTCTGCCGGAGATAGTTCCGCTGTTGATGTATTGCTTATGAAAATTGATTACGCAGGTAACGTTTTATGGCAAACCACATGGACTAGTCCTGGATCCAGAGACGACCATCAGGATGGTCATGTTGTTGTGGATGATTCCGTTATATATGTTTCAGGCTTGTACAATGGATCTCCGCTATTGGGTTGGGACGGAAGTGCGTTATTGGCAAAATTTAGTAAAACAGATGGAAGTTTGATTGATAGTGTTTTATACGGTCGAGATGATATTTGGCTGAACGCTGAAAATGCATTGGGAATGACGAGTGATGGAGAATTTCTCTATATTACTGGCTATAGTACCACTTCAGCAAACAATTGGGACATCTTCGTTACAAAATATGACAAAAACTTAAATCAAATATGGTACACCACTTGGGGCGGAACTGCTGCGGCTGAATCAGCACGATCTATTGTAGTACATCCCGATGGTTCCATTTATGTAGGAGGCAACACAGAAAGTTTTGGGAATGGCGAAATGGATGTAGCACTGGTCAAATTAGATAGCAACGGAACGGTTCAATGGTATAAGACTTGGGGAGGAACTTCCGATGACCAAACATTTGATTTATATCTTAATGGAGACGATTTATATCTGACCGGTAAAGCTCAATCTTTTCATCCAAACAATAAATGGCAAGCATTTTTGATGCGTGTGGGATTGGCTGTAAATAGCTCTGTAGATGAATTAAGTAATGCGAACCATACACGCATGCATATCTCTCCAAATCCGATGAGTGATGTAGCTACAATTCATTTTCAAGGAAGTCAACTCCGTGCTAAAACGGTACAAATATTTGATATGCAAGGTCGATTAATTAAATCCTATCCAGCCGTGAATTCAAATATGCTTCAAATCCAAAAATCAGATTTAGGATCAGGAATGTTCTTTGTGCAAATGATGGAGTTAGATGGAGGCATCACTCCTCTTATTCAAAAACTTGTAGTGAAGTAAATAGAATTAATTCATGTCGGATTTAAACTCTGAATTATCCAAAATTAAATTTGAAGGATTCTTTGAATATGAAGATGATTTTCCAGACTCTCCTTATCAGGTCCATTTTCAATTGATAGTAACCGTAAAGGACGGGGTTCTTAAAGGAACAGGCTGGGACGATGAATCTACTCATCTGTTTAATGAACCAGCTGTTGTCAACGGCTTTATTAAAGATAATTTCGTAAGCTTTGTTAAAGACTATCCATGTCTGTATTATAAAAATGAGCAACAAATCATGGTCGTCGACAAAACAAAGAATCATCCAAGTGTCAACTATCGTTTAGACTATTCTGAAAAAGAACAAAAGTGGATCGGAAAATGGGAAATGGTTGTTGATGAAATGATATTAGGAGATTATGATCATTTAGAAGAAGTTTATGATGGGTATTGTGAAATGACAATCGCAGGAACCGCATAACACAACAAAAAAATGTATACAATTACATTATCGCTCTTCTTTTCACATAAACAGGCATTAAGCTTATTTTTTACAATTGATTTACATTGTTTTTACAGCAAATTGGCAACTCGCTCTTTTCAACTTCGTTTATTTGGATATACTTTTTAAAACCATAAATTAGATGTCTTATGAAAATCACATTAAAAATATTAGGCCTTGCTTTAACATCTGTAATCATTGTTTCGTGCAAAGTTACTCCTACGCAGCAAAGTAATAATGAAAATGCTACCTGTAACGTCAACCATGCATTAGCATCATCAAATGATATAACGGCTCTTAACTTACCCTTTAATACGGCTAATCAAAACAAAGCATCTCCGGAGCTTTATTATTCACTCAGATCTAGGCCAAATTCTTATTTGAGTATTACTGAAAAAAGACTTCAGAATGCACAGGATCTGAACGATGTAATTTACGATTTCCCTACATATTGGATTTCTAAATTTCGCACCGTCGAAATTTCCTCTCTTAAAGAAGATCAAAAAGTAAGCGCCACAGGAACCAGCAATGTATTGACTGACGAACATAAGACTTTACTTAAATCGCTCAAAATGGGTAGTAACATTGACGTGGAAATCAAGTATAGCATGATTAATTCCGCTACTGATAAGGAAGAAGATCGAGAAACGACTATATCGATGACCGTGATTCCAGAAACAGAAGCTAAATATGGGAATGGATTGGATAAAGTAGACCAATATTTTAGTAAAAATGGATTTGAACAAATCCTTGAACAAGAAAACGGATTACCTAAAATGCCTACCGTATCTTTTTATGTAAATGAAAAAGGTCAAACTGAAAATATACAAATGAAAAGGTCTTCTGAAAACGCTAAAATTGACGCGTTTATGATTGATGTTATTGGTAAAATGAAAAACTGGACACCTGCCAAAAATGCTTCTGGAGCACCTACAAAACAATATTTTGTATTGGAAATAAATCCAGAGGGCGGTTGCTAAGCTTGATGCCTAAATTGCACAGTTTCCAACAAGTTACAATTGATTTAATAAGGTTTGAGGTTTACTTAGTAAGCCTCAAACCCTATTTTATTGTATTTTTATTTAATTCTATATTTTATAAACCCAAGCTCGGACAAATTCATCCGAAACCTCGTCCAATCGTTTTAAAGCTTCCTTCTTCGTCTTAAAGGATTCAATAGAAACATAATACAACTCATTATTTTGACCTATGATCCTAGCAGAATATCCTTTTCCGATCATGGTTGATACATACCGGTCTGCATTACCCTTCACCCCAAACGCTGCGCCTATAATGTGATAATTGTTTCCTGTGGCTATTTCAGTATGTTGCTGCGCTTCTTCCCTCTCTACTTCCTCTGGCACCAATGTGTCCATTGTGCTCCCTGGTGTATCTATTTCTCCCTCTAAATCGTCTTCTGAGGTAACCACCGAGTCAAACTCATCGCTTTGAATCAATGTTGTATCCGGAGAGACTATCGTATCCACCACTCCTTTCATATGTTCTTGTGAGTGCGGATTCGCTGTGTTTTCTGTCATGGTAGAATCAGAATGCAAAGCATCACCATGCTTATTGGTAACGGGGCTTTCGTTTTTATCCGATTTTTCTTCTTTAAACCCGATGGAGATTCCGATCTTTTTTATCTCCTTACGAAACAGCAACCCAATCATAATTGCGGTAAATACTCCGATTAAATACGGTTTATATTTTATAAAGAAATTGCGATATTGATCTTTTGACTTCATTATTTGCCTCATAATGTAGCACTTTTATTGAGGTATTCCTTACGGAGTTGGCAAAAGTCAACATTCAAACCTTAACCAAGGCAGAATAATCTATTTATTTTCGGTTGGTTATGCGCACCAGTTTGGATGTAAAAGCAATAAAAAAATCGAATATAAACGGTTACAAGAAAAGCTCATTTATATATCCAACGAATCCATGAATTTACAGAAAACTGTATTAAATGACGAATTTGATACTTAGAAGATTCAAGGAAACGATCCACAAACCGATGATGTATTTGTGCTTCGACTTAAAATTTATTGGGCATTTTACTTTTACTTCACCAATACAATTGGGAAATCTTGACCAAAGCTATAACTCGTTGGATACTGAGCCGATCCATGGTGTTCTTGCGATAATTCAGGAACACGTTCTTCTACATAGCCTTTGAGTTCGTTTATTGTAATCTTTTTGTCGGATGAAACCCCCTCTTTTCCAGTAAGCGCCTCCAAAATAGCATACGTAAATAAGCCATGGTTTAGGTTTCCTGCCTCATTGGCAAATTGGGAGTCTTGCGAGGCCGTTAAAAAGAACGTACCTGAACTTCGCGCCAATTGTGCCAAGGCCTTCTCCCTACCCGCTCCACGTTGTGCAAACGCTTTTACTGCTCCTCCCGATTGACATGCATCCAATACAAACACTTGCTTTTGAGCCGATATTTTCTTTGAAAACTCTAAAATTTCTGTAGCAGAAATCGCTTTAGACTTAATCTTTTCCGTGTCTCCATACAAGTTCAAAATATCTACCGTTACTAAATAAAACTCAGGGTCAGCGCCTGGCTCAATGTTAAAGACCCCATGCCCTGCATAATAAAAGAGGAAAACATCCTCCGGTCCAATGTCTTTAGCGATTTCATTTAATGCTTCAAAAATCTCTTTTTTGTTTGCTTTTTCATCGCGGAACGTATATTCCTTTACGCTGCTAAACAAATTTTTCGTCCCTTTCGATATGGTTTTGAGCAAGGCATTGGCATCGTTCACTGCATAATTTAAATGATAATTGGGATTCTTATATTCATTAATCCCAATAGTCAAAATGTATAAATCGGTCAATGCTCTTTTTCCATCATAATTTACATTTACCGAAACAGCCGGAGATTCCACCCGTTCTTCATTTAGAACTACTACTGAAATCTCATTATCTCCTCCTACTAAACTGATTTCAAACGTTTTCGATGTGCGATCACTCCCACCTCGAAACACCAATTCATTGGACATCTTTTCCGTCAAGATCAACTTTCCATTGTTGTAGATCCGGGCCTCGTATCCATTGCTTTTTTCACCTGCAATCGATACATTCAAAGGCAAAATCTTCTCACGAACGGCATAAACAGAATCTACTTGTGCATTGACCGATCGACTATTTAAATCTGTAAAAGAGAGCTTTACTTTAGGAGCAGACTTTATGGTTTCTTCTAAGTTAAAACCAGTGGGTTGAAATTCTTCGCCTTTCATAATACGCTTCAATAATCCCGGAGTATAATATTTTTCAAATAACGATCCAATTGGAACTACTTCCATTCCAGAAACATAGTTTACCAGTTTTAACGCTTTTTGTGTTCCGTCAAAGTACCCTTCCGGATTGGTTACCAACCAATTATTAACATCCATTTGCATATAACTATACAATTCCTTGTTCGTTTTTAAATCCCATAGCTTAACTACTCCATTCACGTCACAGGAAAGTAATCGCTTCGCATCTTGTGTATATTGCAAAGATGTCACAGCCGAAGAATGTCCTAAAAGTGTGTCTGTTGCTTTTCCCGTAATTGGATTCCACAAATAAATCTTACGATCACTTCCTCCTGTTGCTACCTGTCCTCCTTTTGGATTCCATTCTGACGAGGTCACTTTTCCTTCGTGCCCACTAAACTTTTGAACCAACATTCCAGTAAGAAAATCCCATACCTTTGCCTTTCCATCCCAACCCGCAGTCAAGATCGACTTTCCATCTGGACCAAAATCAAAAGCTCCTACAATTCCATTGTGACCAACTATGGAACGAAACTCCCCGCCCGTATCCATTTCATACAACTTCAATGACTTCCCTAAATCTGCTACCAATGTGTACAGATCATTCGGTGTAAATCCAATCACATAAGGGGATGTTTTGCCAAAAGGAAGATACTTAAGTTCCTTTCCTGTTACCACATCCCACAATCGAATGGAACCATCCCAAGATGCACTTAACAATTGTTGACCATCCGAACTAAATCGCACATCAAAAATCAAGTCTCGATGCCCTTTTAATGTACGAACTTCCTTTCCCGTTTTTGGGTCCCAAATTTTAATAAATTTATCTCCTCCTGCAGTGGCTATTCGAGTTCCGTCTGAACTAAAATCAAATGCATATACAATTTTATGATGCCCTAAAAAACGTTGTTTCACTTTTCCTGTAGCCAAATCAACCATCACGACTGTAGAATCCATATTGCCTTTAAGAAAGGATTTTCCGTCTGGGCTTAATATAGCTGCTGACTTCATTCGAATTTGATTTAGAATGGTTTGATCGGTCCAACTGGTCTCGCTTAAATCCAATCCATTATGTACTTTGCTATTAGAATATCCACGAAGTAACTTCACCTTTCGTTTACTGGAAAGACTCCATATTTCTGCTACATGATTCGAACCGGCCACCAATAGATTTTTTCCATCCGGACTAAAAACAGGTTCGTATTTATTAAGCCATGGACTTTTCAAATGCAGTTGCTGCTTACCTGTTTTCAAATCAAACACCGTCAATTGCTCTCTATTGGAAACCAGTAAGTAACGCTCATCCAAACTAAACAGCAGATGACGCACACGCTTTTTCTCTAATTTCAAATTATAAATCCGTTTTTGACTATTTGCATTCCAAACATGCACCCCCGTCTTTTTTGTCCCCGTAACTAAGTACTTTCCTTTGGGACTGTATCGAACTTGCGTATTGCATCCATCGCATTTTTGACTTGGATCGTTTTCCAAACGGGCAATCATTTTACCTTTTTCCACATCAAATACCTCCGTAAACAATTTGGTAGACCCTATCGCTAATTTCTTACCATCTGGGCTAAACGAAAAATGAGAAGCTTTATCAAAAGGTAAAACCAACGTATCTGTTGATTTATCTCCCGCATTCATCAAATAAACGTCCTTATAATTGTGCGCAGCTATAAATTTAGCTCCACTTGCATGAAACCAAGTTGGATTAATATGTACTTGATAGCTTTTTTTGAATGCCCCTTTCAGCTCTAATGTCGCTAAATCCCATACCCAATATTTATCACGCGTACTTGACACCATAATTTGTGTTCCATCCGGGCTAAAGCAAGCTCGATCTATTTCCTCTTCTGGAATAGAAAATGTATTTAATACATTCCCAGAAATTGTTTCAAAGACATAAATTTTATTATCAGTGGCGGTCGAAATTATTTTCGTTCCATCTGGACTAAACTGAACAGACCGGAGGGATCCGGTATGTTGTCCAAAACTTCGAATTTCCTTTCCGCTAGCGACATTCCAAATCTTAACACTGTTATCTGCGCTCCCAGTTGCGACATATTTCCCATCCGGACTATATGATGCACAGGTTATTTGCCTTGAATGTCCACGTTGGATTACCGTTTCTAAAGGATGAGTAGATTGAGCAATACTCAAAAAGCAACTCAAACCAAGCAGGAAGAGTAACGGAACTCTTAATAACTTCATAGTTTCAAATCAGATAAGTGATGGAATATCATTTATATAAAGTTGCATTGCTAAACTGGGAATAGCAAGGATTTGTTTGGAAAGGAGCTGTAATATCTACGTTGGTTTGAATAAAATAGGGTAATCACTGGCATACGTTTGAAACGGATGGCCGTATTAAGTCATGTTCCATTTTACGCGTGAATTAACAGATTATAAGTAATCTCACCCAATCCTTTAACGGCCTTTACCTTTCCATCAAAATTTGTGCGCATTACCCTTTTTACTTGAATTTGAATCACATCTCCGACCTTCATTTGTGTCACTAGATCCTTTAAGTCAAATGTTCCATGTTCTCCTACATCCACTTGTCCTATCGTTTGCCCTTTGCGTAGCAATTGTAGTTCGGCCTGTTTCATTTCATAGTTGGCGTCGTTTGGAAAGAATTTCTTAAAGTCTCTATCTGCACTCACTTTTAAAGTTAAACTGCGTGGTAAATCATCCTTCGAAAATCCTTTTTTAATACTTATGCGCTTGCCATACTTGGCAAGTTGAATCACCGGCATCGGAATTCTCGACACCTGATAATTCAGTTTTCCAATAAACACTTCTTTGTCATTTATGCTTGAATTCACTACAATTCGCACCTTAGGTGAGTTAGGAACGATGATGAAATTACCCGGTTTTTCTCCTTTAATAGAAGTCCCGCCTTGAGTACTGATAGAAAGTGATTGGTAATTTTCTCCCAAATCCGGCACGCTCAAGATCAATTTATTTTCACAGTTCAAATACATAAATCCTCCTGTATTTTTGTCCTGGATGATTGCCATTCGAATATGATATGAAAACGTATCTACAAATTCTGCTATTCGTTTTCCTTCCTTATAGGTTACTCGTACTATAAACTTTTCTTCTGCACGTCCATCCACATCAAATCTTCTGGTATCTACCAAAAAATTCAATCGAGCAGCGTCTAAATAAGATGATGTAGTTGGGAGATTGACAAATACAGGATCATAAAGTTGTTTGTAACTAATCTGAAAGTCAGACCACTTTTTTTTCGGTGTCTTTTTGGGTATAAAATAAACATCTGCCTCGTATTGACTTCCCTTGATTAAATGGGTTGATTGCTGTGCTACCACTATTTTCTGAGCATTAACAGATAGGACTAACGATAAAAGCAAACCAGCTAAACAAACTGTTTTTCTATAAAAAAATCTCATATTTCTATTTTTCAATCACAATCATACCCTATATCAACTTTCATGTGCAAATCTTGATAAGGGCAGCCCGTATTGCAGGCGTTATTTAACTTAACTTCATACGATGTTACATAGTTAGAATTATTCTTTGAAGTTACCATAGGGATATTTGAGACACTACTCCCATTATATGTCATACTTTCCACAGTATACTGAAATGGAAACCAATACATCAAATTAAATTCATTACCGGAAATCTGCCTTGGATACGAGAAGAACGATTTATTTAAATAATTCAGAGGATATATCGCCATGAACATTGCAGGTGGATCTGTAAAAGGGTGAATGGCTAGATCATTAAATTCCAATGTTACCACATCATTCGAAGAACTAAAGGTTACTTTAAAAGGAAGATCTTCTTCTTCTCGATATTCAAATAACGCTGTATCTCTAGACTGTATAGTTATTACAGAATCTTGCATTGTGAAATATTCTGAATATACTGTTTGTAGCAATCCTTCATCATATTGATACGTTAATTTATTTCCCACATCAGCATCCGTTCCAAACTTACTCAAATATTGAATTTCTGTTAATTCAGCAATACGATCCTGATCATCTTTTATTGTTTCCAACGAGCTCGTTGGCAAATATCCTGCTTGGGGACATAATTCTAATTTACTTGTCTTTTGATCTTGGCTATAGGTAATATTTGCGGAACAAAGGGAAAAGGGTGACCCAAATTCTGTGATCATAACTCGACTAACCTCTTCCACTTTATTTTGATCATTATACCCAAATCCATATTCAAATTGATGATCTGGATTATCCAATGTCAATTCATTAGGCGGTTTGCTCCAAAACTTATATTGCATAGTAGAAACTTTGCACGATTTAAATATTACGGGAACAGCATCATCCTTTTTACATGAACTAAAACACAGCATCGATAATATAAAAATTGCAATCAAAGCCGTTGGTGCTTTTTTTACCATATAGTTGAAAATATTTGACATTACTTCAGGCGAATAAGATGCTGTTAAAAAAAAGGTTGAACAATACCATGACGTTGGCAAAAGCAGATTGGTTGCAACTAATCTGCTATTTGATCCTACCTCTCTCCTTCAAACATATAAGACTTAGATAAGCACTTCCTTTCAAGATGCATCATCCCTTTATAATGGGTAGAAACGAGGTTATTACGTGCTTTTTCGAGAAAATTATTTTCATTTATTTGATTCCTAGCTTATCAAAAAACAAGACTTATCCTTTAAAACCAATACAGATTCAGCACACATTGAATAATCACCTCATATTTTTCATTATTTCACTTGTACATGTTAAAAATAGACTTACTTTTGCGGCCTTTTAAGGAAACATTTATTTAAAACAAGCCCATAGCACTCTTTTGTCCATAAACTAATTCCACCTCATAGACATCCGCTTTCCTGCACTACGGTTGTGAAATAAGATTTCACTTTCACCTAGTCCACAACTTTTATTTCACAATTTTCACGAATCATTTTACTATTTAGCGCAACTGCCAAAACAGTTTGTCGTATAGTCTAATTCAATTTTAAAATAATTAATCCCATGAAAAAGATTATTTACATACCCAAATTCATATTCATTCTACCAATTCTAATCGTTTGTTCATTATCGGCATTTTCAACCATTTATCAATCAAAATCTGGAGGTAGTGGTGATTATTCGAACAATTCTAGCTGGACGTCTACCGCTCCTCCCACTACATTATCTCCAACCGACACCGTTATTATCGATGATGCGTTAATTTTAGACGATGATCTCGTTATAAATGGGCAGCTTATCATCAATTCCAATGGTAGTTTGATTGGAAGTCATAAAATCGAAATAGGTAAACCTGGGGATGATTTAGGTGAAATCATCAATCATGGAATATTAACTGTTTCTGAAATGAAGATTAAACCAAAAAACAGTATCGGAGCAAATGATTCTGTACCAAGTGTAGAAAACTATGGTTACTTAACGATCAATGGTAATTTTCACATTGGAGACAACGACGCTGCAGGGATCTTCATCAACCATATTGGAGGAACTACAATCATCACTGGTGACGTTCATCAGGACAACCTTATGCTAAACTATGATTCCATTTCTATTGGTGGAACTTGGAAAAATCACGGTGGAAGAGTAGATGGTTGCGGAACCATAACGGTCGGCACTATTGAATTTGATGATAACAACTTACGAAAAGGCGTCCTAGGCTGTATTAATCTTTGCAACAATGGAAACCCACCAATTTTCATAATAAAAGGAGGTGCTACATACGACCATCCTGACTCTTCTTTCTATCATCTTGTGGATATTGAAGGATTTGTGGGTACTCAGCATGATATCGATCCAGACAGTACATTTATCTGTGGTTTAAACTATGTTGGCCAACCTAACGTAGCCTTATCTGTTAAAATATTGAACTTTGAAGTGAAATTAATCGACAACAACGTACAATTGAAATGGTCAAATATTATTTCATCTAACAACTTTGCATTTGCGGTAGAACGATCTTCAAACGCTGAAGTATGGGAAACGATCGAAACAATCAACCCAAGAAACAGCGGATTTATTGAATCTTACAAATCCATTGATCAGAATCCATTGACTGGCATATCATATTACCGATTAAGACAAACAGATTATGATGGAACAACTATTTATTCCAAGGTGAAGTCTGTATCTAATCAATTGAAAAATGAAATCAATATTTATCCAAATCCGGCAACCAATCAAACGATGGTCAAAGTAAGTGGCTTATCTGGAACACAATCTCAAATCACTATTTATGACAACGCTGGTCATCTTATGCAAAACAAGGTTTTGTCCCAAGAAATAAATCAAGCTCAGTTTGATATAAGTCAATTTAAGTCTGGGATCTACATTGTTAAAATTTCAGGATCCGATTCAATTCAAATGAAACGACTGGTAATTAGATAACGTATTTTATTGCAACCACGGTGAAGGCAATTTGTATAGAATGAGGTTTAGTTTTTCTAAATCTTATTTTATATCAATTGCTTTTTCATTTTATCAAAATGAAAGAATAACATAAATTTATTTATTAAATTAGAATAGAATAGAATAGAATAGAATAGAATTATCCTTTCAAGATTTCCATCACCAACTCTTTTGTCAGTGCGCGTCCATTGGCTTGCGCTTTAATGTCTGCAAAAGCAAAACGAAAATCACATCCTTCTTTCCAGGCTGTGCAACCGTAGGCCGTACTACCTCTTACAATTTGACCTTTACCACATTTTGGACAAGGAGGCATTTCATTGGCATCTGCTTCTTTTGATTTGGATTTAACTTTGGCAGAGGCGTCTGCTTGCTGGATTTGGAGTTGATAGGTTTCGCTAAAAACAAGTGCTCCATCTACTTTAGTATCTCCATTTTTAAACCCTTTAATTTTTGTAGTCGCTCCCTTATCTACAAGTCGTTGGATTTGTTTTTCAGTGAGCTTTTTATCCATAAAAACCAAAGGAATACGTAGATCACATCCTTCTTTCCATGCTGTACAGCCAAAGGCACTTTTCCCTTTCGCAATTTCACCTTTCCCACACTTAGGGCATTTAGAAGGTCCTTTTTCCTTTTTTACGCTTTTCTTTTTTGTGGCCTCTTTGGCTGCTGCTTTTTGTTCATCCGGCGCGGATAATCTCGTTCTATTTCGGTCTGTTCTTACCTCTTGAACCAATCCATACACCATTTTTTTCATATCGTAGATGAACTTAGCCGCATTATAGTTCCCTTGCTCTATTTCCTTAAGTTGCTTCTCCCATTGACCTGTTAATTCAGCTGATTTAAGCAACTGATTCTGAATGATCCCAATCAACTGAATGCCCACTTGAGTCGGAACCACCTGTTTTTTTCTTCGTGCTGTATATTTTCTTCTGAATAAAGTCTCGATTATGTTTGCTCTGGTAGACGGTCGTCCAATGCCATTTGCCTTCATTAAATCTCGTAGCTCTTCGTTTTCTACTTGTTTTCCAGCGGTTTCCATCGCGCGTAACAACGAGGCTTCGGTATAATTCTTTGGAGGTTTGGTCGTCTTCTCTACAAATTTGGGTTCATGTGGTCCATGCTCCCCCACCTCAAATACAGGTAAAATATTTTCCTCCTCTTCCTTACCTTCTCCTCCCTCTTCCGAATTACTTTCTCCATCCTCATCCGAAGATTCCTGCTTCTTATCCTTACTTTTCTTCTCTTTTGGAAATACGACCCTCCAGCCTTCATCTAAAATCTGCTTCCCCTTCGCCACAAACTCTACTTCTTCCACTTCTGCCTTAACCTGCGTTTTGGCTACCTTACAATCTGGATAAAATACAGCTAGAAAACGACGTACAATGATATCATATACCTTCTGTTCATCTAAACCAAGTGCTTTTTGCTCTCCGGTTGGAATAATCGCATGGTGATCTGTTACCTTTTTATTATTAAAAACCTTCTTCGATTTCTTAATCTTGGCCCCTAAAAGCGGTGCTGTAAGTTCCGCATAATTGGTTAACCCTTTTAAAATTCCTGGTACCTTAGGATACATATCATCTGGTAAAAAAGTCGTATCTACACGAGGATAGGTTACCACTTTCATTTCATACAGTTTTTGAACTAACTTTAACGATTCTTCTGCTGTGAAACCAAATTTATTATTACAAAACACCTGTAAACCTGTCAAATCGAACAGTTTTGGCGCGTATTCCTTTCCGTCCTTCTTTTCAATATCAGTGATGAAGAGTTCCTTGTCTTTTACTTTATTTAAAAGACTTTCCCCCTCCCCTTTTGAGAAGAATTTTCCTGAAGTATTATTAAACGTTGCTTCCCGATATACCGTAGCTAATTCCCAAAACGGTTTGGACTCAAAATTCTCAATTTCATGGTATCGATTGACTAGCATAGCCAGTGTAGGAGTCTGCACTCTTCCAATCGAAAGCACTTGACGATTACCACCGTATTTCAACGTGTACAACCGTGTCGCATTCATTCCTAACAACCAATCTCCTATTGCACGAGAACTTCCTGCATAATACAAATGATCAAATTCTTTGGCTGGTTTGAGGTCTTCAAATCCTGCTTTGATCGCTTCTGTGGTCAAGGAAGAAATCCATAATCGCTGTACTTCTCCTTTGTATTCGGCTTGCTTTAAAACCCATCGCTGAATCAACTCTCCTTCTTGGCCTGCATCCCCACAATTGATCACCAAAGCCGCCTTATCAAATAATCCTTTAATAATTTGATACTGCTTTTTCACACCTGGATCGTCCATGACCTTGGTGTCAAACTTTTCAGGAAGCATCGGAAGAGAACCTAAATCCCATCGTTTCCAAAGCGGATCATAATCTTCGGGCGGGTAGAGTGTACAAAAATGTCCAAATGTCCAGGTAACTTGATATCCATTGCCTTCATAGTAGCCATCCTTTCTAGAAGTGGCTCCAATTACGCTAGCTATTTCTTTAGCTACACTTGGCTTTTCGGCAATGCAAACTTTCATGGATTCCGCTGACTTAAAGACGCTCTTTAATTTGTGGCTCGTTCTCTATGCAAATATAAATGATTCAGCCCCGTTTGCAAGAAACAATTGAGTTGGAAATAGTTCCAACCTCTATTTAATGAATTGGGATATCATACATCCATTCTGTCAATTCGGAAACATAAGATCTGCTGCGATTTTTTCGTTTGATTTGCGTTGTCAACAAACGGAAATAACAGTCTTTATTTGGCTTCATTCTAAATCGGTTGAAGTCAATTTCTCCGTTGCTAAATCCAACCTGTTCCAAAATAAAATCATCTTTCATCAAATACAAGATTCCACTCACATTATAGTTGAATTGGCCTGGAAATAATTTTACAATCTCCTCATTAGGAATCAGTTCAATTGAAAAAACGGAGTCGACGGCTGCATTTATTCCATTTTTTAACTCAAACGATTTACCATTCGATTTAAAAACAATTTTTGGAGGAGGTACTTTTTTTATTGGATACTTCCTTAGCCCAATAAATTTTCCGCTAGATGATATCGTAATCGTTAGCGTATCTTTATTTTCAGAAGGAACTACAGAGAATAGTCCTCTATCTTTCCCCATTATTCTACTACCCCCAATGACCCCCATGCTTGGTCTAAAATTGTCTCCCAATTTTTCACACGTTACTTTCAACCGCGTTTGAATTCCCTCATACAGCTCAATTTTTTCTTTAGATGGCCTAAATATCCTCATCCCCAAATCCTCCAAATGTTGAATTTCATACGTTTCGATCGTTTTTAACGTATCCAACTGTTGATTTGAGTTTTCGTAAACAAGCAATATTTCAATTCGTTCCTGTATTGTACTCCACTCTTTCTTTGCGACCGTCCCAATATTTAACCGGATCAAATATCCTTTAACTTGCTTTTTATAGGGGTTCCCGCGCAACGTATTGGTACTATCATATTCCTGCTCATTTAATCTTCTGTAAAGTATTCGTAGATTAGACATCTCAGCCTTCTTCGGATTCTCCACAAAGACCCAGTAATTTACAAATCCACCTTCATACCGCAACGATCTCCCAAGTTCAACGCTCATACTTTGTCCTTGTGAAGAAACAAACGGCATCAAAAACCCAATGAAGAGAAGAAGTCTCCACCACTTAATTTTTCGATATTTGCATATTTCGTTCAACATCTCAATTCCTTAGTAAACTGGAAAATCATACATTCTCTTTTTCAATTCAGATACACCAACTCTTCTATTCTTACCGTTGACTCTTTGATATGTATCCGGAATAAACCTAAAAAAGGTTCCTGGCTCCCTTTTCTTCATAAAAGAACTCAACTTAATTTCTCCTTTCTTAAATTCAACCTTTTCTAAAATACGATTTTCTTTCATTAGAAATAAGCTTCCTTCCACTAGATATTGACATTCCTCCGGAAACATTTTTTGAAAAGATGGATTTGGAATTAATTCAATTTTGACCGTGACCGACGTATCAAATGCAATCCCTTTCATCATGTCAATTTCCTGATGGTTTGCACTCAATTTTAACGTAGGTGCTGGTACACTTTTCATTTTAAGCTGCTGAGTGTACAGTAATCTACCACCTGATATTATTTTCAAGAGCACCCGTTCATTGTATTTTACCGGTACTATAGAGAAGTTCACACTATCCAATCTAGAGATCTCGCACCCCGGCACCTTAAAACTTGGATAAAAATACTTTGTAAACGCTGGATTATTGGCGCGTAAATGGTTTGCACAATTCCAATAAAGAGATCCTTCTTCTCCGACAAGCGTTTCCAATTGGGTCTCTTTCAATTTAAAGTATTTCACTTTATAATCCCCCTGCGCGTAAATGGTATCCATATCCCTATAATCTCTGGATTTATTATATACCACCATCACATCAAACTGCTTTTCCAATGTTCGATAGGACTTCTTATTTATTGGATTAATGTGGAATTGGACGTAGTAAAATGTTTCAGGTTCATCATGGTACTTTATAGGGGCTGCTTCCAAGTAATCTGTATCCTCTTTC
Organism: Cytophagales bacterium; assembly: GCA_965277185.1. Taxonomy (GTDB): domain Bacteria; phylum Bacteroidota; class Bacteroidia; order Cytophagales; family JAHDFW01; genus JAHDFW01. The sequence goes on along the minus strand of CBDICC010000003.1, from coordinate 119,779 downwards.
TTTTTATAAAAGACGCGCACTTTACGCATGTATTTACGTTGAGGATTTCGGACAAACACCTTAGTTGCATATACCTGTCCATCCACAAAAAATTCTTGTTTGTGTGGCTTAATGAATATTTCTTGGCCTTGCACAAAACTAATCGTAATGCAAAATCCAATGATACTTATTACCAACCTACTAAGAGGTTGATTTATTATGTTAAAACGGGTTCTCAAAATCTTACTTAAAACTTGGTCATTCGTTATTGCTTATTTTATCGGAATTTGAAAATCCACCGCCTTCAATCCCTTTACTTTTTCGATCCCATTATGGTACATTCGTCGACTCACCTTCGTTATATGGACGCGATAGGAATCTCCTTCGCTAATCGCGCTAAATGCCTTCACATAACTCTTTCCACTTTTAATTCTAATCTTTTTCAACTCACGCTTACCTGCCATAAGTGAAACGGCACCTGCCGTCACTTGATAACGCGCATCAGCATAATTATTCTTCATAAAAAGAGAATCTGCAATAACCTTGAAGTGAATATATTCCTCATCCCTACTTATTCCCTGCTTAAAATCAATTGGTTTATCTCCTACATAAAGTACAATTTCAGGTACAGGCGGTAGGATTACATTATAATGCCTAACCGCAACCATTTTCTTTTCAGAAATAACAAAAACGGATACTTTGGATGAATCAGGATCCACTATAACATATCCATTTTGCGTAACTCTTCCGGTTGCTCCTCGTAATCTAACGGAGAACAATGAATCTAAATTATCTTCAGCCGTGATATGCATTGAATTTAAACAATTCAAATACAAATTGCCTTGATACCCGTTTCGCAATTCAATATGAACAGATCGATCGCTATTTTTTCGAATCAAATATGACTGCTTATGGTAAATAGTACTGAATGTGCCGTCTCTATTGTCAATTTTAGCTTTTATTTTATACCATTTCCGTTCTTCACTTTTGTTTGGAGTTGTAATTGAATCTGCATAAAAAAATATGGCTCCAGAACCATCAAATAATGAATACGAATCAACTTCCTTAAAATCAGCCTCCCCTTCATGTTTCCACGACACTTCGACCAAGTATCCGGATTGATTATCACCTGCCTTAAACCCTATTTTTGCGTGGTACGGACCTCCTTCCAACACTTCTATTACCTCCTCAACTACTATAATGCCTGAATCTTTAGCGATCGCTCGATTATGAAAGAATAGACTAAATGCAATCGTCAATAACACAATAGCTAAAACGTAGATAGATTTATATATTGAAAGATGTTTAAAATTACTCATTTCAAAAAAACCGTTCATAACCCAATCCTTATTTATTTTATTGGAATATCATACACCAATTCTCCCATTCCCTTTACGGTTTCCGACTGCCCTTTAAAATTCATTCGTTTCACTCGGGTTATCTCCACATGATATGTGTTCCCTTGTTTTGCTTCTACTAGCAACGAACTCAAATTCGCCCTCCCCCCTTTAATTTTTGCCGCAACAACTAAAGAATCTCCATCCATTAAACTAACGGTGCCTCCAACCACTTGATACCTCGCATCTGCAGGATATGCTTGTTTAAAATGCGCGTTCGGTACCGCCTTAAATTGCAATGTCCGAACCGGCCCTAGGCCTTTTTTAGGATTAACTTTCCGTCCATTATAAAGCAATAGTATAGAAGGTAATGGGATTTTCTCAACGGAGTACTCCTTCTTTCCTAACAGCATCCCTCCTGAAGAAACCGACAATACTACTTTTGGACTTGTAGGAACCAATGTAACTTTCCCCACATCTCTTCCCATTATTTTACTCCCACCTGTCACTCCAAATACAGGCCGAAATGATGGACCCATTTCGAGATTTTCGACCAACACGTTATTTCCACAATTCAAATAGAGAAAATCTTCATTTCCTTGAATTAATTTAAAACTCAATTCTCCTTTATTGAATTTCTTTATAAAATACTTTTGTGTCTTTCGAACCGTATCTGCTCTACCTTTTGAATTGGTATATTCCATCAATATTTCATACGATTTTTCTTTAGTAGAATCTGTACTTCCTACATAAAAGCCAATCGTTGGTTTCCCTTTCGTATACTTATTGGGCTTGATTTCTCTATACTCAAAATGACTTTGCCTTTTCCATAAAATACGAATATCTTTCAACGGAATCTTATCTGGATTATCCATAGAAAGCGTGGCATTATAATAACCTCCAGACATCACTACATTAGTGTCTTCACTAACTATAATGTTTTGAGCCATCGCATTGTTGCACGAAATTAGCTGCGATATTACCGCAATCACTAAATAAATAATTGCCTTATTGAATTTGCCAATTGTCATTATAATTTGTCGTAAATAATTCTTTCAAAAAGGGTTAAACGCATTTTATCGGATCTTAAAACCGCTCAAACACATAATAAAAGCATTAATTGATGGGAATATCGTATTCCAACCCACACAATCTTTCTACTACCTCCTTATTATTATTATAGTTTTTTCTATACACAGTTCCTATCTCTACATGATACGTATTACCCCGTCTTGCTTGCGCATTCAGTACACTTACGTCCGTGAAGGAGCTGGTTATTTTTATTTTCGCCACAACCCGGTCTCCGTCCATCAAAGATACAAATCCATCCTGTATTTTGTATCGGGCATCTGACGGATAGCTTTCTTTAAACTTTTCATCTGCTATTATTTTAAGATCAATAGACGGAATAAGTGGAGTCCCTTTCTTCAAGTCAATTTCTTTATTTCCGGACATTAATTTGATCTCTGGCAAAGGAATTTCTTTAACTTCAAACATCTTCTTTCCTATAAAGATCCCTCTATTATACACAGAAACAATGATGGTTGAAGAATCTGGAATTAATCGGACCGTTCCTCTATCTATTCCCATAATTCTCCATCCTCCTTCACAATAATAATATGGCCAAAATGATTCACCCATCACAGGGTTGCTTACGCGCATATTATTAAGGCAATTTAAATAGAGGGTATCGTTATGATCCGAAAGATTCTCAAAAAGTAAGGTTCCTTTATCAAATTCCTTAATTTTTTGTGTTTTCCGAGTTCTTAGTGACCTCAGTCCACCCTCTTCATCCACGTATTTAAGCAGCACATCATACGTTTGTTCCCAGGTACTATCTAATTTTATAGGGAGATGGAATCGAACTCCTTCCCTGTGTACATGGTAGTAATTTGTATCGATTTCTTTATATTCAGTTTGAGTTGCCTTCTTCCAAAACACCCGATGATTTTTCATGACTTTATTGTCTGGATTATTAATCTCAAGCCGAACCATAAAGGCACATTCCTTCTTTATCTGTCCTGACTCAAATGAAACAGCGATCGTTTGCGTAAATCCTGCCAATTGAAACCACAGTAAAACTACCGCCATTAACAAAAAGCGTTTCAATTTAAATCTTAATCGACAAGCGGGTGTTTGTTGAACATCATATCCCATGATTATTCAAAGATAACCATTTTATGATCGTGATCGCATTTTGTTCAAAACGAATCACGTCATTTCTGACTGTTTTTCATCTTATAATTTAATCCTTTTCATGATCAATTCTCCATCTAGTTCATAACGAATAATGAATATTCCCGATCCAATCATTTCATCTGAAAGATGTACTTCTTCCTGCATTTTAAGTTCAAAATCGAGTATTCTTCTTCCCATCAAATCATATACTTCTATCTCTTTTTGATCTTCTGATTCGTTAAAAAGTACTACATCATGTGGCATTTGCGAAACCTGTACCAAATCACGCTTTGCATTTGTAATCGTAGTTTCTTCTGTTTGCATTGACATTGCCGACACAGGTTGAATACTCAGATCGTCAATAATATTATAGAAAATATAAGCCAACGCTCCACTACTGATGCAGTCCGAATGATTTCCATCAGTCTTAGTAGTTGCTGCTGTAACAATGTACAAATGGGTATAATTCTTCTTTGCATTAAACGTAAAGCTGTACGAATTGTAGCTATTATTAGCGCTCCCCACATCTGCGTCTCCATCGATTTCAAATTGAAAATTGCTCGGGTTTCCTGATTCATTAGACAATCCAAATACAAATTTCAATTTATAACAGCCTCGTATCGCAGCATAATCAAAACCGGGATCACCATAAACGGTGGTTCCATAATTATTCTGAATGCTTACAAAATAATCTTCCCCTTGCGTTAATGGCGTATCCATTAGTAAATTGATTCCTTCTTGCACATTCTGAGAATTGGAAGGATCCTTAATCGCTCCCAAATACACACTCCCAGTTCCTTTATAGGCTTTACTGGATCCGTAAGAGCAGTTATAATAATCTGGTGTGTCGTTGCTTCCACTACAGCCAATAATTTTGCTCGTTTGATCCCAGCCATTTGGACATGAACTATAGGACTCAAATCCTCCATTGGAGAACATCTCTTGTGCATACCCCTGGAACCCAGCCAGACCTATGCCTACTACTAAAAGTTTTTTTAACATATACTCTTCTGACTTTTTTCCCGAAAGTCCGTTAAAGATTAACTGAGTATGGCAGGTCTCCTGACTCGTTCTGCGTTTGATCTTACCTTCCCATCGATGATCGACAGTGGCTGTGATTGATCTTAGCTTTATTATTTAGAACTTACAGTTGCGGGAACAGCTTAGGATTTGCACCTAATTCCCTTTTATTCTTGACTCATCGCCAAAAAACCATATTCTAATACGAAGGTAAGAGACATTATTGGGTTTCCTATGAAATAAAGGAAAATCAAGGGACTTAGGAGGTGAATTAGTCAACAAAAACATTGTTGGTGACAGCGAACGCATTGTCGGTGACAACGAACGCATTGTTGGTGACAACACCAACAATGGTTTTAACTTAACTTGTTAATTATTTGGTTTCTTATTAAGCATCACGCCTAAATTAAAGATGCCTCCAGCATAAATATTTTTCGAAGTCGTTGGAAATGAAATCACATGATTGAATTTTCCAAACAAAGCCCATTTTGGATTCAAATCATAACTTAAAGCGACAGTAGCCATCGAATATTCGCTGCCCTCTCCCCGTATGAATCCCACAAAACCAGACTGGCTTCCAAGTGTTTGCTGGTTGACCCATCGGCCCTGCAACCACATCTTCCCTTTTATTTTATATCCTACTTCCAATCCTTCTTGAAGTTGATCGTTGAAAGAAGCTCCTTGATACCCCGTTCGAATATTATAGGCAACAAATACGCTTGCGTAAAGTGGTTTCTTCGAATGACTTTTCGAAATCGCAAGGGTATTCCAAACATTGAACTCTCCGTCTCCCGTAGGAAGATTAATAAAGTCAAACGCATTTATTTTATTTTGAGCAAAATTGTCTCCCGGAGCAATCGGAATTTCAGGCGCTACAGATACGGCCACATTCCATTTACCCGAAATCAAAGGGTACTTCAATTCTAATCGCAAATCCCCCGTACCAAATACCCTTTTAGTTGTCTCAAATCCATGCGACTTCAATAATGGCACATTCATAATGATTGTCCACTTTTCAGACAATCCATATTCACCATAGAATTGAAGCGTCTGCTGAGAAAACGTAGAGGTTGTAAGCGCTTCTCCTGACAAGTTAATATAATTCTTAGAACTGAAATGTTGTAGGCCAACACTTGCAAACACTTCTCCTTTTGCACGAACCCATCCACTTTGACTAAAACCATTATGAGACGAGAAAAGGATAAAAAACAAGCCTATAACCGATAAAAAACGTAGAAATGACATCATAATTCAAATAGTAAATGGATACCTAGGGTTTTGATGATTAAGGATTAAAAAAAATCAGGGTGAAGTAGTGCTATAAACACAAATCACCCTGAATAAAAGACAACTATCAAACGCTGTTTACGCCGTTAGGCATATATATATTTAATTTATTATGGAAGCAAATCAATTCGCTTGATGGCGGGACACTGCATAAGACTATGAGATCATACAACACATCTAACGCCACTTCATTTTAAGGGAATGATAAACGAATTGAATCTACTACCATATTTTATTTATTAATTCTAATTATAACCAAGAACCTTGAAACGCTCAATTGTTTGATTTTCTAACTTTGTCTTTTTGTACTACAACATAACAACTAACTAAATCATGTGTTCTTTTTTGCATTGCACTTTCTTGTTGCGGTCCGGCCCATTCTACTGCTATATCTTAAATTGAATGAAAACACTTGACTAAACAAATTGGAACCTGACCACAAATTCTTCACTAGTTCAATGGTGCATATCCAAATGGTACGCTTGCAGAACCACACCATAAAATCACGTGATTATATTTAGAGGCAGCGGTTGGATCTACTTTTAAGTATTGCGCTCCACCTTCTTTTATTCCTCCTACTAAAAATAAATCTGGATTTCCATTCCCTGGATCTGCCGTAAACGTATCCGACGTAGATAAATATATGGTTACAGTACCTGTTGCAGTGTTGGTTGTGAAATCACTCCCAAATTCTACAAATTGAAATCCTTCCTCATCAGTTCCCAAAGAAACGGTACCTGCCGAACCTGCGTCATTTTGATCCGTGAATGTTCCAGTAGTTGTAGCTGTAAATGTTCCATTTGGTTCTGAATTATTTTCAGGTTCGATGGCTTTTTTACAGGAAGTAACTCCCATTAATAATACTACACCAAGGCTCAGGCATGCAAATTTTAACTTTTTCATAATAACTTTAACTATTTTATTTTTTGTGATTTGATACTATTTTTCTCCATCTAAAACCAGATCAACTTTTGTCTATTTGGATTGATGCAAATTTCATGTAGAAGTATCATAAGATCTTCACGAATACATTCTATTTGTATCACAGTCTCATTTTTGTTTGTGATAGTTTTGTGATAACTAACCATTTTCTTTGCAATATGAAAAGGATACTAATTGTGGAGGATGATTTGGAAATTGTTCAATTGCTTGAAATTCATTTAAAAGACTTTCCTGCAGAAATCATTAAGGCACATAATGGAGAAGATGGTTTAAACTTAGCACTGGAAGAAAAACCGGATTTGATGCTGTTAGACATTAGCCTTCCCAAAATGGATGGTATCGAAGTTTGTCAAAAAGTACGTAATAGCGGAATCACTACTGCTATTGTAATGTTAACAGCTCGTACGGAGGAAATTGACCGTGTACTTGGTTTAGAAGTTGGAGCGGATGATTACATTACCAAACCTTTTAGTGTACGTGAACTACTCGCTCGAATTAAGGCCATTTTTCGCATGCGAAAAATGATCGAAGACAATCTTAAGTCTTCTACAAGTAAAATAATTGAATTCGGAGAAATCCACATTGATATCGAAAAAAGAAAAGTATTGGTCAATGGGAAAAAGATGGAATTATCTCCAAAGGAATTTGAATTACTGATTTTACTATCCTCCAATCCCGGACGAAGTTATAGCAGAAGTCAATTACTTACACTGATCTGGGGATATGATTATGCTGGACATGAACACAATATTAATTCTCATATAAATCGATTACGAGCGAAAATAGAGCCGGACATGAATAATCCTACCTACATCTTAACTACTTGGGGAGTAGGCTATCGGTTTAACGAGGAATATTAAAAAACGAATACAGAGATCATGAATACGAAGCAAAAATCCATATCTACCAAACTAATCATTAAGCTCAGTTTGTCGTTTTTCCTGATGATGATGATCGCAGGCTTTGCCTATGTACTGATTACGATTCAGCATTCGAATATGTATGTGAAAGAATCCAGGCAAAAACTCAATGCCCATTTAGCAGAATCACTGATTAAAGAGAAATTTCAAAATGTACTGCCTTTTGACAGTGCTGGCAACGTAAACAAAGCCTTTTTTGGTGATTTAATGCATGATATGATGGCGGTAAATCCCGCGATCGAAGTTTATTTACTCGATGACAAAGGACTCGTACTTTACTCGGTTGTTTTGGATCATTCAAAACCAGAAATTCAACAACCAGTGGTAAATACAGTAGCCTTGGAAACGTTTATCAATAGTGCTGGAAACGAGTTTGTTCTAGGTGATGATCCCAGAGTTCCAGGCGAACAACAAATATTTTCGGCCGCTCGCTATTCAACCCAAAACAAAAATGGTTACATCTATATCATCCTAGCCGGTAAAGAACATGCAGCGGTTCAGGGAAGTTTATTGAGTAGTTATTGTTTAAAATTAGGTGCCATTGCTACGGGAGTAACCATTTTGATTACAAGTTTGCTAGGGATTTTAGTGATCTTTTACTTAACCCGCAATCTGAGAGAGATTATTACCGCGGTTCGAAGATTCAAAGAAGGTGATTTGGAAGCGCGAGTCCGTCCAGATGCCAGCAAAGATTTGGATGTCCTTGCCTCTACATTCAATGAGATGGCTGATACCATTGTAGGTAATATTCAGGAAATTCAATTTGTAGAAAATTTCAGAGCCGAGCTAATTGCCAATATGTCCCACGATTTACGCTCTCCTATTGCGGTTTCGCAGGGTTATATTGAAACAATGCTCATGAAACAAAATGAGCTTACAAAAGAAGATCAAGCAGAATACCTAACCATTGTTTTTAATCGATTAAAAAAATTATCAAAGCAAATCGATCGATTATTTGAATATTCAAAGTTGGAAGCCAATCAGATTAAACCTGAAAAACAGCCTTTTATGGTATATGAGCTGGTTTCAGATGTCGTAGCTAACTATCAATTGGTGTCCACACAAAAAAACATTAAGCTAGTTGCTGAAATCGAGCCCAATCTTCCGCTTGTATTTGCAGATATTGGATTGGTTGAACGGGTATTTCAAAACCTAATTGAAAACGCTATAAAATTTACCCCAGAAGGAGGACAAATCTCTATTTTCATCGAACAAGGAAGTAAAAATGTAAAGGTACGGGTGAAAGATTCAGGTCCAGGAATTGATCCTTCTGATCAAATCTTCATCTTTGAGCGATTCAGACAAGTCGAGAAAACGTCTAAAAAAGGATCTGGACTTGGATTAGCCATTGTAAAGAAAATTCTGGAAATCCATGACTGTACTATTGAGGTCATTAGTAAACCACATGAAGGTGCTATTTTTGAATTTGATCTTCCCAATCATCCTTCTGTTCAGAAAAACTAAATCACAGTGATAATCTAGCATAATCGTTCCAGACAACGCCCTCTCCTATAATTAAATTGCATTTGACGATGCAACAAATTTGCTATCAATACGTTTTATACAATACCTGAATGATTTTATTTAAACAATCTTTTATGGATTTTGGATCCTAATGACATCCAAGAGGAAAGTAGTATTACAAGTTCAACCAATAACGATACACCATACTTTCATTTCATATGTATATAATTAAACGATTCTTCTCTTCCCATTTATTTGTTGGTTGTAACCTGATATTTGGAATATGCATGTTCGGCGAATTAATTGCACAAGACATTCCCAAAAACAAAAACGGTTTTATTTATGATGAAATCACAATGAATAACCTTTCCTACATTGTGGATTCATTAAACAGCGGATTTAAAAGATGCGACCTGGATCGGACCTATTATTCTCTACCAATTGCAAAAGTGCACGCCTTTACATATAAAGGAAACATACCTTCCTCTATTAGAAAAGCCATTAAACAAAACATGTCCTATGAGGAATTGGTCACGCTCCATCCAAAATTAAGCTTTGAGGAGAATCAATATGTTTATTACAATGAGTATGTAGATTGGGAAGATGCACACCACATTCGATTCAATGAACTTTCACTGGGGAGTAGAAGTACCAGTAGATCCTTTGATCTTAAATATAGTCCAGACGTGCTCGCACAAAAACGGAAAGGAACCTGGATGTGGGATCAATCTTCTGGCAGCTTTCAAGCAATCTATTTTATAACAGAATTTGAACGACAAGAACTTCCAAAATACTATGCTCGAATGATTCAATATTCTGAGTGCCTCATCGACACCAATCATACGGTTTATAAAGAAGGTGCTAGTTCTGGCCGAGAGTCGTTTTATGGGGCTCAGATGGGTTCTGAAATCAATAGCTCATGGGGATTTATAGCATATATCAACGAATCCTTTGGTAATATACCCGAATTGATTGATGAAAATTACGACTTGTACTACAAGGAATATGACATCTGGGACAGTTTACGAACTTTATACATTGAGGACACACTTTCTAAAACAGACGATTTCAAAAAGCGAGTTGTACAAACGGTACGGAACTGTTTAAAAAATAATGAATCAAATAGAGAATTTGAAGAGTTAGTGGCACGTTATTATTCCAAACCTTTGGCCTTAGAATTAAAGCGAGGCAGAAAAGTGTATGGTCGCTGCAGCATGGATTCTTCGCCACGTAATCATGCTAAGAAAATCGCGGAACTAGCTGCGGTAACTACCAATTGGAATGTTTTCCTACGTTCACATCTTGACATCATGAATGATCGTTTTGAGCGCACAGCCTATTCAAGCTATGGAGAAGCACGATTTGGCACTTACATCCCCGAAATCGAAGCATTAAACATCAATGTACCTGATCTAGTTTTTGGTATCAGTCTTCGCGCAGATAATGTAGGCGAAAATCATTATTTCGGCAATATCAATCGAATGGGGAGGGCACTTTCCGAAACAAAATATGTAGCCGAAATGGAATCTCGAATGAAAAATGCCATCGCAGATCCGCAATTAGACATGTTTAATAGAGTTTACATCTATTTTATGTACCTCAACTACATTGGTCACATGACTAATGCAAAAGACATCGAGCGAAATCGTGCATACATAGAGGAGGCTTTAAAATCGATGCCAGAAAATATGGCGAAGGAATTGAAATGGTAGTTCAGCTTAGTAATTTTCGTTATTTTTAAGGCGAAATGACACCCGCTATCAACTACGTGCGCGCTTTTATAGAAGTACAGCACGCTTCTAAACTGTTTGACATCCTTCAATCTAATGTCAATTGGCAATCAGAAACCTATCGGTTTTATGGAAAAGAGGTCGTAACCAAGCGTAAAACTGCATTTTTTGGAGACAATGGAATCTCCTACACCTATTCCGGGATCTTGAAAGAAGCGGAAACATGGTCAAATGAACTCTTTTTCTTAAAAAACCAGATCGAAGCACATTTAAACACAACGTTTAACAGTTGCTTGTTAAACCTATATCCTACCGGTAAAGAAGGAATGGGTTGGCATCAAGATAATGAACCTGAATTAGGTCCGAATCCAATTATTGCTTCGGTAAGTTTGGGAGCAGAACGAATGTTTAAATTTCGTCATTTGCAAACGAAGATGGAACACAAATTACTTCTTGAAACAGGATCTTTGTTGGTAATGGAAGAAGGGCTCCAATCGGAGTGGCAACATATGCTTCCTAAGACAACTAAAGATATTTCGGAGCGGATCAATCTTACTTTTCGGAGGATTTACATGGAATAAAAGCAAATTTGTCCCGTTTTCGAACTTTTTAACTTCTACTGGCGTTATGCTGGAGTTTAGATCTTACTTTTGCGATATATACATACATACATACATACATACATGTAAATACGTGCATTTGCAATAACAGGTATCGATTACAATAATATTCAATTCACTCAATGAAATCAAGATTCAACCAATTCGCTGCCCTTATTCTACTCATCATTAGCGCAGCAAGCTTTTATACTTGTAAAAAAGACAATCCGGGTAGCTTCAATGCTGAAGCCAAAGCAAGCGTTGCTTATACTCCAGATGGCACAAAAGTAGATTTCGGGCAAATTCTTGAAAAACATAAAGGAAAGAAAATAGTGGTAGACGTATGGGCTTCTTGGTGTGGAGATTGTTGGAGAAATTTTCCGAAACTAGCAGCTGTTCAAAAACAAGTGGATACTAGCAAAGTAGATTTCGTATTTCTTTCTATTGATGAAAAGAAACCCAAATGGCAAAATGCAATGCCTAAATTACCTGTAACAGCAGAACATTATTGGCTGGAAGGAGATTGGGATGCTCCTATAAACGAGCATTTAGGCGTTAGAGAAATACCTACCCTCGTTATTATTGATGAAAATGGAACCATTCTCAATCACGATGCAGCTAATTTCTCAGAAGAATTACTATTGCAATTTTTAAAGTAAATCTCTTGAGAGTGTTCTATTTCCTGAATTTGATAGTATAACATAAACGTTTACAGACTTAGATCATACTTGTCCAAAAATTCTCCGGCCAAATAGGATATGTCACCGGACCGTGCTACTTCTTGAATCCAATACGGCCGAATAGCGTCAACGCCATAAAACGCACCGGCCAATGCTCCCACAATACATCCCGTGGTATCCGTATCGCCTCCTAAATTCACCGCTTTTAAAACGGTTTCTTCGTAGGTAGATGAATTAAATAAACACCAGAAACTACTTTTCAATGAACTTAACACATATCCATCCGAAATAATATCATCCTCCTTTACCTGGGTTAAGTCCGTTTTTAACACCATATCAAATAAGTCTAATTCTGAATTGCCAAAGGCTTGCTGAGCAGCATAATTTAAAACCGTTTTTCGCATCGATTCCAACGCATCAATTAAGTTTTTGCCCTTAAACAATTCCACCAAAAACTCCACCTGAATAAAACAAGCGAATACAGAACGAAAATGTGCGTGTGTAATGGAAGAAACCTCTTTCACTTTTAGATATCGTTGATGAACATCGGATTCATTCATCAAAAAAACAGCCATCGGTGCAATACGCATTAATGACCCATTTCCATTGGAATATTCATCTATCTCTCCACTAAATTTAGGATCCTCTCCCATTTTCAATCTACCCAATGCTGTTCTGGTAGTTCCTCCAATATCAAAGCATTCTCCGTGTGCACCCCAATATCCTTCGGTAGCCCAGAGTACAAACCGTTCACCCATATCACCCAAATCATAGCCTTCCAGTAAACTACGTACCAGGCAAAAGGTCAACGAACTATCATCCGACCAAGTTCCAGGAGGCTGATTCCAGCATTTATATCCTATAAAACCAGTCACAGGAGTTAACCTTAATGCCTCTCTACCTTTAAATTCTACTGGTACACCCAATGCATCGCCGATTGCCAATCCAAACAGCATGCCTTCCACCTTATTTTGATAAATCTTCTTAGTCATTCTTGTTTAATGCGTTAGGTTTTCAATCAATTCATCCAATGTGTTAAATTGAGGAACTTTATAGTAGGCACAGGTTATATCAATATTCCCCTTTCGATCAAATCCATCTGGGCAGCAAACTAATAGTTTACCCGATTTTGCATATAACCCAAACTCCAATAATGAAATAGGTGAAATGCTTCCAGGAGATAAATAAAGTACTACATGCGTGGCGTCTTCTAAATGCTTCAACTCCCACTCCACTTGCGTTCTAAACTTATAATTATCTATTCGCTGAGCCCATGTTTCATCCCAATCATCTCTTCTCGGATCATAAACAAGCGTATCATCATCCGCAAGCGCGTTACCAACTTTGGCTTGCCACTTCTCTTCTCCTTCCTGTTCAATGCTCCCGGCAAGAAAGATCCGTCTACCAAATTTATCTTTCTCCAATCCCTGATCTTCTGGTAAAGTAGGTGCTGCTATTATGTATTTAGCGTTTACTGCTTGCATAGTTTAATTTAATGATTCAATGATAATTTAAAATAAATAAATGAATAGATTAGATCATAGACAACTAATCTCTTTGATTTTGTAAAACAGTTCGAATCTCAGTTAGACTGGTTTCTTTTATTAATTTTCCGTCTTTGTAAATCGTTTCCATCATGCCTTTTCCTTCTTCTTCCCAACTTACCTGATCAATCATTCCCGTTACAATCCCATTCTCCCCATTCAACTGAATCAACCCTCTAGCAGACTTCTTGGTACCATCATCGGTTTTTGGATCTTTAAAAATTTCTCGTCCTTCTCCATTTACCTCGCCGTACGTTGCTTTTACTGCAAACCCAAATGTATCTCTGGTCACGTATTGATACGTATACGATCCGATTCCAAACACCACATTTGTACTTGCAAATCCCTTTGCTTTTAGTCGTTTACAAATTTCAGTACATCTCTCGATGGTAATACTATCTCCATAGATTACGCCAATATGTTGATCCAACACATTAAACCCTTGCTCGGTTACCGTGCCTCCAAACGTTTCATACAAACATTCAACAGACCCTTTAAATTCTGGACTTCCTTCCGCTGCATTCGGATCTCCACATATAATCAATACAGGATCTCCACTATCTGGACGAATTACCACCTTCCCTTCTCGTTGTAAAATTTCACTTTTTAATCCCGGTACATATTCTGTAATTACTTTCCAAAAATCCCAGGTATCTGAAACAATGCTTACTACTCCACCAGGATAAATTTCCGTGATTAATCTTCGAAACGTCCCTATTTCATCGGTTTGAGTTCCCATGCACATCACAGAATGTTCCGTTGCCGGCACACTTCCTCCAATCAATTCCTTGCTTCCGTCTGCATTGTAATAATCTTCTAGAAAATCAATGGCAGGAATCGTATCTGTTCCGGTAAAGCTTAATAAATGAGCTGCTCCACTCATTTTAGCAGCTTCCAAACCTGCCATTCCACGAAAACTAAAATCATGTCCCTGCCAATTCACAAATTCCTTGTCTCCGCCAGTCTCTTCTACAAAAAAATCAAGTATCTGCCGATATTGATACGCCACTGTAGCACTCGTACATGGCATCCATAAAATGCACGACAGGATCGTTTCTAAAAAATTAGTAATCCAAAAAAATTCAGGTTTGGTGTTTTTGATAGTAAACATGGCCATTCGCATCGGAACCCTCGTTCCTTCTGGAACCGCCTTGATCTCCACAGGTAAAAACCCTAAATCGTGCAACGCATCAACATGATCATAGGTAATCGCATCAGGCCCTAAATACCCATTTATTCTCCGCTTATAGCGCTCAATTACTTTTGCTTTTGGCTGGTTAAAAAACTGTTCATCAAACTCTTCCATTAAATACTTTTTAATGAAATACTGCAATCCAAAGAATACCACTTTGTCAATCCCCTCAATTCTGCTTTTCCGCGGAGTCCAATTACTATAAACCAATTCAGTTCCTTCCGGATATTGATTTCGGTGATCTACCTTGTATCCATCCGTAAGATGTAAAATGTTTGTATTGGTTCCAGATCCTTTTTGCATGTGCTGTTCGTTTAGTTTACTATGTCTAACACTTATTTTGTGTTTACCTGACACAAATATAAGCAGATTAACTTAAACTCCAAATTATTTTGTGTTATTTTTACACTTAATACGTTTTAGACTTGAAACCAATTGTTAAAACATACGTATAACATATCCATATGGACATACTTGGAGAAATTATTATTGAGTTTATTGCTGAAGTTCTAGTGAATGTGATATTCGAATTAATCTTCCAGTTTTTTGTTTTTCTATTTGATCACTTAGGAGCATTATTAATATGGATTTCAGCATTAATTTGGTTGGATTATCAAAATGTTAGACGCCCTATTACATTTGGTCAAGTTCGAACAGGATACTTTCCTGGTCACGGAACGAAAAAAAAGAATCTCAAACGCATTCAATCGTTAAGCAGAACTTTAGGGGTATTTGGCTTCTTGGCCTTAGTTTCAAGTGTAATTGGTGTTTTCATCCTGATTCCAACCTAATTCCGACCTAGGATCGCATACAGCTCAACACCAACATCAATTCCTCCCTTTTTCCTTTGGATACAATTCAAACAATGGATCGCTTTGCCAGATCTCCTTCGAATCAATGTCTATTACAGATAGTGATCCTTTAAATGCGGCTCCCGTATCTACATTCCAAACATTACATCGTTGCCATGGAGTATGGATCCCCCACCGCGTTACAGGAGTGTGACCGATGTATATTTCGGTAAACAAAGTTAGGCGATCGGGGTAATATTCGGCCTTTGGCTTCAGGTTACCATGTGCTGCCATAGCAGTTTCCCACAACGTACGATCCCATCCATAATTGGAAGAATAATGCTCTTGCTTGGGCCCATGCATGGACGTAAATCCGGCGTGAACGAACAATCTATTTTTGTCATCGATAACATAATTTTCCATTCGGCTAAAAAACTCCAAATGTTCATCCAAATTAGGGCTTAATCGGGCATAACTTGCCATGGTTGGTTTTCCTCCATGCTTTAACCAAATAGGGTTTGCGGTTCCAAAACGCAACCATTCTCGGCACCAAGCATCATGATTTCCCAAAATAAATATACAATTGTGCGTTTTCTCTATTTCCATCAAACGCTCTATCAACTGAGCGGATTCACTCCATCCATCTACATAATCTCCTAAAAAAATTAACGTATCTTCTGTAGTTATTTCAGCGCGTTCCAGAACTTGCTCTAATCCTTTCAAGCCTCCATGGATATCTCCTATCGCTATAGTTCTACTCATTATATACTATTATATCTTATCTAATTTACGGTACATAATGTCCGTTCTTAATACATATTTAATTCCCTCTTCCACTGCTACACCCTCATGGCGCACGTCATGTTTAAATATTAACGCCGTTCCAGTAAGAGGTTGAATTGAAAAGGCGTCAAACGATGTGGCACCTCCTGTAAATGCATCGTTCAAATAAAGCATAAATGTATACACACTCCATTCTCGATCATTTTTTCGATAACTGCCGTCTTTATGTCGTTTGAATCGTTGGTTATTTTGATATTTATAAAAACGAAAAAGTTCATTCAAGCCAAATGCCTCCATTCCATCTACTTGCTCTCGATGAAACGTCTTCAATTGATTCCAATATAAGGTCGCCAAACCATCATTAAAATGGAGTAAACGTTCGTTATCCCGTACGGACTTCATCATGGTCTGGCGTCCACTCATATTTACCTTCGCTTCTTCATAGCCCAATTGCTCACTAATTGAAATCAGTTTTTCACACTGTTCAATGGATAAAAAGTTTGCTATCGTATATACGTCTTTGTTATATTTTTGAAGTTGCATGACGTCTTAAATTTACTTAATTTTCTTTCAAATCCTTAAACTCTATATATTCAGAAGGCACATCCTCCGTCAGCCAAACGTTATTCGCTGACAAATAAAATATTTTCCCATCTTTAAACATATCACCAGTTCGAACCGAAAGAATAATAGGTTTTCCTCTTCGCCCCCCAACATTTATGGCCGTTTCCTTGTCTTGACTTAGATGCACATGTTGTCTGGTCATTGGAAGCAATCCTTTTTCTTTGATCGCATCCATGAACTTATCCACGGTTCCATGGTATAAGAACTCTGGTGGTTCCGTTTCTGGCATTTCCACATCTACTTCCAGTGAATGTCCTTGACTTGCTCTTATTTTTGTTTTGTCAATGTTAAAAGCAAAGCGTTTCTTTTCATTTGTTACCACAATCTCCCGAAGTATCATCTTATCGATTCTATGTCCCCGCTTTCGCATTCCCGCAAGAAGTACTTCTACATCCAACCATCCATTGTCGTCTAACTCAGCGCCGATTGCCTGAGGTTTATGTCTGAGAATCAGGCTCATAAATTTGCTTGCCCGCTTTAGTGAATTTCTCATTTTAATTTTCATTATATAATATTGTACTATTCTTTATTAATTTTCAACATGGTATTCAGATTGGAATCATCAAATACCAAAGGGTGCTCCTCTGGTAACATTAATTCATCTAATCTACCACTTTTTACTTTTTCGTATTCATTTGAAACATAAGCTGAAACATCTTCAATTTCAATCAAATCTTCCTTGGAAAATGATTTAATAAATTCATTTCTCAATCCGATTTGAATTGCTCGCCGTTCCAGTTTTCCTCCATAAGGATCATGGTCCGGATCCCACTGCAATCGTACATTTGAATTCTCTACAGCTAATTTCCATTCCTCACGATCGGCATATACTGATCGATCATAGGATGAATACACGGCCTGTTTCAAGTAATGTTCAAACGCACTTCGTTTCAAATGAATCGCTAATACGACTTCCTGACCAGGCTTGGTTGCCCATCCATTGCGAAACATCATCCAAAGGAAATTGGGCTTAATCCAAGTCATTCTTCCTAGGCTAAATGCTCCACCAAAATATTGATTTTTAAATGCGAAATTTCCTATTTCTGGACGGTAAGACTGATATACTACAATCTTTTCATCGTCGTATTGTGCCATTATGTGATGTCCTTCTTTTGGCCATCGACTTAGCTGATCCTGATAGGATTCCAACTTAAGCTTCGTGTTATAATTATTGTTATTATTATTTTTCATTATTCTAATTCTTTAATTGCTCACCAACTGATCTATTTTGTTAGCAAGCACTGGATCTTTTGGAGCTACATATTGTGCTCCTAAAAAACATCCAATCAATTTTATTTCGCCTACAATATTTGAATTGAATTCCTTCAATTCTTCTGCAGGCACCCAAAGTTCATTATGCTCAAATCCCCCTACATGCTCCACTGGAAATTTTGCTAAATAGGATTCTGTTAACTCAAACGAGGTTACAAATCCTGCATATCCTGAAAATTCATCTCGGGTATTCCAATCGTTTGCAATTTGATTGGCATAATCTTCATTAAGTACTGGATAGAATATAGGCTGCCATTCTAAACGAGGTGGGAATTTTCTGTATCCACTTTCCGCTATCAACTCAAGCTCTTTCAATCCAATGGGTCTATATAATTTAATAAGTTTCATCTTTCTCTTATTTTTCGACCTCCATTGGATTCATTAATCATCTAAATCAAATCCCCAATCGAAGCCATTTTGTTTCGATATATTTCATGATTTTCATCATCAAAACATACAAAGCGTACCAAATCAATTTCATTCTTCTTCGGAAAACTCTGAACCGTTTCTAAAGCTACCATTGCAGCTAATTCTTTTGGAAAACGATAAATTCCACAACTGATATTTGGAAACGAAACTGTTCGTATATTTTCATTTACGCAGATTTTAAGTACATTGAAATAACAATTTCGTAACTTTTGGTATTCGTCCTTCTGTCCTCCGTTCCAAACTGGACCTACGGTATGAATTACATATTGAGCTGGTAAATTTCCTGCTGTTGTAATCACTGCTTCTCCAGTCTCACACTTTCCTTGTCTGGCTCGAATCATTCTACACTCCTCTAAAATGGCTGATCCACCTTTTCGATGAATCGCTCCATCCACTCCCCCTCCTCCAAGCAAAGAAGAATTTGCCGCATTTACAATGGCTTCTACGTTTTCAACCGTAATATCTCCTTTTACTAATTCCAATTTCATCATCCAATTATTTAACTTGTGTTGGCAGAGGTTCTCCTATCAATTTTAAAGCATATCGTCTCTTACCTCCATTAAGGCAAATCCTAATAAATTTTGTCCTCTCCATTTGGTCGGAATTTCTGCATGTTCATTATTCTTGCCCATTCCTATTCCCCAAATCCGATCTCTTGGACTCGCTTCTACTATGATTCGTTTTTTCGTTGTCAACAAAAAAGCCTTCAAATCTTCATGTTGTTCAAACTTATGTCGATTCCCATCTTTCACAAATTCATATTTATGCTTATCCCAAATTACTGGATCAAAATGCTGAACCTTTCTTCCAAGTTTTTTTGCTTCCATCGGAGAATTTACTTCTAAAATTGCTTCCAACATCTCTTGATCCTGGAATAGTTCCGCTTTTCGGGCCATCATCCAATGTTCGGCGGTTCGATACTTGATTCCATCTACTGTAAAATCAGCCTTCCACCATTGACTAAAACATGAGGAGGTTACAGAACCATCCTTGGAAGGCTGATGTCCCCAGAAAAATAAAAATTTCTGTTTTTCCCCTTTGTCAAAGTCTATCTTAGTTTGTTCTAATGAATATTTCATGCCTATTTTACTCTTACAGCACAATGCCTACGTTAATACTATATTAATATAATTTAATTCTATTTCGCTTAATTTAATCTGCTTGATTCGCTCATCGTCAATGCGATTAAAGGAATCTGTAGTATAAATACCATCATAAATTTCACTTAACTCATCTACAGGCTTACTAAATATTCCATGGCTTACCACCAAGATTAATCGTCCTGCTCCTTTTCTTTTTAATTCTTTTCCTAATCCGATAAACGTGCCTCCTCCATCACAAATATCATCTACCACTACGCACGTCTTCCCATCCAATTGATCTTCATACACTGCGAAATCCAGAATTTTACCTGTTTTTACATTCCGTCTTTTACTGCACTCTACTACCTCTATTCCTCCCAATGCCTCCGACAACTTATACACCTTTTTCAACGCTCCTCCATCTGGCGAAACCAATACGTAATTTGTTTCATTGCGCAATGCCTCCTTCACAAACTTATGATTTGAAATCACTTTTACCTTATTCAACAACGCCGGTGTTACCTCTGAGTGTGGATCAAAAATGATCACCTGTTCGAGTTCCATACTATTTATCAAATCCGCAAACACCTTTACCGTTAGCGCCTCTCCATTTGTCATTACGCGATCCTGCCTCGCTGCAGGAAAATAAGGTATCACTAAACTTATTTTTTGAACGCCCATTCTCCTTAACGCATCCACTGTTACCAGTAAAAAACCCATCGCTCCAAACATTTTTATTCTAGTTGTCACCGTCACTTCATCTTCCCCATTTAATTCATCTGTTATTCGCACGTGTGGCTCTCCTCCTGGAAATGAAAATTGATCAAATTGAATACTTTCTTTAAAAGGGGCAAAACCGGAATCTAAATGCAAATACTTCATAGGGTATATATTATGTGATGGTTCGTTTGTGCTGTTGAAATTTATTTAAGCTTTAAATAATATATTTTGTGTTTCAACGACACAAATATAAAAGGACATTTTTAAATCCCAAAATATTTTGTGTCTTTTTTACATTATATAAAAATTGGCTACAAAAAACCACCTCCATACAATGCTTCCACACTGATTTCCTATCGCTTAACTAGTACGTTTTAAAATGAGAATAAACCCTAATTAATAGGCTAAAGAAGACTTAGATTAGATTTCAAAAACAATGCCTTTTTCTTTCAATTTAAAATATTTGTCTTTATTAAATCGAAAAAGCGAACCAGGCCTACCTTTCCCTTCAATTGGCATTTTTTCATCCAATTCCTCTAACACATCCAATTGAAGTATCTTTTTTTTGAAATTTCGACGATCTAATTGAACACCAAGGACGGCTTCATATAATTTATGTAGATCGGAAAACGGGAATTTTTCATTCAATAATTCAAATCCTATTGGCTCATATGCAATTTTACCTCTTAATCGCTGCATAGCCATATCGAGAATTACATCATGATCAAAAGCGAGTTCTGGTAAATCATTAATACCGTACCATTGCGCATCTTCTGCATCTGTGGTAGCGTGTAGTTCAAATTGATCTCTCATTACCAAACCATAATACGCTACACTAATTACTCTATTTCTAGGATCTCGCTTAGGCTTGCCAAAGGTATACAACTGCTCCAGATAGTTAACTTTCACTCCACTTTCCTCCTCCAATTCCCGTTCAACCGCTTCTTCCAACGATTCTCCTGGTTCCAATAAGCCTCCAGGTAATGCCCATCCTCCTTTAAAAGGATCAAACTTTCGTTGAATTAACAAGACGGATAAGGTATGATTGCTATCATAACCAAATACCACCGCATCCACGGCAAGACGTACAAAAGGATCACTCATATTTAATATCTTAAGCCTGCTTATTTTGTGTATATCGAACAATATTAAAAATTTAAGCCAATACATCCAACATCTATCTCTTGATATTTTATTTTATTTTTCCTTACTATGATCAAATATCTAAAAGAAGATAAAAAGGTAGTTTCTATGGAATTTTGTTTGTTTTCCGACCCACAAATGCAGATACTTTTTTTATCTTTGCAGTTATTATTGAGCTATGAAAAAAACATTGAGGTGGATATGGGGTTTATCATTATGCATAGGTGTATTCCTGCCGGCGAAGGCTCAGGATTCGGCTGTCTTGCTTAGTGATTCCATAAGTCGACTTCTTAGCGATACGACTCTAGAAATGGATGTTCGGATACAAGCTATCAATGATCTTTCTTATGAATTAATTAATAAAGATGCAGATTTAGCTCTACAATTCGTTTCTAAGGCCATCCAACTAAATCGAACTAAACTTCAATCTGAAACGCAATTTTCAAACTCTTATACAATACTTGGAATAATTCACAAAAACCAAGGGCTCTATGAACTTGCGGTTACCAATTACCTAGAATCCTTAAATCATGCAGAAAGCACTAAAGATTCTTCTCGAATCTCTGTTTGTCTAAATAATATAGGAGTTGTCTTTCAATTGAACAATAACGAAAAAGAAGCTCTTGAATATTACATGCGTTCTATTAAGACCGCACGATTTAACAACGATTCACCTCAACTTTCCATCAGATACTATAATATTGGCGAATCTTATCAGCGACTAGGTCTTTTTGATTCTGCCTTTGTATATTATTCAAATTCAATGCTCATTGAAGAAATGCATAAAAGTACCTTAGGTATTGCGTATGCACAATACGGATTGGCTACCTTGTTTTATGACTGGGGTAAATTCAATAAGTGCGCGGATCATTTAACGATTGTCCAAAACTTAGTTGACTCAATAGCGGACATTGAACTTAAAATTAAGGTTTTGATGGCACAAGCTAATCTTTCTGCACACAATGAAAACTATGTGGATGCAAAAAAAAGTTTAAAATCTTGCATCGACCTGGCAAACGAATACGAGTATAAAGATTTAGAAATCAAAGGAATGGAATCCATGCGGATCATTTTGGATAAGACAGGACAATCGCAGGAATTGGTTCAACTTATTCAAAAACTCTACGACGCGCACAAACGTAAAACTGACATTGAAGTGTCTGGCAAGTTAACTTCACTCCAGAAATTATATAACCTTGAAGTTCAAGCAAGAGAATTGGATCGATTAAAATCTGTAGAGGAACTTCAAACCGTTGAGGTACGCCATACAAAACGAATTAAAAATTTCTTATTTATAATGTTGGTGGTTGTTACAGGGATCTTTGGATTCAATGTATATCGATTGAACCGACTACGAAATAAAGAATAGCCCAAGCTGAAAGGTATAGAAAAGGTGTAATGAATAAATATTTAAAGATAACTCTAATTTCTGCTGCAATTGCGTTTTACTTCGCTCTTGGTGTGAGTTATATGGTTTTGGAATCCTTTGAATACCTCCTTCATTTAGGTATTGTTGCATTGATTTTAGGCGTTTCCGTTCAATATATAGGATTACTTCTTACTGAACGAAAAAGAATTGCTGAATCAACTTCATTGATTTTGACATTCGCCGTATACTATTCAGTAGTAATGTTATTTCTTCTGGTATTGGATGCTACATCAGAGGAATCGATTTCTATGGTTTCTTCTCCTTCCAGCTGGTTTTATGAAGTACTTATATTAACCATTATGCCACTGGTATTAGGTTTATGGAATTTGGAAGTGAAACTTTTCAATGTGAATTATCGAAGTGTAACCTTTGAAGATCATGGGGAAGGCCAGGATAACAACATTACAATATCTTCCGAATCTACGAAGAAAGAACTTTCTATTGATGTGGAAGAGTTGATCATGATTGAAGCCGAAGATAATTATTGTATGATTTTCTTTCAAAGAGAAGAAGGTATCCGAAAGGAGCTCTTTCGATCTACCTTAAAAAAGATGCATGATCAACTGCTAGATGTTCCCGGTATTCATAGGGTACATCGGTCTTTTTTGGTGAACGAAAAACATGTAGACCGTATTGCCGGAAAGTCTCAGAACTACAAAATTTATATGAACGACATTGACAAAGTTGTACCGGTTTCAAGAACATTCGATATCAGTTCCCTAAAACAGAACTAACAGTTTACCCCAAACCACAACCGTTCGACTTCAAAGGGACTCCGTTGACCAATTTAACATAGTTTGTTTTAAAAGTTCCTGATACCTTGCAAAAGAAGGTAGTGAAGTATCTACATGATATTTTCAATACAATTAACACTAAATCTCTTGCCCCTATGAAACTTAAATTTTTATTAAAAATCGCAATACTTGCCACCTTATTAATGGGTGGTTATTTTGCAAATGCTGTAACCTTATATTCGGAGGATTTTTCCAATGATAACGGCGTTGGATGTAACAGTGGTTGTACCAACCCAGGAGACGCAAATTGGAGTTTAGCCGTTGTAGGAGCTCCCGATCTTGCCGGAGCCGGTGACCATTGCATTGTAACTGCTGGTTATTTGGAATGGAAAGACCTTGCTTCTTCTAGTTTTGCTAATAGTGCTGAATGGCTTTCCGCTTCTATTACAACTCCAGCCATCAACGTTGCCATATCTATTGATTACAATCTTAATGGAGCCTTTATTAATAATGGTGCTAACTTAGACTTTTACTATCGAATCGATGGTGGAGCGTGGGTTATGTTCGATTCTCAGGGGTCCCAAGGATCACTTTCTGGTACAGCTACCGTATCAGGACTATCTTATAATACAAGCTTTGAAGTAAGAGTTGCCGGTTTTACAGGTAACGCCAGCAGTTCTACTGCCAACATTGACAACATTATCGTTACTGGAGACTTTGCTTGTTCCGTAACGAATTTAACTGCTGGAACACAAACAGCCTGTGAAAAATACAGCAATAGTTATACTCAAGAAGTTACTGTAACTTTCAGTAATGATCCTGGATCAGGGACATTAGACGTAAATGGACAAAGCTTTAGCATTGGCACTAGCCCACGTACAGTTATTCTTACTGGGTTGAATGCTGACGGTGCTGCCGTTAGTGTTACTGCCGTTTTTTCTGATGCGGCAACCTGTACCATGACCACGGCCAGCTTATTTACAGCACCCGCATTCTGTGGTTGTAGTACGAACGCAGGCAGTATATCTAAATAATTGTATCACTCTAAATCAAAAATCATGAGAAGACTAATAAAATTCGCATTCGGTTTAGGAGTAATACTTCTAACAGGATTTACAAACAACGCCAACGCTTGTAATAATAGTTTATTAAACATTGCCAACGTTGTGAACAATGGAGATGGAACCTACACGTACACTTTAGATTTAACCACAGAATTAGGAGGTTTGGATATCGGATTCTATGGATTCGCACTGTCATTTAACTCGGCCTATAACACACCCACGGTAGTTGCTGGATCATTTGATGCCACGCTTACAACAGCAGACTTAACTTCCGGAACGCTTAGTACTAATTTACAAGGCCGTACCGGTGCAGGTGTAAACTCCGTAGCATTGGATTCTGATTTCAACAAATACGACAACTTAACCAACGTATTAACGTATGAAAGTTTTTCAATCGCTGCTAGTAATGATATTTCATTGACTTTAACGGTTACAATTGATGGCTGCGTAGAATCAATTGAATTTGATGGAAGTGTGAACTCTGGAGCATCATCTTGTAGAAAAACCGCTTCTACTGGATTGAATTGTCAGTGTACTGCAACGAGCAGTCCAACATCTCCTTCCCTTTCCGATACGGTTTGTCAAGAAGTAGGTGGAACCATCGCTTTGACTGGTAATGTTGGTGGAACATTAGGAACAAACCCTGCCTATGCATGGTCTTCTACAGATGCCACGGTTAATGCATTGATCGCTGACGTTTCTGCGGAGAACACCAGCATTACATTTCCAATAAATTTTGCGTCAGGAACGTATCCGGTTAACTTCACATATACGGATGATAACAATTGTATTTTATCTACCGATTTGACTTTTGTAGTCGCTGAAACCGGACAAGGATCATGTACCAACACATGTGATTTCTCGACAATAACAGATGTGATAATTACACCTGACGGAAGTCATAATGCTACGGCTGGATTTACACAAGTATATGTACTTACAACTGAAGACAGCGTGATCGTCGCCACTAGTACCACCGGTGATTTTGGACTGCAAGTTGCGGGAAACTATTTGGCTTTTGCCATTAACACGGAAGATGCTGATCCGCCTACTCCATTTCCAGCTGTTGGAGTCGATATTCAAACCATGGCAAACGGTTGTTTTGGTTTATCCAATGCGCTTACCATTGGGGTTTGTGAACCTTGCATCGATCCTGCGGCTCAACCAACTAACATTACGTTAAGCAATGAAAACACTAATTCCTTTGACATTTCATGGACCAATTCAGCGGCTACGGATGTAATCGTGGTAATTAGAGAAATAAGTTCAGGAATAAGTGCTCCGGTACCAGGCAGTACATACAATGGCAACACCGTTTTCGGATCAGGCGATGATTTAGGTGGAGGAAACTATGTTTTATATTCAGGCTTCACAGCTGGTGCATCACCACTTACTGTAACTGGGCTTACAATAACCACTACCTATGTAGTTTCAATTTATGCAGCAAACGACACCTGTATTTTAACCACTGCACCTTTGATTGATACTACTACAACACAATCTTGTACTGCTCCGGCAACCATACCAAGTTCTGTAATGATCACAGCACTCACAGGAACTACGGTTGGTTTATCATGGACAAATGGTAGTGGAGATCAGCTTTTAGTTACTATTCGTGAATCATCCGTTACCCATTCAGATCCAATAAGTGGAACTTCATATACCGGTTCTACGGTTTATGGAGGTGGTGATGAAATAACGACAGGACACTTCGTGGTTTACTCAGGAGCAGCAGGTCTTACTTCGGGAACTATTACCGGACTTACAATTAACACGACTTATACGGTTTCTTTATACAGTTTCAATGCTACGGGAGACTGCTATAATGTTACGGAACTTGATACAACGTTTACTACTCCTTTTGAAAACAATATTATAAACGACACCTTATACATGTGTGGTGGATTACTTTATGATGATGGAGGTCCTTCTGGAAACTATGCCAACGGTGCTAATATTGAAACGGTACTTATGCCTTCAACTACTGGAGACGGTGTATGTCTTAATTTCACTGAATGGACTTTAGATTACAACGCATTGGGATATACGGAACTTTCCTTCTATGATGGAACCAACACCTCTGCACCATTAATTATGACGGCTACCGGTGAATGGTCGATTGACGAGCCTGGAACTGAATTTGATCAAGTAGGACCTGGAATGGTCTGCTCAACAGGTCCAATGACTTTATTATGGAATCCAGATGCCGTTAATGCCGGATTTGAAGCAACAGTAACTTGCTATACGCCTTTAGACACTCCAAGTTGTGCAATAACGGTCAACTTGGACACCACAATTTGTGCAGGTGAAACGTTAGATCTTTCCGCAATAGGCGAAATTATCAACGTTCCTCTAGATATTACCTTCGATGATAGTACCGTTGGTACGGGTTGGACGACATCTGTTGATGCTCGATTTGACAATCCTTGTGGTGCTGGACCAGATTCATTGCATCTTTGGATGGGAATCGAAACTTCACCACGGACTCTTACTTCCACGACCATTGATGCTAGTCAAGGTGGAACCGTCTCATTTGATTTCAAAATGGCTACTCAAGGAGTAGGTGCACCATGTGAAGGTCCTGATTTACCAGACGAGGGGGTTTATTTGCAGTATTCTGCGGATGGAGGAACCAATTGGAGTACTATTCATTACTTCTGGCCCTCCTTTTATACAGATGGAAGTGCACATACATTAAATTGGCAAAACTACGTTTTTGATATCCCAGCTGCCGCACAAGGAGCTACTACTCAATTCAGATGGATTCAAAATAACATTTCCTCCAACAGTACCGATCACTGGGGATTAGATAATGTTGTTATTGGTATCCCTACCAACAACCCTTCTATTGTTTGGGATAATGGATTAGGATCTGGAGCAGACAAAACGGTAAACCCAACAGTAGCTACTACCTATACGGCTACAATATCGGATGGGAGCACCAGTTGTCAGGCTTCGGTTAATGTTGCCATGTGTTCGGCTGTTTCTATTAATAGTAACTCGTTTAACGGGGTATGTAATGGAAGTCAAGTGAAGTTATCTTGGGAAGGGATACACAGTCCGTACGAAGAAGAATATATTATTGAAAAAGCTTCCAACGGTCTAAATTTCGTAGAAATAGCACGAATGCCTACAAGTAGTTCTTCAGGGAATCAAAACTTCACATATATGGATTTGAATCCTCAAAACAATTCAAGCTATTATCGTATCAAGGTCAAAGATGTAGATGGACACAGCAGTTATACGGACATCATCGGTCCTTTAGGAAACTGTAAGTTAATTGAATCTGGTATATACGATTCATATTTTGATTCAGAATCTGGGAAAATCGTGTTGTTCTATAGCTTAGATGAAACTAGTTCCGTTAACCTTTCGCTTTACGATATTTCAGGTCGCTTAATCGATCAAAAATTAGTTGGTCTTAACGGAGATGGACATCAGATTCAGGTTTCTATGAACAAGCCAATGGCGAACTCCATTTACATTTTGCAAGCGTCCGGACCATCGGGAGTATATCATAAAAAGATTTATGTAAGAAAAAACAAATAGTAAGTAGGTATTAAATTAAAGAAAGGGACTGAGTGGATAAATACAACATTTCACCCCAAATATCCCTTCCTACCACATTAAGAATGGTGTTCATCCCTGTTAATTGGAGTTCTTTAATACCTAAAGTACATTTGAAAAGTATCGAATAGCTCTAAAAAGAGATAGAAAATTAAGTTTAACTACTAGAATAATTAAAACGAATCAACATGTATTATAATCAGCAAACAACGTTGTTTTTAGATGGTGCATGGCTTCCGGCAGAAAAAGCCAAAACGGATCTGTATGCACAAACACTTCATTACGGAAATGGAGTATTTGAAGGCATTCGATCCTATCAGACGGAAGACGGTGTACGTATTTTCAAAGCGGAAGAACATTACCAGCGGTTATTAAAATCCGCTGAACTAATGCACATCAAAGTAAATTATAGTGTAGAGGAATTGATTCGAATTACCTATGAATTACTAGAACAAAACAATTTAACGGATGCTTACATTCGACCACTTATTTATCTAGGTGCAAATATGTCTTTGCAACCTGTTGAAGAAGTGCATGTAATGATGTGTGCATGGGAATGGGGTAAATACCTTGGAAGCGATCTATTAAATTTAATGACTTCTTCCTACGAGCGACCTAATCCAAAATCTTGTCACATCGAAGCTAAAGTGGTGGGGCATTATACCAATTCTATTCTTGCTACAACCGAAGCGAAGAACAAAGGATTTGATGAGGCTTTGTTATTGGATATGAATGGAAATGTGGCGGAAGGTCCAGGTGCAAATTTCTTCTATGAAAAAGACAATGTACTTTATACCTGTCCAACTGGAAATATTTTAAACGGTATTACCAGACAAACCATACTGGAATTAGCTGATGAACTAGGTTTTAAGGTAGAAGAGAAATTCTTCAAAATTGAAGATGTACATGGTGCAGATGGTGCTTTTTTCACCGGAACAGCAGCAGAAGTAGCAGGAATTGGCGCATTAGACAACATTTCCTTTAAATTCAAATGGGAAAATACCCTTGGATATGAATTGGCTCAAGCATACCAACAACGTGTATGTAAAAATGAATACAAAGAATACGCGATCATTTAATGCATTAAAACGAAGCTTAACGATCGCTATCTCTCAAATAACAAAATGATTAACAGTACAAATGGTACTATAATCGATAAAAAAAGACATAGTAATAAAGACATTGATCAATGATAGGGTAAGAACACATAACAGGGTGTTTTTTTCAATATTAATTTTAAAAGTGTGTGTAAAGTATAAATCAATACTGTTTTAAATTCTCCACTCGTTCTTCCCTTCATTTGATCAATTTATTTTAATTCTGAACCGTCTCAATTAACCTTAACGAGATCGTTCTTGCCCCAGATTAAACCTTTATGAATAATTTAAAAAAATATAGCAAGCGTG
Organism: Cytophagales bacterium; assembly: GCA_965277185.1. Taxonomy (GTDB): domain Bacteria; phylum Bacteroidota; class Bacteroidia; order Cytophagales; family JAHDFW01; genus JAHDFW01. The sequence continues at coordinate 89,863 of CBDICC010000003.1, read as the reverse complement.
TAACGCATGACGACAGCCAACCGGCCTCGAAAGCCATGCTTCATGCGATTGGTCTATCTACAGAAGATCTAAATAAGCCATTTGTAGGTATTGCCAGTACCGGATACGAAGGAAATCCATGCAATATGCACTTAAACGACCTTGCTAAAAAAGTAAAGGAAGGCGTATTGCAATCCAATGTGGTAGGATTAATTTTCAACACCATTGGTGTAAGTGATGGAATCTCTATGGGAACTCCAGGTATGCGGTATTCGTTACCTTCACGTGACTTAATCGCAGATTCGATTGAAACCGTAATAGAAGGCATGAGTTATGATGCTGCAGTGACCGTGGTTGGATGCGATAAAAACATGCCCGGCGCACTCATCGCACTTCTTCGATTAAACCGTCCATCTATATTGGTGTATGGAGGAACCGTAGATTCAGGAGAATGCCATGGAAAAAAACTAGATGTTGTCTCTGCTTTTGAAGCATGGGGGGCTAAAGTTGCCGGAAAGATGGAAGAATCTGAATATCAGGAAATAATAGAAAAGGCAGTTCCCGGTGCAGGTGCCTGTGGTGGAATGTACACCGCGAACACCATGGCTTCTGCTATTGAAGCATTAGGGATGGCTCTTCCTTTTAATTCGTCAAACCCTGCCCTTTCGAATGACAAGCACGCAGAATGTATCAAAGCTGGAGCTCAAGTCACAGAATTAATGAAACTGGACATTAAACCGTCTGACATTGTAACCAAAAAAGCATTAGAAAACGCAATTACGTTGGTTACTGTTTTGGGTGGTTCAACCAATGCTGTATTGCACTTCTTAGCTATAGCAGATGCCGCAAATGTAGACTTCAATCTGGATGATTTCCAGCGTATCAGTGATAAAACTCCATTTTTAGCAGATTTAAAACCAAGTGGAAAATATCTAATGGAAGATATTCACCGAATTGGTGGAATCCCTGCTGTACTCAAATATTTGTTGGAAAAAGGCTTGTTGCATGGTGATTGTATAACTGTGACAGGTAAAACATTAGCCGAAAATTTAATCGATGTCCCCTCTCTTATAGAAAATCAAGATGTCGTGCGCGATTTAAATGATCCACTTAAAGAATCAGGACATTTACGCATTTTAAAAGGAAATTTGGCTCCGGAAGGAGCTGTAGCCAAGATTACAGGCAAAGAAGGACTTACATTCACAGGAACCGCCAAGGTTTTCAATGGTGAATATGAAGCTAATGATGGAATCAAAAATGGACATGTACAACAAGGCGATGTCGTTGTAATACGATACGAGGGACCAAAAGGTGGTCCTGGGATGCCGGAAATGTTAAAACCTACCGCCGCAATTATGGGGGCGAGTCTTGGGCAAGAGGTAGCTCTTATTACGGACGGTAGGTTTTCCGGCGGTACGCATGGATTTGTTGTAGGACACATCACTCCCGAAGCCCAAGTCGGTGGACCGATTGCAATGGTCAAGGATGGAGATCAAATTACCATTGATGCCATCTCTAATTCCATTGAATTACATATTAGTGATGAGGAATTGAAACAACGAACAACCCAGTGGGAAGCTCCTGAACTGAAATTCAATCGTGGAGTATTATACAAATACGCTCGTTCTGTTTCAACTGCTTCTGAGGGATGTGTAACGGATCGTTTTTAATAAGTAAATAAATAGTACTTTCTATCCCCCTCTATTATCATTAGGTGATCCTAATCACCAATTTACAAACCAATATTATATTTTCAATTGAACCTTAATTGAATCGAACCATGAAAATGACTGGAGCTGAGGCCGTAATACGTTGCCTTTTAAAAGAAGGAGTTGACACCATTTTTGGATATCCAGGAGGTGCTATTATGCCTATTTATGATGCTTTGTATGATTTCAAAGAAGATGTTACGCATATTTTAACCCGTCATGAACAAGGTGCCATTCATGCAGCACAAGGCTATGCCAGAGCTTCTGGTTTACCAGGCGTATGTTTTGCTACCTCCGGACCAGGAGCAACCAATTTGATCACCGGGATTGCCGATGCACAAATTGATTCAACGCCGCTGGTATGTATCACAGGTCAGGTTGCCAGCCATTTGCTTGGAACAGATGCTTTTCAGGAGACAGATGTAGTAGGTATTTCGATGCCTGTTACCAAATGGAACTTTCAAGTAACTTCTGCGCATGAAATTCCTGAGGCTTTGGCCAAGGCATTTTATATTGCTAAATCCGGAAGACCCGGCCCCGTTTTAATTGACATAACTAAGGATGCACAATTTGAAACATTCGAATTTGACTACACCCCTTGTACCCAAATTAGAAGTTACGTAGCACAACCTATTATAGATCATTCTGCCATTCAAGATGCAGCAAAACTCATAAAGACTGCAAAACGTCCTTATTTACTATTTGGTCAGGGAATCTTGCTCTCAAACGCAGAAAAAGAGTTGGAAGCATTTGTGAACAAGGCCGGAATTCCATCGGCATGGACGATCATGGGTTTGTCCGCTCTACCAAGTAATCATCCACTCAACGTTGGAATGTTGGGAATGCATGGAAATTATGCTCCAAACGTATTAACAAATGAATGTGATGTACTTATCGCAGTCGGAATGCGTTTTGATGATCGCGTAACGGGTGATTTAAAGCGTTACGCCACACAAGCCAAAGTAATTCACATTGATATAGATCCGGCCGAAATCAACAAAAATGTACCAGCGGACGTCGCTGTTATCGGAGATGCAAAATTAATTTTAAAAGCTCTAACGGACATCATAGAAGAGTCTCAATATCCAGATTGGATTGCTGAATTCAAACGATTAGAACAAATTGAAATCGATAAGGTAACGCGAAAAGACTTGGATACGCAGGAAATACTGCCAAACATGGCCGAAGTAATCCATAGATTAAATCATGAATCCAAAAACGAGGCCTTAATTGTTACAGATGTTGGTCAACATCAAATGGTTGCGTGTCGGTATGCCCGATTCAATCAAACACGAAGCTTGATAACTTCAGGTGGTTTAGGAACGATGGGATTTTGTTTACCGGCTGCAATTGGTGCCAAGTTAGGATGTCCAGACCGAACAGTAGTAGCTGTAGTTGGGGATGGTGGATATCAAATGACAATTCAGGAGTTAGGTACTATTCTTCAAAGCAATGTGGACGTCAAAATTCTATTATTAAATAATGAATTCTTGGGGATGGTTAGACAATGGCAGGAATTGTTTTTTGAAAAAAGATATGCTTTTACGGAGATGACTAATCCAGATTTTCAAACTATTGCAAAAGGATACGGAGTGGAGAGTTTAAAGGTCAATTCTAGAAAAGAACTTAATGATGGCTTAAAAGAAATGTACCATTCCAAAGGATCATTCCTTTTAGAAGTCATGGTGGAAAAAGAAGCAAATATTTTCCCTATGATTGCTACTGGAGCCAGTGTAAGCGAAGTTTTACTGGAACCGTCCAAACCGGCCCCTACTCCTGTTTCGAATTAGTGATTCGGACATTTAACATCCTACAATAACGAAACGAACCAATGAAAAAAGAATTCAACATATCAATATTTACAGAAAATCAACCTGGATTACTAAATCGTGTTACCATTGTATTTACACGTCGAAAAATAAATATTGAAAGTATTACTGCTTCTGAAAGTGAAATTGAAGGCGTTTATCGGTACACCATTGTCGTCAACGAAACCGAAGATCAAGTTCAAAAAGTCGTAAAGCAAATTGAAAAACAAGTAGATGTACACAAAGCCTTTTTTCATGCAAATGATCAAATTGTATATCAGGAAATTGCGCTCTTTAAAGTTGCTACAGAGATTTTAAGTATTGGAGGCAAAGCGGAATCCATCATCCGAAATCACAATGCACGAGTAGTTGCCGTGGAGCCCGATTTTACCATTTTAGAAAAAACAGGGCATAAATTGGACACCCAAAAGTTGTTTGACGAATTGAAACCATTTGGAATTTTAGAATTTGTTCGTTCGGGTAGAGTTGCTATAAGCAAACCAATGAAACAACTTAAAGACTATTTACACGAGGTGGAACAAGCTTCGCACAACACAATTTAAGTTTATCCAAATTAGATTAAACTATAATAAACAGTCAAAACAAGAATACTACACAGTACAATACACTATATTACAATAGAGAATACAATGAACTATTTTAACGCACTATCAGATCAGGAAAAATCAAGTCAATTAGCCCACTGCCGATTTATGGAACGTGGCGAATTTGATTCTGGAACAAAAGTTTTGGAAGGAAAAAACATCGTAATTGTTGGATGTGGAGCTCAAGGGTTAAATCAGGGGCTTAACATGCGTGATTCTGGATTAAATATCTCTTATGCATTAAGAGCGCAAGCGATTGAAACTCAAAATGAGTCTTACAAAAGGGCTAGCGACAATGGGTTTACGGTAGGTAACTATCAAGAATTAATTCCGGAAGCAGATCTAGTGATTAATCTTACGCCAGATAAGCAGCATACGGCAGTAGTAAACGCCATTATGCCGTTGATGAAGCAAAATTCAGTTCTCTCCTACTCTCATGGATTTAACATTGTAGAAGAAGGTACACAAATCCGTCCGGATATTACCGTGATCATGGTCGCTCCAAAATGTCCTGGAACAGAGGTGCGAGAAGAATATAAAAGAGGCTTTGGAGTACCTACTTTAATTGCGGTACATCCAGAAAATGATTCCGAACAAAAAGGATTAGAATGGGCTAAAGCCTATGCTGTTGCAACAGGAGGACATCGCGCTGGTGTTCTACACTCATCCTTTGTGGCTGAAGTTAAGTCTGATTTAATGGGCGAACAAACCATTTTATGTGGTGTTTTACAATCTGCTTCTCTCTTGTGTTTTGACTTAATGAAAGTACAGGGAGTCGATCCAGCTTATGCCAGCAAATTAATTCAAAATGGATGGGAAGTATTAACAGAAGATTTGAAGCACGGTGGGATCTCTCAAATGATGGACCGTTTAGAACCTTCAGCTTATTTCAAAGCATTCCAAATTTCAAACGAATTAAAACGATTGATGCGACCATTGTTTCAAAAACATATGGACGACATTCTGGATGGAACGTTTTCAACCACAATGATGGTGGATTGGAATAACGACGATCAAAACCTTCTTAAATGGCGAAATGAAACGGGGGAATCTGAATTTGAGCAAACTCCTGGAACCGAAGCATTCATTGCCGAAAACGAGTACTACGAGCATGGAATCCTAATGGTCGCTTTTATCCGTGCAGGTGTTGAACTTGCATTTGACATTATGGTTGATGCAGGAATAAAAGAAGAATCAGCGTATTACGAATCCTTACATGAAGCTCCGTTGATTGCAAATACAATCGCACGTAAAAAATTATTTGAAATGAATCGAATCATTTCTGATACGGCAGAATATGGATGTTATCTGTTTACACATTCAGCAATACCATTGTTGAAGCCATTTATTGAGTCCATCGACTCTATTGTGATTGGCAGTGAATTTAAAGCTTCCTCTAAATACAAAGAAGAAAACTACGTCAAAGCACGTCAACTTGTTAACATGCATGCTATTGAACGCATTGGAACAAAATTACGTGCTGCCATGACTGAAATGAAACCTATTCTTAACTAAAAAACAAAGAAGAATAGTCGTTATTCAATCATTTACTAAGTAAACGAGGTCGAAAATTATAGCCTCTTTTTTTATACTATTTAAGAACCCCGTTTTATTATATAAATAATAGATCGGGGTTCTTTTTTTAAACTGTGTAAATTCTTTATCAATCAAAGGGCTTAAACCCGAAAATTTCAGGCCACATTTTTAAGTTACCTGTTTATTAAAATTAAATAACTTTTTTCAAAATCAACGTTTAAAGCTTCTGTTTAGCCAAATACACAGAACACACCAAAAGTTCATTAAGTTAATTTTGTACGTTTCAATGTAGACTTTGAGACCTTAAAATCCCAAACACCGGTAGTGAGAAAGATGGCTTAAATGATGGTGTTTATTGCATTTAAATTGAACTATTCATACACATTTGTTGGAAAGACCATACAATAACAACACAGAAAACTTGGAATAATTATAAACAAATTGTATGTTCGTTATGCAACAAGTTTTGAAATCGTATAATATGGCATTATTTGATACCCAATACAAAGTTTTAAGTATAAAAGTAAGAGGTCGAAAATTCTATCAACCCACGAAAGAATTTTATCTCTTTAATTACAAGATATTCACGTTGAATGTAAGCGATAGAGAAGTTAATTTTGATATCGCATTTAAAAATTTGCAACTTGTAAAAGCGAATTAACACTACTTCTACTTAGCCAGCTTATATAAAGTACGGTCAAAATCATTTCTACGACTTTAATTGGTAAAGATAGAAATGCTTACAGTTAACTAGACTAGTTACCTATATGAAGTCAAGTTCTTCGACTCCATCAAATCAGGTCCATATAACCATATAGACTGGTTTTAGTACCGGTTAATTCTAGTTTCTTTCGCAATCTCGTGCGCGCCACTTCGATTGACTGTGCTGATTGTCCCGTTAGTTCAGATATTTCTTTAGTCCGAAAATTCTGCTTTAAAAATCGGCATAACCTACGTTCATTTCGGGAAAGATTTGGATGTTTTCGATGTAATCTAGAAAGGAAATCTTCGGCTTCTTGCGCTTCCTGTGTAGCCCCGTGCGATGTGGAAGAAGCACTCCCTATAAGGTGATCAGAATATTCGCCATTTAATGCGTTCGTTCCAGAACCATTCAAAGAATAATTACTATTTTCATTTGCCTCAGGATTCAGCAAATCTTTGCTAAACATTTTTGAGATCATTTGTTTCAATCCATAAAAGGAATTTCGATTTTGCATTGCTCCGTTGATTCGTTATATGTATAGAATGACAAATCCAAATAGTTAGTTAAGTAAGCGTATTTTTCCATTATGGATACCTACTCAATTTGTCATATTTCCTAATTCTTATCCTTTCTTTACCTTCAGGTATTTTAATTTATTTCTTTGAAAGAAGTAAATGCACCTTCCTAAAATTCATCTATTTGAGTGTGAAAAAACATTGATTATCCTGTAGTATTTAATGTTTAATAAATTTTAATCGGATGCACTTCTTTCTTTCGTGCTTGTATTAAAATCGGATCTTAGCCTATTAAATTAAACTGGATCAAAAAACATATTACGATCCATTCATTCAATTAAACTTGCCTTACCCGTTTTGAGTGTCATTTTGGTTGATAAGTGATCTCGAACTTCTTTCGAGACCACAAATCTTACTTGTTATAAAAGTATTTTAAAAAGCTATTCAACTTATAATATATAATAGAACATCAATTAAATTGCTTTTAATTCTAGGATTAAAAAATGAATCGCTCTGAACGAGATACTCCATTTTCATTCGATACGTTCACAATGTATAATCCGTTCACGTGTCCTAGATTTAAATCTTTTTGGTTCGTAAAAGAACGAATCGTTAACTGTCTTCCACTTAGATCATACACTTCCACCGTAGACTTTCCTAACGATTCAATGTGTACTGTTGATCCAAATTTATTCATTGTAATTGCGTTGGCAGATAAATCTACATCAACTCCCAAAGTTGGATCCGTAATCGTTACTTCATTTGAAGCTGCAGATATCGAACGCGTGTTTGATTCGATTCCATCAGGTCGAGATACAACGTAAGCAACATATGATGTTCCGAACACAATTGTATCGCCGTCTGAATCAGTGGTAATCGCACTTAATGAGAGGGAATGATTAGAACTATCTGGTGCTAAATCAATTTTACTAGTTGCAGGAGCAGCCATTGCGTCATTTGCCGTGAAACCAGCATTAGAAGCTTTCACCAAAACAACGTGATATAGAGTCACCCCAGATTGACCGGATGCCGTATCAAAAGCAAAATCAAAATCAGCCCCTGTTAACGCTGTTCCTACTCCTGTTAAAGTTAAATTTTGAGCCGTTGGAGCAGTTACCTCTGTGGTATCTCCTGCTTTCCCTACAGCTAATACATCATCTTGATATCCGTAGGATTTCAATGTTAAGCTGTCATATCCAGCAGAAACATCTACTCTTGCCCAACCAAATAAAGTATCTACACCTTGAACGATACGTAATCCTACATATTTGTCTGATTCAGAAGCCCAATCTCCATTTGGTGCGGAAGTAAAACTCGCATTTGCACCAAGGTAACCGTTGCTTTTTCCAAACCAAACCATGTCATATTGAAAGTTGATTCCAAAAAGTCCTCCTCCGTACCAATTCGCAGAAGAAGATGCTCCAATTGAATTTCCATAAGACAACACATCTGGAGAAGGAAATCCGCCAAAGTTTGAAGAAACAAAATTCCCTTGAACACCATTCCCATCAAATCCTTTAAAGTTCTGACGTTCATTTTTAAACCAAATCGTTCTTGCTACTGTATCATTCAATACTGTATCTGCGTACGTACTAGCAGTAGAAAGAAAAAATGGACCACTTGCATTCATTTCAAATTGAAAGTCATCTACTCCATCTTGATTGATATCGATGTTAAACGAATCAAGTGGATTTGTTAGATTTGAATCAGGATCTACTGTTATGTGTACAATATCTGCATTGGCCATGGTTGTTCCTCCAATAGTGGCTGCTGCTATTCCTGCGTATTTTTTAAGTTTATTTTTTAAGTTCTTCATGACTTAGCGAAATGATATAAAGTAAAGAATGCTATGTTTATTGCTAATTGTTTGTAGACTCCATAGCCTACTAAAAAATTAAATTCGTTTACAAAACTATAGAGGTCTTCACTCATAAATAAAGTCATGAGCAATTTTGGGATAGTAAGTGGCGCTATTTGGGATAGAGACCTTAAAATAACAATTCGCCCCAATGGAAATTTATCAAACCAATACCATTTCAATACTTTTAAGATGGAACACCGACAATCTACCAGGACGAGCAATGTCTCTTTTACATTTTTTAATTAATCGGCCTTTTTTATAATTTTTTAAAAAATTATGCTGCACAAAATATAGGGTTATATGTGTGAAATTTGTACAAATTGAAACAAATCACCCCTTTTCTATAACCAATCACGTAAAAACTCGAATGATACAATTGATTATATTTGGTTTTAATTAACTCGTCTATTGAAAGGAATGTACTCCAAGCTTAATCGTAAAGCCTCGGAATGCATTTTTTGATTTACATTACACGAAAGGATACTAACAGAGAAGGTAGTATCTTAGAATATAACTCTACTCTATGTTACTAGAAAATATAAAAGAGGCTCAGCAGCGACTAAAGGAAATACTTGTTCAAACTCCATTTGAGCTAAACAAAAATGTGTCTGATGCACATAAGGCAAATGTGTATTTAAAACGAGAGGATCTCCATATTGTACGTTCCTACAAAATTCGTGGAGCATACAACAAAATTTCCAGTTTGTCCAGTGCACATTCTGCTGCAGGTATTGTATGCGCAAGTGCGGGTAATCACGCACAAGGCGTTGCTTATTCATGTCAATTATTGAAAATTTTCGGGGTAATTTACATGCCGGTAACAACACCAACTCAAAAAGTTCAACAAGTTGAAATGTTTGGTGGTACTCAAATTGAAATTAGGCTAAGCGGCGATACGTTTGATGAATGTAAACATGCTGCCTTACAATTTGCCCAAGAAGATAATTTACCGTTTATACATCCGTTTGACGACGAAAAAGTCATTGCTGGACAAGGGACCATTGGACTTGAAATACTCTCCCAAAGCACAGTAAACATCGATTACTTATTGGTTCCAATAGGAGGTGGAGGATTAGCGGCAGGAATCAGTACGGTTTTTCAAACGCTTTCTCCCAACACTAAAATAATTGGAGTAGAGCCAAAGGGAGCCCCTTCCATGTCTGAATCCATCAAAGCGTCCAAACGTGTAAAACTCGAATCCATAGATAAGTTTGTGGATGGAGCATCGGTAGCCGAAGTCGGTGAATTAAACTTTGAAATTTGCAAAGAAGCACTTGAAAAGGTCCTTTTGGTAGATGAAGGAAAGGTTTGTGAAACAATTTTACGACTCTATAACAAAGATGCGATCGTTGTGGAACCTGCCGGTGCCCTGACCCTAGCTGCATTAGATCAAATTCAGCATCAAATAGAAGGCAAAAACGTAGTTTGCGTAGTAAGTGGTAGTAATAATGATATTACGCGAACAGAAGAAATCCGAGAACGTGCTGTTATATACCAAGGCTTGAAACATTACTTCATTGTTCGGTTTCCTCAAAGAGCCGGTGCTTTAAAGGAGTTTGTTGTTAATATACTAGGTCCAACGGACGATATAGTACATTTCGAATATACGAGAAAAAACACCAGGGCACGTGGTTCAGCGGTTGTAGGAATTGAAGTTAAAACAAAAAAAGATTTTGCGCCACTGCTAGAACGAATGCAAGCTGGTGGTTTTTTTGGGGAGTATATTAATGAGAAACCAAACTTATTTCAATACTTGGTATAGGTTGAGTTATTAGGCAATAGCGAAAAATGGGCCTCCTCTCCTATTTCAAGCTGAAATAATGGAATTTCACGCCTATTTTTTTGGTGAAATAAATGGATAAAACATCCAGCGTGCTTTTCATGCTTAATACCGTATTTTTTAGTAGATTTGTATAGAACCGTGGACAAATTGTGCATGAAAAACAATCTGCTTTTGAATATAATTGATCATATTAATTTCAGACTACTACCACTTGGTTTTCTATTCCTAATATCTATGCTATTGGGAACCACAAATAGCACGTATGCTACGGACAGCACCTCCATTTCCAACATTGATACCACCGGTAAAATTTTCAACTTGTCCTTAGACGAGTTAATGAATTTAAAGATTACAACAGCCTCAAAAAAGGAAGAATTAGTATCTGAAAGTCCCTCTATTGTGAGTGCCATTTCACGAGAAGAAATCGAAAAAATGGCGGTAACATCCCTGATTGATGTATTGAAGTTTATTCCGGGTGTTGAGGTCTCTATGGGACCAAATGGACATTATCGGTTGGCTATTCGCGGAGTCCGCAAAGATGGAAATATCTTAATGCTTATAGATGGGCATCACATTAATGATTTTTATAATGGAAGAGCTATCTATGATTTCCCCACTGCTTTTATTGAACAAGTTGAGGTGATTCGAGGTCCAGGCTCAGCGCTTTTTGGGACCAATGCGGTATCAGGTGTAATCAATATCATTACGCGAAGCCCAGGAAATAATAACATGGAATTTCTTACAGGGAACAATAGTAGCTATAGTAGCAGTGTCAATTATTCAAAAAACCTTAGTGAATCAACTTTATTCAGCTTTTCTACTGGTTACTGGAATACGGAAGGAGCAAATACCGAGCCCAGATCTGATCTACATGAAATGGAAAATTGGGTAAATTATTCGATTCCTGTTGGAGAACTCAGCTCCAATCGATGGCGAAAAGATTTTTTCCTTAATACAAGATTCAAACATAAAAATCTAAACTTCTCGCTTTTCAATATTAGTCGACAGCAAGGTAGTTGGGTAGGGCCATTAAATGAACTTGCTACTAATTCTCATTTCCTAAATCATCAAATGATTGCAGATCTATCTTATAAACTCGAATTAACGGAAAAGTTGACCATCACTCCCAAAATATACTCCGATTATGTAAATCACAATTATTTATTGCAGGAAAGACCTGAAGGTTTTGTGGGTAAAACGGGACAAACGTTCACAGATGGGATGTTTACCCATAATGTATATCAAAATCAAACCTTAGGTGGTGAAGTACAAATCAACTTTGATCCTACGGATAAAATCAACTTGATCGGTGGATCCGTTTTAGAATATCTATCGCTAAATCAATTCGACATTGAGCGTAATTACAGTATTCCTCAGGAGCTATATTATGGTGATTCATTAGGGTTAAATTCAGTACAAGGGCATCAAGGTTTTGCCAATCATGACCAAGTACAACTAAGTCAACGCGGACAGAACAGAAGTATACTCGCTTCGTTTGTACAAGGAAACATCTCCGGAAAGGCCTATAGTCTTACTGTTGGCGGACGATTTGATTCCTATAGCGACTTTGGAAGTACAATAAATCCACGACTCGGATTAGTCCTTAAGCCAAACGACTGGATCAAAAAGAAGTTTATGGAAGGATTCTATCTGAAAGTACTCTTTGGATCAGCCTTTAGAGCCCCTACATTTAAAGAACTCTATGATCAAACCAGTATTGCAAGTTCCGCCATTTATGGAAATAGTTCGCTGAGACCTGAAAGAGTTCGATCCCGCGAAATAGCGATCGAATACCGTAAAAAGGAATACCAAATTCGATTCAATTTATTCAGCAACAATTCCTTTGATATCATTGAGGGATACGATCCAGCTGGAAGTGGGTCAATTGCTCGTTTCGAAAACGTCGGATCCACCAGTAGTTCCGGTTTTGAAATAGAAGCGGCCCTTCGACTCTACAAACGATTTAATATTAAGTCAAATTATTCCATATTTCAACGAAAATTCCTTTGGGACCAGAACCTAACAACCGTTTCTATTTACAATTTCCTGATTGAAAACCCCAACAATCAATGGTTGACAAATAGCCCACTGAATCGACTAAATCTATCTTTAGATTATACAACCAACAAAATTCAAATCTTTACCGGGTTTAATTATGGTTCCCAAGCACGTGCAAACAAACGTTCACAGATCGAAGCCTCTCGAATCACTAAAATCCCCCCTTATCTACAAGGAAATGCTTCCATTCGATATAAGTTTGGAACTCAATTCAGTCTTCAAGCTTCCATCAACAATGTTGGGTTGCGCGTACCTACTATAAATGGAGATCTCTTTTCCGAAACAAGTGGAAGCACCAAGTATACAGACCCACATTCAGACACAAATATTTGGGCATTAGGATCAGGCGGCATGGCTCAACCTCTTTCCACGATACTACTTAAAGCTCAATTAAACTTTTAGGGATTACTCACAGTCCCTGTTTAGCGTTGTTCTATTGCTCAAAAATTCACGTTGGATACATTTCAGTTAAATATTGAAGTATCTCGTAAATAAACTACGAGCATATTTTGATTTTAGCTTTGTTTCCCGATTAGCGACATTCATTTACCACCATCCTAAAAGTTTCCACCAGATCAAACCTAATCCAAACCAAATGGTAATATGAAATAAGCCCATAAAAAATCCAGTTGAATACCACTTGCCAGTAGAGACATATCCCAAACCAAAATAGATGATCACCGGCCCGGTGGAATAATTGGTTAAACAGCCACTTAAACATGAAAAATAAGCGATGATTGCCGCTCCAAGCAACGGTTGTCCTGTTACTGCAAAAACAACCGCCAAGAAAGCCGCTCCCATGGCTGAAATATGTGCTGTCAGCATGGAAAAGAAATACATTGAGAAGAAATAGATAATCCCTAATACAATCACAATATAAATCCCTGTCACTCCGCTTGTTTGGTCAGAAACATTGGAAACAAACCAATCGATAAAACCATAGGTTTTCAACATGTTGGCCATGGTCAATAATCCCCCCAACCACATCAAGGCATCCCAAGCACGCTCATTGGAAATCATTTGTTTCCAAGATTGCACACGCGTAAGGAGCATGATGCAAACGCCAATCCAAGCTACTAAACTAGTCCCCATTCCATGCCATGCTTTGGTGCTCCACAATGCAACCAACATGACTAAGACTCCAATCATCACCCATTCTTCCTTTTTCAATTGAAGTCCCATTTCCTTTAACTCCGTTCGAGCTTCGTTTTGGGCCATTTTGGTCTCTTCAATTTCCGGTTTGGCAAGTTTAAAGATATACAATGGTAGCAAAGCCAGCCCAATTAATCCAGGCACTAGTCCTCCTAGTGCCCATTTCCCCCAACCAAAACTCACTCCTGTTATTTCAAATACCGCTTTTGACACCAAGGGATTTGCGGCCATTCCTGTCAAAAACATCGCCGCTGTAATGAGGTTTGCATGGGCTCCTACCAAACTCAAATAACGTCCTAATCGATTTGGTTGTTCATTTGGAAAAGAATTAAGCGCATGCGAAACAGAGTTCACAATTGGGGCTAATACACCTCCTCCTCTCGCCGTATTAGAAGGAATTACCGGTCCTAAAATCAATTCTGCTCCACAGATCGCATACGCCAATCCTAGAACAGTTCCTCCAAACCATTTAATCAACGTTAAAGCAACCCGTCTTCCCACTCCCGTATTAATCACACCGTCCGCAATAAGAAAAGCTGATACAACTAACCAAACAGTAGAATCTCCATAACCATGCAACGATTCCTTCATCGTTACTGCACCTGAAACAGAAAGTGTAACCAATCCTAGAACCACAATCACGCCCATAGGAAATGGCTTCAAAATGAACCCTAGTATTACGGCAAAGAAAACAGCAAAAACATGTCCACCAATCAACGGTATCCCAATATCTAACTGTTCCAATCCAAACCACAGTACAATTCCCGCCAATACACAAATTAGCAATTTCCCATACCTATTTGTAACCTCTTTGCTCATCTATATTTGTTCTTATTTATTTATGGAACTACCAAACGCAAGTAAATCAATTTGCAGGAAAAAAAGGACAATTATAGTTGTAAATAAATAATGCAATTGATCCACTTTTAATGCGAGATATTAATCTGAATTTTTAGTTTCGTTTAGGGTCATTTCATGTAGAAAAGCAATAAAGTCATCGTATATACCTTTAAAAGATTCAAATTCACCGGTGGATTCTATATATCCAAATTCCCAGTTATTTTGAGTGTCATATGCTTGACAGCATCCGGCAAAATCGTCTCCTACAATAAGTTTCCCTTTTAAGGCTGCCGCTGTTTCTAAATCATAAATTTCATCCGGATCCATTAAAACATGGATTGAATAATGACCAGGACCAATTCCACCATATCCAAGATCTTCATAAAGTGAACGTAGATTTGCCGGAATTGATGAATATCTTTTTTCGATTGTTGCTATCCACTCTTTATTTACATCCCTAAAACGAGAATTAGGATAAGTCCTTCTAATCAACTCTATTACTTCATGTACGTCCATCTAAAATAATTAGTTACCTATTTGAAACCAAATCATTATTGATTTCACTACTTACACATACACCTCATACAATATACCTCTTAGCTTAGCTCCAGACTTTGTTTACCTAAGCTTGCTGTTATTGCACCATTTCGAAAAACCAAGCCCCCGCCAAACGGAATAGCCATCCCTCTCAATGTATTTGATTCTAAATTTGATCTTCTTGAACTATCAAGAACAGTTTTTAAACCTTTCCAGTCGTTTGATTCTTCGTGTACTCCAATCACAAACGGAACGAGTTCCATCCCTGACCTCATTTCAACACTATTCGTGGTTAAATCTTCTGGATAAACAAGCGTTCCTAATTGAATGGCTCCAGCAGAAACTCCAATAATCAACGCATCTGGATGTTTATTAACTTTTTCTTGTATTAAGATGTCTATCCCCAAATCTCTCAATAACTTCCATCCCAGTATTGAATCTCCACCTGAAAGTAAAAGCACATCAGTCTGCATTAAAAACTCGATATCCCGGCGGCCCGTTTGACCCTCGAAGATTAAATGACGGCAGGCATCACGGTCGATTCCGATCTGTTCCATGGCTCCGACAAACAGTTCAAAATACGAAGCCAAATTACCATTCGAAAACCCTAAATATCCAGCGGTAAGTCGTTTTAAATTCGGATCACTTTGACTCAACTGTCTTTTAAAAAAGTTCGATTCCGAAAAAAGCAATTGACTATCTGCTAACAGTACTATTTGACTTTGGAAATTGAGATCCTGCATGTTTCGTATTATTCCCTTTCAGTTGGCTATTCATAAAAAATCCGATCGGCGCGATTTGATCTATTAACGTATCAAAACATCCGATCGGATTCTCATATAAATATAGTATATATATTTCCCTATGTCGTTCGTTGTTCTTACTAAAATTCCAATTATGGCAACATCGCATAAGATTCTATTTTGCTCTTATTTAATTCTGTATTGAATCTTTGCTCAATGAATAGGAATTAAAATAAAACAAACATTTAAGAAAATAGAAATAGCTTCAACGATCCTCTTATTTCTTCTCAATAAAGAAAGAATTAACTGGCTTCGTCAACATTACCTGTTCCTCCATTAACATCGTCTGCTGGGATAGCATCCTCCATATTAGTTGAATCGTTCATTGCTGGCTCTGGTTCCGGAGCAGGAACAGAATAACTTTTCTCGCTCATTCCTTTCAAATTTGTAAGACCTTCTTCAAATTTAGATCCTAACATCTCTTCCATATTCACAAACATCGTAGCCATGATTGACATTTGACCCGAACAACTCCATTCAGCTGTCGTTTTTCCATCTGTTTCCGAAAACTTCCATTCAATGGTATTATTTGCTTCAAACGGTTTAGTAAATATGAGATTTGCTTTCAAATACTCATTTTCTTTAACTTCTGTTGTGGTAAGTGTACCATATCCTACATCTTCATTAGTGCTTTCCCAACTTACCGAAGCACCAACACTTCCAGGTGTACCTACGTAGGTATTTTTCATTTCAGGATCAATCTTTTCCCACGGAGACCAATCCATACGTGTTTTATGATCTGCCACAATCTTGTATAAATGAGATGCTGGTACGTTAACTTCTTTTGTTCTTGTTACTTTAAAATCTGTTTTAACCAACCTCAGTACTGCGAATACACCACCTAAAACCAGTACAATTACCAGTGTTATTTTTACTCCTTTGCCCATAGTTCTTTTTTTTTATAATATGTAGTTCGATCGAAATATCCATAAAATCCTATTTAAAACCAAATATATGCAATGAATATAGATGGTTTTATAAGCTTACGACCAAATAATCAATGGGAAATACAATAAAAACAGCGATTTTTGTATTTATATAAAAGGGATCAATCCAAAGCTATGTACTTTCTAAAATGGTGTCTTCCAGTCCTTCTTCTTTGTATTCATGCAAAAGTTGCTA
Source organism: Cytophagales bacterium (assembly GCA_965277185.1). Lineage (GTDB taxonomy): Bacteria > Bacteroidota > Bacteroidia > Cytophagales > JAHDFW01 > JAHDFW01. Next base: position 72,852 of record CBDICC010000003.1, on the reverse strand, counting down.
TTGCCCAAAAACCGGCAAAAGAAACCGTGTTTTTTCAGGACAACTTTTCTGATAATCGCTACTCCTGGCCTGTTGGCTCCAACAAGTATGTTTCACAATCTGTTGAAAACGGAAAGTATAAAATCCATTATCACCTTCCCAAAAGTCACTGGCGCTTTTTCAAACAATTTCAGCTCAATTCTGCCTATGATTTTAAAATTGAAGCCGATCTTAAATTAATTACTGGATCTACGGCTCATGCACATGGATTGTTATGGGGAACAAAGGATCAAGGAAACAATTTCAACTTTACGATCGCTTCAAATGGTCTTTTCAAGATTTGGGGTTACAAAAATGCCACTTATTTCGTCTGGCAAGATTGGCTTTCGCATAAGAGCATTCGGCCCATTAATAAGGATAATAAACTCAGCATTCAAAAAAAACGCAACACCCTTATATTTTATATTAATGATGTGAAAGTTTACGAACATCCATTCGAAGTTTTTCACGGAGATTTTATTGGTTTTGTCGCTGGGAGTTTACAAAATATTGAAGTGGATAATTTTATTATTACGCAAACAAGGCCGGAAATGAGTGTAGTTCGTTCATCCAAAGATTGTGAACGTACAAATCTGGGCAACTCCATCAATTCTTCGCATGTTGAAATTAGTCCTATTATCTCACCAGATGGAAATACCTTATATATTTCAAGAAGAACACCAGTAACAAACGTTTTTAATTTGACTTCAAGGACCACAAACTGCGACGTGTGGTTTTCGGAGCGTCAATCAGATAATAGTTGGAGTAAACTGCAACGGATGGACGCTCCTATTAACAATTTAGGGGACAACCTAGTTATATCCGTGTCTACAGACGGTAGAACTCTCCTTCTAGAAGGTTTATATGACAAAGAAGGCAATTATGCAGGGGATCAGGGGATCTCTATTTCTAAACGTACCCTTGATGAATGGAGTATACCAAAAAAAGTAGAGATAGCGGACTTTTACAATCAAAATGAATATGAAAGCTACGGACATACTGCTGACCTACAAGTACTTATTATGTCTTTACAACGTGATGACACCTATGGTGCCAAAGATTTGTATGTAAGTTTTAGACAGACTGATGGCACCTATAGTGCGCCCCGGAATATGGGAAACGACCTCAATACAAATCTTAATGAAGGAACTCCTTTCATTGCGGCAGATAATAAAACGCTCTACTTTTATTCGCATGGGCATCCTGGGTATGGCAGTGCAGATATTTTTATGTCTCGAAGATTAGATGACACATGGACAAAATGGAGTACACCTAAAAATATGGGGCCTTGCATTAATGGTAAAGGTTGGGACACATACTACTCAGTATCTGCCCGAGGAGATTATGCTTATCTAGTATCCATTGAATCCCCCGAAAAGCAAGAAGATATATTTGTTGTAAAATTGGATAAGGAAAATCGACCTGAACCAGTAGTACTAGTAAAAGGGCGTGTGCTGGATAAAAAAACGGGATTACCTCTTAAGGCTTCCATTTCCTTCACTTCCCAACCTGAATCGGAACAAAAGATAAAGGATCATCCAACAAACAAATCGATTCCAGACATTACATCCGACCAACAAAGCGGAAAATACAGTCTACTATTACCCATTGGATACAAACATGTCATCAACGTATCCGCTCCCAATTACCTACCAACTAGTTCCGCCATGGATCTATCTAAAAATCAAGACTATAAAGAGATTACCCTTGATCTTTTCCTAATTCCGATAGAACTTGGAAAAGTTATTGCTTTGAACAATGTACAGTTTAAACAAAACAAGAGTGAGTTACTTGAATCCTCTTTTATAGAATTGAATCATTTGGTGCAGTTAATGAATGACAATGTAAAAATGGAAATTGAATTAACAGGGCATACTGAAACCCGAGGCAATCGCAAACAACTTCAACGATTATCGGAGGAACGTGTGGAAGAAGTTAAAGCCTATTTAGTCAAGAAAGGAATTCATAAAAATCGGATCTCAGGCAAAGGATATGGTAGTTCTCAACCATTAGGGCATGGAAATGAAGAGACTGAGCGACTCAATCGGCGAGTGGAAATGAAAATTACACAACTATAATTAATAAGTATATGCAAAGTTTGAAGCCTGTAAGTAGGAAAAAATGGTTTTTTTTGAGATTTTTGTCTGGTATTAACAATGATTTCATGGGAACCAGACGCGGGTTAATAATTGGCCTTTTTATTTTATTCATGGGGCAGCTTCATGCTCAAAAAAACTTCTTCTTTGATGATTTCGTAGATGATCGAAACGAATGGATCGGCGATAAAAATACAGCGCTTTTCAAAACCATAAAGGACGGAGTCTTCACGATTGAAAACAAAAAACGATCGTACATTTCAGGAGCATTTCATCAGCAATACCTAAATACGAAATACGATTTTCGAATTGAAACGATGGTTAAAATATCGGAAGGAAGAGAAAGTTCCGGATTTACCGTATTATTTGGCTTTGATAAAAACAACTCCTATCAGTTTAAAATAGATAATGAGCAAAAATGTAGCGTCGCAAAAAATAAAAAGGGCAAGAATTTTTATTGGCTGAAGTCGACCAAATTTGACTTTATAAATGGCAAAGGCAGTTACAACAAACTTTGGATTGAAAAGAAGGGAGATCAGTACAACTTTTACGTAAACCAAAAATTAGTTTTGACTCATCGATTTGAAGATCTATTTGGAGATGGATTCGGATTTTGGGTGGACCCGCAAAGTACGGCCGTGATTGATCGTTTAGTAATTAATCATGCAAAACCTAGAATTAACCTGGTTCGTGATTTCGACTTTATAGAAAAGAAGAAGAACTTAGGTTCTGCTCTTAACGGGAAACACGCTGAAATTGCCCCTATTATCTCTCCGGATGGGAATACGCTTTACATGGCTCGTTTTGACAAGGAGTATAAATCTTGTAATATCTGGTATAGCGAGCGCAAAAAAGACGGTTCTTGGAGCAAAGCAGTAAAAATGGATGCTCCATTGAATAATGAAGGAGACAATGTAGTTGTCTCTGTGTCACCTGATGGGAACACGCTTATTGTAGAAGGTGTATATCGAAAAGACGGTACATTTCTTACCGACGATGGAATGTCCATAACCAATCGTACGAAAGATGGTTGGGAAGTCCCAAAAATTATAAAAATCAACAATTATTACAATATGGACGAGCATTTTAGCTTTAGTCCGACCACAGATCGATCTGTTTTGTTGATGTCTGTAGAAAGAGAAGACACCTATGGAAACAAAGATTTGTATGTAAGTTTTCGAAACGATAATGGTACTTATTCCAAACCAAAAAACATGGGAGGGGTATTAAATACTAATTGTGCAGAAGGGACCCCATTTATCGCTCCAGATGGAAAAACCCTTTATTTCAGTTCTCAGGGACATACTGGATACGGCAACAACGACATTTTTGTGACCAAGCGATTGGATGACACTTGGGAAAATTGGAGTGAGCCAAAAAATCTAGGACCTGAAATCAACACTAAAAAATGGGATGTCTATTATTCCGTTTCCGCACGAGGAGATTATGCATACTTAGTTTCAGTTCCAAAAAATAAAGAACGAGAAGATTTATACGTAGTGAAACTTTCAGAAGATGCACGTCCTGATCCAGTGGTTTTGGTAAAAGGGAAAGTTTTAGATAAGCAAACCAACTTACCGATCGAAGCTCGAATTGTATATAAAAATGAAAAAGACGGTAAAAAAGTAGGTGAAGCACGATCCAATCCAAAAACAGGTGAATATAGCATCATCTTACCTTATGGGAAATCGTATTCATTTAAAGCCAAAGCACGAAATTATTATGCCTTGGAAAATGAAAAATTAGATCTACGAAAAGAAGCCGAATACAAGGAAATTGAGATTGACCTATATATGGTTCCCCTTAAAGAAGGTGAAGTGGTGGAATTGTATTCCGTTCAGTTTATCCGGGACAAAGCCACATTGCTAGAAACGTCGTTTGAAGAATTAAACGAATTAGCAAAAGAAATGCTCGCCAACGAAAAAATGAAAATTGAATTGTCCGGGCACACCGAAACACGAGGTAATCCAGAACATCTGCTAAAACTATCTCAGCTACGAGTTGATGCTGTAAAAGAATATCTGGTAAAGAAAGGCGTTAAATCCAGTCATATCTCCGGAAAAGGATACGGTAATACCAAACCGATTGCACGTGGTTCACTTGAAGAAGAACAACGAAATAGAAGAGTTGAAATGCGAATCACAGGCATTTAAGAAGATATATATACATACCATTTAATACAAATTAGTTTACGGATAGCAAGGCATAAAAAAAATGAAGTAATAATACTGGGTAATGAAGCGGGGACTTAATATATATATAACTGATTTTTGTGCGAAAAGACACAGTGATGAACGATCTTCTTCATCTGCTCTCTTGAATCGTGCTTCCGCAATATTCTTCCTACTCTGTTTTAGTACGTTAGGCCTTTTTGCTCAGAATGGGAATAAAACGATTGTATCCGGTGCTTATTCTGTCAAAGATTCCTTTGATGATAACCGAAACCTATGGGATGAGCGGAACACAGATAAATTTCTCCAAAAAATAAAGGATGGAGCGTATTTGCTTAAGAATAGAACAACCTCTTCTTCTTACATGTTCTCCAACCGATTTTACATCAATACCCGATACGACTTCTCGATAGAAACGGATCTAAAATTGAATTACCGAGAAGGAAAAGGAATGTATTGTATCATTTGGGGGTCTGAAAATTGGAATAATAACTTCCAATGGCTTTTGTCCAAAAATGGCACATTTCAAATTGGAAAAACACAAGAAAAGTTTTTCAGAACTTTGGTCGAACAAACTCCTTGCGAAGATTTAAAAAAAGAAGGCACGTACAATCGATTTAAGATTCAGAAAAAAGGAAATACAACCTATTTTTACATTAATAACAAACAAGTTGCCTCCCTCCCATTTCAAGATTTTTATGGTACAAGGTTTGGAGTTGTTTTAGATCCATCTATGTCGGTATCCATGGATAATCTAATGATTTTCAACAAAAGACCCCCTTTAGACCTGGTTAGCAATTTAAATTTTACAAATGCAAAACACAAATTAGGTCCAGGTGTAAATTCGGAAGAACATCCTGAGATTGCTCCAGTGATTTCTCCCGATGGGCAAACGCTGTATTTTGCACGATTTACATATCAAAATTTAAGCAAAAAATCATATACGTCAAAAACAGATTGTGACATTTGGTATTCCAAACGTAGACCGGATGGGTCATGGGGTAAAGCATCTAAAATGCCATTTCCAGTTAATAATGATGGGGATAATCTTGTGATTTCAGTTTCAGCAGATGGAAATACGTTAATGGTAGAAGGAGTTTACGATGATAAGGGAGGTTATATCAACGATCAAGGGCTTTCTATTACGCATCGTACGGCAACCGGTTGGTCTATTCCTGAAAAGATTAAAATCGATGATTTTTATAATCAAAATGAATATGAAACATACTGTTTTTCAACCGATCGAAAGGTCTTAATCATGGCTATTGAGCGCTCTGATTCCTATGGTGCAGAGGATTTATATGTAAGTTTTAGAAAGGAAGACAATCATTATTCCAAACCAGTCCATTTGGATGCTACCCTAAACACCAACTTGGGAGAAGCAACTCCCTATCTTGCTGCGGACAATAAAACACTTTATTTCTGTTCTCAAGGTAAAAGCGGGTATGGAAGCATGGACATTTTTGTAACTAAAAGAACAGATAAAACGTGGATGCATTGGAGTCCACCACAAAACATGGGGCCTAAAATTAATGACAAAGGCTGGAATGTATATTATTCTGTTGCCGCCAAAGGAGATCGTGCTTTTTTAGTTTGTACTGGGGGCAATCATAAATACGTAGAAGACATATATGAAATCAAATTAATCGACGATGCTCGGCCAGATCCAGTTGTGTTGATTACTGGACGTGTTTTGGATAAAAAGACAGGAAAACCTGTGGAAGCACGTATTGTGTATGAAGAAGGCGCAAATCACACTTTGGCAGGTGAAGCTCGTTCCAATCCAGTCGATGGTTCATACCGTATTGTATTACCTTATGGAAAACTGTATCGATTCCAGGCAAGAGCCAAAGGACATTTAGCCATCCAAAATGAAAAAATCGATTTAACATCCGAGTCTACATACAAAGAAATTAACCGGGATTTATTTATGGCTCCTGTTTCCTTAGGGCAAATCGTTCAATTGCACAATGTGGAGTTTATTCGGAACCAAGCGGTGCTGGTGCGCTCTTCCTTTGGTGAGTTAGATCATTTAGCGGATATGATGCGATCCAATGAAAACATCAAAATTGAATTGTCTGGACATACCGAAACACAAGGAAATCCGGGGCATCTATTGGATTTATCTCAAAAACGCGTAAAAGTGGTGAAAAACTATCTTGTTCAGCATGGTATAAGTAGTGGCCGAATCACGGGTAAGGGATATGGAGGTACTCATCCACTCATTGGCAACAAGGTTCAAAATCAAAAGAAAAACCGTCGAGTTGAGGTGAAAATCGTTGGGATGTAATGTGAATTCCAGGTCTCAGGCAAGATTATTATTGCACTTACATAAATTTATTGACTCCTTCTATATTCTTAAAACCATCGATATGGCTTAGTTCTCACAAACGAACAATCAATCCATTTCAAAATAAACTACCATTCCACATGTAGAGGAATTTCCATCCATGGATGTTTAATTACAGCTATACTCCATGGCAGTTTCTCCACAAGTACATCCACTGTTATTTTCTCTACGCGTAAGAGCCAAAAACCATCTTCCAATGTCAATGCTCCTTCTCTATTTAGAAAAGTCTGTCGCAATCCCTCTGCGGATGTTTTTCCAATAGCTTCCCAGTTATCCGCTACAGACTGCAATAAATCATTTGCTTCACCCTTTTCAAAATCAGATAAGTTTCCACTCAATTCAATGGTTGACTCCAATTCCAGCCCACATAGTATTTTATTTAATACCAAGTCATATTCGGGCGTTTCATTTGCTTCTGATGCACAAAACTGCAATAAATGAATTGCTTTTTCACGCATTTCATCCGATACAAACGCTCCCTCTTCCAAATACTTTAAGGCCGTAAAAAAGGGCTTTAAATATGCTGCTAACAATACCAATCCCGAATTACCAATGTAAATCGTATCCTTTATTTCTATTGAGGTTTCTTGACCTGTTCCAACCGACTGAATTGCTTGTTTCTTCTTTTTAACATAAGCGGCATCTTCATTTTCTTCCTCTACCTCGCTTGCCTTTTTACTTGCAACGACATCTGACTCAGTCCTTTTGTCCTTCTTCCGTGTATATTTATTCGAATCTTTAAATTTTTGATACAGTTTCTGTAATAAGTCAATCCGATCAGAATCCGTATAAAAAACTTCATGCAACATTCCATATCCGGTATCCAAGTCCACATTCAGTCCAAAAATAACCAACTCCAAAAGTTCAGCCATCTTCTCCAATTTAGACTTTTCAAATTCCGACGCAGGTAATAGTTGCACCATCATTATTTGCCAAGCCACATCATTGTTTCGACTTCCATTTACCACCACAAAGGCCTTTATCCAAGCCTCATCTATACTTTTATCAAAAAGAAATTGAAACAAGTTTATCAATAAAGAGGTTTTGATTTGTTTAACCGCTCTTTTTAACCATTTAAAGTCCGTATAAATTCGCTTTAACGCAAACAAAGAAGAATGTTCTTCCTTAATCAATTCAGACAGAATTTCATTGGGAGTTTGCTCCATTTGGGAGGTAAAACCATATTCCATAAAATCCACCAACGTTGCCACTTTTTGCTGCTCTATTGATTTGATTTCTCCCTCTTCCTGATCCCCTTCTCGGATTCGATACACTTTCTGGATTAATAAATTCTCTACCTGATCTGTAATTTTTCTTTTAAGGTCTTCCTTGAGGTTATCTTTGTCCAATTCCCCTACATCAATTTCTAATTTGTCCAATGAGATGTATTCGTTTGGTCCCGCAATTCGATCAAATATATCCGACAACTCCGCTTCTAACTCAACGACAATATCCCGAATCTCATTTTGTAAGGACATCGCTTCTTGTTCTTCAGAAAACGTGAAGTCCAGTATTTCTTTAATTATTAAGTGATTTTGTCTCATCCGTCGTTCCTTATTCAATTCGTTAATATCTGCTCCAGTTCTTTTAACGCATTATGCGCCCTTCTTTTTCAAACTCACGTTTCAATCCATATAATATATCTTGTTGATATACCAAAGCTTCCTCTCTCATCGAAGCCTGTATTGCACAATATCGAAGCACATTAATGATATTTCCACCCGTAATACTATAGTTACTTGCAATCTCATTCAAATCAACAGAATCATCCAAAGGAAGAGGTTCCAAATTATTTTGCCATAGGATCAAGCGATCGTTTTCTGACGGCGCTGGAAAATGAATTGTCGATTGAAAACGTCTCGAAAATGCAGGGTCCATATTCCCCTTTAAGTTGGAAGCCAAGATTATAACCCCATCATAATTCTCAATTCGCTGCAATAAGAAGCCCGTTTCCTGATTCGCAAAACGATCATTCGAACTTCGTACCTCCGTCCGTTTTCCAAACATAGATTCTGCCTCATCAAAAAACAAAATCCAATTCCTATCCTCTGCCTGATCAAAAATCCGCGAGAGATTTTTCTCTGTTTCTCCTACGTACTTAGACACGACCATGCCCAAATTAATTTTATAGACCTCTTTGCCGGTATATTTGCCCAGCAAAGTTGCACAAAGTGTTTTTCCCGTTCCAGAAGGACCATAAAACAACGCACGATATCCTTTTTTCACATTTCGATCCACCTTCCAATGCTCTGGTGTTTTATGTGCAAATTCGATCCAATCTTTAATATCTGCCAGTTCCGTTTTCGACTTATGTTCCAACACCAAATCATCCCATTCCATGCCCGTAGTAATCCGTTGCGCTGGAAAAGAAGAAGAAAATACCGGTTCATATTCCGACCCTCTCAAGATCGCAATTGCCTCAGCCGTTGGAATGATACTTTGTGCTAAAATCGGCAATGCTTGTTCGTGATTCGACTTCAATTCAATAAAATTGTTCTTGCTCAGTGTCTGATCTGGACCAAACAAATCAATGAATGAGTACGCGCTTTGTGTGTCCGAATTGGTTTTTATTAAAAAGATAGCCGTTTGAACCGTCGGAATCAATCCTGGGATCCGGGTGGCAAACTGTCCTCCTATCTCACTAAATGGCTTATTATGGGCATCGTGCGTAACGAGTAAGTCCAGCTCTTCCGGTTTAAACTCGTATAAAAAAGCCAGTTTAAGCACCACCATTTCTTCATTTGAAAGGCCATATTCACTAAATTGCTTCGTCAGTTTTTGAAACAAATCATTCTTTTCTTCTAATTCCTCTAATCGATCCAAAAAGCGGTTTCGCACACCTTCCAAAATTTGCTTTCGGGCTATATCCAACTGCTCCAATGGGTTCAGATTTGCATCCTGTTCATTGTTTGTCAGATCGTCGCTATTTTCTTTTGAACTCATTTCGTCCATTTGATTTAGTGATTAAATTATTTTTAAATGATGAAAAAACATTCTTAGTTCTTCTGGTTGATCATCATTTCAACCAGTATTTATTGGCGTATGAGTCAACGCCTCTATTTGTTTTAGTACAAAAATCAACAATCGATTCAAACCGGTGCAATTCAATTCACCATACAAAGTTTCATTAGCTTAGACATATTAGACAAGCTAGATTGCCCGTATCTAATTCCAATTAAATTAAATCAAATCAAATCAAATCAAACCCTGAATTCATTCGCACAAACGGAAGTACGCTATATTATTGTGGTCGTTGATGCTTTCTGAAACATGAATAATTTTGGTTGTTGAACTCACATGTAACGTAGATAGGATATCGGAAATAGCAATCACTCTTGCTGTCACAATCCTACTATATCCACCGTACATCCTATAACTTAAAATTAACGTATTTATTTCTTAAATAAAAGGGAATAATTGCCTTTGTAAGAAGTAAAAATGCATAAATAAAAAAGCTAATAGCGCGGAATGTGAATAAGATTAAAGTGTCGTGAAAATTCAATCCAGAAATATGATATTTATTTTAATATGGGGGGCTTCCCTGTCAACTCCACCAGAGGTTCCTCTGATCAAAGACGGTCGGGCTATCTCTACTCGCTCCAACACTGAATAGTCCAATGCCAGCTCAAACAAACCTGCCTCTTCGCAAATACAATGCAATGCTCTAAGCCAGGAAGTTCTATCCCTAAGCCAAGAAAAAGGTATGTATGTATGTATGTATGTATGTATGTATTGGGAATAAAAATAGCCTCTAAACTTTATGGTTTAGAGGCTATTAATTTTTCTAATTGCCACCGTTACACTTGGTCTGAAAACTCTATGGTAATTGGAAGTTCTTTAAATTCCATTCCAGTCAATCCGGTTTCTTCTATCGCATTATCAATCGGTTTCTTCACTTTCTTAATAATGTCTTTAATCTGCTTGGCAATGCCTCCCAATCCTAAGAACCTCGCTAAGAAACTCATCAGCATCGGGATCGTCAACGCCATCATCTTCTCAATATAATTCGCGGCAGGGCCTAGTTTCCCCATTGCTATATTCGAAATAGAGTCGAATACGCTGTTTACGAAACCCAAGATGTATTTATTGAATTATTGTAAAGGATATTTAAAAATGCGTTCTCCCTTCAGAAGGCTTTAACTCCTCGTTCCATTGCAGAAAAAATGCTATCGCCTGCTCAAACATGCCAACTACTTCGTTAAAGGCAAATAGTAAAAACGCCCTATCCTCATGCAAAGTAAAATGGAACTATTTGCTGACTAAAACAAAAAGCCTTCGATTTCTCAAAGGTTTTAATATTTTTCATTTTGTTTCAAATTTAGGCTTTGATCAAATCAATATAAATTTGATTATATTTTCCAGCTAAAACATCGTTGTTAAAGATCAATCTAAACCCATCCAACACATTTTTCATATGACGTTTGGCTCTATTAAAATCATAATCATTACTACGCAGAATTTCGTAATCTTTTAAATAGAAGTATTGCCAACCATGCATCGCTCTTGTTTCCAAAATGGCTTCTAAATAACCCGCATAATCCAAATTCAATTCAAACTTAGCATCTCTATCAACAAACCAAATTTCTGATGGTAACACTCCTTCCTCCATTCTAAATGCACTGTATTGACCATCTCCAGAAAAAGGATGATCATCTATGATTTGAAGGGATTTATAAAACTGGATTTCTTTCTCAATCATATCGCTGTTCCATAATTGAATATTCATTTTCATGCTTAAAACACCTAGCATATCTACTATACTAAATTCCCCAGTAATTTTTATTTCCTCACGTTGAACCATCCAGTTCAATTCATACCCATCTCCAATAGCAAAAAAATCAATAAACTCCTTAGGTAAATCAAGTTTAAGTCTTCTCTTAAATCCTTCATAAATCATGTTAACCGTGGATTCGTCCATTTCAGAAAGCCCTATTTTTGAATGAAGAACTTCTACATTTTGGATACTTTCAATTTGTTGAATAACATTGGTTAAAAGCTTTCTATATTTCATTTTTTAACCTTTTTATAAGAGATTTTATCTTTATTCACCTGCAATGCTATCATAATTTCTAAAATTTGATCATCTGTTAATTTAACATTTGCATTTTCCTGTTTATATCTGTTCAAGGTTATTCTAACAGCATTTGAATCCATGAAGGTACTGTATTTATTTCTCACCGTTAATACATAATCCCCTAATTTCCTATCTATTCCTACAATTTGGCCCAATTCGGCACCTGTTTTGCTTTCTCCATTAATGTAAAATTTAGCAGGACGAAATGGTGCATCCATACTCTTGGAATACGGACTACCGACCATCTTTTTCTTAAATTTATTCCCCTCCTTAGTATAATCGCCAAACTTAGCAGTTATTTTCTTAGGATAATTGGATTGATCGCCAGAATGATGGGACACAGAGATTGTATACCAAATTCGCTTACCATCATGGTCCTTAACATGTTTATAAGCTTTTCTTTCAATACCACTTGCAAAAGGAACGTTTACCGTTGGACCAGGAGCTGGGGTCAAATTAGAATCGGAAGCTTTACCTCCTAAAGCTTCCGACAACAAGTGCATACGAACATACTTAGGGCCAGACTTAGTCAATCCAGCATCTTTTAATTCTGTCCATCCTGGTATTCCTCTTCCATTACCCGGATTTTTAGTGCTTTTTTGTCCTGAATCTAACTGTTTCTTACTCAAATATTCCGCCGTAAACCCTTTTGCTTTAACACCATTTGCAAATGGTGGAAGCATTGCAGGAGGATATTCTTCTTGCTTAAATACTATCGTCAACGGATCCAGTTGTTGCGACAATTGAGCAATTTTAGATTTTAATGTTGCAAGTTTCTTTTCCTTCTTCTTTTTATCACTTCCCGAGTTGATACTATTATCTAATTTATTAATTTCCTTATAAAGATTTTTAGCTTTAGTAACATTTTTCCCTAGTTTCTTAATTTTAGAATCTTTTGAATCATTAATTTCTTGTTTCGCTCGACGTAAAAATGTAGGTACACCTTCTGGAGCACTTGCAACCATTAATTTTGCTGAACTCCCCTGTCCTTTATAATAAAGTTTATCATATACTTTCTTTTTAGTCATTAATGTCCTAAAACGACTAATTGTACTATGATCTGGTACCAATTCTTCTATGCTCATTCCGCAGAAATATGAAAAGGATATGCTATCATTGATTCCATCTTCCACTTCATAATCACTCAAACCATACCAAGTTTGTAGTAAACAAACTTTGAATAAAAGCACTCCATCATATGCAGGTGTACCTGTTGCACTTTGACCTTTTGTATAATACTTATTTATCGTCTTTCTAATAGACTCCCAGTCAAGTAATTCATTCATTTGATGAAAAAAGGTCGATTTGATTTTTCGACTTCTCAAATCACACATGCTATTTGCTCTTGCTCATAGCTAAATATGACACTATATAGTTGATGTTCAGATATATAAATGTAATATCTTTATGATTTTACCCTGCAACGGTCTTAATATTTGGGGCTATTTTATTATTTCTGACCTCTTAGAACATCAGATTCGTATTTCTTATTCTTGCAGTTAGTAAAACAATCTAATTTCGCCAATTCCCAATGGGATTCATATCCCAAATATTTCTTTCTTCATCTACATATACCACTTTATAGATCCCAATACTGAGCGCTTGTTCTATTATTTTAATGGCATGCTCCCGTGAAGCCATAACAAAAACGATCCTATCCAATCTATCTCCAGAATCCAATGTTCCTCGTTCTAAATATTTTGCCACCACATTCAAGGTTTCTTGATCTATTTTTCCAGAGGCATCAAGCACATAAGGTTTATAAGCTAAACCTATCTCTTGTTGATAATAAGGAAAATAGTCTTCGCCTGCTGGAGACTTTTCAATAGTTGACAGAGGCCATAATAATTTATCTCCCTCCACTGAAAAATCTGGATCCAAGGGTAATTCCAAATGTTGATAAATCCAATCTTCCCGATCCATTAATCTATTCTCAAATGCCTGATAGTCATCTATCCCATGAAACCAATGAACCATTGCAAGATTTGATTCCATATTATATCCAACATAAGTTGGCAAATCTTCATTATTCAATAGTTTTGTAATTCCATCAATATAAAATTCAGTTCTAAGATTCTCATAATATTTTAGGTCAAAGAAATTAACCAATCCGTGGCTATTCAAATACTCCCATTTCCGAAGAGGCCGTAATCTTGCATAATCAAATTCATCAACAGAAATTGTAAATATAGGTCCCATAGTGAAATACTCTCTACTTATAGTAAAAAGTCCATTAGCTAAATCACTCAATAAACGTACATGATTATTTAATTCTTCAATATTAACCTCCAATATCAAACTACAAGCTAAATAATCCTCCCGAACAATAAATTGGAGAACATTTTCATACGGATCGCGCTCCTGAGTAAACCACATATTTACATAATGTAAATCCGATTCATCCAATCGATTATAAGAGAAGTCATCTAACTTGAAATCGAAAAAATTATTATTCCCAAGGTCATAGTAGTTTGGTTTTAGAAGTTCTTTTTCCTGACATTGACTCAACAAAAACGATAATACCTTGGATACTAAATCCAAACTAACAGGTGCTTTGTCTTTGTGATTTAAGTTTTTTACATCTAAAATTATATTCATGATCGAAAATACTAAATTCCAGCAGAATTCGTCTTAGGTTCGGTCCAAATTTTCTGTCCTACATAAATATAAATCCTTAGTCCTCTAAATGCCACCTTCAAATCTTTAGCCCACATAGAAGCCGCCTCTTCATTACTAAAATAATAATTCATTGTATTAAACGGACCAACGGATTTTTTTGCTTTACTGCCAGCTTCATAACCTTTGGTTTTTGAGTTTAACACATTTGCATAATCCGTCATTTGTTTTTTATGTTCTGCACTTGGCCCCGTACTTATTGATTTCATTTCTACCAGAGTATTTGTCTTCATATAGCCATCGGCACGTCGCAAAACTGTGCCCCGACTGTCTGCAAAGACTACCTCTTTGCCGCTAACACCTTTTACATTAAAGGCAATCCATTTTTCAAATATTTCTCCTAATATTTTATTTCCTACCTTACCTGTTAACGAGCCGTGCAAAATTTCTGTATCCAACTTCTTCAAGTTTTTACCATAAGCTTTGGCAACTACATCTACCATATCTCTCCGATATTGGGAAACATTTTTATCAGTCAAATCACCCTTAGGTTTTTTTACAGAATTCTTCTTTCCAGCCTTGGTCAAAATCATATCATATGTCTTGATTTTGTCCTCCAAAGATTGGCCATCGCCAGAAGATTGGATATGATCTCTTCTAGCCTTTACATTCCCCATCTTGTTTAGTTTGGCAAACTCAGATTTATAATCCTTCTTCTCTTTTCTAGTTGTAATGTACTTATTTCCACTTCCTTTATTTCCAACTATTATTCCTTTGCCACTTTTTCCTACCTTCGCTTTATATCCAACTTTTTGTTTACCGGATCTCTTTTCAGTAATTTCAACTTCTTTATGGTTTCCAATTTTATTATTATTTAAAACTGCGGCAGATACCTTCTTATCATCATCTTGTTTAGCACCTGTAACCGTTTCAGTTGGGTTGTATTTATACTGATATCCCCATTTCTTTCCTTTTGGAACAACCTTAATCCATTGAAAAACTTTGTATTTACTTTTTGTCTTTCTTGCAGCTTTTTCTGCATCCTCTCGAGACAAATCTCCATCATTATCTTTATCTAAAGACTTCTCTTTCTGATGTAAATAAGCCAGTCCTTTTCGTACTTCTGCCTTCTTCTTTTTCTTAGTCTCCGACGAATTTTTATCCTCTTTTTCCTCTTTCTTATTATCCTTATCGTCCTGTACTTTCGACTTCTTCTTACCTCCTTTCTTCCCACCAAACCATTTGCGCACCTTCTTCGCAATCCAGCTCATCGCTTTGTCAATTGCATTATCAATCGGTTTCTTCACCTTCTTAATAATGTCTTTAATCTGCTTGGCAATGCCTCCCAATCCTAAGAACCTCGCTAAGAAACTCATCAGCATCGGGATCGTCAACGCCATCATCTTCTCAATATAATTCGCAGCAGGGCCTAGTTTCCCCATGGCAATATTACCAATCGACTCGAATACACTATTTACGAAGTCCAAGATGCGTTGCCAGTTCTCAATAAAGAACATAACAGTATCAAACAAGAGCAATATCGCTTGTACAATGGCTCCCACCGGATTCAGCATACTCAATAGCTTAATGGTGGCCTTCTTTACAATTTGGACTGTAGCCCAGCCCATCAATCCATCAATTGCTAATTGGACTATGTCAATTTCAGCAAACTTCGCCTTAATATCATCCCACATCCCAGCAATGCCTTTTTCTTTGATTTGCATCACCACCTCAAAGCCAGTTTCTGCCGCAGAAATAATGGATTCAGGGACGTATCGAGCCAATTTAATCCGCAAGTTGTTATAGTCTAATCCAAGGATAGAAGCGGCCATTTGACCCACTCCCATCAAATCAAACTTCTCTGGAATGTGCACTTCTCCACCCACCGCACCGGTGAGCCAATTGACCAGCCCGTTCAATAAATGGGTCCAGATGTTATCGCTAAATTGACCGATTCCGTTTCCTACGGCCGTTCCTAAATTACCAAAGAAACCAATTGGATCAGTTACAATCGCTGTAATCACCGTTTTGCCTTTATTGACAATCCCCATGATTTCATCTGGACTTTTGCCAGCAGCGGTAAGGGCCCATTTGAAGAAGGCCATTAGCCCATCAAGAATCAGGTTACCAAGCTTGGACAATGCCCCGCTCATCGCTTCCTTCATCTTCTCAATCTTCTCATCTATCGCCTTGATCGCCTCCTCCCGCTTCGCCGCCAACTTCTCTTTTAACTCCTGCTCTTTCGCATTGATGGAATCCGTAAGCTTGTCAAGCTTCGCATTTACATCTTTTTTAGCTTTTAAAGCAACGTCTTTCACATCTTTCCCAAGCGTTAAGATGTATTTATCTATAGTAAGTTTGGCATTCTCTACTTCCAACTTACATTCATCTATCACCTTCTTATTATCGGCCGTGATTTGTTCGATGGCTTGGTCAAGTGCTTTGATAAATCGATCCCGATTCCGCTCAAAGATGCGCTTCACTTCCGGCAGATCATCAATTCCTACCAACCAATCCCATGCGGCCGCCAAAGTACTTCCATCCGGCCCATAATACCGTTTGTATTTAAATGCGTTAATCTCCTTATCCACATTCTTTTCAAACGCCACGGTGGCTGCATCCTGCTTTTTATCAAAGGAAGCCATGGCGGAAATTTCCAAATTATCTAATTTGGATTTTACGTTCGTATTGGCCGTTTCATAAATGCCATTAATGTGGGTGGTTACTTCTTCTCGTTTTTTCTCTAAACCTGTTTTGGCTTTGGTTTGCTCTTTTCCAGCTTGGTTTAATCCTCGACCTCGCTCCCCTTCCATGTCTTTTCGACCCTTCTGCTCTTCCTTTTGTAAATCCTGATTTACCTGATCATGCTGCCCTTGTTGAAATTCATCCAATTCAGCTTGTCCCGTCTCGGATTGTGCCTTCAGGTTTCCTTTCTCTGCATTTGCTTCGCCAAGCGGTCCCGAATCAACTTTCTCAATTTCTTCTTTGAATCCAGGTTGATCCAATCCTTCTTTGGCCCATAAATTATCCGCTTCCTGATTGGACTGATTTACAAATTCGGTTTGGTCCTTAGGTGTTTCAGGAACCAAGTCCTTCCCTAAATCCAATTTCGCAGTTTTACGCGGTTTTTCCTTTGCAGGCAATGATTTCGCCTGTTTCGGAGCCTCCGCTTTTGATCCGGTTTTCTCCGTATCAATGGCACTAAATGTATCACTTACTTCGCTTACTTGAGAAGATACCACACCGGCCACATTGGCCTTAATAAAATTTCCTCCCCCATTTTTAAGATTTTCTACATCTTCCGGGGTTTTGATTTTATCATTTAGCTTTTTCTTGCCCTCATTTAAAGTCTTTTTTGCTTCCGATTTATCTGCCTTCGGTTTTTCCAGCTTATCAACTGTTTCAACCTGTGCAGAGTTCATTTCTGCATTTTTATCCTCTTGAGTTTCTTGTACTGCTGCCTGCGCTTCTGCAATTTTTGCACCCGCAGATTTGGTCTTTTTCTGATCTTTGGAAAGCTTACTTATTGAATTTTGCTTTTGATCAAATGCTTGTTGAGACTCTTTCTCTAACATCATTCCAACCGCTCCTTTCGAAGCAACCATATCACCTTGGAATTTTTCTGCCATTCCATCAAACTCCGGCTTTGGAATGTTAATGGTACGTCCTCCTCCTTCTCCTGCAACTTCTGCACCTCCATCTGATTCAGAGGGATTAAACGACTTAGCTTCCACATTTTCAGTAGCCTTCATCGGGTTCTCCTTTGTCTCCGGTTTTGCCAAATCAGCCGGAGTCAATACATTCGGATTGGACTGCACGGCTGGCGGCGTTGCAGCAGATCCTGCACCTGCATCTGACGTTTCACTGGATGCTGATCCGGTATCAGAGGATGCAGATTGCGAATCCATTGCGGTTTCGGTCTCTAAATCCCCACTAATTTCTTTATCTAACTCTTCCGATTCCTTCGTTGTAGACTCATTTTTTGTGGGTGAAGCAGTGGCCAACTTAGCCGCTGCAGACTGCGTATCCGCGTTCGTTGCACTAGATGTTTCTTTGGCTGCCTCCGTTGATACATCCTGCATCTGATCCTTCATTTCTGATGCAACTTCCTTCGTTGTGGATTCAGGAACAAGTTCTGAAGCGTCCTTTTCTCGCGCTTTCACTACGGTTTCCGGTGTTAAAGCCGGATCAATAGCACCGCCCACAGGAGTTCCTTTGGCAGCCGGAGAAGCAACAACCGAATTTCCTAACCCCGATGCCTGCTTGGCTATTGGTTTGGACGTCGCAAGCCCTGATTCCACAAACATATTTGCTTCCGCCATCATTCCAGTGGAATTATCCATGGAAGCCTGTGGTTGAAACCATTCAATCGATTCCTGATCAAAACCATTGGACAAGGATTTTCCTGGGCTAACTTTCTGTTGAGCTTTCTCCTTCGTCTTAGTTTTGTTTCCTTGTCCTCTCATGAATTGTCGTAAGTCTTTACTATGTATCTCTTTTTAAAATTGTTTTATTATAATTGATCGAGATCTGCGGATCCTATTTATAACACTTTACATCACAACTGCCACTAATCAAATCTGTTCGCCAATCTAATAATTCTGTTATGCATTATATTTTCATTAACTGGATCTGTCATTCGTTCATAGGTATCAAAATAATTCAAATCATCTTCGTCTGGCTTAATTAACGCACAAACTTCCTCATGCTTCAAATCTTCTGATTGTACTTTTTTATAGGCATTAATTAATTTACGATGCTCGTCTTCTAGCCATTCCTCCACACCCATTGTATAATGAAATGCCGTAACTCTGGCCAAAATAGTCTCCAATGTCTTCCATTTTAAAATTGTCTCCCAAACATTCAAATTCGATAACCGATTATGCGGTAGATTATAAAGTCGTTTTACTTCACGGTAATTCTCATATAGATTCTTTTCAGCATCTACGGTTCTACCAACTGGCTTATGCAAATATTCATACCATGGAAACTTAACTTTCACCTTGATTCCATTTTCATAGGTAATTACTAAACCTTCAATATTACTTAGGTTTAAATTTTCCATAGATTTCAAATCGGCTATTTGCCTAAAATCTTCTGTATGATCTTTTACAAGCGGAAAACCTACATCTTCTAAGGGAAGTTCATCCCCCGTTTCGTTATCCAAAATTCCAATTAAACAAAGTTCTTCTCTATCTCCATAATCCACCGCTACCCTGCATTCAGGATAGATTGCTTCAAACAAATAGGTTTTACTTTTATCCAATTTGTCAATGGTATGCTTATACTTTTTTTGAAATATTTCGTTTGAGCGTAACGCTTTCGTACTCGTAAACGAACGTTGAGAGGCTATGTAAGGCGTATCACCAATCCAATACAGAATCGACAATGATCCATCCATTTTTTCGGTAATAGTATAAGCTCCTTCCGGAATATCAAGGACCTGGCCTTCAGCCAATAACAATTTGTTCTCTGATAGATATCCACGAAACGTGAAAAACTTGGTAAATGCCCTCGCCATCACCTCTCCTTCGGAGTTTATGATTAATCCTCTACAGTTTACATTTAAATCATCCCAAATAATACGTTTTCTACCAAGCGTTGTTATACCAAAAATGTACAAATCCGCATCGGGATGTTTTTCCATGGTAATGAGCCCTGGATTTACATAACTTTTTAATTTTTCGAAATCAAATTTTTTCATTAAGCTTTTTTTATTAGCAACTTAATATATAAGTCTATCTTAATCTAGTAATTTAGTTCTAACTTTTTGCAAACAAAGTCAAATGTCTCCTCTTCATTTAGCCCAGTAGTTTCAATTTTAACATGTCTTACATTCTCAGCTATTTCTTCATTCTCAAACGTGTTCATTCTCATTTGAGCTTCTAATTCTTTCACCTTGGCTTCGGACTTCACAAGGTTCCTTTTTAAGGGTTTATGTTTCAATCTAAATGGTGTCTTATTTCGTTCCAAACGCTCATCCAATGGAGCTGTAAGTTCTACAATCGAAACTTGCCCCGTTTCTTGATAGGCACTAATTAATTTACGAAAATAATCCATACCGACCGTGCTCTCAAAATGAGGAACAAACGTAAAAATCAACCCCTTCAACGAACTAGTTCTTACTTTCTCCAAGATCATCAGTTTAATCTCTAACGAAAGTTCGTGAAACGCTCCCGTATCATATGGAAAAAACTGTGTTACTAATTCATACTCCATTTGAGTATGCAAAAGCTTAAATCCGATTTTTTCACTTAATCTCTTGCCAATTGTCATTTTCCCAACAGCAGGGGGGCCAATAATCACGATTAAATCCGTTGGTTCATTTATTTTACTCACTACTTTCCCCTTATTTGACCATTCTTTATTCACAAACTCGTCCTTCCAATAAATCCAGCATTAAAGGCTCGATTTATACTTCATCTATAAAAGCGAATTTATTTTTTGATATAATTTAGGCTTTCCACTCTGCTGAGGATATTCTGTCTTCAAACGTTCAATATTCTCCAACACAAATGCCATTTCAGCAATTGCCTTTATACTTTGCATTTGAGAAGCTACTGTATCAAATAAGATGTTCATTGCATCGTTCGCATTATTACTGATGTCTCCATCTTTGAACGCTGCAATATGTATCATCGCTTCCAACTGTTCATTATATAAATCGCTCAAAATAAGCTGTCGTTCATTCAACTTGTCCAATTCCGTTTGATCCGTTGTATTCCCTCTTGTTATTTCTGCATCTAAGATGTTTTGAGAAGTTGGCATCATAATAGACAAAAACGCATTCTTAAGCGCCACGTCGCTGGACCCATTTTTATATCCAATCACAACAGGCGTAGTTTCACCTTTTGAAAGATCTGAACATACTTTTTTAAATATTACATCCGTAAAGTCTTTTAAAGTTTTCTCCAATACATGCTCTGGCTGATTAATCTTAGGACGGTTGTCCACTATATCTCCAAGACGCTCACATATTCCAGGGGTAATTTTATCTTTGATAATAAGAGGCTTCATTCGAGTTACCAAGGTTAACAACGTGGTGGTTGTACCACCGAGTACATCCGTTGTTTCTACTTGAAAACTATGATTTACGCCTTCTTGAAGCATATTTCGATCAATAACTACAACCTCTCCATTTGGCTTAAGCTCTGTACCTAATAACACAATTCCTTCTGTCACCGTTGCACTTACTATATCTCCATCTGGATCTTCTGCAAAAGCCATTACATCTCCATTTCTAATTGCATTTACGAAACGAGCCTTTTTAATTGTATAAACTGCCTCTGAATCTGTTGCAATAACTATTTCGACTGAATTTTCGCTGTATCCACCTGTAGAATCCGTGGTTCCGATCACAACTGTTTCCGACATCGCAGCCAAATTCCCTTTGATTTGAACAAAAATGGACCCATTCAAACTATTTAAGGATAATCCGGAAGGCAATGTACCTGATATTATCGAAGCATAAATAATTGGACCATCTCCATCCGTTACCGTAGCGATTACATCTCCATCATTCAATAAATCAATCCGAACGATACTATTTACTGTATATACAGCTTCTATATCTGGATTAAAGGTATAGGTAACCACGGCTGTAGACGTTCCTCCAAGCGAATCGGTTAACATAACTTCGGCTGAATAGGTACCAAACACCAACAAGGATTTATCCGTTACCCGAATAACTCCGTTCGAAGCGTCTAAAACGGTGCCTGCTGCTAGTTGCCCTGTTAAAATAACTGCACTTACGATGGCTCCATTAGGATCAAATGGTGTGGCAATCACTTCAGTATCAATATAAGAATCTACATTTCGTGCAGGTTCGGAAGTATATTGAGCTTCTAAATCTGCTACAATTCCAATTTCAACCAATAAATTGTGTACTGAAATTCCATCCGTTACGTCTTTAGTGAAAATTCGTACCCCATAGGATCCACTTTGAAGAAAGTCTTTATTGTATACGTAAATTTCACCAGTGGTAGTATTCATTGCTGCTCCTGGAACCAAACCACCTCTTAAAATACTTGCTACAACGAGCGGCCCGTCTGGATCACTTACGGTAGCCAAGACATCTCCATTTTCATATAAATTTGCCGCCTTTACTGGACTTAAGATATATACTGCGTCCCGATCAGGTGTTAATTCTATAGATATTTCGTGGATGGTGCTATTGCCCAATTTATCTTCAGATTTAATCTGAATTCCATTATACAAACCACCAATTAAATCGAATCTGGATAAGATAAATATTTCTCCAGTTGTAGTGTTAAGACGTACTCCTCTTGGTAATTGTCCGCTTACAACGGAAGCTCCGATTATCTCAGCCGGACTTTCAATCTCTCCTATTATTTCATTATTCTCATAAGCATCCACATTCTTTGGATCGACAAGCACATAAAATGCCTCTGATGGCTCTTGAAGAAACAGATTAATTCGACTAATTGTTTCGCCATTAAGCTCATCAACTGTCTTAATTTTAAAGGTCCCAATTCCGCTTTGTAGTAATCCTCCATCTTCTACTTTAAGCTCTCCTGTAGTTGCGTCCAAACTAATCCCTTCTGGAAGTGTTCCTTCCTCCAAAGTAGCTGATACAATAGTCCCGTCTACATCTGTCGGGTAACCTACAATTTCATCATCAATAAACGAGTGGATCGATTTTGGCAGGATCGTTCTATAAAATGCTTCAAAATCTGGCTCAATAACAATCGTCGATGTTAGTGTAAAAATGGTATCATCCGTCTTTGTTATTAGAATATTATTGAAATATTCACCTCCTACTAAAAGTGTTGCATCACTCACCGTAATAATTCCGGATGAAGCATCTAAACTAACACCAGGGGGTAATGTTCCACTAAATACCACCACCTCCTTTACTTCAGAAATATTTTTCAACGTAGCAAGGACTTCGTCATTGCTATAATTTTGGACTTTTTTGGGAGCTGCAGTTACGTAATATGGATCTGCTACCGCTGACTCCAAATTAATCCGAATCGTACTTATTGTTTCAACTCCTGTTGAATCTACCGTCGTAACATTAAACACATGTTCACCCGATTCCAAAACAGTACTATCTGTAACGCTTATGATACCTGTTGCAGGATCTAGAGATAAGCCGACTGGCAAACCTGTTGCCACTGCATTTGTAATATCTCCGTCTAAATCAAAAGCAGTTGCTATTGTTTCACCTGTGGAAATATCATTGATATCCAAATGCATATTAACAGTGTACACTGCTTCATTATCAAATAAAACATCAATTTGGATAACTCGAAGATGCTTTACACTATAAATATCATAAACTCCTAATTGCAACGTGTATTGACCTACTATCAAACCGTCTTTATTATTGACCGTTAACTCTCCAGTCAAAGGATTTAGCAACATTCCCGAAGGAACCTTCCCTTGCTCCAACAACACCTTTTTAACGGTATCTTGTGCGCCATCAATAAATGCTAAAACATCATTATTAGTATACGCATCAATTATCTTTGGATCACTAATTGTATAGTTTAATACTAGATTGGAACTTAACTCGAATTCTATAAGAGAAGTAGTTCTACCTCCTTTTTCGTCCGTGGTATTAACGACCAAACTATAACTACCTGGTTCTACCAAGTTTTTATCAGTGATTGAAATTGCTCCAGTAACAGGATCTAAATCAAACCCAACTGGAATAGATGTCAATTCTACTGAACCAATATTAGGCACCTGATTTTCAGCCAAAATTTGGCCATTTTGAACTTCTCTAATCGCGATGTTTTGATTGATCAACTGATAATCACCTTGAATTAAATCATCATTCTTCAAGTAGATTTTCAACGCAGCACAAATCTCAGGCTTATCTCCTAGTTCAATACCGGATAACGTATCTTCTGCAAACGCTTGAATTTCTGTTTTAGCTTCACCAATTGATTCAAGCAACTCCCATTGCTCCGTTAGTCTTACCAGCAAATCCGTCCATTCCACATTTCCAGTTACATCCTCTCTTCTCAGTAATGCTATATTAAACAACGTACGAAGAAGCATCAGATATAAATCTATGTATAAACTACGATCTGTATTCGCCTCGTCAAGAAGGGATTGATTAATTTGAGAAGAATCTATGATGTAATTCTCAAAAATTCTTGGTGCGATTATTTCCGTAAACAAAACAAATTGCTCCGTTACTTCGGCATCTTTTATCCCATTTTCATATGCTCTTAATAAAGCAGGGTCATCCAACTCAAGGGTGAGATTGCTTATAAAAGATTGTAATCTTTCAAAGATCTCTTTCTTAATGATATTATTGTCTATTGTTATCATCTATCTATTCAATTAAAAGATGTCTATTTTTTTATCGTAACTCACGCGA
Organism: Cytophagales bacterium; assembly: GCA_965277185.1. GTDB lineage: Bacteria > Bacteroidota > Bacteroidia > Cytophagales > JAHDFW01 > JAHDFW01. The sequence goes on along the minus strand of CBDICC010000003.1, from coordinate 48,173 downwards.
ATCAGTACTATCAATGGATTTAAGCAAATATTTGCTTGCTAAATCCTCCATTGCTTTAGAGCTGTCTTTGACCATTTCCATGTATTGTCCATTCGTTGGTCTTAATATTTGAATGGATATACTGTCGTTTGAAATTCCACCGCACTCATCAATCAATTCAACATTAACGTCCCACTGACCGGGTGTTACCTGAATCAAAGGTAAATACGGCTCGTTTTTGATTCGTTCGCGTTCTTTTGAAATCTGCTCTTTTTCCAGGTTACTAATCTTATAGCTTCCATCCATACTTACCGCTAATCGATCATTAGCTAAACGTTCGCTAGTACGAACGGTCTCATTTTGTAATGCGAGTAGTGCTTCCGTTGTTGATTCCGCTTCAAAATTTCTATTGAGAGCCATCCGGATCTGTCCTGCGTCTCTACCCGATTCTATTAACCTCATAAATGAGGGCAATGTTCCGTCTACAATTCTTGCACTAACGATCCGTCCATCAGGATCCGTGGCACGTGCAATTAATTCATTGTCTGAATACAAATTCGCCGCTTTGCTAAGTACAGTTCCATAAGAAGCTTCATTATCCTTTCCAATTGTAATTTGATTTATGTACTGACTGTTTCCACATCGATCGGTAATCCGGACATTCACTCTTTTTGTCACACTTGGATCTTTTCTGCTTGCTCTAAAATGCAGATTAAACAGAGCTGAATCATCCACTACTATTTTCACTCTCTTATTGGTAAAACTATTGCTAACAGGACCTCCTGTTCCACTTACCAATTTGAGTCCTAATTCGGACAATGGATATATTTTCGGGTCGTAGTTACTTTGATTCATTATGCTATTTTTTCAATTCATTTATTATTAATGGAGTTATTCTTTTAGAATAACCTACATCAGTAAAATTTTAATTTTGTGCCTGCTCCTCATTAAGTTCGTCGTCATCATTTGGAACCGCCAAGTCAACAACCGCAACACCATCCAAATCTGTAATATCAACCACGTAAGGTTCCGGAACAAACGGAAGATATGTAAATCCACTGCTCAATTTCACTTGCTTTCTATAATAACAGAGGTAAGAAATACCCGGACGTGTAAGAATGACTGCATCGGTATTCACCAAGGCTTGCAATGTTACGGTCTTCGTTGTTACACCTCCATACAAATCGGTTGTAGTAAATTCAAAACTTAAAATATGGATCGCACGGCCATTCAATGGATCGCTTGCATTCTCTATATTGTTGTAAACACTAAGTCCTCCAGATTTCAATGCCTCGTCAAATGTGTCTGGATATTGAACCTTTATATAAACATCGCCTCCACTTATTTGATAGTACAATCCGTAGCTTGCTAACACATTGGCTACGGTCGTTGTAAATGTCGTTATAGCACCATTTTCGTCATCTATTTTTGCCACCGGCTCATTAATAGCAAAACAACCTTCTAGTTCAATTGGATAATAATCTACGTCCGCCAGTACATCCTTTATAATCGTAAGTTCTACAAATATTTCATGATTCACATTACAGATATCTGTCACTTCAAAGGACAAGTCAAACGTTTGATTTGTAACGTATCCTGTACCTATGGACATAAACACTTCATGTTCTCCCGCTGTAATAGCTGTAAGCTCAATCCACGCTGGATTATTTGCATCCTGCGTCACTCCTCCCGGGAACAACAAAATAGAATCATCCGCTATACGTACTAGGTTGCCTTTTGAAAGTTGTGCTTCATGTACTGTTATTACTAGGTTGCCTGGATTTTCAATTTCGGTAATCCAATCAATGTTATCTAAAGCATGAAGTTCTGGATAAGAATCTTCTCTTACTTTTATGGAAAATGGAATAACTGATATTCCACCACCAATATCTACCGTAACTAACTGGGTAGAAAAACCTGCAAAAGATGTCGTTGCAACAGCTGATTCATTATGCACGTAAATATCGCCCGGTATTGCATCTCTAGCTGCTCCTTCACTTCTTGTACCATCTGGATTTATACTATTTAACACATATAATTGTAATCCTCCGGTTAAGGTTGTTTCTGTTCCTGCGATCTCCACTATTACATCCGTTCCGTCAATTCTTTTAACCAATCCGGCCCATGCAGGTAAGTTTTCTCCTGCATATAAAAATGACTGTGCTATGGCAGTTCCTTGCTCGTCGAAGCTTGCAATCAACTGATTATTCTTATAACATGGTCTCTCCCAATTGGGAAGTATTACCATGCTATCTTCTACATCTGGCAAAACACGAAGTCTTACTTTTTGATCTTCAATTTGTCCTTCTGCACTAACCGTTTGTATTTCTACTTCCGTATCTATTTGAAATACGTTTACTACAATATTTTCAGCCGTAGCATCCGTTATGGTCACATTAGGATCTGTAATAATAATGTCTCCAACCTGTACATCTCTTTCGAATTCAACAATTGGATCACCTGTTCCTCCATCAATTGCCGATATAAACTGAACTTTGGCTCCAGCATACGTACTCAATATATTTACCTGGTCTACTAATTTTGCAAAAGCCGGCAATGATGAACCATTTATTAATTCCGCAACAAGAATGTCCGCGGAATCAAAAGAATCCTGTACATATGCCCATAGTTCAAATAAATCTGGATCACCAGCATTAATCTTAGTAATCTTATAGCTGTCCATTGTTCTTGGGAAAGACACTCTATATGCTGCTGTAAACACATCTACAATTCCATTCAAGTGGCCAATTACACAATTGGCCATTGCGTCCAAATATTGTTCTTTTTCTAAATCGGTTGCTAACGCACTAAACTCACTCTGTTCTGTTGGACTTAGATATTGACTATGGTCTGAATTTGAAATATCAAAATCATCTCCAATAGACTTTATCGATAACCAATTTCTAAAACACTCTTCAAACGCTCTCATTTGAATTACATCAACCCAAAGAAAGTCCAAGGCTACATGTGCTGGCGCTTCTAATCGAATGGTATTTTCCGCATGTTCCCTAAATGCGTAATCATTTGATTTTTGAGACCAGGATGGAATGAGTACGGTAGCTCTAAATGAATAAGGATCTTCATCTGCTTTACAAAAAGATTGTAAAGGATTTGCCTTATAAAGTACAGATAATACCTGTACCAAATTATAATCTCGTGCTTCTTTACTTGTATATTCTCTGCTTTCTGCTAAAGTTACACCAACTTCTTTGATCAAAAATGAGTATTTATTAGCCCCTTCATTATCCACCAATACATAATTTCTAAAACTAGAACCTACTCTGATTACATCCTCGTCAGATGCATTAATATCTCCCGTAAGTACGGTTTGCTCAGTTAAGGGGCCTGTTTTTTGTCCTATTCTAAATACAGTATTCCCCAGCTTTAACGTCAACTTTATTTTGCTATACGCTGCACCAATGCTAGGATGATTTAGTGTTAGCAAATATTCCCCTGCGGCTACATCCACCTCTTCTAACGAAAGGATGTAATTCTTTTTATAGAAGAAATCTAGATCTGCTTCTACATTTACTTCTAGAAAATCAAACTGATCATTCGTTGGTCTAAGTAAAATATGCTCAACTAAATGTACCCCTCCTGCATTCGCAAAGTAATATTTTGTCTCATCAATCGTCAAAGACGTATCAACTACCGTGGCTGAAGTCGCAAATAATTTATGAGTGGCAAGATCTGCTTCGACATAAGGTGCTAAGTAAATCTTAACTTCTGAGCCATCTTCCACATATACGATTCGTTCCCGACCTGCTTCTTGCAATAATAGTTTTAAAGCTTCCTCTGCTGTATAATCAACCGTATTTAAATAATAGGTTACGGGACCACTTTGTAATTCCAAAATCACGGTTCCTAGTGAGAGATCAAATGCCGGAGCCAAATACTCTCTATTTGTTCGCATATACCCAAGAAAACGAGCTATTCGCTGCTGAAATCCAGTGGAATTAATACTATCAACTCCCCAAACATCTGGAAGTAAAGAATCCGAATCCAATCTTTTGGTATAATCAAACCCCTTCCCTCGATTCTTACTTATATTTGGATAATCCTTTAAGACTAAAACCTTGTCTTCCAACAATTGGTCTTGTTTGTTTAATCCAAACATCACCAAACTATAGTCATTAAAAAATTCATTGAATCGAGCCAACAAGTGATCAAAAAGTCTGTTTTTTCGATCAAACACGGGATCTCCATCCGCCACATCTTGCTCTAAATCTGCCAATAACAATGTTTTAAAATCATTTTCTGACAAAGCATTGTTATCCGTTCCTGATTGCAACTCCGAATACAAATCTGGGCGATCTTTAATATTATCAACAAGTTGACTATAATAGGTACGATCTCCTTTTTCTAATTCGAATAATTTGCGCGCACTGTCTAGTTGTTGAAGGTAATTAGCTAATATTTGCTCATAGAACATCAAATATCCTTTCAATTGCTTAACCTGCCCTTTGCGCAAATCAGGTTCTTCATTACTTATTCCTGCTAAACCTGAACCAAACGTCTCAGGTAAATCATTTTGAACTGGATTAAAATCTGAAAGATCCATTGTACTTCCATCTGGATACACTAAATCCAAAATTTTAGTTTCACGTCTCGATCGAATTGCTGCAAGACGCAATGCATCAAAATGCTGAAGTAATTTTTCTTCGTTTATTGTTACCGGAATTTTTGCCTTAAACATTTGAATTGAAGACAAATTCTCAAGAATCCCTGTAGCATCAAAGAATGGTCTTAAAGCCAACTCCAATGAGAGATTTTTGACATTTACATCCTGAAATAAAGGAAGACACCATTCTTCTCTTTCCCCCAATAGATATTCTTTATCAACTTCATATGTCCCTGGAGAAATAATATTCGCTTTCAATTGATCAATAATAGATGAATTACTGATCTCCATGATGTTTTGAGCTGCTATATCTCGTATTGATTCAACTCCTTCTATCCCCATTATGATCCGAATCATATCAGATACAAATAATTGAGTACGCTTTTTTATTGAGATAACATCTTCATCCAGAATAAAACCATGCGTCAAAGCAGGACCGGTAAAGATTTCATTGTTTTTAAGGCCAAACTCCTTCATTTGAGCAATGGTCCTAAAGGTTACCGATGGCGATAAATATTGATATAATTCAAAATAAATTTTCGCTAATAATTCCTCTGGATTTGCATTTGGAGCGATATCTATATTTGAAAGAACGCAGATTTCTTCTCTTCCATCCGATGATCGAATAGAATCATAATCCTCGCATAAATTTCTATATTGATGTAAAACAGCTGTTGCCTCTTGCAACTTATCAGGACGGTCTGCTTCCAGCAAATCTTCTTCAAATTCGATAACAATATCATATAAACCCTGCAAAAAGTTTACAGGCTTAGCAAATGAAGTTTCTCCCGTATCATGTTGTAAAAAACTTTCACCTTGTGCATCTTCTGCCGGCTTCACACTATAGTTTATACCATAAGATTCATCCTCTACCAACCGATCTACACCACGAACCCAAGCATTACGGACTCCCTCAATATCAATCAGTTGCTTTCGAACATCTGTTACGGTAACAAAATTATTATGTAAGATATTTTTTGCCTGAAACAAGCCTGACAAATCTGATCCTTCAAACCCTTCCTCACCTAATTCAGTTCTGATTTCAGAATCTTCTTTTGTTAGAATATCCTTCACATCAAACTCCACCCGATTTCCAATAGCCATACCTTCTCATAGTGAGACTACGTAGGTGTGAGCGCGGGCATCTCTTGCACGCAAGAACGTGAAGCCAGAAGGTTGTCTGTGCTTGGAGTTTTCTTTAGCGTGCGTGGATGATTGGACAACCGCTAATGTGTGGACATCCACGCCCAATGCGTAATGGTTGGCAGGTCTGCTAACCCTCATTAGACTCCACAAACAATAATTAATATTCATCATAGAAATGTTATTTGGGTGTGTATTATGGGACAAAGTGAGACCTATTTTTTATACACGTTAAATTGAAGTTTTTGCAATGGAAAGAGTCACTAGTTGCTATCAATATATGTGCATAAATTAAGACCGTTTTGGCAAACATGATGTTGTTCATTATGTCCTAATCTGAAGCTTCCATTATCCAGGCATATTCAACTGTTATTCAAAAAATGTCCCTAGCAAAAATATTTTAATGAGAGTCATAAACTTTTTTATCCAGATTAATTCAATGGCAATATGAATAAGACTTTTGATTTTTCCTCACATTTACAGCTGCGTCTCATAATAGGAACCGTCCCATAATGGGCACGTGTACAGATTTCTTTGCATGCGTGAACCTCGTGCGGTAGCTTCTTTTTGTCCCTGTGTTCGAAGGCTTTTTTGCCCTGACTTTTTTGGTGGAGGTACTACTATTGCTGTCTGAGGGAAGAGGAAGTCTGTACCTGCTGATTGGTGCTACTTCTTGAGGGAATCTACTGTCTACTTTTTAACTACGCAGCGTTTTCCATTTGATGCCGTCCGCCATGCATCTTTGAATACGGTTCCCCAGGTTACCTATGATGCTGCATGGACTATACGCGGTTTAGGGTGAATATCATCGTTTGGGGAATTCCTAAAAGCCTATCAACGCTGGAAATCAGGACAACGCTTGCAGATCTAGGCCTAGTCGGTTTTGCCAGAGGAGCGGTAGCATGGGTAGGTGCGTGTTGGATGAGAACAAAAGAGCGCGTGGGAGGCCGTCCATGTGGATATTCCTTGCGTAAATACATTTGCACAGCTGGCACATGAGTGTGAGTGTTGATGGTGGTGAGCAAAGCAGTGTTGAGTCTGGAGGGGAAGGTGGTGATTTGTCAATAGAGAATGTGAGTGCTGGAAAGGCCTATAGGAAGCTCAAGGTTGCCACTTGGAATTTCTCTGATCTGTGTAGTGAGTGCAAGCTGAAGGAAGTAGCCGAGATTTTGCATTAACAAAAAATACACGCTGTGGAACTAGTCCGCAAATTGGGTAGCAATTGTTCTAAGCAGGCTGAATATTGATATAGTGGCTGGGCAGGAGTCATGGGAGAGGGAGGGGAAGAATTGTTATAGATGGCTACAAGTGATTTTGGGAAGCTTCGTAAAGATCAAAGTAATCCTAGAGGAGAGGGTGGGGTTGGATTTTTGGTTAGGGAGTGTCTGGTATTAATGTAGAGTTTGTTAATATGGTCAAGTATGAGGAGAGTGTATGGATGAAAGTTCGGGGTGGGAGGGGGAGGGAAGCATCGCACATTTGCTGTGTATATATGCCTACGGATAGCTCTAGTGTTTCAGGTACAGAGGAAAGTTATGCTAGTTTGAAGGAGGATGTTCTTGGGTTGAAACTTGGAGGACTTCATGCTAGAGTTGGCAGATCTACGGATGTTGATGTAATTGGGATGTTTGGTGAGGAATCTTGCAATGCTAGTGGTAACAGGTTTATCTCGTTTTTGAATGTGGTGGAGCTGGTAGTTTGTAATGGCAGACAGTGTTGGAGCCTGAGTGGACTAGTGTAAGGCCAAGCCTTGACCAAAAGTCGGTGATAAATTTCATTGTAACAGATGTGCAGTTGATGAGAGAGTCAGGAGAGGTGAATGCAGATTCCACTGACATTGGTGTGTCTGACCATTTCCTTGTTTGGTTAGAGTAAGGTAGGGTAGCAGTGTTGTACGAAACAGAAACGTACTATTAGGAAACAGCATTTGGATAGATTGCTGAAGATGGGAAGTACTGTCAGGCTTTAAGAACGGAGGTTGAGTCCTTTTCAGACAGTATTCGGGAAAAGGTTGTCCAAGGAATGAGAGGGAGGGAGTTGGTTACTGCAGTTCTAGAAGACTGGGAGAGCATTGTTACTGAAGTGGCAAAAGCTGAGGTAGGAGAGAAGGTTGTAGTGTGTGGTAAGGCAGCTATGTGGTGGGATGATGAGATTAAGGTAAAAATAGAGCAGAGGAGGGAGTTGTATAAGAGGATACTTAGAGGTGAGGATGAGTTATGGGAGGAGTATGTTAGGCTGTGGAAGGAAGTAAAGCAATTAGCTACAGAAAAGAAGCTTCAGATTTGGAATGAAGTAGTAGACAAGGCTAACAGTGACTATGAGGGTAATAAGAAAGAGTTTTGGGTATTTGTTGGTAGGAGGACAAAAGGCAAGAAGAAAGGAATTTTAGCATTGAGGAACAGCACTGGTGTGTCAGTTACTAGTACAAAGGGAAAGTTGGAGGTACTCAAGACTCATTATAGGCACCTATGTTCATGCAGTGTGGATAGTGCTTTTGAGATGATAGTTGGAAAGAGGAGGTAGATGAACAGCTTAGTGAGTGTTCTAGTGTATTGAAGGCATGTGAGGATATTGGATAGGGAAATTGAGAGAGAGATAAAATAGCAGTGCGTGTTCGGAAGCTTAAGAATAATAAGACTGGAGGTAGTTATGGGTTAGTGGGGGAGCTTCTCAAGTATGGTGGGCCAGGTGTGATAGACTTGCTTCAGCAGTTGTTTGCAGTAGTTTGGCGAGAGGAGTTTGTTCCACTGCAGTGGAGGGAAGGCTCTATAGTTCATCTGTTTAAGAAGGGGGATAAAGAGGACCCAGGTAATTATAGGGGCATCACCCTTCTGACCAGTTGTGCGTGTGTATTTACCAAGAGAGGATGGCATCAGGACCAGACTAAAGCTTCATTTTGGAGAGTACTGTGCACGACCACGTCAGTGTCCAGCGGCTCTGTTCCTGCACTTCTCTGCCGTTTCAATTACTTTGAGCTTGAAAGCTGCCGTGTAGCTTGCGCGTCTGCCTGCCATAGTCATGCTATACTCCACTTGTTGAAACATGTACTTTGACCCCCGTTGTATATTATACAGCATATTCGGTACATAAGTCGCACCCCCCTCTGCGTGTGTGTAGTAATAGTGCTACTACTGCAACTTATACTCCAGCAAATACGGTATATACACCTGTTCTCTTGACACTGGACCTACTTTATATAGGAAGATTAGCAAGCTTAGTTTGGTTATCAGCTTCCCAAGGAATAGCATCCAGACTCTCAAATTTACTTGCATTCACCTTGGCTGCCAACTAATTTCACCTGCTTCCTTAGCTGCCTCCACTCCGGAATCTTAGTCTATACCATCTACACATTATATATTATACTATTTGAAGCTCAGAGCTGGTATGGTTACTGAGAAAATGTGCACAGATGGACAGACAGACACACACACACACGCATAAACTTACTGATTAGGCAAGGGCTAATTACTGTTGGTGCTTGTTGAATCTGAAAAGGCCCAATAATGTAATATAGACTCCTTGGCTCTAACTTGTGTTCACTGCAGCTGACTACAACGTGTGAAGATGAATTTAGTATTATTGCTGACCTACCTGACTTCAACTCCTACTTTGAATCAAGTGGCTGTCGTCATTTGCCATGTGTATGTTACATAATGTAATTGGTGAGTAGGAGCAAGCTAACCTAGTCGTGTGAACGGGGCGATTTTTCCGTTATTTGTATGATTATATATATACTTTTTATATATTGGGTGCTGCCTACGTCATCTCTAATTCAACGTGCGCATACGCAAACCAATGTAATCCGCACACCCCCCTATTTGTTCCGTGTGTATGTGCGTGTATCACGTTAGTGCCGACAGCGCCTGGCTTTCAAAACAGCTCAAGAATGAGTCCAGGGTCCAGTCGGCCTCAAGCCTCCAAAGCAGCTGACAGAGGTAAGCACGCTTATCCAGACAGTGGGCTTCAAATACCTGAAAATCCGCTTTACTGGGATCTCAGCAGCAGGCTACATGGACACATTGGAGTGCTTAACCCTGCCCCAATTGGGTCGCTCCCGCTCACCAAAAATGCTGTGCATTCGCCTTCTAGTTATTCAACATAATGCACATATTCAATCTTACACACAGTTTGCCAACAAAGATGCTATTGCTCAAGATTTACACTGCATGATGCCCTACTGCGGGGAAAGTGTGCCCTGTACCAACTTGCTAAGCGTTTGGAAGATGTGGGGCTACTGAAACTGGAGTTTGAGCCACTTTTCACTGACCAATCTTCAGAAGAAGAGTTGACTAGGGCAGCTGTGTTCAAGATGTTTAGATTTCCTGAAAACTTGCAGTGTCATGCTACTTCATACTGTTTGTTTTGTATACTTGCAATATCAGTCCTTCATAGGTTTTTGACATTTGTTACTGGGTCTGAACATTCTCCACCAGCAGGATATGCTGCTGGTTACATATCAGTGCAGTTCATGAACACAGATTATGGTGCAATGTGCCAGCTGAAGTTGACACTACCTACCCTGTTCCCCACCCACAGGGAGTTTAATAACAGCCTAGTGGCGCTCTTACCTGATGGGAAAAATGCTTTTACGATGGTCTAACATACTACTAATGAACTACTCTTTTCATCACATTTATGATACTGTCACGTGCTCTTTATTTCATGAATAAAAAGAGTAAGAATTATGACTGTAGTTGAGTGACAGACAAAGCAAAATCCCTTCCTCTCTAGTAGGCATCTATGCCTACATCATCATCAGTGGCATGGCCAGAAACAATTGACTTTAGTTCCTGAAGCTGTTCATTGGTCAGTGTTTTACTGGTAAATGGTACATCAACAGAGTCATGAAGTGGTAATGGGCCACCACTATCAACACCAAAATTTTCAATATCATTAGGCAATGGTTCGCATATGTCACAAATAGTTGATTCCCTGGTGTGATCATTCCAGTTATCCAAATTTTCTTTGGTGACCAGTTGTGCTCTGTGCGTAGAGGATGAATATCTTTGAACTCTGTCAAGCACTAGTTAATTTTAGGCATAAACACCAGATGTAAAACAAAAAGATCAGTGTCACTCAAAGGATCCAAATCACCTAATTCTTCCATGTAATAAAACAAACTGTAGAATGTTGCTGACACACAACGGAATACATCATGCCAGAGACATTCAATCCTTTGATTGTGTGTGGACTTTCCAGCAATGTGACTATGCCGACCGGTTCCTCTTCTCTGAAGCATGTACTCACACACACCGACATTTTCACCACCTTTTTTGGACCTAACACATGATAAGAGACCAAACTCAGTGGTAGCATGAAAAAACCTCTCCAGAACAGTGTCACTCCTGTTGTTGTTATAACAAAACAAGTATATGATCATGCGAGAGTAGTCATCAATGCAACCATGAACTACCACACGCCAGCGGATTAGGTTGTGATGACTGTCAATATGCCAGAGCGAATTTGGTCCTGGAACACAGTATGTCCTGCGCCAAATTTTTTTGGTGCCAATGAGAACTGGAGTGCTCAGGATCTATCCTGTGCATACTTTCCCACAGCCTGTGTCGGGGAACATTAATCCCTTGTGCTTGAAGCATGCTACGAAGTAATATCTGCCCACAGTGAGGATGGCGCATTTGAAGCATACCCACTTGGGAGTCTAAATTGTCTCAATGATGCTGCTAAACCTTTCTAATGTGATGCCAGCCTCATAAAGCCTCCTCCAGATTGTTGTGCGGCTAATAAGCATTGAACGCCCTATTTCGTCCCAGGTGTAACCATTATGCCGCAAATATTCCACCATGCTCAGATTCACAAATACAGGGGGCCTTCCCTTGTGTCCAGCAGAAGATGAACGATTAGCACTTAGGCCAACAGCCAAAGCAATACAAGGTGGTAGGTAAGTGACACTGTAGTATTTTCCAATGCTCATATAGTGCTACCAACTGTTGACGTGCACCCCTTAAACTCCTCTCACCGGGCTGATACTCACATGCATCATCCACCAAGTTCAGAGTTTTCTCAAGGGTGTACAGGATTGTGTCAGGATCGCTTCTGTCACTTTCCCTACATATTTCTTTGATGATGTTGTTCGCATGCTCTAAGAATAAAAATATGATAATACATACATAAATAAACCAAAAAGGACATACCAAGCAAAAAAAGAGGATATTGCTTGCAGCAGTCAAAAATTCGAATGCGATCACCAATAGTAGTAACTCCCAGACTGGAAAGCTGATCATCAGTCAAGCTAGGCACAACTTGGGGGTGATCTGCAAGTAAAAACTATTTTTATCCACGCAGATGGAGCTAAATTTCACTCACCCTCTCTGCTTCAAACTTTCTCTCAACCTCAGCTGAGTTTAGCAGACCCAATTGTCCCAAGATATTCCGCATCTAAAAATAGAAATGTGAGATAGAGTGCCTTCCAACGCGTACATAATACCCTACAAACCTCTTCTTGATCGCCCATCACTCGGATCGCTGCTCTGCTCTGTCCGGGCGGCTCCTCAATGGCGCCCTTGATCGATCGATCTCGCACGAGGGATGAGAATGAGAAATGCGCATGCGTGTAAAAAGGGCACTAAATGGAATTCGCAGGCAGAATCAGAGGGCTGAATCGTAAGACCGGATCGAAACGAATTTCCAATTTAATCGAAGAGCAGATCGAATTGAATCAATCAACATCTGTAGGTGGTGTTGATAACTCCTTCACAGAACCACCAGTGAAGCGGGCACGTGTCTGCAGCAAGTGCCACATGCCCAGTCACAACGCCCGCTCCTGCCAGAAATGAACAACTTTTATATTCTCCTACTCCTAGTTAGCTACCTCTGTCTATTTCCCTATACTTGCACACACAAACTACTACAGATAATACCTTTCAAAGAGCGACTTACGCTCTAACTATAACAGCGCTTGCGCGCGTGCATGTATTAAACTGAGGTATTTCTATCTTACCTCTGTTCCTGGGACATTGCTTGACGTCCATAACAGCCCAAAAATCCTCGATATCCAAAGATAAAACACGGGAGCCGGTCGGTACACCGCAAGGTAAATCGGTGCTGTAATGACGTAGTTATTACGCGCACTTAGTATACGGAGATATCACTCCATAGCGGAAGTTGAAATTCAACGCGTTTTTACTCGAAATTACGGGTAGTCAGGGACTACGACTCTTCCGCTTATAACACATCATAGGAATGCGCTACGAAGGCGGGGTTTGCAGCATTGTATTGCTCGGGCCGCGCGCTTTTGCGTGGTACCGCTAACTCGATTTTGAATTTTTCCCCCGAGTGGTACACCTTTTCCCAGAGCGGTAGGACAGCAGCACAATAGAGCGAGCTAGCATGGCAAAGGTATTGCTGGTGCCAGATCAACTGTAATATACGGACCATAAGCGCAACGGCTTCCACACGTGTTTTAAGGACCCATGGAGATATGAGGAGGTAAACCTAGGTTAGGAGAAGGCTAGGGCTAGGGGTAGAGGCTAGAGCAAATGTAGTGATGTGCTACAGCACCCACAGGCCGTCCGCGAAGGGTTCTACCGCTACTTTGCATGACGAGGCAGTAGCGCATCAACTTTGCATACCTTCCCGCCTTTATTAGCACTACTGCTGGACCAACAATTTGATTTTTCTTTATCTTCACCATATATCCGTATTCTCCACAGCTGAGCTGCATGAAATCCGCGGCCGCCTCCCCCACTCCATCGCTCGCACACTTACGCGACTGTTGATCCGGCTGTGAATGCAGCCTGGGTACACATGGAAACCCCAACACGGCACATCTCCTAGACAAGTCCAGTCCCATACGTACTGTGAGGGAGCGTAGAACTGCTAGAGGTGCTGCCTAAATGGCTTAATGTCGTAGAAGCTTCTGTGTGGACGGTCCGTGGATGCTGTAGCGCATCACTGAATTTCTACCCCTAGGCCCCAGGCCTTGACTCTAGCCTCTACAACCCCTAGCCCTAGCCTTCTCTTAGCCTAGGTTTACCTCTCTATCTCCATGGGTCCTTAGAACACGCATAAAAGACGTTGCGCTTATGGTCCATATATTACAGTTGATCCCAGGTGCCACGGTCCACGTAATAATACGTCATGTATATTTAAATTTAGTAACATGCTGGATTTCGCCGTCTGTATGCGTTGCATGCCCTCTCGCCACCTTCAGCGGCTCGATAAGCCCTTGATTGTACTCAGCTCTGGCTGGGATGGTCAGTGTCTCCACTGAACTGTCTTCAAATGTGGTACTTCTTGTGATCTTAATATCCACCTCCATATCAGGTGGAAGTGTTTGCCACAGTGATCCATTAGTATTCCAACCAGAGGTACTACCATCTGTTTCACATGTAAACTCTGCTGACTGGTCTCGGAAGGCAGTCCAGTTTTCTGGGGATTGAAGTATCACTGGGGAGAATATGAAAGCACTTTACAGTGGATAAATCTCGCTGCTTTTTTACAATCCTACAGCCTATTTAACTCCCCCCAAAACTCACCTCAGTAACCTCTCTCCACTTAGTGCATAGCTCATTCAAATCAAGCAATCTGATTGGTCCGTGCGAGGTTATTGATTTTCAATAGAGTACCCCATAGAAAACCTAATTTTTGTGAATAATTCTTACATGAGAATTTAATAATCTACAGAACAAGACACATGAGAAATTCTTCATTAGTTTACAGGCATTGAACATCGCCGATGCTGTCTACTACTTGCACACACCGCGAGAGCGGGAGTATGCGCGTTGTACATGGAGGGGGAGGCTGCGGTGCTACTTCAGCAGGTGTGCACGGGTGAACCTCGCGGCTTCAAGGTTCTTTTGTCTTCGTGGCTCACTGCTGGTGCTGACGATTCACTCAAGTAGTCTCTGCACTTGCGTCTTTTCGTTCATTCGAAATTTGTTGCATGGAAATTCTTCTTTAGACAAGACAAGCAGTTTAGACAAGCATATCTCAAAAACCACACAAGATACAGGGGTGAAACTTTGCATGATGATTGGAATCCATGACAGGTCGTGCAAAAGCTTATTAATTTTTTTGTAAACAACAAAAAATGACAAGAATTTGCCTTAGGCCATACATTATGATACAGACCATGAATATATACATGAATGTGGTTTAACCCATAAATGCAAGAACCTAGAATGATAAAACTTGGTATATGTATTTAATCCATTGGTAGCTCCATAATATAAACATTACAAGTTTGTAAATGAAAAGCACTAAAGTGCAAAACCCTTGGCGCATACTACTGCATATTTTGCTTCATACTATGCCAATGTGCGTGCGTGGAAATTGGCCACACCTCATGTTGAAGCTGTAACGCGTGGTACTCTCAGTTCTCGCTCCAACATGGGCTAGTGGCATCAGTAGGCATCATTTTCGGCAAGGCTAAATGTGGTTGACAATCGTTCTGGTACTTCGCTGTGTGTCGAGGGGAGAAAGCTAACCACGGGTAAGTCGATATAATTAGCACATTGGCTTTTTCGCTCAAGTTTCGCGGCATAACTCTTGAACACAGTCTTTTCAGGCAAATCCCCACGAACTTTGTTGCCCGCTGAGTATGTGACAGCGTTTTCAGGATGAACAGACGCTCCATAGGTAAGATGAGACTTAACGGAGACACAGACAAACAGACACACAGACTCAATGAAAAGCACTAAAGTGCAAACCTTGGCCTTGGCGCATATATCTTGGGTACTACGCCAGTGCGCATGTGCAGAAATTGGCCAATGCCTCACGGTGCGCATGCATACTTGCCAACCCTACTGGATTTCCGGGAAAATCCCGGAAAATTGCAATTCCTCTCGTATACTGGAAAAACTGCTAAAACCCTGCAAGGTCAAGGTGCACATGGAAATTTGTCTCATGTGCGCCTCTACGCAGGTTGTGGTGTTTATTTACACATAATAACTATGCTCGTTACCGTTGCACCATACTGTTGCTTGATGACTCAACAATGATGTCATCAATAGATATGACGTCATGGTCACAGTTATGCCGGATGTGAGATTATCAAGGAAAATCAGGCCAAGTCAAGGAAATTTTGAGGTTAATTCAAGGAAAACGTTAGCCAGGGGTTTGTTGTCAGCTCTCTCTCCAATACAGATTAGTGGCATCAGTAGGCATCAAGGCCGAATGTTGTTGACAATCGTTGGGTTACTCTGGCACTTGGCTATGCGTTGAGCAGAGCAAGCTGACCACGGGTAAGCCAGAGTAATTAACCCTCGGTGTGTATGCACAGCGAGGGTTAGAGTACTTGGTCTGTGTGTCTGATATATTTTCTGTCGTTTGATGCAGGAATTAGAACTCCTGGATATTGAGTAAAAGCATAAGCAGGATGTGATGACGATGTATAAAAAGGTACCCTCGTAGGGAGTTGGCTCATTTCTTGCTGCTTCAGTGCACGCTGAGCATCAGACTTGTGTTATTTTACTGTCCTTTCGTTCTCCTGACATCATTCCTTGCCATGGCCACTGAATCGCAGTCCGCCGGTTCTGTTACGGCCCAAGTGGTCCAACAGCCGTTGACAATGACACCGCCTGGTGGCTCCAAAGTTAACCAGCAAACGTCGACACCACCTGGCCTGCCGGGGCCGCAGTTTGCTACGCAGCGATCCAACAGTCCAAAGCTAGGATCGAACAGCGGTTCTCCGCTTTCAAGGACGAGTTGAAAGGGGCCAAGGAGGAGGCTGCAGCTAAGGCAGCGAGCCGCATCCATCGCGAAAAGCCTTACGAGTTCAAGAAAAAGGCCCACGAGGAGCAGGCGACATTCAATGACAGAGTTCAGGACACTATTAAGGAAGCTGATACCATCCTTGAGGGAACATCGTACTCACCGGCCATCAAATGAGCAAGGGCAGCCATCAAAGAGGGTGAGTCGCTTTTGCTCGAGTGGCAGAAACTTATCAAAATCGCCAACCGGTCCTCAAACGGATGGAGCGTAGTGGCTGAGTATAAGGCCGACAAGCTAGCCGACAACAGCGAGAACGAAAAGCGCATCGAAAAGGCGGAGAAGGCTGCCGAGTGAAAAGCAGGCATAAAGAGACGAAGGAAGCAGCAGCCACCTCAGAGGAGGTCCCATGCCCCCTGTCACACCCCAAAGGCTCTGGGTTACAAAGGATATCTTAATTATTATGGTGTTTTCTCCTCCTATCCCCCACTTCCCTACCCGCAGCAGTAGTCCCCTAGCAGTCAGAGTGGGCACAGACCTGGTGGAGCTGCTGGCCCAGTGCAAGGGGCCTCTGTGGGCCCCTGCTTTGCCTGCACAGAGATGGGGCACCTCAGGACTTATTGCCTGCGTGTCCAGTCATAGGAGAAAAAGTGGTGTCCTGAATATCATGTGTGTGCATCTAGTGAGCATCCCCTGTGGTTTGGGATGATACCCTGAGGTAGTAGGCCTAAGGGTATATAAAGAAGGTGAGTTGGAGGAGTTTTAATCCAAGAGGATTCACCAATCAGAAGACAGCGAGTCAGAAGACAGCCATTAAATCTCCTTATTGTCAGCCAGCAGCTCCAGGAACATTCGTCTATCTCGGAAGACAGCCATCTATCTCCGTCAAGACAGCCATCCATTTTCTCTTGAAGGCTCCTCCTGAACTTCAATGAAGTCATCAATTTCCGTCTTAGCAGAGTGGTTAGAGTTGGGAGCCAGGATCTTTTCCTCCTTGAAAGGATAAAAATGGGTAGAGGAGAGGGAGGGCACCACTTCTTTTGCAGTCTTTGACATGGAACAGGAGGAAGAGGGGGTGGAGGAGGGAGTCTTCTTGTAGTTGTTCCGATTGTAGGTGGATTTTTCACTAAGTAAATAAATAATGAAGTTGTCATATAAGTTGTCAATTCTGAGTTCAGGGCTAGGGCTAGGAATAGGGAATGTAAATTTTAGACACATAAAAGTAACCATAGTTGAAGAACAACTCCTCCCTGGCATCAATGTCCCTCAGTGAAATGAAGCCAATCCTAATTCTCTTCCTGGTGGCAAGGTGTGGAAAGAGCTTTATGTTAGCTCCTTTCGCTACGTGGTTAATGTACTTTCTCACGGCGTCCGGGCGATGGGTAGGGTAAAAAAAGTACCCACGAGCCTGTGTGAATAAAAATTGTGATTAATTATTGGACTAGGGCATTTAGAGAAGGGCTAGGGCAAGAGTTAAGAATACCTTAAAGAGTGTTAGGGCTTCTAGGGGAGTGCTAGGGCAAGACTAAACAAACCCTTAAAGCGCCAATAGTACCTACACACAATTTTTACAACCTACATGTTCTTTTAAAGTGTTGAGGGCGGCTTAAAAAGCTTATATGCCATGCAGCAGGAAGTGGTGGATCTGTTGAAGTTCTTATACCTCGCCCAGGCTGATCAATGTAACTTCATCCACGTCATTCACATGCCTCAAATTGTGAATTATCTCAATGAATTGTGGGCATGCGGTGTAGGACCTTCCGGTCATATTACAAAGCTGCAAACCATCCTGAATACAATAAAGATGCTGATTGTGGTGGTGCTGGATGACAGAGGAGATGAGGCTAGGGCTAGGGCTATTGGCATTGGGCTCCAGATGTCCTCTCGAAAAAATGTACTTTTTTGGTTCTCTGGAGCTCCCGGAGTTCTCCGAGGCGGGAGGCAGTCCTCTGCCCCTTGACGCATCCTCTGCCCTGGCGTCCTCCGTTGCAGCTCCTTCCGTCCTCCGGTTTTGTGAACGTCCATCGGGTCCTCCGGCCCTGGACGCGCCCTCCAGAGCCGGCATCCCCTGAATGTCCTTGCGGCGTTCTTGGTGTCCTTCGGGTCCTCTGGCCCTGGATGCATCGGAGCCAGCCTCCCTCCGGCCTTCCTCCAAGTGTCCTCCCGGTGTTTGGATTGTCCTCCGACCTCGTTTCCTTCCCATGCACCAAATGTCCCCCGAATTTTGCGTCCTATATGTCCTCCTATTTTTGTGTCCCCTACGTACCAATTTTTTCGGTATTCATCATCATTTTTGTTTACTTCTGGGGTCTCTGCGGTATAGGTTTGCGGGCAATCTATTCATTAGTATCTGTGGGCAAGTGTTTTTAAAAGGCAATCTACATTACTCTCAACTGCACCAATGAGCTGCGAGCTGCTGTATCCGATCGTTAACAGCCGTGAAAATGTAAGGCCTAATTGGCATTCAGAAATTAAGTCAGTTATTTGTGTTTGAACTTTCTTGTCCTCCTGTAATCAAGTTGTGCAGTAATCTCGTACCCAGACCCCACCCACAAGAGGGAGAGGGTCTGATCGCTTTCAAGTGATTTCTGGGGCTTTTGCGTATAATTAGAAGAGCAATATCGAACCAATCGGAAGTGTGGTGGTGTACGTGTGCACGTGTGCCTCACGCGTGCGTAAATGCAGAGTGCGCGCGGCCGACGGGAAAGCTAGCTAGCTAAACGTTCTGTGTGCATGTGCATGCTGGTAATAATGCCTGTATAGTTTGTGGCAGAGAGACTTATGGGTGCCAGAGGAGAACTCTCGGAGGTGAAGTAAAGGATTTTTTCCTGCTCTTCATTCATCCGAATTTCATGTCGAGTTTCAAACCAGCGTTTATCTGTAGAAGGCCGTGCTTTGCTGAACTTCAGAAAGGGGTAAAACTCTTTAGCAAATTGGAGAAACTCATCAAGGAGCTGCGCAACTGCAAAGGTGTATACACTGGTAAAAGCATCAGTGGTAATGATACTATCTCTGTTTTGCAATCTGTAGCTCCACCACAAGCATCACTTGCAGCTCAGCAATCACCACAGTAACCTCACACACTGGCCTAGCTACGTCCCAGAATTCTTCAGTAACATTCTGTTTCAATAAGGAGTTTGACGTTATATCGAATCAATATGCATTTCCATCAGTATCTGCTACAATATATTCACTATCTTACACCTCTGTAACTAAAGTGTCTAGGGCCTCCTTCAATGCTGCATGTGGGATACTACTGTATAATGTTCAAAAATCATAACTGTCATAATCATAACCTGTTGAGAGTTATCTATAATCCAAAAACAATTCACTCCAATCTTACAAAAATTGGCATAACAATACTGCTGGTAATGTTTGGTAATTAGGTTATGGGTAGTTCGGTGTAAGTTCATACTTGGCCCCACTACTACGGTTGGACCGGTGTAGCTCATCCATTAGCGCATTTGCATCGTAAGCGTGGGGTCGCAGGTTTATATCCTGAAATATATGCCCTATGAATAATTAATGAGGTGAAAAAAGAAAAAATGGTCGAAAATTGTGGGATACGAACCTGTTACCTCACGCTTATGACGCAAAAATGCTAATGGATGAGCGGAACTTGCGGGACACAAACCTGCAACCCCATGCTTACCACGCAAACGCGCTAATGGATGAGGTACGCCTGTCTGACGGCAGTAGTGGGGCCAAGTATGAACTTATACCTAACTACCCTTAACTGCAATATGCACCAAGAGAGTTAAGGCAACTAGTGAGTAGTTTAGACAAACGTTTCGTAGTGTATTTATGTGATGCAGCTATGAATCTAGCACCATAAGGCTGTTTATGAAGCCAATAAAATGAAGGAAACATTTACACTGCAATGGTACCTCAATACGGTGGTTTTTAAAAAAAATTATTATTAATCCCTTTGGAGTCTTCCCCCTCACTCTCATATGCGACAGTTGAATCAATTTCCTTCAACACAACTTCTAAATAATACTTTCAACAAACTAAAACCACATTTTATGCCGTCTTATTGGCTGATACTAAAACACACTTACTATGAAGCTCTTCTAGAGACCGCGAATGCCTTTTATTTCTCAAGGTATGTGATTTCTTTCTGTTTATATGTTTCCATTTCAGTGAGGCAATTCTATTCTGAACACATTCATTTACCTTACATTCCCATTCATTTAATGCTCTTATGTCCACTTTCTCTTTTTGCGCCCAGTTTGTACTTAGCTACTGCCTCTTTGCACAATCTCTCAGTAATGCTGCAGTTAACCTGATTCTGTTCCCTATATAATGGTCCTTTATCAAGTGACGAAGCTTTGCATCCTTAATAATGCTTAGATCTCCAGTAACGACATGCCCAACAGGGCCAAAACAATACTCATTTGCATTACACTCACAACACATAGTAGTACCTATATCAATATTTAAGTCCTCAACTAATTTCTTTTGATTGAATACTGTGCCAGCAATAGTTTTCATGTATTTAAAGCTTACTATAGGGGGTGTCACATTCTGCACAATGCTGGGTACTGCATCTCTAATATACCATGTTACACAAGCAAGGAGTATGTCTCCGCCAATTTAAAGATGCAGTTGAGTGGGAAGAGCATATTAATGTGTGCGTGTCTAAGTCCCTCCCTTCTGTGCGAAGGTAAGTGATACTGTATGGTGTGCATTAGAGTACCTTATGTTTACAGTTTTGTTTCCGTACAGTACATCCTCATTGTCCCACCTTAAAGTAAGTGAAGTACAGAAGTGTAGGAAAGAGTTTACTGTGCACATGCGCCTAGTTATACATACGTGCAGTATGTCCCCACCAATCTACATGTTGGTTAGTAATGCAGTTGAGGGGGGAAGAGTGTACTATTACGCGTGTATCCAATTGTTTGTTGGACATACGTGCAATATATGTTCCCTCCCTTCTGTGTCTGGTTGACCCACGTTGAGTGCGGAAGTATGGGGAAGAGCGTACTGCACGCATGTGTACCTTCTGTCCCCACTCTTCCATGCGCGTAATTGTAATACTGTATACGTGTATGGATGTCAATCATGCTGCAGAATAAGTGACTGGTGGACTGGATTGAAGTTAGGTAAAATGCGAAAGTGGGGAAGAGCACACTGCATGCATGTGTAACTTGGCACATGCACGCAATATGCTCTTCAGGGGCGTAGCTAGCATATGGCTCTACGGGCTGAAGCTCCCCCTTTGTCTTTCCAAAGTGGGCTGGGCTCCGGTGGACCCAGTACTGTAGCTTGAGAGCTAAGCTAGCTAACCAACCTATTATAGATGTTAGCGACCGTAAAGCGCCAGGTGAAGCAGTCATAAGCCACTCTGATGTCAACTACAATATCCAACAAGGTCAATTAATTGTGAGCATGGTAACGGGTTGAGCGCATGCTCATGTTTGGTTATTTCGAGAGGCCTTCCGAAAGCTCGCACTATTAAGCACCAGCTCACTGCTCCAGCGTAGCGGCCAACGCAACGTCTGTACTCTGGTTTTTGAAGAAGGCTCCAGCGCATAGGCCTAGGAATGACGACAAATAACTCGGGCTTCAAGGTGAGTCAGCGGAGTGCAGGCTACAACATTTTATTATAAAGCAACAAGTTACACCAGCGGGTATGTATGTACTTAGCGCATTTAGAAAAATTATTGCTTATTAAGCTGTTTTTTTCACTAAAAATACATCAATAATCACTCAGATTACTGGATGATAGTCCAGGTCCAAGTGCACTTCCACCGTCAAAACTTCCAACACTCGGGCCTTCTCTTTCTGTGGCAACCAACATTGCTGAATTTCATTAACGAGACGGAGTATCCGGCGGTGAGAAGTACCAGTTCATCAATCATCACTTTTCTCCTGATATGAAGTACAAGTTCCAAAAGAATTCAACTACGGGTAGAAGCTTTCAACATCAGTGGTTAGTGAGGTATCCATGGCTGAATTATAGCGAACAAGAGGATGGTGGATATTGTCTTCCTTCTGTGATGTTCTACACGAGTAAGAACTTCCATACACAAGCTGGTGTGCTTGTCAGCTGTGCTCTCACTCACTTCAAGCATGCTATTGATAGTTTGAAAAAGCATGAACAGAAAGAATACCACAGGAGGCTGTGGTAAAAATGGACACATTTGTGAAGGTAATGAGTGGCCAGCAGGATAGTGTTTCCATCCAGATCAACAATGCCGCCAAACGAGCTTGTTGCTAGGAACAGGAAAAACACCTTAGTCTATCTTTGAGACCATAATTTTGCGTGGTTGACATATTATTTCCCTGCGTGGTCACCATGATGCTAGTACTGACCTGGAACGTACGTGTGAGGGCCACAGGAACTTCTTGGCGCTCCCTCAGTTCCGTATCTCTTCTGGAGATAGCCTTCTGAAAGAGCATCTTACTACTGCTCCCAAGAATGCCACTTACATATCACCCAACATTGAGAACCAGGTGATTTTAGTCCTTGGAGACCATATTCTCAATAATATCCTCATCAATGTGAAGGAGGCAAAGTATTTTAGTGTGATTGCTGATGAGGTGACTGATTCCTGCAACAAAGAGCAGCTTGTGGTAGTCCTGCACTATGTCAATCAACTGACAACTTCACCCGTGGGGATCTTGTGTCTTTTCTGGAATGTAGCGGTGGCATTTTAGGGCAGGTTCTTGTAGAGATGCTGCTTGACTTTCTCGCAAAACATGATCTTAATCCCAATAACTTATGTGGACAAGCCTATGATGGTGTCGGTAATATGGTTGGGAGAGTCACTGCAGCACGTATCATGTCTTCATTTCCCCTTGCTATCTATGTACACTGTGCCTCCACTGTCTAAATTCAGCTGTTGTTGGCTCACTTGAGGAGGTTGCAGTACTCAATATGATAGGGATTGTGAATCGAGTGTCAACTTTCTTCTTTGCTCATCCGAAACGGCAGAAGAAACCTGAAAAGGCAATTCAAACAACATAGCCGGAATATTCTGTTCATAAGTTAAAGGATCTTTGCCGCACACGATGGAATGAGAGGATAGATGCATTGCAGAGATTTCAGCAGCTTCTTCCCTCCGTGGTTACATGCATGGAGACAATACGAAGTGCAGGACTTAGAGAATGGTCTTCTGACTCAGTGACAGATGCTACTACTCTTCTCCTAGCTATCAGCACCACTGAATTCATCAGTGCTCTTGTTAACATCACAGCATGTTTGCACCACCTGCTAGGTCTAACTCGCAGTCTTCAGGCTGAGGGAAAAGACATAGTACAGGCAGTATCTGAGATAAAAAGTGTGACGGCAACATTGCAGGATGTAAGGAATAATGTTGAGGAGCAACATAGTAGGTGGTTTGCTGAAGTCAAGAATTGTGTGCCTACATGAACACTGAACCGTCTCTGCCTCGTCTTTGTGGACACCAGCATCATCGATCCAATATTCCAGCGCAATCTCCATCAGAGTACTTTCACCCGTACCATCTCAATACCAGTATTAGATCACCTACTGTTGAAAATGAAAAGCACTAAAGTTCAAGCCCAATAATGCACGTTTATTGGCCACGCATCGCGGTACAGCTGTACTTCCCGGTCAGTACTCGCTGCTACGCAGGCTAGCAGCATCATGCATAGTTTGGGGCAAGGCTGAACCCGCAATTCAAACAATCCTCCACGATGCACTGAACGGATAAAGTACATTAGTAGTGGCGTACGTCGGTCACGCACAGTCCGTGTAATGCACTGCCGAGGGTTTGGGTCACGAAACTATAAGTACGCATGCGCACTACTTATAATTGATGGGTTGGGTCACGCAAGGTGGTCCTCGACAGTGCCGGTTTCTCGATCCCGAACGGCGCCTTTTTAGTGAAATCGCCACATTATTTTTCTAGCACTTGTTGTGCTAGAGCCGTTGGTATCGCTCATGAGCTGGTTTGGTGCCTGTAGCACAAGAATAAGAGGAGACAGACACACACACACACACACACACACACACATAGAGCAATTACCGTAACCCTCGCTGCGCATGCGCACCGAGGGTTAATGAAGAGTAAACACCAACAGACAGCTGTACAAGGTCTTTACCTCATTCCCTCTCTCTTGGTCAGAAAGACATTTGAGGAAGTTTCACCTAAGATCCAGGAGTTGAGAGATATGTACAAGGATGATCTTCCCATTCATAGCAGCCTCTCATGTGAGCTTCACTGTTGGCTTATGAAATGGAGAGACCAGGAGAAGGAACATGGATCAGCTTCACTTCCCACTACACTTTACCACACATTACCTCAGAGCTCATCAATGTTTCTCAACATTACAGTTTTACTCCGGATTCTTTGTACTCTTCCTGTCACCTCTTGCACTCCTGAGAGATCATTCAGTGGGTTGAAACGCATCAAAACCTCCATAAAGTCAATCATGGGCAATAAGCGTTTCACATCCTCGTCTTTGCTCCACTTTAATAGAGACATTAACATTAACATTGAAGAAGTACTTTGCTAGATGTTACCCCTGCCGCCTTCAGCTTGCTTGCCTAACACAACTACATTGAACTCAATGATTTTATAAGCCTTAAATTTTATTACCCTTAAATAATCATTATCTTATGATACACTTTGCATGTGCAATCTCCTAAAATTGTATCCTAGATCCTAGCACTTCACATGCGGTTCTTTTCCTATTTAGCCCCCCTTTCCATAAATCTTGGCTATGCCCCTGCTTTTCCATCCCAACTCTTCCACCTGAAGGTATGTGTAGTAGGTTTGTAATACTATATATATGTGTGTATAATCAATCATCTGTATGTAATAAGTGACAAGTGACCGGTGGACCCATGTGAAGGTAAATTAAGTGCGGAAGTGTGGGGAAGAGTGTAGTGCATAGATGTGTAACTTGGCACATGCGCACAGTATGCTCTTCCGTGAAGGTAAGTGTAGTAGGTAAGTAATACTCCATAAAAGGGCGGATCCAGGGGGTGGCTCAGGGTGCTCAAGCACCCCCCCCCCCCCCCGCCCCCCCCCCCCCAAGCTGAAGGAGGCTTTCATTATTGGGAGAACTGACACAAAATTTGACGACTCTGCCAAGTAGCAGCAGCTCAAAATGCTTCTCTCATAGTTACTATACACTAATGCAATGTCACCATCACGCCCATCAATTGGTGGATGGCACAAGTATGATGGATCTAGAAGAATAAGTATCCATATTACTTACTTTTAATTAATACCTATTACAAGGGCCAAAAGCTCTGGTAGTACCTCTAGTAGCACAGGTAGCTTATAGTAACACTGGTAGCTCGAATAGCACTAGTAGCTGTAGTAGCACTGTAGTAGCACAGGTAGCTCAAGTAACATAGGTAACATACATAGCACTGGTAGCTCTAGTATGACACTGGTAGCTGTAGTAGACCTGGTAGCTCTAGTGACACTAGTACCACTGGTATCTCTAGTAACAAAGGTAGCTGAAGTAGCACTGGTAACTCTAGTAATACTGGTAGCTCTAGTAATACTGGTAGCTCTAGTAGCACTGGTAGCTCTGATAACACTGGTAACTGTAGTAGTACTGGTAGCTCTAGTAGCACAGGTAGCTCTAGTAGCACTGGTTACTCTAGTAACGCTGGTAACTGTAGTAACTAGTCTCTTCATGTTGAGGAGTCGCAGAAATCAAACGCAGAACTTCTGCGTAATAAAATGGCAAATACTTTACGTGTTGGCGGTTTGTGCACTTGCTAAATGCTTGTGGGAGGCTGCGTACATATGGCATGCCGTCCGTTTCAAATTCTACACGGCCGTACGGTGGTTGCCTATCCCATATGGTTATACGACACGGTGTAACTATACGACCTCTCTGTGCTTCCCTGCCGTGCATGTGCAACATCATGGTGACCTTTGACTCCCAACCACTTGGAAGTCTGGAAGATGGCTGAGCCTCGGCCAGATGATGCCCCTAAGAACACCACCGATAATTCGGGGACTAAATCTGTTCTGGTGTGTTTGGGAGAAAGGAAAAGGGAAGTTTCTTTCGCTTGTCACAGCTCGTATCAAGAACTCGAGGCACTCAGCGTTGCAGTAAGGGATGTTTACTCTGATGTTTTGAAGGGGGAGGAAGATCTGATATTCCAAGTTAAAGGTAAAGAGTGGAATGGGGAGTTCATTGATATTTGTGGCCCAGTTCCAGACCGAGCTGTGTTACTGTACTGGTGGTTGTTGCTGGCCCTAAGAAAGTGGTCAGTAAAAAATAACTGTATTAGGCTAGCATTATCATGTTACTTCCCTACAGTCTGAACAACTAACATCAATGGCTCTCAAGGTACTACAGGAAGTGAAACACCCATCTGCTTTGCCAGTTAAACAGCTAGCAAATTCATTTGATCCCTTGCAATAATGTGTCACTCTCCCATCAAAGAGAGCAAAAAATTTGTCCGTGTGAAGCCAGTCACGCTAGCAGTTATTTTTTTTCCCTCTGCACAGTCTCTCGTTCTCCCCCGAGGGAAACAACGACAGCAACTTGCAGCCAGTGGCCGAGTAAAGAGTGTTCAGTTTATGTGTACTATGTCTCTTCAAAATGTGATAATTTCAAACTTTTCAAGTCTGGGGTTGCAGTTGCGGTCTTGGGAATTTCTAGATGTAAAGGGGGGTAAACTGGGAAGAATGATTGTCAAGAACCTGGTGGGGAGGTAATATGCCAGAGAAGGGGAGCTGTGTATCTGAAGGTGCTCTTTCTACATACTATAGAGTCTAGTAGTAACCCCACAACTGCACTACAGTTTTCTAGCACATTTGCCACTGTTCAGGGTTGCAATGCAGTAGAAATGTCTGGCTAAACACAGAAAGTGTAGAAATCATAGAGCTGTATTGTCAACCAGTTACGTATCACTTTCAATATTATACAGGAGTCAGTTGAAAGTCAACCAAGGGATTCCTCTACTCGAGCTGGACCATCTAAAGGGGTGAAAAATGTGCATTCACATACAGATGACATTAGTATTGTGATCACAGAACAGCCTTACACCTTTTTTAATATCCAGGCCACCCAATGATTTTGGAATTGTCTCCTCCTCTACCCCATCTTAATTTTTAATGTGAACATATTGCAGAGAGCTGTTTCACCCTCACGAAGTACAGAGCCTTCTAACATACGTTTCTTTGATGGCCCGGTAAGTTACTCAAATAGTATGTACTGGGTATTCTCCGTACAGTGGCAAAATGAAAAGCACTAAAATGCTAAACCCTTGGCACATGCATACCTGCGCCCATATATTATGCATGCACAGAAATTGGCCACACCTCTCACTGAAGCTGTATCCTGTATGCATTTGTGCATATGCTTATATGGTGAAGGGTCTGGGTATCAGACCACTCGTAGTGGTGTCAGTTCTCACTTGAACAGGGGCTAGCTACATCCATAGGTATATACCCAAACCATTTGGGGAAAAACTGAATGCTGTTGATAATTGCTCAATAACCTCCTGTGCTTCACCATGCATCATGCGGGGAAAACTGAACATGGGGAAAATTAGCATATTGCCTTTTTCGCTCATATCTCGTTCTGTAACTTCTGAACACAGTCATTTCAGGCATATCCCCACAAAAATCTTATATACCACTGAGTATGCCTGTTCGTGATTGCTCATTTGTGAAGTGAGATGTTGACTAACAGACACACCCACAGATCCAACTACAGTGACCCTCACTGTGCATGGGTGCCAAAGATTATAAACTGCCAACTGTTTCACATGAACTTTGTAACCAATAGTATGAATCTCCTCGTTCAGTAAATATACTGACAAGTATAATACCCCAGATAGAATAGTTCATTTGTGAAGTGAGATGTTGACTAACAGACACACCCACAGATCCAACTACAGTGACCCTCACTGTGCATGGGTGCCAAGAATTAAAAACTGCCAACTGTTTGACATGAACTTTAGTATGAATCTCCTCGTTCAGTAAATATACTGACAAGTATAATACCCCAGATAGAATTGTGCTCTAGTAATGTTTATGTTTGTGGTTCTAGGATCAAAGTGATTCATCTGATGATGATCTGCCCCAAGTTTCTGCGTCAAATGAGGTGAGCATGATAGGTTATAGCCATATACCAGATCAACTAAGTGTAGCAAGCAGGTGATATTGAATATTAAATAGGGAAGAGAGAATGTGAAGGACTCACGGCGCATAAGACAGGAACAAGACCGTGCGCATGAGGAGAGTCTACGGAGGGACCGTGACAGAGAACAGCAAATTAGAAGAGATGGAGAAAAGGCACAGGTGTATAATTATATAGATTGAGTATCTGTATTTCACTTGCTCCCTCATTATACAGAAAGCTGTTGTCCTGAAAGCTCAGCTAAAAGACAGATTTGCAAATGCAGATGAATCTGAGGGAAAGTTATTGTGTATCTGCTACCAGATGGTGAATGAAAGGAATTTTTGTGTACCGTCGGACTCAATAAGCAAGGTATATAGCTAGCTATCTATCATGCTACAATATAACTTTTGAAGCATGATTGTTGTCTGTATACTTCATCTCTACTAATGATACATTTGTATCCTCACAGGTCCTGTATGAGTTGATATTCAGCAATAGTTAGATTTGTTCACCATTTGGAATATACACCTGTCATCCACAGGCGTTGAGAGAGTGCTGTTATTGGGCTGGATGGTTCAATCATTGTTGAGGAGGGAGAAAATCTGATTTATCCTTTTGTTCTTGTTGAATACAAGGTACGTATGTGTAGTTGAGTGTCCCGTGAGAGGCCCTCCTTTATGTTAATCCTCCCTCCCCAATAACTTTTCTGTAGGTGGTTTGTGAAAAGTCTGAGAAGCACTCTGTTGTACTGAAAATTGGTAAGCCAATAAATAGCCGCTACATCCACATGCAAGCTAGTAGATATATAACTCTTTGCAACTTTTTTAACTTTGAGGAAATGTATAAGGTGTATTTCAATGGAGCAAACTTGCTGAGTCCAGTTGTTCACCCAGGAATGGATGTTTCAGTCATATCTGTCCTTGGAGCAATAATTTCACATGCTTATCTTGTTACGGGAATTTTTCCAATTCGAATAGCCTTTTCTACATTAGCCCGTTCTGTGTTGGGTCTAACTGGCAATGTCTTATCTGAGGTGCTTATTGATACATTTATTGATAGCCTTAGTCTTTATGAGGCTAGTATTATGAAGAGAGCAAGTGCAGAAGCCAAAGATAAGCAACTGTCTTTTTCGAGTGATTTGATGCCACTTGTTCTACCAGTATTTAGTCGTTTTGGAGTACAACAGCTGCCAATCCCACCTCGGTTTCAGCACACGCTCAGCCAAGTTGCTACCTATGAATATTTCTCAAAGCCATCAGCTGCCCTCTCACTTCTGTATTCAGGCATACCAGAACAGCACTGACCTTTTTGGAGGGAGATGTGTTAATGATTTGTTAGTCATCTACTGTGCTCAGACAGTTTCTGTTAAACAGTCCTTGGGATGCTTCAGAATTGTGTTAGTACAAATGCAAATGAAGAATGTATTTTGTGCTATCTTCGACCATATATAGGTAGTGCGAACTCCGATACACTTCGTAATTTTCTTAGGTTTGTTACCGGGAGTACGGTCTGCTCATCACCCACAATTGAAGTAAGGATTTTGACACAACAAAAAATGGGACAGCTACAATTGTTACTGGAGATGACTCCTTTGGCGGTGCTGGGTCACCTCCACCTGCTCCTTCAGATCATGCATCTTCGATGCAGAAGCAACATGTTTATCAGCTAAATGTGTGACGAATCAGTCTTCTTTGGACTCTCCTCAACCCATACCATCAAATGCATCGCCTCTGTTTAGCATCAGTGGATAACAAGACCAAGTGAAAGAGCTGCAAGAGAAATGCAAAATATACAAGGCATTATTAGCACAAAAAAGGAAGAAAATTAAAAAACAAGAGTCAGAGATTGATGATATCATCCATGAAACCCAACGTAAGGTTGATACTGTGCGAACATTTTGGAGGGACAAATTATTTTAAGCAGAGCTGGGAGAATAGTAAAAAGAGCTGTGTGCAAAGATGTGCTAGAACAACAACTATAGTTGAAGAATGCAAATCTGCATACTTGCATGTACTGTCTAATATATAGTATCTGGTGCAACATCTGTACATCATTCAGTTCCCATGTTTGAAATTATTGTGTGCTGTTTTTAAAGGCTAGTAGTTTGTTGTGAGTGTCAGAATCTTTGTGTTTCACTACCTCATCACAGTAATAATAAGGGTAATAAGTATGGCACACTCCATTGTAGATTTTACCACCAAGTTGGCAGTTCCAAATTGTACAAGTTTCATAGTGCAGGATAGACTGTACACACCTATCATTCACCTGTGTTTTAATAGCAGACAGCAATTCACCTATCAGCACTAATGAAAATACCCTTCTATAGTTCAAAGTTTCAAGTGTAGGGATAGACAATCCCACCTATCCTTGTGCAATCATGTTATGTGAAAGTACAGCTATCCACATGGCTGGAAATATTGGAGTTTAGTTCAAGTGACCATCACCTATCAACAGCAGGTCAGATACCACCCACCTATCATTGAGCAATCATGGATCCATGATCATACAGGATAGTTTAAGGGAGTTCATGACAATTTTTTTATTTTATGTTTTTATATATGATTTGCTTCCTTGTAGGTTGCTGATCAAGAATATATGCTTATTTTTTGCATATCGTTTTTATTTGTGGAGTTATGACTAAAGAAAAATGCAGCACACTGAGCATGCGCATATGTTGTGAATATAAAAATGTTTGCGTAACATGAAGAGGTGTGGTTTTACGGCCGGTTTTGCTAGAATAGTTAGCGCGCACGCGTTTCCCTTTAGGGGCGGGGCTGTGATAAAGAGGGTGGAGATAAAGCAAAAAGCCCCTCCCAGCAATTCGAAAGAAACTGTAGCAGTGTTTTGGGAGTCAGGAGCGTAGCTAAAAGTATCCGAGCGTTCATAACTCCGGCTCCAGGTATGTTCAGTCGCTATCATTCATGAACACTCGAAAAGCTAACTCTTAGCGCACTCGGCAACTCACACACCGTACTTACTTTCTCTGCAAACAATTGGGTGTTTGACAAGTTTGTGACAAAGTTCACTGGTTCTATGGTGGTATATACCATGTAGTGATGTCCTAACTATAAATAACACATGCGCCTTTCTCACACATGCGTTTACGTTTATATACAAACATACATTATACAAATAGTGTGTTAGTATGATAGGCTGAGGCCTAATGTGCTCAAAAATTTACCTATTATTCTATTCTGCACTGCCCATTTTTCATGCCTATTATTCTTATATTTTTATCCCATTATTCTCGCATTGTTTCAAAACATAGTACAAATTGTGCATGATAAAAATGACACAATTGTGAGTTGTGAGTTCAATAAAAAAAACTACAGATAAAAATGACAAGCTTGCTGTAAGCAATATCACGCTCCCTTGCTCCTTTCTTTGCAAGGCGCTCTTTTGCGTTTCGATGCTTCACAGATTCAATGTGGTTTTTTACGATACTTCGCTTGAGACTTAGCTGTTCGCGGCATGCTGAACAGAAGAGACGGCTGTGACTGACGGTAAACAACTCAGTCGGAAACTCTCTTACACATTGAGCGGGAGAAACTCTCTTTGGGTCGCACCCAAGTGCTCCTCTGCACGTTCGTTTTCCGCGGGGGGGGCTTGACCTTGCAATAGCCGCCGGAGCAGGGCTCTTCAGCCGATCGAGGAGAGAAACTACTTCGCTATCTGATTTAGAAACTGCTGCACCCGTCATCACTGTACGCGCTGCTAGGAGGAACCGCAGTCCTCGTGCGGCACTAGAACTGGCAGCCATTTTTACACGAAGCAAAATCATAAAACGTGATGCGTCATTCCGTTTATTCCTAGTATTCTTCCTATTATTCCCGCATTATGCTAACTGCCCAGCATGCCCTATTATTCTCATTTTTATGCCGGCATATTGGGCGCCTCCCTATAGTATGATTAGTGCCAAGCATGTCAGCACATTGCTTTCTCCCTCTCTTTCCCTCCTTCCCTGTTTGTTACTACCAAGCTTGTTTCTAATAATGTCATACAGAGTAGAAATACACAGAAATCAGTAGGCACATAGAAAAAACCTTTTGAGACTAAGTGCTTGTATACTGTTGCATCAGCAGTTAGAAGGATTGGGAGGGATAGGAAATAAGTATAAACACAAAAATGGAAAACAGTCTTTTCATTCTGGAAAACTTGCAGACCTAATGAGTTTGTGGCATATTCTTTTTTGATATAATCATCTGCAGAGAGTGTCAGTAGGTTATATTTCCACTCTGCATGGTCCTAAGTGTGTACAATTGTTTGGTGTGATATTCTCCTCTGCATAGTCCAAAATGTGAGACTAGCTACAACTCTATTTATTTCATTATTTTTATGCAGCCACACACCTGGACTATCCACACACACAGCTGGAGCACCTCTACAAGTAGAGAGGGGGCGTGCCCACTGGGTGGTGCTTCAGAGCCGTCCTAAGTGGTGGCTTCAAAAAAATTTCATCCGGCTCCCCTAAGCCAAATGGAGCATGCCCATGCTCTGTTACATACAGGTATACAGGATAATGCTCTTCCTTATATACCTGAAGTCTGCTGGAATGGTTGTGGTAATCATCAAATTATTTATTCATTGTTTGGTATGTAATACATATATGGGTGTGGCTAGCTAGAAGCAGGCTCTAACCTGCACACTGGCCACTATATAGTACTGCTCAAGCCAGTTGCTAGGTTACCTAGTTCATCCAACAAATCAGTACCCAGACAGGACAGCATTGCGCTTGTTGGATATCTCTAGGAAACTGGCATGTATGAAGCTAGGTAGTAGGGGAAAATATCAGCCCACGCAGTACTGCTGGGTTCATACAAACCGGTTGCTAGGTTACGTAGTTCGTACATGCCTTTTGCCTGTAGATATCCAACAAATATATTGCAGTACCCAGACAGGATAGCATGAGCGCTGCAAGCATAGGTTGCAGTACCCAGACAGGACCTGTCCGGGTACTGCAATATATTTGTTGGATATCTATAGGCAAATGGCATGTATGAACTAGAACTCTTGGTGGGTTTGCCCACAATGGATGTGTCTCTGTAAGTGTTACTGTTTTTATAATACTCAGCTATAACAATTGTTTTGCTCTGTCTGTATGTCATCTCTCAAAGTCACACTCTCTCTTTCTCTAATGTTGACTCAATGCACTTGTGAACTCAAAGCCATCACAAGACACAGTTTGCACTTTCTCTTTATTTTCTCTGGGCCTATACATTGTTATGTTCATTGTATCAAAAGTGGGGCCAGCTGATGAGTCCTCCCACTATAAACATAATGGACGAAAACCGTATATGGAAGAATCTTCCATGCATGGTTCCTGGCTACTCATGATTTGTGCACACCCCAAGCCCTCCACAACACACAGTTCTCACTCCCCCACTCTTCTCTCTCTCTCACTCAGTAATACATTTTGTGTGTGTTTATTCATTAGCACACATGCAAATATAATTATAGTACCCTAAACTAAGCGAGGCTTGTGAACACAGAATGTTTGAACATTCAAGACAAAATTCTTGTCTTGAGTTTGGATGGTGGACTCACACCACTTCTTATCAGACAAGACTGTGGTACAAGTTTTGCAGGGTCTACAAACACTCTGTTGTAGAAAACAGATGTAACACTAGTGGGTTGGTGTGCGGAGTGTGCAGGCTTGCAGGTGAGAGAACAAAGAAGTGAAAGTGGAAATCTTTCAGTACTAGCTAGCAATTGGTTCTGAGGTTTGAATGATGTCTGGATGGTAGCACAACCCTTTACAACTATGCTCATTCATGTCATTTTAGTTGACTTCTGACCTGTCTCAGTACTGGCCAGGATTGTTTACTTTACTGAACACAATAGATATAGGTTATGTTGGAGCAGTCATGTTGTTCTTACTTATATTATTATAATAATGCATATATATATGTGAGATGTATAAAATAACACAAATAAACTGTCCCACTCTCTCTCCCTCTCTTTCTCCCTCTCCCTACTGTTGCCTGCAAGGATATATACACAACAAGACATTCCAAGAGTGCACATAACATTGTCACCCAACTTTTTGGCCATCCCATAAGGATCTCCCACCAAACATAGGTGGGGGCTGTATCCTCCTCCAGCTCCACCCTTTCCTCCTCTTCCATCTCCTTCAGTTTTATTAGAGATAGTCTTATGATACTCAGTGCAGTTATCAATATACATACTTTCATTCACCAGCTCCATCTTCTCCACCCCCTCCGTCAGTACCTCCTCTTCTCCTCCTCCAGCTCCACCATCTCTTCCTCCTCCAGCTCCACCATCTCCTCTTCCAGCTCCTTCAATTATATTACAGATAGTCTTACAACACTCAGTGCAGATATTAATATATGTACCTTCCTTCACAATTAGCCCCATCTCCCACAACCCATCCTCCAACCCCCTCCATCATTCCCCTCATAACCCTCCTTGCATCCTCCTTCCTTTTTTCTCTCACATACAGCTCCAAGTCCTGTACAATTCAAACTGGTGTCTAAATAATTATAGGTATGTAGCTAGTGCAAAGAATGGTGTGCATGTAAAGCAGGGACGATATAGTAGGTACACACTCAGTGCGGTTTAGTGCGTCACGTGGTATTGTCTAATGAAGTAATTATGTTTAATTTGTGTAAAGAAGTTTTTATAGATAGAACGTTTGTTATATAGGTATGGAAAAAAAAAAGAAAAAAGACGTGAAGTGTTTTAGAACTCTGGTTTGAAGCGCTAAGAACATAACGCGCAAGTCCCCACACCATGGCAAGTTCACGGGGAGGACTCTGAAAGATGTAGTGAATCTAGAAGAGTGACTGACATAACATACAAAATGGCAACGCGCTGCAGGATTAGTATACCTCGGCTCCCTCGGCAATAAGATTTGCAGTACTTTCACATGATCTGGATATGCAAATATCATGTATGAACTTCTGAACCCAGCAGTATAATTATAACTATCCCCAGCAGCACAACCACATAGGTAAGTAGCAACTGAACATAATTATAGGCAGCCCCTCCCCTCATCCTTTTGTTTTACACATATTTTTGTGACTGCGGGTCAAGGCTTTGTTGTTGACACGGATGTGTATCTAGCAGATGGAAAAGGCTCAAGGGATCAAAGGTGTAGCTAAACATTATGAATGTGTAGCGACTGGTCATGAGACCCGCACTAAAGGCGGCTTCGGAAGACACGGGCGTGTGGGGTAGATGGTGCGTGAGACTTACAGTTCTTTTTCGTCTTCTTGCTCGATTTAGCCTCTTCTTATCCCTGTCTTCCCTCCTCCTGATGTCATCATAAAGGTCTGAAATGTGTAAATACAGTTTTCATTGCAGGTGCAAAGGAAAGCAAATAATATGGTAAGGAGCTAGTGAGCAGCATGTTGGTTGTCAGGGAAGCTGCTAGAGTGTTTCTGATACTGCACTCCCCTGAACATGCCCTGTGTTTCTTTGCCTATGTCAGAGTCACACATCCTCTCTGACAACTCACCAAGAAAATGGTTATAGAAGTTCCTCCCTTCATATCTTCCTCCTCTTCCTCTTCCTCTTCTTCCTCTTTGTCCTCTTCCTCCTCTTGCTCCTTCCATGATTTTTGGTGGAATGGTTGCTGTTATGACCATTACCTTTTATATGCTACTCAGGAACCTCTGTAATGGTGTAAAAATGTATATATTATCACCATTCTATTGTGACATATGCTCAGACATATGGTTGATTCTCAACTCTGCATGGTCCAAAGTGTGTAGATTGCTAGGTGTGATTCTCTCTACTCTCTATGGTCCAAAGTGTGTAGATTGCTAGGTGTGATTCTCTCTACTCTGCATGGTCTAAAGTGTGTAGGTTTTCTAGGAGTGATTCTCTGTATTCTGCATGGTCCACAGTGTGTGTACAATTGTTACATGATATTTTCTACTCTGTATGGTCCAAAGCGTGTAAGATTGCTAGGTGATATTTTTCTACTCTGCATTTTCCAAAGTGTGTAAGATTTTCTAGGTGTGATTCTCTCTATTCTGCATGGTCCAAAGTTTGTGTACAATTGTTACGTGATATTTTCTACTCTGTATGGTCCAAAGCATGTAAGATTGCTAGGTGATATTTTTCTACTCTGCATTGTTCAAAGTGTGTAAGATTGCTAGGTGTGATTCTCTCTACTCTGCATGGTCCAAAGTGTGTTAGATTGTTAGGTGATATTTTCTTCTCTGGATGGTCCAAAGTGTGTATGATTGATATTTTCTACTCTGATGGTCCAAAGTGTGTATAATTGATATTTTCTTCTCTGCATGGTCCAAAGTGTGTATGATTGATATTTTCTTCTCTGCATGGTCCAAAGTGTGTAAGATTGCTACGTATGATTTCTATACTCTGCATGGTCCAACGAGTGCTAGATTGTTAGGTGATATTTTGTACTCTGCATGTCCAAAGTATGTGTACAATTATTAGGTGATTTTTCTACACTGCATGGTCGGAAGTGTGTAAGATTGCTAGGTGTGATTCTCTCTACTCTGCATGGTCCAAAGTGTGTTAGATTGTTAGGTGATATTTTTGCTTTATGTTTATTTGCTTCCTTGTGGACTGGATCAAGATTACATATCATTTGCATTTGTGGAGTTACAATGAAAAAAGAAGTCAGCAATACACTGAGCATGAGCATATCTTATGGCTATAAACTATTTACGTAACTGAAATGAAGAGGTGTGGTTTTACCAGCCAGCCAGGTATATTCGGCACCTTTTTCACACTTGTGTTTGTATATGTACACATGCATATATATTTTATGATTAGCTCCAAGCATGTCAGTACATTGCTCTCTTTCCCTCCTTCCCTGTTGGTTTACTACTGAGTCAACACAATATACACACTCTCTCCAGACAATTAGAATATATATCCCACAAGCTCACTACGTCTGTGAGTCTTCCAGAAGGTATATATAAAGTATAACAGCACCTTTTTCACATGTGTACATACGTACACAAATGCATACTGATTAGCTCCAAGAAGCATGTCAGTACATCTCTATGCATAAGGTGTGGCCAGCTGATGAGTCCTCATGGAATTGGATTATAGTCATGTTTTGTTGCATTGAATGTTTTGTTTGCTGATTTCTTACTACATGTTTTCTACCTTTTAGGGATGCTGTTTACACAAACCAGATACTTATGTACACTTGACTCTGAAAAACCTCCACTATGGTGATTCATCTGAAGTATAAAAATGTTGCAGTTTGTCACCTTTTGTACTCTTCGGGTGGTAATTCAACAATTTTGGAAAATCAACTTGGCTTGATCAAATTCTAAAATGGAGGAATGGAGTATGGTGGGGGTGTCTCTTCATTTACTACTGATTGCACACTGAATACACACTCTCTGCAGATTGACAAGAGTGTGACATGATGTGATGGTTGACAAGTGCTGCATATCCTGGTGGGTATATAGTAATACTTGTCTAAACATGTGGGGCCAGCTGATGAGTCCTCCCACTATCAGACCGTCGGTAGACGGTCTATGTAGGGATGGCCCGAGTGAATCTCACGTGATCCGTGTACAAAACGGCTTCAGAACTCAGCCAAAACGGCTAGGATGGCTTTAGAAACTCACCAGAACACTCCAGAGGTCAATATGTACCTACACATAGGCCCAAAGGGCCCCGACGTACCTCGAGCGCTTCATGCGAGAATTGCCACATACGCGAATCTTGCAATCCGAGCGTCATCATCTTCATCTTCATCATTTTCATCTTCTTCAGACCCGCTATATCCTTACTGGGACCCGACGAAACGTTAATTTTTTCACTACGCGTCTCCATGGACCCTTGAGGTGTGCACGGACCTCGAGCGATCACCCTTCTCCCCCCGTGAGCCAAGGTCAGATTGTGGGGCTTAGTATGAGACGCCTTGAAGGACACCATTGTTGCTTTGAAACATTTACCCTCTGGGTACAACAATGGTACTTCCTGAAATATCTCAGTCTGGTACTTCGGTGAGCATTATAGTAAATCCTTAATGATGCCTGTCTCCCCTCCTTGTGGGCATTGTAATAAGACCTAGCAGATGCTTTTCTCTCCTCATTGTGAGCATCATAATAGGAACTAAAGGAGGCCTTTCTCTCCTCCTTATGTGTATCATAATATGAACTAGTGGATGCCTTTCTCTCCTCCCTATGTGCATCATAATAGGAACTAAAGGAGGCCTTTCTCTTCTCCTTATGTGTATCATAATATGAACTAGTGGATGCCTTTCTCTCCTCCCTATGCGCATCATAATAGGAACTAGAGGAGGCCTTTCTCTTCTCCCTATGTGCGTCATAATAGGAACAAAAGGAGGACTTTCTCTCCTCCCTATGTGCATCATAATATGAACTAGTGGAGGCCTTTTTCTTCTCCCTATGTGCATCATAATAGGAACTAAAAGAGGCCTTTCTCTCCTCCCTATGTGCATCATAATAGGCCTGAGCAGACATGATTTTTTTGTGGGGCTGCAACTTGTACAGAGAGGCAGCTGCTGCCTTTTTCTTACCAGGGTCCTCCTCATACAAAGCTATACCCCTAGCTTTTAGCTGCTCAGAATTACATGCGTAATACTTCCTATTACGCTCCTTCTTTTTACGCACCAATCGGTACGGCATGCTAATGAAATGTCAGTCAACTTACCTCTGGGTTGGCAAAAGATGGCAGTGTAGAATCCCTGCACTGTGCGAAAAAAACAGCGAGTAGCCTATCCGCTGACCCAACGGTAAGTTGAGCGGCAGCGTACAGGGCTTGAAAAACAATCAACTCCACGATCTCACAGAGCGAACAATAGTCCACAATCTATGAAACAGACACCGGTAAAAAGAGACCATCGAGTTTAAAAAACTCACCAGTGGCCAGGTATAGTTTGGCCCAACCTAGCCAGCTTGTTATGGAGAAATATTGTAGGTCTGTCCTAGCAAGCCTACAAGGGGATAGTGAGATGAAGAGCAAGTTAATGCAACAGCAACACTTTGTTGCACCGGCTAAACTGACTAGGAAAGATCTATCTAGTGCAGTTGTTAGACTTGCTGCTAAGAGACTTGTTGGTAAGTCCCTGCAGTTACGTAAGAAGTATGCAGGATTGTTGTTGAACAGTATCAAGCATGTCAAGTCCATCCAACTTGAAGCAAAATCTGATTTTGGAAAAGGTTGCCACACTACGTCCACTGAGCCTTACTTTTATGACGCAGCCTACCTGTATGTAAGAGATTCTCCCATCCCTGTGAATGAGGAGGGAGAGTGTGTGGTGGCTAGGGCCCACCCTGAGAGTGACTCAGCAACAGGTGCAGGCCACAAGCAGGTGCCCACAGGGTGTGCCCAAGATGAGTCAGGTAAGAAGTGTAGGAAGTGGGAATGTTCTACACAATACAAACCACTGACCGTATTTGAAGTTGATACCACAATTCACCATTGTAACAGACAATAGGGTGACCTCTAAGGTCAACAGGGGAAGACCCAACTAATTTAG
The DNA here is from genome assembly GCA_965277185.1 of Cytophagales bacterium. Taxonomy (GTDB): domain Bacteria; phylum Bacteroidota; class Bacteroidia; order Cytophagales; family JAHDFW01; genus JAHDFW01. Next base: position 8,229 of record CBDICC010000003.1, on the reverse strand, counting down.
AGTAATGACCAAAGGGGCAACCCATGTCGCACTCAGCTAGGGCTTGTCTGACTTTCTCAACAGGTAGGCCAAAGGAAGCCTTAAAAGATAGTGTCCTGAGAATACTCAGAGCAGCTTCTACCCATTTCCCTGTTCTGAGAAAGTTTCTTGCCCATGTTACCACTGCTCTGAGTGCTCACAGGAGTGTGTCTTACATTGACAATGCACTGAAAAATGGTAACCACCAAAGTTTGATTAAAATTACTGGTGTTAAGTCCCTCCTGAGTTGTGATGTAGAGGAGAAATACCAAAAGCTTACTCCAGTTGACTGCTCGGACTCTCTTAGTAAACCTACCCTAGAAACTGAACTAGCCATTGCACATGCTGCACTGATTGCTGGGTATGAGAAGGAAATATATGATTTCCCAGAACATGCATGCATTTGTTGTGAGCGTCTGCATCAGAGAAAGTCGGTGTCTGTTGTGAGCCTCTCTGATGACTTTAAATCCCAGATATGGTGTGACCTGAAGGCCCATGTTTTGAAGTTTCCACCTGTTGTGAGTGGGTGTGTGTTATACATGTGCCATTACTGCAAGACCAGAGTAAGAAGTGGCGATATGCCTGCACATTGTGTTTTGAATGGTCTGCAAACTGTCCCCATTCCCCCAGCACCAGCTATATTGGACCTCCTTAGTAGACAACTTATCCAGAGGGCCAAATGTTACCAGACTATTGTGAGGCTAGGTACTTACACTGGTAAAGTACCCACCTACAACTCCCTCCAGGCCTGTAAAGGCACTATGTTCTTTCTTCCCCTGCCACTCAGCAAGACACTAGAAACCTTAAACAAGGTTGACCAGCATAGCTCTGTCCTACCAGACCCTGAGTTGTATATTATTGTTAATGGTAGGCCCACCAAGAGTACTATGGTGAATGTGAGCCAAGTCAAGACTGCAATCAAAACATTGCGGTCTTGCAACTGGTTGTAAGGCTATAACCCTCTGTTATTGATGCTCTGGAAGGCTAACATTGACATTCAGTTTGTAGCTGAAGCCTCTCTAGCTCTTGCTCATTACGTCAGTGGCTATGTTACCAAGGCCGAGCGTAGTAACATGCAAGAGATCTGGCAGGAAGTCAGTGACAACAACAGCATTTACAGTCGCCTTTGGAGCTTTGGAATAAGAAGTTTGAGGTTCAGAGAGTGTGGTCTGTATGAAGCCAGTGATTTGTTGTTGGGAGACCACCTTACTGAGAAGTCAGACACAATCAAGTGGGTAGATGTATGCACGCCCCATAAGAGATCTCGTAGGTTGAAGAACAACCCACAAATTGGCTGAAAACAACCCACACATTGAGAACATCTTTGAGGATAATGTACTAGACACATTCTATCTTCAGAGACCAGCCTCCCTTGAAAATGTTTGTCTGTATGGCTTTGTGGCCAAGTATGAGTTTCAGGGTGCAGACACTTCTGGTCAGAGGGTAAACAGAAAACTTACCAAACCAAAACTTCCCAACCACAAAATCTTTGACCCTGAGAATGAACACCAGAGACAGGAGTATTTCTACTCCCTGGTACTTCTATTCTCTCCATTTAGAGATGAAAGTAGTTTACTCCAGGACAGTGAGACACTTGAGCATGCCTTTCACAGGTTGCTCACTAGCCAGAGCTCTAGCTACCATTCAAAGCTGAGTACAATGCTGGCTGCTGCATTGAATGTGAAGAGCACTAGCCAACATTGAGGAAAAGGAAGCTGAAGAAGACGATGAGCCTCAGCTGCTAGGTGAAGCTAGATCAGCCATGAGTGAAGTTCTAGACATGAAAGCCAGTACACCTGGTCAGCTGACTCTAGATGAGAGAGTGGCAATGCTAAATCAAGATCAGAGAAGAGTGTTTGACAATGTCAAAGCACACTTCATGCACCAAAAGCTTCATGAGGAAAACAAACCAGTGTTTATGTGATGTTGCACCTCTTAGATTATTTGTGAGTGGTGTGGGTGGTACTGGGAAATCCTTCCTCATTGAGGCCATCAAGGCCCTAGTGAACAGCCTGTGGACTAGTGAAGGTCTCCTCTGTGCTGTTGCAGCACTAACTGGACTAGCTGCATTCAATATAAGAGGTATCACTATCCACAGACCCTTCCAACTCCCAATTGAGCATGCTAGCAAAGCCACTAGCTACTGGTCACTGTCTAAACCATCACAGAAGGTAATATGAGCAACTCCCTCTGATGTGAAATTATTTATCATAGACGATATTTCCATGGTGTCCAGTATCAACCTGGCTTTTGTACACATGCGACTAGAGGAATTGTTTGATAGCAGTGAGTGGTTTGGGTCTAGGAACATGTTGTTTGTAGGTGACCTCCTCCAACTCCCACCTGTCCATGGGAATTCTGTTTTTGAGAAGGTTGCCACCAAATCAATACTGTCCCAACTTGGGTGTGCTGCTGCCATTAACATTTGGAGAGATTGTGTTACCTATGATGAGCTGACCATTAATGAAAGACAGAAAAATGATCCACAGTTTTCCTCCATGTTGGACTGTGTAAGACGTGGGTGTCCAACTGAGGAAACTGTGTCTGTGTTGAAAAATAGGGTAATACAAGTGTCTGTCTCAGACAAGTTTTCTGAGCTTCTAGAGTCTGGCAAGGCACCTGTTTGCCTTTTCCCAAAGAGAAAGGCCTGTGATTATTTGAACTCAAAAATGCTCTGCAAGAATGCTTTGAAAGTGCACGAAATTTACTGTGTTGATGAGTTCGATGAAACTGCTGCCAATAGAAAAATGACAAAGAAGGTTATTGAGCATTTGGATAAACTCAACACTGACTGCAACATGACAGCTGGGCTGGAAGCCAAACTGTTACTTGCAGTCGGAGCACGAGTCATACTACGACGAAACATTGACACAAAGGCCGGGCTAGTCAATGGTGCTATTGGTACAGTGTTGTCTGTTGCATCCCAGCATGTGATGGTTCAGTTTGACAATGTGCCTTCTACTTGTAAAGTTGAGAAGCTAAAAAGTAGATTCATGGTCATGAAGAACTTCTATGTATATCGAAAGCAGTTCTCTCTCATTCTAGCATATGCAGTCACTATCCACAAGTGCCAGGGTTTGTCACTGGACTGTGCTATTGTAGACCTTTCTGCTGAGGTTTTCAGTGATGGAATGCCATATGTAGCTCTCTCCAGAGTTAGGTCACTAGATGGCCTATTCCTTACTGCCTTTGATCCCCAGTCCATCCGAGTTAGTGTAAGCTCCCTGGGAGAGGTTAACCGCCTCAGAAAAACCCATAGACCTGACATTCCTCTGTATGAAATACCCCATGTTCCTAGAAGAAAGAGGAAGCTCACTTGTATAGACAAAAGTGTGTCCCCCAGTACAAATAAAGCCAAGCCCAATCCCATATCTGAGAAGGAGGTTGAAATTGAAAAAGATCATGTTCCTAGAAGAAAGGGGAAGCTCACTGGTGTAAACAAAAGTGTGTCCCCTAGTTCAAAGAAGGCCAAGCCCAATCCCACATCTGAGAAAGAGGTTGAAGATTGTGTTATTACACATACAGACACACCTGCTGCTACTCCCTTGAGATTCCACTCTGTAGATGTCCAGTGGCAGCAGAGTGCATGTCAACAACTGGGCCTCCAACACACTGCACAACCTCGACTCAGACCTGGGGGGCCCACTGTCCCCCTCACACGTCCAGACATGCGTAGTGTCAGACACATGTATGGAGATGGTAACTGCCTGTTTCGGGCATTCTCATACATTCTTACAGGGTCTGAGGACCAGCATTTGGTTGTACGTCATGCTGCCCTTGACTACATGATAAACAATGCCCAGTACTTTCTAGGCCACCATCTCACAGGCCATAACAGTGTTCAGAGCTATATAGCTTCCACAGGTATGGACAGAGATGGCACCTGGGGGACTGACATTGAGATGCTAAGCCTGGCCCATCCCCTCCGGACACCTGTCCACTCTTTCAGCCACCAGCATGGCCAGTGACAGAGGTACTCCCCTCACGATGTCGATAGACAGCTCGTGGATGACCTGCAACAGAGGTCTATGTATCTGTATCACACAGGGAATCACTTCAATGTGGTTGGTTCTATTAGAAGAACTTAAGACAACTGCATGAGCCTCTGAGCACTTTTGGGGAAGAAGAGGGTGGGTCCATACTATTTGAGGTGGCTTCCCCAGTCCATATTTTATAGTGAACCAGTGGCTATATATTCCTACCATTAAACTTTATTGGGGAAGAAGAGGATGGGTTTGAGGTGGCTTCCCCGGTCCATATTTTATAGTGAACCACTGCCTACATATTCCTATCATTAAACTTTATTGGGGAAGAAGAGGGTGAGTATACATTTGAGGTGGCTTCCCCATTTCATTCTCCAACTACTCTCTTAGTCATTGGGATATGATTTTCAAATGTCGGAAATACTCTCCTCAGCAAGTCAAGTGCTGAGAGTAGTGCAACTCAATCACAGTATGCTAACTGTCATAACACTGACTGGTGTGTTGTTTATCCTATCACAATTATTAGGCGTGGTGTTTATGTTCCTCCCTTGTGGAGTGCAATAACTGCTACCCAGCCTATGTGGTATATAGGACACTGACTACATTATACAACACCACAGGCACCCTACTGTGTCTCCAGATTGCACAACAACCTTACATAATACAGTTGACTGTTATTTAACTCGACATAGTATTTGCTACTATTCTACTTATCATAATCCCCACTAGTCTTTTTACTGTTGATGTGTTTCCTTTTCTTGGAGTGTTCTATCCCTGCAGGTCTTTACCAACAAGCAAGAGAAGAGGAAAGGTTCAAGATATTCACAACAGGACAGAGTTAGTTTCCAATGCAGGGATTGGGCACCTTTTCACCCATTCATATATACCTATGTATAACCCACAACACAACACTTTCCATCACCTTCAATCAGACTAACCCTAGCCAGAGCCCTAGGCAGCTTAAAAACAACTTTTACTATTATGTGCTAATTGAGCAGGAAAACTTAACAAGACTAAACAAAACTAATGCACACACCCACACTCTCTCAAAGTGATACACACCAATTATATACCCCACGTACCTTCCCTTTCATCTGTGCCCTTCTGTATGCAGCTCACAAAGTGCAGGGTGAACTTTTATGGTTGGCAGCAGCGATGACCAGACTGTCTCTACCCCTCACTACCCTCACACAAAATGCTCATCTATTCATTCAACTGCTTAATCCTTACCCCTCCAATTGCTAATCAACTCGAACTGCAACCTCTCTATCACCACTCACCCCATTGTCACCTCTCACTTTCAAATCTGAAATAAAATACTTTGGAATCTTACCTCTCCCATTGCTACTCAACTCAAACAGCAACTCCTCTATTGCCACTCACCCCACTGTCACCCCTCACTTTTAGTGCTGATCCTCAACAACATCATTTTGCAAAATTAACTTTGAAATCTTCACATTGTATTTAAAGCGCTGTATATACCCCGAAAATAAAAAAATTCATGAAACAAGTTGAAAAATCATTTCCTTGAAATGAAGGAGGATGTAGGGATGTCAGTTCATGAAAAAGGAGGGAAACAAGTAAATGCATATATAGCTACACCAACACACAAGACCATTTATAACCCCATCCCTACATCTTTGTTCTTTTAATATGCACAAACAATAAAAATGTAATAATTGTCAAGGTCCTAATTTAAGCTCAGGACCTTACTGCCTAAACACAGCTACTAGGCCATGCATTTCACTACACATACTATAATATGAACCCCATACACAAAACAACATACCACGCTGGCACATTCTAAGGGGTGTGACATATTTCTTATTCTTTTACAAAGCATTTTTTCACAAAGATGTAGGGATGGGGTTATAAATGGTCTTGTGTGTTGGCGTAGCTATATATGCATTTACTTGTTTCCCTCCTTTTTCATGAACTGACATCCCTACATCCTCCTTCATTTCAAGGAAATACTTTTTCCACTTGTAAATATAATAGACGAAAACCACCATGGAAGATCTTCCACAGATGGTGCTATATGTGTGTGTGTGTATATATATATATACTCTTAGATCTGCTACAAAGTTACAACTAATCCCTTTTCTCCCATTCTTTATGGGTGAGATAGCACTGGAATCTCCAACTCAGATGATTATAACATTGCTATGTGTAGCTACCAATGCATGCCATACTGTGTACTTGATAAATGCTATAGAACTACTGCTCTAGACAGCTCTCCAAGCAAGAAATGGCTTGTGTTTCACCATCCAAATTCAATGCAATATATTCCGATATTTCATGTCAGTTTTTCTAAGCTATAATAGTTTATACTCTGCATGTTCCAAAGTGTGTAGATGCTGTTTACACAAACCACATACTTGACTCTTGACTTGAAAAACCACCACTACGGTGGTCCATCTGTAGTATACAAACCTGCAGTGTGCTGCCTTCCGCGCTCTTCGGGTGGTAAAGAATACCATCATTTCAATTCTTGGAAAGCCAACTTGGCTTGATCAAAAGCTAATTCTGAATAACTTTTTGTGTTATACAATTGTGCAACTGTGGGTGGCCGTCGTCCGTTCAAGCGGCAAAGAGACAGAGTCTAGCCTAGCCTGCACCCTAAAACCGCGTTGTGGTCTATGTCTTGTGCATCGAACCTGCATAATTATGTCAAGAATCCATTCCACGCAGATAATATCCGCGCATGAGCATTCTCCACATGCGTCATACGACGACGTGTATAATTATATATGCGTGCAGCGAGCGCGACGCTCAGACTGGAAAATGGATCAATATGTAAGTCCTACCTACTGTCTGTTCTTTTATGGTGATCTCACCTTCTCCACCCAAACACAAGCTCAGCTATGGATGGGGGGAAAAAATGGTAAGCCTGCATACAATAGTTATTGTAGGTATTTTGTTATGGTCTCCTCTTTTAGATTCAAGTGATGACAGTGGTAAATCTGCATACAATAACTCTTGCCAAGGTTTATCTAGTTCTTCCTTTGTGAGGCCCTTAGGGAGTGACTTGTGCAATGATATTCATCATATTATTATATATAATTATATATAATATATATGTATATATATATATATATATAAGTGTGTGTGTGTGTACAGTCAACTGTCATGTGAAGCAGTCAATGGTCAAATATAGGCCAGTTGTTCTAAAAGAAATAAATATCAAGCATAATTATCAACAGCTATTGTATGTAATTTTACCATAATCCTTGCTCCAATCATCTACAAAAGTGACCAATAATTATACGTGCATGAGCTATTGTATACACAGGTTTACCATCATTCCATTCTAGATTGTCAAGCTTGTGTTGGAGTGGAGAGAGCGAGATCCTATAAATATATATATATATATATATATATATGTATTGTTGGTCTTACTGGAATTTGCCATTCAGGGATGAGGACTGCAATAGTTGAAGATAAACATAAATACTTGCAAGAGCTACTGTAATGTAGGTTTACCATGATGTTCTGGCCCATCCAGCTCATAATCTAAAATGGCAAAAAATAAATAAATACAGTGCTGTGTATCCAAGCAGTAGAACTTGTACTTTTTTTACATTTTGATCCATAACTCAGCCGTACTGCACGCTATCTACATAAAATACATAACAAAATGATCAGCAATTCATGCTGATCAAAATGATCAGATTGATATCAAGTCATGTGACTATCATGTGACAAAGATGGCTGCTGAAAACGGTTAGGCTGATTATTCCTGCAGGACTGTGAGTTAAGAAATGAAACTTGGTATGTACAATCTTAGTCATCAACCTCATATTTGAGGCCAGAAAAATTTCACCACTCCCCTACAGTTTCTCCACCAAATAGAAAAACAGTGACTTTTGAGGTCCTCTGGGGTTAGGCTGATTATTCAGCCACCTCTGCTAGTTAAGCTCAAAGACTTCATATTATACAACTAAAATGATTGTATTACTGATACAAACTCACTATTGCAGGCTCCTTTCAAGCGCGGAGAAACAACGAGCACGTCTTCTCCATAGCGCGCACTCCCGAAGGTCGCTCCCTATCATGCAATACATTTGGTTGTGACGTCACGAAAATCGTTAGTACGTCACGTCGACCTTTGACCTTCCCCAAGCAGTAAATTAGTTTGATAGTGCAGTGGACGTGGTACTCTAGCGATGCTTATGGCAACGGTCCCAGGTACCACGAAGGCTTATCTCAGAAGCAACCACCACCAGCT
>CBDICC010000002.1:0-105644 GCA_965277185.1 Cytophagales bacterium | reverse complement strand
TGCATCTCCTACAAAACCAGAATCATAACTATATGATTGATTATCGCTTCGAATTAACACACCTGATTCATCATAACTGTATCGATCATGGGTAAATAGCCCCGGTAAAATCCAAAGTCGTTCTAAAATGGCTCCTTCCAAATTGTATAATTGAAGAATCGTACCGTCTTTTATATCCTTTGAATACGCGTTCAAACATTGATCATAACCAAAACGCGCCTCTTTTCTGATGGGAAGACGTTCATTGTAGGCAATAATCTCTTCTGAATTAGGCTGAAATTCATAGGTATAGGTGATCGTATCTTTCCAAGTCGTTCCACTTCGACTTTGCACACTACCATTTGAATCAAATTTTGCAAATTCCTTCAATTGAAAGAAAGGCGATGGCATTTCTCCTTTTATCACCTGCTCTTTGGTTGGGCGGGTTTTACTGGTCCAAACGTTCCACTTTTTGATTTTAGAAGTACTTGAAGTATCCGCTGGTTTGTAATTCCATAGATGGCACTTGATGGCGTACGGCGTAACTTCCTTAAACGTTGTGGTTTTTTCTTCGTCAGTGATTTCTATTGGTGCCAATCGTTCACTATAATCCCGATAAATATGAGGAACGGTTATAATACTACGGTTACGTCGCGCTTTTAGGTCTCCAAAGGAATAATTTGTATAATCAATTTGGCGTTTTTCCATGAACTCCTTTTTCTTCCCTGCATATAGCATTCGCGAAATCCAATTTCCATAATTGTCATATACGTAGTTGGTGTAAAACCATTCGTATTCCCAATCTCCAGTAGTTTGATTTTTCAGATTTATATCTACTGGATCACCATATTCATTGAAACGCTTGACTAGTTTATATGAAACGGGATCTTTTAGTCGAGAAGTAATTTTGGAATAGATGATTTGACTCGTTTCCTTCCGATCATATTCATAATAGTATTCGCTCTTTTCAAATCTGCCCAGTACTTCCTTGGACACTACACGATCATATTCATCGTATTTGGTAGTCACTTCAGACCAGCTATTTTCCTGACTTACTTTATTCCACCACGACCTAGATACATTTTGACATCTATTATCAATGCTAAAACCCACAAATATCAGTTTCCCTTCATCGTCCAATTTTTGCGTCCTAGAGATTCCTGATGGGCTATTGTAAAATTTAATTTGACGTATCGTATCACCTCCGTCGAAATGGAGTCGATGGATCAAATTACCCGAAGGATCAAAGTTTTCTTCCTTTACAATCCGAACTGTTTTATCCTTGCCTATGATGGGCTTGGATGTATATATTATTTTGGAAAAGGGAGGTGTTTCTTTTTTTTTCTGGCCCAAGGATGTGCTTTGAATTCCGAGGAAAATTACAAGGAAACAAACCATTCCCGAGATCCACGAATTGCGAAGCGCCGTAATTGAATGATTAAATATGTAAACTTGAATTAAGGACACTATAATTTATTAACGCAAAATAATTGCAAGGGTTCGAAACTAGTTATTTTTGAAGTGATTCTGCTCGTTTATTGGAAAAACAAAAGACCTTCTCTATCATTAACGTCTATTTTTGGTTTATAATACGTAGCGAAAAATTAGTACCTTGCTAAAAGCGACTGAAAGAAAGAATTCTAAAGAAGAAATAAAATACAGTTTAGCAAACAAGACAATGAATTTAAAGGATGAACTTTTAAGAGAATATTCGAAAGAACAAACCCGTCGTATATCGGGTTATATCGGTACGGATGAGCATCGATTTTCAGACTTAATGTCCTTGTTTTTAACAGAGCACTATCGAATAAATCAACGTGCAGCTGCCATCATCAATGATGTGACTGATCGACACCCATCAATGATCAAACCATATATGGAGAAGTTGGTAATGAATTTGTATAATGAAGGATTGCATGATGCGGTCAAACGAAATACCATTCGGGTTTTACAATTCGTAGAGATTCCGGAAGATTTGTGGGGGCATACTGCGGAAATTTGTTTTGGCTATTTAGCTTCAAACGACGAACCCATTGCGGTGAAAGCATTTTCAATGACGGTACTGGAAAAAATATGCAAGGAAGTTCCTGAGTTGACCAATGAATTACGTGTGTTAATTGAAGATCAATTGCCTTATTCTTCTACGGGTTTTAAAAATCGCGGCAATAAAATTCTGAATCGGATTGGTAGGTCGTAGATTCTCAGTTTTTCCGTTTCTCAGTTCTTTAGTTGGCCCTAATGATCAACAGAAGAACTAATTAGTTAATCCAACTTGATATTCGTTTTCGGTTGAGAATTAAATCCTCTGTAAAAACAACGCTATATCTTCCTGTTCGGACAGATCAAGTTTCTTCTTAAGTCGATACTTAGATACCTTAGCGGAATTTAGCGAAATGCCTTTTAGACTTGCGATTTCCTTATTGTTTAAATTCAATCGAATCATCGCGCAAAATTCACGCTCATACCGAGTAAGATTTGGAAAACGTTCTGTGAGTTGATCAAAAAACTTCGCGTTGACCATTTCAAAGTTTTGTTCGAATTTATCGAGTGTTTTCTCTGTGTTCATTTTGGACTTTAACTCCTTGATGACATCGTCCAACCCTGATTTGATCTCTTGTAATTCTTTTTTCTTAACGATATTGAGAAGTTCAAGCACTTCCAAATTTTGTTCTTTCTTGATATTCAAGGTGATTGCAAAATTGGTCAAATCATGTTCTTTTAATCGAAGTTCATATTCCAAATTCTCTTTGTCTTTTTCTAGCAACTCGGATCGTAAACGGGCTTGTTTTCTTTTTCCATTTATATATAAAAACACTACTACGGCAGGAATCAACAATCCCAAAATGAGAATGAAAATCAGTAATTTAAGGTTTTGTTTTCGCTGTTCAGCAATTTTTAAACGAGACTCTGTTTGATCTACCAGTGATTTATTCAGCGCGTTTTCTACTGTGGCCAACTTGATTAAATAGTTTGAAGTTAGGTCTACATTGTTTTCTGCTCCTTCTTCATAATTGGAACGTTGTAGTTCTGTTTGCCTAATAAATGCATCCAATTTTTCTTTATGTAACGGCTTTGATGGGTCCGCTAAACACAGTTGTAAATGGCCCTTTGTCAAATTATAGGTGTCATCATTGGTTAAGTCTTTCAACAGATTCAATTCACTTAGAATTTGTTCGGCTTGTTTATACTTATTTAAGTCTATATAAGTCCGGAATAATGCCAATCCTGATTCGAGAATCAAATCATTCATGCCATGGGTTCGGGCTACTTTATATGCTTCTTCAAAGTAGATTTGTGAAACCTTCTTTTGCCCTTTGTCATAAAATACGTTGCCGATGTTTACTTGAAGATTACTATATAATATCAAATCATATGAGCTCATCCCTGGTTGTAATAAATTTTCGGTCGCCATTTGATAATAATATACAGCGCTATCCGGCATATTTTCCCGAATAAATCCAAATCCGATATTATTTCGAGCCAATGCAACTTCGTGCGCACTGTCATTTTGGATTGCCCATGTTAATTGCTTCCTAAAATATACCCGCGCACTATCTTCTTGATACATATCAAGATAGTTTCGACCAATGTTTCCATACCAATAGAATAAAGTCATATTGGACTTGTTGTAATATCGTATCGTCTTCTTAAAATTGTCAATAGCCAGCTGATAGGACTTTACTTCTGTAAATAAACTTGCAAGTTGTGCATGTACATCAGCCTTTTCATCAGAGGTAAGCGTCTTATTTTCCGAAACATTGAGTAATGTAGAAAGGGCTTTCTTTTGGCGGTTTACTTTTAATAAAATCCAACTTAAGTAAATCAAATCCTTTGGTTGGTCTAACTGATTTAACTGGATGTAATCAATCGCATCTTCTGCATATCCGGCAGCTGAATCAAACCGTTCTTCCTCGGCTAAACTTTTGATTGTATTTAGTTGAAAATCAACAGAATCCGCTGCGTTACAGTTTATGCTTCTCCAAAAGACGACGAAAAGCAACAAACTGGATATTTTAAGGTAGGTTCGCAGCACGATGGTTCCTATTTATACCGGAAATTTATAAAAAAACGCTGATATTGAAAAATAATAAGGGGTTCAGTTCACAGCTATTTACATAAAAAGTCATTTCCATGTCAGCATGCCTATTTAATTTTCTGTAAACTGCATTTCATGCAACTCATGGTAAAAACCTTTTTGATGTAGCAATTCGGCATGTGTCCCTTGCTCTTTAATCTCTCCTTTATCAAGAACTATGATGTTCTCTGCTTTTTGAATGGTACTTAACCGGTGGGCAATTACAAGCGTAGTTCTTCCTTTCAACATTCGATCAATTGCAAACTGGATCATTTCTTCCGTTTCTGTATCCACTGAAGATGTAGCTTCATCCAAAATCAACACTTTTGGATTGTAGACCATTGTTCGTACAAATGAAATTAATTGACGTTGTCCAACCGATAAAGTTGCCCCCCGCTCTTTCACTTCATATTGCATTTTACCCGGAAGTTTTTCGATGAATTGATCTGCTCCTACCAAACGGGCAGCTTCCCACATTTTTTCCTCACTGATACTTGTATTGCCTAATGAAATATTGTCTGCTATGGAACCTGAGAATAAAAATACATCTTGTAAAACAACACCAACGTATTTTCGCAAACCACCTAAATCATAGTCTTTCACATCGGTTCCATCGATTAAAATGGTTCCAGACTGGATTTCATAAAATCGAGATATTAAATTAATAATGGAGGTTTTCCCTGCTCCAGTAGCTCCTACAAATGCTACTACAGAACCTGCCTTCGCTTTAAACGAAATATTATTTAACACGGTTGTTACTTCGTCATAAGCAAATTGAACTTGTTGAAATTCAATATCTCCTTGAATGGTGTCAGGAACAAATGTACCCTCGTTCGGAATGATCTCTTCACTGTCCAATAAGTCCAAAATTCGTTTGGAACTGACCACTCCCATTTGCAATGTATTGAATCGATCCGCCATCATTCGTATTGGACGGAAAAACATACCAATATACATGATAAAAGCAATTAAAGTCCCCTTGGTGATGGGTTCCTGAACATCACTAAAAATTGAGAAAAGACCTTGTTTAGAGCTGTTTTCTAAAATTCCTATAGCTCCATACCAAACTAATAAACCAATTCCAATTGCCCCTACGATTTCTGCTAATGGAAAATAGATCGAATAATAAAGTACCGTTTTTACATTTGCGGTGGTATGTGTCTTGTTAATCTCCTGAAACTTTTCATGCTCTCTTCGTTCAGCATTAAAAATCTGAACAATACTCATTCCGGAAATATGCTCTTGAACAAATGTATTAAGGTTAGATACGGCGTTCCGAACTTGATTAAAGGCTACTTTGATTTTCTCTTTGAAAATATATGTTCCGTACAGCAAAATAGGAAGCGTACAAATACTAATCAAGGCTAATCTCCAATCCGTGGAGAACATGATGATTAGGATAAAAATCAATTGCAAAAAATCACCAAAAATGGAGGCTACGCCTTGGGTGAAAATTTCAGAAAGCGTTTCAATATCGGAGATATTTCGGGTTACCAACTGTCCAATTGGAGTTTGATCATAGAACCGAAGTTTCAATTTCAGAATGTGGTCATACAATTTAACACGAATGTCTTTGATCACCGATTGGCCTAGCCATCCCGATAAAAAGGAGTGATAGTATTGTAAAAATGTTCGGAAAACAATGAACACTAACATTAGGCTCAACATACTTCCAATCTCCCTTACTTTTCCATTGGCTATCGGTCCATCGATCGTTTTTTGAATAATAAATGGTAACAGGGGAAATAAAAATCCGATTACCACGGTAACCAACAGCAAGATGTAAAATTTTAATCGATAGGGTTTTACAAATCCAAAAACGCGCTTAAGCACCTTGAAGTCAAATATGTTTCCTGCTATGTTTTTTTGTTCTGACAATATCCAGTGACTGGGTGGTTCGAAAATTGGTCGATATTGGACCTATTTCCCAAAACTACAACCAAATGTTATGTAACGAAATTAAATACATGGTTTTCTGGAAAAGGGTTCCATTTTACGTTCATTTTACGTATTCAATTTCGCATTAATTGAGGTTTACTTAATCATAATTGCTTGTCATAAATTACACACTCTCAGCAAAATGAAAACTTCTAGAAGTGCTAGAATATTCTAGTTCGAACGGAACGATCCCTTCACATACCTTCACAACATGATTAGTAAGTAAACCCTTTATGTCGCACGCTTGTGTGTCCAAGAAGGGAAGGTATTAATAAAGCAAGTTTCTAGGTTCGGATTGAAATGGAGTGACTAGGTCGTTTCACTTTCAAATGATGGTATTGTAAAGTATCGTACATATATAAATAAATACTTACACCGGGTATAAAAACCGAACATACTAGGCTCCTCTATTAAATTACTTACAAACCATCAGGTTGATATTGTCTTGTGCATCTGGAAGGTGGCAAAAACGAGATGACGTCTTCCTGAAATCCTTCCAAAATGGTTGTCAGACGAATTGAATAAAACTGGTTGAAAAACCAGTATGGCATGCCTATGCCCACATTTTCGAACTGACTTTTTTTAAATTTTAAAATCATGAAAACAGATGAAAAAGATCATGTTAAGTGCCATTGCGGGATTGATGTTATTTGCGTCCTGCCAGAAAGACAAACAAGCGATAAAACCGATTCAAGAATTGCAAAAGGCTAAGATTACTTTAGTTCCAAAAGGGAATCACGAAAAAAGCCAGGGAGGTCCAGATGACGATGAATCCCCGGTAATTCAAGGGATACAAGTGGTTTATCAAAACAATCCTGTTGCACATCAGCGCGTAAACTTGTTTAAAGGATTATTGAAGATGGATTCTACGTATACGGATGACAGTAGTAAATTCAAGTTTACGGTCCCACGGAATGTGTATTCACTGGAAATTAAACCTAATGGAAAACCATCATTTGTAACAGATGAATTTGCTGTAACAGAGGATGTTGACATTATTATTGATTTATAATATTTCAGTTTAAGTCACCGTTTAAGATCAAATGGATAGAAGGGATGAATGATTCCCTCTTATCCATTTGTTTTTAGGCTTAAAATAAATTGTATCCCTTGTTCTTTATTTTTGTAGCTGATTTCCGCTCCAATTTGTTTGGAAAATTCTTCTATAAGACTCATTCCCAAACCTTTGTTTTCCAAATCTCCATTTTTAAAGCCAGGCCCATTATCTTCGAATGTTATGTATGGGATTCCATTTTTTTGAACAACGCCCAATTTTACAATCGGGTTCTCTGTTTTCAAAATTGCATACTTAAAGGAATTTGTGAAGACCTCATTCATTACTAGTCCTAGGTAAATAGCTTGTTCAAAAGAGACATAGACATCTTCTTGCTTGAACACTAAATCGATTTGGTTTTCAGTGTACTGGTTCAATACCATGATATTTGTAAATAAATCTCGAAGGTATTGGTTAACTAAAATGGAAATCGGTTTTCCATTGTTAACAGAAATGTTGAGTTCGTTATTTACCAATGTCATCACCAATATTTTCTTCTTGACTTCCTCTAATGCATCTCGTACTTCCTGAAAATCGGATTGCTGTTGTTTAAATGTCAATATTCCAGATAGAAGTTCCAGATTGTTTTTTATTCTATGCTGAAATTCAGAGTGTTGAAGTAAAATGTGATCGTGTTGTATTTCAATTACTTTTTTACTGGAGGCAAGTTTTTTGCTGTAATAAATCATTGCAACCAATACCAGACAAATGGCAAAACCGATAATCAAATAAAGTGTATTTCGTGATTTGAGATACAGGATTCTACTTTCTTTAATTTCTAGATCCTTATCTTTCTTTTCCACTCCGTACTTTACTTCCAGTTCAATGGTCCTTTTTGCTCGATCTTGGGCATTCAACGAATCTCTTACTTCAATCAAAATGTTGGCCATTTGGATTGCTGTATCAAGAACGTTTTCCTTTTTATATACAATAAATAAGTTGGCCACAATTTCCTCCGTAATCTGCAAATTGCCTGCAATTTTGGCGAGAGCGTATGCTTCCATAAATTTACCTAATGCCAACTTTGAATTTCCTTCGAACAGATGAATCTCTCCAAAATCATTTAGATTTGCTGCCATCCCAGGTGCGTGGTTTTTTTCCTTCCGAATCTCCATTGATTGTTGAATATAAAATCGAGCACTATCTACATTATTCATTTGGAGAAAAACTTCTCCAAGTCGGGTATAACTTGAGGCTAAATAAAGACGACTCTTTAGCTGTTTCTTAGCTTGAATTGCCTTTTTCAAGTAAAAAGTCGCTCTTTCGAACTTCTTTTGTGTTTCATAATATCTTGCCAAACTATTGTAACTACCTGCCAAATCCCGTTGGTTCCCGAGTCGCTCTCGAATTTTCAGACCTTTTTGAAGATACTCCTCTCCTTTGTCTAGTTCGTGTAAGTCTAAATGTAAATTACCTAGCGCATTATACGTTGCACCCAACTCTTTATCCATTTCAAATTTTTCAAATAGTTGCATCCCTTTCAATAAGTACTGCATTGAAGCTTCTAGCGCGTTCCATTCTTTATATAAAATGCCGATGTTCAGGTAGCTTTGTGCAATCAAGGTATCATTCTTGAGAATCAAATATGTAGTAAGGGATGAGTCATAATGCCCCATTCCAGTTTCATACATCCCAAGTTTGTTGTAACAAATGCCTAAATTGTTGTGCATAATTGCGGCCAGTTTCCAGTCTTCGTTTTTATTGGCAACATGTATTCCTTTTTTGTAGAAGGCGACGGCATTGTTTAAGTTGCCGGCTCTTAATTCCTTATTTCCCTGGTTTTTAAATTCTTTGGCGGTAAGCAGATCGTTTTGTTGTGCCCAGGAAGATCCACCGATTAGATTTAAATAACAGTATAAAAAGAGGGCTAAAAATGGTATATTACCTTTCATTTTATAAATTTAAACTCATTTGTAAAACCAAAGTACAAGTTCTATGTTGGGAATAAAAATATTAATAGTTGAAGACGAACGATTTGTTGCTTTAGAGGTAAAAAATAAAATTGAGTCCTTAGGTTTTGAAGTTATAGGGATTGTTTCTAGTAAATTAGAGCTCATTCAGTTTTTGCAACAACAGACACCTACGTTGGTATTAATGGACATTGATCTAGGAAATGCTGATAATGGAATTACCCTTGCAAAAGAGGTACAAGAAAATCATAATATCCCGGTTGTGTTCTTAACAGGAAAGGAGGATAGTGTAATAAAACAACTGGCTTTTAATACAAAACCAGCGGACTTCTTGAAGAAGCCATTGCACTTGCATGATCTTAAAACAAGATTAGAGTTAGCAGTTTCGAAAGGAACCCAACACATCAAAAAAGAATTAAAAAATGATGCGCCCATTTTTATTAAAAACGACAGTGAATTAATAAAACTAGATCCAGAAAACATAATTCGGGTGGAAGCCGATGGAAGTTATTGTAAAGTTTATGTGCAAGACATCAAACCATATTACCATAAGACTATTTCGATGCATGAATTTGTGTCTGATTTAGATCAAAATAAGCTTATTCAAGTACACAAATCCCATACGGTAAATATTCATTCAATTAATAAAATAAGTGGGGGTGTAATTCACATCCATGGTTGCGAAGTGCCCATTGGAAGAAGTTTTAGAGACAATCTTTTGGATAATTTGAAATCTATTTAATTTTCAGGGACGGTAAGAAGTTGTTAAAGCAATGAATACTGTCGTTCAGAAAACTATTTTTTAAAAATACCTCAGGACCGATTTATTTGTTGCAAAACAAAGGTTGGGGTAATGGCGGAGTTTAAAACGGATGAACTATTTTTTCTATATGAGCTTGTCAAAATTCAAGGGCAGAAAAAACGACGGATTGAGTACTACGAATTCGAAGATTTGGCAGAACGAGTTAATAAGATCCGTCCTGACGCAGATTTCACCAAGGATTATCTTTACAAACGATTTCTTGATGTTAAAAAGGCTAAAGAAGATAATCGTAAATCGATCGGGATTAGTATTGATCGGCTTAGTTCCTTACTAAAATATTGTGCGTATCCTACTTTTGATCTTTACCAAGAGGATCTAACGGAAGCCGCCAACTTGATAAGTTCATTTTCGGGTAAGCAGAACATTATTATTCATCACGATTCCGAATCCAAAATTGTTCAATCTTGGCAATTTTATTTGGAGGGGGTTAATCCGCTAGGTGTCGATTTTAAACCGTTTCGGGAACATAAAAAGGAGGAGGCATTTGGTGATACTAGTTTATTAGTAGAAGAGTCCAGTTCGAATTTGGTTATCCACATTCTTTCCCATCCTATTGAAGAGATTGAAGCGGCCTACATTCGGGAATTAGAGCTACGCGATGTACTATTTATCAGAGAATATCCTGAAAACCCCGAGCAGAAAGGGGTTTCGTCCATGGTGTTTCTAATCCTTTTCTTAATGTTACTTGAGCGCGATTATGTACTAGAATCCGGACATAGTTTGAATGATGCGAAAAATTCGATTGAATCATTGAACAACACAGGTGTATTTCTAATGGGAAGTGACCTTAAGATATCTGCTGAAAACAATGCTTTAGGGGATTTTCATCAAACTAATTACATCGATAAAACGAAATAAGTGAAGATCGATGGGACAAGTAACTAATGTACATATAGCGAAAAACAAAGGGGCCGTAATGGTAACCGAAAAAGCCCAAATTACGGGAGCTAATGTAGCGCTTCGAGATGTGCACATCTATGATTCAAAACCGATGTTTTCAGTCATCAATCCCGCACTTTACGAGCAAGATAGTTTCCTTGCGCCAACGTTTATGTTTGAAGTGCTTCAAAAATCTATAAATCATCGTGCAGTAATCATTGGTGAAGGATATGACTTTGATAAATCAGAGTTTGCTTTGCATCTTTCCTTATTAATCCAAAAGCAATTTCCTTCACTGCAAATAATTGACACACTTCAAAACGTGGACAGTTCAGGTCTTTTAAAGGAATTGAGAAAAACAGCCAAGCCATCCGTTTTTTTACTAAATGAATTGCACCCAAATTCAATTGACTATGCTTTTGAAAAGCTACTGAGAATTGCCAAAGATCGAAATCACTTTGTAATTATTACCTCTGACGCAGAAAGAGACGTATGGGGTTTGTCGGAAGAATTACTTTCCAATTACTGGATTGCAATTCCCGAAATAATCGAGTACGACAAAGCTGAAATCTTGGGATTTCTACATGCTCGTTTGCTAAAACATAAAAACAACTTTCCGTATTATGATTTAGAGGTAGAGGATTTTCAATCTACTTTTAGCTTTGCCGCTAATGCTTCATACAAATGGGTTGGAAATCAACTCAATTCACCCGTTGAAGTTGAATTCTTTGTAGATCAGTTATGTGCCTTAACCAAGGCGCCTGAAAAAGAGCAAATTCAAAAAATAGTAGACTCGACTACAGATAAAAATTCCTCCTTAATTATTAAATGGTTCCGAAAAAAATCACGAAAGGAGCAGCTAATCATTCTGAGTGCTCTTTTATTGGAAGGTCTATATGACGGGCAGTATTTTAGCGTGCTTCGTGACATTGTAAAAGGGTTTTGGGAGTATAGTTCTCCTTCAATTCAATCACTAGACTATTATGATTTGGAGTTTTTATCTGGATTCTTTCGTTTCGAAAAGAAAGGAGCACATCGAACACTGCAAATCAAATCCAATAAACAACGAAAGGAATTAATTATCGCGGTCTGGAAAACCCATCAACGGCATATTATAATGGCATTTCCGGGATTACTGACACAGATAAAAAACACGTTGAGATCCGATGAGCGTGATTGGGAAAAATATGGTACCAGCGAGCGTCGCGGTTTGCTCCGGGAAGTTGTTGGCAATACGATCAGTGACATTGGTCTGGTATGTTTTTCTTCCGTGGAAAGCGTTTTTTTGGAAATGGCTGCACAGCACGAAATAAGTTTGCAAATCATAACCGCGAAGGCACTTGCTCGATGGAGAAGTTCTAATGAGGATGACAAGTTATTTGAGGTTCTGGAATCTTGGTTGACGGGCGATCGTGTGGAACGATTAGTACGAGATTTATTAAAGCGCAAAGAATTATCCGTAACGGAACGTGAGCTTAGTGGAAATGCGGCAGAATACATAAAGTCTTCTATAGTTATGACGATTAGTTATGCTTCCAAATATGATCAACCGAATAAGCTACATCCTAAAATCGTAGCATTATTAAAGGAGATGGTTACTTGTCCTTATGAACGAGTTCAAAAAAACTTGATTCGAGCATTACCTAAAATTATTCATCATCACAGTCTCCAATTGCGCAATGATTTATTGGACTTTATGGCACATGACTTTCTTGCTGAGGCGATTGGAAAAGGGTTGGCAAAGGCATATAGTACGTATCCTAAAGACATAAAATCTACACTCGATTTTTTGCTTAATCAATGTGTTTTGGAACATTCGAAAGAAAATCACCGGTTGAAGGCGGCTAAAAGAGATAATGTATTGATCACAGTACTAACAGCGCTTCAACATATTGATTTTGAGGAGGTAGAAGGAGGGAGTATTACGTCAAAGTATATTTTTGACATATTAGAAAAATTTCAAAAGCATGAAAAACGACGAATTGTGCGCAATCATTTAGTCGTTTTGGGTGCAAAAGTTGGACAAGTGGATTTTGATAAAGCCTTTTTCCGAATGGAAACTTTTTTTGGTTGGTTGTCTAAAGATGAACGCCTTTTAGTAGTGGATCAATGGGTAGAGCATTATGTTCATCAACGGGCCAAACTTCTCGGGAATGAATATACTATTGAATTGGGAGAGAAAACATTTCCTGCTTGGGATAAACTGGAGGAACGGCCACTGACCAGTATTGAACGGGTGCTTTTTCAATGGATGGAAGGTAAAAGTAAGATTGCAAAAGAGTATGCCACCTTGTGTTTTATTGGATTTGCGAAGTCGTTTGAAGAATTCGAACGCAACGCGGTGCAAACCATTCTCGAACAACGAAAACAGTCCAATCCGATCATAGATACTTCTACGCCTAAAAGAATTTACCGAAATCAAATCCAAGCTAAATCTAAAGCGAATGCCCCGGAAAAGGGACTTCCATTTTGGCCGCGGATTTACATCTTTTTCATATTTCTATTTGAGAAACGAGCACGAAAAGATTCGTTTAGAACGATTGTACGTGTGCTACTTAACTCCAATCATTACTCTAAAACCCAGTTAGCGTTGGTGTTTGAAAAATGGTTTATAAAAGGAAATATGGAAACTAGCCGATTTTCAATTTGGTTAAGCCCAATGTTTAAATAACAAAATAGAACTAAAGAAACCTAAGCTTTAAAAGGATCATAGAAAAAGGCAGAGGTTACATACTTAAAGACGAAAAGCATAAATAAAATAATAAATACAAAGATTAGTGATGGGACATTCAGAGGAATTTAAAAATCAAATATGGAAGCAAGGGAGTGTTGTTTCAAATGAAAATGCTTCAATGTGGAGAAAAGATCAATGCGGCGCTTGGATCCAATATTCCGAGCATGGAAATCGAAATTCTCAATTTGGTTGGGAAATCGATCAAATCACGCCAGATGGTGGATATACGGAATCGAATTGCCGTCCCTTGCAATGGAAAAACAATCTAGATAAACGCGATGGGAATTTAAAATGTAGAATTAAAGCGATGGATAAGAAGAAAGAGGAGAAAAAAAGGAATGATTGGGATTAAACAATTGGAGCTTGTTTTTATGGATTAGAATTGAAGGAATTTGCTGGATATTGGGAGTGAATTGGAAATCTATAGGTTTTAAACGATGCATTCTATAGACCTTAATTTACTCTAAAGGCAAATAAATCTCAGACGGATAAGTCACCTCGGCTAAATACAAGCCATGAGGTTTGGCTGCTTTTCCGGCTTTGGTTCGATCTCGTGCTTCAATGATATCTGTCAATTCACCTTCCTTAATTTGGTCATTCAATACATCTATTACCGTTCCTACAATGGCGCGCACCATTCCGCGTAAAAATCGATTGGCGGTAATGGTAAAAATGTATACTCCATTCTCTTTTTGGTTCCATTCAGCTTTAGTAATGGTACACATGAAGTTGTTTACCTCTGTTTTAACCCTAGAAAAACTTTGAAAATCCTGTTTACCAAGAAAATTGGAGGACAATCGATTTAACGTTTCCAAATTAAAATGTTCGCATTTTCGGAGGGCAGGATAATAGGAGATTTGTTCTTGCGCAAATGGCATTTTGGAGGTTGTCAGTTCATAGTGATAGGTGCGGAGTAGCGCGTCGAATCGTGCGTGTGCATCTTCCTTTACCGGTTTGATCCAATTGACTGCAATGTCGTTTTTTAGGAAAGAATTGAGTTTATAGGCCAATTGACTTGCCTCTTCCTCATTCATTTTTTCCCAATCAAAATGTGCAATTTGACCCGTTGCGTGTACTCCAGCATCGGTCCTTCCACTGCCTAAAATAGTAATAGGACTACGTAGAATGATGGACAAACCTTTTTCAATTTTTTCCTGAACCGTCGGCGCATTGTCCTGCTTTTGCCAACCGTGTAAATTAGTTCCTTTATATGCTATGTGAAGAAAGTATCTCACTCAATTTTGTTTCAAAGTGGATGTAAAATTACTATTTTTCAAATAAGCACATACAATTATTCCTATTCAGCTACGTTCAACCAATAATATTTCACACTTTTGAAGAGATGGAGATTGCGTCTGTCATTCGTTTCATTGTTGTACCATGCCGATAAATCTAATTGAATAAATGCTATTTCGCTTGTTTAGAGCACATATTGTTTTGCTACTACGTACTATAAAAGACGTAGGATTGATTCGAATAATTCTTTTAGGAACTGTTGGAATTCCAATGGTCTCACTTGTATTAAGGCCGTTGCTTTCTATTGAAGATGCTGTAACGCAAAACAGCACCATCTTACTGGGGTTTCTTTTGATATTACTGATCATTCATGTTCGAAGGAAAGATCGTTTTTTCATTCGAAATTTACCTATAAACCCGTTTTATTTTTATGCCTTAGAATATGGCTTGGCTGCTGTTCCTGTGTTCATTATTTTATTATTTTGCAATGAACTTTTCTTTGCATTTGGATTGATTCCTGGAGTATTATTGTTGTCTCTTACGGATAAAATCCTTCCTTCGTTTAGTAGTAACTCGATTACAAAACCCTTTGTTCGACTCCCATGGTTTCATGGTGTTTCATTTGAATTAAATTCTGGTTTAAGGCGGGTCCTTTGGTTTTTGCCTGTGCTCTATTTGATTCATTGGAAAGTAGGTTATTATGCCATTGGAAGTTCGGTTGGAATTGTGTTACTGGGTTTTATTATTGCAGCTATGTATGGAAAGTGTGAATCCATTTCTATCATTCAAGGATTGCAACTCACCTCACTAAAAATGTTGTGGAAAAAAATTAGTAATTCATGGTTGCTTTTGACGATCCTATCCATCCCGTTATTGACGTTGCATTTTATATATGAAGATCCACTTACCATTGAAATTTGGTATCCTTGTTTTGCATTGGTAGGATCATTGCTTCTGATTCAAACCGCCGTATTGGCTAAGTATCTGCTTTTTCAAGAAGGAAAGGACATTTCCATGGTTCATACGATCCTTTTGTTTCCGGCCGCTCTTATTTTATTTATTCCATATACTACTGTTTTAGGTCTTTTTGGAATGCTTGTGATGTACATATTGGCATTGCGAAAGTTAAATACTCATCGACATGCTTGAACTCCGAAACATCCATATTTCCTATGGTCAAACTGATATTTTCACGGATTTGAATTTGACATTCAATGCCGCTTCGATCAATGGGATACTTGGATTAAATGGGGCAGGAAAAAGCACTTTGTTCAACGCAATTTCTGGAATTAAAAAAGCGCACAAAGGAGCATTTCATTGGTTAGGAAATACATTAGAACAGACAGATATTGCCTATTTACCTTCGGAAAATTTCTTTTATCCTGGTTTAACCGGCATGGATTACTTACGAATTTTTGAATCCAATGTGGATCAGATTAATAAACGTAACCAGCTTTTCGATTTACCTTTGGATCATTTCATTGATTCATATTCGCTTGGAATGAAAAAAAAGTTGGCACTATTGGGTGTAATTTCATTGGATTCAGGGATTTATATTTTTGACGAACCATATAACGGATTGGATGTGGAAGCATGTTTAATTCTAAGTAAACTTCTGGTAGCGCTTAAGGAAAAAAAGAAAACAGTTTTGGTTTCTTCCCACATCATTGATCCACTAAAGGAAATAGCTGATTCGATTTATTTTATTGATGAAAAACGTTCAATACAGCAGTTTAGTAAAGAAGAATATAACGTACTTTCTGAGGATATTCTACCGGAAAAAGTAAAATCGAAAACAGATTTGATAGATGGGTTGATTTGATCGAAAACACCAAATTCTGAATTCTGTATTCTAAATTCTGTTCTAAGTTCCCTAATGATGTGGTATGCATAATTCAATGTATTTATAGGATAAATGAGATGAACTCGCTATCTTAACCATGTTTTCCAACCTAATTTCAACAAATTAAACCATGTTTAGATTTTTATTAAAAAGCTGTTTCTCGTTTGTGGCGATTGGCTTCACTACTTTTTCCTTTGGACAATATAGTTCGGCAGACACTACTGCTTTAGGAGTTATAAGGGATAATAATTTTTCAGGTACAACGGCCTTATCTTGGACTGATTCGGATCCAGGTAATTGGATTGGTGTTGTTTGGGACAGTTCTGTGCCTAAGAGAGTAATTACACTAAATTTAAGTAATTCGAATACAAGTGCTGCTCCCGAGGTACAAAATGGTTGGCGTCCAGATAGTATTCCTTATTTCAAATATATACTTGCCCGAACCGGTACTGTAACCGATTTGACAGGTACTATTGACGTTACGGCATTGACAAATTTGGAGAATTTAATGTTGAAAAGAAATTTGAACATTACGGGATTAAATGTTTCTGGCTTAACAAATTTAAAGCACTTATTCATTTCACGCACAGCAGTGTCAACACTTGATTTATCCGGTTTGACATCCTTAATTGAGGTTCACGCAAACCAATGTAGTCTTACCTCGGTTGACTTATCTGGTTGTAACAACTTAAAACGAGCAAGTATAAAAGATAATACCTCTTTAACTACATTGGACGTTTCTGGCTGTACAAGTATGGTTCAACTTGTAGTTCCTGAAGCTCCTCTAAGTTCACTTAATTTATCGGGACTTACACAACTCTGGAGGTTGAAACTTAGGAATTGTGACCTAGACGATGGAGATTTGGTCAATTTGGACGATTGTAATAATTTAAAATCGCTTGCAATTTCTGGTAATAATTTTACTGCGGTATCAATTTCACCAGGTTCAAATCTTTTTCGTTTTGGAGCGAGATCGAATTCAATTTCATCTATGAGTTTTTCCCAGCACACAAATTTGTATAACATTGGAATGCAAGGGAATGCTATTCCTGGTCATTTGAATTTGTCTGGGTTATCGAATCTAGTACAAGTACGAATGAGAGATAATGCAATTACCTCCTTTGATGTTTCAGGTTGTAATTCACTTGTTAATATGGGAATTGCGAATAACATGATCTCTTCGATGGACCTAGTGGGGTTATCATCGCTTTTAAGAGTGGGAATGAAAAATAATGATATCAGTTCTATTGTCGGTGGATTGGACCTTGCATTGACTAAAATACGTTTGTCTGATAATGCATTACCTATTACGTTGGCAGCGCAATGGAACAATCATCCTTACAGTACGAACAATGATCTTTCGTCTCAATTTTCATATAGTCCTGAAACCATTTTAGTACCTGATTCAATTGACTTTAGCCCAGAAGATTCCATTGATATTAATGGAACGATGGCATCTACTACGTTTGAATTGTTTACCGTTGCGGGAGCTTCTCAAGGAACAAACGCTACTGGAATCTTTAATTTGACTGCCGCCGACACTGGTTGTTATTATGTAGAATTGACAAATAGCGGAACAATGGTGATTTCAGACACCATTTGTGTAATTGATCAAGGAGCGATTATTAACACGACAATTAACGTCGCAAACTTTGGAAATGTAACGTTAGGAGATTCCTCAACGCAAACCGTAACAATTAGTAATTCTGGAAACATTGACTTGAACGTATCGAACATTTCGTTGCCAGCAGGATTTATTTCCGCTGGATTTTCTGGAATGATTTCAAGTGGAAATGTAACGAATATTGATGTAGTGTTTAAACCATCGCAATCAATAGCGTATTCTGGTGTAGTTAGTATTTCAAGTAATGCTGTTGCCAATGCTGGAAATAGTACCGTAGGTGTTTCGGGCGTTGGAGTTTCGTTAATTGGAATTGCTTCGTCAGATGTAGAAAATCAGATTGAATTCTATCCAAATCCGACTAGTGATGTTTTGTTCATTCAGAACCACAACGGAAGCTTGGAAGTTTTGAATATTTACTCTGTTCAAGGTGTGTTGGTGAAAACTATTTCACTTTCGCAAAATATAACAAGCATAGATTTCACTGGATTTGAAAGTGGAATTTATTTCATTCGTTCTGTAGATGGAGGAATTAATCAGAAAATTTTGAAAAACTAATAGAAGTCATTTAGTTTCAATCCATAAGATTTCAATTCAATAATTGAATACAAAACCTGTCTTTCGGCGGGTTTTTGTGTTTTAAACGAACTTGAATTGAATCATAGTTAGTTTTACTGACATTCTTGGCAGTGGTACTTTTTCAAATTACCATCGTCTAGTAATTGAAATGTAATGCCTCCATAGCCATAAGTGTCAAACATCTTGCAATAGCGCTTTTGATTTTGATTCGTAGCATTTAATACAATCGACTTATAGAATGGTTTGGCCACTTTTTTAGGATTGATAATCGTCAGGTTTAAATAATAAAACAATAGGTCTTCATCTACATCTAATTCTTGCACCTTGTTTTCCAACATTGCAATGGCCCAATCATGACGTCCGTAGCCAGTGAAGAATTTTGCCAAATTCAACAAATCAGCTTCTGTATGATTCAACTCTTTGTAATTATCATAAATGAATTTCAGCGCTTTATTCTTTTCAGCATATTTTCGTTGACTCATCAAAAGTTCACTTTCAAATATTTTGTAGTTGATTCTTAGCCGAGCTAACAGTCTTGAATCTACTTCCAATGCTTCCAAACTATCAATATCGCTCCATAAGATGGAGTAATCGTTCAGTTCCTCTCCATAGGCCCAAGAACGAATTCTAAGCGCCATCAAATCATAGTTAACGCGTTTATTGTGCGGAAGCAATTTGTTGATTCGTTTCAATTGAATCATGGTTCCTTTTATGTCCTTCGTTTGATTGAATCGATAGGTCAATTGATCCAGTGTCAAGTCAGCAAATTCTACAGAATGTGGAAGAATCATTCCTTCCAATAAACTATCTGGAGAAACGGCATCCCCAATTTTTGAAAATAAGATTTCCTGAATTTCTTGTGCAGCCGCTCGATCTTTAGAATCAATTTTTTCCTGAAACAGCGAAGTCAATTTTGGAGGTGACATTCGAGTAAAAGTACTTTTCTTCTCTAATTTTAAGGTTACATTTGCCTTTCGATGTTTGCTTAAGATGGGTTCCATTTCCAACATAAAGGCCTTATCCTTTAGTTTCTCCTTGATTTCTTTCTTTGATTGCTTCATCAAGAACTTATGTTTCGGATCGTTTTGTACATCGGCTATAAATTCCACCCAATTTTCTGTTGCGTCAATCTCTGTTGGAATGAGTGCTCCTTCAAATTTTTCAAAGGCCCGTTCGATACTTGAGGCTCGGTTGGTTTGCAATCGAATATTGTTGTCTGTAGGACCTTCCACAGAGGAGTAAGCCGAAATATATAATTTGACAATATTGTAATTGGTCAATTTTAACGAATCGTATAACGGCTGAATATCTTCGGGTTTGTAGTCAAATTTGTTCTTTTCAAATGGAATGGTGAATTTCATTACCTTTCGATTCACAACTTCAGTTGTTTTGCGTTCCATTTTGATTTCCGCATCCTTGTACATTCCCATTTCCAACAAATCCCATTTGTGTACATTGATATCCCAAAAACGTTCATAATGGCAAAGGTTCTTTTTGACCAAAAAGAGGATGTTGTATTCTACTTCTTCGGGTTTTAAATCTTTTGGAAATACACCCATAGGAACGTACACAATTTTGTGTTCGTCTAATCTGCCAATCTTGAACATCTCCTTCTGATATTTAGGAGGAAATAAACGTCCTTTCGCTACTTTAAAAACTACTGGTTTTTTGTCGCAGCCATAATTAGATTTTGGAACAATATCAATCGCAATTCCGCTGGTTTTTTCAGCAAACATCTTCTCAAAATACTGGAAGTCATTGATTACAAAGAATAGGGTATCGTTTTGTAAGATCACTCCATATTGGACTTCCATTGGGATTTCATTCAGCATGGAAATGCATTCATTGCATACCACGCGGTCCTCCTTATTTGGATAAATGATGCCGTAATAATCAGATTTATTGGTGGATTGAGCTTTAACCGAAGAGGTCAAAACGATTATTATCATCGTTAGAAATAACGAAGCGATAAATCTCATTTTATGTTGATTAACATTTCTCATAAATAATAGCTGCTCCTTGCCCAACTCCTATGCACATTGTTGCCAAGCCATATTTTACGTTCTCTCTTCGCATCATTTCATGAATCAATGTAGCAGAGATTCGGGTTCCACTAGCTCCAAGTGGATGTCCAATTGCAATGGAACCTCCGTTTACATTTATTTTAGATGGGTCCAAGTTCAATTCTTTCATGCATGGGATACTTTGAGCTGCAAATGCTTCATTTAACTCAATTAAATCCAAATCATTTACGGTCAATCCTGCTCGTTTCAATGCTTTTTGCGTCGCAGGAATTGGACCAATTCCCATGATAGCTGGATCTACTCCGGCAACAGCAGAAGCTACTATACGTACTTTAGGTGTTAAATTATGTGCTTTTAACGTAGCCTCATTCACAACCAAACTTACGGCTGCACCGTCATTCACACCTGATGCATTACCTGCAGTAACCGTACCATCTTTCTTAAATGCGGGTCGTAGTGACGCTAGTTTTTCCATTGGAGACATTCTAGGATGCTCGTCTTTATCAAAGATAATTGGATCCTTTTTACGCTGTGGAACTTCTACAGAAACAAGTTCATTTGCAAATTTTCCTGCTTCATGTGCAGCTACATATTTGGTTTGTGATCCAAAAGCAAACTCATCTTGTTCTTCTCTTGTTACCCCCCATTTTTCAGCTACATTTTCAGCCGTTTCACCCATTCCACCAACGAAAAATTCTTTGGCAAGAAGTGGATTGGTAAAACGCCAACCAATTGATGTATCGTGAATTTTTGGTTGTCTGTTCCAAGCGGAAGGAGACTTAGCCATTACAAACGGTGCTCGAGTCATACTTTCCACACCTCCTGCTAAATAGGCATCTCCTTCTCCAACCATAATCCCTTTGGAAGCATCCATAATAGATTGCAATCCAGAAGCACATAGTCGGTTTACGGTAATTCCTCCTAATTCAATAGGTAATCCGGCCATTAAGGAAGCCATGCGAGCTACATTTCGATTATCTTCTCCTGCTTGATTGGCAGCACCAAAGATTACATCTTCTATTTTTGAAGTGTCGAATGTTGGATTTCGCTTCATCAATTCACGAATTACATGTGCGGCTAAATCATCCGGTCTAATTGTGGATAACGTTCCTCCAAAAGCTCCTACTGGTGTTCGAACAATGTCGACGATATATGCTGAATTCAAATTCATAAAATGCGTTGTTTGCAATGTTTTAAGTTCCGTGTACAAAGATAACAGAAAATCAGATTTTTAGGTTCGATCTCCTTTTTTGTCTGAGATTGGCAGCATTTTGATATAGTTAATATGTTTGCACTCTTATTCAATCTCACAACCCTATGAAAAGTGTCTTTATCATTCAACATTCCTATGATTTTGGTGAATGTGATGAAACCAAGATGATTGGAGTATATTCTTCACTTGTTGAAGCTGAAAAAGCGGTTGAACGATCTAAAAAACTGGAAGGATTCAAAGATCGGCCCAATGATTTTCATATTGACGAATACGAATTAAATCAGGATTATTGGACAGAGGGTTATGCTACCATGACGGGTATTATGGTTCCAGATATAAACGGCGAATGGAAAGCTGTTCCAGCGAAGTGTTTGGCTGATGGGACATACGAGATTTATGAATCGTATGAAAATGATTTGCTGGAAAATTTAAACATTTGGATGTGGTGGTTTGTGCGGAAACAGATGACGAAGTGTATGCCGTAGAGTTGGTTCGGAAGGGATCTGAATCAGATTTGGAAGAGCGTGCTTGATTTGAACGTTGGTAGAATCCAAAACATTTAAATTTTGGCAATTTATTTGATCAATTACGGTATTTTAAAAAATTGAAATCGCATTTTTTCAATCTTTAGTTCTAGTTCTAGAATAATAAAATCATCTGAAATATGGATTATTTGGTAGGTGTACTTTTCTCCTTTTTTGCTTAAAAGGGCTTTTTCCTTGTTGGTACTTTCAATAAACGTGAGTTGCATCGTACAACTATTTTTCCATTTCACTTTTAACCGTGAATAGGTTTTTCCTCCATCCATTTTTTCCAGGTATTCATCTTTTGAAATAGAAGCAAAGACCGTATCAAAACTGTCATTTTTATAATTTGGAACTAGGTAAAAATATTCTCCAAGTTGTATTGAAGTGCAATTGTTGTTATGATTAACTTCAAAGGGCCTCAGTTTTTCCTGGGTTGGATCTTGCATACTTTCCGATCTATAATCACAGGTTTTAGTGAGAATAGTGGAGACCTGTAGTATCACATCCCCCCTATCTATTTCAGAGGAGGATTCAACGTTATATTCTTTAAGTAGTTGATCATTGTATTTTTCTAGCGCTTCTTGTGCACATGTAGGAAAAGGTTCTTGTAAGTTGTATTCATTTTTGGTGGAACATTTACATATGTGATTCGCTATTTTCTTAAAAACACCTTGTCCAAAACTTGCTACGCATGTTGAACAAATGAGAGAAAATAATAGTATAAAACGCTTCATATTTTCGATAAGGCTTAAATTAGACATATGTATTGGGTTTTACCTTTGCACTTTCAAAGATAGAGAAATAATTATTTTATCGATTTCCTTCTTTAAAGAGTTGTCCATGAAATTAATATTTAACAAGCATTCCAAACTTTTATTTCGCTTGCAATCGCATTGATAGCTTGCTGATTTACAATGATTTTTGTAACTTATCGTTCCTATTAAAAGAAAACATTTATAATGAGCAAATTCGTTAGTTCAATCTTGAATTATTCACTGGTATTATTGATCCTTTGTACGAATAGTTTGATTCTTTTTGCTGCTCCATCTAAAAAGGTGTTCGTTATTGATACGGTTGTTGAAAATGGTCAATCTTATATTGTGGAACTTTCTGGAACTTTGAACTCAAAGGACAACCAACGCACAGGAACTTGGAGGTTAAAATTCAAGGATCTATCCAATGGCACTTCTCAAATTATTTGGAAAACAACCTACAATGGCAAAAACGTGGAGAAAAGCACCAGTTTTTATGAAGGAGGAGGTCAAAAACAGACTTATCGGAGAACAAAGAGCATGAGAGTAAAGGAGCATGGAGAAAATACTCGCACCGAGTATAGTGGTCCAAAGAGGATCACATATGGTCACGTCTTACGGAGTCGGTTAAGCCAACAGCAGTTATTTACTAGCGTATATTATCGTCGGAGTTATTATGAGAATGGGGTACCTTACTCTGAAGGAGCTTCGAAACTAACTACGGTTGGACGAGGATGCGATGCTGGAAGCACTTTTTATAAACCTAGAGGTGTCTGGATTTATTACGCTGAAAATGGGCATATTTCTTCGATAAAGTATAGAGGAAAAAGATACAATTCTAAGTACTATGTTGGATAATTTGAATCTGGATGCAATTTAGTTTCTAATTATAGCCCTAATCCTTCTCGATCCTTCTTAGATAACTTAGCCACAACAAGATCATATGACGTATCCAACCATTCTTTAACGAGTTTTGGTGGAACGGTGTCATCCATCAGAACAAAACACCAGTGTTTCTTGCTAAAATAGGAAGGTTCAATCACTGCCGAATGCGTTTCTCGTAATTCTTCTATCGTTTCAGGGTCACACTTGATGCTGATACTTTCGAATGAATCGATATTGGTTGCAGTAAACATTTTTCCGGCCACTTTAAAAACCAATACGTCCGGTGCCTTAAAGAATGGTGTCGATTCGGTTGCATGGGGTTTGGATAAGCAGTATTCTCTGTATTCTTCGATGTTCATTTCTCAAATTAATGAAAATCTATTGGAACGAGTAGTAGCACATCGGTAAAATGAATTCAATTTAAGGTTCTTGTAAATCTATGAGGCAATCGTATAAATTTTTCTAATTTAGTTTTATGAAAAAACTAATTCTTCCTTTAATAACGATAGTGTTGTTGGCCTCATGCGGAGGGAATGACGCTCCTTCCAATGAAGTTCCCCAACCTCAATCTATGGAAGGGGTGCATTTTAGGACTACGATTGTATCAGGTTTAGATTATCAAAAGAATCCATCGGATGAATTACAAGTTTTGGTTTTTGACTTGAAGGAATTTTATCTGTATACGAAATTCACACAAATTCCAGCGGGTCAGCATAAGTATCAATATACATTTTGGCAAGAAGGTCAGCCATACCATTACAGCCCTACTGCAGAGGAGGGTCCAGCTGAAGAAGGTCCTGTGGAAGAACCTGCTATGCAAGAATCCGTCGAAGAGGCGATGGAAGAGGAAGCAGCAGCTGGGTTTTTGCCTGGGAATTTACTAGTTCAAAACACGGAAGGATCAGCTGAAAACACCCTGAGATATTATAAAAGCGGGACACTCTATTTTGACACTAAAGGAGCAACCATGCAGAATGTATGGCATCAGTTTACAACAGAAGAAGCATTGAATTATGGAGCGGGCACGTATCTTTTTGATGTTTATTTGGATGATGTATTGATTGAACGAAAAGAAATCAAGGTTTTAAGCAAAGAGGAAAAAGCCTCCGGGGAATATCAGGCCTATTGGTTAGCGAAAGATTTATATGCACAGTTTACCGAGCCTTCAGATGGCAAGGAAAAAGTGAATGAGTGGTCTATAAATTATTTCTATTATCAGGATAAACCAATTGAACAGGTTATTATCGTCCCACACAATTCTTTCAATAGAGTATTTGCAGTTGTAAAAGAAGCCTCGAGTAACAACGACTATAGTCTGATGGAATTTAACAAAAAGGATCGGAAGGTGTTAAAGTCGATTTCAAATGCGGATGTTTTTGAAACTCGCTTTCAAACGAAAATAGTGGACAACGACCTGTATTTTTACAATGCTTTTAATCAATATAACATCAAACTAAATTTAATTTCGGGGGATGTTGAAAACGTTACTAAACTTCCTTTTGACACCCCTTCTCATCGAAAATATCCTTCTAGCGGTGGTGGAAAAACAGCCGAACGTTCTTGTTCGGGATCGATCTCTTTAAATGGGTCTGAAGTGCATACATATGAATCAGAAGGAAATTGTGGTTGGATTAGTTGGGACAATACGTCAGACAATTTCTATTTTGACGCAAAAGGAATTTATCAGTACAATGTTTCTGGAAATTCCTTGAAAAAGGTTGTGTTCAATCAAAATGCAAAAGGTGCTTGCTTTTTCTCAAATAATGGAATGAATTTCATTGCTTATGCGGAAGGCAATAATATCATGATAGCAACGAACGAAAAAAGAAATCCAGGTGGGGGTTATTTTGATTCAGAGTATGGAAACAACACGGTTGAATTGAACGCATCTTATATTTTGGATCAAGAAGAGCTTACCATCGAATATATGGAGGACCAAACGTTGTTATCACGAGAAGCGTTCATGGAAATGGAAGGTTTCAATACCGTTGTGACACAGGTTGGAAAAGTTGCTGGTGGGAATTATCATGGAGCCCAACTACTTCGTTTTCAACTCGACGATGTATCAGAAGAAAAAGGATCCACCCAACTTTACTATTCTAATTATTTTGGATATGCATTGGCTAAAGGCGACAGTCTTATTTTCCTTCGTCAACACTTGATTACAAAGGAATATGGACAGTTTATTACGGTTCAAGGCAACACGATAAAACTAACTGATCCTGGATATACTTTTGGAAAAACAGATTTCTTGGCAAAGTATAAAAACATATTCTTAGCGTCTCAATTGAAGATTCCAAGAATGGAAATCAAAAAAGAAATAAAATCGGAATACTTCAACCTAAGTCTGGTTGCAACCAACTGTTCTAAGAAATTAGATGCAACGAATTATAAGACAATCGCCCGAGTGGATGAAGGGGATTTACTAATCTCTTCGGAAAATGATGATGGTTCGTTCAAAATTCTGCATCCAGATGGTTCATGGTTGGTTTACACTTATAATTTTAATGGCAGAATTTTAAATAATGATCTGTCTCTCAATATTGATCGATACGTCCCCTATACCGATCGAACTTGTGACGGATCAAGCACCGATTTGGCTTGTATCATGCAAGTTGGCTCAAGTGAATTAGTCCAAATTGGAACCTATTCCGGGCATCCTATTTTCAGGTTAAACGGAAAAGATCATGAACTGCTCAAAAAAGAATTTGACCGATATGAAAAAGGGGCGGTGTCATTTTCTGAATACTCCGATTACAAAGTGATAACGTTTCAGGAATTTATTTCTTCTACTCCTATCTTCTTTTGGAAAGATCTAGGAGATCGATACGTACGTTTTATCAATCAAGACTTTTTAACTCCGTTAATGTGCGAACCCATTTTATATGTGTATCCTGAACATGAACAATTAACAAACATCTCCTTGGATAAAAAAGTAGATGTATTTGCAAGTTATCCAAGCTATCAGAAAGGATGGGAATTAGTAGCACATAAAGATGGACGATTAGAAGATTTGAATAGTCGTTCTAAAGAGCATCGCTTGTTTTGGGAAGGTGCTTCAGACATGTTGCCTGCTTTGGAAAAAGGCTATGTAGTTCAGCGAAAGGATGTGAATGCATTTTTAGATGAAAAATTAGCGTATTTGGGATTAAACGAAATGGAAACCAACGAGTTTAAAGAAGCCTGGGCAAAATACTTGGTTGAAAAGGAGTACTGTTTTGTAGGGTTTTATGATCAGGATATAATAGATCGTATCGCACCAATGAACATTTCTCCAAAACCGGATCAGATTGTGCGTATTTTAATGGATTATCGAACGTTGGATGCTTTTGAAAAAGTGGAAGCACCTGATCTGAAAAAAGCACCTAAGCGAGAAGGTTACGTAGTGGTTGAATGGGGTGGATTGAAAAGATAAAGGCGTCCATTGATCAGAAACGATATAGGGCCCCCTCTGCTAATTGGAAGGAGGTCTATATAGTATAGATTGGATTTATTTTATTTTAAACATAATTTGTGAGTGATAACACACACAAAGGTTAATGAATAAAATAAATTATAGGACCAATTTAATTTTTGGTCTTTTACAAAGCCTTATGATCCTTCTTAATTTGAACCACTAATTCTTTTATAGAGCGATTGGAATATGAACAACCTGAGCATGTAGTTGCCATCCCTTCTTTTGTTCCAATCGTATGAATCAATCGGATCGTTTGTTTATCAAGGGTCATACCTTCATCTCTCAATGTGAGGAGTCCATCTATTCCATAGAGTTGTATTTCCACTATTTCTGATTTTAACCATCGCTTCAAGTTCTTTAGATCCCGCATCGCAATTAGCGTTTCTTGACTTTTGCGATAGCTAGGTTGCGTTCCGCCAATACCACAATGAGAACCATAGACAACGTTCGATCCGAGTATTGGAATCCCCGAGTAAAGCTTATTATATTCTGAACTGTATTGTGTTCGTAATTCTTGAACCAATTGAATATTTTGATTGTCTCTAATGTCTAATTGTACCGTGCGCTCTTGCCAGTTTTTGTTCAATTTAATATGAAAATAGTTGGTTACTTTAAATTCTACGATTTGATCTTTCAAACAAATAATATTTATTAAAAATCGATACGGAAACTCCACTAGAGGATCTTTTTCGAGCATTTTGATCACGGAAAATGTTAATTCATACTCTTTAAAATCGTTTACGATCGTTCGACCATCGGAAAGGGCAACTTGGTAAGATACGGAATCAGGATCTACACTTCTTAATTGAAAACTTTCTAATCCATTAAAGAGGGTCATTAACTTCATTGATTTGCACAATGAAACAATGGTATCTTGAACCAATTTGGCTTCTTCTTGGGAATAATCTTTGTTAAAAAGGGTATCGGATGCCGATGCGTCTTCTTTTGATGAAAAAATTATTAAAGAATCCTGTTTCCATACAGATGCTAGCGAATCGACATTCAAATTGACTTCATCGTTAGGCAGATTAGAATTTTCACCTCCACACGAAAGGAGGACAAAGCAAATGATGTAAAGTAGGTATTTGTTTATGTATCGGGATTGCCAGATCACTTATTAATCGATTATTTCATCAACTTCAATTTCAAGTACGAAAACATCAATGCTTGATTAAACGCCGCTTGCTCATACGTAGACGAAGCTCCATGTCCACCTTCTACCGTTTCATAATAGTAAATAGGATGCCCTTGTTCCATCATTCTTGCGGCCATTTTGCGCGCATGTGCCGGATGCACTCGATCATCTTTGGTGGAAGTCACAAACATCACTTCTGGATACTTTTTATCTTTATGGACGTTGTGATAAGGAGAATATTTACTGATAAATGCCCACTCTTCTGGAATGTCTGGATTTCCATATTCACCCATCCAACTTGCGCCTGCCAACATTTTATTAAATCGTTTCATATCAAGCAATGGAGCACCGATAATTACTGCATTGAATAAGTCAGGTCTTTGGGTCGCAACTACACCTGCCATCAAACCTCCATTACTCCATCCAAATGCACCTAAATGAGGTTGCGAAGTAATTTTACGTTTCATTAAGTCTTCGCACACTGCATAAAAATCATCGTATGCATTTTGTCGCTTTTCCTTCTTAGCGGCCTGATGCCAGGATGGACCAAATTCTCCACCACCACGTATATTGGCTACTACATAAACACCGCCTTTTTCCAACCAACCAATTCCCGCACGGGTATTGTATCGAGGTTTACTTGAAATGTTGAATCCTCCATATGCCCAGACTAATGTTGGATTTTTTCCATCATATACAATATCTTTTTTATGAACGATAAAGTAGGGTAAGGTCGTTCCATCTTTCGACTGAACCTCATACTGATTTACAACTAAGTTCTCGGCGTTAAACTTATTCTTTCCCTTTGTCATTAGGGTTATGCTTCCTCCTGAAACAAAATACAAACTTGGCGGTGTGATGAAATTGCTGTATTGATAGAAATAATCACTTTCCATACGGTCCGCATCAATAATGGAAATACGACCAAATGCAGGGGTACGTACCTTTGTTTTTGTCCATTCGCCATCCACTAATTTTGCCATATACAATACGCTTTTCACGTTTTGAATAATGTTCAAAAGCACTCCGTTTTTGGTTACGGAAACCCCCTCTACACTTGATTTTTTATTTGGGTGATATACCATTTTAACTTCATGTGTTCCTTTTAGCAACGACGCAAAATTTACACTTACCACATCTCCCAAATTGTATTTTTTATCATTGATCTCCCAATCGGAATTCAACTTATACAATAACTCTTCGTTCGTTCTACTAGCCAAATTTGCATCTTTTGGCATATCTAGTTTCACAAACTTTCCATCTTGTAAAACATACGAATCATGCGAATAAAATGAATATGCTTTCGATAAAGAGACGACATATTTCCCATTCAAATAGCTACTTGAACCCCAAATTCCCATGATGTCTTTTTCACCTTCCATCAATAATTTGGCATCTTCAATCTTTTGACCCCTTTTCAAACTTTTAACCATCAATGGGTAACCTGATGACGACATGCTACCTTCTCCAAAATTTCTGGATATAATGATTTCGTCTTTATTTATCCAAGAAGCACCTCCTTTGCTGGAGGGTAACTCAAAACCACCTTTAACAAATTCTTTCTTTTCTACATCAAACTCCCGTACTATGTCTTCATCTGTTCCTCCATCTGATAATGAAATCAAACACCTTTTATAATCAGGAGCCAACCATTGAATCCCGTGGTATACCCATTTGGCATTGTCTTCTTTTGAAAGTTTATCTAAGTCCAAAACCGTCTCCCATTTTGGAAGTTTCATCATATACAATTTCTTAGGTGATCTTCTCCAAATTCCACGAACGTTGTTTTCATCCTTCCAAAAATTATAGACCCACTCTTTTACAACCGTTGGATAAACGATTTTTTCCTTGTCGTTCATCGAAACCAAAAACTGATTTTTGAGTGCATCAAATCCATCGACGGCCGACAATTTTTTGGAGCTCACCGTGTTTTGGTCATTTACCCATTTCATCGATTTTTCACTTTCTACTTCTTCCATCCAGATGTATGGATCTTCTTGAGCAAAGGAAATCATGCTTACGTTCAATAAGAATAGCCCGGTTAGTAACAAATGGATTCGTTTCATAGAAATGGAATTTAATATATTAAGGAAACCTAAAGTAAAGTATAGTAACGTGTATAGAATAGATGAACTGAAGTTAAATCTTTTCAAATCTAGGGATTTCGATTTGATTATTGGATCAATCGTCGGTATTTAATCGCCTTTTTGCGTTATATTAAGTTGAGTGGCATATTGCTTACTTCGTTCCTCTATAGCTTCCCACAAACCAATAATACCCAACTCCTTGGAATCTAAACGAACATTTAACCCATCAGGAAAAATGACTTCGATTGATTCATTTGAATAAGAAAGACCGATTTCCTTTATTTTTTGATAGGAAATGGAGGCACTAACTTTATATGTTCCATCTTCTTGCACCTGAATAAAATCGCTCAATAAACGGTGCCCTTGTTTGGGTTCATTTACCAAAAACTCCATTCTTTTGCATTCAAACCCTTTATGGAAAAAGGGTAGGAAATCTACAAATTCAGATGAACCTAGATGCAAACGAATCGATTGAGTCTTTTCTCTCCTTGAAAACGTAATTTTTTTATTAGTAATTAATTGCTCAAAACTTTGTTCCAATCGAATACGGAGTGACTCTTGCTCCAGATTTAATTTCTTTTCTAACGAATGGACGCAGCGTTCCATCATCTTTTGTTCCGTGGTGGTTAACTCAATGGCTTTTGCTCTGCTTTGATTAAAAATTGATACTAACGGCGGATCATTCAATTCCGATAAATTGCTTTTAAGTTGTGTAGTCCAATTAAAGACGTCGCATTGTTTAATCAAAAAGGCATGCCAAGCTTCTACAACTATTGGACGAAATGGATAGTATCCTCGAATCGAAATTCTTGACTTAGAAGATTCACAGGCCAATAAAACAGCGGATACCAAACCAACGTTTTCAGTCTTAATTATGACCGAAGCGGATGAATCATCAGGTAAATTAATGATCTTTTCCAATGCCAGAAACAAGGATTCTGCATCACGAAACGGTTCGCCAATCGGTATGTATTCAAGAAGGCCCATCCAATAGACAACCAATTTAGTGAATTTATTGAGTTGATCTATTCAATATGGTCTTTTCGATTCTTCGTTTCGCAGTTCTTTGGCGCTACTGTTCTTTGATTCATCCATGATTTTTTAGTATCTAAAACGCAGACTTAGAATCAAATAAAGCAAAATTCGAGATTAGTTTTAATTTATTTTTAGACTTATCTAAAAAATAATACCTTTGCGGCCTAAACTTTGAAAAATGTACCGGTTAAAACCCTATTTCATAATTATTTGCGGCATATCAATCTTAGTTGGATGTGCTAAAATCACACCAATTGCTCCAGAACCCAGTGAGATTATTGCCGAACCAATCGAGGGATTAACGGAAGCTCAAAAGGCCTTGTTTATACAAGGAGATGAATTATTTGCAAAAGTATACACGCCGGAAGAAGGTCTTGGACCGATCTATATTCAAAATGCCTGTGAATCTTGTCATGTAGGAGATGGAAAAGGACATCCGATTAACACGGTAACGCGATTTGGTAGGTTGGACACCAACGGGTTTGATTTTATGTTGGATCAAGGTGGACCTCAATTGCAACAACGATCTGTTGCTAATTATACGGAAGAGGAGATTCCAACAGGGTACACGCATCGCTCCGATCGAATTGCCCCGATCGTAATTGGAATGGGGTTATTGGCAGCTGTTTCAGATCAGGATATTTTAGATATGGCCGATCCAAATGATGCAGATGGGAATGGCGTTTCAGGTCGAATCAATTACATCTTACCGCAATCCTACTTTTCACGAAAAGACTTTCATATTGACAGCAGTGGATATTACATTGGTCGATTTGGTAAAAAAGCAAAACAAATTACGTTGCTGGATCAGGTGGTCTTTGCCTTGAAAGAAGACATCGGTTTAACAAGTGATTTTGACACCCAAGATTTGTATAATTACGCTGTAGGAGATCAAGCTACGGATAACGTACCCGATCCGGAAGTTAGTTCGGACATGGTGGATCGTTTGGTTTTTTATATGCGCACGCTGAAAGCACCAACCCGCAGAAACTTAGATGATCCGGAAGTACAAGCAGGGTCCGCTTTGTTTGAATCGATCGGTTGTGTGGATTGTCATAAATCTACCCTAAAAACGACTAACTCAGATATTGGAGCACTAAGCAATAAGACTTTCCATCCGTATACCGATTTATTGATTCACGACATGGGACCAAACTTAGATGATGGACTACCAGAAGGTCAGGCGACCGGATCGGAATGGAGAACACCGCCTCTTTGGGGCCTTGGATTGGCGGAAGATAGTCAAGGAGGAATCGGATATTATTTACACGATGGTCGAGCTACGACTATTGAAGGAGTAATTGGCTATCATGCTGGAGGAGAAGCTGATAATGCTTCCAAAAACTTTTTCAATCTCTCTGCTACTGAAAAAGCACAAGTTATCGCCTTTTTGAAATCACTTTAAAGAAAAGATGGATCCGAATAACATGGCTGATTCAACATCACAATCCAGACGAGATTTTTTGAAACAAGGTACTTGCGGTACGGCAGCACTTGGTTTGGCAGGTATCGGAATGTCCTTATTTCAAGGTTGTACGCCTGTTAAACGCATTACTTGTTCTATTGCCAACAATCAAATTGAAATAGATCGTTCCGAATTTCAAGAAGCTAAATTTGTCATAGTGAATAATGACGCTCTGGAAGCGCCCATTTATGTAAGCAAGAAGTCGGAATTATTTACGGCTTGTTTAATGATTTGCACACATAAGAATTGTGGTTTAAATCCAACCGGAAGTTTCATGACCTGTCCATGTCATGGAAGTGAGTTTTCAAATACAGGAAAAGTATTGAACGGACCAGCATCCGAACCATTAGTTCAATATAAAGTGGTTGCATCGGATGCTAAAATTATCATTCATTTAAATACACTCATTAAATCATCATGAGTAAACTGAAAAATATCTATACGTTACTAACAGTCATTTGCTTGGTACTAACTGGTTTTGTCGCGCCTGTTTATGCCCAGCAAGATTCAACTCAAACATCTGGCTTAAATAGTAAGCGAAAGAATCCAACGGATAGTACCCAAATGACCAACCAAGACGCCATTTACAATCGACCGTTTATTGGAGTTGGAGGATCTAAAACTGCCATTGGAGGATACTTGGAGGGAAATACAAACTACTTTGCGGAAGACGGAGTAACCGAAGGGTTTACGATGGAGATGCGTCGATTCAATATTTTCTTATATTCTAAAATGAGTCAACGGGTTCAGTTTTTGGCTGAATTAGAATTTGAACATGGCACAGAAGAAATTGCATTGGAAACTGCGTTAATGGATTTTGAAATCAATCCGGCTTTTAAGTTTCGAACAGGAATCATTCTTCCTCAAATTGGAATGTTTAATTCGAATCATGATTCTCCTAAGTGGGATATTATTGATCGGCCGTTAGTATCTACTCAAATAATTCCTTCTACTCTTTCTGAAATTGGATTTGGATTTTACGGGAAGCTCTATGCCGGGAAAAATATTTTATCCTACGATGTATATGTTGTGAATGGTTTGCAAGACAATATTATTTTGAATGCGGAAGGTCGAACCTTTATTCCTGCCGGTAAAAGCCCAGAGATGTTTGCTGAAGATAATAATGGAACGCCAATGTACAATGCAAGAGTATCGGCTACCAATCGACAAGTGGGTGAATTGGGTATTTCATACTATGGAGGAGTGTATAATAAATTTAGTTTGGAAGGAGAAATTGTGGATCAGAAACGGATGTTGACGTTACTTGCAATTGATTTTAGTACTAAATTATCCAAACTTACAATTCAAGGAGAAGGAGTATTGGCAATGGTGGATGTTCCTGCCAATATTGTTGGAACTTATGGAACCAAACAGCAAGGTTACTTTGTAGATTTTGTCTATCCGATTATTCAAAAGCCTATGTTTGGTTACGAGAAGTCAAAAATCAATGCGGCCGTGCGAATTGAAAGTTTGGACTATAATAATGGAACATTTGCCATTACCGGAACAGATATTGGGGATGAAGTTCGTGCCGTTTCAGCCGGAATTAACTTCAGACCAACGAGCAGTACAGCTATTCGAGTGAACTATCGATATCATTGGATTACTGATTTATTAGGGAACCCTCCTGCACGTTTAGGCGGAATTCAGTTTGGATTTGCAACTTATTTTTAACTTTGTGTTGAATTTACATTTCAATTTTTTTTTATGAATTCCAGAATCTTAAAAACCTTCTCCCAATTGTTATTGCTTTCTGTTGTCCTTTTTGCTGTAGGATGTAAAGGAAATGATGTAGAACCAGAAATTGATTGTACAGGCGTTACGGTTTCGTATGCTACGGACATTGTACCCATTTTAACAAGTACTTGCAATACTACTAATTGTCATACAGCGGGGTTTTCACCAGGTGATTTCACATCTTATGCAGGATTGAAAGCAAAGGTAGATAATGGCTCGCTTCGCACTCGAATTGCGAATAAGACAATGCCTTCTGGAACGACTTTGACAGACGATGAAATTCAAAAAATTGTTTGCTGGGTGGATGCCGGAGGATTGGAGAATTAGTTTGGTGGATTTAGCCTAAAACAAACCTCTTTCCATATTACTTTAAGTTAAGGTTCAAGTGTTTTTTTTTATATTTCCATAATCGGGAAATTGATAACTAGCACGCGTTTACGCTTCGCTAAAACGCGCGCTAGTTATATTATTAACCTTACCAACAAAATGTGTTATCACCAACAAATGGTGTTCATCAATAAATAAATCTTAAAAAGAGTAATTCAACCGCACTTGTACATTCCTTCCCATGTCATCCGCAAAATATCGAAGACGATTTAAATAATCCCGATAGCGCGTATTCAACAGATTGTCTACACTCAGGGACATTTTCAAATCAGAGTTACCGACTTTAAATGTAGTACCCAGATTCGCCCGTAGGATCAAATATCCTTTAGGAGGAGCCAAGAAATCTTGCGTAGCCAACAAATGAGTTTGCTCAAATACATAACGACCTTGAAGACCAATTTCAGTTCCACTTCGTTTTTTGCCTGTGGTATCATTATTGTCCCTAAATCCATATTGAATGGAACCTGTTGCATTGTTGGGTGCCATAAAAACCAACGGTGCATTATTACGTACATCGTTGCCACGTAAAAATGCGTACTTACCTACAATTTTTAAAGACTTAGCGGGTTCGTAACTCACCAACACGTCACTTCCAAAAAGAGCGGCATTGGTCTGTGTGTAATGAAATACGGGAAACGCACCGCGTATGGTCAATCGGAAATCTTGGGAGGGCTCTAAATACATATAATCCTGTACATATTGGTAGTATCCTAACACTTGTACAAATAATTGATCCTTCCAATTCCAATCCCCGGAAAGCACTCCTTTTAATGAAGTTTCCGGAACTAAATTGGGATT
This sequence comes from Cytophagales bacterium, assembly GCA_965277185.1. Taxonomy (GTDB): domain Bacteria; phylum Bacteroidota; class Bacteroidia; order Cytophagales; family JAHDFW01; genus JAHDFW01. The sequence goes on along the minus strand of CBDICC010000002.1, from coordinate 69,471 downwards.
GCCCTCTTCCAATCCGCTTACGCCTTGATGTAATCCATAGCTATACAATTCATTTACTTGCGGACTTCTTCGCATTAGTCCTGCATCCATGTTCAATCGAACGTTTTTCGCTATTCGATACTTGATTCCACTGGATAAACCTCCATTTACAAAATGATGTTGGAATCGCTCAATCTTACGAGGTAAAGTTCTCGAAATCGTTAACGCCTCCAAGTTTTTATAATCCGCTCTTGCACCATATTCCACAAACCATCGACCTTTCTTTTTTTGATGGATGTAAAACAACCCGGTTTGATAGGATCGATAATCAGGGATTAATGGTAGAATTTCTGTTTCAGGATTATTTGTATTATCCACCATTGTAAATTGGATTCCAGTTTTGTACGATGTTATTGAATCCTTTTTGACCAAATATTTTCCTTCCAGAAAATGGTTTGTTTGAAATAGACTCAATGCAGGAATATCGGTTCGACCACTTCTTCGCACATCAAACTCGCGTCGATTATTGATTTGTCCTCCATAGGTAAAGTTCAAAGATCGATTGTCATCCAAAAACTTCACACTTTCCAGTTTAATTAAATGATGGGTCACCTTTTGAAAAGGAGCTTGAATTTGATACGAAAACGAATCTCGTGTAAAGAAGGGACGATCTGCTGTTAAAGCATTGGTTAAATCTGTCAGGTTTCCAATGTGCGATCCTCTTAAAATCCCAATGTCGGTTTTAAACAAGCTGTAATAAGCGGAAGTAAACCAATGATCATTGACCCATTTTTCTGCTTTGAACGAACCGTTTTGCTCTCGATTTCCAGTATTAGTTAGGAAATAATCCGGGCTTTGTTGATCACCTCTAAGTTTTAGTGTACCCATGGTTCTCCAAGAAAACCATTTGTCCTTTTTCTCTCCTTTAAAATTCAATGTGTGGCCCAATCCATTGGTTTGGAAAATATAGTTGATGCCTCCGTGAAAATGAGGATCAGCTGCAATGTCATCCATTTCAACCAATACCACTCCTCCCAATGATTGACCTCCGTATTCCAACGCACTCGCACCCTTGATCACAGCCACATGATCTGCCATAAATGGATCAATTTCTGGAGCATGATCATTTCCCCATTGCTGCCCGCTTTGTGCAACTCCATTGTTCATGATGCTTACCCGATTGCCATACATTCCATGAATCACAGGTTTTGAAATTCCAGACCCATTTTTGATCGAACTCACCCCAGCAATGCCCTCCAACAATTCGGATAAGCCCCTTGCTGCATTTTCCTCAATCTCCGATTTTCCTAAAGTCCGACTTACCTTACTGCTTTGTTCTTGTTCTCCATGTACTTCAATTTCTTGCAACAATTCGGCATGATGATGCATATGCAAGTGAACCACTGTATCCGATTGAATTCGGATAAAGAATTTTACCTTTTCACAATTGGAATGATTTACCCAGATATGATAATCGCCTGGACAAATATTCGAAATCTTAAATTCACCTTTTTCATTGGTAAGCATTCCAATTCCTGTCTCTTCCAATTGAATAGCTGCAAATTCTAAGGGGAGATGCGTGCTTTCATCCAACACTTTACCAGATAGAATTCGAGTGCAATTATTCTGAGCTTTTCCATGTGAAAAGCTCAGAATAAATATGCTAAGAAACCAGTAAAATTGAAGGGCTTTTGTTTTATTCAATAACCACATCAAATTGTACTTCTATGTCTGTTTCTCCTCCTGCATTGGTAACGTCTCCAGCTTCTACATCCGTGGCTGTTTTGTCTGGTTGATGACGCAATGTTATTGTAAGATGTCCTGTGGATGCGTCTCCTGTGGTTACTTTGGTTTGTAGACCGATTGGTTTCCCATTGGCATCTGAATCATTATAATCTATGGAAACATTTGCCATATGACTATGATAGAAAAATTGGTGATCAGTTGCCTCGTCAAGTACTTCTGCAGAAATATCAATAGTCGAATCCTCCGCCTCGTTTTGTAAAAATAAGGCACCCGAGTAACTTGAATTTGCGACCAATGATCCACTTGTTTTAATGGGGTCGATTCCTCCATCTCCATCTAAATCCTGAAAGTTGAAGACAACCGTATTGCCCGTACTATCGTCGGTAAGCGTATAGGTTAATGTGGTGATTACTTCTTCTTCTTCTGGAATTTTTGGCTCCGTTTTTTTGCATGAAGAAATGGTGAAAATAATGAATGTAAGCAGGAAAAAACTTCCTGTTTTATAATTTAAGAATTGCATGTTTTTATATGTTATTAGGTGATGTGTACTATTTACTTATTGCTATTCATCTTAATTAAAATGAAGATTTATGTATTCGATTCGATCCGATTAGAATCGATTCAAAACAAATAAATAACTTGAAATCAAGAAATGCATTGAATCTATGAATACATAGCAGATCAAGACATCCTCTAGTTTAAATAGGAATGTTGACCCATTTCGAATTAGGCAAATAAATAAGGAGGACCTTTGTTGGTGAGGGAATTGGAATTTCCCACAACTCTTTCCAACCGATCAAAGGAAATTGGACTAAAGTTAAATTTCACATTGGAAACCAACTCAATTGCTTGATAAAAGTCTAATCGGCTTTGTTTGGAAAGGAATTTACAAAATTCGCATTCCAGTCGATGTTTATGAAAATGCGATTTGTTGGTGGTAAAATGCACATGATGCTCACATCCGTTGCACATTTCTGCAAGCGAAACATGATCCTCATGCTGATGCTCTAAACCGCATTCATCTTGCTCATGCGCATGATGCTCGTGTACATGAAATTCCATAAAAGGAATGGCCGTACTCACGACTGCAAAAAACAACAATATGGAAATCAGCTTATGCATTGAACCTTCAAAGGTAATCTAAATCATACAAATATCAAGCCGAAAGGGTTCCATTGTAAGATAAACTAATAGAAAAAGTGTATATTTATGAGTTAAATGGTTCAACAAACTAAAAAAATAAGTTTCATGAAATTCCCTTCACACTTGCGTACTTCCGCTTGGATTTATCGCCTTGCGCTCTTTCTTGTTGCTTGCGTTTTTATCGGTTCAAATGTTCTATACGGTCAAAGTAAGAGCAGTAAAAAGAAAATATATGTTGATTACGATTTAGTAAAAACAAGCAAAGGAAAGGGAAAATATTACGTAGTATTAGAAGAGCAAACGTCTGGAATTTGGACTGCAAGTTATTATGAAGTAGATCGAAAAAAACGGGTTTATAAAATCGATTTTAAAACAGCCGAAATGCTTGTGAAACATGGCAAAGAGATCCGATATAACGCATATGAACAAACGATAACAGAGTATTCTGAATATAAAGATGGTTTATTGGATGGAAATTATGTTGATTTCAATGCGGTGGGCGATACCGTTCAATCCGGAAGTTATAAAAGAGGAAAGAAGGATGGATTTTGGAGATCCTTCAATCATTCAGACCATAAATTAAAATTACTAATTGAATATAAAGAGGGGCATTATAGTGGTTTATATAAAAAGTTCAAAAAGGGAGTTCTCGAAAAGGAAGGCGTTTACAATTATCGGAAGCGAAATGGACTTTGGACTTTTTATTTTCCATCTGGGAAGAAGTACCAGGAGCGTACATACGTAAACGATCAAACGGTAGGTCCTGCGACCGAATGGTATAGAAATGGGAATAAAAAAAGTTCTGGAAACTATGCCATTGGTTTCGTAAAAAAGGGGGAATGGAAATATTATGATTGGGACGGGAATTTAAAAGGTCCAAACACAGAAAAAAAAGAAGGCAACGAAACAGATAATTTAGAATATACACCAGGACAAGTAGTAGAAATCAGTGCAGAACCCATTGGAGGAATGAGTACGTTTAATCGGAATCTTGGTCGATACTTATCGAAAAATTACCCTGAATTAGCGAGACAAGATGGAGTTGGGGGTAAAGTGTATGTAAGTTTCATTGTTGGGAAGGATGGTGAACTCATGGATTTTTCGATTCGTAAAGGTGCTAGATCCGATTTAGATGAGGTAGCTATAGAAGCGATAAAAAGTTTGGGAAAGTGGAAACCAGCCATGTATAGTGGAATACCTGTGAAACAAGCTTTTACGATTCCTATCGCATTTAGGTCGATGTAAATTATTTGTTAGTAAAAGAAGTGCAGTCCTTTTACTAAGATGCCTACGAATAATAAAACGAAATGCCACTTAATAAGAAAACCTATTCGATCAACAGATTTAATGATAAATTCATATTATGAAATTCATTCCATTATTACTCATTGGCTTGGTGTTGTTTGCATTACCAGCAGCTGCGCAAAAAGCAAAGAAAGAATATGTCAATGCTTCTTTTGAAAAAGTAAAGAAGAACGATGCGGTCTTTTACCGCATGATCAAGCAAAATCCAGACAAGACATGGCATGTTGATCTTTTTAAGGTAGCAGGGGATGTGCCACTTACAAGCATTGACTATAAAACCAAAAAGCTGATTATTAAACATGGTTTGGAGCGAATTCGTAGATATGGAAAACTTTTTCAGGATCAGGAGTATGTGAATAATGTAAAACAAGGGGTTTATAGAATATATTCATCCAATGAAACAATAGAAAAAGAAGGATATTATCACGAAGGCCTTAAGCATGGAGAATGGAAGATGTTCACCTCCAATTCAAAACCAATGTGGATCTCCATTTATCATAATGATAAGCACATTGCTCGAACAAAAGCGTGGAATGGACAGGGCATACAAGTGTTAGACGGCCATGTGAAAGACGGTGAAAAAGATGGATTGTGGACAACCTATTATCATACAGGGGAGAAAAAAGAAATTTTTCACTTTGAGGCGGGCAAAGCGCACGGAATCAACAAGGAATGGTTCAAAAATGGTAAGTTAGAGGAAGAGGTGGAGTATTATAATGGAAGGTTACAAGGCCCCTTTAAACAATGGTATGAAAGTGGCATCTTAAAAGAAGAGGGAGCGTATGAACTCGGAGCTAAAACAGGGGTTTGGACTCAATATTTTACAGATGGGGAGGTGGACCAAAAATTGGATTATTCAGCGCGTCCAATAAAGAAGGTTTTTATATCCGAGCGAAGAGAAAAATTGGACCTAGAAGTTGAAGAAGCTGTACAAATCTACGATATAGAAGAAATAGAAATGGATGAAGAAGAAATGGAAGAAGAAATGGAAGAAGAACCTAATGAAGTTATAGAGGAAACTGTTTTTTTCATTGTTGAGGAACAAGCAGAACCTGAAGGAGGGATGAAAAAGTTTATTGGGCATATTTCTAAGTATGTACAAAAGTACTATCCAATGAAAGCCAAAGAAGCAGGAATCAAGGGAAGAGTGTTTATCAGTTTTATCATAGAACGAGACGGTACTCCCTCAACGTTTAAAATTTTAAGGGGTCTTGGGAATGGCTGTGATAAGGTGGCAATTGAAGCGGTCAAGTCATATGGAAAATGGAAACCCGCAAAACAACGAGGAAAACGCGTTCGACAACAATTTAATTTACCCGTAAAGTTCGATATTAAATAGATTAAAATTTAAGACTATAGAATCAATGAAACATATATTAATCATCTCATTAAGTTTCTTGTGGCTGACGCCGGTTGTGTTCGCACAAAAAGCCAAAAAAGAATATGTAAATGCTTCACTTGAAAAAGTAAAGAAAAAAGAAGCGACATTGTACCGATTAACCTCTCAAAATTCGGACAAAACATGGCGTTCTGAATACTTTAAAATTTTGGCAGATGAATTGATTTTGGTTGTGAATTATAAGACGGAGGCTTTAGAAACCAAGCATGGATTAACGCGTACGTATCGGGATGGAAAACTCAGTGCAGAGCAGGAATTTTCAAACGGCGTAACCCATGGTGTGTATCGAAAACACTCGAATTTTGGAAAGGTATTAACAGAGGGTCAGTACAAACAAGGTTCTAAAGACGGAGATTGGAAGGAGTTTTATGCGAATGGAAGTCCAAGGACCGTTGAGAATTATTACAATGGTAAATCTAAAATCATTACCAAAATATGGACGCGGGAAGGGACTCTCATGCTAGAAGGGGAAGTAAAAGACGGAAAGAAGGATGGCTTATGGACTTATTATTTTAATTCAGGAAAAGAACTGCGAAAGGTAAATTATTCCAAAGGAAGTAAAAATGGTTTGAGTCAAGAATGGTTCAAAAACGGTCGCATGAAATTAGAAGAATCCTATCAAAATGGGAAATTACACGGGGCGTATAAAAGATATTCCCAAGCGGGTGTTTTGGTGAATGAAGGCACCTATGTAGAAGGTCAAAAAAGTGCGATTTGGAATTCATACGATGAAGACGGGACGCTCGGAACAAAAATGGATTATAGCGAATCCCCTGCTAAAGTGCTTTTTATTTCTGAAAAACGAAAGCAAGGAGAAACGACAGAGGTGATCGATATGGGAGAAATTGTGGAAGTTGAATTAGAAGAACCGCAAGAAGTTTCAGAAGAAACCGTTTTTTTGATTGTAGAACAAGGAGCAGAACCTCTAGGTGGCATGCACAAACTTATAGAACATGTTTTTAAGTATTTGCAAAAGCATTATCCAGAAAAAGCTAAAAAAGCAGGAGTTCAAGGGACAATTTATCTCAATTTTGTCATAGAAAAAGATGGCACTCCATCGACCTTTAAAATCCTGAAAGGCCTCGGGCATGGTTGTGATAAGGTAGCAATTGAAGCGATCAAATCATATGGAAAATGGACACCGGCTAAACAACGAGGAAGAATCGTTCGGCAGCGATTTAATTTTCCGGTAAAGTTCCGCATCTAATAAACACGCATTAGTAAGTTCTAGAATCAATGAAAAAAACAGCAATCATTTTATTAAGTTTCTTGTGGCTAATGCCGGTGGTTTTCGCACAAAAAGCGAAAAAAGAATACGTCAATTATAGCCTTGAAAAAGTAAAGAAGAAAGACGCGCGAATGTACCGCATGGTCACTCAAAACCCAGATAAAACCTGGCGTGCCGAATACCATAAAATCCTAGACAATGAATTGACTATGGTCATTGATTATAAAACGGATGCATTAGAAACAAAACATGGACTGACACGCTCCTTTAGGAACTCAAAACCCAATGAAGATCAGGAATATGTAAACGGCGTACGCCATGGTGTACATCGAAAATATTCCAGTTCAGGAGAGGTTTTAACGGAGGGTTATTACCAACAAGACTTAAAAAATGGAAAATGGAAAGTCTTTCGATCCGACGGAAAACCAGAGTCGGTTTCCGTTTATTATAATGGCGGATTTATAGCATGTACCAAATTTTGGAATCAAGAAGGTACTTTGATGTTCGAAGGACAAACCAAAGATGAGAAGAAGGATGGCGAATGGACTTATTATTTTCGTTCAGGGAAAAAGAAACAAATAACTCATTTTTCTAACGGTAGTAAAAATGGTTTGAATCAAAAATGGTTTGAAAACGGTACAATGAAAGTAGAACAATCCTATCAAAAGGGTAAATTGAGTGGATCTTCGAAGAAATGGACAGAGACAGGTGTGTTGTTGCAAGAGGGCACGTACGTAGACGGCCAAAAAAGCGGGATTTGGAGTTCGTATGATAAGGATGGAACTCTTGCTAAAAAAATGGATTATGGCCAACGTCCTGCAGTCGTGGTTTATATTTCAGAAAAACAAAAGCAAGCCGAAGCAGAATCGACAGAAATTGAAGAAGTAGTAGAATTTGAAGAGGTGGTAGAGGATTCGGAGGAAACCATTTTTATGATTGTAGAAGAATCTGCAGAGCCCGTTGGAGGCATGGTGGAATTTAGAAAGCATCTTTCCACTTATCTCCTAACTAATTATCCTGAAAGAGCACGTAGAGCTGGAGTTACTGGAAGAGTTTACGTCAACTTTGTCATTGAAAAAGATGGAACGCCTTCAACTTTTAAAATTATAAAGGGCATTGGGGCTGGTTGCGATCAAGTTGCTATTAACGCGATCAAATCATACGGAAAATGGAGACCGGCAATTCAACGGGGAAAATTCGTCCGACAGTATTTTAACCTCCCAATAAAATTTGGAATGAAATAAACATCCTAATCCAACGCACGATTTGGAATCTAATCATTTCAATTAATTTAATGTGAAATCCATGAAAAATAGCTTGCTCCTATTTTTGAACTTCATATGGTTAATCCCATCGACGTATGCTCAAATAGCAACGAAGGAATACGTCAGCGTAAGTTTCGAAAAGGTGAAAAAGAAAGAAGCTCAAATGTACCGTTTGATAGCTCAAAATCCGGACGATACATGGTATGCAAAATACTATCAAATCGGAAACGATCATTTAGTTTTTGCAATCGACTATAAAACAAAGGCCATTGAAACCAAACATGGGAATTATAGGGCATATTTCAGTTCTGGCAAACTTAAAGAAGAAGGTAATTATAAACATGGAGAAAAGTACGGAGAATGGAAAACCTTTCGTCCAAATGGACAACCCAAATCTATTATAAAGTACTACAACAATAGATTGGTAGCGGAGACTAAATCATGGAATTCCGTTGGCCAGCTCATGTGGGAAGGAACAACAAAAGAATATTGGAAAGAGGGAACTTGGACGTATTATTTTGAATCTGGAAAAAAGCAACGAGTGGAACATTATTCCAAAGGAAGAAAAACTGGTTTAATCGAAGAATGGTATGAAAGTGGCCAATTAGGAGAGAAGCAAGCATATGAAAACGGAAAGAAGCATGGTCTTTATAAACTTATCGGGTATGAAGGGAATCTGTTAATCGAAGGTCAATACAAAGAGGGGGGAAAGCATGGAGAGTGGACGTCTTTTCTGTCCAATGGAGAACCGGAGTCCGTCAAGGTATATTATAATGGTGAGTTTATAGCTGAGACCAAAAACTGGGATTTTGACGGGCGACTTATTTGGGAAGCTGAAACCAAAGAAGATAAAAAAGAAGGTGTCTGGACACATTATTATAGGTCCGGAAAGATAAGCAGAATCGTACCATATGTGAATGGAAGAAAGAATGGCCTCTTTCAGGAATGGTACCCAAACGGCCAATTAGGAATAGAACTGTTCTATAAAAATGGAAACATCCATGGCGTATTCAAAAAATGGAGTGAAACCGGCATTTTACTTGATTCTGGAAGCTATGTGGATGGCGAAAAAAGAGGAGTGTGGAGTTCGTTCAATTCAGATGGTTCGTTCAACGAATACACAGAATACGAACCAATTACGGTAGATTCTATCTCTGTGTCTTCAAAACAAATAAAGGTGGATTCAGTGTTCAAAGGCGACATTGTTGTCTTCGCAGAACAATCGGCAGCACCTCTTGGTGGATTAACTAGTTTCAGAAAATATCTTGCCAAATATGTACAAATTAAGTATCCGCTTTTGGCACGTAAAAGATCGATTTATGGAACCGTTTTTGTAAGTTTCGTTGTGGAAAAAAATGGTACACTATCAAATTTCACTATTTTAAAAGGAATTGGTTACGATTGCGATGAAGTTGCAATAGAAGCGATCAAATCATATGGCAAATGGATCCCTGGAAAACAACAAGGAAAGTCCGTACGTCAATCGTTCAAGTTCCCAGTTAAATTTCGACTATAACTAAGTTTAAATGAAGATTTCTTATATTAAATCATGGATTCTATTTTTAGTATTGTGCATTCCAGTATGCTTAACAACGCCTGTCGCTGCTCAACAACCCACGAAGGAATATGTTAATTACAGATTTGAAAAAGTTAATAAAGCAGAAGCGACAATGTACCGATTGATTTCACAAAACCCGGACAAATCGTGGCAAGCAAAATACCATGGAATCTTTAGCGATCAATTGATTTGGAGCATTGATTACAAGACAGACGCAATGAAAATAAAGCATGGATTATTACGATCCTATCAGAAGTTCAAACTTAGTGAAGAAAAAGAGTATTTGAACGATACAGCCTATGGGAATTATCGAAAATATTCTCGTGAAGGCGAAGTGATTACAGAAGGCCAATATCAGCAAGGTTCGAAGCATGGAGCATGGACGTTTTATAGAAATGGGAAACCATCATCTGTTTCGGACTTTTACCATGGTAATTTGGTTGCACGCACAAAATCGTGGAGAACGGATGGAAGCCTTAGAATGGAAGGACAAACAAAAGAAGGTAAGAAAGAAGGCCAATGGACCTATTATTTCCCATCTGGTAAAAAACTAAAGGTGGAATATTATGTTGAAGGTCAAAAAGAAGGAGTTTTCCAAGGCTGGTATGAAAATGACACGCTAGAGAAGGAGTATGTCTACCTAAACAATGTTTTACATGGGATGAGTAAAAAATGGAATAAGAAGGGAGTGTTGATAGAAGAAGGATCCTATGAAAATGGTACTAAGCGAGGTATTTGGAATAGGTACGGAGATGATGGTGCACTTGAAGAAAAGTGGGATTACGATCAACGTCCTGCTAAGAAAATATTTGTCTCTGAAAACCGAAAAATGCACGATCAATCCGCAAGAAATCAGGTGGAAGAAATTATTGAAGAAGAAATAGTAGAAGAATCCTCTGATAACCTAATTTTTGTAATTGTGGAAGAAGAGGCCCGACCTAAAGGAGGAATGCAAGAATTTAGAAAACATGTTTCTGATTATACTACGAAAAACTATCCTGAAAGAGCCCGTAAAGCTGGAATTACGGGAAAAGTTTTTATAAATTTTACGGTGGAAAAGGATGGAACTCTTTCCAATGTTCAAATTCTAAAAGGTATTGGAGGAGGTTGTGCTGAAGTAGCACGTAATGCTATCAAATCATATGGAAAGTGGATTCCTGCAAAACATAGAGGAAAAGTTGTTCGACAAAATTTCAACTTCCCTGTATCATTTGGATGGAAATAGACAGAATGAAAACGTTAGCTCAAATCAAATCAAATCAAATTAAATCAACGAAACATACATATATACATACATGAAAAACGCACTGATCATTTTATTAAGTTTCTTATTGCTGACGCCTGCAGCTTTTGCTCAAAAAGCAAAGAAAGAATATACCAATTTTAAAGGAGAAAAAGTGAAGAAGAGTGAGGCACAACTGTACCGAATGGTCTCTCAGAATTCAGACAATACGTGGCATGCCGAGTACTATCGATATCCAAATGGGAAGTTGATTAAAACGGCGGAATATAAAACGAAGGCTATTGAGACGAAGCATGGATTGCAACGATATATTGGAAATAATGCATTGCCAAAAGAAGAACAAGAATATGTCAATGGGGTGATGCATGGTGCCTATCGAAAATACGATCGTTTTGGTACAAAAACAATAGAAGGTCAATACCAACAGGGGTCAAAAGATGGAGAATGGACGACTTTTCGATCCAATGGAAAACGGGAATCCATTACGGTTTATTACAAAGGGAAGCATGTAGCGCGAACCAAAGCTTGGGGCCAGGAGTCCAATTTATTGTTTGAAGGTGAAACAAAAGACGGAACAAAAGACGGAGCTTGGACTTATTATTTTTCTGATGGAAAGAAGAAACGGTTGATGCATTTCCAAGAAGGGAAAAGAAATGGTTTGAATCAGAAATGGTTTAAAAATGGTCAATTAAAATTAGAGCAAGCGTACCAAAATGACCTATTGCATGGAGGGTACAAAAAATGGAATGAAACGGGAATTCTGTTAGAAGAAGGTTCATTTGTTAAAGGTCAAAAGAACGGCATTTGGATTTTAAACGAAACCGACGGTACGCTGGCAAAAAAATGGGATTATAATGAAGTTCCTGCTAAGGTGGTGTTCATATCCGAAAAACGAAAACAGCAAGAAGAAGAAGAAGAGCAAATTGTAATGGAAGATATGGATGCAGATGAAAATGACGAAATGGTTTTTATGATTGTAGAGAAAGACGCTCAACCAACGGGAGGAATGATGGCATTTAGAAAGTATATATCTACGTATTTATCTCAAAATTACCCAGATGAAGCAAGGAAAGCAGGAATTCAAGGAACGGTGTACATTCAATTTACTGTGGAAAAGAATGGAGGTATATATAAATGTGAGGTGTTAAAAGGAATCGGAGGCGGTTGTGATGAAGCAGCCGTCAAGGCAATAAAATCATTCGGAAAATGGAAACCAGCTGAGCAACGAGGGAAACTCGTTCGTCAATCTTTTAATTTTCCATTTAGGTTTAAACTTTAGAAAAACAGATAAATAAATAAACAAACATACATATGCTAATGGTCTTTAAGCGCTTCATATTCCTTAGTCTGAGTATCCTTTTTATTGTTCATGTGAGCTATGCTCAAAAAGGCAAGATGCAATATGTAACTGCACGAATGGAAAAAACGAAGAAGAAAAGTGCAGATATGTATCGTTTGATTACAAAAAACCCAGATGATACTTGGCGTGCAGAATATCATAAAAAATATAGAGATCGAATCTCGTATATCATTAACTACAAAACGAAAGATTTAGTTGAAAGACATGGTTTGACCAGAGAATATAAGAACGGAAAACTTTTAATTGATCAAGAATACGTAGATGGAGTTCCGCATGGAAAATGCAAGGATTATTATGAATCTGGAGCCCTTAGATACGAAGGTGAATATGTTGACGGACTGCAACATGGAAAATGGAAGGCTTTTAGGGAGGATAGTACCTGGGAGTCGATCACGATGTATTATCATGGAGCGATGATCGCAATGACCAAGGCCTGGACAAAAGAAGGCTTACTTATGTGGGAAGGAAATGTAAAAGATGATCGAAAACAGGGTGATTGGATCTACTATTTTGCGAATGGGAAGAAACGTGAGGAACTCCATTATAATAAAGGTAAAAAAGATGGGGAGTTTCGGGAATGGTTTTATAATGGAAATATTCAAAAAGAAGGAGCCTATAAGAATAATCGTAAAATTGGAATTTGGAGCATCCATGAAATAGATGGAACACTAATTAAAAGAATGGATTATAGTGAACTGCCAGTCAAAATCCTTTTCATTTCAGAGGAGCAGAAGCGAAGAGAACAAATGGAGGTGATGGAAGGTTTGGTGGAGCAAGAAATGAACGGAGACAAGGAAGACAATGATGAAGTTGAGGACGAGGACGAAGTTTATATGGAAGTCGAAACAAGTGCAGAGCCTAAAGGTGGACTTGACCGATTTAGAAAACATATTTCCGAGTATCTTGCAAATCATTACCCAACCGAGGCTAGAAAGGAGGGAATTGAAGGAAACGTATTCATCTGTTTTGTCATAGAAAAAGATGGATCTATCGGAGAATGTATAATATTAAAGGGCATTGGAGGCGGTTGTGAAGAGGCTGCTATTGAAGCAATCAAATCGTATGGCAATTGGTATCCTCCAAGTCAAGGTGGAAAGCTGGTGCGTCAAGGATTTAATATACCAATTCAGTTTCGTTTGCGATTGATTGATTGATGAATGGAAAAAATAAACAAAAGGGTAAAATGATATGAAGGAAGAACTAAACATTTTAAAGGAATACTTGGCTGAATTGAACGAAGACCCGGCTCTTTTTGCAGCCGTTCCTGGTCAACCTTGGATGGGTACACGGTCGACTAGTATAAAAAAAACGGAAAGAGTTCGAGGTTTACTTTTTCCAAAATCACTAAAAGATTTTTTAGCGTTCACCAACGGATTAGCCGTGTATGTAGTAGATTTAAAAACACACGGAAAGCATTTCCATTACGAATTAAATGTTTTTGGGACGGATGAACATCAAGCATTGAAGTCCGGAGAAGGAGAATACTGGTTTGATTTTCATAAAGATGATTTTCCTGGAAGGCATTTTATTACGTTTTGTCAGCGTTATCCAGAAAATGCGATTGGATTTTTAAGTACAGATAAAGAAGAGGATCCTCTTTTATATAATTATGCAATTGGAGAAGATGTAGATCCAATGGAATTCACGCTCTCCAGCTATATTCAAAAAATAAGACTTGATTTAGAAAAAGAAGTTGCCGAATTTAGGTCCGGATCTAACGTAGTTTAATCAAGGATAAAATGATCACTGTTTGATTGATTTCTTTTTTCAAGCGAAAACATAAAAGTTGAGGTGATCATTTACTAAATTACATTGAAGTAGGAGCTCCATAGCTTAGCAGAAACACGTTGAATTATTATGTTTATTTTAATAGAAAGAATCCGAATAACCTGTGGAAACCTTAACTAGTCAATTATCTGAATTTAAAAAAGACGAGCATTATCGGTATGCGGCATTTCTGAATTGGGTAAATCAGAAAGATCAATTTACGGACGTTGAAATAGAAGAATACATCGAACTGGCGCTGAATGATCCCAATGGATTAATGGCAGGTTCTGCTGTAAAGGCACTTTTCATTTGCCCTCAAATTTCAGAAAGTCAATTTCACTTGATAAAACAAAAACTCCCAAAGTTTGGAGATTGGACCAACAAGCTTATTCGAAGGGAAGATCTGAAAAAAACAATCAAAAATGAAAAGTTAACAGACGACATTCTTAAAAAATGCGTTGAGTACTCTAAAGAGTTCAAAGAGAATGTACTCATTGAACTCATTATTAATAGGACAGACAACGCAGTAATTATAGAAGAATTCACCAAAAGTGATTATGGCAAAAGATTCGAAATTTGGCAAACGAAAAGTTAAAAAGAGTACAGAAATGAACATTTTACAAAAGATAGCCCGAACCATTATTAGTCGATCTTTTAAGTTATCCGTTTCGACTATTGAGTATTTCAGTGCAATGGAAAAATATCACAAGCAGGTTGCCGAATTGAGAAAATTTGAGAACGGTACACTCGGAAAAGACTTGGCTACTTGCTTGGATAAACACGACTTAAATCTTGTACCAAAGTATGAAAGTCACGATTTAAAACATGTGTTACTCGAATACGAAATGAACGCTGAGGGTGAAATCCGATTGCAAGCATTTATGATCGGAAATGGAAACTATTCCATTCCATCATTTGCGATCTTTTTGTTTGGAGCAATGCTCCTTCCAGACTTATGGTTTATCTTTTATTCCGATTTCAAAAAAGGAAGAACTACCATTCCACTTTCAACATGGACGATTGAAAAATACGCTCCCCGACCAATTGATCAATTAAGAGATGGGCTAGAAAAACCTAAACCAATCCAAGAAGAACTAAACTTATTATATATGAAACGATTCACTCATTTGGCCGCATTAATGACGGTATTCACCGGTGTATTTGGAATGCTATTTTGTTTGCCATTTTTGTTTTCGTCAAATATTGCGGATTTAGTGGGAGCAGGATTTCCATTTGTTGCGGGAGCGATTTTAGTTGCAGGTGGACTTTTAGCGTTGTCTAACCTGACGAAGGAAAAGATGAAATTAAATTAGTGGTTTAAGCAAACCAAATCATGACTAGAGCAGAATTAATCGAAATTGGTACTAAGATAGTAAAAGCCGAATGTTCAGAAAAAGAACATGAAGAGCTCATGGACCTATTTGATCAAAATGTTCCCAAACCAGATGGTTCCAATCTCTTTTATTATCCGGAAAGTTATAATGCAAGAAGAGATGATCTTTCAATGTACAGTCCAACGGTAGAAGAGGTAGTGGATCAGTGTTTGGCATATAAGGCCATTCAATTATGAACACATTTCAAGTTGAAGCAAAAAAGTATGCTTTTTCAGATTTACAATCTGGAACCATATCGCACTACTGAAATCTTGATTGAAATGAACGAAACATCTGATATTACATTTTCATGACATGAAAGAGACGTTTTCAATTGGAGATTATGAGCTATCCATCGATTCTAAAAATTCGACTATGCAGATTGAAGAGCATCGAATTGTAGCTTTAGTGATTAAAGCAGATGAACAAAAATTCGACCAATTATGTGAGCGTGAAGATTTCGAATTTAATTACGGAATTTACCCTCCAGAATTCTATGTTTGGAGTGTGGATTTAGATTCTAATAAAGAGATTGCAATTAACGAAAACAATCAACACGATCATGAAGCTGCGCTCTATTTTATGGAACATAATGAGGTAGATGTCAAGTTGAATATTCAAGGTAGTTGGATTGTGATTACAGGATGGGTTTATATTGGTGGAGACAAGTATCCATTAGAAATAAGAACTACTTACTAAATCTTTGGATTTTTAAATCTGCCTATGAACGCTTTTTCGGATTTGCAATTTGAAAATATATAACCAAATTTGCATAATAAATTTGATTCAACGTTCCGGATTACAAACACGTAATAGATTGATTGTAAGGGTTCTATCAAATTAAAAACAGAGGTCATTTCGACCGTAGGAGAAATATTTTGTATTTAAACGAAGGGTACAAAATATTTCTCAATACTTCGAAATGACTATATATGGGCTTTATTCTTTGTTTTCTAATCTTAGAAATTACTAAACTCAACTGGTGAATTTTAGCATGAACAAAGAAAGCCTATTCAACATAACTGAACGCTATCAAAACGAACACTTTTTCGGATTTGTAATTTGAAAACATATAACGAAATTTGCATACTAGATTCGATTCAACGTTCCGGATTCTAAATATGTAACAGATTGATTGTAAATGTTCTATAAAATTAAAAACAGAGGTCATTTCGACCGTAGGAGAAATATTTTGTATTTAAACGAAGGGTACAAAATATTTCTCAATACTTCGAAATGACTATATATGGGCTTTTATTCTTTGTTTTCTAATCTTAGAAATTACTAAACTCAACTGGTGAATTTTAGCATGAACAAAGAAAGCCTATTCAACATAACTGGACGCTATCAAAACGAACGCTTTTTCGGATTTGCAATCCGAAATAGGATAACAAAATTTGCATACTAGATTTGATTCAAATTTCCGGATTGAAAACCCAGAACAGCTTGTTGTTTTATTCAGTTCCTTTTGAAGGAACAGATTAAGTTGTTTGCTATGCAATAGTTCCTATTTTACTAAAACAGAGAATATAAAAACAGCGGTCAAACCCTCATAAAAACCGCCATTGTAGGAAATGTGTTCGTCATAGGCTAGACGAGCTATGAAACAATTCAGATCATAACTTTACAAACTTCCCCGTTTGTTGAATGGTACCATCTGAAATTCGATAATAATATAAGCCCTTGGCACTCGCGCAAAAATCAATTGTTGCACTGGATCGAACTGCTTGTGATAATATTTGTTTTCCTGTTGCGTCAAAAATAGATAGTTCGACCAGATCCAAAGAACTCAAACGTATATTAAGATTCTGCGTTACTTTCGTCGGAAACACACGCGCCAAATGCACCTCTCCAATCGATTTGTTAACTCCAAGAATAGAGGTGTAATCCTCAAATCCATTATCACATGCCTCTTGCACTAGATCATCGACTTCTTTTAAAGCATCTATGGAGGCATTTACTGAATCTCTTGCATACACAAAAGCCACTATAAATTCTTTGGTTGCACCCGCTTCAAAGGTAAAAGGACCCATGCTCATGACGCCTCTTCGATCTGCCGGATCATTTCCTGCAGTCGCTTCACTCCAATATACATTGTCTAATCCAGTGTAAGGAGTTGCACAATTGCCTCCAAAATTCCATCCATATTGATCATCAGAATTCATGGGAAACATAAATTTTGCTTGCGCCGCTCCTTGTACCAAGCCATTAATGCCATCATAGGAAATGAGGAATCCATCCTTCCAAGTACTGCTTAGATAATTATAAAAGTCCGTTTTTCGAGAAGGATTTCCAGTTTGCAGAGAAGGACTGCTATAATACATCATGAAATTGGACATTTGAATGTCTTCATTTGGTTCATCTAGCATGCAATTTCGATTATTATCGATGTTATCGTTGGAATCGGCTTTGATTCCTTTTACGAAATCAATTCCTATCGCTGGCGGATACGCGCCATACCCATTCATCCCTGAGTCGATTGGTTTTCCATTGTAAAAAATAGCCATGCCTCGTTCTACATCAGATGCACAATAATCATCATTATAATTGCCAATATCAGCATCAATCATAAATCCACAATAGGTATTATTCAGCTGAATTTGTCCCTTGTTGATAAGGGTATACTTCTGAAAAGTAACGTCATTTAAACCGTCATCTGTTTGAAAGGCAAATGCTTGCACTTGTACTTCCAGGCCTATGACCCTTTCTTGATTTCCGTTTCCGAGTTGTTTTTCTCCCCCTACATCGTTCATTACCCACCAGATGGATTGGTCCCCCAGTACATCTGGATAATCTCTAAACAACGGATCATAAATTTCGTTTCCATTCACATCAACAAAAGGAGCCAATTCTGCGTCCAAATAGGAAATATTGTTGGCTAAATAGGGATTGTTTCTACCCGGCCATTCTAATAGTTCTAAAGGAATTTGAGATGGCGACTGAATACTTCCATTTTGAAAATCTAATCTAAACTGATCAATGGTAGATCGATGCACTTTAAAGTGTCGATCCCATTCCTCACAATTGGAAGAAGAAGTAGATACATTGCTAGAATCTACAATTGGGCCAGGAAAGTAGGATTGCGTTCCACCCGCTCGATAGGTTTCCGCTGCTACATACACATTGGCTGTACTGTCGATTCCACCAATCCATAATGCGCCCGTAAAGAGCATATTCTTACCACTTCCTTTGGGCACTTCATAACATGCGTTGCTTGTACCATTTACATCCCAAAATAAATCGCCTGCATTGAGCATCATAGCCCGTACGTTATTGATGTCTAGGTTTGACTTCGAAGTTCCAAGCACGCAATCTTGGGCATTGAGTCCTTGAAGGATACCAACGAATAACAATCCTGGTATTAACAGTAGTTTACGCTTCATTTTTATGTAAAATTGGCAAGAGTCGAACTTTGGTTGGTAAAAAAAAAATATTTATCAACCGTTGTAATATAGACATTGAAAGCATTAAAAAGGTTGTATTGATACATTAAATTTACAAATAAAATGTAAATTTAGCACATGAAGAAAACACTACTGATGCTAGTTGTGGTATCAATAAGTCTGGTTCAAACGCAGGCTAAAACACCCAAAAAGATTTTTTCGGATAATTGGTTAAATCCAACGGATGAAGCAAATTCTACCTACTACGGTTTAACAAGTAATGGAAAAAACAATCAATATAAAGTTCAATACTATAGATCCAACGATGATGTGCTATGCTTCGAAGTAAATTATGCATCGGACAAATTGAAACGAAGAGAAGGTCGTTTTATAACGTATGGTGAAGATAAGCAGATGATCATGGATCAAATGTTTGTAGATGATTCTCCATCGGGATACTACAAAAAATACTATTCGAGTGGTACGCTAAAAATAGAGGGAACTTATTTAGCTTGGAAACGAACCGGGAATTGGAAGTTTTACGCTGCAGATGGTACGTTGGAAGAAGAGATTAAGTACGAAGGAAACAAGACCAACCCGAACCCTACCGTTATCTTTCGGTCTCCCAAATTAACAGAATCGCTATCGACAGAAGCTTTTATAGTGGTAGAAGAAGAAGCAAACCCAATAAATGGTATGAATGCTTTTAGAAGACACATCTCTAAATATTTATCCAAAAATTACCCTGAAAGAGCTAAGAAGGCAGGTATTACTGGAACCACGTACATCCAATTCACCGTCGAAAAAAATGGAGAAATTAGATATTCCACCATTAAGGTATTAAAAGGGATTGGTGGTGGATGTAATGAAGCTGCTATAGAAGCAATAATAAGTTATGGAAAGTGGAAACCAGCTGAACAAAGGGGAAAACCTGTCCGACAAATGTTTAATTTTCCAGTAAAGTTTCGTATTGGTTAACATTGTTGAAATTTTAATTTCAACAATGTGCCAGCAAACCAAACCGAACCAAATCAAACCATATCCGTGTTGGTATTATCACAAATTATGGATCGGTATGTTTTAAAAGAAGAGACAACCATTATTAATATTGTACTTTCTCTAAACTAGAGTAACTACATTGTCCGTTTATACTACATGAGTTCAACAACTTTCAAGTGGTCTTTCATTATTGGTTTGATTGGTTTTATCCTTCCTTTTACGGGAAAAGGGCAATCTTTGCTTAATTCCAATAAAGTAGATAAACAGCTGCTGGAACACCATATCAAATCATTGGTGGACAGTGTCCGCGTAGCGCATGAATTGCTACCGCTTTCAAATGACAAAATTCTATATCAAGCCGCGGATTTTCACGCAAAATATTTACAACCCAAAAAAGATATTGGGCATTATGAAACAGATGCTAAAATGAAAACACCACAAGACCGGGTGAATCATTTTGGAGGTACCGAATATTTAGCGGGAGAAAACGTGTTACGCTACGGTTTGAAAGGAAGTTATGAAGCTACGGCAAGAGAAATGGTGGAAGGCTGGGTAAACTCACCAGGACACTATGCTAATATAATTGAACCTCGCTATGTGGCTACTGGATTGGCGGTTCGAAAGCATCCTAAAACGGGGTTTTATATTGCTGTTCAGGTATTTGCTACTATTCCTTATCAGTATGAATTTAAAGAAGATGCGGAACTTTTTCCATACTCCAAAACACCTTTAATCAGCTTAGCTAAACCGTTGTTCATCAATAATTCTGTGTACAAAAATGGACATGAAAAGATCGTTCATCATTTGAAAAAATACGATCGGGAGCGATCACATAGATGTAAAAAGTGTGTTATGATTCCAGATAGCGATATTCGCCCAGAAATTAGAGGAGCGTTGGTTTATTTTAAAAGTAAACAGGCAAAATATATTAAACAAATATTCAAATCAAGGCGTGATGGAATTGTAGCGGAATACGTAAATTTTGAACCCTATCACTGTGATAATCCAAATTATGGAACCTATCCTTCCAGAAGAAATGATAATTCTTCTACCAATGGCTACCTCACTAAACCTGTTTATCGACATCAGATACTTAAAGATTTACGGCGGCAAAAACGAGAATTTCGTAAGGAGAGACACGGTAAGATCAAATTGCTTCGTAAACAAAAGAAATTCAGCGAAGAAGCACAGGAGCAATTCGATGATTGGAAGGAGGAAAAGTTTGATCCTCATTTTACGGAAGCATTAATTGATACGTTTCCCATTTTAGGGGTCGATTATATCTCGGTGAATTTTCTAGTCATACATAATCGAAAAATTCATTATCCTCTGCATTTTACAGGCTACTGTGGCAATCCAGGATTGGAGCATCAGGAAAAGTACGTGCTTGATGTATTTGAGCTTTCATCCGAAATAAAAGCGCAGGAAGAACATCATCAATTTTCCTTCAAAAACTATTATGCCCGAGGAGAAACAGAAATCAATGATTCCATTTTCCAAAACATTGAGGATTCGTTAAAAGGTTGGAATATTGAATACATCCAAATCAAGTCTTTTTCATCTGTGGAAGGATCGGATTCCTTGAATCAAAAATACCATACACTTCGGGCAAAAGCGGTGGTGGATGGACTAAATGAATATTATGATCGAAAACCTAGCTTAAGTGTGGATGCTGCTGAAAATTGGGAGATGTTCTATCAACAGTTGAAGTCGGCTCGAACAAAGTCATTGAGGAAAATGAATAAGGCTGAGATTAAGAAAAAATTGACCAACGAAAAGTACATCAACTATTGGAATCCTTTGTTGGATCAACAACGTTATTCTGAAATAACCATTTTTGTAGATCGAATTTCAAAACTCGATACGCTTGATTTTGTGTTGAATGATTTAGCGAAAGCAGGAATGTACAACCTGAATGATTTCAGTAATAATAAGCAAGAAAAAGTTAAAAATGGAATCACTTCGAATGGAGCTCTAAGCAAAAAAGATAAGTCAAAAACGCGAGGTAAGAAGGGAACAGAATCGTCAGAAACCGACAAACAAAAATCGAAATTGTTGAAAGAAAAGAACAAAGTCTATCATCAATATTTGAAACTAAAACATCCAAACGAATTTCTAAAAATCCGATACCCGGGTACAAGTCAATATGAAGTGTTGGCATACGACCAACTTAATTATAAACTGTCTCATTTGGACACCAATAAAGTCAAAGAGATCACCGAGTTGGTAGAAGCTTTTAAGAGACATGACCGAGTGTATAAATCCAATATTGCATTTTTAAATAGAGAAATTTTGAAGGTGAATTATTTGCATAAAAAAGGAATCAAAGGGCGTTACAATCCAAAAGTATTGAAACGAATTTCAGATTTATGCTACTCTGGTGCATATACGAAGAAAGCACAATCGTTGAAATGTATGTATTATCTGACCTACATTCCGCATATGGACTTTAATCGAAATTATGATGAGGTAAATGATGGTTTTGATTATCTGTTGAGTTATTATTTAAAGCATCCCGAACTGTATGATGAAACCGTAGAAGTAATTGATATTGTTGACTTTTTCCTGTTCTATGAATTGGAGGAGTCTGCTATGCAAATTCTGAATCGTTATCTTCAAAAAGGACGGTTCAATAAATATTTATACACCCAGTTTTTAAAAATTGCTTTTATACATCCCACCCACAAGAAGAATAGGGATTTTATCGAATTATTACTTGATGCTCGGGCGAATTTAACCGATCAGGAATGGTGTGACTTGTTTGTTGGATCGTGTAATGTGGACTTTCAAATATTTGATGATCCCGAATTACGAAGTATGTATTGTGAGACATGTGGAAGCGGACATTATAAAAAGCAGTTTGAAAAAGATTAATATAATATTATTTAATCATCTTCTTTTTCAAAGGTCCGTATTTTGAAATTAAAGGATTTAACCGGTGGAATTAATAATCTATATTTGGGTTTAAGAATTAACATATTATTTCGTTGAACGGAGATCTTCTACATACAATTGTTTTTGCTGGAGCTTTTTTAACTTTGTTTGCAAGTGCAGAGTTGTTATATCATAAGCTTGGTGTCAAGGCAGAGGTTACGCGCAAGTATGTGCACATTGTAACTGGAATTCTAACCCTTTTTTTTCCGCCATTAATTAATAATCATTGGTATGTATTGGCGTTGTGCGCGAGTTTCCTGTTTATTTTGATTGGTTCATTGGCATTCAAGTTGCTTCCTTCTATTAATGCCGTAGATCGGGTAACAAGAGGAAGCTTATTATATCCGTTTATCGTGTATGGTTGTTATTTAGGACAAGAATTGGTTGGTTTCGGAACCGGTCTTTATTATATCCCGATCTTAATCTTAGCACTCTCTGATCCCATCGCTGCAATGGTGGGTAAAAATTGGCCTATGGGGAGATATACGCTTTTTGGATACACAAAAACGGTAAGTGGTTCCTTTGGATTTTTTGTAGGAGCATTTGCGGTAACGTTCTTATTCTATATGCACGTTGCCAATTATGATTTAGACATGCTCTCCGCTGCGCTCATTATTTCAACGATAATCGCAATGGTTACCACTGTTGCAGAAGCGATCAGTCACAAAGGATACGATAATTTGACCATTCCGGCTACCGCATTTGGAACGTTGTGGATAATCCAAACACTGGTTATTAATTCCTTTTTGGAGGTGTTTTTATAAGAGCTGGGTTACTGAAATTAACATGGAAATAATCTATTAATTAATTAACTAATTGAAAACGAACGGATCAAATATCATAAAAACATTCCCTGGAGATTCGAATTATGCGTTATTCGAAGATCTCCCAAAGTCTCTATACCCATCAGATAGTCAGCGATTTAAATTGGGTCATGATCCTGTTCCAACTTTTTTGGAAGGGTGTTATGTGTTGATTGAGGAAAATGAACCTGTAGGACGATTTGCCTTTTATGAAAATCCTAATTTGTGTTATGAAAATCAAAAAGTAGCATGTATTGGTAGTTATGAATGTGAAGATGATCCTATCACAAGCCTTGAATTGATTCGATATGCAAATCAACTGGCAAAAGATAAGGGATACAAGTGGTTAATTGGCCCCATGGAAGGCTCCACCTGGGAAGGTTATCGCTTCAGTAAAGATCATAAAACGCCTAATTTTTTTATGGAGCCTTATCATCATTTATATTATAATGCTCATTTTCAGCTGGCGGGATTTTCAGAGATAGCAGGTTATTTTTCAAACTTAGATGATCGATTGGAAATAAACGAAAAGGAGTTAAGTGGTTTTGATGATTATCTTGCTTCACATGGGGCTGTGTTACGTCATTTGAACATGGATGACTTTGAAAATGAACTTTTCAGATTAGCGGAGTTTAGCAACGAAAGTTTTGTGGATAATTTCTTATTTACACCAATTGATCCATCGTTATTTGTTGCTAAATATAGCCAATTAAAGCATTTATTCGATCCGGAATTGGTATGGATTATAGACAATTTTGAAGGCGAAATGCAAGCATTTATTTTTGCAATTAATGATTATTTTGATTCGGACCATTCGACGATGATTGCTAAGACGATTGTACGAAAAAGATCCTCTCCGCTTAGGGGAGTCATTTCAAATTTGGGTGGCGTGACGGTGCGGGTAGCAAAGGATAAAGGATATAAGCGAATGATTCATGCGTTGGTATTAAGTGATAATGCTTCTAAAAAAGTATCGGAGCGTTACAATGGTTCGATGTACAAGTCATATGCTTTGTATGGGAAGCGGGTGGAATAGAGTGAATTTAATGTGTTTTTATCCGCTATTAAGTATGTGCAGTTCCTAATACGATAAGGGGATTCCTTGATTATTCGTACTCATTTAGGACACTCTATTCCGAGACAAAATATTTCTCACAACGCTGTCTTCTTCACTACGTTTCGAAGCAGCTTCGTTCGAAATGACTGTAGGAGTTAGGTGCTAATTTGAATTATACTTAGGAATTAAAAAGGAAAGGATAATTTGAATGGGATAAATTACGTTTTTAAAAGGTGTATATAGTCAGGTCGGTCTAATGTTTAGATATATACAGTCTAGTCTTAAAACTATTGGCAGGTTCGTTTATCATTCGTGTTCATTATGGGCTTTTTCGTTCCGAGACAAAATATTTCTCACTGCGCTTTCTTCTTCACTACGTTTCGAAGCAGCTTCGTTCGAAATGACTGTAGGAGTTAGGTGCTAGCTAAAATTATACTTAGGAAGTCATTTCGAACGAAGTGAGAAATCTTTTGTAAACACTATGATTATTAATAAATTTGTATTTATAATCTTAAATATATAATAAATACATCACTATGTCTTTTGGCAATTATTTCATGTACATCACAACCAATCCGGCTAAAACCGTATTGTACGTGGGAATGACCAATGATTTAGAAATTCGTATTAACCAGCACTATGAAAATCGCGGAAATCCGAAGAGTTTTGCGGGAAGGTTCTATTGCCATCGTTTAGTTTATTGGGAACATTTTTCAGTACCGATGGATGCGATCAACCGGGAAAAACAAGTTAAGAAATGGCGCCGAGAAAAGAAAAATGCATTGATCGAATCAACTAATCCAAATTGGGATTTCTTGAATCCTTCCATTTGGTCTCATTGAATTAAGAAAGCAGAAAGTATTATCTGCTTATTTGAGGTTGTCTATTCTTACAAAGTCTGTATCACACCGTGTCCGTTTAATCCCCTGGAGTATCAATATTATTAGTTGATTCCTCAATTATTCGTGCTCATTATGGGCTTTTTCGTTCCGAGACAAAATATTTCTCACAACGCTTTCTTCTTCACTACGTTTCGAAGCAGCTCCGTTCGAAATGACTGTAGGAGTTAGGTGCTAACTTGAATTATACTTAGGAATTAAAAAGGAAAGGATAATTGGAATGGGATAAATTACGTTTTTAAAAGGTGTATATAGTCAGGTCAGTCTAATGTTAAGATATATACAGTCTAGTCTTAAAACTATTGGCAGGTTCGTTTATCATTCGTGCTCATTATGGGCTTTTTCGTTCCGAGACAAAATATTTCTCACAACGCTGTCTTCTTCACTACGTTTTGAAGCAGCTCCGATCGAAATGACTGTAGGAGTTAGGTGCAACTTGAATTATACTTAGGAAGTCATTTCGAACGAAGTGAGAAATCTTTTGTCAAGAGCCTTCCAATTTATTTATTACATCGAATTATTCGTATTTTCACAACATGAACATCGTTCAACTCTTTCTGTCTGCTGCGGAGCAATACCCCACCAACAAGGCTATTGTAGACCTAGATCGAACTATTACCTATGCAGAACTAAAACAAGAAGTAGAAAATACGGCGAACTATTTTCGAGCAAAAGGAATCAAAAAAGGTGATCGAGTACTGGTATTCGTTCCTATGAGCATCGATTTGTATCGAATTGTATTAGCCCTGTTCTACCTAGGAGCTACGGCTGTTTTCTTGGATGAATGGGTGAGTAAAAAGCGAATGGAAATCTGTTGTGAAATCGCAGAATGTACCGGATTTATTGGCGTTTTTAAAGCACGTGTTTTTGGTTTGTTTTCAAAGCAAATTCGAAGAATCCCCATAAAACTAAAGCTTCAAAAACAGTCTAAATCTGTTCAGAAAGGGATGCCGGTTGAAGTACAATATGATACTTCTTCACTTATTACTTTCACGACAGGAAGTACCGGCAAACCCAAGGCTGCCGATCGAACGCATGGGTTTTTGAAAGAGCAATTTGATGCGCTGCTGGATAAAATTGAGCCAAATGTCTCCGACATCGATATGCCGGCTTTGCCCATAGTTTTATTTGTAAACTTAGGCGTGGGATGTACCTCGGTTATTGCGAATTTTAAAATGACTAAACCGGATTCATTGAATCCTGAAATAATAGAAAATCAACTTGAAAAACACAAAGTAAATCGGATTACGGCCTCTCCTTTTTTTATTAAAAAACTGGCCCAACATTTAATCCAAAAGGGAACCGTAAACCCTTCAATACAAAAAATGTTTACGGGTGGTGCACCTGTTTTTCCGGAGGAAGCGGCTCTTTATGTTAAGGCTTTTCCAAAATCAGAATCCATGATTGTGTATGGTTCCACTGAAGCAGAGCCAATTAGTTCAATTTTGGCGCATGAATTGATTCCAAGATCGAGCGAATTGAAACAGGGGCTTCCAGTAGGGAAGGTATATCGAAAAACGCTGATTAAGATTCTGCCTATTTCTGAACAGAACATTCCCCCATGTTCCGGAGAAGAATTAAATGCACAAGAACTACCAGAAGAGACCATTGGTGAAATTGTTGTTGCTGGTCCTCACGTCCTAAAACGCTATTTCAAAAATGAAAAGGCGTTTATGGAAAATAAAGTTATCGTAACCGACTCGCATGCGCCTCTTATTTGGCACCGAACTGGAGACAGCGGCTGGATCAAAGACGGGCAACTTTTTTTAACCGGGCGCTGCAAACAATTGATCAAACATCAAGAAAGCTATTTATCTCCTTTTGTAATCGAAGGATTGTTACAATCCATTGAAGGAATCAATTTGGGTACGCTTTTACGATATAATAATCAAAACATATTAGTGGTAGAAAGCGCTGAATCGAACGAAACACTTCTCCTAAAGATGAATGACCTAAAGATCCCTTTCGATCGAATTGAAATAAAAGGCTTGATTCCTCGTGATCCTCGACATCATTCCAAAATTGACTATGAACAATTGAAGCAAAAAATCAACATTTAGCTCTACTATGAAAAAAGAAATTTTACTAACATCTCCACTCAAAACAGAGAGAGATCGACAAGGTGTGATGCTTTTTTGGTTAGTTGCGATCTTAAGTTTTGGTACATGCATCGTAATGTGGGTTATGCAAAATCCAATTGCGACGTGGACGACAGGAATTATTGGAGTTATTTCAACGGTACTATCTTTGACAAAAAGTGCTGGTAAAACCACACTTTCTATAGTTAAAATCGAAGAGAACCAAATCGTACTTGAAGTAATAAATTCAGATTTTACCCGTAGAATAAAGGAGCCAATTCGATTGGATTATTATTGTTATAAAATTAATCAAAATCAATCTACTATTCCCATGGTAAGTGTCTTGGTTTATGTAGAAGACCGTTGCAAATTGGTCTTGTCAGAACGATTCGCACCTTTCGATTCATTACCTGATTGGAATTGGATTGATTCGCCTAATTTCAGTCGTATTGAAACAGATTTTATCTTTCACACTGTTGGATATAACAATAGACTTTGCGAACGTGTTGTCCAGGTTTTAGAAACCAGACAACGCATTCCAAAAACAGATCAAAAAATGCGAAACATGCTGAAGGGGATTTAGACTATAGAATGCAGTCGAGAAATCTAGATAACGTTATAGAGATTAGGGATAGTAATATCTTGAAAAGAGCACTGTGATTGATTTAATACGTGAGTTCCTTATACTATGCCTTGAAATTAGAACTACATTTTTAATATCTTTGATAAGATCAAATTCAAGTTCAACTCGATTTGTTAAAATCGAATCAAACGAAAAATAGCATTATGCCAAAACCAAAAGAAGGAAGGCCATTAATCACTGGAAAGGTGCTTGTGAATAAAGTCAGTAATATAGCAGGCTTTCTTATGGCAATGGGGTTAATTGGATTTGTGGTTGGAGGTGTTTTTATCTTTACCGATCAGGACGAACTTCCATTCATTGGAGGGATTTGTATTGCGGTGGGCATTGTGTTCATAATTTTGTATGCAATCTTTCGTGGCCAAGCAAAAGTACCTTTAGTACTAAAAAAAACACTTGACAATCACTTGATTCTTGAATTACAAACCAAGGAAGAT
Organism: Cytophagales bacterium; assembly: GCA_965277185.1. Lineage (GTDB taxonomy): Bacteria > Bacteroidota > Bacteroidia > Cytophagales > JAHDFW01 > JAHDFW01. Next base: position 40,875 of record CBDICC010000002.1, on the reverse strand, counting down.
TTGATTCAAATTGAGCAGCCCTTTATTTTTGATTACTTCTATCATGAAGTGTCCAATGGCGAAAGAGAGAGCCCAGAATTGAGAGTGCACATATACCAAAACAATGAATGCGTGCTGATCTTAAAAGATATGTATGGAACGATGGTGAATTTACCAAATTGGGAGTTCAGAGATGGAGCCGGTGATTGGGAAATTTCTAGTAAGATAACCTTTGCTTCCGCGGAGTTTAACGGACGGTTTTTGGAGAAGCTGGTGAAAGTGCTGAATACTGGAGAGGCTATTTTGGAGGAACGCCCATCATCTTCTTATAAGGGAGATTTATAATTGAACGGTAATGGAACTAAGAGATTAATTAATATGTTTTTACTATATTTAGGATGCTTTAGGGACGATTACGTCCTTACCGCATAAATTTTTTTACCCAGTTGTGAACTTGTTTGTTTCTTCATTATGAAAAAAATTAAAGTTGTTTCTTTTGCTGCGATTCTGTTCGCAATCTTACTTTCGACCTACTCATGTAAACATAATCCGGACCCTGTTCCGAATCCAAACCCTACAAATGAGGATAGTTGTTTGGTTACACCTTCCATTACTATTGACAGTATTGGACATGCAGCATGTGGCAATGCAGCTGGAATGATTCTCGTATCAGGATCAGGTGGTACAGGTGCAGGATACACATACAGTTTGGATGGGAATACTTTTCAAGCATCGGATACGTTTCAAACGATTGCGGCGGGAACATATACCATCTCCATTAAAGATTCGGTCGGTTGCATAGGAGTAAGTAGTCAGGTAATTATTCAAAATATAACAGGTATGAACGTTACGCTTTCGAGTTCACCTGCCGCTTGTTCTTCAGCGAATGGATCAATAGATGTCACCAATGTAACAGGTGGAGTAGGCCCGTTTACTTATAGCATCGATGGGACTACATTTGGTAGCGCGACTACATTCAGTTCTTTGGGGGTAGGTTCGTATACGATCTCGGTTAAAGATTCTACAGGTTGTGTCGCAACTAAAGATATTTCTATTGCCGACAACGGAAACGTAGCATTTACAACTGATACAACTAATCCTGATTGTGGTTTGACAAATGGAATTATTCAATTTCATACAACCGCCGGTGATGCCCCTTTTCAGTTTAGTATAGATAATGGAGGTAGTTTCCAAAACGACAGCTTGTTTTCTGCACTAACAGCAGGCAGTTATGATTTATTAGTAGAAGATTCTTCGGGTTGTCAAAGTGCTTCTGTGATGGTTTTAACCGAAAATGCAAGTACGCTTGATTTCACCGCAACCACGGGAGATGCAGCCTGTAATACATCAGACGGGACGATAACCGTTAATGCCACTGGAGGTGTCGGAGGATATATGTACAGTATTAATGGAGGAGCATTAAGCGGAACCAATGTGTTTTCTTCACTTGCAGCAGGCAATCACAATGTAACGGTGCAAGATGGGAACACATGTGAAACAACGAAGCAAGTAACTGTTAGTACCACTTCCGTAAGTTATTCAACTCAAGTCGCTCCTATATTGAGCGCAACATGTAGTAGCGTTTCTTGTCATGGAACACCAAGTTTAACGAAACCAGACCTGACAGGTCATAGCGCAGCAAGTACGGTAGCTGTCGAAATTAAGTCAGAATTACAGGCAGGAACGATGCCTAAAACTGGTTCGATTTCAGCATCTGATAAAGCATTGATTATTTGCTGGATTGATGAAGGAGCTCCGAATAACTAATATCTATTTAATAAGGAGGTTAGTGGAAAATAGGATTGATTAGGTTAATACTTATTTAAAATGAGGAGCGATGCTTAATTTATCTTTATGGGTGAAGTTAACTTTGGTATGATTCCGCATGTCGTCTTTGCATTAGGTGATGTTTCACAAATTTCTTATTCTTCACTCAATATACGAACCTTTTATTCGTTTAAGCGTTAGATCTTTAGAAGGCTTACTTCCATCGTCCGTTCTTGACTTTTTTCATAGACGTTCGTAGTAAGCCAACTGTTCAACAACTAGAAAAATTCTAATCTGCCATGATTTCGTTCAACCGATTTAAAATCAGTGAAAAACCCTATCTGTTTTTACTTCTATTATTTACATTCCTTGGATGCGTCCTTCCTTCTTTTGCTGCCGATAGTGTTTTTTATAATTTAAAAGCAGCTGAATATTGTCCGGAAGAAGTACGGGATCTTTATTTAAAGAATTTACCAAAAGACAAGTTCAGTCTGGATATTTCTCAGTTTTCTAATTTGAAAAACTTGGAAATTAAGGATTCACCCATTCAATCATTAACCACGTTAGGCAATGTGCCCCCAAAAATAGAATCTATTTCCATATTGAGATGTATTTCTTTTGAGCCAGAGCAACTCTTGGAAAAGATTAGCCAAGATACGAATGCACGACGCACTTTTAGTCATTTATCACTGTCGGGATCAAGTATGTTGTCTATACCTTCTTCCGTCGGAATGTTAGACAGTCTTCAATTTCTTGATCTTAGTAAAAACAGTTTAAAGTTACTTCCAGAGTCTCTTTCTAATTTGAAACGTTTAGAACGTTTAAATATCAGTTCCAATGAACTGAAAACCTTGCCTTTGTCATTTGGTCTGTTGCCCTTAAAAGAACTTCAGTTCTCGTTCAATCGAAAGGAATTAAAGCAAGACGGAATTTTGCGATTAAGTAGCTTGGCATTTATTACCAATCTTGAACTTCGTGGCTGGAAAGAACTTCCGGTCGAATTAAGCCAACTTACTACACTCGAATCCTTAAATCTATCAAATGGATCATTTGAATCCATTCCAAAGGATTTTAAATCACTTAATTTATTAACGAATCTTAATTTAGCGAATTGTCGAAATTTGAGTTCTAAGGATTTGTTAAATTCATTTGAACTTGAAAATTTAGAAGAACTATCGCTTGGGTATTACGGCCTTTTTGAACTGCCCAATGCGCTTTCAAATGCCAAGAAATTGGAGTCTATCTATCTAAATAGAGGTCAACTCAATACTTCAATTCCTTCGTTTGCATCCCTGCAAAACTTACAAAAAGTCGATTTTAGAAATGTGCGTTTTGATGCAGGTGCATTTTCCAAATTGGAAATTGCCTTATCACAAATTGGTTCTTTGAACGATGTTGATTTCATAAGCTGTCAGCTTAATCAGTTTCCAGCGCGTTTGTTAACCAACAAAAGCATCCAAAACCTAAGACTGAATGGAAATCAAATAAAGACGATACCCCAATCATCATTGCAAGAATTAAAGGATTTAGCAACACTCAATTTAATGAACAATCCGATTGATTTTAAGCAAATAGACGCTTTAAAAATGGTTGTGGACTACGATGTGATTTTTAATACGAATCGAACGAAATCAGAAGTATTGGATAAAGAGAAGATCCGGTTCTTACAACGGATTGGAACACCAATTGCGGAACGAATTGAAGATGTGCAACCAGAAACGTATGAAGTAGACGTTAAAACACCTCAAACACTAACTGTGAATTCAGGCACCACTTTTGAAATCCCACGAATGGCTTTTTTGGACATGGCGGGTAATATTGTTACGGGTCCGGTTGATATTAAGTATGTGGAGTATCAGGATCCACTTTCCATTATTGCGAATAATGTGGATATGACGTATACAGAAGATGGTTTGGCTGAAAACTTTGTGTCTGCTGGTATGTTTTCCTTTGAAGCGTTTAACAATGGTAAACCATTGATTCCCAATCCGAAAAATCCAATTAAGGTTAATTTCTTGTCTGACTCAATGAGTAGTGCTTTTAACTTGTATTACTACGACACGACTGGAACCGGGTGGAAAAATATTTCGACCAATTCAAATCTCAATATTTCAGAACAGGAAAAAAGGAAAACCAAAAGAGCTCCTACTGCTGTTAATAGCTTCACCAATGATTCTGTTGCGCCTGTTTTGATCCCAAATAATACAAGATTAGCGAGCGCAAATACGGATCAATCGGGTTACCTGCCGCAACCAGTTGCTCCCAAATTCTTTCAGGATCAATATGGCATAACAGTTGAACGCTTTTCTTCTGATAGAAAAATGCATCTTGTATTCAAATCTAAAAAGGGGCTGGACCACATCAGAATAGCTGACAATGAATATTGGGATCGAATTAGTGGAAACACGATTAACATGCTCAATAATGCACGCTTTACGGTGGAGGATAAAAATGCTCGATATTTAAAGAATGTATTGGCGAGTCTTGGTAAAGCGGAAGGGAATCATTTTGATCACTACTCACATCGAATTAGGAAACGTCGATATACCGTATTTTCAGAGTTGGAACTGGAACCGAACGAAAAGTCGGATAATTTTAAGCTAAAAATTAAGATTGGGTCCAAGATCATTGAGATAAATGTATTTCCATTGTTTAGAGGGAAGTCACAAACGTATACACAACGGAATACCAAGCGGTTTTTTGACCGATTTAAAAAAGTCCAAACGCAACAAAAAGGAGCTTCTGAAGCAGTTAAAACAAAGTATGCCAATCATGTGCAAAGATATGATCTCGAAATGAAGTCATATCGAGCCATAATGGTCGAGCTAAACAAGGAAAGATTGGAGGTGTTAAACAATGAAGAAGCAGCGCCTTTTAATATGCAATACTCGTTCACATTACTTGGTTTTGGACGATTCAACTGCGATCGAACTAGAAGTATTTCTTCGAAAGTTCGAAAAAGTATGGCTCAGGCATTTGTGGATTCAAGTGGAAAAAAACAATATCCAAACCGAACTTTACTTATTGATGTAACTGAAAATGCAACTGTCATTTTTTACGAACATTACCCTGTAATCTATGCGTCAAATAAATCAAATGCACTTATTACTTATTTTAATAATGGACGCCTAGGATATGTAAGTCAAAAGGCGTTTGCCGATTACCTTCGAAAAAAAGAGTCAGGAGCTGAAAAGGTACTACCAGTAGTTACGCTACTTGATAAGGATAAACACCTTACTGTAAAAGAATTACAAGCCTTGATTTTGAAATAACTTTACAGAATTAATATCAAACTTTTTATTCAAAATAGGAGTAGAATCTTAAAAAACAATGCTGTTGCTGGTTCTTACATTATATGGATGATAGCGATTGGTTTTGTTGTTTTTATGTGTAGTGAGAACCGTTGTTTAGCAACGAATGCATACATTGAAAAACACAACGAAGTAACCTTTTTTAAAAGTCCTGAGTGCCATGAAAAAGTAGACTTGTTCAGTGTAAATTTGGAACTATTAGAAGCTGCTATTTATTTTACCATCAACCAATCTCAAAAAGGTAAAGGGACATTGAATTATCATCCTGTCCTCGATTCTCTAAGTCAGTATTATGCTAACCGGCTGGCCTCTCGATACTACAAACAACCCGATCTAGGAACTCATTATGTCAAGAAAAGATATCGACGCAAAGACATTCGTTCCACTGGGTATAAGGGGGCTCTATGGAAAGTAGGGTTTGGTTATAACAAACTTTATCGCTACCCTAAACGCACATTGCTTAACTTGCAACTTGCTGGAGATACAGTCCAGAGTGATCGATATGTTTTCTCTTTGCGAAGAGGAGAAAATGCCAAAACCGAAGAAGTGCACTACCATACTTACGCGAGTCTTGCAAAATCGATTCTTTACAAGATGAAACGCTCACTTCGAGGCTATAGATCTGGGATTTATAGTGATGTAGGTTGTCAAATAAAAATCGATCAAGCTTCTTTTAAGAAGCGGAATGCACGTCCTTCATTATGCGTAATGATTTTTCTAGGAGGACATCGGTTAAAAATGGTATCCAAATCAATGAATTGAAAAACTAAAAAACTAAAGATCTACCCTTTTTCTTCAAAGTTCACTTCGATACAAATCAATATCAAACCCCTAACGAACTAAAGAATTCATCTTTTTTTCTTCGGGAAATTGGTATTTTCTCTCCGTTGGACATGATCAAACATCCACCGTCGTGCTTGATGATTTTGGCAATTTCTTTGATGTTGACCAAATGTGATTGATGTACCCTAAAGAAGGATTCTTCAGGCAATAGGTCGTCATACAGGGACAAGTTCTTAGAGGTAATTAGACTCTTCTGGTCTTTCAGATAAAACTGAGTATAACTGCCATCTCCTTTGCAATGAATTATTTCTTGAAAATCCACTAAATGAACTCCATTGGAAGTTGGCAAAGCAAGTTTATTAAATTTTGACTGAGATTGGGCTTCCTGTACCATCATGGTTAATCGCTCCCGATCCATATTATGTGAATGTGAGGCAATTCGGTTCACGGATTCCTTGAATTCTTCTGGATCTAATGGTTTTAGTAAATAGTCAAATGCTCCAAATTTGAGGGCTTTTATGGCGTATTCATCTGATTCTGTTATGAAAACCAATGTGAATTTCAAATGTGATAGATCCAACTGATTAAGCAAGTCAAACCCAGTTCCGTCTTTCATATTTATGTCCAAAAACACCAGATTTGGTTGTTCTTTATTGATCATCGCTATTCCGGATTGAACACCATCAGCCATGCCGCAAATATGCATTTCCGGATAATACTTTAATATAAGTGCCTCGACTAATTGACGAGTATTCACTTCGTCGTCGATAATAACTGTTTTCATGGGCCTTCACAGATACAAATGCAATTTATAAGTATATCTTATATTGTTGTAGCTGAATTCAACATTAATTCATAAAAACTGGAGACACCTTTATTAAGGTGTTTTAATATAAATGGTAATAAAAAAGTTGAGTTAGTGCACTTGATTTGCGGTCAAAATCGACTTAAGATGAGAATGATGGTTTTTTTTAGATTTAACTATAAGAACATAATTACAAAATCTTCTTTGGCACAATTCTACGACTCATGGCCTCTATGTTTTTACGAGTACCCACTACAGAATCAGGGTTAAAGGTTGGAGTTATTTTCCAGGCATTTTCAGGTAAAAATTCCTCCATCATTCCTTCTAATACCCCTTTCGAGATCTCCTTGGAATCAATGATGGTAATGCATTCGGTATTTAAGTTGGCACTTCGTGGGTCGAGATTAAAGGTGCCGATTACGGATGTCTTTCCATCAATAACCATGGATTTAGCGTGCAGTCCAAAAATAGGAGCGTATTCCATTTTCTTTTGAAAATCGCCCGTTATGAGTTTCATTCGTACTGCGGCATCTGGTTTAAATTCATAAATTTCTACTCCCGTCGCTAATAATTTGGCTCGGTCCCGTTGATATCCATTAAATGCTTCTAATGCGTCTGTAGATGCTAAACTGTTGGTGAGTATTTTAATTTTAATGCCCTTCGCGGTCATTTCCTTAAATAAGTTTCGACTTAAATCCGTCGTTACTAAATAAGGTGTTTGCATAATAATGGAATCTTTCGCCGATCGAACCAACCGAATCAATTCACTTGTACTTTTTCCACCGCCTGAAAATGATCCCTCATTTTTGCCAGGATCATCGGATACATATCGAACGGAGTCATTTGGGAGCCATTGGATTTGGCCACTTTGTTGTAATTGCTCAAATAAAACTGGAACTTGTTTTATACGTTCTCGCATCTCAGGCCAGAAGTTTTCAGGATTACAAGCGTATTGATGCAGCGCATTTAATTTCCGGGCATAAACATCAGACGAATCTGCTTTTGGTGGCTTTACTACTTTTTCTACATCCACACATAAACTATCTCCCCAAAATTGATCAAATGAATTCTGAATTTGGGATGTCATTCCGCCCAATAATAACACATCTCGATCTCTATAGTTGTATCGGTGATCAAAATCAAAATATGCGTCTTCCATATTTCTTCCTCCTGTGATAACTAAGTTGCCATCTACAATTACAGCCTTATTATGCATGCGTTGATTGATGCCATGAAAATCGGTTACTGTATTGATCAACTTTTTCATCAATGATTTGCCCGTATTGATATTTGGATTATAAATCTTTACCGAGATATTTGGATTGGACTGCATTGTAAGCAATTCCGAAGGACCTGCGTCCACCATAATGTCATCTACTAAGATTCGAACTTTTACACCTCGTTCCGCAGCACGAACCAAGTAGTCACAGGCAATTAACCCAACATTGTCTGTGGAGAAAATAAAGTATTGAACATCAATTGTTTTTTCAGCATATTCACAAAGCCAAGCTCGTGAAATAAGGGATGCTTCTCCTGCTTCCAATACATATACACCCGTTTGATCTCGCATTTTATCTTGGAATGGATCCAACTGAGTTTTCAACGAAGTCGTAGAGCTCGCATGAATCTGGGCGCAGAAATCTGTTTGTGGTGTTTGATCGTCCGCTTCTTTATTTTTCGAATTCTCTTTGCAAGAAAACATCAACAAGAGTACCGTTCCTGATATAAATAGGAGAGACCTGTGCAGGTTAGTTGCGGTCATTATGTTCTTTAAATGTTGCATTGAATTCAATTGATTTAGGCTGTGATTCTATTTTTAGAATATACAATGTTACCTCTATTCAGGCACAACACAAAATTGTCCCACTTAACGTACCATCAATAATGTTGAATAGATCCGCTGCATATTACGATTATTTACAGATAACCAATACATTCCGCTCGCCAGTCCGGATACGTTTAATGGATTTGTATTAGGTTGGGTTAAAATGCGCCTTCCCTCTGTATTATACAGTACAACCTCGCCTATTTGGTGTTTTTGGTTGCTAGGTATATCTATAAAAAAAAGATCGTTCGACGGGTTTGGATATACATGGATATCCACATTTTGAAATTGGTCCAGATCCGCAGATGTAAATACGTTTCCAACTTGAATATCATCCAAGTAAAGGTAGTTTCCTCCATCTGTTGTATTTACAAATTTGATTTTTACATAGGTATCATCTTTGTATTGACTTAAATCCAGAGCTACTTCTCGCCATTGACTACTGTCCGGGATAAAGGGGGTAGTTTGCGTTGGAGCTGTAGCAAGTGAATTCCCTTCTTTTGATATAAGATTTTCAAATGAAGCTCCGCAATCTGTTGAAATTTCAACAGTTAACAAATCAGAATAGGCTGAAACCGAACGAGCATAGGCATATTTAAATTTGAAATAGAAGTTGGTGTCGATCGACGTAAAATCGATATAGGGCAATTGCAACTCATCCAAAGTGCCGTAATTGGTATTATCAAGATTATTTATAGAAATGGAATAGTTTCCTTGTGCAGCGGCATTGGAATCGAGTTGCCACGTGATTCCAGCATCATAGTTTACAATGGATAATTGATCTGGAGGATAATTACCAGACTCAAAATCTTCTCTTAAAGGTAAATTATCCCCTATTCCAGGTTCAGATACAACAATATAATTGGATAGTACAATTGAATCTACAACAATACCATCGGATACTTTTAGCGTTACGTCATATGTTCCAACAGAGTCGTAAGTTACGGTAGGATTTTGATCTGTAGAACTATGAATAGATCCGCCTTCAAAGGTCCATTCCCAAGACGAAGGATTATTGAGTGAAATATCTACAAAGTCTACCGAATTGCCCACACAAATATTTTGGGTTAAGGAAACTAAATTGGCAACTATTGGACAAACAAACGGAGCTGAATAATTCGAATCCGTACCTGTATTAACCAAATTGGAATCGGTCCATATTACAGTTCGAATGGAATTTAATGATCCATGAATTCGATCTCTTTGTCCGGCAGAAAACATGTTTTGGCAGTTATCATCAGAGTAATCCATGTAATTTTCGATTTGATCGTTTACATCGGGCACATCTAGATTGCAGGAATTAACAGTTGGACATCCATAATTGGGAGCAGCTGCTGGAGGAGTATCGCAAACCATGTCTCCACCTGCACAGGTATCGGCCCCGCACCCATCATGAAACGTATGAAATAATCCTAGCCAATGACCCGCTTCATGTGTTGCGGTTCGGCCCATTGAAGAAGCTGCTGTTCCAATTCTGCCAAAATAAATGTGTTCTAACACAAAGCCATCCTCGTCGGCTGGCCCTCCAGGAAAAGAGGAATAACCTGCTGTTCCACCAGAAATGGAAGCCACTATATACACATTCAAGTAGCGCATATTATCCCAAGAACTTAGTTCTTTTAATTTCAATCTTTCGGAAGGTTGATGGTTTGTTAAAGTTGTATAAGCACGAATAATTCCATTAGTGCAATGGCCATTTGGATCTATATTGGCAAGTTTAAATCGTACTTCGGTATCTACTCCACTTCCATCTCCTGGTGTACCGACTAACTTGCTGTAGTCTTCATTCATTACCTCAATTCCACTATGAATTTGTGCATCTGATATATTTTCACTCCCGCCTTGATGAATTATATGTACTACCACAGGTATGGTATATGCGAAATCGTGATGCTTCAAAGATTGATTAAGTAGGACCTTTTGAATTCCAGTTTGGATTTGTTGTTCTAAAGAGGGCAAGTCATAGTGATTTCGAAAATGATCGAAAGCGCAAGGTTCCGGATGTTGGGATTGAGCTGTTAAACCTGAATCGAATGGAAAACTGCAAAAAACAAGTGCGAGAATGCTATAGATTGATCTAATCGTTTTCATAGAAATGAATTTCACAATTTTGATAAGTAATGATTTTGGTGCTTGAAAGCATCAGTAACACTAGTCTAGTTCTAAACGAAGATAACCATTATATTAGTTATAACCATGGGGATGATTATGGAATAGCTTTATTAACAAGCATTGTTAAAATAAATCATAATGGTCCCTCGTTAATCAGACATGAAATATCTGTCCTTCCTAATTATCATTTTATTTTCTGTCTGTAATGTTCAGGGTCAAAATGAAAATGATGAAACACAAATTTATTCCATAATTGAGCCGGTGCCTAAATGGCATCTGGAATCTTTTGGGGCAATTGTTCAAGATGGAGAAGAAAATTACTTGAAAAGATTCAATCGAGATTACCTAATTCAATACAGGGAGGGGTCTGACGCATTCTTTGAGTCTATTGCAGAGGGAGAGGAACTATCATTTCCAGAACATCAATATGATCAACAGTTAGGGATTGGACTTCAAGTGAACTGGAAAAACTATGGAAAAAATCGAACATATAGAGCTGCCGTAGCCTTTCAAGAATTCTCGGATAATGTTAGCTACAGTTCGGAAAGATTTAGTAACGATACAACGTACTATACTGGACAACGATTTCAAGATCAATATACGAACATCAAATTAAATTTGGATACACGTATTCCAATCATTTCCGTACTAGATGATCTAGTTCATTTTTATGCATTACCTGGGTTAGAAGGGGGATTTTCGACGAATCAACAAATAGTCAAACAAGAACATTATGGAGAATTATACAGTCCGATCAATGGTACACAAGAATATATAAGTAATGTTCAGGAGGTAACCTGGAATTACAAAAAACCCAGAGTAAATCTTGGTTTGAATGCCGCTATTGGCACGGAACTTACTATTAAAAGAAACATTCTTAAAGGAATACCCATGCTAGGATTAACATTTGAATATGGATATAAGATAGGAGTACAACAAATATTAAAAGGACCAACTAGATTAAAAAAGCGGGAATATGTGCAGTTAGGATTGAAATACTACCTTCATTAGACCAAGTTTAATATTAAGTAGTAAACGTCTTTCAATACAAAACTTCTAGTTTCTTCTGAAATAATGCCTAAAGCATAGGTTTTTGTTCATTGGGAGCAATTCTAGATGCGTCCTCCGGTATTTTTCTGTTTTTTTATAAGATCTCATTTTCCTTTTTGTGATGTCAATTAATAGGCTATTATGGCTTATGATGACCATTTACATATATTTTTTCAATTCAGAAAAACAATAAATCATCCTCTTTTAAACAAATTTTTACACTACGCACATACATTGCGTACTAGGCTATTTCCTTTGTAATGTGCATTGTACGAAAGCACAATAAATAAACAATATAAACTATTTGACATCCCACCTTCGACCATGCGGAGGTGGGTTCTAATAAAAGAATAGAATAATTACCCTATAGCGTAAATGACTCTATGGGTTTAACACAAATAAGACAAAATACAATATCTGGAGGGATAACGGTGGTTGTTTTCTCGCTTTGGACGTGAGGGGTCGCAGGTTCGAATCCTGCCTTTCAGACAAATAATAAGTAATACCTCATGGAGTAAACGACTCCATGAGTTTAATCAAAAACATAATGATTTAAGTATATCATAAAACAGGCGTGTAGTTTAACCGGAAAAACATTGGGCTACGAACCCGAAGCTGAGCGTTCGAAATACAAAGTATTCATGAATTCCAAAAAGAATAAACAACAATGAATAATCGTTCCGTGCCTGCTAATAAAATTATATCTCCTTCTAGCTTAAAAGGAAGAGCTGTGGTAAAAGTTGTCCACGTCGCCACGGAGTGTCCGGAATACGTCGATCGGGGTGCGCCCCCGGAAGAATAGAATTTGCAGAAGCACCGAAATATCGCTCGAGGAATGTATAGTAGGGAAGCGCATTTATAGCCGGACTGTTCCGATTTATCGGAAAGTCTCAGTTCGAATCTGGGGAGGGAGACAAAATATAATATCTGGAGGGATAACGGTGGTTGTTTTCTCGCTTTGGAGGCGAGGGGTCGCAGGTTCGAATCCTGCCTTTCAGACAAATAATAAGTAATACCTCATGGAGTAAACGACTCCATGAGTTTAATCAAAAACATAATGATTTAAGTATATCATAAAACAGGCGTGTAGTTTAACCGGAAAAACATTGGGCTAAGAACCCGAAGCTGAGCGTTCGAATTACAAAGTATTCATGAATTCCAAAAAGAATAAACAACAGTGAATAATCGTTCCGTGCCTGTTAATAAAATTATATAATGAGTAAGATCCGAATTTCACCAAACGGTGAATTAATCTTAAAGGTGATCGGATTTGAGAGTAACGCGGAGCGTTGAGAAGCAATCTGTTAAATAGTAAGTATGAATGTTTAATTAACAGATTGCTTCGTTTCACTCGCAAATGCGTTCATTTTATAATTCAGGGTATGCTTATTATCTATCGTTACAAACAATGCCGGATCGTCTAATGGCAGGACGTCAGTCTTTGATACTGAATATGAAGGTTCGACCCCTTCTCCGGCAACACAATAAAAAAATTAGTATTAACTTAATGGTCCAAGATCAATTTTCAATTATGGCAACAACAAAACTATCAGGTAAAGATTTGAAAGCAATCGGTTATCCAGAAGGGCGGGCCATTGGCGCTGCCATGAAGGTAATGGAGTCGCATTACAAAGGAAAGAGCAAATCGTTCAAATTGGATTTGCTTGAAAAAGTAATAAAAAATCCAACGTTTTACAAAGAAGACGATAGACTTCGACCGATTGCTCACGGATTATTGGTTCAAACGGAACACAACAAAACCATTCCGTTGAAGTCCAAGCGTACTGAATACGCCATTTACGGTTCGGAAGGGATTGAAGCAGGTGCCATTAACCAAATGGAAATTGCGATGAAACTTCCAGTTACTAAATCTGGAGCCTTAATGCCAGATGCGCATCAAGGGTATGGATTGCCGATTGGTGGAGTTTTAGCTACAGAAAATGCCGTGATTCCTTATGGTGTGGGAGTGGATATTGGGTGTAGAATGGCCATGACGATATATGATATTCCAGCAAGTATTATTACGGATCGAAAAGATGATCTAAGACAAATGCTTTTGGATAATACTAAATTTGGAAGAGCATCATTCAAACGACCAATTGATCATGAAGTGATAGAGAACAAGCTGTTTAATGAAATTCAGGTTATTAAAGCGTTGAAAGATCGTGCTTGGCAACAATTGGGATCATCTGGTGGAGGGAACCATTTTGTGGAGTTTGGTATCACGGATATCATGGATCCAGACAACGAATTTGGATTAAATCCGGGAAGTTATTTGGCTGTGCTTTCACATTCAGGTTCAAGAGGATTGGGTGCCAATATTGCCCGATTCTATACTAAATTGGCTAGAGACCTATGTAAACTTCCAGATGAAGCTCGACACCTTGCTTATTTAAATTTGGATACTGAAGCAGGTCAAGAATATTGGTTGGCTATGAATTTGGCAGGTGATTATGCTTCTGCGTGTCACGCACAGATCCATGATCGGATGTCGTCAAGTTTAAAAGCAAGACCAGTGGCTCGAATTGAGAACCATCATAATTTTGCGTGGAAGGAAAAAGATGCAGATGGGAATGAAATTATTGTGCATAGAAAAGGAGCTACTCCAGCCGGAAAAGGCGTTTTGGGTATCATTCCAGGTTCTATGACTGCACCGGGGTTTATTGTGAGAGGAAAAGGAAATCACGATTCGATTAACTCTGCTTCGCATGGTGCCGGACGACAAATGTCAAGAACTCAGGCCAAGAAAGTATTGAATCAACGAGAAGTTGTTCAATTTTTGAAAGACGCTCAGGTAGATGTGATTGGTTCTGGTTTGGATGAAGCACCACATGCCTATAAAGACATTCATAAAGTGATGAAAGCGCAATCATCATTGGTAGATGTTGTAGGTAAATTTACCCCAAAAATCATCCGGATGTGTGGAGATGAAAAGTTTAGTGATGTGGATGGGAAGTAGATTGATGGCATAAAGCACGAGACAGGACAAGAATAAATATTGCGTATCAAATTAAACCCTTCTGGTAATTTAACGATTACTGGTGGGGTTTGTTTTTTTATACTGTGATAGGTTATGTTTTTCAGTTAATAAGAATGAATTATGAGATTCAAGAGTTTACTTCTATAGTCTTTTCGACGATAGGAGAAATCTTTTGTATAAGGATTTCAATTGACAAAAGATTTTTCCCGAAGGTAGAAAAGACTGTTTTTAGTTGTTAATATACGGTGTAAGTGCATAGTTCAAAACCATTCGATTGAGGCATTGTACCTTTAAGAATTCAAAAGAATTATGAGATTCAAGAGTTTACTTCTATAGTCTTTTCGACGATAGGAGAAATCTTTTGTCTAAGGACTTCAATTGACAAAAGATTTTTCCCGAAGGTAGAAAAGACTGTTTTTAGTTGTTAATATACGGTGTAAGTGCATAGTTCAAACCCATTCGATTGCATTGTACCTTTAAGAATTCAAAAGAATTATGAGATTCAAGAGTTTACTTCTATAGTCTTTTCGACGATAGGAGAAATCTTTTGTATAAGGATTTCAATTGACAAAAGATTTTTTCCGAAGGTAGAAAAGACAGCTTTCTTAATTTTAATGTTCCCATTAAGAAACAGAGTTTTGTCTTAAGCTCAATCATAACAGTTTGAATTTGAGTCAACAAAATTGATCGTTGTTCAGCCATTTGCAGGCATAAAATGGGCAAAAATAATTTGTTCGCAATTTTTATTAAATTGCAGTGTTCAAAATAATTTTGAAATCAAAAATTTAGCTGACCTATGATCTTTATTATTGCATTAGTATGTTGTTGTTTGCTCGTTATTGCAAGCGCATTCTTAGTTCTGAAATTAAAAGAAACGGACAACCCTGGAACGTTTATGAAAATCATTGCATGGGGTGGGATGACCTTAGGGATGATTCTTATCATCGTTTCGATTTGTGTAGGGATTTTTACAGCAATGCATAAACACCATAAAGGACGTCATGGAGGAAGACATGGCAATAGTTATGAACATCATGGTGGTAAAAAACATGGAAAACACGGAAAAGGAAAACGTGGGCATGGAAAGCACGGAAGAAAAAAGAAATGCAAAGCTGAATGCTGCAAAACTAAGGGTGACAAAGACGGCGTTTCAATGGAAAATGGTGAAGGCGTAAAGCACTTTGAATGGACTACCAATGATGGCGAAACACGAATTACCAGAGAAATTAGAATTCTAAACGGTGATACTGTGGTAAATGAGCAAAATATTGAGGTAGAAGTTGAAGGGTAATTCCATTCTTCTAATTTCCCCAATTAAGTGACATCATATCATATCACATGACATCATTCACATCATCTCGAATTACATTTGGGAAGAACTGAACTTACCGAAAGATCACTCTTTTAATGAATTGAACCCACTCGATCGATTGTATTCATGTACTAAATCTCGTCTAAAAAATCAAAAAACGACTCTATTTATGTGTTTAGGTAGTTTTTGAAACCTACATAATGCAACAAATATGCGTTTCACATTAGTCGGACTGAAGCCACATCACCTGTCGATTATAATTTTTTCTATATTTTATTGCACAGAATTAACAACTTGGGATTATCGGACTCATTTTTGAATTTTACTTCTTTGATAATTTAGTTATCTCCTTCAAATTGAATACATTGGAAACTGGAAAGGAACTGTATTGCATTAAATAAACGTAGAAAACTGTTATGAACTTATTATTCCCCGTTACATTTAGCTTCAAAAAACGCATTAAAATCAATCAAATGGACTCCAATCGATCGGAACAATTGATGGAATCATTAAATCATTTTTTGAGTAAACGAGGATTTAAAACCATTCGTAAATCAGGAGAAACGACCCGTTTTTATGATCCAGACGCTTTTATGTCTGGTTTGATGCATCACTCTGGAAGAATCAATAACGGTACGTTAACCGCTACCAAACAAGGAGACAGCGTTGAATTGCGACTTACATGTGTGAATTATTTCACATTGGCTTTCGTATTGCTTAGTGGAATTTTGGCATTTGTATTCAGTTATCAAATCCAAAGCTTAGGTCAATCGTTGATCTTACCTGCAATCATTGTCGGTATTTCGATTGCCGCCAACAGCATTTTTCGTTATTTGGCTCACAAGAAATTTGTGGCTGAGATGGAAAGTTTGGCTGTTCGAGTAGTGAGAAGTTAGATTATTTCTACTATTGTTTATTGAGTTTGTTCATCAAGAGTTCACGGTATTAACTAACTGAAGTGGTTTTGCATGCAATTAAGAAATTCATAAAGCAATCATTTCGACCTTTCGAGGGAAGATATTGTGATTTAAGTTCTTAAGACAATAAATATATTTCTCCTATCGTCGAAGTGACTACGTACATAACCTTTTGAGCCCCCGCTTTCATTTCTGTTTTGATTGAATAAAAATCCAATTACGAGAGTTTATCATACTTAATCGTTATTTCCCTAACTATGATTATATAACATTTTCGAACGCACGCGGACCATTTATCACTACCAAAGAATCCGGAATTTGGACTCAATTTAAGGGTTCCAACATCACAATAAAACGGAGAAATTTGGGTTGTTAAAGAATTATCACTTCTTACTATTACCGTAATATACAAGGCCCTGAGTCTATCTGATCTATGAAATCCTTTTTTTACTATTTATCTGTGGCGCTAGCCATCTTGTTAGGAGTCATCGGTTTGTATTTAAATATCATGATTTATCAAGGACCTGATTTTAGCTCAAACAAAGAGGTAAAACAGCATACATTGAAGCAACTCCATTACTTGGAAGTTCAAATGCGTAAAGACAATCTAGCCAGTCGAATGCAGAATAATTATCCTGAAGGATATGTATTTTCCAATGCATTTTACGGATTAACATGGTGTAAAATAGCCGAGTTGGAATCGAATACCGATTCTGAACTTTTTAAAAAAGCCATTAAAGAAGCTACATGGGCTTTTAACCAAATTGATTCGGATCTTGGACGTAGAACATTTCCAGAAAACCAATCCTTAAAGCGCGGTGTATTTTATTGTGGATGGAGAAATTATCTACTTGGTAAAATAATCGCCACAGACCCACATGCCACAGACTTACTTAAAACTAAGCACAAAAGCTATTCCGCCGAATTAGCTTCTGCTTTTTCAAACTCACTCAATCCTTATCTGGATTCCTATCCGGGCGATGCGTGGCCCGTAGATAATACAGTAGGAATGGCTTCTATTTTACTAAATCAACCCGATTCCGCATCTATTAATTTGGCTAAAAATTGGATAGGAAAAGTGAAAAAATTGGTAGTGCAGCCCGAAGGGATTGTGTCTTCCCGGTGGAGGAGACATTCCAACAATGAAACGGAATATATTCGAGGATCTTCCTCTTTGCTCAACATACGTTTTCTAGCAGATGTGGACCCTGAATTTGCAAGAGAACAATTTAAACTATTCCGACCCATTTTTGAAAAAACGGTGTTGGGAATGCCTGCCATACGGGAATTTCCTGAGAATTATAATGGATCGGAGAACATAGATTCAGGTCCTGTGATTTTGGATATTGGATTCGCAGCGACTTTTACCTCTATTGGAACGTATAGGGCAATGGGGGTTGAAAAAGATGCCAATATGCTTTTTCATTCGGTTCATGCTTTTGGAATGGCTCGAGAAAAGCAAGAAGATCAACTTTGCTACATTAATGGTGCATTGCCAATGGCCGACCTGTTTATGGCTTGGGGAATTTCAACTTCGCTCCACACAGGAGTAGATAAATTAAGTCAAGCAACAGAATTCAAATTGGTAGAGGGTCAGTTTGGTTCTAGAATGGCTACCCATTTGTTTTCCATACTTATAATGATTGTTCTTCTTCTTCCATGGACGATTCATCGAATTCGGAAACGCAGACGAATTTAACTGCCACGTTAAATTGTCACAGAGCCTTTAAAAAAAAGCGAATCTTACGGATCAAACTCGAGGGTATAACCATTTCTCAAACCATTTTGATATCACAGGCAAAAACCATCCAATCAACGGAGAAATTACACAAGTACTAATCAATATCCCTAACCAGTTAGGTAATTCTAATCGATTCAAATAGGGCATAAATGTATAATTCCCAATCAATACAATTGGGTAAACAGCCAAAATTCCAATCAAGATCTTTTTATATAAAGGAGGTCTTGAAAAACTACTTCCTACATCTGGTCGATCGAAGAATAAGTCATTTCCAATTCGCTGCACATTAATTTTTTTGCGTAAAACAAAGTCCTTGGCCTCTTCAAGAAGACTTGCTAACTCCGCACATTCATTCCATCGTAAATAATCTGCATGACTCAAAAAACGATTGATAATGACATATTCCACTCCTTGTTGAGGATTGGCTGTGGCATTCTCTTTCTCCCTGATTACATCCATGGCGACAAATCCTTCAAATTGTACAATGGTATCACGCACTTTCTCCAACCACTGTTCATATTCTACTTGCCGATGGGCACGAACCAAAACCACAATGATGTGTCGAATTTGTTTGTTCTTTTCAGATTGTATCGATGGGGGGTTTTCCGTTTCCATAAATTAAATGAAGTACATACATATATACTACCTACCGTAACAGTAAAACAAAAAAGGATGATTTATCTATCCTCCAATGGCGATCATGGAACGATTTTGAGAATTACGTTCTGGATCAGACAGTTTTTCAAAGGTGTCCATCCCTGCCCGCTCTGCTTTCTTACTTTCAATTGATGCTCGAATAAGAGAATCAATGGACTCGCCTGCTCTAAAAGGTGTTAATAAATCTGTTTCTGAATTGGAAAACAAACAGTTTTTCATTCGTCCGTTGGAAGTGAGTCTCATTCGATTGCAAGTAGAGCAAAATGGATTTGTAACTGAACTGATCACACCAAAACTTCCATCAAATCCTTTAACCTGATAGTTTCGTGTAGTATCATTCGGTTCATCCTGTAACTTCAATACGTTTTCTGCACCGTAAACGCTTTCTACCTGTTCCAAAACTTCTTTTAAGGAAACGCCCTTCTCCCACTCCCATTGATTTCCTGAAAACGGCATAAACTCAATGAATCGCAATGACAATTTTTTGTCTTTTGTCCATTCAATAAAATCAGGTAATTCCATCGCGTTCACATCCCGCATCAACACTACATTTACCTTCAAATCAAAATCGTATTTTGGTTGAAGAAGCAAGTTGATATTTGACATGATCCGATCAAAATAATCTCGTTTGGTAATAAACTTAGCCCGCTCTTTATCCAACGAATCCAACGATAAGTTGATTTTCCGAAGTCCTATTTCATCAAATAAATCAACGAACCGGTCGATCAAAATCCCATTGCTTGTAATAGCTAACTCTACAGGTAATTTGGCTAATTCTCGAAGCAAAAATTCAATGTTCTTTCGAATAAGTGGTTCTCCGCCTGTCAATCGGATTTTTCGAACTCCCATTGATACAAATACCTTTGCAATCTCCAGGACTTCCTCCATACTCATCAAATTCTCTCGCTCCGTTAATTCGATGCCTTCTTCTGGCATGCAATAAAAGCAGCGCAAATTACAGCGATCCGTAAGCGAAATTCGAAGGTAGTCATGCTTCCTTCCAAATGAATCCAATATGGGTTCTTGCGTATTCAAGTCTAGTTAGTTATATCGAACGGTAATATTCAACTTGGCAAATTGCCGGAACATTTCCATAACGCCACAATATTTTTCTACTGAAAGATCCACTGCTTGTTGCAATTTCTCTTTGTCAAGCTCTGAGCCTTCAAATACATATTCCAAATCTACGGTATGATAGGTTCGAGGATGATCTTCTGTCAAAGCGCCACCGGCATTGACATAAAACGTATCCACCTTCAATCGCATTTTAGGAATCAATGAAGCTACATCCATTGCAGTACAACCTGCCAATGCGTCCAACATTAATGCTTTAGGCCCAAGTCCTTCTTCACCTCCTCCAGCCATGGTTAAGGTTCCACCCGGAGTTTCCGCGGTAAATTGAAGACCTGAGGTCCATTTTGTTTTTACTTCGTGATCCATTTTCATAATCAAACTGACAATTAACTGTTTATCAATAAGCTCTAATTACAAAGGAATGAAAAAAATCGTTCAAAATGGCGTCTACAACTGCATTTGTACAATTTATTAAGGGATTTATTGTATCTTGGAATCAGGAAAATCAGTATGCAGGATCTAAAGCAAACATTTTATAAATTATTACTGAATTATAGTGATGAGGTTGCTGTAGCCGATTTATTGTGGAAAGAAATTGAAACTTGCCATTCCGAAAAAGGTCGACACTACCATGATCTTTCTCATTTGGAAAATTTATTGGCTCAAGTTTCGGAGCCTTTGATCAAGAACCAAATTAACCATTGGAACGAAGTTCTTTTTTGCTTGTATTATCATGATATTGTGTACAATGCAAAGGCAAAAGATAATGAAGAACAAAGCGCTGAGTTGGCTAAAAAGCGGATGCTTGAAATGTCCATAGAGTCTATAAACATAGATCGTGTTTTTGATATGATTCTTGCTACCAAATCACATGAAACCCATTCCAATCCAGATGTAAATCTATTTACAGATGCGGATCTATCTATTCTAGGAGCTGATTGGGATTTGTATACGAAGTATTTTGAAAATGTTCGGAAGGAGTATTCAATGTATCCTAAGTTGCTGTACAATCCAGGAAGGAAGAAAGTACTAAAGCATTTTTTGGGTATGAAACGAATTTATAAAACGGATGTGTTTCGGGATTTGTTGGAAGAAAAAGCACGTATTAATATTAGAAGGGAGATTGAATTGTTGTAGGAGTCGGTTTTTCAGTTCCACAGTTTTTCAGTTTCTCAGTTCTTCGGTTTCTCCGTTCTTTAGTACCTCAGTTCTTCGGTTTCGGCATATTTATCCTTAACTATCAACTGATTAACTGATCAACTGACTAACTAATAACCGACTAGCTGGCCAAAAGCGACTAATTATCCTCTGCAAGCCACTCCGCATATCCCGTCGCTGTTTCACGAAGCATAAGTCGAATCAATTGTACATGAGAAGGAAGTTTTGATTTTATTTTTGCGGCAAAATCTACCACCATGTTTTCCGCAGTTGGCTGAAAGTCTGTTAATACTAACTTATAGTTCTCTTCTTTTACATTACCGGAAAGATAAGGAGACGTTTTGCTCAGCATCAATGCATGATCAAGAGGCTCCACGATTAATTCCTTCACCATTGCACCTAAATCCTTAAAATCCATTATCATTCCTGAAATAGAGGACTTTTTATCTTCTGGTTCTGGCGTTCCTTTAATGGTGACTGAAAGTTTGTAGGAATGACCGTGAATATTTTTGCACTTTCCTTTGTGAAAATCCAGTGCATGTGCCATTTCGAAGTCAAACTCCTTGGTTATTCGTACTGCCGCTTGCGTTGCCATCTTATCTGATGTATTAATTAGGTCAAATTAGAAATTAAATATATTCAATGAATATGTACGATCAATCAAACTCAGTTGAACGAAGTGCAAATATTGCAAATTGTTTCTGATTTTAGTGTGTACGCTTAGTAGAAAAAACAAACCCCCTTCGGAAGTTAGCGAAGGGGTTCTGTTGGTTGGTTATGTAATACGTGCTATTTTGGATATAACGATCTGTAATTAAATAGACTTAACTATATTTGTAGCGTGAAGTCGCCCAGTTTCATGTACCATATTGTTTTGGTCAGTTTGACCCTTCTGATTGTAGCTTGTAAAGATGCAAATCCGAGCCCCAACGGGGTTGATCCAATTGTGATTGGGCATCGTGGGATGGGAATGGGAAGTTCTTGGCCGGAAAACAGCTTAATTTCCATTGAACGTGCCATTGAACTTGATGTAGGAGGAATCGAAATGGATGTGCAACTAACATCCGACAATCAATTTGTATTGTTCCATGATGGAGATCTAAAAGCCAAAAGTACTTGTGAGGGAGCATTGGGAGACTTTACACTGGCGGAGTTGCAAAATTGTCGATTGGAATCAGCTACTAAAAAGGCATACATTCCTGCTTTGTCTGAAGTATTCGATTTGATGGAAGGAACAGATCTTATAGCCTTCATTGATACAAAAGTTCCAAGAGGAATGACGACCGCTGAAAATGAAGCCTATTTCAAACGATATAATAAAGCGCTTGATTCTTTATTGGATCAATACACGATAGACAATAATATATTTGTTGAAGGGGATCGTATTTTTCACGAATCGTTCGCAAGCAACTATGATTTGAAACGCGTTATGACAAGTAGTGATATGAGTCATAACATTATGGTCGGTTTGGATGTGGGTGCAGTAGGTGTCGGAATCGCTGAAAAAAATGTATCCTTGGAAGAAATCCAGCAGGCACACGATGAAGGTTTTTTTGTAGTATGCTGGAGTTTAACGACTAAAAATAAAGTGAAAAAATCCATTGATAAAGGCGCAGATTATTTACAATCTGATTGTGTTAAATATGCTGTAGATCAAACAAAATAGATTGCTTGGATTGTGTTTGAATCAATGTGAATTACGTTCATTTAATTTAATTTAATATTAAATTTTGCTTTGTTGTTGGTCGGATTACAAATCCTTATGGTACTTATTTTCGGATTGCAAAACCGAAATAGCGATGGGTTTCAAATCCGAAAAAGCTTTTGATCGAAACATCCTGATTCTTGCGCGAATCACTCATCTGAAAACAAATCATCCAAATCTCTTCGATCTTTTTTTGTAGGACGTCCACGAACTCCGATTTGTTTATTTTGCCTGTTGGTTAGTTGAATTTGTTTTAATGTGGCCACATCTTTTGGATCAGATACGTCTTTTAAATAATCCAAAACTAACTTGGCTCCGACACGGGATTTAGGTAGATCTATGACCTTATATTTTAACCAAATAGGATTCGATCGAATATCAACTTCGTCGCCCGGTTTTACTATTTTTCCAGGTTTGGATATTTCGCCATTTAATCGCACTCGATTTGTATTGCATTCTTTCGTTGCAATGGATCTGGTCTTTTTCAACCGAACCGCCCAAATATATTTATCTAATCGCATACGTATAATCTTTGTCCCAACTTCCAGCATCCGTCTTTTTCAATCGAAAGTTACCAAATTAATCTGCTTGTATTTTAAAAATTACTAACTTTCCTGTGATATGTCCATGTTTCATCGGTTTTCCCTTACTTTCTTGACATGCCTAATTTTTAGCGCGGTTATTAGCCAAGATTATCGATTTCGGAAACTCACTACCACCCAAGGACTTTCTCAAAATTCCGTCAATGACATCTTTCAGGATTCAGATGGGTATATATGGCTCGGAACGCAAGATGGATTAAACTTGTACGACGGAAATGCTTTTGAACACTTTCGATTTACTGGCAGTGGCGGGGCCATACATGACAATTTTGTGTTGAAAATGGAGGAAGATAACCTTGGAAATCTATTTGTAGGTCATCGAAAAGGGATTACTGTTTATTCAAAGGAACAAAAACGTGGATATTTAATTCAACCTATTCCGGAAGTAGCATATCAACCAGTAAAAAACATCATTAACGTGGATGGAAAAATCTATTTGATTTCCAGCGATTTAAAATTATTTCAAGCCACTTTAACTGCTGAAAACAGGTATCAGTTGAAGGAAGTTTCATTAGATACTAATTGGGGGAAACCTCGTATGACGTATTGCGTAAACAATATTTCTTACCTGATTACGGACAAATTTCTGATTTCAAACTTTCATGAATCCTCCGCCCAAAAACAAATCTCCCTGCCTTACTTAATTAAACCTGGAGGAGGAGTTGATGATGGTATTGCGGTTTCGAAGGATGGGATGGTTTATTTTGTTACTGGAGCTTACGTACTTAAATATGATCCTACCAAAGGGGATATCAGTCCCGTTCTTCAACCGCCAACATCAGGTTCCATAACCTATTTGGATGTGAGTATGGATGATAAAGATCAACTTTGGGTTGCGTCAAATTTTGGTCTATACATTCTCAATCAAGATTCAGTTGTTTCACATATTTTGTCCACTCCTGAAAATCCAAATGGTTTAAATGGTAATTTGATCCACAGTGTTTTTCGGGATCAACAAAATCAAATGTGGGTAGGAACGGCCTTGGAAGGGGCGCTGATTTACAACGCCCAGATAGAACGTTTTAAATTTATTAATCAATACTCGGGCTTAAGAAATACTACAGTATGGTCCATTTATCAAGATGAAAATCAATTGATGGTCGGAACATCTGGAGGTTTGGAGGTGTTGAAGCTTAAAAGCGATGACATAAATCAATCGCCCTTTATTCATACTCAAATTAAATCATCCTCCTATCCCACGGAATTAATTAATAAAAAAGTGTTGGCAATCGCCAAGGTTAACGATTATTACTGGATTGCAAGCAGTTCGGAATTGTTCATTTTTAATTCGGATTTAAGCAAGTTAATTGCCTCGTACAACTCGGAAGATTTGGGATTAGAAAAAACAACTGTTTTCGTAGATTTGGATGAATGTCGGATTCAAAATAAGCAATACGTATTATTAGCCACTTTTTATGGCGTGTTTAAGTTTGGCTTAGATGGAAAATACGTGGGACCAATTGAAGCATTACAAGAGTCCTATTTTATGGATGCGTTTGTTCAAAAGACAGATTCAGGTGACCTGCTTTGGGTTGGATCCAATGATGGTGTATGGAAATATCAACTTGATAAGGGTCAATTGACTAAATATTCTTACATCCCCAATGATACATCTGGAAAAAGTGTTGCATTTCAATTCGTATCCTCTATTGCTCAAGGGGAAAAGGATGAATTATGGCTTGGAACCTTTGGAGGAGGGATCAATCGGTTTGATATTAAAAGTGAAAGATTTACAAAAATTGGCGAAGAAGATGGATTGTCTAATAACGTTATTTGCTCAATTGCCTATCAAGATTCCATTGTTTGGGCATCTCATAATAAGGGCATCAGTCGATATGATCAGCGAAGTGGAGACCTTCGGAACTATGATTTATCGGATGGAGTGGTGTTTGACGAGTTTGTCGTTAATTCTGTTTTTACCAATCAAAAAAAGCAACTTTTTTTTGGGAGTGCGAATGGTCTAAGTGCGATTGCAACAATGAACTTCCCCCTTCAATCTAAACCTGATATCATGCCCAAGATTGGGAATTTGGAGATAAATTATGGAAAATCCGATGCAACCAAGGCCTTTAATAAAAGGGATAATTTATTAACGCTGAAACCCGGAGATAAGTTTATTAAAATTGACCTCAGTATACCGGATTACAAAGCAAATGCAACTCGATTTCAATATCGACTTATAGGTTTTGACAGCACATGGCACAATGTAGAAAGGCCTTCGAATCAGGTCTCGTTCTCTAATTTAGATCCAGGAAACTATGTGTTTAGTGCACGAGTAGTTGATAAACATGGTTCCACTGGAGTTAATGAAATGAGGATACCTATCTACGTCATTACGCCCCTTTGGAAGCGTTGGTGGTTTTTGTTATTGTGTGGCTTAATTTCTTTGGCCATTGTCATCGTAATTTCTAGATATTTTGCGCAACGGACTTTGAAGGAAAAATTGATTCGGTCCGAAGCAGATAAACGATTACTCTACGAAAAACAACGTATTTCAAAGGATTTGCATGACAATGTAGGAGCGAATATTACCTATTTAATTCATTCTCTGGATAACATGGCATTTAAGTTGGATCGGGATCAGCGTGCCGTACCTCCAAAAGAGTTAGAAGCATTAAGTGATGAAGCTCGAGGTACGATGGATGCGTTAAGGGAAACTATTTGGGCAGTAAATAAAGATAAAGTAGCGCTTTTGGAATTCAAAAATCGATTTGATGGATTTGCAAGTAAAATGTTGTCAGTTGCGAATATCAAGTACAAATCACGTTTTACGTTTGATGAACAGACTAAATTAACCCCTTTTTTCGCGATTAATTTGCTACGTGTAATGCAAGAAACTGTGCACAATGCAGTAAAACATTCACAAGCATCTAGTTTAGAAGTAACGTTTTTCTACGAAGTTGACTTGAATAGGTCTGATCGACGTTTAGTCGAAGTAGAAATAACGGATGATGGAGTTGGTTTTGATATGATAAAAGGCAAAGAAGGACATTTTGGATTGCAAAATATGAAAGATCGAATTATTGAATTAGGAGGAGTTTGTACCATTAATTCATCGCCGGGCATGGGAACCAAACTTGTTATTCACATAGGAGAGTAGGAAATACGCCGTTTGACGTATTGAAAGGTTGTAATAGGAATATTAATTTTGAATTATGGAAAAAATTTCGTGCGTTTTAGTAGAAGATAATTCTGGGTTGGTACGAGCCATCACGGAAAAGATAGCATTGTTTGACAATGTCAATTTACTCTTTGTAGCTCGAAATGGCCAAGAAGTATTGCATTCATTGGAGAGTGATCAACCAGATGTCATTTTGATGGATATCAATATGCCGATAATGAATGGAATTGAAGCTACGGCCGAAATAAAGCGGCTTTATCCCGAAATTAAGGTGCTAATGCTGACTGTATTTGACGATGAAGAGCATATTTTTGAATCGATTGTTGCAGGAGCTTCAGGATATTTATTGAAAGATGAAAAACCAGGGGTTTTGATCAATGCGATTGAAGAAGTATTGGAAGGAGGTGCACCCATGTCGGCAAGTATTGCATTGAAGGCCATTAATCTTATTCGATTGCATACACGTTTACCCGCCGAGGTTCCGGATTTTAAATTAACCAAGCGTGAAATGGAAATTTTGGAACATTTATCGTTAGGCGAGACATATCAAATTATCGCAGATCGATTGTTTATCAGTCCCAAAACTGTTCGAAAGCATATTGAAAATATCTACGGTAAATTACAAGTACATAATAAAGTAGAGGCAGTGCAAAAAGCGATTAAATATCAGCTTTTTACAGATTAATTTTGAGCGTTGAATTACTTAACAAAGCTTTGTTGGAGTTCTTATCAACGCAAGAGTTTATTTAGAAATAAGGCGAATGATTTCATCCTTTTTACCACGGGACACTTGCAATTTAGCTCCATTTGATATATTTAAATATCCTTCCTTATCATAACGCACAATTTCGGATAAGTTAACTAAAAAGGATTTATGCGAACGAAAAAAACCATTACTGATAAGAGGATCTTCTAACGTTTTTAAGGTTTTACTAATCATAATCTTACCCCCACTTTTTAAATGAACGGTAGAATAACTTCCATCCGCTTCCGCGTAAAGAATTTCATCAGTAGGAACAAAATCAATTCCATCAGAATGACACAGCGCTATCTTTTTAGTATCTGATTCGGCATTGCCTAATAAATTATTAATTCGGTCCTTTTTTAATTCTTCTTCACTTACTCTGTGGACCGCTGCTACTAACTCTTTTATGTCAATGGGTTTCACTAGGTAATCTAGTGCGGATAGTTTAATTGCCTCTATCGCATAGCGATTGTATGCTGTAATGAAAATAACGTGATAATTGATGTCGGTCTGTTCCTTCAAAAACTCAATCCCATTTCTCCGAGGCATTTCTACATCCAGAAAAAGTAAATTAGGTTGAAGTTCCTTGATCATCTCTTCTGCTTCAAAGGTGTCTTTCGCCATGCCAGCAACTTGTACTGCAGGACAAAAGTTACGCAACAAGTCATCCAAAATTTCTCTTGGAGCCTCTTCATCATCGATTATTAGTGCTTTTATCATGGGTAATTACATCGTTGCTTGAGTGGTGTTCAATTTATGCTTTATTCTTCTTAATTGAAAATGAAAAAACAGATAATTAGTTCGTTTTTTATTCCATGGGAACATACAATGTAACTCTTGTACCAAGAGCATTTTCTTCATCATCATACAAGTCTTCAATATTTATCGAAAGGTCTGTTTGTTGCAATTTATTTAAAAGTAACAACCTTCGCTCATTGATTCCCATTGCAAATGAGCGATGCTTTCGCTCTTCTGTATAATTTTGAGCCGCTTTACGGCCAATTCCATTGTCTTCAATAGAACAAACCAAAAGCGTGCCATCGGTTGTGAAACGTACAGATAAATATCCTATTTCATCTTTATGCAAAAAACCATGTCGAATGGCATTTTCAGCATAGGGTTGAATCAACATGGAAGGAACATAAGTGTCTTCCACATCCAAAGATTCGTCCACCTCAATTTCAAACTCAAACTTTTGCTTAAAACGGATTTTTTCAAGTTCTAGATAATGCTCCAGAAGTATAATGTCTTCAGATAATCGAACAGATTCATCTTCTGAATTTTTGAGGATTGATCGCATTAAATTCGCAAAACGAGATAAATACGTATAAGCGCTGTATCGATCCTGTTTCAAAATATAATGTTGAATTGCGGTAAGGGCATTAAAGATGAAGTGCGGATTCAATTGAGAACTTAGTGCTTTGTTTTCCAACTTAAACAATTCCAGCTTTACGGCGCCATCCGACCGAATGCGCTGAATTCGAATATATACAATGAGATAAACCAGACCAAGTCCTACCGAAATTTCTAATAAAATAAACCACCAAGTAAGGTACAGTGGAGGTAAGATTTCGAAGTTGACCCGAACAGGAGATTCGCTTTGAATCCCATCTTTGTTCAGAGCATATAATTCAAATTGATAACTGCCAATTGGCAGTGCAAGTAATTGAATGCTTCGGTTTTCGGTATAAATCCAACTCGTATCGGACGTGTGTAAACGATATTTGTACTCCAGGTTACTTTCTTCTTTTGTTGAAATGCCTTGATAGCTTAATTCAATAATGCGCCGTCCGAATTTGATGCTATATTCTGGGAGCAGCATAGTGTCTTTTTCATTAATTTTTACGCCTACTAGATGGACGGTCGGAGTGTGTTGCTGAAATGAGGTGTTTTTTGGAAAATAGTTAAGTCCATTTACCATTCCAGCATAAATCGTATCATGATAATGATATACGCAATTGGCTTTGTTTGAAGAGAGGCCGTCTGATTTTGTTATGTTTGAAATATCAAATTTAAACGGTTCGTACGTTTGAATGGATATTCGGGAAATACCTTCATTGGTAGAAATCCAAAATACGGAATCACTTTCCAAATTTACGTTGGAAATCAGATTACTTAGTAGCCCTTCTTTCTTATTTATTGAATATAGTTTTTCCTTGTCTCTATCCAATATGAACAATCCACTTTCTCTTGTTGCGATTATTATTTGCCCGTTTTTGTTGATGGAAAAATCAGATATTCGGGCATTAAGTGCTTCGTGTTGATCGCCATAAACCTTAATTTGTTTGGTATAGATATCGAATTCACCGATCCCTCCCAATCCACAATATAATATAGTACGTTGGTCCAATGAATCAACTTTGGCCAATCTTCCGACATTACCAGAAGTTCCTTTACGTAATATGCCTTGTTGCTCGTTTTTTAGTTCAGAAATAACTGCATGATACATACAAAAAGTTATGGTATCCATAGAGATTCGATGCAACTCATCTACCGTCTGTCGATCAGTTATTAAACTATATTCATGTATTTTTGAATTACGTAGTTTAGCATAAGACCCTGCCGCGGCATAGCAATAAATGTCATTCCGATAATTATAATGATTAAGCCAATCCTTTCCAATGGACGTCAAGTTTAGCATCATTTCTATTGAATCAAGTTCTGGATGAGCAACATATAATCTACGATCAGACATTATGTGCAGTTTCTGCTGACTAAAGATTTGTTCAATGTATTCCCCTTTTAAAGAATTATTTGATTTTACCAAGGTGTTTTGAAATTTCAAAACACCTTCTGTAAGTGTAGCAACCCATAGAACATCATTGTTGTCTATCAATAAATAAGCAATTTGCTTTTTTATTGAGATCCATGGTTTCAACTCCAAACTATCCTGAAATGGGTCAATTGTAACTATTCCTTGATTCAGTAATACCACATAAATCAATCCATTTTTAATCTGAATGCATGTTGAATAAATAGGCAATTGAATAGAATTCAACAATTCAATTTTCAAACGATTATTAGAGTCCTTTTTCCGTTTATAAATTCTAAGGTCACGGTCAAAAGTTGAAATGTATATACTATCATTCACTTTTTTATGTAGTGTAGATCCAAAAAATAGCTGATCCCAATCATCCAAAATATATCCTTTTAGCGGGATTGTTTGACTTGAGTTAGAGCGTTTCGTGTTATGTTTTGTTTTTGAAAACGAAAATGTACCAGATGAGTTTCGAATTAACAGCACTTCTTCAGTTTGAAGGTCTACATGTACCGTATCCTTGTTGAAATTGTAACCAATCACTTGTTGTGATCCTTTTTTGTAATTAGGGTATTCAACAACCTGAAAAGTTCGACCATCGTAATAACAGATTTTCCCGTTAAAACTATCAAACCAAATATTGCCGTATGAATCTTCCGTAAAATCAAAAACAACATTGTCTGCAAGTCCCTCAGCAGTAGTAAAGGTTTCATATTCATACCCATTGTAACGAACTACCCCTCGATCCGTAGCAATCCAGATATAGCCTTTTGAATCTTGAAAAACAGCATATGTTTCATTACTTGGAAGACCATTTTCTACATTGATCGTAGAATAAACGGGCGTTTGTGCATGAGTTTGTTGCCCAGCAGTTATGAGCATCATCAGGAAGACCAATGCCTTTATATTCTTTATAAGAGATTGGATTAGACCTGGCATGGGATGCAATGAGTCATGTCTATCAGTTGAAAATTAGGCATTTATTAAATTTGGGATACACGCATTTGAAGTGCGCCTTTTGTAAAAATAGGTGTTTTAAGGCAATTCAACGCCTAAAAGTATGGAAACAAAGATTAAGCCTAACAACTCGGTCTGCTTTATCATCCGATTTTATCGAAAGTAGGTCCTCATTTAATGCTTATGAAAGAATATGATTTATTTAATATAAAGTTTACTTATAAAAGGAGTGCTCAATGTGATATTTGTGAATTGTAAGAACATTAAATATTGTAAAACAGTGTTTTACGCATGAGTTGTTGTGTTTTATACAGTTAATTGAATCCGAAAGTTTGTGCTATTAATGTATGAATTTTTTAATATTTCAATTACATTTGGGAGACGTTGCGGTATAAGAATTCAAGGCAAATTGGCGCTTTGAGGAGCATAAAATAAATCTATTTCGCTCTAATTTATTTGAATTGTAAGTTTCCACAACGCACCATTTGTTATGAAATTGTTTGTGCATATTCAAAAGGAGGACGCTCCTCTTTTTCAGTTATTCCTCTTTTTGTTAAAAAAAGGTTGGGAACAGTTGACGATATACATTCTACACCTTTTTCGATCTCGCCCGATCCAACGTGTTTCATCAATGATAAATACGTTCCGAAAAAAGCATAGCACGCAGTGGTTTCTAAAAATGCACACACATTTATTAAAATACCAACTACGTTATGAAATTCAATTCAAAATCCCACCTAAGTTGGTGGTTGCAAACTACTCGCACATGTAAAAGCAAATCAAATATGGCCAATATGGGAAGAAGCCTCTTGATTGGTCTTTTTTCTGCATTTTTTATGTTTGCTTCTTTTTCAGGAAATGCGCAACTACAAAATGCTACGTTTTGGTCAGACATAGATCAGGACAATGTATTTCCGGTTGGAAAGGAATTTATAAAACCTTCTAAATTTCGAACAGTACAGTTTGATCTTACTTCTTTTAAAAACGAATTGGTAGGTGTAAAACATCGTGACGATAAAGAGACTGGTAAAACCCTATGGATTACATTACCGTTACCTGATGGTAAATCTCAGCGTTTTCAGGTATTCGAAAACAACACCATGCATCCGGGCCTTAAGGATAAATTTCCAGGTACGAGATCATATGACGCAATAGGCAAATATGGAGAACATGTGAAATTTGATATTACCCCTCAAGGATTCCATGCAATGATCTTGAAAGCGGGTCAATCCACTGTTTTCATCGATCCAAATACACAAGGAGATCTTCTCAATTATAAAGTGTATTACAAAAAGGACTTTTCATCTATCAAAAAAATGTTGTGTTCATTTACTGGTGAGAATCTACTTGAAAAATTTCAAAACCCAATTGATAACAATGGACCGCGGATGGTTCAATTTGGAACATGCGAACTTCGAACGTATCGTATTGCCATTTCCGCAACGGGAGAATACACTACTTTCCATGGTGGCACGCAAGCTCTGGCTATAGCTGCTCAAGTTACTACTATGAACAGAGTGAATGGAATGTATGAACGTGACATGGCCATTACAATGGAAATTGTTGCAAACAATAATCTGTTGGTATATACGAATGCTGGTTCGGATCCATTTACAAATGGAAATACAGGAGCAATGATCAATGAAAATCAAGTTGAATGCGACAATGATATCGGTAGTGCAAACTATGATGTTGGTCATGTGTTTGGAACCAATTCAGGAGGATTGGCAGGATTGGGTGTAGTATGTGCCAATGGACAAAAAGCCCGAGGAGTAACAGGAAGTGGGGCACCAGTAGGCGATCCGTTTGACATTGATTATGTGGCCCATGAATTAGGACATCAATTTGGTGCAAACCATACTCAAAACAATAATTGTAATCGGAATGGTGGAACCGCTATGGAACCAGGAAGTGCATCAACTATTATGGGCTATGCCGGAATTTGTGCACCGGATGTTCAGAGCAATAGCGACGATCATTTTCACAATGTAAGTTTGGAAGAAATCCATAATGAAATCACCTCAGGAGGACATACATGTGAAGTAATCACGGCGTTAGCAAACAGTGCTCCAACAATTACTGGAACGAATGGAAATGTTACTGTTCCGGCAAGCACACCATTTGCCTTGACGGCGATTGCAAACGATGGAGATGGCGACATTTTAACTTATGGTTGGGAGCAAATGGATAATGGCGTTTCAACACAACCACCGGTAGCTACTTCCACTTTAGGACCTAACTTTCGATCCAATTCACCAGTTACAAGTCCAACAAGATATTTTCCAAATTTAGCAGATTTGGCAGCAGGAATTACTCCTACTTGGGAGGTTGTTCCATCGGTATCCAGAACAATGAATTTTAGAGTTGTTGTGCGAGATCAATCACTTGGAACCGCAGGTTGTAATGACCATGAAGATGTTACAGTAACTGTGGATGGTGGGTCTGGACCATTTGTAGTAACCAATCCATCCAACGTCGGAATAACTTGGGTAGGGTTAACCACAGAAACCGTAACTTGGAATGTTGCTAATACAAGTTCTGCTCCAGTAGCTTGTGCAAATGTAGATATTTTATTATCAACCGACGGTGGGGCAACCTATTCTACTACACTAGCAACGAACGTGACAAATGATGGAAGTCAATTGGTAACGGTTCCAAACGTTGCTTCCACTACTGCACGGATCATGGTAATGTGTTCAAATGGAAGCTTCTTTGATATTTCCGATAATGACTTTGCAATTACGATGGCCACAAATGATTTTTCATTTACCATTCCTAATACCGACACCTCGATTTGTCCTCCAGTTAACGGAGTTTTTGATGTAAACATTGGAAGCGTTGGAGGTTTTGTAGATCCAGTGACCCTTACAGCAACAGGTGTTCCTGCTGGAGCTATTGGTACATTTGGAACCACACCAATAGTTCCTGGAAATAATACCATTTTTACCGTGTCCAATACGGCAGCTGTAGCAGCAGGTACTTATACGATTTCATTAAGTGGAACAAGTTCTACTGGTACGAAATCAGTAGATGTAAACCTTACTGTTTCAGGTCTGGTACCGGGAACACCTACTTTAACCGCTCCAGCAGATGCCGCCACGGATGTTGGCAACCCGGTTGCTTTTTCTTGGTCTGCTGCAGGCGCAGGAGATCAGTTTGAAATTCAAATTGCAAGCGATGCAGCATTTGCTACCATTGTAGAATCAAACGCAACACTGACAACCAATAGTTATAATTCAACCGGACTAGCCAACGGAACTCAATATTATTGGAGAGTACGTGCTTTTAATGGCTGTGGAACATCTGCTTTTACATCCGGTTTTTCTTTTGAAACAATCAATAGTATCGATCTGCCTCCATCCGGAACAATGACTACTCAAACGAATTGTTCAGGAATATTATATGATAACGGAGGTGTATCAGGAAGTTATTCAGCAAGTTCCGATGCACAAGTGACCATTCAACCAACAGGAGCAAACACAGTAGATTTAAACTTTACTTCTTTTGATATCGAACCTGGTTCGGCAGGAAATTGCGACTATGATTATATGTTAATTTATGATGGACCTACAACTGGATCTACTTTGATTGGAACATATTGTAATGACAATGTTCCTTCCACTGTATCCTCAACTGCCGGATCGATAACCATTGTATTTCACTCTGATAACTTAGTAGAACATACGGGCTTTGCCATGACTTGGCAATGTCAACTGTCCAATGTACCTCCAGTAGCTGCTTTTTCAGCTGACGTAGATACCACGTGTACAGGTGAAGTCAATTTTACTGATCTTAGTACAAATGGACCCACCCAATGGAGTTGGAATTTTGGAGATAGTAATACTTCTACCGATCAGAACCCCACCCATACATATGCATCGAATGGAACGTATACTGTTTCGTTGCTCACAACGAATGCCAATGGGAATGATACACATACGGAAGTGGACTTGGTAGTTGTAAATGCACCTACCTCTCCTACCACAACAGATGATTCTGTTTGCAATAGTGGTTCAATGAATCTGACTGCAAGTGCAGCGGGATCAATCTCATGGTATGATTCTCTTACGGGTGGAAATTTATTGACCACTGGAGGAACCTATGGTACGCCAGTATTAAACACGACGACCACTTATTATGCTCAATCTGAAATTATAGCAACCAGCTCATTTGTCGGAAAACCGACTACAGCTGGAGCGGGGGCAAACTTTAATGGAGATCAGTACCTTGTTTTTGATGCTACGAGTCCCTTTGAAATTGTTTCTGTTGAAGTGACAGCTAATGGCGCTGGAAATCGAACAGTTGAATTTAGAGATAATGGTGGAACGATCCTCGATTCAAGAACCGTAAACATTCCGGACGGAACCTCCCGAATAAATGTAAATTTTCAAGTTCCAATAGGAACTGATTATCAGTTGGGAATAGACGCTGCCGCGATCGATCTGTATCGAAATAATGGTTCAGTAACCTATCCATATGATTTGGCGGGAATGGGATCGATAAAAAGAAGTAGTGCAAATGCAAATGGTGGATTAAATCACTATTATTATTACTATGACTGGGAAATTAGAGAGCCAGCCTGCGTGAGTTCACGTACTCCTGCGACGGCCTATGTATTTAATGACCCAACCGTTGAAGCTGGAAATGATACAACACTCTGTGCCGGGTCGAATTTAACATTAAGTGGATCCGGAGCGGATGCCTATAGCTGGGATAATAGTGTGGTTAACAATGTTGGTTTCACGGTTTCAGGAAGTGGAAACACAAAATACATTGTAACAGGAACGACCAATGAAGGTTGCTCGGCAAAAGATAGTTTGGTTGTTACGGTGAACACACAACCTATCGTTGATTCTATTAATACAGTGGATGCGAGTTGTGGAACAAACGATGGTCAAATTACGGTATTTGCTTCCGGAGGTTCCGTTGGTTCGTATACCTACTCAATTGATAATGGAAGTAATTTCTTCTCTAATGGAGGATCATTTACAGGTTTAGCTGCAGGTGGTTACGATATCGTTGTAATGGACGGAGGATGCACAGTAAGTGGAGGATCCGTTACGATAAACAGTGCTGGTGCAGGTTCTTCACCGACCGTTTCAAATGATACGACCTATTGTTCAGGAGAAACACGATCATCGATGACCGCAATCTCTACAGGAGGTACAATTAATTGGTATTCGGATGCAGGTTTGACAATGAACATTGGTACAGGAACTTCTTTAGCTCCAGGAAATACGGTTGCAACAACGATTTACTATGTTACTGAATCTACGGGAGGGTGCGAAAGTGCAGCTTCGTCTATTTCAATTACAATAAATGCACTTCCAACTGTATCAGCTGGAAACGACACGACTGTTTGTTCAGGAGCGTCCGTAACTTTATCAGGTTCAGGAGCCGCCGGTTATTCATGGAACAACAGTGTAACAGATAACATGGCCTTTGTAACATCTGGTACGGGAACGACAACTTATACAGTAACCGGAACGGACGGCAATGGCTGTCAAAATACAGATATGGTTGACGTTATGGTAAATGGGTTACCAACCGTATCAGCTGGAAACGACACGACTGTTTGTACAGGTTCATCGGTAACCTTATCAGGATCAGGCGCCGCCGGTTATTCATGGAATAACAGTGTAACGGATAATATGGCCTTTGTGACTTCTGGTACCGGAACGACTACTTATACGGTAGTTGGAACAGATGGAAACGGCTGTCAAAACACGGATATGGTTGACGTTATGGTAAATGGATTACCAACCGTCTCTGCAGGAAATGATACAACAGTTTGTACAGGTTCATCAGTAACATTATCAGGATCAGGAGCAGCCGGTTATTCGTGGAACAACAGTGTAACAGATAACATGGCTTTTGTGACTTCTGGTACTGGAACGACAACTTATACGGTAGTTGGAACGGATGGCAATGGTTGTGAAAATACAGATATGGTAGACGTAATGGTAAATGGGTTACCAACCGTCTCTGCAGGGAATGATACAACAGTTTGTACAGGTGCATCAGTAACATTATCAGGATCAGGCGCCGCCGGTTATTCATGGAACAATAGTGTAACAGATAACATGGCTTTTGTAACTTCAGGTACTGGAACGACTACTTATACGGTAACTGGAACAGATGGTAATGGCTGTCAAAATACAGACATGGTAGACGTAATGGTAAATGGATTACCAACCGTCTCTGCAGGAAATGATACAACAGTTTGTACAGGTGCATCAGTAACATTATCAGGATCAGGCGCAGCTGGTTATTCATGGAACAATAGTGTAACGGATAATATGGCCTTTGTAACTTCAGGTAGTGGAACGACAACTTATACGGTAGTTGGAACAGATGGAAACGGCTGTCAAAATACAGACATGGTAGATGTGAACGTAAATGGATTACCAACGGTTTCAGCTGGAAATGATACGACAGTTTGTACGGGCGCATCAGTAACTTTATCAGGATCAGGTGCGGCTGGATATTCATGGAACAACGGTGTAACAGATAACATGGCCTTCGTAACATCTGGTACCGGAACGACAACTTATACGGTAGTTGGAACGGATGGTAATGGTTGTGAAAATACAGATATGGTTGACGTGATGGTAAATGGGTTACCAACCGTCTCTGCAGGGAATGATACAACTGTTTGTACAGGTTCATCAGTAACTTTATCAGGATCAGGTGCGGCTGGATATTCATGGAACAACAGTGTAACAGATAACATGGCCTTCGTAACATCTGGTACCGGAACGACAACTTATACAGTAACCGGAACGGACGGCAATGGTTGTCAAAATACAGACATGGTAGATGTGAACGTAAATGGATTACCAACGGTTTCAGCTGGAAATGATACGACAGTTTGTACGGGCGCATCAGTAACTTTATCAGGATCAGGTGCGGCTGGATATTCATGGAACAATAGTGTAACAGATAACATGGCCTTTGTGACTTCTGGAACAGGAACGACAACTTATACAGTAACCGGAACGGACGGCAATGGTTGTCAAAATACAGACATGGTAGATGTGATGGTAAATGCATTGCCAACGGTTTCAGCTGGAAATGATACGACAGTTTGTACGGGCGCATCAGTAACTTTATCAGGATCAGGTGCGGCTGGATATTCATGGAACAACAGTGTAACAGATAACATGGCCTTTGTAACATCTGGTACGGGAACGACAACTTATACAGTAACCGGAACAGATGGAAACGGCTGTCAAAACACAGATATGGTAGATGTGATGGTAAATGCATTGCCATCGATTACTTCAGAAAACAGTTCCAATCCTTCTTGTGGATCAAATGATGGGAGTATTACGATATCTGCATCCGGTGGAACGGGATCTTACACATTCTCTGTCGATAGTGGAAATGCCTTTTTCGCTAATGGTGGTTCATTTAGCCTGTTAGGAACAGGGAGTTATACCATTGCTATTTCAGATGGAAATTGTACGGTCTTTGGAAGTACGCTTTCATTGTCTGCACTTGGTAGCCCTTCTGCACCGACCGTAAGTTCAGATACATCGTATTGTATAGGAGCAACTATAGTAGATTTAACTTCTACAACAAGCGGAGGAACAATTAATTGGTATTCAGACGCAGCGCTTACAAATAATATTGGAACGGGAACTACCCTTACTCCTTCAAGTTCTGCTGGATCAGCAACCTATTACGCAACAGAGACTGTAGGCGGCTGCGAAAGCACATCAGGTTCAGCATTGGTTACGGTTAATACGCTACCAACTGTATCAGCTGGAAACGACACAACTGTTTGTACAGGTGCATCAGTAACTTTATCAGGATCAGGCGCCGCCGGTTATTCATGGAACAACAGTGTAACAGATAACATGGCCTTTGTAACTTCTGGTACTGGAACGACAACTTATACGGTAGTTGGAACAGATGGAAACGGCTGTCAAAACACAGACATGGTAGACGTGATGGTAAATGGATTACCAACCGTATCAGCTGGAAATGATACAACAGTTTGTACAGGAGCATCGGTAACCTTATCAGGATCAGGCGCCGCCGGTTATTCATGGAACAATAGTGTAACAGATAACATGGCTTTTGTAACTTCTGGTACTGGAACGACTACTTATACGGTAGTTGGAACAGATGTAAACGGCTGTCAAAATACAGACATGGTTGACGTAATGGTAAATGGGTTACCAACCGTCTCAGCTGGAAACGATACAACTGTTTGTACAGGAGCGTCCGTAACTTTATCAGGATCAGGTGCGGCTGGATATTCATGGAACAATAGTGTAACGGATAATATGGCCTTTGTAACATCTGGTACCGGAACGACAACTTATACGGTAGTTGGAACAGATGGTAATGGCTGTCAAAATACAGACATGGTTGACGTTATGGTAAATGGATTACCAACTGTATCAGCTGGAAACGACACGACTGTTTGTTCAGGAGCGTCCGTAACTTTATCAGGATCAGGCGCCGCCGGTTATTCATGGAACAATAGTGTAACGGATAATATGGCTTTTGTAACTTCTGGTACTGGAACGACTACTTATACGGTAGTTGGAACAGATGTAAACGGCTGTCAAAATACAGACATGGTTGACGTTATGGTAAATGGATTACCAACTGTATCAGCTGGAAACGACACGACTGTTTGTTCAGGAGCGTCCGTAACTTTATCAGGATCAGGCGCCGCCGGTTATTCATGGAACAATAGTGTAACGGATAATATGGCCTTTGTAACATCTGGTACGGGAACGACAACTTATACCGTAACCGGAACAGATGGTAATGGTTGTCAAAATACAGATATGGTAGACGTTATGGTAAATGGATTACCAACCGTCTCTGCAGGAAATGATACAACAGTTTGTACAGGTGCGTCCGTAACTTTATCAGGATCAGGCGCCGCCGGTTATTCATGGAACAATAGTGTAACGGATAATATGGCCTTTGTAACATCTGGTACGGGAACGACAACTTATACCGTAACCGGAACAGATGGTAATGGTTGTCAAAATACAGATATGGTTGACGTTATGGTAAATGGATTACCAACCGTTTCTGCAGGAAATGATACAACAGTTTGTACGGGAGCTTCGGTAACTTTATCAGGATCAGGCGCCGCCGGTTATTCATGGAATAATGGTGTAACAGATAATATGGCCTTTGTGACTTCTGGTACCGGAATGACAACTTATACGGTAACCGGAACAGATGGTAATGGCTGTCAAAATACAGACATGGTAGATGTAATGGTAAATGGGTTACCAACCGTCTCAGCTGGAAACGATACAACAGTTTGTACGGGAGCTTCGGTAACTTTATCAGGATCAGGCGCCGCCGGTTATTCGTGGAACAACAGTGTAACAGATAACATGGCTTTTGTGACTTCTGGTAATGGAACGACAACTTATACGGTAACAGGAACAGATGGTAATGGCTGTCAAAATACAGACATGGTAGATGTAATGGTAAATGGGTTACCAACCGTATCAGCTGGAAACGACACGACTGTTT
>CBDICC010000001.1:0-49755 GCA_965277185.1 Cytophagales bacterium | reverse complement strand
ATACTTATTTAGAAAGAACGGATCATCCTTCCGCACGTCAGAAAGTTCTTCCTGATCTGGAAATGTTGTTGGCCGTTAGGAACCTCTTTTACATGGATTAATCCGCTCGAAGGATCCAATCACGTCCCCTAATTAATCAATGAAAAAGAGGCCAGTTTTTTATGTTCTATAGACAGGATATAAAAACTGGTGTTCCAGAAAGTGAAGTGAAATAACTCCATTAAAAATGAATAGGGGATTATTTTGCTTTGCTTTTTGGAACATGCCAACCGAGAGGGCGGCAGGGATCGAAGGGAAACCAATAGCCTGTAGTAAGGATGCCCGCAGTGAACTCCGAAGTCTTGACGTAGGAGTAATGAACACTGCAGGAACTTACTAAATATAACCGACTTATACTGCAAATTAGGCGTCAAGAGCGCAAGCGAGGAAATGAGCCCATGTACAGGATAAGTATGACAGTATAAGAGTCTGTTATGTTTAAGGGTTATATTGTTTTGGTTTAAAGGGATTGATTTATTAGTTTTAGGAATGTCAAGCGGAGGATGTCCGTTGAAAAAAAGCTGACGTGTTGATGGCCCTAGGGGGTATGCAGGATTTTTTTATTTTGGATGAGAGGGGTGCTAGAAAAGGGTATGCCGGATTAAAAAAAAAACGTGTAAACTACTACCCCTTTGGTATGCTAATGCCCGGAAGACATTACTCTAATGGAGATTTGAATTATAGGTATGGATTTCAAGGTCAGGAAGTGGATAATGAGATTAAGGGTGATGGAAATAGTGTAAGTTATAAGTATCGCATGCATGATCCAAGATTGGGTAGGTTCTTTGCTGTTGATCCATTGGCTTGGAAGTATCCTCATTATACCCCATATTCATTTAGTGGAAATAAGGTTATTAACCATGTTGAACTAGAAGGATTAGAAGAAGCAGGTAAATATCTTACTCCTCAGTGGGATTTTACGG
The DNA here is from genome assembly GCA_965277185.1 of Cytophagales bacterium. GTDB lineage: Bacteria > Bacteroidota > Bacteroidia > Cytophagales > JAHDFW01 > JAHDFW01. Next base: position 48,793 of record CBDICC010000001.1, on the reverse strand, counting down.
ATGAAACAAATCCAGCTAATCCTTTCAAAAGTACAAGTGCTGAGCGAATTGCCGTCTATCAGGGGCAAGCTTTTGGTGTGGTTGCGGGATTTGCAGGATGGTTAGCTATAGAAGGAGGAATTGCGGGTGTTGAAGCGGGAATTGCTAGCCAATTAATTACTTATTTAGGCTCCCTATCAAGTTCAGCTGCTGTAGTTGTAACTAGGTATGGTGATAGACTAGTACTTGCAATTGGCGAATATGGGGACGAGGGAATTAATTTTGTTTATGGCTTTGTTGATGAGTCTGGGGTTGACTTGGTCCCATCAGATCATCCGGGGGCTGCTATGTTAACAAAGCAACTAAGAAGAGTACTGAGAAGATTAATAAAGTACGAACCTTGCGGTTGCTTTACAGAAAAAACTCTTGTTAACACGAACAAAGGATTAGTCCCAATTAGTGAAGTTTTGGTTGGGGATTCTGTTTGGGCATATAGCGATTCTACAGGTTTGCAAGAATTCAAGCCTGTAATAGAGACCTTTGCTAAGGAATGGAATGAAATATATATCATAACAGCAGGAGAAATTACAATAGAAGCTACGCATGAACATCCGTTTTTTGTTAGTGGGAAATGGATCAAAGTGGACGAACTTAGTGTTGGAGATTCGTTGACTTTGGCAAATGGTGAAAGTGTTGTAGTTTCTAAAATTAACCATAAGAAAGGTGATTTTATGGTTTATAATTTATTGATAGAAGATTTTCATACATATTTTGTTTCTGAAGAAAGAATTCTGGTTCACAATGGTAATCCTTGCGCTACAGCATTTCAATCAAAGGCAGGGATTTTTGGAGCAGATTGGATAAGTAAAAAGATACATGCAGATGTCTATTCAAAAAAAGGTAAGGAATTAGGGGAAGTATCTTTTAGGTTATCGAAAGATCTTAAGTCGATTGTAGTTAATTCTGTATTTAGCAATAAAAATTCAGCCGAAGCAGTCGAACAAGGAGAAAAATTTATAGGTAAACCGGAGAATAGAAAAAAATTGTTGGAGTTAGCAAAGGATGGATTAAATTCTGCAAATTCGACTCCAGATGATAAAAAGGAGTTGGAGATTATAATAAATATTTTGTCTAATGAATAAAACAAAAAGCATGATATTGAATTTAGAGGATTTTTTATTATCTGGACAGATTTTTGGTCTTAAAAAAGGAATTAGTCTTAACCAGATTGACAGGGAATGTTTGATTTCGTCAAATTTAAGAAATAAGATAGGTGAAGTAGAATTCTTCGAATTTCATAAAGACGATGTAACAATATCTTTTGGGGTAGATACTAAGAATATTGTTTCTTTTGTAATGGTTTATGTTAGTAAGAAAAACAAAAAAGTTAAGTTTGAGATTGCTCAAGGGAATATTTCTTTAAATACTAGTTCGTTATCGGAAATCCTTGAATATCTTAACAAGAGAAATGTTGATTGGAGGTTTAAAGAAGTTTTAGGAAAAGTAGCCGTTATAGAGGTTAAATCGGAGGTGCCTGTGGAAATAGTATATTCCATGGAAAAAGGTGAGGAAGGTGTTTATTCCGTGCAATCAAGGTGACCTCCGCTAATGGTAGTTTGTAAATAAAAGCCGAGGGCTAGTTTTAGTTTAGCGTTAGCGAAACTGAAACGTGTATAATTGAATGAAGAAAAGGAGTAATGAATAAAGAAGCCGTTTTAAACGGCTAAGCGAGAAGATAAAAGAGAAAGCTACTTAGGATAAAGACCTGAGTAGTTTTTTTGTTTTTAGGAGAGTTGTTGTTTAAGATTAGCTTTTAGTAAGAAAGCCGATAATAGATCCCAGCACAACCCCAAAGAGACCTAAACAGAAGAGTTCCTTATAAGAAACCACTAGTTAAGTCATACAATTGATTTAAAAAATCAAAGATTTAGAAACCTCAGATTCAAAAAGAGTCTGGGGTTTATTTATTAATGAGCAAATTCTATTTTTTGCTCATTGCTTTTTAGTATTCTATTTCAATTAATGGCATAAATCGCATTTGTTTTCTCTATTGTGTCTTAATCTTTCTAATCGAGCATCCTGTAATAACTTGGTTCGATATTGTTTGTCTACTTCAAATCCATTCCAGGCTTCATCGGGTGTTAAACCAGCCAAAGCCCCATGTGGTTTGACAATGTTGTAGTCATTAATGAAAAATCTAAGAATCCGTTCTAAATGAATTCTGTTTTTAGGTTCATGAGGGAATATGTATCTGTATTTCAGCGTGTGGTTTACACGTTCAATCATGGAATTGGAATAATTAATATCCTTGAGGGCCACCAGTTTTCTCATATTGATGTTGGATTGAGAAATGAACCCATTCACATAGATATTGTTGTTTTCGGGCCCACCATCAACAATTAAATCTACATTCAGGTCTTTTCCAAGTTTATGGGCATTGTTATAGGCCTCTTCAATAGTAGATTTAGTAATCAGTCCAGAAACACGGTCTTGAATAGAATACGACAGAATTTTTCTAGAAAAATTATCGATAACCAAATAAATGTAATGACGATTGCCATCTTTAGATTTTAAAGTGGTAATGTCTGCATGCCAGATTTGGTTTGGTCGAGAAGCACGAATACCTTTTTTATGTCGTTTCTTCTTTTTTGATTTATCTTTGGTTTTACGAATACCCAAAACTTTATTGACCTTGTACATGGTGTTTTCAGAAACGGTAATTAGTCCTTTTCTTATGCCGTCCATGTAAATACTTCTGATAGACCAATGTTTTTAAGAGGATCTAATAGTGCTTTTTTGATATTCGCTACTAACAAGGTATTTCCTGTAAGCATAGCACGTAATTCAAAATTAGGATTAGGAATAAATAATTATAGATTAAGATAACAATGATGCAGAATAATAAAGAAAACCAAATTCCAGTTAAGTATAAGGGATTCCTGCTAAGGAAAGAAAATAAGGTGTTAGTTCTTAATTCAACTAATTTTATTGGGGCCATTAAAGTGATGAAATCAGATGGCATTAGCCATTTGGAAATCAACTCAAATTATTTTCCAGAAGAAAGTTTAGATTTTATAGAGCAATTCGAATTTATTGATGGATTAACACTTTTGACCCCCTTTATTAAAGATATTAGTCCAATTCAATACTTGAAAAATCTTAAAATATTGCGAATAGAGCATAAATTTAAAGGAGAGTTAGATTTTAGCAAATTTCCGAACTTGACAGATTGCTTTTTTTGCTGGGGGATCAAAGGGTCAGATACAATTTTTCATTCAAAGAGTTTGCAAAGTTTGCAAATTGATAAATATTCTAATTATGAAATTTTACCAATTGTAAATTTACCTGCGCTAAAAAGAATTTCTTTGTTTAATTCAAGATTAGTAAACTTAATGGGAATTAGGGATTTACCTTGCTTAGAAAACTTGGATCTATCTGGTAGCAACAAGTTGGAAGATATTGAAGGGATTGGGAATTTGTCTTTGATCAAGATATTAAGATTGGATTATTGCAAAAAAATAACAGAACTTAAGGAAATTGGGAGGATGTCCCAGTTGATTTCATTAGCATTTAATAATGTGGGGAAAATTGATTCAATTAAATCTTTTAGTTCTCTAAAAGAAATGAAAGAGATTTTCTTTACAGAAGATGTTAATATAGTGGATGGAGATTTAAGAAGTTTACATTTTTTATGTGATCAAGGAAAGCTGAAGCAAGTAATATTTAGAAATCGGAGGCATTACACTCATACAAGAGAAAATCTGGGATACAAGGTTCCAAATGTGGTAGCTAATATTTTTAAAAAGAAGTAGAGCACAACAACCTCTATCATAAAATTATATAATAAGTGTTCGAATATTGTGGTAGTGTTGATTATCAATAATTAAATGGCATTGAGTCGGTGTTATTACAAGATGATTTATATTTTATTGAAAGAAATGAAAAACAAGATTTTAAAGATTATTTGCTATGTTATTTCGATGTGGGTAACACAAAGTTTTGCTCAAAGCGTAAACAATAACTTAGAAAGTTTAAAAACGGAAAAGAAAGAATGTCTCTTGGATATTCCATTGACGTATAAGAAGAAGGATGAACTTAAGATGTCTAAGGCAGTTGAGGAATTGAAGGGTAAAGAGTTAGTTTATGTTTCTTATAATAAAAAGAAGGGAGGTATAGTGTCAGAAAATTATTTCTTAGTGTCTACCATAAAGGGCGGAAAAACCTTTAATTACTTGGTTCCTGCAAAGGATTATAAAGCGGGTAATCTTTCAAAAGCAGTTTTTGTAGACTATTCTGAAAAAAGGAATGCCTTTTTTCTATTAGAGTGTTATGAAAAATAGGGTTTGTAGGCTTTATAAACGATAAAATCAATTAAAAAGACAAAGAGTGTAGAGTAGACGATAATAGACTCATAGTCAGGCTTAGAATGAGATGTAGAACCGACGCATCACCCAGTATAGAACCGGGTTTAAATATTTGAGTTCTTTGGATAAGTATAGGAAGCAGGAGGTTGAGAGTTTGCAGGGGGAATTGGATAAGTATTTTCTGGTGTGAAACAAAATGATGTTGAAAAACGTTATATTTGTATGTAATCCAAAATGAATATGTTACTTGATCCAAGAAAGAAAAAATTGATAGAGCGATTGATGGCAATTAAAGAGCCTGACGTGCTAAAAAGTCTTGAAAAGGTATTAGAAGAAGCTGATTATATTGCCAGACAAGAAGAGTCTATGGAAGCAATAAGAAAGGGGGATACGTTGACTATTGATGAATTTAGCGCAAGTAATAAGGAATGGCTAAGGTCAAGAGGTTTAGCGTAAAGATTTCTATTCCTGCTAAAAGACGTTTTCAAGAAGAAATTCTTGATTATCTATTTCATAACTTTTCAGTAGATAGAGTATTAGAGGTTGAATTTGATATTTTAGAAAAAGTTAAAAGTTTAGAAATAAATCCAAAGAGAGGTAAAAAGGATGAATTACTAAGCTCAAGATATTTGCTGGATTACAGAACAATTTTATTTAAAGAGACACGATATTTTGAGCTTAAGATAGTTTATTATGTTGATGAGCAAAATATAATAGTTGAGGTTACAGATTTTTTTCCAACATTAATGAATCCAGATAAATTAAGTAATAGAAATAAATAGTTATAAAGGAGACCAAGCGGTTTCCTTTTTTTATAATATTTATACCTATGAAAAAGACGTTTTCATAGCTCCTGTATAAGGAATTTGATACATTGAAAACCCGAACTCTCCAATCTTTAGGGAATGTACTAGCAGTAGTAACAGACCGTAGATTAGGAATAGGAAACAATACTGCTACTGGTTATCTGCTCAAGTAGCGAATGCCTCTGACTACTACCCTTTTGGTATACTCATGCCCAGGAGACATTACTCTAATGGAGACTTGAATTATAGGTATGGGTTCAATGGGCAAGAGAAGGATGATGAGATTCAAGGGAAGGGAAATAGTTATACGGCTTGGAACTGGCAATATGATCCAAGATTGGGGAGAAGAATGAACAATGATCCATTAACTTACGCGTGGCATGGTGCATATGTTGTATTGAATGCTAACCCCAATGTATATACAGATCAATTAGGATTGAAGCCTGGAAATGGGCTATTGAATACTGTTAGGACTTTTAGAAGTAAAATAAAATAACTTATAATAGAGTGATTAAAGGTTAAAAAGGAACTTCGGCGCGTGGAGTAATAGAAATTAAGGGAGGGTCTTTTGAAGCTACAAGAGGTAGGAAAAGTGGATCGGAAGGAACAGCTTCGTCGGATGATAATGAATTGGCGAACAAAGTAAACATTCCATTTAAGACGCCGAATCCAGATGATGATATAAATGGTCCAACAATTAAAGATCCTAGTTTAACTCCTCCAAGTTTAAAAGACCCAACGGACGATGGAGATGTTATGATTAGAAGGACTAGAACTCGCCTGGACCATCAGGAGGAGCAATTCCTTGTCCACCTGCAAGACTTAATTTAAGAATTAATTTTGTTGCTTGGACAGCAAATCCCACAAATATGACCTTGGCCGCAAGTGAATTTCGGAGGGTGGCAACAGTCATATCTGATTGTCCAGGATCGAGTTTGACATTAACTTTTAACACACCTGTAGGTAATGGCGCAAGCCAACCAGGTTTTCTAGGTCTATTTGGAACAAGTCCAACAATAAATACTGTTCTAAGTAACCGGGATAGATTTATAAGAAGAGGATTGAATCGTGTAGGTATTCCAAGACCTGCTATCAATCCGTCAGTGTTTAATTTTGGTAGACCAGGCCCACAAAATATCACAATAGATAGAAGATGATGAATAAATATATGCTAGTGGCGCTAATGTCGCTAAGTTGTTTGAAACCTTGTGTTTCTGGTGATTTTTCAATAAATTTTTATGGTGAACATATATTCGATATTTCGATTCCAAATTCAAAAAAAATATTGTTTAAAGGAAATACCACCTCTGAACAAAACATTTTAAAGTATCTTGAAAGTTTAGATAAGAATGAATCAATCAGAAAGTTACATGATAAGATAGGTGAAATAAAAGTAATTTATGGTTTAAATGATTACTTTGAATATTTACTGGCGGAAAGAATATTTTGTGTTATTTGTCCTAAAGCCTCTAGCAACCAACGTGAAATACTAACTTTTCATTATTTGAGCAGGTCTGATTATAAGGTAGGAATGGTTGTAGTGAAAAAGAAAATTTCTTTGTTTGCAGCTACAGATTTAAAAGTTTATCAAATGCAAAAAGCCAAAATACGAGGGAAAGGATATTACAATATTTCTAGAGATTTGGGGGAAGGAATGAAATTTCAAGTTTTATCAATTAGTAGAGGGGCTAGATTGCTCTCTATGGGAATTAAAACTTTGCCAAAATTTAGGGATCCAGTTTATGAATTGAAAAAAAAGAATTATACATATTTAAATGAGGAAGTTGAATTGACTTTGTTATTTAATAAAAATGTGCTAAATTTTATGGCGGATGTACCACAACTTGAAACATCATCTTATTTTGGACTTGAATTAACTGATTCGTTAGAATTTAACTTGTTAAATCACTTAAATGGAAAGATTTCTGGATTTAAAACTGATCAAGAAAAGATTAGATATTTATTGTCATTTGTGAGAACATTAAAACCATATAAAGATGATATTGAAGCTTTTGGAAGGGAAAGACCTTTGTTTCCGGAAGAGTCCTTTTACTATGACTTTTTAGACTGTGAAGATAAGTCAGTAATGTTTGGCATTTTAGTAAAATATCTGTTGAATTTAGATTATGTTGCATTACAATACAATAATCATGTAAACTTGGCTATTCTACTCAAAGGAGAATATAAGCATACTTTAGAGGAAGAAGAGCTTCAGTATGTGATTTGTGAACCTTCAAATTCTGAAGATGGATTGGGTATAGGAAATAGTCCTGATTATAATTCAGATGATACTTACAAAGTAGTTTATAAAACTCGTCAGTAGGGGGGGGGGAGGTAATACCCGGAGAAACACCAGAGTTATGTGAGGGACGTATGATAAGTATCACAGCTTACCCAGCACAACCCCAGAGAGACCTAAACACGAAGAGTTCCTTATAAGGAACACTAGTTAAGGCATAAAATTGATTTAAAATATCAATGATTTAAGAAGCTCAGATTCAAAAAGAGTCTTTTTTTTAGTATAATTGTAAACCTGACACAACCGTTATTTGAGAATGAAAAAATCTATTCCAATATTAATGTCCATGTTACTATTAGCTATTTGTGGCTTTGGTCAAACTTGGCAGGATATTGGAGCGCAATATAATCTTCCTGAGGATTTAAGTAAACCTGAGGATAAAAGAATACCTAATGATTTGGGATCAGCGTTTATTTTCGTGCAGAAATTTAAAGGAGAGGATTTTATATCCTATAGTCATTCTAAGGCAGTGAAAATGAACGAGAAACTGGAAAAGTTTTTCCAGCTTTATTATCCGTACAAGTACAAAATTGTAGATGGTAATTTTGACGTAAGCAATGTTGATGGCAGGTATCTGTGGCTTAAGCACCAGGGGATAGCAAAAGTTGTTACTAGTCAATATGGATCAGATACTTCTCAGTATACTTTCGCATATTACTTTGAAGATTCACAAAACAAAAAAGAATATGAAAACTTTATATATTATGCTGCAATCCAATTTAAATCTCTGAAGGTTTTACTCGACAATATTCGTGTGGACTTAGCGAAAATAAGAATGAGAAATGTTATAAAATTGGAACCCATTAATTTAATCAGGGGAGGATTTAAACATTTAAACATTGAGTATGAGAGGGGTGTAAATAAATATATTAGTTTGTATATTAATCCCGACATGTTGAGTTATAATAAACCGGATCGGAATAATCCAGATTTCACGCAGAGGCATTCATTATTTGCGCTAAGAACTGGGATTAAAATCTATGCTTTTAATCCAAGACTGGCTAGTTGTAATGGGGTTTATCTTGGATTAGGTTATGTTTATGCTCGAATTGCAAATAGTGACTTAGATGATCCGACTATTATGTTGCCGATTGTTTCTACGGGAGGAACTATAACTTTAGGGACTCAATTTAGAGTGTCTAAGCCAATTATAGCTGATTTTAATTTAAAATATAATTATTTACCATTTTACAAGCTAAAATACTCTACAGACGTGTACGTGGCAAATAGAACGCCGGTAGAATACACAGGACTTAGTTATGGTTATTCTTGGTGGGGGACTTTTAGAATTGGTTATAGATTTTAATAGGTGGTAACGTATCAGATTGTTACCAGCACAACCCCAAGCAGACCTAAACACGATGGTTTCTTATAAGGAATCAGTCATTAAAGCATAAAATGAGTGGTTGAAACTCGATTTACTTTTAATCCTAAGCTGTTTTAAGTCTTCTTTATGAGACATGAAACAAGAGAGTGAAAAGCAGTGCCTTAGTCACGGAAGTATATAGAAGAAAGCTATTTAGGTGTTGATCCTGAGTAGCTTTCTTTTGTTTTAGGAGAAGGGTGAAAGATTTATTAGTTTTAGGAATGTCAAGCGGACCTATGGGATTGCCAAGTTGGGAAGGAATCGAAATTGAGGAAATTTCAATAGAATAGGAGCGGTTTTACGATAGATAAAATGGGGATTAGTACTATAAATTTTTTATACAAGAACTTAGAGCACAAAGCGAATTTTGTTTTAAAGCAATTGAATTCTGATGAGTTATTAAGCGAGAATCACACTTTTGAATTTAGAAATAGTAATTTTTGTATTGAATTAGAGTTGCAAAATGAATTATTATTAAAACAAAAACATGAAATTGACAGGATTATCAAATTGGTGGATAAATAAGAATTGGGAATTAAATTGAAATATCAGCTAAAGGCTATGGTACCTATAGCTTATTATGCCATTTCTTATGTTCCTTTTATATTTTATCAAAATATGAAAGGTGATTCATTAGTAGTGGTGCTTTGGATTGCATCTGTTGGAATAGTGATTTTTATGGTGCCAGTTTTAGTTATAAATATTAGTTATGTAATTAATGACTACTATTTGTTAGTTGATTTGAAACGTCAATATATTAGAACAAGGTTCGGATGTTCAGATTTAAGAGAAGTACAAAGTGTTAAAATAGTTAAGTTTAAAACTACAGATTTTAATTATTGGGTGCCTTGGAGGGGATACTACTTCTTTTTATTTGAACTAACTTCTGGAAGTTATATCAAAATTTCGTGCCTATCATTAAATTGTTTTGACGTGGAGAGTATTATTAATGAATTCAATATCTCCATCTCATATTCGGCGTGCCCTATAATTTTAAATAGAAATAGGGGCTAAATTGGGGTTAATATACTGTGAAATGTTTTTGCGAAAAGTTGATTCATCCAGAATACAATAAGAAATTTTCCTTTTTTTTCCTTTGGAAGAGTACTCTATTTCTTTAATTATACCTAGCACAAACCCAGAGAGACCTAAACACGAAGGTTTCTTATAATGAACCTGTCAACAATAGATAAAATCGATTAAAAAATCAATGTTTTATAGACCCCAGATTCAAAACGAGTCTGGGGTTTATTTTTTTACAACTTTAGCTCGCATTATAAGCCCAACCATGTATCCTTGCTGATAATCTGTGTTTCCAATAAACTTATCATAATTAATGTGTTTGCTAATTATTTTAAATGTTCTTTTACAATATTGAGACTTACCTTTGACTTTTTCTCCACACCTATTTATTTGTATATTGAGTTCTTTCTGAGACCATTTTTTTGTCGATTTAGAATCAAGAAACTCCTGAAGTATTTGTTCTTCAGTTAGAAATGGAGAGGACTTCTCTTTATTCTGAGCAATTATTGAAGAAGTTGTTAGCAATAGTAAGGTAGCTAGAATAATCTTAATCATATTGGTAAATTGTATATGAAATAGAAATTTAAATGAAAAGAAGAAGTCATACAAGGAATATTTTATTTGTTATTACCCTAAGCTGTTTTAAATCTTCCTTATGAGACTTGAAACAAGAGAATGAAAAGCAGTGCCTTAGTCACGGAAATATGTAGAAACAAGCTGATCCTAGCACAGCACACCCCGGAAGCAATTCAGGTGAGAATTAAGTATGAAAGTAAAAATATTATTATCGTTAAAACTTGTCCTTTTTTTAGGTTTAAATTTTGTTTGGTACAATGTTAGATCATGTTCATGTCAGAATAAAAATTCGATATATGATGCCTATGAAAGTGCGGACGTAATTGTTCAAGGAAAAGTAATAAGTATAACTCAATATATTGCCTCTGAGTTTCCTTTCACTGAAAAGTTTAACGGAACTGTGAAAACCTATAAATATAAAGTTAGTATTGTAATAAAAAAGAATCTTAAAGGAGATTTTGATAAAGGAGACACTATTATTATTAGCACTGGTTTAGGAGGTGGAGATTGTGGTTTTAAATTTGGAGTGGGGGAATACTATATCGTTTATGGCATGGAAAACAATTTGGATCAGTACGCAAATTTTATTGAAGAAAGAAAGAAATGGTATAAAACTCATCCAGGTTCTTATGTTCGATTTGAAACTGGAATTTGTAATAGAACTAAGATTAAGGATAGGAAAGAAATAAAATCATTGAGAAAGATAGTGCGCAAAGGGCGTAATAAGGTAATGTACCCAGCACAACCCCAAGCAGACCTAAACACGATGGTTTCTTATGATGTTGAGGGGTAATATTATTTAATTCCCTAAGCCGTTTTAAGTCTTCCTTATGAGACTTGAAACAAGAGAAAGAAAAGCAGTGATATAGTCACGGAAATATGACTAGTCCTAAATAAACGATACAGTTTTACAAGGATAATAATTTATTAAATAAGAACTGGGCTAGCCCAGCTCTTATTTTTTGTTTTATACGTTTTTATTTTAATTTTTTGTTGAGTGTGCATTTGATTCGGAGTTTTCATTTCACAAGAATAATGAGGCCTTATTTGATTATATATATTAATGCTATTTTTCACCAATAGCCTCATTGTATCGAGTTCTAGATTTCTAGTTTGTCCAATAAATTCCTGTTTTAATATTCCGTTTATTCTTTCTGCAACTGCATTAGCATATGGATCATATGATTCAGTCATACTGCAGCGTATTTTCTTTTTATTAAGCAAAAATTGATATTGGTCGCCACAGTATTGTAATCCTCTATCTGAATGATGGATTAAATCATGTTCTTTATAGATCCTAGATTTAATGGACATCTTCAAAGCTCTAATTGCTCCACTCTGATCTAAGCTATTAGATACATCGTAACCTACAATCTTTTTAGAATATGCATCGGTAACTAGAGCTAAATACATGGGGTTGGTTCTATTTCCAACATAGGTAATATCTGAGACCCACAGTTGTTCTGGATACTCTGGAACCATATCTTCAATAAGATTCTTATGTTTTCGAAAACGATGATGTGAATCCGTTGTTATATGATAACTGCGCTTAGCTTCTATAAGCATATGATTTGCTCTTAATATCCTAAATAGCATGTCTCGACCCACTCCAATAGCCTTTAGTTCACTACTCAAAAGGTAATACAACTTTCTAGTTCCGATTCGTGGCATTTGAATTCTTATTTGCTGAACCAGATCAATTACTTTTTCAGCTCTTTGACGACGCAATAGCCTAGATTTAACAGAACGATAATAAACCTGTCTACTTACCCCAATCAATCTACAGGTAGCTGTTAAGCTTTCTTTTTGTTCTTTCCGGAACTGGTCGATTGATCGGGTAAGGAGTTTTTTCGGATAGGTATATTATACTCCTTCTCAGCTAAATCAATCATCATATCAAAAAGAATACTCTTTTTGTCTGATTGCTCTACTTGCTTTTCCAAATGAGCTTTTTGCTTTTCTAGCAACTTAATCTTTTGCTCCAGCTCCATGAGCTTTTGCTCTGATGTCTTTGGCATATTTGATGGTGTTTGGTTCTCCCAATCAAAGTTACCATATTTTCTTAACCACATCACAACCGTAGATCTGGACTGAACACCATATTTCCGTTGTGCAGATGTAGGTGATTCTTCTCCTGATTCAATCGCCCTGACAATCTGAAGTTTAAAGGACATTGAATAGTCCTTTTGCGTACGCTTTACATACACTTGATCTCTCTTTTCTTTCATAGCTTTACTTTTTAGTGTATCGCTATTTCAGGACTAGACAATATATATAGAAGAAAGCTACTTAGGGTAAGAACCTGGGTAGCTTTTTTTTTGTTTTAGGAGGAGTATGTTTTTTTGGCTTTCGCATCTCTAAGGAAAGCATCCGTCCTAGCAAAAAGGTATTCTCTTTCTTTTTCTTGCGGGAGTTGAACATCTAGAATCCTATTAGCCGTTTTTTTGATCTAATAATACATCGGTGTTACCAAGTACAGTACAGTACATGGCTGGTCATCGTTTTGTAAGTAGTACAGAAGGATGTTTAGTGAATGATTTGGACGATTTACAAGATGATATGGGGAAGTATCATCCGAGTGCTTAAGAGATGATGAAGAGAAAATATTATGAGAAGGATTAATTTATGGATACATTTGGATACGTTTTGGGTATGTCCAAAAAAAAGTAATTAAGGGATGGATCATAAGATAGAATTTTCAGTAAGAGTTTACCAACAGATCATGCAACAACTGAGTGTGATAGATAGTTTTAAAGGGAATTGGAAGGCTATAGAGTTGAAAGATAGTAAACATTTAAAGGAGCTTCGAAAAATAGCAACGATAGAAAGTATTGGATCCTCAACAAGAATAGAAGGAGCAACATTAACAGATAAAGAAGTAGAAAATCTGTTGAAATCAGTAAAGATAACGAAGCTGAATACAAGAGAGCAGCAGGAGGTTGTAGGCTATTATGAGACTTTGCAGCTGATATTAGAAAACTATGAAGAGATAGAATTATCTGAGCGTTATATTCATCAACTGCATGGGGTCTTGTTGAAACACAGTGGAAAAGATCAGACGCATAAAGGGAGGTATAAAAGTCTATCTAATCAAATAGTAGCCAATTATCCAGATGGAAGTCAACGCACGATTTTTCGTACTAGCGAACCCTCTTTAACAGGAAAAGAGATGGAAGAGTTATTACTTTGGGTAAAGGATCGTAAGCAGCAATCAGATATGCACCCTGTAATGCTAACGGCAGTTTTTGTGTATGAATTTTTGTCTATCCATCCTTATCAAGATGGTAATGGACGATTATCAAGATTGTTGACTACTTTGTTATTAATGCAGCAGGGGTATGATTATGTTCAGTATGTGTCCTTTGAGCACATTATAGAAGAGCGCAAAGAATCCTATTATCGAGCATTAATGGAAGGTCAGAAAAATCGATATCAAGAAACGGAAAAGATAGACCAATGGGTGCTGTTTTTTCTAGATTGCTTGGTTACGTTAATAAGTCGATTAGAGGCTAAGTATGAGATTTATAGTAAGTTGTCAAAAGATTTAAATGATAGACAGCAGTTGGTTTTAGAATACGTTAAAAAGCAGAAGAAGGTGCAAATGAAAGAACTAGAGGCATCTTTTGAAGGCTATTCGAGAAATACTTTAAAAAAGGATTTAGCTTATTTAGTGAAAGAAGGATTATTGATAAAAACGGGGGAACTAAAAGGTACTAGGTATCATTATGAAGAATAATCCCCTCTCACAAAATCCCTCGCAGCACTCAGGAAGGCCAATCTAGGTTATATGAAGTTCATTTATGAACTACCTTTCGTTTGCAAAACATATCTGGCTAGTGAGATTGCTTGCATATAACCTACCCGCCGCTAGTAGAAGTTTGCGTGGGAAAATAATAGGAGGAAGTATTTTAAAAGATGTTTTTTTATTTAAAACCGATTTGTTATGTTGGATTAATATTTATGTCTTATATGTGAAGATTTACACAAGGATTATGAGTTGTTAGAGACTGTGGTTATCATATTCTATGAGATTGTTAAAGGGAGCATTACCTAAGATTAGATGGTTTAAAAGTCCATTTTCCCTGGTAATTGAAGAAAATAAAATTGACTTGTATCAGTAGTAATATGCAGGTTTTTAATTGAAAATTATAATATGGAATGGTCTAGAATAGTAAAAGCATGGGATTGGAACCAAAACAGGTTAGCGCCAAAATTTCCTGTGTGGAATTGCTTTGAATTCGGAAGGGAATTCGAGAATTTTTTTTAATCAGCAGTGTAAATCATATTCTTTGTGAACCTTCGGTACTTAGTAATAGAGATATTGATTGGTCTCAACGTTACATAGATAGTGATGGTAGGATTTATGGACTCGAAATTGTTGAAAATGCTAGATTACCTAAAAGGCTCAAAAGACATTTAGATGAGGACTTGTTAAGAAAAATTAAGGTGGAAGTATCCCAAAGTGAATTTGATAAGTTTTATGGTAGTGGTAGTGTTTCCTCTCTTAACCGTAGTTTACTTGAATAAAGAAGGCTTGTTTTGAAGAATTCAAAATGGCAAGGAACATCTTTGTAATTCATGGCACGAATAGTATAGGAAATTTTGAAAAGATAGAGAAAATCAAATCTGGCTTGAAACCAAATGCTGTGTGCTTTTTTTAAGAAATGAATTGGGCACCGGATTATTTGGAACTAGTTTTTTTTTAGTAAAGAAGGGGAAGGGATTTGGCCCAATGATTCAGATGAGTTTTTGGAAGTGAAAATTAAATTTTTTCATTTAAGAAATATTCAATTAAAATTTGACGGGGAATTCAACAGATTACCGGTTTTGATATTTTGGAATGAATGAAACACAGTTGAGAGAATGCCAATATTGGGAGAAATAAACACGGACACTGTGGTTATTACATCAACGTATGTAATTAAGGATAAATTGCCGATATTATTTGTTACATGTGACGATGATGATGAAGGTGGTTTTAATCTGCAGTTCCATTGTAATAATGGAGACTATTCAATGGAAACTATGTTGTTAGTTAGTTTAGAGACTATTATGAAAATTGATGAAGAACTCAAATTACTAAATTTGGATATTGGAGACGAATTTGTAAGATCTGACGTTAACTCTCCTTGGAATAAAGTTAAAATATGATTTCAAATAATCCCCTAAGCTGTTTTAAGCCTACTTTATGAGACTTGAAACAAGAAAATGAAAAAGCAGAGATATAGTCACGGAAATATATAGAAGAAAGCTACTTAGGAATGGAATCTGAGTTTTTTTGTAATATATCAGTTGGAGGAGAAGTTCGAGAGGAAGTTATATAGCGCCTCTACTTCAAAATTAGGTACGTTAAGAGGTGAAATTGATCAATTGGAAAATGATATAAAAGGAGCAGGTGAAACTATATCCAATCTTGAAACAACAATTGTCTAATTGGGGAAAAAAAAATATTGAACTTCAAGAACAAAGTGAAAATTATGAATGATGTTGTAAAAAGTATTCTTGTTTCAATTATTATGTTTTCTTGGATTGCTTATTTGTTAGTTATAGGGGTTAAGTTTTATGAAAATATCGGTAGAATTTATTTAGGAAAAGATAAGAAAGGACAAGATGAAGAGGTGAAAAGGGTGCGTAAGGAATTTATGGTAATGTTGGGAAGAGGCTTTTTTATTATGGCTGGATCATTAATTCTTTTAGCGATTATTAGTGGCGTATTAGTACAAATGAATAAATGAGGGTAGTGTTCCAATTGGTGCTTTTCCGAAATGTAAAATGTAAGAAGAAACAATGAAACGATATTTATTAATCATATTAATTATCCCTTGCTTTAATATTGAGGCTTTATTTGCTCAAACAGAACCATCGTCTAATGACTGTAAGTCGTTTTTTGAAAAGGGAAAATTTGTATATGCCAATATGAGCCAAGAAGAAAGTTCAGTCCTTGAAGTAGATGAAGGTATATATGTAGAAGTTTTACCTGATGGCAAGGGGGAAATTAGCTCAAAAATTACATGGTGGGATAGTTGCCCTCCGCTAATGGTAGTTTGTAAATAAAAGCCGAGGGCTAGTTTTAGTTTAGCGTTAGCGAAACTGAAACGTGTATAATTGAATGAAGAAAAGGAGTAATGAATAAAGAACCTGTTTCATACTCCACAATAACGAATACGAACACTACAAAATCAACTAGATAAAACAATGAAACCGTTTTTTATAATGTTTTTTTTATTTATAGGAAGTATGATGAAATGCCAAACTCTTCCTGTTGTCGATTCGGTAATATCAATGTATCTTAGAGACATAGTTGATGGATCAATCTATGTTGTTGCAGATGAAAAGATATTCTTAAAAGAAGGATTTAGAACTAAAGGAATGCAAAAAATAGATACTGCGAAGTTAGATGGGAAAAGACTAAGAAGAAAGTGGTTTAGGAGGCATAAAACATTTATCGCAATGGTAGATGGATTGACTGAAATCAATGAGAGTGACAAAAAAGTTTGGGAAATTGGTGTGAACTTGGTAAGAATAGTAAACTTTGATTTAGATGAATTGCAAGGATACTTTGATTTTAAATTAGAAGTTATGTCAAATGGGGAGATTAGAATATATAACAATATTGGTGATGGTTATCGTTATGTAGAGTTATATCCGCGTAATCTCTCTCTTAGTACAATCCGCAGCACAACCCCAAGCAGACCTAAACACGAAGGTTCCTTATAAGAAACCAGTCAAGAATAGATAAAATCGATTAAAAAATCAATGTTTTATAGACCACAGATTCAAAACGAGTCTGGGGTTTATTTTTTTGAGTAGCAATTTCTATTTTTTGTTTATTGCTTTTAGTATTGTATTTCACTCAAAGACATAAATCGCATTTGTTTTCTTTATTATATCTTAATCGTTCTTTTCTGGCATGTTCTAGTTGTTTAGTTCGATGTTGTTCGTCAATTTCTAATCCTCTGCATGCTTCATCTGGAGTAAGGCCGCCTAAAGCTCCATGTGGTTTGATATTGTTGTAGTCGTTAATGAAATATCTAAGAATCAGTTCTAAATGTTTTCTATCCTTAGGTTCTTGAGGAAAAATGTAACGGTATTTCAAGGTTCGATTAGCTCGTTCGATCATAGAGTTGGAATATTTAATGTCTTTTAAAGCGACTAACTTTTGAATGTTGATATTAGAATCAGAAATGAAATTATCTACATGAATATTATTATTTTCAGGTCCACTATCAACGATTAATTTAACATTTAAAGTTTTTCCAGGAATCATTTCTCCATCTGGAGATATTGGCCTTTGGGATTTCTTTTAAATATGATGAAGGGAGTAATCCATAAAAGACCAATTCTTTCAATGTTGTATGATAAGAATGTCTAGTGTTTGTATTCATGTTTGCAAATGAAAAAGGGTTTCATTTAAGAAACAAATTGATTACATTGGTATTTTAGAAAATGATTATTTCTGGGGACGCTGGAAATGTTACTTTGAAATTGAACAGGGCTATACCGTTATGGGTTCCAAGGTCAGGAAGTAGATAATGAGATTAAGGGTAATGGGAACTCTGTTAACTTTAAGTATCGGATGCATGATCCTCGATTGGGGAGGTTCTTTGCTGTTGATCCATTGACCCGTAATTACTTTTACTTAAGTTCTTATACTTTTGCCGAGAATAGCCCCATATCATTCATTGATTTAGAGCGAATAGTGATGTTCATGGGATTAAATTCCGATTCAGGAAAAGGTATTCATTCTGCAAAGGATATGACAAAAGATATGATTAAATCAACAAAGAAGGGAAAAAAAAGATGATGTGTAGTCTGAATTTAAGGTTGCGGTTCTTATTTATAATGGGTAGCCTTGTAACTTTGTTTGCTTGTGACAATAACGATAATACAAATATGGAGAACACAAATGATGATATTTTTAAAGGCGGGAAGATTATGCCGATAAATGAAGAAGAAAAAGATGGTGAGCTAGAGGATAAAATGAGAAGGGATTTAGGCGATAGGAGATATGAGGAATTAAAAAAACAGGCTGATTCAACTTTGCCAGTGATTGACTCTAATACGGTTGTAGGAAGTAAACTACGGTGAAGCACTTTATTCCCCTCATGGTATTAGTCTCTACGGTTTTATACTCCTGTAAGACCAAAAGGGTTGACGCTAAAGCGATATTAAATGATAAAAATATCACGGTGGAGATTCATACTTCTCTTTGCTTTGGCAGTCATACAAATTTGTTAAAAATAAGAGAGGACAAGGGTGTGAAAACTTTAGTGTATGAATATGACAGTATAGCATTTAATAAATCTTTATTTCAAAAACAATTTGGGCCGAAGGAAGAGCAGTTGTTTTTAGATTTAATTGCTACGGCTACAAGTCAGGAAGATAGTTCGTTCTGTACTTCCTATGTTACTTACAAGATTGAATCTGAGAATTATCATTGTACGATAGTCGATAGTACATGTTCATTAAATTATTATTATCAAGAGTTAATTAGTCAATAAATTCCGTTATTCATGTTGAAAGCATTAACTGATTTTGCAAACAGAGTTGGAGAGAAGTGTTGTCGTTTTATGAAAGGAATTAATTGTATATGAATTTTCCTATTGGTTAAATATCAACTACTTAATAAGCACTAGATGACTGAGTTATTATGTAATACTAAAATTGGAGATATATCCTTATTTGTCCTAATAGGTTTATGTGAAATTTTTGCAAAAATAGAAATTTGTCTTGGAAGAGTCTTTTAAATTATTCGCTATCCATTTTAGAGAAATATTGGACTTCAGTCATTTCAATTCCTGTTATTGATTGTCGAGTGAATTCGTTTTTCAAAGATTCTGATATTATTACCCTGTTATCATAGGAATGCAGGGTAAACAGGTCTAAATTAATTTTTTTGTAAAATTTATACTCTGCTGAACGTATAGATTTCATAGGATCCATTTCATGATTCACTTGTTTTAATTCTTCAATCGAATTAATAGTAATATTTTCAATGTCGCCAAATGTGTCTAGCAATACAAATTGAGTTTCCTGAAAATTTATATAATTATTAAGATTTCCGCTAAAAATAAACCAACTATAATTATAGATTAGTTGTTTACGATGACTTAAAGTGGTAGGGTAGAATTTGTGATCAACAAGAGTGAATTTATTTAAAATTTTTTCAACTTTTTCATTAACAATATGACCTGGATGAATCATGGAAGCGCTAAGGAAGTCTGATAGTAAAGCATGTTTAGCCACCTGTAAAAAATTTAGGTTAGGAGTAAACGATGGTATATCATTCTCAACTTTGTACAAAGAATTGGAGTCATTGGCATTAATTGTGCCTCCTATTTCTTGTATTTGAGGATACAAAGGACCTGTTTCTTTTGTACCGCTTTGAAGTTCAAGTATATAATAGTTCATAAGCAGGAGGAAATTAATTTTCATCTTATTTAAAGATAGACTAAATTAGGGGTATTGTATCAGATTTTCACCTGAAAAATAAAGGTAATGTACCAGGATGTAGTCCCCCTAAGCCGTTTTTAAGCCTACTTTATAAAACTTGAAACAAGAGAATGAAAAAGCAGTGACTTAGTCACGGAAATATATAGCTGAAAGTTACTTTGGGTCCATGTTCAAATTCTCAATGATAAATTTCAACGTCGAACACATTTTAACAATATAGGAAACTAATGGCAAACCGCATAATAATAGTACCTGTAGATAGGAAGTGTCTCCAAGATTTTAATATGGGAAAAACGAATGCAGATCAAATATTGACTTTGGAATTAGATGATTCCGATTTTTACGAATTGTATCGTGATAAGGTTTTTGATGCAATTAATAAGGTAGCGGATACAATGATTGATGATTATGAAGATGATGAGATTGTTGATCTTGGAAAATTGATGAAAGTAATTTCTGAATTAGAGGAGAGGAAATATGAATTTAAAAAGTGTGATGATGAGATTGTACAGGAAATCATTTCTTTGTGTAAAGAGGCTCATGAAAGGAAAACCGGGATTTATTTTTATTTCTAATAGAGCCATTTAAATATTTACTTTAATACGATACTTTGGGAATTGATTATTTTTCCACTATGATTTTAGAGAACTCTTCTTTAGAATTAAATTAGCAGGTCCAAAAGCAATTGAACTTACTTAAGTCCATAAATTAAAACTTGTAAGATCTCCGTATTATTGAAATGATTATTTGCTAAATAATCATTTCAATAGCTCACTTTACCTTATCTTTGCGCTCATATCCTTTATTTAAACCAAAAAAGATCAAAATGAACAAACTCTACAAAGTATTCTTAGTAACACTAATACTGGGTTTTTCACTCGTTTCTAACGCACAATATGATGCAGGAGATACGACTGTGATTAACACTATTAAAAACACAAACTTCTCTGTAAGTACCACTCTAAATTGGACTGATTCCGATCCAGGAAATTGGATAGGTGTAGTATGGGATACGACCGTAACACCTCATAGAATTGTGGAACTACATTTGGCAGATGCAACTTCAACCAATGAAGGTAGAACCCATGATTCGCTAGATCATGCCGGAATTTGGTGTGGAAGCATCGATCCTTTAGTATACCCAACAGCGGATGCGAATGGCTTGCATTGGATCTCAACGGGTGTAGAAACGGATTTGACAGGAGTTCTTGATTTGACAGGATTGAGTGAACTTCGAATTATTGTATTAAATAGAAATGAACTTCTTACTGAAATAAAAGTTTCTGGACTACAGAAATTGGAGTATCTCCAAGTGGGAAATACAGGGGTTAGTGCATTGGATGCCTCCAATTTACCTGCTTTATTGTTACTTAAAGTACCAATGAATCGGTATGAATTAGAAGCAGGATCAGGACAAAGGAGTCATTTGAAATTGGTTGATGCATCTAATTGTCCTAACCTCGTACGTTTTAAAGCTTCTTGGGATGTAGATAGTTTAGAATCCGTAAATGTCTCCAATTGCACGAGCTTGGTGAAATTAAGTATAAAGCAGGCATCTTTAAAATCATTAAACATGTCTGGAGTAACGACTTTATATAAAATGTCCTTGGGGAATAGTCGAAATGCGACAGATCCTTTGGGTAGTTCAATATTATCCAATATTTATGCAAACACAGAGTTAAGAGCGCTTGGGCTAGGTAATGCAGGCGTTTTTGAGACATTGGATGTGAGTTCATTTGATTCTTTAAGAAAAACAGGATTTAAAGCAGATGGTATAGAAAGTACAAATGGGTTTTTTGCGCTACAAGATCTACGATATCTGAATGGAGAAGATAATCGCTTAAATCTGACAGAAGCTGTAGAATTGGCAAATAATACTTCCGCAGGTACAGGATATTCTATGAGCCCTCAACAAAATGATGGATTTACATTGCTTTATACGGATTCTGTTGATTTTAGTGTACATGATAGCATCATGGTTGATACGCTATTAGAAGGTTCTACATATAACTTGTATGCAGCAGATGGAACATTGATCACAGGTCCGGTAGCTTCAGGAGTATTTACGTTTTTGGCAAGTGATACTGGTTTTTACTATGTAACTATGTCCAATAGCGGTATTACGGTAACTACAGATACAATTGAAGTAGTTGCTGCTGCACCTAGATTGATCACAACGATTGACGTAGCTAATTTTGGGAATGTGAATATTGGTGAATCGAAAGTACAAGTGTTAACCCTTACAAACGATGGGAATGCTTCATTGGATGTAAGTAATATAACGGTTCCAGCTGGATATTCAATAAGCGGGACAACTTCGACGCTTGCACCTGCTGCAACAGATAATTTTAATGTAACTTTTTCACCATCAGTAGCTCAAATTTATAGTGGAACAATCCAAGTAACAGCCGCTGGAATTCAGCAAGGAAGTATCGATCAAGTAAGTGTAACAGGAACTGGAATTGATGCAACTGGAATTACAAAAGAAACAACGGAATTGATCACGTTTTATCCAAACCCAACAAGGGATCAAATGTTTATCAAAAACAATAAAGGAAACTTTGAGGTGTTGAACCTTTACAATCTAGAAGGTCAGTTAATCCGATCTGTTAAAATGAATGGAACAGTAGCAATTGACTTTAGAGATTTAACGAATGGAGTATATTTCATTCGTTCAATAGATGGGAAAATCAACCAAAAAGTGGTTAAACATTAATAGAAATTTAAAGTTTCGTACTACTATAGTTCGGTAGGTCGGCATTTAGATAATTAAGGAAATGGGTAATTGACTATGGTCGATTACCCATTTTTTTTTAGTACAAGCAGGAAGAAGAGGATTGGTCGGATGCGATAAGCGAGGATGAAAAAACGGATATTGAGGAAGGAATTGATCAGGCCGAGAAGGGTGACGTTATTTTACATGGGATAATGAATTAAATTAGAAAGGAGATCTTACGGTTTCCTTTTTTTTTTATTGACTTAATCTATTCCTTCAATGACAACCTGGAGGCCAGTGCAATAGATGGCCTGGAATGATCGTCGGTGGTGATATAACGAACTAATTGACTATCTACGATCTTAATGACTTTTATTACGTGCGCATATCTTTTTCCTTTGTCTAAGATATACTCTTTTCCTTCTTCAATTTTCATGGTGCGGTCTAATCTAATCTAATCTGATTTAATCTATATTGATTTAACTTGATCACCCCTGATTAACCCAACGCTCGCTTATTTTCTAATCATTTTTGGTTTCTATAAGTACGGAAAAGAATCAGAACATTCAAAGGGAAATAAGGATTGCATTTAGTGCCAATAGAGGAAGCGGATAATAGATCATGCTATGCGGATAATAATTTCACTTCGCCCTATTTGCTAAATGAGTTTAACTATGTCTTTTCAATATAGGTGTCAAGTAATTTATTTAAATCGAAGAACGAATGAAAAAGGATTTAATACATTTTTCAATTCATTGTGCCCTGATTTTAGGCACATTTGGTAGCATCTTATATGGCATTTTTAGCTTATATCTTCCCAATCTTACCATGCATGGAAAAGAAGTGGTCGTACCGAATCTAGTTGGAGTAAACAAAGAGCATTGCAAAGAATTGGTTCAGCAAGTTGGATTGCATTATAAGATCGTAGATTCAATAACATTTAATCCAAATTTTAATAATGGAGACGTTCGAAGTCAAATACCCTTAGCAGGAACCGAGGTGAAAGAGGGGAGAATGGTGTTTGTTAATTTAAATGCCATGAATACTCCATTAATAACACTACCGGAAGTAGTTAATGAATCAATGGATAATGCGCGCTTTCTTTTAACATCAAAGGGGTTAAAAGTAGCTGTTCACTACGAAATAGGTGAAAATGATGAATTGGTAAAAGAATTAAAATATCAAAATCATATAGTAGGGAAAGGAGTGCAATTACCTAAATATTCCCTTGTCACATTAGTTGTGAGTAAAAAAGAAGACAATAAAGCGATGGAGTATTAGTCCACGATGATTTCTCATTTGTTTATCATTCAATTAATTAACTATATTTACTAGGTAATTAATCGTGCATTCAACAATGGCCAGACGCTATTCGAAATACATCTTAATCTTGGGAATAATAGCTTTCACACAATATCAATGTCGGGCGGAAGACTCGAATGATCAGATGAAGGTGAAGTTAAAGTATATGATGCAATCGGTAGATAGTTTGTTTTCCCAGAATGCCACTTCCGAAGGCCTTAAGTTATCTCAGAAAGCTCGAAAACTTGCCATAGAACTCAATGATGCAGATGCATTGATAGGTATAAAATTCATTCGAACGAAGCTTTTCGAAAAGGCAGGCAACTTAGATAGTGCGATCTATACAATGATAAGTGCAAATCGGGAAAATTTAAGTCTACAACAGCAACATCTTTACAACAATATTATGGGAGTGATCTTGTTAGATTTAGAAGCGTATTCTTCGGCTATTCCTTATTTGGAGGAGTTATGCGGTATTGGACTCGAAAATAGACCTTCTCAACAAGATTTTTATTCATTAGATCTGTTAGGGAGTTGCTACATGAAGATGAAGGATCATGATAAGACAATGTTGGTTTTTAAGATGCAATCTAATCTTGCCCAGTCGGTAAGTAATACCTCGTTGTACGCTCATGCATTAAATAACCTCGGATACGCAAATTTAGAATTAAATCGAAGCGATTTAGCGGTTCCCTTTCTAGCGGAATGCATTAATCAGATTAATTCATTAGATCGATGGGGAACAAGCGATTCTGTAATCTATTTAAATGCGCATGAAAATCTAGGTCAGGCCTATGTAGAATTAAAGGAGTACAGAAAATCTATATTCTATACCTCTTATTATCGCAATTACAATTGGAGGAAAACAGATGCTTCAACGCATTATGTGAAAGCAACAAACCAACTGGGCCTTTCATTTTTAAAATTAGGCGCTTTTAAAAAGGTGGACACCTTAATCGCTAGCTTGGAAACAAGGGAATTAACGGAATTGGAGCAATTATATTTGGAGGAAATCCGATTGGAATACTTTTTTGAAACAAATCAACTTTCAAATTATCATCGCAGTGCCAAAAAATTGGAAGAGCTAAGACAACGCACTGCCGAAAGGAAAGATCTTAAAATTCAGGGAAAAGTAGAGCTTGCAGGAATGCTCTACATTGAAAACGCAAAAAATGCCGTTGCGTTGGAGCGTTCAAAAAAGGAATTAATAGAAAAGGACAACGAGTTTATGTATACGTTGACTTGGATAATCGTCGTATTTAGTTTGATTGTAATAATAGCCTTATTTATTATTTTTCAACAAAAAAGAGCAAGACTAAGAGTGAAGAATGAATTGCTAGAAGCCCAAAAGGAAAACCTGCACTATGATTTACAGTTGAAGAAACAAGACTTATCGGAATTTGCGATAGATATGACCAATCGTACGAAATGGCGTACGAGTTTGTTGGAGAAATTATCAAGTATAATTGTCCAAGACGACAAAGGGTTGCGAAAAGGAATTCAGGACTTAATCGTCAATACCAAAACACTTGTAGCGTCCAGAGCTTCTACAGAAAAGTTCCAGGAGAATATGGAATTGGTTAATCAGTCGTTTTATAAAAAGATTTTAGAGAATCACCCAGATTTGAGTAAATATGATCTTGAATTTTGTGGATTCATTAAGCTAGGAATGTCAAATAAGGATATCTCTATAATTAAAAATATTAATCCGACTTCGGTTCGTATGAGCAAGGCGAGAGTCAAAAAAAGACTGAATATCGAAACTGATTTGGAAACTTACCTGCAAAATGAATTCTAGGAATGTATGATAGCTGTATGGTCTAAAAATGAGAACGTTGGATTTGAGTATACGCTAAGTATACGCGTTGAAAATTGACCTCAGAAT
Organism: Cytophagales bacterium; assembly: GCA_965277185.1. Taxonomy (GTDB): domain Bacteria; phylum Bacteroidota; class Bacteroidia; order Cytophagales; family JAHDFW01; genus JAHDFW01. The sequence continues at coordinate 23,024 of CBDICC010000001.1, read as the reverse complement.
CGCTATGGTTATCTTTGTTGGTGTAATTGTAATTTAATACGCCAGCCAAAATGAGATCTTTATTTTTATCCATCATTTTTATTGCAATACTACTGACACCAACGCAGACCTATTCACAATGTGCTGCATCTGGTGGTTGCGATGAATATATTAGCAATGTTGTTGTAGGTTCTATTAGTAATAACTCGGGTAGTTGTGGCAACTATGTAGATTATACAGGACAGTCAACCAATATGACAATTGGTACCGGATATTCCATTACAGTCACAAACGGAAATCCATATTCCTCGGATCAATGTGGGATTTGGATTGATTGGGATCAAAATGGCGTTTTTACAGACGCAAATGAAGTGATCGCAATAACGGGATCGCCTGGAGTTGGCCCATATACAGCAACCATTACTCCACCAGTTGGAGCGACCACCGGATCTACGACCATGCGAGTTCGAATTACATACTCAGGTGCAGTGGACCCTTGTGGAACCACAACATATGGAGAGGTAGAAGATTATTCAATTAACGTTACTTCCCCTACACCCATGTCCTTTGTTTCAAGTGCTGTAACTCAGAATAACACGGGAACCGTTCAAACCTGTGCAAGTAATCAGGAAATCATAGGGGTAGAAATAGTAACCTCCGGCAGTCTTACCCCATTTGACTTAAATCAAATGCGAATTCGAACCAATGGAAGTGACGATATATTATCCGACGTATCCAATATTGATGTTTATTATACCGGGAATAGTTCAAGCTTTTCTACCGGCACATTATTTGGGAGCGCTACTCCATTGGCACCAGGAACGAATGTGAACATTACTGGAACGCAAACATTAAGTTCAGGGACTAATTATTTTTGGATTGCTTATGATTTAAATGCAGGTGCAACTGTGGGAAATAGGTTGGATGCCTTATGCAATCGAATTTTCATGTCTGGAGTTGGAGGTACAAGAACACCATCGGGCACAGATCCGGCGGGAGATAGAACGATTGTCCCTTGCGTAGGTTCACCAGGCGGGATATCAGCCAATAATACCCTATGGATTATGGCCAACGATGGAGGAAATATGTCTTACGATGGTTCAAATAGAGTCGACACTTGGACCTCATCGGTAGGATCAATGAATGTATCGCAGTCAACGAATGCGGATAAACCAATTTATAATGCGGCCGATGTCCATTTCAATTACAATCCCTATATTCAGATGGATGGAACAGATGATGTTCTTACTAACGCCGCAACAGGGGATATTTTAGGAGGTAATGGGACAGCGATTATCGTTTCGTCCTTTGTAGGTGTCACCGCATTTGCTTTTACAGGATATGGTAATTCCTATCAAATTAAGACAGATGGAAACTGTGGACATAGTCATTCTTCTGGCAACGATTGGCAAGCTACTTGGGCTTCGGCAACGACAGTAGCTTCTCCTTCTAATCGACCTCAGATCTTAGGTATGGAAGGCGGAACGACTGCTTTTAATTTTAGAAATGGAATGTACAATACAACTCCAAATTCTACCGCATTTGGGGCAATTGTATATGGAAATATGAATATTGGATCAAGAGGAGGAGATGAATTTTGTGGTGCAGCGATTTCAGAAGTGATAACCTATGATCGTGCGTTGTCCACAACAGAACTGAATTACATTCAAAGTTATTTAGCTATAAAATATGGAGTTACCATGGGCGCAAATGGAACCTCTACCAACTATTACGCAACGGATGGAACCATTATCTGGGATATTGGGGCACGATCAGGTTACAACTATGATATTGCAGGAATTGGTACAGAGGAGTCTACTGGATTATATCAACTTAAATCTCATTCGATCAATGGTGGAAGTACCGCAACCTTTAATGATATCTTGACAGTAGCAAATGGAACGTCTATAAGTGTCCCATCCTCTTTCACTGATAACTCTTCTTATTTAGTTTGGGGAAATAACAATGGATCTTCAACTATGGGAGCCGTAGCTGCTTTTACCAGTGTCAATGGAGATGACTTTAGCTTAATTTTAGGAAGGAAGTGGAGTAGTCAGGAAACGAATACAGTCACAACTACTTCGCTTCAATTTGATTTAAGTGGAGCAGGGATTGCAGATTTATCTAAAGTAGCATTGTTGGTGGATGCGGATGGGAATTATTCTTCAGGAGCAACTTCTATAGCACCTACTAGCTACAATAATGGAACGGGTATTATAGAGTATCAACACAACTTTGTTGCCGGAACTGGTTTTCATTTTACCCTGGCAGAATCAGTAGACCCAATCCCATTGGCTATAAATGAGTTAATAGTTTTCGAAGCAAAATTAAACGGTAGTGGAGAAGTGCAAACTAACTGGACCGAATTTGAAGACGGAAAAAGTCAACGCTTTACGGTAGAGCGATCCATTGACGGAATCAATTTTGAAGCTGTCTACACCGTGTCAAACGAATATGAGTTTACGGATGAAGATCCATTGGTCGGAATCTCTTATTATAGGTTGAAATACAGTCCTAATGATGGTACGGAAACGATGCGGTATTCAACTGCACACAAAGTAGTTGTAGAAGGAATTGCTGTGTTGGGAGTTTACCCAATTCCAGCCTCTGATAAGCTAAATGTGAATGTCGTTGTTTCCAAAGAAGGTTCGGTTCAAATCTCATTAATTGATGTGCTAGGGAGGGAGTTTTTATCGAGTACAAAAGATGCAGTAAAAGGAAGTAATCGTTTTAGCATTGATTTGAGGAAAGCTGCTGCCGGTACTTATGTGTTGAAGCTAATGACGGAAAACGGACATTCAATGGTTCGAAAAAGCGTTGTGGTGAAGTAATTATACCGGAATTCCTATCCAAATCCCTTAATTGATCATCGTCCGTCGGGCAGAATCAAATTCACTTATTTTTAATATTTAATTTGCGTAACCAAAACGTTACATTTATATTTGTAACGAATCGGTTACATAATGTTGCTTGACATAATTTTGCGATTGTGATGTGATGTTGTGTTTCTGGTCTGCTTAAATGAATTATTGATAAACATGAGAAGAGACGTGTTTCAGGCAATTTCGGATCCAGTCCGTAGAGAAATTATAGGTTTGTTATCAAAACAGCCATTAACGATCAATGCCATTGCCGACAAATTTGAAGTAAGTCGGCCTGCTGTTTCCAAACATTTGAAAATATTAAATGAATGTGGAGTAGTGGTAATTCATAAAAAAGGGAGGGAACGTTATTGCATGATTCAACCGAAAGAGTTAATTCCAGCTTTTATGTGGGTTGATCAATTCAAAGACCTTTGGGAAGACAAGTTGGATTCATTCGAACAATATTTAAATACTTTACAAACTAAAAATAACCACGAAGAAAATGAGTAATACAAACGACGCCGCTAATCGCACAATTACAATCAAGCGAACCTTCAATGCCCCTATTAAATTAGTTTGGGAAGCATGGACTCAACCTGAGCACATCGCACTATGGTGGGGACCAAAAGGAATGCCGCTTGTAATAGTTGAACATGATTTTAAAGTCGGCGGAAAGTGGAAATATACCATGCCAATGCCGGATGGAAATGAATTCATTTCAGATGGGGAGTATTTGGAAATTATAGATCAAGAACGAATTGTAACTACAGCGAATTTTCGACCAATGACAGAAGGGGTTGAACTGGAAATAATCTTAAAGCAAAACGGAGATCAAACTGATTTCACATTCAATGTAATTCATCCTACAGAAGAATATTGCAAGCAACAAGAAGCAATGGGAATTTATAATGGTTGGGGAGGAGCCTTTGATCGTTTGGATAGCTTTGTTACAAACTAAAAAGCCACCTTAATGCATCTCCGTTCAACGAAAAATAGAATCTTAAAAATTAAAACCTTATTAAAATCAATAGTGGTTGTTGGACTTTGTCTAAGCATATTAAAGGTCAATGCTCAATCGAGCAAAATGACTGAATTTTATGCTTTATTTGACGAGATTTCATTTGAATCACTTTATGTTTATAGTGATGGAAGGGTCACATCGGAGTATGATGAAACAAGTTCATATCCATTTAAAGGGAGAAAGTTAGATACCTCTTATTTTCAGTTACTAGCTCCTCATATTCTTCCAGTAGGCGATTCGTTTGACCAAATAAATCTGTACTCTATTTCCAAATTTAAAATCAGTCCGAATTACGAAGCCTTGCTGGTAAGAGAATTCGATCAAGTATCAGATAGTCGAATTCATCTACTGCTATATGTACCCAAAAGTAATAAAATTGTGCAATCACAAGAGTTGATGTTTGGTTTTGGGTCTGAAGGGAGCTTTGGAATAAAAGAAAGCTGGATTACAAAGTTGAACAATGATCAATACTTGGATATTTTTACAAATAGTGAAGAAAATTATATATCTGCCGGAGATAATGACGCATACAACGAGTTGAATTTGGATACAACCACAGTGCGGATATGGAATCAAAATGAATTTGTTCAAATGGAAATTAAGGATTCGTTATTGCTCGTGGAACTGAAGAATGACTTTCCATTAAATAAAAGCCCTCAGCTTGATTCTGTTAGATTGAAATTAGAACAAGTTATATATGAGGGGTTACATGTGAAAGATCTAGATAATAGGACCAATGAAGAGTTGATTTTGGAATGCCCGAAATATTTTAGAACGGAAGTATTGAATATGTTACAGCATGAACGAACCAGTTGGAAGAACGTGAAAAACCCCTTAATTGTAACTTTTGAAGGAGGAGATTTTGGGGACTATTTTCATTTAATGTTTGAAGATAAAGAGGGTGTAGAATATGACTTTGGCTTTGGAAATAATATTTTCGGAAATGGTTATTTAGAGTATGAATTATTTGATCAGGGAGATGAAAATGTAGATAATGAAAAATATCTAGGGAAGAAATTTGAAGTATTTTGGGATTGGAAAAGAACAACGATTCCTTGTTGTTCAGGTGATTATGAACCAGTAAAACTCTATTTTCCCTCCATTATAAAATTGGAATTAATAGACTAATTCGATAAATACAAATGCTACTATAATCAACGGCATCACGTTGTTCTTTAATCATAAAGCAATTTCACCAACTATTTATTTGTACTTGTAATTTAGCGAGGGTAGTTCCATTAAATGCCATTAATGTATTAATGGTCGTTTTGTGCAGCACTATTTTTTTCGAATGCTCAGTCTTCCAAGAATAAGTTGAGACCAATGTGTATACGGAATGGGATGAATCGGCATAACCTTGCAATAGGTTATCGACTTAATATTTAATATGAATTTGCAGACATCTCAACTCTTTCCCTTATTATCTGTTTAAAATCAATCATTATTTTCTACTTTTAAACGGTTATTATGAAAGATTATAATTGTGAAAGCCTTCGTTGAGATCCAGAAAATAATATCGGTAAGTCTACTTATCCTTTTATTTTCGTGCACCCGTACCGATCATAAAATGAATTCTGAGGCTAAGGCTTCAATGGATTCAAATGTCTTAAGTTTTCAAGGCAATCCATCAAGCCCGTATGACCGAACTACATTAACCTTTTCAGATCAAGGAGCCTGGTTTGGTTTTGGATTTCTCAAAACCAACAAGGATAGCGTTTCTACCGAAACAGGGTTTTCAGGCCCTTATTTATTGACACAGGAAAACGGAATTTGGTCTAGCGAGTCTTTAATCCGAATTAGTCTGGGAGAAAACATTGACCTAAGTGATGCGATCACCAAGCAATCTGCCTTTAGTTCACATCTTAATCAAATAATTACAACCCCAGATGTTCGAATAGCACAAAATTTAGTTTTCAGTTCTGGACATAGCATTTTAATAAACACAACCGTCGTAAATACAAGTGATAAAGCAATGACCATTTCTCCTCAGGTTACCGGTGATTTGTTGGCGGAAGGAATCTATTTGTCAGATGATGGAGAATATATGAAAATTGAATCGGCTAAGAGTAAAGCGATAGGATATTTAAGCTTTTTTGAAGAGAACAGAAATGTGTTGATTGCTGATTCTATAAGTTATTTTATGTCTTGTTCGGACAAGATAATAAATACGGGAGATACGTTGAATTTAACCATAGGATTAACCTTTATTTTCCCTGAATACAATACAAAAGCAGAATTGGATCAGGTTAAAAAGGATTTGAAAAATGTGGCAGAAATTTTAGAGGAGCGAATAGGAGAGAAGACGCAGGAAACAGAAATGTTGCAGGCTAAAATTAATATCAGGTGGTCGGATCCAATTTATAATATGCTTTTACAAAAAGCGACATTGACCTTGCAAAACAATTGGAGAATTCCTGCCGGAGCGTTAAAATATGCTGGGTTGTTTCCAAGTTACCATTATCAATGGTTTAATGGTTTCTGGGCATGGGACAGTTGGAAACATGCTGCCGCATTGGCCCATTATAAACCAGATCTAGCTAAAGACCAGATTCGGGCAATGTATGATTTTCAAACCGAGAATGGATTTATACCTGATTGTGTGTACCGAGATACTTCCATAGAACAGCATAATTATCGAAATACGAAGGCTCCACTCTCAGGCTGGGCGGTTTGGCAAGTTTATCTGCAGGATCAGCAATTAGAGTTTCTGAAGGAATTGTATCCGAAAATCAAACTTCAACACGATTGGTGGTATGAAAATAGAGACCACGATAAAGACCGTTTATGTGAATATGGATCAACAGACGGAACGTTGATTGCGGCTAAATGGGAAAGTGGTATGGACAATGCCGTTCGATTTGATAGCAGTGCGATCTTACAAAATTCGAAAAACGCTTATTCGTTAAATCAGGAAAGTGTGGATCTAAACGCTTATTTGTACGCTGAAAAATTGTTTTTAGCGAAGATGGCCACCGAACTTGGAAACAAGCAGGAAGCGAAGCAATTAGAACAGGATGCAGAAATGTTGAAATCGAAAATTCAGGAAATATTTTTTGATGAAGCATCAGGATATTTCTATGATGTTTCCATCTCAGGAGATCAATTAATCAAGATCAAGGGATGCGAAGGTTGGATCCCTTTGTGGGCAGGATGTGCGACAAAGAAACAAGCATTTGCTGTAAAAGAAAATATGATGGACGAACGTCAATTTAATACAAAAGTTCCTTTACCAACGTTAGCTGCAAATCATCCAAAGTTTAAACCGGAAGGTGGATATTGGAGAGGACCAAATTGGTTGGATCAATGTTACTTTGGCGTAAAAGGATTGCATAATTATGGTTTTGATGAAGAGGCGTATGGGTTAACGAAAAAACTATTTCAAAATTCAGAAGGACTATTGGAAAAAGGACCTGCAATTCGAGAAAATTACAATCCAATTACAGGAGAAGGATTGGAATCATATAATTTTAGTTGGTCCGCAGCGCATTATTTACTTTTGCTGCTGGAATAGAAAAATGAAATAATTCCACTCAATGGAATGAAGTACTGGTAAGAGATGAATTTAGAATACTCAAATGTGAAAATCAGTGAATCGGAGGCTCAAAAGGTCGCGGTTGAGCTGTTTGATGTGCAAGGAGCGATTACTCCATTGCCAGGAGAAAGTGATTTTAATTTTAGAATAAAAACGGAATCTGTATCCTATTTGTTGAAAATTAGTCGACCCGATGAAGATCCGAGTTTTATTGATTTTCAATATGAATTACTAAACCATTTGACACAATATGATTCGATTGAATCGCCTAAACTGTATCCAAATAAGGAAGGAGAGTTCATATCGAAAACATTAGATTCAAAGGGCGTAAAGCGGATTGTACGACTTCTTTCTTGGGTGAATGGACGACTTTGGTCTTCGGTAAATCCAATTTCAGATAAATTGATTTATAGCTTAGGAGCTAAAACAGGAGAATTAACAAAAGCACTTACAACATTCGAACATGATTTTGCCATACGAGAGTATGAATGGGATATCACGCAAGCCCTCTGGTGTAAAGATCATTTAGATTTATTTGAACCGAAGCGAGCGGCTATTTTAGATGTGTTTTTGAATCGATTTGAGTCAATTCAAGAGGAATACCAAACATTCAGAAAAAGTGTCATTCATAGTGATGTCAACGATAATAATATTTTGGTTGAATCAGATTTGCGAAGCCCTTCGGTAAAGTCCATTATTGATTTTGGAGATGCAGTGTTTGCGGCTTCAATTAATGATGCCGCCATCGCATTGGCCTATGTGGTGATGCATAAAAACGATCCACTAGCAGCTGCAACCGAATTTATTAAAGGATGTCATGCTTATTTTCCACTTCGGGAGGAGGAATTGGATGTATTGCATACCTTGGTAGCGATGCGCTTGACCATTACGGTTACGAAATCCGCGATGAATAAGATTGCAGAACCGGAGAATAAATATCATCAAATCAGTGAAAAACCAGCTTGGGACGTACTTGAAAAATGGATAGAAATAGATCAAAAGTATGCCGCATTTTGTTTTAGGAATGCTTGTGGTTTTTCCATCCATGAAAAGAAGGAACGGATTTTACACAACGTTTCGAAGGCTAATTATACATTAAAAGGTCTATTTCCCACATTAAAGTTCAATGAAGTTTATTCAATGGATATGAGTGTAGGAAGTCAATTTTTAGGACATGAATTTGAATTTCAGGATCTTGAATTAACGAGCTTTAAACTTGCTAGGCTAAGAAAGGAACAGCCTAATTCGATTCTGGCAGGGGGATATTCAGAAGTAAGACCAATTTATACATCTAATGCCTATCGAAAGGAAGGAAACAATGGACCTGAAGATAGAGCTTGTCACCTTGGGGTTGATTTTTGGGTGGATGCAGGGACCGAAATTCACGCGTTCGAAAAAGCAGTGGTTTACTCGATTTATGATAATAATATTCACAAAGATTATGGTCCTACGGTTATTTTGGAACATACAACATCGGACGGAGACGTGTATTATTCATTGTATGGACATTTGGCAAGAAAGGGACTAAATCTATTTCAGAAGGGCGAAGAAATTGCAAAAGGAGATTTGATCGGATATGCAGGTGATTCTAGTGAAAATGGAAATTGGGCACCACACCTCCATTTTCAATTGATGATGGACTTACTAGGTTATGCACATAACTATCCAGGAGTAGCCTATCCAAACGAATTAAATGTTTGGCAACAGATTTGTCCAGATCCTGCATTTTTCTTTAAAGAATTGGATCAAACTGATTCAAAAATGAGCAAGGAAGAAATAGTTGATTACCGAAGTAGACATTTGGGTAAAGGCTTAAGTTTATCGTATGATGCACCGCTGCAAATGGTGAGAGGAGCAGGCGCATATTTGATGGATAATACAGGAAGAAAATATTTAGATACAGTAAATAATGTTGCACATGTCGGGCATGAACATCCGCGAGTGGTAAAAGCAGGTCAACAACAAATGGCGTTGTTGAACACGAATACAAGATATGTGCATCCAAACATCACCGATTTTGCAAAGGAGTTGTTAGATACATTTCCAGAAGAACTTTCTGTGGTGCATTTTGTTAATTCTGGTAGTGAGGCAAATGAATTGGCTTTGCGAATGGCACAAACCGTAACAAATCAAAAGGATATGATCGCGGTCGAGATAGGTTATCATGGCAATACAAGTGGTTGTGTGAACGTAAGTTCCTATAAATTTGATGGAAAGGGAGGAAATGGAGCACCAGAACACACGCATATCGTACCATTGCCGGATCGATTCAGGGGGATATATTCAGAGAGCGAAGCGCATAGATACGCCGAGCATGTTGAAGAACAAGTCGGAAAAATCAAGGCAAAAGGCAGAAATGTAGCTGGATTTATCTGTGAGAGTATAATCAGTTGTGGGGGTCAAATCGAATTACCCGAAAACTATTTAAAAACGGCGTACGAAGCAGTACGAAAAGAAGGCGGTGTTTGTATTTCAGATGAAGTTCAAGTTGGTTTAGGAAGAGTAGGGGAAGTGTTTTGGGGATTTCAATTGCATGGTGTGATACCCGACATTGTAACAATAGGGAAACCGTTAGGAAATGGACATCCTCTAGCTGCAGTCGTATGCACCAAAGCCATAGCAGAAGCCTTTGCAAATGGGATGGAATATTTTAATACATTCGGAGGAAATCCAGTCTCTTGTGCCATAGGGACAGAGGTGCTTCGAATTGTGAAGGAAGAAAAACTGCAAGATAAAGCAAGGGAGGTAGGTAATTATCTGAAAGATCAATTGAAAGAATTGCAGTCCGCGTTTCCATTAATTCAAGATATACGGGGGAAGGGGTTATTTTTAGGATTTGAGCTGGTGGATGAGAAAAAGAAACCACTACCGGCTAAGGCGACCTATTTGACGAATAGAATGAAGGATTTAGGAGTGTTAATGAGCACGGATGGAAAAGATCACAATGCCATTAAAATCAAACCTCCCATTATCTTTTCGATAGAAAATGCGGATGAATTGTTAAACAGAATGAAAATGGTTCTTAAAGAAGACTTTATGCGATAGTAAATGATTCCAATTAAATCTTTACACCCGATTTACATTTAATTTACAACGTTAAAAAGGAAACAAAGAAGCATCATAATATCTTTGAATAAACCGAATGGAATCGAACTTGATTCGTCCATTATTAACAAATTTAATTCGCATAAATTTATGAAGCCATTATCTTCTTTTTCTAAATTGTCCTTACTACTTTTTCTGGTATCTTTAATTTCCGGATGCACCGGGAGTTCCAATTCTACCCTTGCAATTGGAAATCAATCTGAACAAACAGATTCGACAGAGCTTAAGCAGCCAAAGGACTCCTTAAAAGTGAATTTCCCAACATTCAATGTGAATGATGTCATCAAAACCCAAGATTACGACGTTCAATTTCGAATAGATAGCTTAGGGAATAACGAGTTTGAATTAGAAGTTTATATGGAATTAGCGAAAGGGTCTTTTTTTGTTTCCCCACATTCAAAAGGCGATTACATGGGACAATGGAATATTTCGTTGGTTGACAGTACGAATTTGGAATGGAATGATGAAATAGTGGAGTCACCGGTTTCACAAGAAACGATTGATCCTTGGGAAGGTGGATTAGTGAATTTTGTAGAAGAGAGTACCAGCTATAAACAGAAATTCAAGCTTTTGACGGAAGAAAACTTTAAAGTGCTAGGGCTCATTCGATTTGTAATTGAACCCCGCTGCACGATGCAACATGTACGATTCATTATCACGTACAATTCAGGTAAAATACAAATCAAAAAAATGGACCCTAAAGATTGTTAGTGTTCTGTTCTATTTCAGTTACAATGTCTTGAAGGATACTTTTTTTATCTGGTCGAAGCTTAGGTAATTCGATCGCAATAGAATTTAAACTTAGAGAACCTAGTTGCACTAATCCATCTTTAGCTGTTTTAGATATTATATCGTTTTTATGAAATATCAATTTGATAAACATTTTGGAAACATTTGCATTCCTGGAGAAACTTAAAGTACGAATGGAAGTTCGTATAATATCGGCATTATCGTTGACATCTATATTCTCAATTATTCTAGCGCAAACCGCCAAATAAGCGGGTTTACTCATGACTTTTCTGAGTAGTCTTAAACTTAGATTTTCAAGCGATTTTTGTTTGCCACCATTGAGAATTTGTTGAAGTACCTTGATGAAATAAGGGCTTGGATCCTCTGCTAAAGCTTTAAGGAGTAGTTTTCTATCTAGTTCGGCCCATGGTTTATTGTCAAGTGCCCGCTTTAATATTAGATGTTCGAGCGTTTCTTTATTTTCATCACTAATAAACGATATTGCTAAAAACTCAGTGCAGAAAATATTAGCTATTTTATCAATGACTACAGATTGGAATTCGGAATAATTAAACAGGTTTTCCAATATCTGCATTTGATCTTGAAGCCTAAAGTGGTTTATGTATAATAACAGTTCTTCCAGTAGCCGAAGTCCCTTATTTTTGTCTAATAAAAAGAATTGATGAATTAATTTAATTCCAACGTTTATTTGTTCTAATGTGTTAATCTCCAAAGCCTTGATGCGAAGTTCAATCATCAAAGGTCGAAGTGCTTTGTCTTGGCAAAATGTAGCTAATTGCTGAATGAATAAGGGGTTTCGTGTCAAATAGTGAATGGAAGCTTCATTTGTAAGTATGCAACTCAAAACGTCTGCTTTTATAGAATTATTATAGCTTGAAAACGAGTTTAGTACTTGCTTAGTTACATTCGCTTGCGTTTCTTTTTTTGCACGATCTAGTTGAAGACAGAACAAAACATTGAATGCAAGTATTGGGTCATTCCATTCCTTACAATACGATAATAATCGATCTTCCAACAATGGGAAGTATAACGGCTTTTTTAATGAGGAAAGCCAAGTAAGAATTGTTTTTTGATCGTCTTGAGTTCCGTTCTGAAGAAGCAAGTCAATGTCGGAAAGAATCGATGTATGATTAGATATTAAATCTAGAAAATGCCATTTTCCATCCTGAATTTCGGGTTTCAAAATCGTCCATTGTCGGTGTAATGGTAATCGACTGAAAGCATACTTAAAACCATGAAGAAGATCAGACCAAATGTCGAATTCGTACATAATCTCCAAGATGAATTTATTTTGGAGCGATTCAATTTGATCATAATTTTTAACAAAAAAATCAATGGCCAAATCATGCGTGATTAATAGATTAATTAGATCAGGAGTAAGCCATTCCGATTCCCAAAAGATGTCTTTTTGATTTTTTAAATAAGATTGAAAACTGATTTCAACAAGTAATGGGTGGTTATAAATATTTCGTATGTTTTGAAGAAGCATCTGTCTGCTTCGAACATCTAAGCGTTGGTAAAGGGATGCAATATCTCCTTTATAAAGAGATTGTTCACCATGATCCATCTGCTGAATCGTTTCCAGTTTTTGGATGTCAGTCCCTTCTAAAAATAGATTTTTTTTGACTGAATTGCGGTGGAAACCAGGAATAGATAATATCCAACTGAGCAAAACATCTCGAGTGGTTTCCATCTCTTCCGTTTGCGCCCCAGTTAAATTATTCAATGTTTCAGCAATTAAGGAAACCACCTCGATCGAGTATGCACCATTTACAACTGCACCTGATTTTAATGAAGAAATCATCATGGTAGTTCTTGTATGCTGATAAAACAATTGTCGGAGACCTTTTCTTTTCGTGAAATACGTAACAAGCAGCGATACATTTTCCGAGTTATCATAGGTTCTCATGTTTTGCCATTCGAGTTCTTCCTTATCTTTTTGAAGTGCAAGCTTATCCCAAAAATGGGCTCGATTGGAACCTGTGGAAGTGGTGTAGAATAGTAGGTTCATTGCTGGATGCACTATAACCTTCCATTTCTTGGCAAAGGAGCAAAATAACGCATCGTTCTTTCCTGCCTCAATGTGTTTGTTAAGGAAATTCCCTAGTAATTCTTTCGAAGCAAGTGTGTCCTCAATTTGATCTAAAAGAGGCTTCTTTTTGTCTGCTGTAGCGGCTTTTTTAAGTAGTGAGTTGGTTTTTTGGAAATCAAATTTCCAGGTTTTAACAAAAGAGGTGCAGTCGAATTCCCATGATTTTTTTGAATTTTCACTTTCGCTCCATTCAGCTAAAATGGGAACTTCGCTGAAAATGAAATGAGAACGTATGTTAGGGGAGATCCACAATCCACAGGATTCAGAGCCTTCGATTAATGCAGCACCCAATAAGTTCCGTTCTTTATCCGATGTACTAGAGGTCATTTCATTGATTAAAATGAATCTCATTTTTTGATCTGAAATTTTATAGAGCGCTTCAATCAATGTGGTACGCAAGCCAGAATTGTCATTAAATTTCAGCAATCGGAGTATGCTAGAAATAGCCTTGTCTGAACCGTGCGCGTGAAGATAAGCAGCGACACATTTTTTAATGTTCATATTGCGATGAGTCAAATGCGGCAAAATGAACTCTTCATGACTATCTGAATACATTTTTGTCAATGCCATAATAGCTTGTCGAAGCGTAAAAATATCTTGATCTAACCGGAGATAATTTTTAATATGGATAAAGGCTTTTTTATGCTGGCTATTTCCAAGGTTTTCTAGGTAAAATTTGATGATGTGCGGATTCTCCGATTGGGATAGTTCGCTTAATTGATCCAAATCAAATTGATCGTCCATGCACTTACCAAGATGGGTAAGTAGTACTTGGATATGTGCAGTGGTTGAACTCTTTTGCAACATGGCAATGAGTAGCCCACTCAAAGCTGCATTGGTGGCATTATCACAGGTCTGATTTAATAATCTTTTTGGCTCTAGTTTCCCTTCTCGATAAGCGCGATTTGCAATGTTAATTGCTGTTTTCCATGCTTTATCTGCCATTTCTTCGTCTTCATGAAGCAATAATTTCAATATCGTAGGCAGTCCTTCAGGTGTGCCTATTTGCATCAATTTATCGAGACTCAATTGAATATGTCGTTCCGAGCAATCCGTTTTTAATAAATCGATCAAGTAGACGCTCGTCATAGGGTTGTGTCCAATTTTTAACCCAGCAATTAGATCATTTTTGAATGGTAATTCTCGTTCATAAATGAAATTCAATACCGGACTATGATCATCCGATAAAAATAGGATAAGTTCCAATGCCGGTTGAGCATAGAAGGGGATATGTTGGGTTTCTGTAAGCCCATTCAATCTCAAAATATCTGTAAGAAATTGTACTGTTTTTTGTCCTCCATGTTTTCTTAAGCTTTTTAAGCTTAGAATAGGATCGGAATCGAATTGATCAAGAATTGCTTCTTCCCATTCTTGAACTTCATGAATGAAAATAGATTTTAAAACTAAATCCTTATGATCTGGAAACAGATTAGTCTTGTATATCGATAATAATTCTTGTTCGGAATGAACTGATTGCAGCTCTTGCAATAATAAAATCCACTTTCGTTGCCCTTCCCATGTGGCAAGATGCGCTTTAGGGTCCAAGAAGAAATGCAATTTTGGATTGATCAACGCTACAAGTTGAAACGTGTTCAATAGTTCATATTCAAAATAATAATTCAGTAAATGATCCAATCGACTTTTACCACAATACAAACCATCTTGGGCGTGTGCCAGTAGCTTAAAGATGATAAATGTACCGTGTTCTGGGTACTGAGTTAAAAAGGGTAATATTTCGTAAATGAGTTTTTCAGATGGATGTGCGGCGAGCGCGACAAAACATTCCATTTTGCTTTCAGGGGAACTGGAAGAATCTCCTAAAATTTCCCAAAATAAGGTGTTTTCACCCCACGTCGAAAGGGTTTTTATGCCTAGTAGTTCAAACTCATTTCCTCTGTTAATTAATATTCTTAATTCTATTTCAGGGCATTTATCTTCAAAGCAAAAAGAATTTTTTTCGATCAATTGACATGCACGCCAAACCAGGTTAACCCTGTCAGATTTCAATAGAAATAAGGTGGCTTTTCTGAAAGTGGAATAGGAAATTTTAGCCTCTAGTGTTCCGTACTCAATTAATCTAAAGAGAGCATCGTTAAATTCAGGATATTGGATGTCGATGAGTAATTGAATAAGTAATTCCAAGTCCTCCATGGTACGCATCTTTACCAATTCCATCGCCTTGGAAAGGATATGCCGATCATGAAAGTTGAGCGCTTGTTCTGGATGAATTGTAAGGAGTGTTACCAACCAATTTAATTGTACTTCGGGAATTAAGTCGAAAGATGATAAATCAAAAGAATCCTCTTTCGTAGCATGTAATAAATAAACTTCGCTGAGCAATCGTTGTGATTCATAAGGAAAGGACTCCATCTCAGAGATCCATTTCTTAAATAAGGAATCTACCAAAGTAAAATGCTCTGTGGGCATATTTAACGCAAGTTGGCAAGCAAGTGCCAAATCAGGTGTTTTGTCAGAAGCAATCCCACCTATTTGTTGTACAATTAATTTGACTTGTTTCTCTTGTGCCTTGGAGTAATTCATTATTTTTCGAAAAAGGTTGTATTAATATTATTCAATGTAAGAATTAAGCATCATTTATAAAGGATCGTAAAAGATATTTAAACCTTTTTTAATTAAATAAGTCGAAGAATTAGTTTTAAAAAGGGGGTTAACTTTTTTGCTCAAAATGGAGAAAGTATTTATCGGATTTATTTTAATCGTTTGTTTTAGTGTAGGTTATGCACAGGTTTATCCAGACAATGAAGCTGGAGAGTATGAGGATATGCTAACTCCTGAATATTATAATAATATGGATAGCAGTACCTTTCGACATGAGGTGAATAAATTCATCCATTTTGCACGACAAACACCCTTTCGATCACCCTTCGAAGAATCCACTAGTTATTCTTTAGAAAGAGGATTTGGAGATGGAATAGGATTCAATAACACTTCGCAGCATCACAATGCATTTGATATGCATGTGGGAGATAAGGATAGTAATGTGGTTATGCTGGCATCAATGGCAGGTACGGTTTCAACGTATCGAGATGCTTCAAAGTATCGAGATTACATTACAATTACGAATTCGGTAAAAGATAGTTTGGGCAATTCCATAGGTAAAATGGTTGTTTTATACGGACATCTAGATTTAAAATTAGACTCCATAGATAATCTTAATCTCAATGGCCAATTTGTGCAGAAAGGAGATACAATCTCAACACATTTGTATTCAGGAACGTTAGGGGGAGCACATTTACATTTTGAAATAAGATATTATCGATTAAATGATAATGGAGTGGACGATTTTTATAATTGGCAAAATAACAGTCCAACGACGGTTCAATCTTCAGGTCCTTGGTCTTATGGATATTGGAATCCAGATATGGGGTATGGATTTGCACACCCGGATAATCATTTGAATTTCAATTGTACGCTTGCGATCGAATTGGAAAACAGCCAGAAGGAAATGTCCGTTTTTCCGAATCCAGTTCAAGATAATTGTACCATTATTTTACCAGCTATTCGAATTAATGCGGTAGAAATTTATAATTTGAATGGACAATTAATAAAAACTTTACCAGTAGCAAACAATACCAAAATAAGCCACAATATGTCAACGTATAAGAGGGGAGTTTATATTTTAAAAATTGGTGAGGAAAGAATAAAATTGGTAAAAAATTAAAGGCTGGAGTAAAAGTTAGGAAAGCGCAGAGAGTTAAATATTTGACATACGATATTTGGGATGAGAATGGAGAAGTTCTTTCTGTACCCAAGACAGGTCATTCCGTGGATATTATTTAAAGAATAATTATCTGAGTAGCATTTTTGGAAAGTATAAAACTTTTTTTAAAAAAAAATGCGCTCATGAAACATGTTGCTTTAAAATTAATTCTTCTTTTTTTCTTTTTTGTTCTTAGTGAAACAAACGCTCAACAATGGCAGCAAGTAGCTGAAAAGCTTCCTACTCCATATAGTCAAAACGTGTCCCATAAAAACTTCGGAAGAGAAATTGCCATCGACGGAAATTACGCGGTGATTGGCGGAAACGATTTCATTCAGGTTTTTCATTATAATGACTCTGTTGGTTTATGGGAATTTGAAGCGAAACTATGGATGGAAGGGGAGACGATTAATACGAACTTTGGTCCCGTAGTAGCAATTCATGGAAATACGATTGTAGCAGGAGCCACTGGAGCAAATGGTGGAGCAGGAGCTGCATTTGTGTATGAAAAGAATGGGCCAAAATGGGAGAATGGAGCGCAAACAGCAAGGTTGACACCTTTAGGAGCGTCCGTTGGGCATTATGGAAGTCGATTTGGAAGTGCTGTGAGTATATACGAAGATTATATAACCGTTGGAGCGGTTAATAAGACTATATCGTCCATTGATGGAGTGGGAGCTGCATTTATTTACCAAAAACCTGTTGGTGGCTGGGTTGATGCAACACAAAATTTCGCCTTTACTTCTCCTCTACCAGAATTACATCAAAATTTTGCCGTTTCTCTAGATATATGGAAGGAAACATTAATTGTTGGAGCTTGGGGTACAGGTGATAATTCTGGTGTAGCTTATCTATATGATTTGAACGCGCAATCGCAATTAGGGGTACTTCATGCATCTGATAGCACAGGAAACGATCGTTTTGGAAATGACGTAGCGATTGATTCCAATCAGATTGTGATTGGTGCGCTCCAGGAAAGCGCAAATCAAGGAGCGGCCTACGTGTTTGTGGAACCAATTACTGGATGGACAACAGCAACAGAAACGGCAAAATTAACGGTTTCTGGTGGGGTTTCCGGTGATATGATGGGATTCTCTGTTGATGTTTTTGAGGACCACATAGTTTGCGGTGCTCATGGCGAAAATGATAGTACTGGAGCAGCTTATATCTATAAACGTCCAATTGGTGGGTGGCAAAATGCTACAGAAACGGCAAAATTATCGGCTTTTTTGCCAAGTACAAACGCATGGTTTGGAGGATCAGTGGCGATACAAGAGTCTAAGATTTTAATTACAGCACCTTTCGATGATGAACATGCTGTTGGCGCAGGTGCAAGTTACTTTTTTGAAGAACCTGTAGGGGGATGGATAAGTGCTACTGAGGATCAGAAAATCATGCAAAGTTCGTTAGGCAATAACAACGACGGCTTCGGTGAGAACGTAGTGGTTAATGGAAATATATCAGTTGTTGCAGCACCTTGGGAAAGTAATTCTACTGAAGCCGTCTATGTCTATGAATTTGATGGAATGGAATGGGTTAAGTTGGCACGTCTATCAAATTCAGACGCAGGTACTGGAAGGTATTTTGGATCTGGACTGGCTATGAATGATTCAGTTATTGTAGTAGGGGCAGCGGAAGGAGGAACTGGAGCAGTATATGTGTATGAAAAACCGCCTACTGGATGGGCAGATGCCACGGAAACAGCAAAGTTGAAGGCCTCTAATGGAGTTGCAGGAGATCGTTTTGGGACTGCTTTAGCAATAGAAGGAGATGAAATTGCGGTAGGAGCCGGTAATGCGGGTGGATCAGGAAAGGTATATGTTTACGAAAAGAATGGAGTCTCATGGGCTAGTGCCTCTGAAGTAGCTATACTTTCGTCAAGCGTAACTCCTGTTATAGGTCTAGGAATAAGCGTCGACATGCATGACGGAATTATAATTGCTGGAGCTCCTGTGAGCTCATTGGCTGCTCCTGTTGCTGGAGCCGTTTTTTTATATGAGAAACCTATTTCTGGTTGGACTACAGGAACGGAATCAAGCTATTTTGTATCCCAGAATCCAACGGTAGGAGCGTTCTTTGGTAGGAATGTAGCAATTTATGATAGCGTTGTTACTATTTCAGATTTGGATGGTTCGACCTCTACATATGGATCAGTAACCATAATCGAAAAAGTAGCTGGCACATGGACTCAAACAGCGCGTTTGTTTAATCAAACGGGAGCTTTAGGTGGAGCGTTTGCAACTAACCTTTCACTACATGAAAATAAACTTGCTGTTAGTATAGGTACATATGTGGTCATCTATAGTCCAGATAGTAATGGAGTATGGTCAGATACTACGGGTTATGAACTTCTCTCGGTGCAATCTTCTTCGACAATAGCAAATTTTGCGATAAGTGCGATAAGTATAGGAGAATCGAGTTTGGTTGTGGGATCAGACAAAAGCTCAACGAGTTGTAAATGGTCTGGTGAGGCGGTCTTGTATTCCAATTCAATCTTAACTCAAATCTCCGAAAGTTCCTGTGGTCCATACACTTCTCCGTCAGGACAAGTGTATCTGCAAACTGGTATCTACTTAGATACGATTCAGTCGCAAAGTGGAATGGACAGTGTTTTAAACATTGATTTAACCGTTGTAAATGTAAACTTTGATTTGACATCTACGGAAACAACAGTTTCTGAATTGGGAATAAATGATGGGACGACGATGGTTTCTTCGGGATCAGGAATGATGGATCTTAGCTATAGCCTTGATGGCATTACCTTTCAGAATTCTGGAACATTTACAAATTTGGCGGTAGGAGATTACGTTTGCTACGCTATGGATAGCATGGGTTGTTTAGATACTATTGCTTTCTCCATTCTCTTGGATTCCACCCTTTCCGTAGCAGATTTGAACGAATCTAATCTTAGCGTGTACCCGAATCCATCCGTTGGAATCATTCATATAGCCGGTTTTACCTCACCACATATTATAGAAGTGTACAATTTACAAGGAAAATTGGTGTCGCGTCAATCGGGAAAAAACGCTGTTTTTACAACCAAGTTGGATCCTGGAAGTTATTATATACGAATTAGCGATCTGAATTTTAGAAAAACAGTTCAGAAGCATGTCGTTATTTATAAGTAAGATAGTTAATTGATTTCACAAAAGGCCTAGTAGCTGAAAAATGGTTGCAAAAGGCAATAAATAGTTAAGGTTAAGTTAAGGGTTGTTATGTTATAAGTTGTATTGTACCAATATTTTTCCCCTGCAGAATTAATTGCAGGGGATATTGGGTCTATCCAACTTTGATGCGATTGTTTCAATTTAGAGTCAACCACCTTAAAACTAAAAAAAAGCCTTTCAGTTTTCTGAAAGGCTTTTTTAGTGCAATACAAATCCAATTTGGAGTTCTTTTTTAAGAGTTATTTTATTGTTTCAGAATTTAAGTCAGGAATACCTAATGTAGAATCTAGTTTAGCTCCATATGTAACAGGGTCGGCTGGGCCAATAGAGGTGAAATCACCTCCCAAATAAATTACATTATTTACCGTGTTATGTTCAATGTCCCACACACTACTATTCGGCTCCCACCAGAAATGTTCTTCTGGTAAATTCTGTCCAACGGCATATACGAATGAGCAGGGAATTAAGGTTAAAACTAAAAATGACTTTTTCGAAAAGAAGTAAAATTCATTCATGTAAATCATTTAAAGTGTTGTGGTTAGGTCTTAAAACAACCTTTTTTGACCTAACTTCAATATACAAGAATGAGTTGTCAAAACAAATGTTCTCAATGAAAGACAAGAAGTGATAAACGGGATTAACTTATGAAAAAAAGCGTTTTCGTTCGGTTTTAAAATCATGTCAAATGAACACCATACGAAGACTAGATTGAGTTGAGAGTGTGAGCGAAAAATATAAGGTGAGATGTTTTATTCTTCTTCTTTCTTCCATTCACCAATGGAATAAGAGGTCATGCCAATTAATGCAAATCGCTCCATTAAAAGTTTTGGATTAGCGTTAATCCAGTCAGCCAATATAAATGTATCGATTGTTTTAAATCCGTGGAACATGAGGCTGGAACATGTATTTGCAAGTTGGGATTCGTCAAAGTTCCCAATTAGTTTTAAATCTGAGAATTGGTCAAATGATTTTAATTTATTCGAATTTAAATTAAAACCGATCAAAAAGTTTACCAAGCCGGAGTTTGATCTGGCTGATATGTGAATGTAATCTTCTTCATTCCAGTAGGTTATGTTCAAGGGGCCGACATGCGCGATAGAGGGGAGAGGCTTTACTTTGACTAGATTATTAACCTCTTCCGGATATTTATAACTTGGATGCCAGTCATGTGGATGATCTGGATTTGTGACATATATTCGCTCTTCTGGAATGTGAGAAAGTCGGGATAAATAAGAAGAGAGCGGTAAACCTCCATCTATGATATTATTTAGGACAATGATGAGATCAATTTTTTGTTCTGGCATTGCGATAGGAATCGGGTCGGAGATATCCCAAAAAGGCCCAATAACCCATAGATATCCATCCTGAGAACTTCGAATTAATACACCACAGCGAACTCTGATGATCATTAATTGGTCATCAGTTTCTAGGAAACTGTAATTTGTAACATGTTTTGGGCTATTGTCTTGAGCCTTTTTTTCATCTCCTTTTTTGGAAAAAAAATTAAACATGGATGTAGAATTAATTATTTGAATTAAATAAAAGTAATAATCAAGCGAACTATTTATACGTAAGGACTTTGATTATTTTTTCAAAAACCATACTTTGTTGGGAGTAATAGTTATTTTAATCTCAAGATACTTTAAATGCTTTCTCCAATCAAACAAGGCCCAAAAAAAGTACATTATTTTTCAGAAGTTGAGCAGCAACAAATTGACAAAATAAGTAAGTCGAAAGATACAAAAGTAGTGTTTTGGGGATATCATGACTTGGTATTTGATGAAATATCGTTGCCTAATGATAAGACGTTTGAAGAAATTTGGAGCAAGTATACCTCTCCTCAAAAAGCATTATACACGATCGGAAATTTCATATCTCAAACGGATAATGGCGGAGTTTGGCAATTCTTATTTAACAAGCCTGAACTCGCGCTTGCATGTATAGAATCCTTTGAAGAGATGGATCAACTTACTGCGATGGGTGAACTTGGTTCTACCTATTCAATGGTGTTTGACGAATTTTACGAAATGGTGCAAAATCAGGAATATGGAAGAATATTAAATATTTGGAATGATGAATCTATCGATTTTGAAAAACGATTTAGCGCGTTTAAGGAAGGTGAAAAAAAGTTGTTGACGGCAAAAGAGTTTGACGAACTCTATTATTCAGAAGAACAACAAAAGTGGTTTTACAAATGTTGTATTAAGTATTTGGAGCAGAACTTGGGTAAATGCCTGAAAATTAAGGGCGCGAAAGAGCAGGTTGTAAATAAAAAAGAAGCCGTTGCCCATTTTACTGCTTTTGCAAAAGAAAAATTGGGGCAGGAGCCACAGGATGTATCCATCTATTATACTGCACGGGTTACATTAGATCAACAAGCTTCGCAGCTGTTTTTAATGAAATATAAAACGCAAGATGGAATAGAAAGCATTGGTGTCACGGGGAAATACACGCATTTGTTGCCCGGAATATCCATTGATGAAATTTATGAAATGGGTAAGAAATTTCATAAGCAAAAACTGATCAACCTTTACAACGGTTGTCATCTGGCAAAAACAGAATTGGAAAAAAATCCAGGAGCGGGCAAAGTAGATAAAAAGAAGTGGAACTCAACGGTTAAGAAACTACAGGCTTCTACGAACACCCAAATACCGGTCGATATTGAATTAATGGAATCCTTTAAAATAGGGGATGACCACATTTTTATCTACTCAGGTGACTTATTATATAATGATCATCCGGATGAATTACCTAAAGATTTAACGCAGTTAAAAGAACTATGGCTACGTGAAG